>DUCM01000024.1:1248-1586 GCA_012959785.1 Planctomycetota bacterium | reverse complement strand
AGGCCGCCCACAACACCTACCTCGAGAACCTGCTGGAACTCGGCGTCCCCGCCGCCACCGCGCTGTTCGCCTCCATCGCGGCCTGCGCCCGGATCTGCTGGCTGGGCATTCGCCGAAGGCGGCGCCATCGCGTCTACCCCATGGTGGGCCTGGCGGTGACCGCCCTGGTGGCCGCCCACGCGACGGTGGATTTCAGCCTGCAGATTCCCGCGGTGAGCTACGCCTACGCGTTCCTGCTGGGCATCGCGTGCGCGCAATCGTTCCCGAGCCAACCCCAAGCCCAAGCCCCGGCCTCGCACAAACAAGCCCCGCACGCGTAAGCTTTTCGCGCTTGGCTT
>DUCM01000024.1:0-1194 GCA_012959785.1 Planctomycetota bacterium | reverse complement strand
CCCTCAATCCCCGGGCGCGTTCGAATAAGCGACGTGGGGCCGACACGGCCGGCCCCGCCTCGAAGGACATACGGGAAACCCTCTGTTTGCGACCGGCACCACCGCCGAGGGGATCAGGGGCAGAACTACACTTGAGGGATGCACCATCGAGTGCGCCACCTGGTGCTCTACGAGTGCGCCGAGGGGATATTCCAAAAGCTTGAAACGCCACCGCTCCCGGCTGTCACCCGGGGTGCTGATCACCAAGCGCACCCGGGAGCCCGCCCGGAAGACCTGGCCAAAGGGCATCACCTCCACCCGGGTCAGCGCGTACTCGCCAGCCGGGAGCAGCGCGGCATCCGCCTCCAAGTGGGTCTTGACCGGACGAAGTTCGTTGGCATCCGGCGCCAGGGCGCGTTGGCTGGCGCGCAGCCAGCCCGCTTGAACGAAGGTCTCGTTGCCATCCGGGCTCACCTCGCTGACCAGCACCTGGAGATCCGCATCATCCGCCGTGGACCCGAGCCAAAGATCCACGCTGGCGCTACCGACCAGCACGTGGTCCTCGATCAGGGGCTCGCTCTCGAAGACCAACGCCTTGCCGGGCGCGGGCTGGGCCCATTCGTAAAAAGGCTGGCTTCCGCCAAAGGTCCGCTGGCCCGCTTCGGGGTCGTGCTCAAATTTTGAGGCCGAGTCGGTGGCCGCGGTCGGCGCCGTTTCGCGCAGACTGCCGTCCTCATGGAGATAGAGACGCCAGGGGCTCGTCTCCGGTGGAGGCCAGGCGTCAAACTCCATCGCGAAACCGTCACTGGGCTTGCCCAAGCGGGCCGGATCGCTGCCGCGCTCGAAGATTACCTTCAACTGCTTCTGGCCCTCGTACGCGGCCTGGGCCGCGTCCAGATCTGGATACAGGCCGGCGTCGCTGTAGGGAATGGGGGCAGCGGGAAGCGCTTGACCAAAGATCGCCTGGGAGGCGATCAGCATGATCGTCTCATACCCGGGCGGCGGCGTCGGCCGCTGCTCTTTCACGTAGAGATCCATGAAGGCGATGAGCTCCGCCAGGATATCGGTCGAGTATCCGTCGACATGAAGGCCGTTGAACACGACGAAACGCGTCATGGGCGAGCCCGTAAAATCGTCGAGGAGGGTCGCGAAATGCGGACCGGTCTGTTCATCCTGCCACGCGCCGCTCAGCAGAATGGGCACATCGATCTCGCC
>DUCM01000023.1 GCA_012959785.1 Planctomycetota bacterium | reverse complement strand
CATCGGAAGCACACTTGCGGAGGCGTTCGTGCAGCTGCCAACGGGACAGGCGGCAGCGGCCTACCGGAGCAACTCCCCGGGGTACGACATCGCCGGCGCTGGCGATGTCAACGGCGATGGATTCGCGGATGTAATGATAGGTGCGGCCCACTACGATGCGGGCGAGGCCGAAGAGGGTGCGGTCTTTATCTATCACGGGGGACCTGCTGGCGGCGGCAATCAGCCGCCTGTAGCGAACGCCGGTCCGGACCAGACTCTCATGGACGTGGACAACAGCGGCGAAGAGACATTCACGCTCGACGGCAGTTCTTCCTTCGACCCAGATGGATTCATCGCTGCCTACAACTGGCTCGAGGAAGGGACAGCGCTGGGTTCAGGGGCTGTCTTGAATGCCAGCTTCCCTGTTTTTGGCCAGGGCAACCACATCGTTTCTTTGAACGTCACCGACAACGGGGGCATTGTTCGGGGCGATTCCACGGTAATCCGGGTAGATCCCGTACCAACCCAGTTCATCTTCCAGGAGAACTGGGTCAACGGCCTCGTGAATTGGGTTGTTGGTGGGGATTTGACGCTCACCGCTCAAGGTCCCCAGCTGGGCGCCGCGGGCGCGTTCCTGCAACGCTCTATTTCTGTGCCCCCAGGAACGACCGGCTTGGCACTGAGGTACTGGGCCAAAGCCGAGCTCTTCGCGCCAACGGATGAAATGTGGGTCCAGGTGAGCGTAAATGGAGGTCCGTTTACCACATTCGAGACCTTCACCTTGGCGGATAGCGACGGCATTCTCCACTTTCATGGTGGAATGGGGAGCAACAGCAACGCCTCCTGGTATCCACTTGTCGCGTCAACGGTCGTGCTCCGCTTCGAATCCAACTCGACAACTGGCCTCCTCACCATTGGTCAGGTGACGGCCTACGCTATCATCCCCCCGCCGACGAATCAGCCCCCCGTCGCTGTCGCCGGTCCTGACCAGACTCTCATGGATGTGGACAACAGCGGCGAAGAGACATTCACGCTCGACGGCAGTGCCTCCTTCGACCCAGATGGATTCATCGTTGCCTACAACTGGCTCGAGGAAGGGACAGCGCTGGGTTCAGGGGCTGTCTTGAATGCCAGCTTCCCTGTTTTCGCCAGCTTCCCGGTTTTTGGCCTGGGCAACCACATCGTTTCTCTGAACGTCACCGACAACGAGGGCATTGTTCGGGGCGATTCCATGGTAATCCGGGTAGATCCCGTACCAACCCAGTCCATCTTCCAGGAGAACTGGGTCAACGGCCTCGTGAATTGGGTTGTTGGTGGGGATTTGACGCTCACCGCTCAAGGCCCCCAGCTGGGCACCGCGGGCGCGTTCCTGCAACGCTCTATAACTCTCCCCCCAGGCACTACCGGCTTGGCACTGGGGTACTGGGCCAAAGCCGAGCTCTTCGCGCCAACGGATGAAATGTGGGTCAGGGTGAGCGTAAATGGAGGTCCGTTTACCACATTCGAGACCCTCACCTTCGCGGATAGCGACGGCATTCCCCACTTTCATGGTGGCAAGGGCAGCAACAGCAACGCCTCCTGGTATCCACTTGTCGCGTCAACGGTCGTGCTGCGATTCGAATCCAACTCGACAACTGGCCTTCTCACCATTGGTCAGGTGGCGGCCTACGCGATCATCCCGGCAGGAGGCTCAATTCGGGCATGGTCGGCGCGTTGAGCGAGGGAACTGGGTGTGATGTTGGTGCACGCGAGGGGGGGGGAGGGAGGCGTAGGGAGCTGGGGGTGTAGAGGGCCTGGAGCGTGGTGCCGAGGGTGGCCCGCGCCGTCCGCCGAGGGGGCGGGCGCGGAGCAGGCGCGACGTTTGCCGGGCGCGTCGTCGGACTCCGGTCCGCGCATCACTTGCCACCGCCGCCGGGAGCTCGCGGAGACGCGCATCACGCCGGCGCTCGTCCAGGATCTGCGCGACGACGATGTGAAGTGGAACGCGACCGCGGCCGCGAATGAGCTGATGGTTCGGCTGCAGGATCCGTTGCAGGCGCGGGAGATGGAGCTGCATCTCGACGCCGCCCTCCTTGAGAGCGAGAGCGAGAGCGAGGGGAAAATTGAGAGGCCAGCCTGCCAAGTCCGTGTCTGTTCAGCGCCCGGTTCCGAGCCTGGAGGCCCGGCCGAAAACGACCACTTCGTCAGGCCACCTCGGCGGACTCTCGTCCCCGTTCGGTCCGCTGCTGGGTATTAGAATCCAAGAAATTTCTTCCAGGCAACGAGTTGCTGTGTTTGGAGCGCGCCTTCATGAATAATGCACGCTCGTCGGGAGCCTTCACCGGATCACCTTGAGCAGCGCCCCTATGCCTTCTTTTGATCTCAAGACTGAATTGTCCCGCTTTCAAGCAGAGCTGCCCATCGAACGCGCGTGGATGCCGCCCTCCTCCTGGTACACGGCGCCCAGTATCTACGCTCTCGAACAGGCCGCGGTCTTCACGAATTCATGGCAGCCCATCGCCCGTCGAGCGGACCTCAGCGCGCCCGGATCCTTTGCGAGTGGAGTTCTCGCCGCTCAACCCTGGGTGGCTCTGCGCGATGCCGAAGGCCAGCTCCGCGCTTATCACAACACTTGTCGCCACAAGGGCCGAGAGGTCGTGCAGGGCTGCGGTCGTGCCGATGAGCTCGTCTGCGGCTACCACGCCTGGACCTATGGCCTGGATGGAAAGCTCAAGCGCGCTCCGCAGATGGCCGGTGTTCAGGAGTTTGACCGTGCGTGCATGTCACTTCCGCCCATCTCCATCGACACCTGGGGCCTCTGGGTCTTCATCCATCTGGGCTCGAAACCCAAACCCCTCACCGAACACATGGATGGCCTCACCCAAGCCCTCGGCGGGCCAGACTGGACATCTTTCCGCTATCACAGCTTCCAGACCTGGACTATTGACTGCAACTGGAAGGTCGTCTGCGACAACTATCTCGACGGTGGCTATCACATCCCACACATGCACCCGAGCCTGGATGCGCAGATCGACATGCAGAGCTACACGACTGAGGTGCACGAGAACTTTTCCATACAAAGCGCGCCGTCCTCGCCATCCGAGGACGAGCGCAGCGACCATGCCGCCGGGGCGCGCATCGGATCAGCGGCTCGCTACGCCTGGCTCTACCCCAACTGGATGCTCAACCGCTACGGCCCCTGCATCGACACCAACCTCGTTATCCCCCTCGGCCCGGACCGCTCCGAAGTTCACTACGAGTTCTTCTTCCTCGCGAGCAAGATCGACGCAGATAAGAGCTTTCTGGAAGACAGTATCGCCCAGAGCCTGATCACCCAGCGTGAGGACACCGCCATCTGCGAATCCGTACAACGCGGCCTCGCCTCCGCGAGCTATGAGAGCGGCCGCTACGCCCCTCAACTGGAGATCGGCGAGTACCGCTTCCATCACCTCCTCGCTCTCGACCTCAAGGCCGCGCAGGCCGCTAGCAGGTGACGCCAGCGCGGCGTCCTCCTTGCGGAGGACCTCGCGGTGACCCTTGCCCGTGCCTTGAAATCCAGCGCACTGCGCTGCCGCGTGGGAGCAATCGACCGAATCGTACCAGGTACTGCGCTGCTGATTGACCGAATCGTACCAGGTACTTCGTCGCTGCCTTGGCTGATTTACTCCAGGTAGTTCTCTGCCCAAGTGAGCCAAAGCAGCGGCGAAGTACCTGGTACGATTCGGTTGGTTCGGTCCAACCGGCGGCCAACCTCTCGAATGCCGTGCGCGTGAACTGCTGAGCGGGCGGCGCCAGGAAAGCGCCCGTGGCGGGGGAGTGGGCCGCGGAAGGAACCGCCACCCCGAGTGACTTAGCCCTCTCCGCAAGCTTGCGTGAGACCGTCCAGTCGCGGACTGCAGTCCTGCCGCTTTCACGGCGGCCTCGGGCTTGCCGTGCAGGAGGCTGATGTCGCGGTCGGCTGCACGGTCCTCAAACGGACGCTAGACTGCGGACAACCCAAGTCGGCCACCATCGATCCCTGAATCCTCCGATGTAGGCGGACTTGCCCAATCAGGTCCATTCGCGCACCAACGCAACCATGAACAGCGACTGCAATTCTTCTACCATTTCCGATGCTGCCATCGGAATCGCCGCAAAGCATGTGGGCGCAATTGTCACTCTTGCCGTGGAGTATGCGGAGCCCGCGGCAGCGATTGTAGTGTTCGATGGACAGTCCGAGTTGTCGTTGGCGCTCACAGCAGCCTACAGGCGTTGCTTGGGGGAAGCGACCTTCATCGACTTCGACAGGACCAAGCCGCAGGCTATCCTGTCCGCCTTCGAAATCCTCGAGGCGGGGGACTTGGTGGTCCTGATTCAGTCCACCAGCTTTCGGCTGGCTGCTTTTCGGATTCGAGTCGAGCTCTTCAAGCGCTCGATCAAGGTCATCGAGCATCCGCACCTCGCGCGCATGGCCGGCGCGGAGAGTTTGATCTACATCGACTCCCTGGCCTACGATTCTGACTACTTCCGTGGCGTTGGCCGCGCTTTGAAGACGCGCCTGGACCGCGCACAGGTGGGCGTGATCCACAGTGGTGCGGAACAACTCGTGTTTCCCGCCGGATTCGAACCCGCGCGGCTCAATGTCGGCGACTACAGCGAGATGCGCAATGTGGGTGGGCAGTATCCGATCGGCGAGGTGTTCACAGAATCCGCGGACTTGGAGGCTGTGCGCGGTCGGGTCCGCATTGCGATCTTTGGAGATTCTTCCTTCTCGGTGAACAAACCGAAGCTCCCCATCACGCTGGTCGTCGCAGAGGGACGGGTGACGGAGGCTCTTGATTCGACACCTGAGTTCGACCGCGTACTCGAGAGTATTCAGGAAGATGAAGGCCAGGTGTGGTTGCGCGAACTAGGTCTCGGCCTGAACCGAGCCTTCACCCTGGAACGAACCGTCAGCGATGTCGGGAGCTTCGAGCGTATGTGTGGCGTGCACCTATCTCTGGGCGGGAAACATATGATCTACAACAAGCCCAATATTCGCAAGAAGGACGCTCGGCAGCATGTAGATGTTTTTGTCCTGACAGATTTGGTCAGCCTGGATGACGAGGTGGTCTTTCGCGATGGAGCCTGGTTGGTTGAGCATCTCGCATAGCGTTGGTCTGGGTTCTCGCCCTGTACGAGTAACTCGGATGCTGCGCAACCTTCCTGGAGCCGGGGCCTACGCACCGCGAGAGCACCTCCAGGAACCAAGTTGGAACGAATCATGCACTTGTTCATGAACTACCCAGGCTGGCAGAGGACCCTTCAGCCGCCTATCCTTCCAGGCTGTGGACACTCCCCGCCTCACCCTCGGTCCGCGGTCCTGGCTCTTCATTCTCGGCACCTTGCTCCTGCGCATTCCGAGCATGGGGAAGAGCCTGTGGTTCGACGAGATCTATCGCACATCGGTGCATATGAACCCGGAGCGGGCCCTCGTCACCTTGCTTGGTGATGTTCACAACCCGCTTTACAACAGTTTCATGTACTTGTGGATTCGCCTGGTGGGCGAGTCGGGGTGGGCTTTGCGGTTGCCATCGCTGGTGGCCGCGTATCTGTCGGTGTTTTTCTTCTGCCGTTGGCTGGCGCGCATCGTGAGCCCGCGCCTGGCCCGTTGGACTGGTGCCTGGTTGCTGGTGGCTCCGGCACACCTTTGGTACTCCACCGACGCCAAGAACAATGCGTTCACGGTGCTTTTTTCCGTGCTGGCCCTCGTGGCTTGGTGGCGGCTCGTGGAGGAGGGCACGCGGCGGGCTTTGGTGCGCGCGGGTTTGGCGACCGCAGTGGCGATTCTGTGCGACTTCGCCACGTTGATCATGATCTTGCCCGCCATGGCCTGCGCCCTCATCGATCGTCGCGGGCAGGCCCTTGGAGTGCGCCTGCGCTCCGCTGGCATGGGTCTCGTGATCGCCCTCGGTACCACGGCTCCGTTGCTCGTCTACAAGGCCGCGAATCTCGACTCCTTGAACCGCAGCTATGTGCGCCACTTCGATCTGCGCGAACTCTTCCTGCTATTCGCCAACTACTTTCCCACCGGCAACGCGATCTTGCCCTACCCTCCAACCAGCCCCGAGCACGCTTTCGAGGGCGTGAGATTGGCACTCTACGCCTGCACAGGCGGCCTCTGTCTTGGGCTCCTGGCTCTGGGACTCGTCGCTTCGAGGAGCGCTTCGCGTTCGAGCGCGCCCCAACCCTCTGCCAGTCTCAAGACGCCTAGAGCGCCGGGCACACAGGCTATCTGGCTTGCACTGCCATTGCTCTTGCCCCTCGCCGGCCTCTTCCTGGCTTCCTTCGTCCTGCACAATGTCTGGTTCGACCGTGGTCGCTACATGTATCAGGAGCGCAATATGCTCGTGCTCCTCTACCCCTTCGCCGCCTCGCTCTTCTCGGGGGCTCTATCCTTACACGCGGCCCTTGTGCGGCGCACAGCTCTAACCCTGCTCATGAGCCTGCCGCTCATCGCGAGCGCCCTGCTCCTCGGTCCCCGCGCCAACGAGTGGACCGTCTACAAGCCCGCGCCCGACTGGCGCGCCGCGGCCGTCTGGCTGCAGGTCAATCTGGCGACGGATACCCATCCCATCATCCTCGAGTGCGCTCCGGGCGCCGCTCTCGGGCACTACGCCCCGCACCTGCGTCGCGTGCGACTATCCTCGTGGCCCCCGCCCGCCCGCCAGCTCGATGAACTCGCTGCCAGCCTCGGCGTTGAGGAGTTCACTCTCATCTCAAACGACTACTGGCACCCCGTCGTTCCCGAACTGCTACAAGATACGGCGCCCTCCTGGCGTATGGAGCATCTCTTGGAATTGCGCAGCCTGCAAATCTACCGCCTTTGGGCGGTAGAATGATCGGGTCGCGGGTCTGGAAAGGTCCCGCCCAACCCAACGAAACACCAGCACACCATGCCCACCCTCGTCCTCTTGTTGATGGTTCTGCTCGTTCAAGAAGGCGCCGTCCCCGCGCCCGGCGCAGCACAGCCGCGGGCCTATACCATCCCCACGCTTGACCTGGCACGAGATACCGAGCGCCAGGTAGTTGTCGACAGGGAAGCCGATCAGTACCTCGGCCATCCCACCACGGTTCTGCTCGACGATGGTCGGACGATGCTGTGCGTTTATCCCAAGGGCCACGGCATGGGCGGCGTCGTCTATAAGCGTTCCTTGGACGGTGGGCTGACCTGGAGCGAGCGCCTCGAAACCCCCGACAGTTGGGCAACTAGTCGCGAGGTGCCGACTCTGCACCGCACGGTCGATGCCGTTGGCAAGCAGCGCATCCTCATGTGGTCCGGCCTCTATCCCGCGCGTCTGGCCGTCAGTGAGGACGAAGGAGCATCGTGGAGCGAATTGCGGCCCGTGGGGGACTGGGGCGGGATTGTCGTCATGGGTTGCGACTTCGGAGTACGAGGAAAACCAGGTCACTATGTGGCTCTGTTTCATGACGATGGGCGCTTTTTTAGATCTGAATCTCAGCGGCAGAATCCGGTTGTCTTCAGCGTCTATCAGACCCGCTCCCAAGATGGCGGATTGACCTGGTCCGAGCCGCGGGCTCTTTTTTCTCGCAGCGATGTGCACCTCTGCGAGCCGGGTGTCGTGCGTTCCCCCGATGGCGAGACTCTCGCGGTCCTCTTGCGTGAGAATAGCCGTCGCCGCAATGCCCATGTGATCTTCTCCGGTGACGAAGGCCGCACCTGGTCCAACCCTCGCGAGTTGCCGGCAGCTCTCACCGGCGATCGCCACGCCGCTGTCTACGCCCCCGATGGCCGGCTCTTTATCTCTTTTCGTGACAAGACTCTCGATTCGCCGACTCCAGGCGACTGGGTCGCTTGGGTGGGCACCTTCGAGGATATTCTCAAGGGCCTCGAAGGCCAGTATCGAGTGCGCCTGATGGACAACACCAAGGGCAGCGATTGCGCCTACCCGGGCGTGGTTATTCTTCCCGATGGAACCATCGTCACCACGACCTACGGTCACTGGACAGAAGGCGAATCCCCCTACATTGTCAGCGTGCGATTGAAACTGGAAGAGCTGGACGCCTTGCGGGGCGAGGCGAAGTAACCTCGTCCAAAGGGCCTTGCGCCGCATGGATTTGCATTCGGAGTCCAGGGCCTCGTCGAATGGGCAAGTGCTCGCGGCGAATCCATCACATGGCACTGCGGCCAGGCGGAGCGTATGCTGTTCCTGCCATGAGCGACGCTGCCACTTTGATCGAAACCCACAGCTTGGGAAAGAGCTACGGCAAGGTGCAGGCTCTGCGTGAATTGAGCATCGCGATTCCCCCTGGTGCAGTGGGGCTGTTGGGTCCCAATGGGGCGGGGAAAACCACGCTCATGAAACTCCTGTTGGGGCTGTTGGTACCCACCGAGGGTCGTGCGAGCATCGTGGGCGAGGATCCCAGGACCCGTCGGGGCAGGCTGAGCATTCGCGAGCGAGTGGGCTACATGCCTGAAGGCGATTGCCTCTTGCCCAATGCTACCGGCGTCGAGCTCGTGTCCATGCTTGGGCGCTTGACCGGAATGCGTGCGGCGGATGCCATGACGCGCACCCACGAGGTCCTGGACTACTGCCAATTGGAAGAGGCGCGCTATCGACCCGTGACCGGGTTCTCCACCGGCATGAAGCAGAGGCTAAAGTTGGCCCAGGCCCTGGTGCACGACCCCCAGGTGCTATTGCTCGATGAGCCCACCAACGGTCTTGATCCAAAGGGTCGAAGACAGATGCTCGAGCTGGTGGCGGATCTCGCTCAGAATCACGGCAAGAATGTGCTTTTATGCACGCACCTTTTGCCGGATGTGGAACGCACTTGCGAATCTGTGATCGCCTTGCAAGATGGCTCGGTCAAGTTGGTCGCCGAAGTGGCGGAGCTGACTCGGGCGGAGGGCGCGCGCTATCGGCTGCTTGTGATCCGCAACATGGATGCCTTCTGTGACGCACTGGACCCTGCTGGCGTGGTCTTGGAGAAACGCGAGGGGCGGCGCTGCACCTTGCGCCTGCCCGACGAGAGCCAAAGCGCTGACCTGCTCTTTCACCTGGCCCACCAAAGCGGAGCCGTGCTTGAAAGTGTCGAGCCAGCGCGCTCCTCCCTCGAAGAGGCCTTTCTTACTGCTCTGCAACCAGAGACGCAGCCGGTACAAGCATGAAAGCCAGCACCCACGCCGAGATCTACCGGCCTTTCTCGGGCGAGCTGCGCACCTACCCCATGCGCCCCTTGACCTTGGCGTTGTCG
This sequence comes from Planctomycetota bacterium, assembly GCA_012959785.1. Lineage (GTDB taxonomy): Bacteria > Planctomycetota > UBA1135 > UBA1135 > DUCM01. The sequence continues at coordinate 48,708 of DUCM01000023.1, read as the reverse complement.
GGCATTCGCCTCGGCCTGCGCAAGAAACTGCCTGCCTTTCTGCTCTTCAGCGCACCGGTGATCACTTCACTGGTGGGAGCCATTCGGGTTTACTTGATGTACTTCTTCGCCGACATGATGAAGGAGGAAGGCGGCTTAGGAGGCAGGCAAATCGGCGCTGCCTTGGAGGAGCTCCTTGGTGATGTGTCGGCCAATGTCGTGCTCTTCGTGAAGACCTCGTCCTTGTTTTCGCTCTTGGCCATGACCTGGTTCGGCGCCGGCATGATCGCTGATGACCGGCGCCTGGGCGCCAATCTGCTGTACTTCTCGCGCCCCTTGACCCGTGGCGGGTACTTGCTGGGCAAGCTCGTCGGGTTGATGTTCTTTGGCGTCTTGACCTTGGCGTTGCCGGTCTCCGTGATCCTCAGCACCGCCGTTTTCGCCTCGCCCGACTGGAGTTTCCTGCTCCGCGAGTCCGCTGTCATCTGGAAGAGCGCGATCTATTCTGGTGTTTGGATTCTGACCGTTTCGATCATCGTCCTGGCCCTTTCCAGCTTGGTGAACCGCAAGACCCTGGCTCTGGCCCTGGCATTTGGCCTGGTCATCGTCCTACACGGCGCCTCCGAAGCTGCGGCCATGCTGCTCGAAGTGAGCGAGCTACGGCTGCTGAGCCTGCCCTACAACTTTGAGGTCTTTGCGGACTGGCTCTTCGATCAGCCTCTCAGCACTCATGCCAATCCACGATACTCGATCTGTGCCATCGGCGCCTTTGCTGGCGCCGGGTTCGTCTTACTCATGCGCAGTCTGCGCAAGATGGAGGTGGTGGCGTGAGCTTCTTGATCGAAGCTCGTGATCTTGGCCGTTGGTATGGAGAGGTGGTGGGTCTGGCCGATCTCTCGGTTGTGATCCAACCGGGCATCACGGGTCTCGTGGGCCCCAACGGGTCCGGCAAGAGCACTTTCATGAAGCTCATCGTGGGCGAGTTGCGGCCCAGCCGAGGAAGCGTGCGGGTCATGGGCCGCACCCCCTTTGCCAATCGTGAACTCTATTCTCTTCTGGGATTCTGCCCTCAACAGGATGCGCTCTATGACCATCTGAGTGCCCATGCGTTTGTGTCCCACTTGTTGCGCATCAGCGGCTTCTCGAAATCCGAGAGCCAACGACGCGCCGAACGCGCCCTCAAACGGGTCGGGTTGACCGAGGCCATGCACCGCAAATGCGGCACCTATTCCAAAGGCATGCGCCAGCGCGTGCGCATCGCCCAGGCCATTGCCCACGATCCCAAACTGATCGTTTTCGACGAGCCCCTCGGCGGTTTAGATCCCTTGGCGCGCCAGCAAGTGCGCGGAGTCTTCAAGGAACTCGCCGCAGAGGGTTGCAGTTTGCTCGTGTCCAGCCATGTGCTGCACGAGTTGCAGAGCCTGACCGATCGCATAGTGCTGATTCACCGCGGGCGGCTCTTGGCCCAGGGTTGCGTGAGAGATATCAGGAGCCTGCTCTCCAAGCACCCCAGGCGAATCAGCATTGCCTGCGAAGCGCCCACCGACCTGGCCATCGAACTCCTGCGCATTTCTGGAGTGCGCTCGGCGAGTATAGCTGACGATGACCGCACCCTGACTGTCGAAACTCGGCGGGCCGCACGCCTCTTCGATGAGTTACCTGCCATCGCGTCGCGGATGAAGGCGGGCATCACCTCCCTGAATAGCGACGATGAAAACCTGGAAGCCGTCTTCGACTTCCTCGTGGACTGAGCCCGAGATCCCATGGCTACCCTCCGAGCAATTCTTCTTATCGCCGCGCTCCAGGTGCGGGTTATGATCAAATCCGTGCGCTTCGCGGCGTGCTTGCTGATGGCCATCATTCCTGCGGCCATTGCTCTTGGAGCGGGAGGTCTCGCCGATGCCGGCAAGTTGGCGGGCGGGCTCTCCCTGATGCTCTTGATGTTCTCTGCACCCCTGGTGGGACTGCTCTTGGGGTCGGTGGTGATCGCGGAGGAGGTGGAAGGCCGCACCATCACCTTCTTTTTCACCCGCCCCATTCACCGCGCTGCGCTCTTCTTGGGCCGCTGGCTGGCCGTTTCCTTCGTGGCGTCCTGTTTGATGGGCGGGTCAGCCGCGGCGATCACCTATGGCAGCAGCCACGCCACATTCCGCGAAGCCAAGCCGCAATTGGAGTGGGCCCTGGAGGTCAAGCGCGGCGGCCGCTGGCGACCGTCCAGGGTGGAGAGAACCCGCGTGGCCGCCTACCATGGAGAAGATGGCCGCTGGCACAGGCTCCGGATTTCCCATCTCCAACCCGGCGAGATCAAGGACCTGCCGCAGAACGAAAATGGACACGCGCAGCGCATCAAGGCCAGGAAGTTCATCCCCCAGACCCTGGACCTAGCTCCGGGCTTTGGTTGGCTGCTCGCCCTGGCTGCCAGCCTGGGTGCAGTTTTGTACACCATCATCACTGCGAGTCTCTCGATCTTCGTTAAGCGCCCCATGATTTTCGGCCTGGCCTATGCCTACGCCGTGGAGGGAATCCTGGTGCTACTTCCCGGATCGACCCAAAGCCTTTCCGTGCAGCATTACCTGCGCTCGCTCCTGGTCGACGCCAAACAACCCATGTGGATGCCTGTCTTCGAAGACGCCGAATTCCTCAGCCGTTCCGACGCCTGCCTGCATCTGGTTGTCGTGGGGACGGCGCTGCTCGCCGCGGGTTGTTGGGCGGTGACCAGAAAGCAGTTCGTGTTGACGAGTTGAGCGCGTGGCGGTGCAAGGCGCCGTTCACCTTGCCAACTCGGTTCCAGCCCGGGCAGGACTTGTGGTGATGAGGTGGGTTCCGTGGTATGTTCCGCATCCGTTGGCTCGCTCGAACCGTACCAAGATGCCCCGCAAAGCCGCCCTACTAGCCATTCTGCTCTTCGTCCCGGCTTCGTGTGGCGATGGCGATCCAGTGTCTACAGCAGAGTCACGAGGTTACCAGTCGCCGGGACGCTCTCTGCGGCGCGAGTGCGTCAACACGCGCCTCTTTGACGAGTCCTTGATCTTGGCAGCAGGGGAACCTCGGCTGGAATCATTCGACGAGTTTTTGCTGGGCGAGCAGGTCTGGATCCTGGGGGAGACGATTGCTCCTGCAGGGTGGCGGCGGATCCCGTGGGCCCCGACACTCGAACGGGCTAGACTGCAACTGCCTTCCGCCGGCGGCGTTCGGGTTCACATCGAGGCCGAGTACCTGGCAAAGTCGGGGATGCTGCCCAGAGATGATGATCCCACTCCAAAGCCTGGGGAGTGTGTCATAGCACGGGGCTGGATCACGCGAGTTAGAGTCGAACGAGCCCAGGAGTCCCTCAAGCTGGACTACCTTGCACGCTCCGAAGCTCTGCGGACTCTCATGGGCCCGCTCGACAGCCAAGAGCGGGTCATGCCCAGGGAAATCTCTTTTCGCGGTGACAGTCGCAGATCGATCGGCTTTCCGGCCCCGACAGAGTTGGTGTATGAGGTGACGCTCCCCGTGGCGGCGCAGCTCGACTTTGGCATGGCGAGGAGTAATCTGTATTTGGCGTCCACCGCAGATGGCTTGCGCTCGAGAGTAGCGCCTCAGGGCCAGGTCCTGTTTTCGGTCAGCGTGGAAACTGAGGACGGCGAAGTTACCGAGGTCTGGTCAGGGGGTATTCCCGCGAACGCGTCCAATCTTTTTTCTGACACCAGCGTCGATCTCTCGCGCTGGTCAGGCGAACTCGTACGCTTGCACATCAGGATCGATACAAGTCAGGAAGACAGCCAAGCCGGCACGGCCTTTGGCTACCTGGCAGAACCTCTCATTTGGAGCGCAAAGGAAGACCTTCGGCCCAATCTGATCCTCGTGGTTCTCGATACGCTGCGTGCAGATCGCCTCGGTTGCTACGACTACGAGCGCGCCAAGACGCCGCACCTTGACAAGTTGGCCCAGGAGGGTGTGCTCTTCAAGGACACCATGAGCGCTTCGAGCTGGACGCTGCCTTCTCACGCGTCAATTTTCACCTCGACCTTCCCTTCTCAACATGGACTCTGGAATGACCAGCGACTGCCCGATTCCCTGGACACGGTGGCCGAAGTCCTCTCCGATGCTGGCTATCGAACTGCTGCCATCACCGGCCATGGTTTCGTCAAACCGGCCCACGGTTTTGCCCGCGGATTCGAGTCCTTCTGGGGCGCTTCTGTAGAGGCCCAAGAGACTTTTGATCTGTGCGCCAGCTGGATAGCCGAGCAAGCTGCACCCTATTTCCTCTTCGCCCACACCTATCAGGTCCACTCGCCCTATGACCCCGCGCCAGAGTATCGTGACGGGCTGGTCAGGCCCTATGACGGTCCTCTTGGAGAGAGCGTCACCCTCAAGGACCATAAGTTCGGCGGGAATGGCAATCCTCCCAGCGAGGCTGATATCCGCTACATCTCCGACCTGTACGATGCCGAAGTTCGGGAGGTCGACGATGCGCTGGGACGCTTCATAGAACGCCTCGAAGCCCAGGGTGAACTCGAGAACACACTCTTAATCGTTACATCCGATCACGGTGAGGAGTTTTTCGAGCATGGTGCGGCCGCGCACGGACGCAGCCTGTACCAGGATCAACTGCATGTTCCGCTGATCGTCTACTGGAAGGGCCACTTCGAGGGAGGTCCTGCTGTGGAGCACACGGTGCACCTTGTGGACATCGCCCCGACCCTGACCAAAGCGGCGGGCTTGCCTGCGCCGCCGGCCTGGGTCGGCGTTCCTCTCGGCTCCGAGGATGGACTCGGAGAGCGACCGCTCTATACGCCCATGTTGACGCGCTGGTCCGGACGCCAGACGCAGGGGCTGCAGGCCGTGAGTGTGCGCCTAGGCAGTCTCAAGTATGTCGATTACCCCGCCGGCTTGCGCCCGTTTGATGCCATCAAGGGGCCCGCTCTGTTTGACCTCTCGACGGACCCGTTCGAGAGGAACAACTTGATCGATGAAGAATCTGCCGCGCGCTGGGCCGCTCGCGCTGCCCAGTTACGCAAGCGCTACCCGCTCTTGGGAGAGGCGAACTCAGTACAGATCAGCGCGGAAGAACTTCGGGAACTCGAAATGTTGGGGTACGCAGGTAGCGAGTAGCGATCGAGGAGAGTCTCGCGCGTTGAGGGGTAGTCGACGAGGATGCCCTGTGCCCCAAGTTCGCCCGATAAGCGGCCGACCCAGCCGCGACCGACCGTGAGCTCCCCTGGGCGTGGCAGGGCGCTTTCTCGCGTGAATTGGACCATGCCTTCATTCGCCAGGTGCCGGGCACTCTTGTGCACGAGGATCTCTTCGGCCATGGCCAAACGAAGCTTGGCCCGCTCCAAGCCCTTCACATAGCCCTAGTTCGTCCATTCCAGGGGACCAACCTTTTCCCCAAAATCCAGACGACACCGTCCTCGAAACAGCCCTCGAAGCTAGCCGACCGCAAATCACTCTGCTCGAGAACCAAGGGTTCATCGAAGAGTCTCAAGGTAGCCCGCCACTCGGGGGGCGCTGAGTTCTCACTCTCCGAGCATGAGCAGACGCCCTGGAGGAGGGCTAGAGACGGGGATCGAAGCATGGTGCCGAGGTAGGGGCTCTGCGTGCCGGGGGGGCTGAAAAGGATACACGCTGCCGCCGGGTGTTGGGCTGCTCTACCCGTCCCCAAGTTGCGGGCCCGGCTACTAGCGCGCCTGCGCTTCGAGGGCCGCCATGACCCCAGCCGGCTCACCGCCGCCCTTGATTCTCGGGGCCTGGGCGCCGCGACGCTCCAGTTCGTTGGCCATGAGCTTGGCGAGGCGGCGGGTTTCTTGCGGCCGTTCACTGGCGAGGTCGTGGGTTTCACCGGGATCCGTGACCACATCGAAGAGTTCGATGCGCTCTTCGCCCTGAAAGAAGATCAACTTGAGTGAACCCTGGCGCAGGGCGCTGTGGGGTTGAATGCCGGGGCCGTGTACACCCCAAAAGTGGGGCGTGTGCCAGAGCAAGGGATGCTCGCGGGCGAAGGGTTCCTCTCGCAAGAGGGGGGCGAGGTCGACGCCATCAAGGTCGACAATCTCGGCCAACGAAACGCCCGCCGCTGCCAGGAGGGTCGGAAAGAGGTCGTGGCTGATGACGGCCTCGTCGCTGTGCGTACCGGCTTTCACCACGCTCGGCCAGCGAATGATCCAGGGCACGCGCAGGCCGCCTTCGTAGGCCGAGCCCTTGCCCGAGCGCAGGGGGGCATTGTGGGTGTGCGGTTTGCCGCCTCGCGTGTGTGCCGAGAGGCCGCCGTTGTCCGAGGTGTAGACGAACAGGGTGTCTTGCAACATCCCCTCTTCTTCAAGCGTAGCCAAGAGCGCACCCAGGGCATGGTCCACCGATTCCACCATGGTGGCATAGGCGGCTTCGATCGGCGGCAGATCGGGATAGTGCTCCAAGTACTTCGCGTTGGCCATGATGGGCGTGTGGACTGCGTAGGGTGCGAATGAGAGGAACAGCCGCTTGCCCGCTTTGGCCGCTGCACGCACCTCCTCGCAGGCCTTCTCGGCCAGCGCTTCGGTCAAGTACACATCACGGTCGTGGTACTCCTCGAGCCCCGGTACATCCCACACCGAAGCGCCCGACTGCCCCTTGCGCCCCTTGGATCGAAACTCTTCCCGCGAGTAATAGGACCCCGGCGCGCCGGATCCGTGGCCGCCGATATTGACATTGAAGCCTAGTTGGGTGGGGTCTTCACCGGGGGATCCGATGGCGCCCAGGTGAGCCTTGCCCGCGTGGACCGTGCGGAATCCGGCGCCGGAAAAGAGCTTCGCCAGAGTTGCGTCTTCCGGCCCCAGGCCATTTTTGTCCCAGAGCGGTGCGATGAGTTGCGTGCCGTCGGCCCGTAGCCACGGTTGCGTCTGATCCCTGTCCGCATACAGAGTCCAGTAGGTGATGTGATTGCGCGCAGGCGAGCGGCCGCTGTGGATCGCGGCGCGCGTGGGCGTGCATACCGGCGCCGAGGCGTAGCCGTGTCGCAAGACCAGGCCCTCTTTCGCCAGGCGCTCCGCGTGGGGTGTCAGATAGCGCTCGTTGAAGGGCGTGCGCTCGGTGTGGTGGGGCACGGCGATGTCCTGCCAGCCCAAGTCGTCCACCAAGAAGAGCACAACATGGCGCGCTATAGGAACTTGCTCGGCGGCCTCTCCTGAGTTCGATTCCCCAGGCGCATCCCTTCCCTGGGATGAGAGCAGACAACCGATGACGAGTAGCGCGGAGTGCCAGATCATGTGCTTGGTGATGAGCAGCCTTGATCTCTGAGGTGGACCGCCCGTACCCGTTGGTAAGTCTATCGGGTTCAGGGGGTCGGCCTGAATGAACTTCTCGGTAAGGTTTGAGAAGCCGTCGTCATCGATGTCGGGATCGAAGTTGTCCCAGACGAAATCGCCGGCTGGGTCTGCGCCGAGTGGTGAGCGGCTGCTCAAGAATGTGAGGAACGCCGGAGCGAGCCGGTCAAATGTCGCCAGGGGCCGAATGGACGGGTTCTGGTTGGGTGTCTGATCCACCACGAGTAGGCCGCTTGCGACGGCGAATAGTGAAACAGCGGCAAGTTGGGGTGCGCTCTCAAGGATTGCCAGGCGAAAAGCAGTCCCAGTTTCGTTGAAGAAGATCGGGTTGGTTACTACCGGACCAGTGTTGGTGCGACTCGCAAGATCCTGCTGGTCAATTCCAGTATCCCTTAAAGGCTACAAATGAGGCTCGTGCCCTTGCCGTGACGGACCTCGAACAAGAGTGCGTTGCCCAGGCCGATGAAGCGCGGATCGCCCCACATGAGCCTCCATGCAAAGTTACCCGCGAAGTCCTCGTAGGAGGCATTGTCAATGCGAACATCGGATTCCGCTCCGTTTTGAATTGCTGCGGCGCAAGCTCGAGAGTCTCTGGCTGCGTTCGGCCTGCGCTCGAATCCTATTTCTACATGGCCTCTTTGTTTTGGGCCTCTTTGTTTTGGGTCTCTCCGTTTTGGGGTTCTGGGGATGTGTTGTTCTCCGATTTGGCTACTGAGCGATTTCAAAGACTATCCCCGCCCACCAGAAGACTTGACCTCGGCCCCCCCCATCCCGGAGGATCAGGGCTAGAGCCCGAGTCATGACCGTCGCACCTTCCAACGCACCCGCCCTCGATATCACCTGCACCACTTGCGGCGCGGATGTAGTGGTGCAGGCGGGGCTGCGCACGACGGAGTGCCCTTATTGCGGCTCCCCCCATGTTGTCGAGCGGCCGCCCCATGAGGATAGGCCGGATCCGACCTTCGTCGTGGCCTTCACCGTCGATCATGCTGCAGCTCAGGGAATCGTAAAGCGCTGGATAGGCAATCGCGGGCCGTTCGTGCAGGCCGGGATCAAGCGCGCTGTGGTGGAGGGCACCCGGGGTGTGTATGTGCCGAGCTACCTGTACGGGGCTCGGGCTCATGCGCGTTACTCGGCGAGTATTGGTGAGAACTACACCGTCACCGTGACCTATACGACCACAGATTCCAAGGGCAACACGGTGGTACGCACGCGCACCGAAGTGCGCACGGAGTGGCGCAGCCTGAGCGGTGTCTACGACGCCAATGTGATGGATGTGCTCGTCACGGCTTCGCGAGGGCTCGGCAATGCCGAGCTTGAAGCGGTGGAGCCTTTTGACCTGCGGCTCTTGCAGTGTTACACGCCGGACCTCTTGGCGGGCTGGATCGCGGAGGAAGCCTCGATCGCTCCCGAGGACTGCGTGAAAATGGCTCAAGGAGAGACCCGAGCAGGTATCGAGCGCGAGCTGCAAGGGTTCATGCCCGGCGATTCCTCAACCAGCCTGCAGACCAAGATCAGTTTGCGGGATGAAGTGGCACACCTGGCCCTCCTGCCCGTGTGGATCTTCGTGTTGCGCTATGCCGAGGACAAGGATCCCATCCGCATCCTGATCAACGGGCAAAGCGGCAAGGTTGCCGGCAATGTGCCCTTCTCGGCCGTCCGAATCGCGCTTGCGGTGATTCTCTTCCTGGGCCTTGCCGCGGGACTTATGCTCGTCTTGGGTGTGTTCGCATGACCTCGACGAATTGCATCCGCTGCGCTTCACCCCTCGAGAGCGGGGACCTGCGCTGCGCCGTGTGTGGCGATGTGCCCGAAGGCGTGCATGTGCCGCCCAAGAACGAGCGTCTGGAAAAAATAGTCTTGCGCTGCGATACATGCGGCGCCGCCACGCGCTACGACGCTCGCTCCCAGGGCCTCTTATGTTCGTTTTGCACAGGGCTGCTGAAGTCCGAGGAGGTGGGCGACCCGGTGGAACAGACCGAGGCCTACTTGCCCTTCACCGTGGAGCGCAAGGAAGCTCGCGAAGCTCTCAAAAAATGGCTGGGACGCCTGGGCTTCTTCCGGCCTGCGGACCTGATTTCCAAGTCCCGCATCGAGGACCTGCGACCGCTCTGGTGGGTGGGTTGGGTCTTTGACGCCGAGGCCCTGGTCAGCTGGACCGCAGACTCCAACGCTGGCTCCCAGCGCAGCGCCTGGGCACCGCATTCGGGCCAGACAGATCTCGTTTTTGACGATGTGCTCGTCTCGGCTTCCCGCGGACTTTCCGAGAAAGAGGCCTACGCATTGACGCCCTCCTACAACATTGGGGGCGCCGAGCCAGGCACCGGCCCCCGTGAAGACGATGCCGTTGTTGAGGCTTTTGATGTGCAACGCTCCCAAGCGCGGACGCGTATTACCCGCGTGATCCACAGCATCGCTGCCCATCGACTTCAACAGGGACACATCCCCGGCTCGAACTTTCGTAATGTGCATGTGTGCGCATTGCTGACTGGTCTCGAAACCCGCCGCCTGGCCTTTCCCGCCTGGGTCATGGCCTATCGCTACAATGACCAGCTCTTCCGCGTGGTGATCTCCGGTCAGGACTCCGCGATGCTCAAGGGCAAGGCCCCCTATAGTTGGTTCAGAATCCTGGGGGTTGCTGCGGGGGTCTTGCTGCTTGTACTTGTCACCGTCCTCTTGGGTGCGCTTTCATAGAGACCGCGCCGAGAGCCCCGGAGCCGCCAAATTTTGAAGAACCTAGGATAGAACACGATGAATGAAGCCTGGATTCCAGTCTGCCCGACCGCAGACTTCGAGGTGGGGAAGGCCAAGGTCGTCAAGGGTGAAGCCGAGGGCCGGCGCTATCAGATTGCTGTGTTTCAAAGCGAGCCGGGTCGCTTCGATGCCGTAGACAACCTGTGCCCTCACGAAGGCTATCCCCTGGTCCAAGGCTATGTGAAGGACTGCGTTTTGACCTGCGCCTGGCACAACTTCAAGTTCCGTCTGCAAGACGGTGCTTGTATCAAGGGAGATGAAGATGTGGCGGTCTACGCCACTCGCATTACAGCGGGCCAGGTCGAAGTGCGGCTTGTGATGACCGAGAAGGCCGTGGATGTTCCCGCGGCCCTGGAGAGCTTGGGCGAGGGCCTGCTACGGGGGCAACAAGGGCGAGTTGCGCGTGATGTCGTGCGGCTTCTGCAAGCGGATGTTTCCCCGGCTACGCTGCTCCTCTTTGTGGCCAAATTTGACGCCGAGCGCGCCGAGTGGGGCACGAACCATGCCCTCGCCGTGGCTGCCGACATGCTTGGTGAAGTGTCACGCTTCGATGGGGTGGAAGCCGCCCTGCCCATCATGCAGGCCATGGATAACGCATCGGAGGCCAACCGTCGCCGCCCGCGGCGCAACTTGGTCGAGGCGGTCGCCGTGACAGGTGATGCCGATGCCGTGGGTTCCGAGTTGCGCGCGTTGATCGAGGACGAGGACCATCCCGGGGCGGAGGCATGGCTACTGGGCGCCTTGCAGGCTGGGTTTGGCCGCGACGACCTGGAACGCTGGCTGCTTGGGCTTTGTTGCGATCACTTTATCGGGTTTGGCCATCCCCTGATCTATGTGACCAAGGCCTTTGACCTGCTCGATGCCGTGGGTTTTGAGCACGCGCCCGATCTTCTGCCGGCGCTCTTGTTTCGAATCGTCAACTCCACCCGCGAAGACATCTTGCCGCCGATGGAGTTTCTTGAAGACCACTTCGCCGCGCAGAGCCCGCAATTCGAGGCGTGGAGTCAGAATAAGGGCCCGCTTGAGGACGCCGCGGGACTGCGCGAGGCCCTGCTCGATGGAAACAAGCACGATGCCTGTGAGCGTGTTACCCGAGCTCTCGAACAAGCCGCCGATCCTGTGTTGATCGTGAACGAAATTGTGCGCGCAGCCAGTGAACGGATGCTGCGTTTTGACTATGTACTCGGCAATTCGGACGAAGTGCAGGAAGGCTGGTTGGACTTGACCCACGGTCTGACCTACGCCCACGCTGTTCGCATCACTTTTGAGCGCTATGCGTGTGCCGACCGACTGCGGTTGCTCTTCTACGCCGCCCACTTCGTCCAGCGCACAGGGCCGCTGGATTTGCCGGAGCGCAGCGCCGCGGGGCCACTCGAAGCGACGACCCTCGAGGCGCTATCCCTCGAGGACATTGCTGCGGCTGTTGGTTCCAGAGAAACAGACCGCGCCGTGGCCCTGGTGCGCTGTTTTCTGGGCCAGGGAGGAGATGTGGACGCCCTGCGCAATCGTTTCGTGGATTATTTGTTAAGCGACAAGCTGGTTCGGCCCATCGTCGTGGCCCATGGCCTCAAGACCTGCCTGGCGGCCTTTGCCGAAACCGCAGCGTTGGATGACGACCCTTTGCCTGTCCTGGCCTTCACCCGCTTCGCCTCTTCGCCAATCCGCGAACGCAGCGTATCGCGCAGCGTGCACGAAGCGATCCGATTCCTGCGAGACGGAAGACCGCCCAAACGCCTGACTTCCTGAAGCTTAGATTCTCGAGCCCTTGGAGCTCTCATAAGCGGGCAGGGTTTGCAGGCGCGCATCGTCCACGGCGCCGCCTACGGTGAAGTGGTAGAGACTCTGCCAGGCGGAACCCATCAGCCCCAAGGCCGCGTGTACAGGGTTGTCAAAGTAGCAGCCAATGCCCGTCCCGCTCAGGCCATGGACATGGGCTTCGAGGTAAAGTGCCTGGCCGATGAGGCCGGCTTCCCAGAATAGGCGCGGATAGAACCAGGCTCCGTGGGAATCCAGAGCGTCATCGAAGTCAGCGATCATGCCCAGACTGAAAGCGCCACTGCCAGCGATTTCCTGTTGGCACGAGAGCCGTGCAGCAAGGCCGGCCACGGGACCTTCCTTCAAGAGATAGAGCGGCAGTTCATCTTCCAGTGCCGGCGGTCGCTCCCACCGAAATTCGCTGCTGCACGCCTGTTTGGCTCGTTGCAAGGCGCTGGATTCTCGGGAGAGCCAGTAGAGCCCTGGCGCTACGCCATCCACGCGGTGCACAAACAAGGCCAGGTGCAGCCGCGGCCGCCAACGGATGGCCGAGAAGGGCGCAGCATCGCCTTGCGGCACGCAATCAGCGAGCATCTGAAAGAAACCAGCGCTCGAGAGGGTGGTGCAGCCATCCATGGCTACCGCGCTGCGCCGCTTTCGAACAAGTTGGCGCAGAGACGCCTTGGGTCTCTTGGAGGGATCCGGGGGGTGCTGCTCCGCGGCGCCCTCGTAGCTGTCACAGCCGCGAGGTTTTTTGGCAGCGGCGGCCACCGCTTCAATCACATCCCAATGCACATGACTTGGGGACAGGACGCTGGGCTCGCCAATCCAATCAATGGAGTCTCCGGGCACGCAGGGATTCGACAGCTCTTGGACTTGTTCCTGTCCTGTGCTCACTCTCACGAGCACATCGGCTTCTTCACTCTCCGGGAAACTTGTCTGGGCGCAGCCGAGCCACAGGGCCAGGTCCTCGCTGCTGAGCTCGTCCACCAAAGCTGCGCGCCAGCCGAGCCCCGCCGCTGCGATGGAGAGTGCCGCGATCGCGTGGCCGGCATCGTGTTGGGTGTAGCGAAAGGCTCGCTCGCCGTACTTCCAGGACTCGCGCCACAGAATCGAAGTCAGGCCTACAAAAAACTCACATCCAGAGGCCAGGTCGCCGAGGAGCTCAGCGTTCGTTTCCGAGAGGGCTGCGCGCAGCTCCAATTCGTGCTGGCGCGGCGCGTAGTGGTAGACCCCACAAGTCTCAGCTAGCTTGTCCATGGCCGGCAACAAGAGATGGGCTTCGGTGGGATGTAAGTTGCCGCTGGATGGATTCACTCGCAGGGACCAGCGCGCGCCTCCCGCTTCCTTCCAGGCCGATAGGGCTAAACTGTCAAAGAGAAAGCGGCTCAGGCTCTGGTGGTTGAGCTTTGCTGGTGGAATGTCTCCGCTCTTGGCGGCAGCCCAGTCCGGCTGGCCGAGGTCGCCGTCTACCTCGAGCGCAAAAAGTTGGGCACCCTTCCAGCGCCGAAAGGGATCGGGTTGAGATGCCCAATCAAGATCGTAGGGGCCCTGCGCATAGCGGTAGAAGTCGTGCTTGGTCCGCTCGTGATAGGCCTTGACGGTGCGCACTCGGTCAGAATCTGCGCTGGTCATTCTTCAAGGACCAAAGCCGCGCGCAGTTCAGCCGGCGAGCTGACCGGATCCTTGCAGGCGTAGTTGCGACAGACATAGGCCAGGGCGGGTTCGGTGGCCGGGCGATTCTGAAGCAGGGGCAAAAACTCGGTCTCCGCGCGGCTGTCGGCCAGGGCGACTACTCGCGCCGGCGACCATGTTTGGCGCACGGCTGCGAGCAGAGCTTGGGTAGATGGATCTTCTAGCTCGCCGCTGATGACAACCTCGCGGGGACCGGTGGCGAGCCAGTCGACGGCGATCAGCAGTTGACTGAACGCCAGCGGGTGGCGGCCGACCAGCTTGCCCAAGGACTGGATCAGGCTTTCGGCGCGCTGGGCAAGTTCCCGGTTGCCGAGGAGTTCGGCCAAACGCAAAAGATTGAGGGCGTGGACTCCGTTGCCCGAGGGCAGCGCTCCGTCGTGGGGGTTCTTGAGTCGCGCGATCAACGCTTCGTGGTGTGCTCCGGTGGTGAAATAGCCGTCGTGCTGTGCATCGAGAAAATCCTCTTCGACGACTTCCACAAGCTCCAGGGCGCGGTGCAACCAGCCAGCATCGAAGTCAGATTCGTAGAGGTCGATCAGTCCGGCGATCAGGAAGACATAGTCGTCGAGACAGCCCGCGTGCTGGGACTTGCCGGCGCGGTGGGTGGCGAACAGACGGCCGTCTTCGCTTCGCATGTTTTCGAGGACAAATTGCGCCGCCGTTCGGGCGGCGTCGAGATAGCGGGCTTCTTGCAAGACCTGATAGCCCTGGGCCAAGAGCGAAATTGCCAAGCCATTCCAGGCGCACAACACCTTGTCGTCCCGACCGGGGTGCACGCGCTCTTTGCGGGCCAAGAAAAGCGCCTTGCGCGCCTCGGCCATGGATGCCGTCAAGGCCCCAAGATCGAGTCCCAGGCCCGCTGCGATTTCCATGTCGGGGCGCGGGCGCCAGAGGGCGCTGGTGCCGTGCTCAAAGTTGCCTTCCTCGCAGACGCCGAACCACTCCGCCGCCTGGGCGCCGAGTTTTCTTCCCAGCACGCCTTGGAGTTCGGCGGGCGTCCAGGAGAAGAACTTGCCCTCCTCGCCTTCGCTGTCCGCGTCTTGCGTGCTGGCAAAACCGCCACCGTCGGCGATCATCTCGCGCAGGATCCAGTCGCAGGACTCGCGTGCGATGGTTGCAAAGCGCTCTTCGCCGGTGTGCAGGAAGGCTTCGAGGTAGACGGGAACGACCAGGGCATTGTCGTAGAGCATCTTCTCGAAGTGCGGAATCAGCCACTCGGCATCGGTGCTGTAGCGGTGGAAGCCGCCGCCGAGCTGGTCGTAGATTCCCCCGTCCGCCATGCGTTGCAGGGTGTGCGTGACCATGGCGAGTGCATCGGGAGCACCGCTGCGATCGTGATGTCGCAGAAGTAGGCGCAGGTCCATGGCATGGGGAAACTTGGGCGCTCCACCAAATCCGCCCCAGGTGGGGTCGTAACTCTCGCGCAAGGCGTCGAGGGATCGGTCGAGGATGGTGGGGTCGAGGGCGGAGCGTCCATCGAAACGGCCCTCGGCTGCGATTTCCTTGGCGAGACGGTTAGCCTGACTCGTAACCTTGCCGCGGTCCACTTGCCAGGCTTGGGCCAGGCTTTGCAGCACTTCGCGGAAACCGGGGCGGCCGTATGCGCTGCGCGGCGGGAAGTATGTGCCTCCATAGAAGGGCTCGAGTTCTGGGGTCAGGAAGACGCTCATGGGCCATCCGCCAGCGCCGGTCAGTCGCATGACGGCCTTCATGTAGATCTCGTCGAGGTCGGGGCGCTCTTCTCGGTCGACTTTGATGTTGACGAAGTCCTCGTTCATGCAGACCGCGATTTCTTCGTTCTCGAACGACTCGTGCTCCATCACATGGCACCAGTGGCAGGCGGAGTAACCGATGGAAAGAAAAATAGGTTTCTGCTCTGCCCGCGAGCGTTCGATGGCCTCCGCTCCCCAGGGGTACCAGTCAACGGGATTCTCGGCGTGCTGAAGCAGATAGGGGCTAGTTTCGCCCTTGAGTCTATTGGTCACTGGAGGAATCCGTGGAGGGATAAAACCGTCAGCCTCGCGGCGGTAGCTTGATGATTGGAGGTTGGCGGTGGGCGCGCGTCGAGCGCTGCACTTCGATATCACGCAGAAGAGTCGAGGGCGAGATTGTACCCACGGGAACACTGCCGCTTTCCGCGAAGCAATAGGAGTTGTCCACCCGGGGGTCGTCGCCCAGGGCCAATACGCCTTGGATGGCGGCCAGGGGTGTTCCGACAAAGCTCACATCGCGCACGCGCCGGCGCTTGCCGCTGGTGGCGTCCACCTTGTAGATTGCGGTTGGATTGATCTGGAAGGCCTGGAACTCGTAGGCGTCGCTGGATGTCGTGGTCTCGCCGCTACGAGCGTCGGTGACGAGCAAGCCAAAGGAGCGCTCCTGCCCATCGACTTCGGCCATCCAGCGCTCTTTTAGTTCGGCAGCTCCCAGGGGCTCGCGCGCACTCACGATCAAGTTGGCCATGCGGGCCATGGCTTCGCGCCCCTTGGATGTGCGCCCGTGGCCGTTGGATGCGCTCTGACCGGGGATGCCGTTGCGGCTGGTTAGAAAGCGTCGCAGGATGCCGTCTTCCACGAGGTGCACCCGTTGTGCTGGCGTGCCTTCGTCATCGACGCTGTAATGTCCGTAGAGGGTCTGCCCCTCAAAACGCGCCATGCTGGGATCGTCGACGATGTCAATGCCAGCGGGCAGGATGCGCTTACCCACCCGGCCCGCGAAGGTCTGACCTTCGCTACGCGAGAGCAGGCGTTCGCCTTCGAGTCTGTGACCGATGGCTTCGTGAAATAGAACACCAGAGGGAATGCCGCCGAAAAGGGCCGGCCCTGAGTAGGGCGCCATGGGCTCGGCCTCAATGAGCTCCAGCAAGTCCTCGTGCAGCGCGTCGATGACAGCGACCAGTTCCCCGGCAGCCGGGAGTTCGTCCCAACTCCGTGCATAGAACGAACGCGAGGAAGACTGTCGTACGCCATCGGGGGCCAGCATGGCGCCGTAGAGGTAGACCTCGAAAAAGGGCTCTTGGGCCATGACCGAAGTGCCCTCGGAGTTGACGAAGAGCCGCGTCTGGATGACTTCGGTCATCTGGACATAGGGCGTTTCCATGCGCGGGTAGGCCAGGAAGAACTCCGATGTCTTCCTCACGAAGTCATCAGCTTGTTTGGCCGTGCCATGCAGTTTCTTGAGCGGGATCGCGAGCTTGATGGCCTTGCCCTTGCGCAGGCTGGGCGCGTTCTTGATCAAGCGCTCATCCAGGCTGATCTTCTTCTTGTCGTAGTAGTCGCGTAGAGCTTGGAGATGGCGTTCTTCGGTCAGGCGCCAAAAACAATAGCGCAGGGCAAACGGATCGAGATCTTCGGGGCCCTCGTTCCACTCGTGCCAATCCTCCTCTTCGTCATGGGACTCGAGCCGGCCATCGACTGTCTGATCGGATTGATAGGAGCCCACCCGCAAGTCCACATGCATGGTGCTGTTGTCCAGGGGGCAGGAATAGAACACGCTGCCGTAGCGCGCCCATGTCGTGTGACCCGCGCGAATACGCAAGAGATAAGAGAGGTAGAAGGGCGACGGATGGCCCTTGAGCTTGAGCCCCTTCATGGAGCGCGTCAGCTCGAGTTTCATGGCTCGTAGCGCCTTGCTTGCTTTTTTGCGGTTGATCATGGCGGTTGCCCGTCCTTGGACCGCAAAAGTCTACCCGTTGATCTGGCAGTCCGGGACCGCAGTCATTCCCCGCCGCAGCATTTCGACAGGAGCTCGGGTCCTTGGGCGCCTAATCAGATCGGGGGCTCGCCTTACTCCTGCATGCCCGCGCCGATGTAGCCCAGTTTCTCGAGCACGCGGCGCTGTTCGGCGGTAAGGTCGAAATTCACATCACGACTGTGCTCCACATGCCAGGCGTCCAGTGCTCCCCGCAGGCGCTTGGCCTGCACCGGTCGCCGATCTTGCAGGTTGTGTTCTTCCTTGGGATCGCTATTCAAGTCGTACAGCGATACCGGTGCCGGGCCTTCTCCTGCGAGGTTGTAGAGTTTGCGCGGATGGCGCCAAAACTTGACGCCGCTGTCTTCTCGCCGTGCCGTGGACTGGTGACCGTAGGCGTGTACGGCCTCGTGCCCAGGGTCGCGGCCGCCGAAGAGACTGGTTCCTTGAAGCCCAGGGATGGGGGCGAGATCGAGGGCTTCGAGGATCGTGGGGTAGATGTCGAGGTTCGCCGCCAATCCCGACACGCGGCGCCCGACTGGAATCCCAGGGCCGAAGAGAATCAGAGGCGTGTTCCACTGCTCCTCGTAGAACCACGGCCTGTGACCGACGCCGAACCAGTCTTGAACGCTGGCCGCATTGTCGGGCCTCCTCTCGACCATGGCGTCCACCAAGAGCGGCTCTTGCAAATGCTCGTAGAGCATCTCACCGTGGTCAGAGGCGAAGATGACCAGGGTTTCGGAGAGATCTCCAGAATCCGCAAGAGCTGTGAGGATGACGCCGAACCCATCGGAGACTGAGCGCACCTCACCATCGTAGAGGTTACTGATGCGCGTCATGAGCGCGACCGTGGGCTCCAGGGCCGTCAACTCGCGATCAGCGGCCTCGGCCCATTCAGCAGCGAGGGGCAGGGCGCGGCTCCAACGCTCGTAGAGTTCCTCGTGATCCACCCGCGGCCCCGTGAAGATGTCGTGCTCCGGGGCAGGCTGATAGGGGTCGTGGGGATCGTTGAACTGCACCCAACTGAAGAAAGGCTTGGCGCTGCGTTTCTCGTCCGCCAGGCGTTCGGCGTACCAGGCCTTCCACAACTCGGCCACACCCAAGGCCGTGCGCTCACCCGCCGTGCCTTCAAAGTGTGCGAACCCCCGTTCAAAGCCGCGCTCGGTGATGAGCACCGGGTTGGCCGGAAAGGCCGAGGTGTCCACGCCATTTGCTTGCAGGGCTTCGGCCAAGACGATCATGTGCGCGGGCAAGTTGGCTTCCCGTTGAGCCACGACCACGCCGGTCATCATCGAGATCATCGAAGGTACGGTCCAACAGCCCTGGGCGTAGCAATTCTCGTAAACCGTACCGCGGGCAGCCAGGGCATCGATTTCCGGGCTGGTGGGGCGGCTGTAGCCATAGCAGCCAAGGCGATCGCCGCGCAGGGTGTCGGCCACCACCAAGAGCACATGGCGCGGCCGCGGCTGCGAAGGCGCTTCACCGCAGCCCGCAGCGAGGGCCGCTATCAGGACCAGGCAAGTGGTGATGGTGGTGCGCATGGTTCACTAGGGTAGCTGTGCGCTGGGGGGTGTTCCAGAGGCGGGCTTCGCTCAGGCAATACGAGCGCCAGGGTTCAGCCTGGCGCGCTGCGGTATTCGGTGTCCTTGGCGAGGTGCGCTGGCAGGTCGCTGATCTGTTTGCAGCCCAATTGCTCCAGCACCTGCTGGAGCTGTTCCTTGAGCATGGCCATGGTGTGGTCGCCGCCGGCGCGGCCCAGGGCGGCGGCACCGTACATGAAGGTGCGACCAAGAAAGGTGGAGTGGGCACCTGTGGCCAGTGCACAGGCGATGTCGGAGCCCGATCGCAAGCCGCTGTCGAGCATGAGCGTCGTGCGCGAGGCAAACTTCGGCGCCAGGCGCGCCAGAGCCTTGATGGTCGATTCACCCGCGTCGAGTTGGCGGCCTCCGTGGTTGGATACGATCAAGCCATCGGCGCCGAGGTCCAGGGCCAGATCCGCGTCCTCCTCGGTGACGATACCCTTGATGACCAGCTTGCCCTTCCACAACTCGCGCAGGGCTGCAATGCGCTTGGGGCTCAGGCGGCCGGAGAAGTTCTTGTGCATGAATTGGCTCAAGTGAGTGAGGCCGGACTTCTCGGGCAAGTAAGGCAGCATGGTGGCAAAGGTCGGCTTGCCAGTTGCGAGTTGGCCGAGGCACCAGGCGGGGTGCGCCAGCATCTGCAAGACATTGCGCGCGGACATACGCGGCGGAATGGAGAGGCCATTCTTGATTTCCTTCGGTCGATAGGCAAAGGCCGGTGTGTCGGCCAGGAGCACCAGCACGCCGAGGCCGGCGTCGGCAGCACGCGCGACTAATTTGTCGCGCAGGCTGTCATGGGCGGGGTGGTAGAGCTGAAACCAGGCGCGGCCCTCGGTCAGCTCGGCAACCCTTTCGATACTTGCCGTGCCCACCGTGGAGAGCACGAAGGGCAGGTTGTGCTCAAACGCCGCTTGGGCCAGGTATTCGCAGGATCCGGGCCAAATTAGCCCTTGCAAACCCACCGGCGCCACGCCGAAGGGCGCGTCGTAGACATGGCCAAATAGTTCGGTCTTGAGCGATGAGCCCGGATGGTCGCAGAGGTATTGAGGCCTCAGTAGGACCTCACGGATTTCGTCCGTGTTGCGCGCCAGGTTTACGCAGGAGAAGCAACCTCCGTCGAGGTATTCAAAAGCAAAGGCCGGTAGCCGCTGCCGCGCTCGCTCACGCAGGTGGTCGCTGGAGGGGTAGTTGCGATGTATGCGATGCAGGGGATCCTTCATTGGCTCACCAATGTGTCGACTTGGAGAGCGCATGTCCAACCCAACCAGGGGCGATCCTAATTGGATGCGCCGATAAGCATCGATTCAGTCGCTTCAGAAGTGCTCGCTCACTCAAGCTTGAACGGGCGTTCCGGTTCAGAGAGAGGATGGTATTGCTTTGTACATAAGAGCCTGTGCTGCTTGAGGAGCGCGAAGAGGGAGGCCGATAGGGAGGGGTGCCACCGTCAAGGCGGGGGCGGTCACAACAGCCTGTTTGATGAACCCCACAGCTCTTCAAGCAGGTTTGGATGTTGGTTAGGTGAAAGTGCCAGCCGTTGGCCAACGCTTCCCCTCTTTCAAAGTAAACCAGGCGCGGTCCAGGCAGAGCGCGCACTTCCTAAGGGTTCGAAAAATGGCAGGATGGAAATATGTGGGCGCAGCTGCGCTCGTGGCTGGAGGGATGCTCGGACAGGCATCCGCGCAGGGCTGGGTGGCGGAGCTTGAAGCTCACGATCAGGGAAGCCTGGACCATTTTGGCGAAGCACTCGCGCTATCTGGGACATCGTTGGTCGTCGGAGCGCGACATCATGATATTGCGGCGGCAATCCCCAACTCGGGAGCGGCCTATGTGTTTGTTGAAACAGCGGCAGGGTTTATTGAGGAGGCGCAAATCCTGCCTCATGACCCGGTAATCCACGGGAAATTTGGCCATTCAGTCGCAATCGATGGCGATACGATTCTCGTGGGTGCTCCCGATGCTCGAGTTCTTGGTTTTCCAGAGGGAGCGGTGTACTTCTTCCACAGGGCTCAATCTGTCTGGGTCGGCGCGGCGCGAATCGAGGCTACCACACCTGCAATCGGTGATCGTTTTGGATGGAGTGTGGCCATCGAAGGTGAATGGGCTGCGGTTGGCGCCTACGGCGATGACGCGGCCGGGTTCAACGCGGGCGCCGTTCACATCTACCGCAGGCAGGCGCCCCTTTCCTGGGTTCTGTTTGCCGAATTGCGGCCGGAGCAGCCGGGGGGCAACGATTTTTTCGGGCAGGCTGTTGCCCTCGATGGTGAACGACTTCTCGTTGGAGCACCCGGCGAGGATTCAGTGGCCTTGGATGGAGGTGCGGCGTATCTCTTTGCCTTCGATGGAACGAGTTGGGTCGAGCAGAAGAAGGTCACCGTTGCGTCTGCCTCGGCCCAGGCCAGGTTTGGTGAAGTGCTCGACCTCGATGGCTCACGCATGGTCGTCAGCGCACTCCACAGCGGGATCTTGGGCTCACAGCAGGGCGAGGTCTACATCTTCGATGAGCTGGGAGGCGAGTGGGAACTCAGCGCGCAGCTTGCCCCCAAGGAAGCCGGAGCTGGCGACGGCTTTGGTTGGAGAGTTGATCTCCTCGGCGATGACTTGCTCGTGGGCGGTCCGCGATTCGACGGTGTCTTGGATAACGGTGGAAGCGCCTGGTTGTTCTCGAAGGTGTCAGCCGAGTGGCTTCAGATTCGCGCCTTGCACGCTCCTTCGCTCGACCCCAATGAGGGTTCGGGTTCAGCGGTGGCTCTCGGACCGAACCGTATCTTCGTGGCCGGTTACCAGGACTCCAATTCCGTGCTGGGCGCCGGTTCCGTGCAGGTTTGGTCTCGAGCTGTCTTGCAGGAGCATCATGCCTTTTGCTTTGGCGTGACCTGCCCTTGCGCGAATGACGATGCCGAGGGAGGCTGTAGCAACACGAGCGGCCGTGGAGCCCGCTTGAGCGCGAGCGGTTCGCTACAGATCGCCAATCGCGATCTGGCGCTGAACCTCGATAGGCTCGTTCCGGGACAGCCCACGGTTGTCTTGTCCGGGTCACTTGGGGCGCCCTGGATGTTTGGCGACGGGCTGAGCTGCCTGAACCTGGCGAACGCGGCTTTCCTGGCGGTTCCCGGATGCGCGGATGCTCAAGGCCTCTTGTATGTCGGGCCCAATCTATTCGATCCGGCGGCTGAACCAGCACCTGGCAGCACGCTGTATTTTCAGGCCTGGTATCGCGACCCTGTCGGGGCGCCCTGCGGCAGCGGGTTCAATCTATCCAATGCCCTCGGATTGCAGTTCGTGCCCTGAGCTCTTGGTTGAGGAGCTTGCGCTCCCGACTACTCCGATAGCCTGCTAGAATGACGAGCGCTCATGCTCGCGGTCGTCCTCCTCGCAACCAGTGCTGCCACAGCTGCTGCCTCCTGGTGTATTCACCGCTGGTCACCGGCAGGAGCTCTGTTGCGGCGGGCGCGGCGTTTCCATCGGCGCTTGATCCGTTTGGCAGAGTCGCTGGACGATGAGCTCGATCGGGTAGAGGATGCGCTGGAGGCAGCCGCCGGTGAGTATTCCGAAGATCAGTTTCAGGAGCGACTGGCAGCGATTCCAGTCACGAAACTAATTGCCAAGGGCGCCCGTTGGTCGGCGCTGGAGGAGTGTGGTGTGCGCACCTTGGCCGATCTCACGGGACGCTCGGCAGCATCGCTCGAGAATATTCCTGGGGTGGGCAGGGTCACTGCTCAACGCGTTTCTACGGCTGCCGCTGATTGGATTCGACGCATTGGCGAGGCGCCTATCGACATGCCTGGCCTCGCCCAGCTCAAGAGCCGTTCCGGGGTGACCCTGTTCGCTCGTGCTTGGGCTCTGCTCGCGGCACGGCAAGAGCTTGTGCCCAGTCGCCAACGCTTGGACGATTCCATCGAGGAGAGTCACAAGAATCAGAAGGAGATCCAGGCTCGTGCGGGCTACACCGCCTGGCTGCAAGCCAAGGGGCGCGTCGACGGGGTCCCCGCCCTGGAAGAAAGCGTGGAACGCCTGGAGATCTTGTGCGAGTTGAACTGGCCATCAGATGCGCAGCCTTTCGCCAGAGCTCCTTGGCGTCGGAGGCTCAAGAAAAGGGACCTGGAAAAGGATGTCGAGCGCCGCTACGCCGATTTTGTAGCCGTCCTCGAACCGGCTCTGGGATTGAGCACTGGGTCAGCTAGCGATGTGGAAATTGCTGGCGTGCCCCGCGGGCTCACCAGCGAAGTCGTGGAACGCATCCAGAACCAGCCGCTCGAAATATCGAAGCTGCGTTTGACCCTGCGAAGGTACCAGGATTTTGGTGCGCGCTACATGTTGGCTCAGCGCCGGACACTGCTCGGAGACGAGATGGGGCTTGGTAAGACGATTCAAGCTCTGGCGGCCATGGTCCACATCGAGTCTGAGGCCGCGGGCTCGCGTTTCTTGGTGATCTGTCCAGCGAGCATTGTGACCAACTGGTGTCGTGAGATCGAATCCCGGACCGATCTTGCCCCCAGGCTCATCCATGGTCGGGGGCGAGATGAGGAAATGGCCTCCTGGATAAGCGCGGGGGGCGTGGCCGTTTCTAGCTATGCGGGCTTCCGCGACCGACGCTTGGTCCAGACTCTGGCAAGGGCGGGCCTCTCCATCGATCTCTTGATTGCCGACGAGGCCCACTATGTGAAAAACCCAGAAGCCGCCCGCAGCGCCGTGGTTCGGATGGCGGTCAACCGCTCGTTGCGCGTCTCCTTGATGTCGGGAACGCCCATCGAAAACCGCTTGGCGGAGTTCTCGAACCTGTTTCGATACATATCGCCGCCCATCGCCCGTGAAGTGGAGCAGGCTATTCCCGGCGGCACAGGCCTGGCACAGGTCATCGCTCCGGCCTACCTGCGCCGCAACCAGGAAGATGTCCTCAAGGAGCTGCCGCCCCTGATCAACAAGCCCGAGTGGCTCGACCTGTCCAGCGAGGATCGAGCGGCCTACAACGAGTCCGTACTCGAAGGGAACTACGCGCGTATGCGGCAAACCGTGACCCTGGGAGGTCCACGGACGCCATCGGTCAAGCTCTCACGCCTCTTGGAACTCGTGGAGGAGTACCGCGACGAAGGCCGCAAGGTCATTGTGTTCTCGTTCTTTCTAGGCGTGCTGGCGCGTGTGGCCGATGAGATACCCCACATCGGCATCCTTCAGGGCAGCGTGCCGCTAACCAAGCGCGCGGCCATCGTGGACCGCTTTCAGGCGGCTGAAGGGCACGCGGTGCTCCTGGCTCAAGTCATGGCTGGCGGCGTGGGGCTCAACCTACATGCGGCGTCTGCCGTGGTGATCATGGAGCCCCAATGGAAACCCTCCACCGAAGAGCAGGCCATCGCTCGCGCCCACCGCATGGGCCAGGTGCGCTCCGTCGTCGCCCACCGCCTCTTGGCCCGCGAGACCATCGAGGAACGCCTTGTCGAAGTCCTCGAGGCCAAGCAGAAGATCTTCGACGAACATGCACGGCCCAGCGACCTCAAGGACGCCGCGGCCGCTGCCAACGAGAGCCAATTCGCTGCCCGCGCCGTGGCGAGCGAACAGGCTGCTCTCTTGAACTGATCCCAGAAAGCGCCGCTGTTGGCCCGCTACACGCCTACCACTGCACCGAATAGGCGTTGCTGAGATTGAAGACTGAACCGCAGGTGCTGAAAGGATCGCGGTACCAAAATTGGTAGTGCACCAGATCCCCCGGCGAGATGGCTCCCAGAGTGGACAGGGGGACAGCGGGCGGGCCACCTGTGGGCGGCGAGGTCGAAGCGGTGCGTCCGGGGGTCGCAGTGCCAACTTTCACGCGCTTGACATCCCCTCCGGCGCAGCGTTTGCCATTGCCAAAGAGAACCCCTCCGCCGCCGCTGAGCGGGATGGACCCCTGGAACACGAGCCAGGGTTGACCGGCTGTCATGCCGATCGCCGAAAGCTCCAGAGTGTCAGCGCCCACCGTGGCGGTGCCTGATCCCGTGAGCTTGGCTCCGGTCGAGTTGGATGCGTTGGGGCACCCGTGGCCGGAAGAACTCAAAGCGGCGCAGGGGCAGGCGGGTCCACCGCTGCCATCCCCAAAGCAGAAGGGCGTCCCGGGCTCGAGCGGCCCGGCGATGGCCAGGTCGTATTGACCCGGGCCGCCGCTGGCTCCGGGGAAGTTGCCGATCTGCAGCAGGTAGATCGAGCCGGAGGTCACGGCGAAGGTGATCTCGGATTCCAGTCCGCAGGTGTCATCGTTGCAGGCCAGCGCCGCGATGCCGGAAGTCGGGTGAGGACACACCGCGCCCGCGTAGGCCGCGATCTTGGTATCCAGCCCAAGTCCAAAGCAGGTTTTCAGCGTTGCCACGCCCGTGGCGTCGGCGGTCCACAGGAACCAGATGTCATTACTGATTCCGCTCGTGCCGAATGAGAGGCAAATGGCTTGCGCCTGTCCTTCCAGGCCAGTCGTTGCATGGGAGTTGTCGAAGGCAAAGTTGCCCTGACCGGTGAAGCTTTGGGGCAGCAGGCAATCGTCGGAACTTTGAGCGCTGGCGGTTGCCACGAGGGCTGTCACGCAGATGGCGTGGAGGTATTTGATTGAGAGCATGAAAAAGGCCGGTAGAATTTGGAAAAGAAAGGCGAGGGGCCAGCGCCGGTCCCGATTGAGCAACGCCTGCCCTGATTCAGGCGGGCTTCCTTGAGGTTCGCCGGAGTCAGCAGCGATAGTTCAGAGTCTGGCGGAAGGAGGTTCAGGCAACTCCGCCGAGTCCTGGCCAGCGAAGTCCATGGACCCTGATCGGAGCGACTTCAACCGCTGAAGTTCAGAGTGATAGTCTACGCTAGGTCCCTGTTTCCTGCCCGTAGCGGCCCTACGCGGGGCCTCTCTGGCCCGCATGGGTAGCATGGTCCGTTCAGATGGCCTCGCTCGGCCCCATCCCACGATTCTGATATGGATATGGCACGCCAATTTTTGCTCAACATCACCAGGGCCCTGGCTGTGGTGTCACTCGCCGTTGCAGCTTCCGCATCTAGCGCCTCGATTCCCGCGCCCGCAAGCGCGGATTCCGAAACAATCGAGGGCGCGGTGCTCAAGCAGGATGGCAAAAGCCTCCTGGGCCTCGTCGGCCCTCTTGCTGCGTCGACGCCGGCCAGCGGCGGCGATCTCTACCAGGAGGACATGGCCTTTGCCCTCGACGAGCTCAAGAAACAATGCGGGGGCTTCTTCAGGCTCAAGCAGATCAAGTGGAACAAGGTCGAGAAGGAATTCAAGCGAGCCGCGAAAAAGGTGCGCACGGATACCGAGCATCTAGTTCTCCTGCAGCGACTCATCTCCCGTCTGAAGGATGGCCACGCCCGGGTCGAGGCCCTGGAGAAGGGCAAGAATGTGCCGAGACCCGAGGAGTGGACCATCGAGAAGCGCGGCCCAGGCCTTTTCCTGTGCCAGATCGGCAAGCGCATCTACATCAAGAACGCCTGGTCAAGTGCCACCGCTGTGGGGTTAGCCGCGGGTATGGAGGTGCTTTCCATCGATGGCCAGAAGATGGCGAAGTGGCTACCGGCGCGCATCGAGGAACTGTCGGACACCCATTCCTTTTCCACGGACCAGCAGGCCCTCTTCTATGCCCTGCACCGCGGTCTCGCCCGTGAAACGGGCAGCCGACTCAAGCTTGAGTGCAAGACCCTCGAAGGCAAGAAGAAGAAACGGACCATCACCATCGGCCGAGCCAGCCTCATCCCCAACGGCCCGGCCTTTCCGCCGCAGGATTACGAAACCCTCGGCGACAGCATCCGCATCGGTCACACCGAAGAGGGCTACGGTTACATTCACTTTCGGCGTACCAAGGACAAGGTCCTCGAAGAGCTCGATTCCGCCCTCGCCAAGCTGGGCCCCGTTCCGGGGATGATCCTCGACTTCCGCGGCAACTCCGGCGGGGGCTGCGACCACGATGCCTTCGAGGCGCGCTTTGTCCCTAAGGGCCAGAAGATGCCGCGCATGGCCCGCAGCCAGCTCGCCAGTCAGGGCGAGGCGCCCTACGGAGGTCCCATTATCGTAATCGTCGATGGCACCACGGTCAGCGCCGGCGAAACCACCAGCGGCATGTTCAAGGAGGACGGCCGCGCCTACATGATTGGCGAGAGCGCCACGGCGGGCATGTCTTCCCAGAAGACGACCATCGAACTGCCTTCACGCCTCTTCGCCCTCTATGTCTCGACCCGCTCCAACCGTTCGAGCTACAACAAGGGGCGCGGCATCGAAGGCATCGGCGTAGCGCCCCAAGAACTCGTCGAGTTCGACCCCGACGACCTCGCCGCCGGCGTTGACACCCTGATCCGCCGCGCCGAGGAACTCCTTGGGGACTATCCCAAGAAGGCCGTCAAATACGACCCAAAGGAGTACGGCTGGGGGGGCTAGGCCGCCCGCCGTTCGCTCTCTTCATCTTCGCGCACGTCGGGTTGGGACCACTGCCAGCCGCGGCCGCGCAGCATCCAGAGGCAGGTACGGGCCAGGATGGCGAGATCTTCCGCCAGAGAGAGCCGGCAGCGGTAGTGTTCGTCGCCGTGCAGTTTTTGCGCGTAGGCTTCAGCGTTCTTGCCTGTGTAGCCCTGGGTGATTTGAGAGCGGCCGGTGATGCCGGGCAGGAGCGCCAGACGGCGGCCGAAACCGGGAACCCGCTGGGAAGCCCAGGCGTTGATTTCGAGCATCTCCGGCCGCGGTCCCACCAGGTTCATGTCGCCGCGCAGGATGTTGAGCATCTGCGGCAACTCGTCGAGGTGGCTGTTGCGCAAGAGACGCCCAAAGCGCGTGACCCTGGCCCCGTCACCGCCGCTGCTCCAGGATTTATAGCTCGACCCATCCAGCTCGATCATGGTGCGAAACTTGACCATGATAAAAACCTCGCCATGGCGTCCCACTCGGGGCTGAAGGAACAGAATCTTGCGCGGGTCCCCGAAAATAGCGAGGTTGATGAGGGCGATGGGCAGCGCCACGCTGAGAATCAAGGGCAGGGCGCAAGCCACGAGCCCGAGGTGCAGGGCGCGTTGCCCGTGACGGGCGTAGAAACTCTGCGGGGTCAGATCAGACCAGGTGGTTTCTCGGCTCGTCTTCAAGTCAAGGCAAGCTGACGCGATGCAAGACAACGCGCCAGATGCCGGCGCTTGTTGTTGCGTTGAAGCGCTCCGGCCTACGCCAAGGTTGGCGGAAACACGATTCGTTTCAATTGAATCCGGTGCGGAACTGTCGATCCTTGCGTCGCTCATAGTCCTCTTCCCATCGACTAGTTGCACCGCGCTCAAGCGACGATATGCGAACATTCATGGTTCTCACTCAAGGGCGAGATAGAGCGATTGCGAGGCTTCTAACGGGGGCAATCACTCTATTGAGGAACGTCACAATGTGATTTGCATCGCCCACAGGCATCCCGAGAGAGCTCGCCCACTCGTGAGTGAGTCAGAGTTCCCGTAAATCGTTCGAGGCGTTGTCGCGGCGCGCCTGAACTTGCGTGTTGGACTTACGCGGGGGCTGCCTGATGCCGATGAAGGGAATTCACAACAATCATGAAAGTTCTCTATCTAGTGCCGGACGATGGATTCTTCTGGAGCCACCGGCGCGACCTGGCAGCGACCGTTTTGAAGACGGGCTGTGAGGTTCTCGTGGCGACGCCAGAGGGCTCCTACCGCGAGCGCATCGAAGCCGATGGGTTCGGATTTCGGCCCGTGCGCATGTCGGCGGGCCTGTCACCGCTTGGCATGGCGCGGACCTTCCTCGACCTTCTGCGCCTTTACCGCGCAGAGCGTCCTGACCTCGTCCACCATGTATCCATGCGTTCGGTTCTCGCCGGAGGCCTGGTGGCTCGTGTGACACGCGTGCCATCGGTGGTCAATCTGATTTGCGGATTGGGTTGGGTCTTTAGCTCGGGATCGCGAGGGTTGCGTTCATGGGTGAGCTGGGCCTATCGCCTGAGTCTCGCCAACAAGCGCAGTTGGACCGTCTTTCAGAATCCCGATGACAAGCAGCAGTTTCTGGATCGGGGCCTCGTCTCTGATTCACGCTCATCCGTTATTCTGGGCAGTGGAGTCGAAACCCGTGGGTTTCAGTCAACGCCCGAGCCCGAGGGTCCGCCAAGCATCCTGTTCGCCTCGCGCATGCTCGAGCCCAAGGGGGTCGCCGACCTCGTCGAGGCTGGCCGGCTCTTACAGCAAGCGGGTGTGGAGCACACTATCGTCTTGGCCGGAGAGCCCGACGCGAAGAACCCCAGCTCGATTTCGAAAGAAACTCTTGAGGCCTGGGTGGACGAAGGTCTCGTGCGCTGGTTGGGTCATGTGGATGATGTGCCCGCGCTGCTCGGCGATTGCCACCTCGCTTGTTTGCCCAGTTACTACGGCGAGGGTCTGCCGCGATTTTTGTTGGAGGCCATGGCTGCGGGCCGTCCCATTGTGACCACCGACACGCCCGGGTGCAGGGAACTCGTCCCGAACGAAGCCAGCGGTGTGTTGGTGCAGCCGCGCAAACCCGATGAACTCGCAGCCGCCCTTGGTCGTCTGATCAGCGACGAACAGGGTCGCAGAGAGATGGGTCGAGCCGGTAGAGAGCTCGTTGATGCGCACTTCACCCTCGACTCGGTTATCGCACAAACCCTCGATGTCTACGACGAGATCACGACCGAGGACTGGCGGTGAGTGGCATGGGGCCGACGCTCGACATCATCATCGTCAACTGGAACTCAGGCGATTTGCTGCGCTCCTGTTTGCAGTCGATTACCAGCGCTCTCCACGAGAGCTTCACCCTGCTGCGGGTGGTGGTTGTCGATAACGCTTCGAGTGACGAATCACTACGCGGCTTGGATGGCCTCGAGTTGCCCTTGACCATCCTTTCTAATCGCAGCAACCGCGGCTTCGGACGGGCTTGCAACCAGGGGGCGTTGGAGAGCCGGGCCGACTATCTTCTGATGCTCAACCCCGACACGCTCCTTGAAGCGGACTCCCTGCGCATTCCCCTGGAGTGGCTGGAAAGGGACGCGAATCAGAGCGTGGCCGTGGCGGGCATTCAGCTCATCGACTCCAACGCTGGAGTTGCTCTGAGCTGCGCACGATTTCCACGCTTCGCGACTTATTTCTGGACTGCCACCGGTCTCGACCGCCTGCTGCCAGGGCTGTCCCTGGGCTATCGCATGGTCGAGTGGGACCACAGCGAGAGCCGCGATGTGGAGCACATCATGGGCGCCTTCTACCTCGTGCGAGAGGCTGTGTTTCAGGCGCTAGGCGGTTTTGACGAGGACTTCTTCGTGTACTTCGAGGACATTGACCTGTCGCAACGCATCGCCGCGCGTGGTCATCGCTCGCACTTCCTGGCCCAGGCTCAGGCCTATCACAAGGGAGGAGGCACGACGGCGCAAATCCCAGCCCGTCGCCTCGCTTGTTTCTTGCGAGGCAAGCTGCGCTACGCACGCAAGCACCACGGGCGCATTGGATTCCTTCTTGTGGCGGCATTGATGGTTCTGGTCGAGCTGCCCTTGCGCTGTTTGGCGTTCCTCGTCGCCCGGCGTCCCAAAGAAGCGCTGGCTACCCTGGGTGCCGGCGTGTTGCTCTGCGTCGTCGAACCGTCTTGCGATGACTGATCGCCGCATTCTTCTGCTCTCGCGTTACGGGCCCTTGGGCGCGAGCAGTCGCCTGCGTTCCTTGCAGTACCTGCCACACCTCCGCGAGTGTGGTTTGGAGATAGATGTCGAGCCCCTGTTCGATGATGATTATCTCCAGCGCATCTACGCTGGACGCCGACCAAGCTGGATGCGCGTGGCGTCTTCCTATGCGAACAGGCTCTTGCGTCTCCTGCATGTGGACGCCTACGACATCGTGTGGGTTGAAAAAGAACTCTTCCCTTGGCTGCCGGCGTTTGTCGATCTTCTCCTCGCGCGGCGCGCTCCCAAACTGGTGCTCGACTTTGATGACGCCATCTTCCACCGCTACGACGGCCACCGGAGCGCCTTCGTGCGGCGTATCTTGGGCCGCAAGATCGACGCCCTAATGGGTGCCGCCGACTTGGTGCTCGTGGGCAATGATTACCTGGCTGCGCGCGCCGCCAGCGCGGGTGCGCGGCGCGTTGAGCTCCTGCCCACTGTAGTGGACACCCGTCGCTACCAGGCTCTGGTGCGTCCCGCCGAACGGCCCTTTACCGTGGGTTGGATCGGTACCCCCCGCACGGCGGCTTACCTAAAACCCATTGAGAAGGCCCTGCACGAGGTCGCGGCAGAGACTGGTGCACATTTCGTGATCGTGGGCGCGGGAACGCAAGCGCTGCCTGGCTTGCCCAATGTCGAACACTGTCCCTGGAGCGAAGCGAGCGAGGCGAGCGACTTGCAGCGTGTCGATGTGGGCTTGATGCCTCTGCCCGACGAGCCTTTTGAGCGTGGCAAGTGCGGCTACAAGCTGGTGCAGTACATGGCTTCAGGCAAAAGCGTGGTGGCTTCGCCAGTGGGCGTCAACACCGAAATCGTAGAGCCCGGCCTGAACGGTTTTCTGGCGAGTTCAACTGAAGAGTGGCGCGAATCTTTGCTTCTGCTCGCCAGCGACCCTGGCCTCTGCGCTCGCCAGGGAGCCGCTGGCCGTCGCAAGGCAGAGCAGCACTACTCTCTTTTCACCTGCCAGCGCCACCTGGCCGGTCTGCTGCTGAACCTCTAGAGGTTCGCCGCAACTTGAAAAGCGGCAGGGTGTTGATCGACAGGTGGTGGCGCACCAGTCCGTACGACACCAGGTTGATCGTGGCAACCGTGGTCGCGCTGGCGATGGCGGCTCCGGTGAGGCCGTAGAGGGGCACCAGCACCGCATGGAGCACGAGGCTCAAGACTACCGATCCGCCGAGGTTTGCGCGCAGGGCGCGTTCGCGGCCGCTCATCATGAGCAACTCGCTGACGCTGCCGGTGACCACATTGACGAGTTGCCCCGTGGCCAGGATCGCCAGGCAGCGACCGCCCACGACAAAGCCAGGGCCGAAGAAACCCATGACGATGTCAGGTAGGGTCCAGAACAAGATCACCGGTGGCAGAGAACAGGCCAAGGTCAAGAGGGTCACGCGCCGCGCACTGCGCCCCAGGCCTTGATGGTCGCCGCGGGCGTGCAGATCGGCGAAGCGCGGAGTCGCTGCCGCATTGATGGCGATCAGAGCAAAACTGGTCAGCGTCGCCGTGCGGTAGGCCGTGGCGAACAGGCCGACTCCCGATTCGTCGCCTGCGAGAGCCAGAGCCATGATGGAGATGGATGGTAGGGCCAGAGTCAATAGCGCGACGCCGAGGAAGGGAATAGACTCCCGGGCAAGGTTGCGGGACTCGTCGCTGCTCTTTGTGTCGGCTAGCCAGGGTGTGGCCCGGCGCCAGAGGGCAAAACCCAAAAAGGCTGCCGTGGACATGCCCGCGGCGTAGGCCATCACAGCACTCGTCGGCCTCGGGCCAAGGATGACGACGAAGAGGCCCAGGAAGATCAGTGTTGCGGCAGGCGCCAGGGCGACTTGAACCAACTGCGATTCACCTGGCCGGGAGAGGCCGCGCAGGAGTTCACCGAAGACGATCAACAAGGAAAGAGGAACCACGGCGAGGGCTGCGAGGCGCAAGGTAGCGGTCAGCCCTTCGAGGCCAAAAACCTGATCTCCAAGAACGGGAGCCAGGGCGAACAGGCAGACTGAAACCACACTCGATAACACCAAGGTGATCAGCATCGCCGCCCGAGCGGTGCCTGCCGCCGCGCTCTGGTCTCCGGCGCCGAGGGCGGCGGCGACGCGCCGCACCAAGAGCTGATCGAGCCCCAAGCGTCCGATCACACTGGCCATGGTGGCGGCGGCAATGGCGAGGAAGTAAATCCCGGAATCTTCTGGCCCCAAAGCGCGCGCCACCGCTAGTCCCACTCCGTAGGATAGAACTGCGCCGGTGGTCCGCGCGATAAAGGCTCGACTTGCACCCGCGAGCAAACTCATCGGACGATACTCCCCGTGGTTTTTCTCGCTAGATCGCCCTGGCCTGGCTGCTGAAAGGTCCATGCCACGCGCCTTCGAGTAGGCCACCCAAGAGAGCCGTGCTTGGTCACCAGTGACGCGCAAGTTGTGAGGCAATTGAATATCATCTTCTCCAGAATCGACAGCCAGCGGGGCCAACTGAACAGTCCCTGCGGCTCTTCGAGCAGCACTCCTTGCCCCACTTGGGAACTGGACCAGGAATGGGCCGCTTGGCGCGCTCTCGCAGCTCCTTGGGGGCTCAGAGGCAAGTGCATTTCCGCGCGTTCCCGAAGCGGGCTGGTAGCGGTCGGCGCCAACTAAAGCTCCTCCAGAGAGCATCCGATGGGAAGAGCATGCGGACCCCTCCCTCCACCCAGCGCGCGCTTCAATTGGCTACCTGCCTCGCCTGCGGTTCCGACAAGAACTACCAGCTCGGTCACTGGCAGGAAATGCCCCTGAGTGTGATCAACTTGCCTCGCACACAAGCTGCGGCGAAGAGCGCTCCAACTTTTGAGTTGGACGTGCGCCGCTGCGGGAACTGCGGTCATGTATTCCACACACGCTTCGATCCCGATGCGGTGCAATACAAGGACGCATCCAATCTGGTCTTCAACAACGGCCACGGTTGGCAGCAGTACCAGAAGGAACTCGCCCAGCGCTGGTTCAAGGAGTGGAATCTCGAAGGCAAGCTGGTGGTCGAAGTGGGCGCTGGGGACGGGGAGTTCTTGGATCGCTTTCGACAATTGGGCGCAGAAGTCTTGGCCTTCGAGCCAGGTCCCGACGCCGAGGCGTGCAGCCGGTTGGGCTTGCGCGTCAAACAAAACTACTTCGGCGCAGGCGAAGTCGCGCACTTCAGTCCGGCGGCGATCATCTGTCGCCACGTCATCGAGCACATGGCCGACCCGGCGGAGTTCCTGCGTGAGATACGCCTGGGCGCTGTTGCCACAGAACAGGCTCCCGTTTTTCTGGCCGAGGTCCCGCGCATTGACAAGGCCCTGGAGCATCACAGGATCAACGATTTTCTCTACGAGCATGTATCGCACTTCACCGAGCACTCATTCCGGGTGCTCTTCGAAGAAGCTGGCTGGGATGTGCTGGCCATGGAGAGTGGCTATGGCGACGAAGTCGTCAACCTCGCGGCGCGGCCCCGTTCCCGTTGTTCGCTGCGGGTGGAAGAGCCTACAAGCCACCTAAAGTCGGTCGCGGAGTCGAGTCGCAGGTTTAGCGAGAGTGTGGACACCCATGTCCACGAGCTGCGCGAGCGTCTGGCCGATTGGCAAGCCGCCGGTCGCACCGTGGCCTTGTGGGGCGGCACCGGCAAGGGGGCCGCGCTGATCAACATGTGTGGTCTGAACGCCGACAAGGCCCCTCTGGTCATCGATTCGGACCCGCGCAAGCAGGGCGCTTTCGTGCCCGGCACCGCTCAAGTGATCCGCGGCCCCGGTGCTTGCGAGGAAAGCGGCGTCGATGTGA
Source organism: Planctomycetota bacterium (assembly GCA_012959785.1). Lineage (GTDB taxonomy): Bacteria > Planctomycetota > UBA1135 > UBA1135 > DUCM01. The sequence continues at coordinate 14,554 of DUCM01000023.1, read as the reverse complement.
TCCTGATCTGCACCCAGTGGCGCGCGCGAGACATCGAGCATGAGATCCGGCAGCGCCTCGGGCTCGAGGCTGAACTCTTCGTGGTTCATCGCGGCCGCATCGCAGAGCTGACTCCCCAATTGGAGATCTGAAGTGCCCGCGCGATCTGCAGTGGATCTTTCCGCCCAGAGCCTCGTGCTGGAGCAACTCTTGCACACACCGAATGAGCACGGCCTGGACGAGGCCTACGGAACACTGGCCGTGACAAATCCGCGCCAGCTTGCTCAAGCGGCGCTGACTGCCCAAGCTCGGAGCCGCGTGCGCGGCTGGATCGAGGCTTGGGATAGGCTCTTGCACACCAGAGTCCTCGACGCCGACGGTCCCGAGCAGCCTGAGCCCGCGGGTCTCTTACAGCGTCCGTGCGGCGCTGCCCCGACGCGCCTTGCTCACCGAATTGCAGGAAGCCGATTGCTTGCTCGACTCGTTTCCCTTCTCGGGGTTCAACTCCCTTGTGGACGCCCTTTCCCTCTCGCTGCCGGTGATCTGTCTGCGCAGTCCGGGACTCAGCGGAGGTCTCGGTGCGGCTGTCATGGAGAGTTTGAATTGCGCCGAGGAGTGCGTGGCGACGAGTCCAGAGGAGTACATCACCAAGGCTGTGCGCCTCGCCCGAGATCCCCTTCTGCGCCTCGACTTGCGCCAAAGACTCTCTTTGAAGCGCGTCCTGCGCGTGCTCTCTGATCCCGCCATTGGCGCTCACTTCGCCGCAGCCGTGGAATGGATGCGATCCGAGGGGCCGGGCTCCCGCGGCGCGCCAGTCCTGATCGAAGCCGGCGAGGCTCCGCGGCTCTTGGCGGGCTAGTTGGTTATTTCGAGCCTGGCACGAAATGACCAACTAGCCTCACCTACCTCATCTGGCGCGTGATTCCTCGTGCTGGGCGCAGGCCCAGGAGGGAGTCCTGGTTGTCGGGGCTGTTGTAGTAGCGTCGAGCGCTGCGGGCGAAGAAGGCCTTGGAGCTGAAGTCGCCGCCGCGGCGCACTCGCGAGGAGGCGCCGTCCGTGGGCCAGACGGGGTTGGGGCGGGCGGCGGCGCTGTAGGAGCTGACCTCCCAGCCATCCAGACACCACTCCGACACATTGCCGTGGACATGGTGCAGGCCAAAGGGGTTGGGGCTGAACGAATCCACCGGGGCATGGACGACGAAGCCATCATTCAACTCGGGCCAGTCCTGAATATCTCCCCAAAGATTCCCCCAGCGCTGCGCGGCCTGGTCGGCAATGTTGGCGGCGGCTTGCGTCTTGAGCGACTCGCGCTCGTCGCCGGTCCACCAGACGGTGGACCGGCCGCCGCGCGTGCCGTACTCCCACTCGGCTTCGCTGGGCAGGCGCAAATCGAATCTCGGCAACAGGTCCATGGCCTCAAACCAGCTCACCTGCTCTACCGGATGGGTCAGGTCGTGCACGTAGTCCTGGAAGATGAGGTTCGGTCCGTAGATGCTCGGACTCGTGCCCGCAAGCCGTGTCCACTGGCCCTGGGTCAGCTCGTACTTCGAAAGGAAGAAGGCCGAGAGTGTGACCGTATGCACCGGGGCAGAATCTGGCTCGGCCTCGGGGTCCCAGTTTTGTCCGTCTGGGTCCGTGGCCTGGGCGCCCATCCAGAAGTCGCCGCCGGGGAGCAGGACGAAGACCAGTCCCGAGGATTCTTCGAACAGCAGACTCTCATCCTCCGCGCGCAGGGGCTCGCTCCCCGATTGCACATGCCAGAACTCAAAGAGACCCGTCTCTGGATCTGGGCCCAGGGGCACCAGCCCGAGTTGCGGCGAGAGATCCAGGCCGGGGTAGGCGGCCCGCAAGCCAGACTTGGCCTGTTGCCAGCGCAGGGAGAATTCGCGCGTCGGCGCAAAGCCCGTGGCCAGACGCTGGGCGGATCGCAATCGCCGGGGAATGCTCCAACCATATTCGGGACTGATGCCTTGCGCTGACAAGAGTCCCGTGCCCTCCGAACCCAGCCCTTCCACCTCTTCAATCAACCCCGTGAGTTGGTTGTGCCACCAGCGGTGCTTGTCCTTTGCTTCGATATTTTTAGGGAAGGTCCAGGTTCGGCGCTCATGTACCCGGACCTCGAGTTCTTCCTGTTGCTTTTCTAGCTCCGCCAACGATTCAGCCGCCGAGGCCAGGCCATCTGCCGACGATGCGCTGGCGAGCGCCGCCTCGAGCTTGGCTGTGTAGTTCCCAAAGAGCACTTCCTGTCCCGCTCCCGCCGCCGACCGTGCAGCTTGGCTCGCCGCCAAAGCCTCCTTGTCCGCGCCCAGGGCGAACCAGCCCCAGGCCACGGTGTCTAGAATCACGGCCTTGCCCGCCGCGGGCGCCAGCTCCAGCGCGCGCCTGGCGAGGGCCAGGCCCAGAGCTTCTTGGCCCAAGACCCTGCGCGTGGGCGCGACTCTCTTCCAGGCCAGTTGGTTGAGCACCCCCGAGTCCGCGGGGTAGTCATCCCAGTTCACCTCCGCGAGGTTGGGCCGCGCCGTTCCGCGGCGCACCGCGAGGGCGGAGCGGTTCAATGCGATCCTGATGCGCAGGGTCTCAAGCGCTGAAAACTCGGGATGCGTTTTTTCCTCGCTCGTCAATTCCGCCGGCGTTCGATCGAGAGCCAGCTCGCGCAACTCTTCGCGCTTGGCCTTCAGCGCGGGCACTTCAGCCATGAGTTTCCGGGCCGCGTCCAACCAGTCCTCCAGGGCGTCAATCTTCGCTGGCACCGCGGGCCAGAGGGTCTCGGCATCCAGTACGAGGTCCTGCAAGTCCTGGGCCAGGGCCAGGCGCAAGACTTCGTCGGCGCGCAACTTCTCCGCCGCGGCGCTTTCCTGCGCTTCGAAGGTCTTGGCTTCCAGCGCGGCGTTCGCCTGCAAGAGGCGCAGCCCCAAGGCCGAGATAGCCGCGAAGGCAGCGGCTGCGACCACTCCCACGACGCTTTTTGTGGGATGGCGAAGCATCCACTTCTGTGCCCGGCGCAGGGGACTGGGTGGCTTGGCCAGAATGGGCTCGTGGGCCAGGAAGCGGCGCAAGTCCGCGGCGAGGCCGCCCATGCTCTGGTAACGCTGGTCTCTGCTCTTCTCCAGAGCCTTGGTGCAGATGACAGCGAGGTCCTCGGGGACACGCGAGCGCAGACTCTTGGGGCTCGGCGGATCCCAGGTCAGGATCTTCTCGGCGATCTGGTGGGTCGTGTCGCCCTCGAAGGGACGCTGCAAGGTGAGCATCTCAAAGAGCATCACGCCCAGGCTGAAAATGTCCGTGCGATGGTCGAGCCCGGCGCGCCGCGCGGCCACTTGTTCGGGGCTCATGTACAAGTAGGTTCCAGCGAACTCACCAGTCTGCGAGAGGGCTTCTTCGTCGGTGATGCGGGCCAGACCAAAATCGGTCAGTTTGGGCTCGTCCTCCTCGGTGATAAGCACATTTTGCGGTTTGAGGTCGCGGTGGATGACGCCGGCTGAGTGGGCGGCCTCGAGAGCGTCGGCGAGGCGCGCGACGAAGACGGCCAGTTCTCGGTAGTAGTTTCCGGGGACCTTGTCGGCCGCGCTGATCTCGTCCAGAAAATCCCTCAGGGTCCAACCTCCAGCAATCAACTCTTCCGCGATCCAGTGCACGCCCTCGTTCTCGCCACTACCGTAGATGGCCACGATCCCTCGATGCGTGAGCTTGCCTCCCGCTCGGGCTTCCCGCGCGAACAGGCTCAGGTTGCGTTCATTGACTCGCTCGGGCAGGACCAACTTGAGGGCAACCTGGCGAGCGAGGGAGATTTGTTCCGCGCGCCAGACTTCGCCCATGCCTCCGCGACCGAGGATTTCGACGAGTCTGAAGTCGCCGATCTGCTCGCCGGCCGTGGCCCCGCCGCGCGGCGTTTCTCTGGCCCACTCGGCTTTCTTGCCGAACAGGACGAGATCCTGCTGGACCTCCTGGTGCGCCCTGTACTCCTGGAGCAGGGCGCTTGCGAGTTGTGGGTTCTTTTCACACAAGCTCTCGAAGTCAACCGCCTCATCCGTGTGGGAGGCCGCCAGGAAATCGACGAGAAGATCCCGTGCCGAGGGGCCGCTGTCTTGTTGTGATTTATCAGCCATGGGAGGGGCGCGCCAGGTGAGCTGTATTCTCCGAGACCCGGCGCTGCTCGTCAAATCTGCCGCGGGAGTTACTCGTCGCGCAGTAGTGAGGTCAATTCAAGCATGGCTCGGGCATGCAGTTGGCGGGCGGCGGATTCGCTGCCCTTGCCGATGATCGTGGCGATCTCGGGCCAGGTGGCTTCGCCCTGGGTGCGCAGCAGGATGACCTCGCGGCCTTGTGGCGAGAGCTTGTCGAGGGCCACGGTCAGGCGCTCTTGGGCTTCCTTCTTTTCCAGGGCGACGCCCGGCAGGGTGATGGACGCCGCGGGTTCGATTTGGACCGATTCGTCATGAATCGAGTCCCGCAACCGGCGCAGGGCTTGTTGGCGCCGGCGGTCGCGCTTTTCCGCGTAGGTGCGCCGAGCCAGTTGGCGGATGCGGTTCTCGGCGATGGCGGAGAGCCATTGGATGAAACCCGCCTGACTCTGGACCTCGTACTGGTCAAAGTCCCAGATGGCCGCGAGAAAGGTCTCCTGCATGATGTCTGTTGACTCGGCCTCCAGGCGCAGCTCGGGGCCCAGGCGGCTGCGAACAAAGGCCTGAACGCGGCCGTAGTAGCGCGAGAAGAGCCGGTTGAGCGCCTCCTGGTCACCCGCCTGGGCTTTTTGCACCAGGTGGATCGTCTCCTCGATGGGGGCCTGCATGGAAAGCATGATCCCCTTGTTCTGGCCGTTGAGCAAGGGGCCGCCGGGCCCGAGCAGGGCCTGGGGGCTCTGGTTTGGGGTCCGGAAAAAAAACCGCCCTCGAACCTACGGGTCTTGCTGCCCGCGGCACTTGCAGGGATGGGCCGACGCTTTGGCCCTTGCCTGGGCCTCATCAGAGGACCCTGGCCGCCACCATCCCTGTTCCAACAAGAACCCCAAGGAAAAAGAAGCCATGAAGTATTTCCACACCATCGCCCTGGCGTGCTGGGCCGCATCGTTTGCTTTCGCCGCGCCCCAGAGAGGGGACCAAGATTTCGACGGAGTGCCCGACAGTCAGGATCCTTGCCCGCGAAGCATCCTCTCCGCCGAGCAGTTGATCCCTGGATGCTCTTGCATCGACCTGATGCTCTATCCCGAGGTCGCCGCCGATCCAGTGTTGGCCGCCATCGAGGACATGCGGGATGTCTTGCGAGAACGCCCGGAGCTGTTCAACGCCGAGGAAGCCCTGGGCTCGGCTCGCTATAATTTTCTTGTGGGGCTCGAATTCGTGCGCGCCGCCGACACCGCTGCCGCCAAGCAACTGCTGTTTGTCGGCCTAGCCGACATGGAGACTGCGAAGATCATGTTGGAGACTTTTGTTGCCGCCTTGCAGCAGCAGGCGGACGATGATTTCGCGAACCCCGCGGGCCACGGGCGTCCCGGTACCGGTGCGGGCACAGGCCCGGGCGGAGGCGCATCGTCGGGAGGCCTGCAAGTCTCTCCGGGGTCTCAGGTGTCCCGCGGAGGCAACATGCAGAACTTGAGCCCCGTGCGCTACTCCTACGGAGACACGGATGAAGCCTCTGGGGAGCTCCTGTACTGGCAGGTTCGTTCGGAGGAGCTTTCCGCCCTGATGGGCAAGGCCCTCGACATGCTCAACCTGTTCGACATTATGGACAGTCTCTCCGGCCCCCCCGTGGAACTGTTTGGTCGAGTCGCTGCCGTCGAGGACGGCATGCGTCTCTTGCGCATGGACGATGGAACCGAAGTGGTCTTGCCCTGGGACTATGTGGCCTCGGATGGTTTGCACCTGGGCCAGTGGATTCACATCAATGGCCACCATGTTGACGACAAGTTCGTGGGGGACACATCGGACTCAGCAGAGCCCAGCCCCTCCCCCTGGTCGGACCCGACCTTGGAGATTTGCCTGCAACTGCGCTTCGCACCGAGAACGGCCCTTATGACTTCTGGGGCGCTAAAGCACGACCCGGCCGGGTACCTGGAGGCTGGTGCCTACCAGCTCGAACAAGGCATGGCGATCAGCGCCGAGCAAGCCGGCCACTGTGCTCCGCTGCCCACGGGCGGACCAAACAACGAAGTTCAGGGCATCCTCGATTCGTTCGAGGTCAAGCTGAGCTACACCACGCTGAGCTGGAACGCGAAGACCGTGACTCTGGCGAGTGCCTTGACCGCCAGTAGCCAGCCTCCGTTTCTGCCGTCGGACATGAATCCCGGAGCCACCGCTACCCTGACCGTGGTTCGCAATCGACAGGACTACATTTCCAATGATGTCTCGCTCTACTCCCTGATTTCAGCCCCTCAAGTGGTGGGCAGCACTCTCTACAGCCTGCGCGTCAAAAATCGGGGCCACTATGCACTGTTCGAGTATGACAGGATCGCGTTCACCTTGGAGGATGACGACAGCACGGGGTTCGATGCGGCGAAGTTCATCGGCGTTAGCCTGGCGGCGGAGGTCAATGCCGACTCCGGGACGATCCAGCAAAGCGCCTGGGGCTTCAAGATCGTGAACGGTCTATTGCAGTATGGACAGATTGCACTTCAGCAGCCCTTTGCCATTCGCAACAGCGACTTCTATCCCGTCTGGCCCAGCGACGGTCAACCCAACGAGATGTGGACCGGCGTGTCCCACCCGGCTGGTCTCGAGTGGCCCACGGTCGCAGGAGAGCGGAACGGCATGCCGTTCCGCTATACGAGCCGCTTGCCCAAGATCGTCAGGGATGCCATCAGCATCTGTGGCGATCCCGCTGGACCCGCGGGCAACCACTGTTACTACCGAATGCCCTTCAAGGAGAACATCACCAGCTTGGTCACTCAGGGCATGACTCAGGGCTTCCCTGGCGTCTATCACTTCAGAGCGCCCTATGGCACGCCCCTGGTAGCTTCGCGCCCCGGGATCGTCGTTTTGGTTGAATCCGACATCAACGGGTGCCCGGTTCCCGGAAACCCCGACCCCTGCGGGAACTTCACAAATTACGTCGTCGTGGTTCACCAAGACGGAACGTCTGCTGGGTACGACAACATGATCTATCAGTCGGTCACGGTTGCCAAGGGCGATGAAGTCAAGCGCGGCGACATCCTGGGTCTCTTGGGAGGCACAGCCAACTCGACCGAAGCGACTGTTCGCTTCCATCCCTTGAAAGCGAACAGCCTTCAATTCTACATGCCCGCTCGCTTCGAGTTCTTCCTGGCTCCCTTGATGTTCTTCTTCACCTGCGCCTTCCCGGCGCAGGGTGTGCAAGTGGTCTCCACCAACTTGCCCTGAGCACCAGAACCTGAACGCAACAGCGGCCCGCAGCCTTGCGGCGGGCCGCTGTTGCGCATTTTTTGTCCTGCTTGTTATCCTGCGCAGGCCATGCTCTCGCCCTGCAAGATTTTGCTCCTGGTCCTCTTGTTCAGCGTTTCGGTGGCCGGCGGCGCTCGCGCCGGAGGCGGGACGCGCATCGTCATCGACCCCGGCCATGGCGGATCGGATCCCGGGGCCAGCGGCAACGGCCTTGTGGAAAAGGATCTCAACCTCGTCGTGGCCTTGCGCCTCGCCGCTCTGCTCGACGCGGACACCGCCGACACCTCCGGGGGCGGGACCTGGCAGGTGCTTCTAACGCGTTCAACCGATGTCTTCGTCTCCTTGCAAGGCCGCGTCAACATCGCCAATGCCTGGCCGGCCGACCGTTTTATTTCGATCCACCACAACTCGTTTACGAGTTCCGCGGCCCACGGCACCGAAACCTATTCGTTCCAGGAGGGCACCTTTTCCGCTGACTTGCGCGACAAGGTTCAAGAGGAGCTCGTCGGTGCCCTCGGTCTCACCGACCGAGGCTCCAAGACCGCCAACTTCTTCGTCCTGAGCCAGACCAGCATGCCGGCCGTGCTTTCCGAAGCTGGTTTTCTCACCAGTCCCGGTGACGCGGCGGTGCTGTCCAACCCAGCCGCGCAGCAGGCGGCGGCCGAGGCTCATCTCTTTGGTTTGCAACGCCATTATGGCTTGGCGCCCTATTTGCCCCTTCCCGATCCCAACCTCTACTGCACGGCCAAACTGAACTCGGCCGGGTGCCTGCCGCAGATCGGTTGGAGTGGCGTGCCGTCTAGCTCGGCGGGTTTCAGCCTCACCTGTCAGAATGTCATCGGCGGCCAGGCGGGCCTGATGTTCTGGAGCAGGACGCCCGCCGATGTGCCCTTTATGGGTGGCCGCTTGTGTCTCGCCGGTCCCTTCGAGCGCACGCCCGTGGCCCATTCCGGCGGAGTGCCCGGCTCGAACTGCACCGGCTCGCTCTCGGTTTTCCTCTCGCCCGCCTACCTCGCCAGCCGCTCCCTGGGCATCGGCTCCGTGATCCATGCCCAGTGGTGGTACCGCGACCCCTTCCTGAGCAGCGACCGCGTCGGCCTCTCCGCCGGATTGCGCGTGGTCCTGCAGCCCTGAAGGGCCCGCGGGCCGGCTCAGGCGCCGCCCTTGAACATCTCGCGCAGGCCGCCCAGGCTGCCCAGGGCGGCGCTGGCCTCGTAGGGCAGGAAGACCGTCTTGTCGCCATCCGCGGCCACGCCGATGTCGGACAGGGTGGCGAGATACTTCATGGCGATCAGGTAGTCGGCGGGGTTCATCTGTTCGCGCTCGAGGGCGCTCGCAACCACCGAGAGGGATTCCGCCTCGCCTTGTGCTATCAGGATGCGGCTCTGACGGGCGCCTTCTGCCTCGGCGATCAGGGCACCCCGCTCGCCCTCGGCGCGCAGGATTTTGGACTGCTTGATGCCTTCGGCTTCGAGGATGGTTGCCCGCCGTTCGCGCTCGGCGCGCATCTGCATCTCCATGGCTTCGCGCACGGTGGTGGGCGGGTCGATGTCCTGCACCTCGACGCGGTTGACCTTGACGCCCCACTTGTCGGTGGCTTCGTCGAGCACCGTGCGCATCTTGCCGTTGATCTCGTCACGGCTGGTCAAGGTGGAGTCGAGGGCCAGCTCACCGATGATGTTCCGCAGGGTGGTCTGGGCCAGTTTCTCGATGGCGTTGGGCAGGTTGCTGACCTCGTAGACCGCGCGGCGCGGATCGGTGACCTGGTAATAGAGCAGGCCATTGATTTCGATCACCACATTGTCCGCGGTGATGACCGATTGTTTGGGAAAGTCAAAGACCTGTTCGCGCAAGTCCACTGTGCGCGTGTGCAATTCACGGATGGCATCCATGCCTTTCAAGTTCGTGATCCGCATCCGCCAAAGAATGGGACGCGGCTTGTCGATAAACGGGAAAATCAGGTTCAGGCCCGGGTTCAAGATGCGCTGGAATTTGCCCAGGCGTTCGATGACCATGACCTCGGCCTGGTTGACGATTTTGAGGCCCATGGCCGCGCCGACGAGGACGACGACGACAAAGGCGATGACGACATACTGCATGGTTTGCTCCTTAGTGTCAGAACTTGAAAGGTACTGGGGTTTGGAATCGCTGCGAAGGTCTAGCTCTGGGCCTGGACATGGACGGTATTGCCGTCCACCTGGACGACGGTCACGGCGGCACCTGGATCAAGATCAGCGCCGGCCGATGCGCGCCACTCTTCGGAGCGCACTTTGACTCGACCGCAACTGGAGGCGCTGATGGCTTCGGTGACGATGGCGGGTTCGCCCACCAGGGCGTCCACATTGGAAGGCACGCCCTGTGCCTGTGCCTTACGCACGATGATGGGCCGCAGCACCACCAGTCCGATCATGGTGCCCACGATAAAGCCCCACAACTGCCCCTGCATGCCCACGCCCAGGGCGGCCAGGATTGCGGCCAGCACCGTGCCGGGCACGAAGGCGCCTAGCAGAAAGCCCGCTGTCAGGAACTCTGCCACAAGAAGAACCGCCGAGGCCACGACCCAAAACTCCCACGACATGAGTACCTCTGGCTCGAAGGCTTCGAAGAGTTGCTCGAAAAAGCCCTGGGTCTCGGGCGTGATGACATCCTTAGGCATGGCGTGGCTCGTGGGCTGGCCGGGGCTGTAGGCTCCGGGAAGAGGGTTGGTGCTAGGCGGTCATGGTAGCGAGCCAGGAGGGGGAATAGGCCAGAATCGACCGTCTCCGGGGCTGTGGGGCTGCCTGCCCAGTACTCCGGCCCCGCTTACATATTCTGCCGAGAATCTCAAAGCGCTGTGCGCCCAGTCCACCCGGCCCGGGGGCTCTCTTTTGGGGTTAGATAGAGGTTTCTCATTCAACTGGGCCCAGAGACCGGGGCCATTCGCCGTGGCCTCCAGGTCGGGCTCAAGCGGGCGTCGATGTCATCGCTCCACTGGCGTCACGGGGCGGCCAAACAACTCTTGAAGAAGGGGGCGAAGCTTCTCGGCTGTGGCACCGAACTTGCCCATGTGTAACCCCCCGAACCGGGCGTCATACTGTGCCGAACCGAGGCGAGTCTCGTTCTTGAAAGCATCGATGCGGAAGAAAGTCAGGTACATGGCAAGGTCCCAGCCCCAGTTGGCTGTGTAGCGCAGCACGCAATCTGCATCTGCCGGTGGCGTGCCCGTGAATTCAGTCACTTGCAGCCCCATGACTTCGAGTTGACTCACGATCTCCGGGTGCAAGCCGGCCATATGAACTTCTGTATTGTGCTCCAGGGCAACGGATCCAATGCTCAAGCTTGAATCAATGGACTGGACTTCTCGGGTGATCGAGCAGGAAGCCAGAATCGAGCAGGCAAGGAGGGCGAGCCACTTCATGGTGCTTGGGTGGGTTGTGAGAGGATTCAATGACAACGGCAACGCCGGGCAGCCTACGCTCTCAGTGGGGACCCCGTGCATCTGGGTTCGGGATGCGGCGCGGGCACCGGGGCCTGCTTGTCCCGTTGGGGAGGGCCTTCTTGCCCCGCAGGGGGCCTCCCAGAGCCAAATAATCCAGTTTTCGTTTTAGCAAGCCCAAGAGCGAACGCTGATAGTCCGGACTACGCACTAACCGGCAGGGGCCAGTCGCCTCTCACCCGCGGCGGTCTCTGGGCCCACGCCTTGCGGCCATGCGATACGATGCACAAGTGAAGGACATGGATGACACAGCCGAGCCAGTAGCGCCGAAAAACCCCGCGCTCAGCGATCCCGCCTTGAGTGAGCGGACCGAGGCGCAATGGGCGCGGGCCAGAAAGGGCTCCAGGGAGGACGAGCGCCAGTTGTTTTTCAAGTTGTGGAACTTCGTGGTCGAACGCACTCGCCGCAACCGTTGTTGGCCGGGGCTCAAGCCTCACATGGAAGCGGAAGATGTGGCCCAGAGCCTGTGGGAACTCGTCTTTCGGCGGGGTTCCTTGCAGTACTTTGAAGACCGCGGTGCGGGCTCCTTGCGCGTTTGGCTCGGTTGTTGTCTCGACCATCACATGGTCGATCTCTTGCGCCACCACAAGGCAGAGCGGCGTGGGGGCGGCGAGGCCAACTTGCCCCTGGACGCCGGCAATTCCTCGGCTCCTGGTTTTGTACCTGTCAGTACCGAGCCGGGAGTCCTCTCCATCGTGCAGTTCAGCGATTGGAAGGACCGCTGCAAGGAAGTCTTGCAGCGCCGCGAGTACGCCGTTTGGCGTTTGCGCGTGGACGATGAATTGGAGTACGCGGCCATTGGCGAGGCCCTCAGCATCACACCCGCCGCAGCCCGCGGTTTGTTGAAACGCGCCCGCGGCCGACTCCACGGACGGGGTCTCCTGGGCGACGGCGACGCTTCTATCGGCGATGAGCCTGGCGCCCGTGGGGGCAATCCGCCCGAGCCGGGCGACGAATAGAATCCGAGCACCCATGACGAATTCCAACGACCACACCCCCAAAGGCGACGCCCCCAATCGCTCTGCCGCCGAGGTCCTCTTCGATCAGCACCTCGCCAGCGGGGGCAGCGAGGATAGCTTTGATTCCCTGCTCGTCGGCCACCCGGGCGAGGCAGCCGATCTGCGGCGTCTGAGGGCGGTCTGGTTGGCTTTTGAGGGGCCCGATTTGGCCCAGGATCAGTCCCAGCCCATCTCGTTTTTTCGCCGACGGACCTCCGAGGCCTCGGCGCTGCCGGGGCCCTGGAGCATTGGAGCGGGCCAACGCCTGGGGGACTTTGTTCTCGTGCGGCGACTTGGTCGCGGCGGCATGGGCGAGGTCTGGGAGGCGAAACAGGAATCGCTCTCGCGTCGCGTGGCCCTCAAGTTGCTCCTGCCCAACCGGGTGGACACCCGTGGCATCGACTTCTTCGCCCGAGAAGCCCGGGCCGGCGGGCGCTTGGCCCATCCAGGCATCGTTTCCGTTTTTGGCGTCGGCGAAACCGATGGCGTGCACTGGATCGCCATGGAGTTGGTGGACGAGGGCTGCGACCTGCGGCGCTCGGTGGATGGGATGCGTGAAGAGGGCGAGTTGCACGAGGGCTACTACCGTCATGTGGCGGAGTTCGTGGCGGAGATAGCCGATGCGCTCGACGCAGCCCACGGCGCCGGCGTGATCCACCGCGATCTCAAGCCCGGCAACATTCTGGTGACTCGCGATGACCATCCCAAGGTCTCGGACTTTGGCCTGGCGAAACTCCTGGACGAGCGTTCGCTCTCCATCGCCGGCGAAATGGCGGGGACCTATTTCTACATGAGCCCCGAACAGGTCGCGGCCAAGCGCGCCGGGATCGACCACCGCACGGACATCTTCAGCCTGGGGGTGGTCTTGTACGAGATGCTGACCCTGGTGCGTCCTTTCGAGGGCGACACCACCGAACAGGTGGCCAGCAAGATCCTGTGGGAGGATCCGCCTTCACCGCGGGAGTTGCGCTCGAAGGTGCCCCTCGATCTCGCCGTGATCTCTGGCAAGGCCATGGAGAAGGACCGCCAGCAGCGTTACGCCTCTTGCGCTGACTTCGCCGCCGATTTGCGCCGGCATCTCGCGAACGAACCGATCCATGCCCGGCCCTCGGGTACGGTGGTGCGCCTGGCCAAGTGGGCCCGCCGCCATCCCACGAAAAGCGTGGCTTCCGCCATCGTGGCGCTGGCGCTAGTGGCGATCACTTTTCTGGCGGGGCAGTTGGCCATCGAGCGCAACAAGCTGGGGGTCGAAAAGGACAAGCTCGCCGAGAGCAACCAGGAATTGGAGTCCAAGACAGCCGAAGCGGAGCGGAGTGCAGCCCGAGCCGAGCAGCTCGCCACCCTGGCCGAGCGCCGCGCCGAGGAATTGGCCGGGGCCAACCAGGAGCTTCAGACCGAGCAACAAGCCGCCGAAGCCGCCCGCGACGAGGCCGAGGCCCAACGCGAGCAGGCGCAGCAGCGCAGCGCGGACCTGCAACAGGTGGCCGATTTCCAGGCCGGCCAGCTCTCCGGGGTCAATGCCTACGCCATGGGCCAGACGATACGGACCCTGGTGCTCGAACGCACCCGCTCAGCGGGGGAGCGGGCTGGCCGCGCCGAGGCGGAACTGGACCAGGGCGAGTCTCTCCTGGAGGACTTGTTCGCCGGAGCGGACTTCACGGACCTGGCCCGGGCCGTGCTGGAAAGGGAAATCTTCGTCAGGGCGCTGAACGAGTTGGAGAGTTTCGAGAACCAGCCGCTGGTGCAGGCGCAGTTGTTGCACACGGTGGGGAAGACGCTTCTCAAGCTGGCCCTGCCACAGCAGGCGAGAGATCCTCTTGAGCGTGCTCTCGAGATTCGCCGCAGGGAACTTGGGGCAGATCACAGGTTGACTTTGGAATCGATGGGGAAATTGGGGTACGCGGCTTCCGCCGGCGCCGCCGACGGTCGTTTGGACGAAGCCGAATCTCTTTATCGCGCGGCGCTGGATGGATGTCGCCGAGCCCTTGGGGAGGAAGATCCCCTGACGCTTGAATGGATGAGCCTCTTGGGCTCCTTGCTAGTAAATGGTGGTAACCAGAATGCTGCCGACCCGAGCAAAGAGGGCGCGGAGCTCTTGCGCGAGGCCTTGGAGGGCCAACGCCGCGTCCTGGGGGATGGGCACGAGCACACTATGTATACGCTGACTGTCTTGGGTCGCCTTGTCCTGTATCGGAGCGGGTGGGAGGAGGCCGAGCCTCTCCTGCGCGAGGCCCTGGAATTGGGGCGCCAGGAATTCGACCGTGACCACAGAATTTTTAGCCTTGCCCGGCGGAACTGGGGGTTACTACTACAGCGGCAAGGATATTATGCAGAGGCTGAAGTCCTCTTTCGACAGGGGTTGGATCGGGATATCCGCGTACTCGGGCGGGATAATGTATACACGTCGTACGATCATTTGTATCTGGGCGATATTCTCGAATCCCAAGGTCGGCTCAAGGAAGCGGAACAGTGTTATCGTGAGGCCCTAGGGTCTTCGATTGATCCTGGGAGACCATGGGACTTTAGGAGTGGGGTTGCAGGCTCCTTCCTTGGTAGGTGCTTGCGAGCCCAGGGCCGCTACACCGAAGCCGAGGAGTACTTATCCAAAGCCCTGGAGGGCTTCCGCCGCACCCTGGGCGACGAGAACCCCCATACCCTGTTCTCGATCAACAACTTGGGGGTCTTGCTCCAGACCCAGGGCAAGCTCGCCGATGCCGAGCCGCTCTATCGCGAAGCCCTGGAGGGCCGCC
>DUCM01000022.1 GCA_012959785.1 Planctomycetota bacterium | reverse complement strand
CTCGTGGGTAAAGCGCGGGTCTTGGTTCATCATGCACACCATGTTGCCAATCATGAAGCTTGCGGGGGATGTGCCGGAGGCGGGCGCCGCAGCCGTGACTTTGCCGATGGCCACATTCTCAGCCAACTCGATGACTGCATCGACATCGGGGATGAAGTACGGGTTGCCGTCTTGGTCCTCGTAGACGCTGCCCTCGCACTTGAGCGTGCCTCCCGAGTAGGAGTTCATCGAGGGGTCCGACACAACGGTTTGTCCCAGGGAGTTGCTCGCCTCGCTCTTGAGGGCCACGGCGTGGTTGGTGATAGCCGTGGCCGCGTCGGGATCGGTCAGCTCCCCAAGGGCGGAACTGAACAGGCAGCGGGCAGCGCCTCTGAAGCCGTTTACGGCGTCGCGTCCGCCAGGCCCGGCGTTGCTGTCGAGCAGGCGGTCGAAGTTCACTGCCGTGATCGGGTTGCCAGAGCCGTCGTTGGTGCCGTTAATCCCCGGCACAACGTTGTTGATAAAGGCCGGAAGCGTCATGGTCACGCCCATGCAATCGAGCGACTGGTTGGCCACATTGATGCCATACATGGGGCCTTCCGTGCCGAATTCCTCAAGGGGAAAGCGCTGGGAAAGGACCGTGCCGTCGAGAAGTGTTGCGGTTTGTGCCGAAGCGGAACCCGCGAGAATGGCCGTACTGGCGAGAACTGACAAGCTCAGTCCTCTGGATAAAATTTTCATGGCTGCTGTAAAAGGGGGTGCTGCTAGTGCTGCTAGTGCTGCTAGTGCTGCTAGTGCTGCTAGTGCTGGGGAAAGAAATAGGACAGGGCGAGCCGATCGGTGGCGGCAAGACAATTTGGCTGCTAGCCGCCGGATAAGCTCACTCTGGGATTGCAGCGGGGCCTTCCTCGCCGCATGACTCTCATTTTTAACAATTTCCCGCGACTTGTGCCCTGAATTGAGTGAAAGTTTGGAAGACCCATCTGCTCCCTGATCCTTGGGCTCTAAAAAGCTCTCGTGAGGGCCTCCAGGACAGTTCATAAAGAAGAGTCGCAGGTCCGAAATACTATTGCTTGTCTTGCATTTGCCGACTACCCGCCGCGTCTCGCTACTTGTCGTCCAGGTAGCCGATGCCGTCCAGCATCTCCATGGTCGCCGCGCCGCCACCCAACTGCACGCTGCCTTCCTGCCGGATGAGTTGTTTCGCCAGGGAGTCAAGGATCGCAAGGCGCAAGCGACTCGCGAGTTTGGGGTGCGCTGCCGCGATGTCCTTGGTCTCGTTGGGGTCGCTCTCGATGTTGTACAGCTTGACCTGACCCTCGGAGGACCTTTCCTCTGGCGCTGCGCCGAAGTCCGTTCCATGGGGCGCGTAGTGCAAGACCCACGCCCCGTCGCGCACGCCATAGATAGGCTGGCGCCGGAGGTGGCCATTCCAGTGGCCGTGGGTGGTGGAGAAGAAGACCGGGCGCTCGGGGATCATGCTCGGGGTGAATAGGTCCAAGGAATCGACCGCCCGGGACAGATCCGCTCCGCCGATGCGCGCCAGGGTGGCGGCGATGTGGCGATTGGAGACCGGAGTGGAACTCTGCACTCCCCCGGGAAGCCCGGGGCCAGCCAGCACCAGGGGCACATGCACCAATTCGCGGTGCACGCTCTGCCCGTGGGTCAATCTTCCGTGATCCATCCACTCTTCGCCGTGGTCACTGGTGAAGACGATGACCGTCTCGTTCGTGAGGCCATGGCGCTCGAGGGTATTCACGATGACATCCAAGTAATGGTCTCCGGTCCGGATCGAAGCGTCGTAGAGCCCTTCGATCTGCTGCAAGTGGCCTGCGGGGAAGGGATCGTGGACTTTTTGCCGCCCCTCTTCATCGAAGGCTAGGCCCTGGTGGGCGGCACTCTTGTAGCGCCTCAAGACTTCCTGGCCTGGAAAATCCTCGGGTACCGGCTCGCCCACGGCATCAAGCGCATCGTCTCGGGGAAAATATGGCGCGTGGGGGTCCACGAGGTGCAGGTAGAGGAAGAAGCGCGTACCCGCGTGCATGCCGATCCAGGTGCGCACATCCTCGATCACTTCGCGCGTCTTGATGAATTGTAGACCAAAGCTTGTGAAGGACTCGAAACCCTGGGAGAAGTTCTTCTGGCGGCTGATGAGCGGATTGCAGGCGAAGGCCGCGGTGGTGTAGCCCCGGCTTTGGAGGGCCTCGGCCAGGGTTTCGTTCTCACTCAGGAGATAACAGGCCGAGTCGTCGGTGACACCGTGCTCGTCGGGCAAAAGGCCGGTCAGGATCGAAGCCGTGGAGGGCCAGGTCCAACTGGAGGTAGAGCGCGCTTCGCTAAAGCTGATGCCTCGGGCCGCCAGGGCATCGAGGGCCGGCGTCGTGGTCTTTGAGTAGTCGTGGAGTGAAGAGTGATCGGCGCGCATGGTGTCCTGCACGATCAACACGATGTTGGGATTATCCGGACTCGAGGGCAGGCGCTGACGGGTCTCGCGCCGTTCGAGGATCACCTGGCCGAAGCCCACATCCCGGGGCGGCTTCGCCTGGGTTGCACTCGGTCCTTCGCCCACGATGGCCGTGCGCAAGGTGACCACATCTCCCGGATACAATTTGAGGCCCTTCGAGTTCTCGGGGGGCCGACTCCAGCGCGATTCGTTCGCAGGTTTGTTTTTGGATGCGGTCTGGATGGACTCAAAGATCCGTTCGCCGTTGACCTTGACCTCAAAGCCAACCTGCAATGGGTAGTTCTCGTGCTGGGCCCTGTTGACCGACAGGTCAATGCCGGCGGCAAAGTCTAGGTACACGGCGCCGTCTTCTTCCGTCACCTGGAATTCCACCCGGCAGGGCGGTGGCATGACGATCGCAGGCAAGTCGCCGCCGTCGATGCGGTAATCGATCGTCGGCGTCAGGATCCCCACCCGCGGCGTGCTTTTTGGGTGCTGCTGCAGAATCTTCCAGGAGTCGGGTTCAAGAGCCACCTCGCGGGTCACCACGCGCACCTCCATGGGAGGCATCTCCAGGTTTTCCAGTGCACGATAGGCCATGGGCAAGCCCAAGGCGAAAATGCAGGAGCTGAGCCAGCAGGCCGCGTAGAGTCTGCCCCCAAGCGGTGCACCCAAGCGCGCGGCGCGCACCATGCCGGTCAAGGCGAAGGCTGCCAGGAGGACGATCAGAGCCAATCCGGGAGCGGACAGTCCCGCGCTCCAGGGCAAGTGGTCGAGACGCTCTGCCGTCACCGTCCAGGGGCCACCGCAGAGCGCCAGCCAGGCCGCCGCCGCCACCACCGGAAGGGCCAGCCACCAGTGGGCTCGCTGCCCCCGCAGGAAAAACCACGCTGCCGCGCCAGCTCCACCGCAAAGGACCATGGCGAGGGCCAGGTCCCCTGCAAAGGAGTCCAGGATGCGTCGCCGCACCAGGGCCGCGGTGACATTGGCCCTCGAGCCCGCCAGGACTTGCAGCAACAACTGGCTGCGCAGAACGGCGGTCACTACACCCAAGGCGCAACCCAGGGCAAGGGCCGTCAGCCCGCCGCGCCAGGGCGCGGCCTGGGGCGAGTCAGTACTCATGCGAAGACTTCCATTTCACAAGAAGGTACCACTTGCCGCCTCCGGGATCAGGGGAGAATCTGGCCTGGACTAGTAGCGGCCACGCCCGCGCCGCCCTCGAAAGCTGCCACGCCGCCCGCCGCCGAAACCACCGCGCCGTCCGCCGCCAAACCCGCCGGAGTGTCGCTCGGGCCGGCCGCGATCCTTCGAGAGGCGCAGCTTCTGGCCGCAGACCTCGGTTGTCTGCAAGAGGCTGAAAATTTCCCGCGGCATGGCTTCGGGCAGGTCCACCGTGGTGAAGAACTCGAAGATGTTGATGCGGCCGATTTCGCGACCGTCCAGTTCGGCTTCGTTGGCGATGGCGCCCACGATGTGGCCGGGCTGAACGCCGTGCTTGCGGCCCACTTCTAACCTGTAGCGCTCCATGCCCGCCTCGGGGGGCTGGTCGCCTCTCTCTGGCCGTGCGTGTCTCTGTGAGTCGCCTCGATGGAATTCTCCCTGGCCGCGGTCATCGCGCCCGCCCTCCGGACGCTCGTCCCGGCTTGGCTCGGGACGGTCCTGCACCAGGAGCGGCTGATCCCCTTGTGCCATCAGCGCCAGTGCCGCGCAGACCATCTGCGGCGAAGCGTCGGCTTCCGCGAGGAACTCTTCCATCAGCTTGGAGAAGAAGGCCACGCGCTCGTCGGAGAGGGTCTCCTGGATGCGCGCCTTGAAGCGTGCGATGCGTTGGGCGTTGATCTCATCGGTGGTGGGTAGGGTCAACTCTTCGAGCCGGGCGTCAGTGACCCGCTCGATCAGGCGCAGCATGCGCTTCTCCCTGGGAGTGACGAACAGGACCGCCTCGCCTAGGCGTCCCGCTCGGCCCGTTCGACCGATGCGGTGCACATAGGCCTCGGTATCTATAGGCATGTCGAAGTTGATCACATGGCTGACGCGCTCGACATCAAGTCCGCGGGCGGCGACATCGGTGGCCACCAGAATGTCCAGGCGACCCTTCTTCAAGCGATCGATTGTCGCCTCGCGCTGCTTTTGGGGGATGTCGCCGTTGAGCGGCGCCGAGGCCAGGCCGCGGGCTTCGAGCTTTTCCGACAACTCTGCCGTTTGGATCTTGGTGCGCACGAACACGATCATGCCGTCGAAGACTTCGACCTCGAGCAGGCGCGTGAGAGCATCGAGCTTATTTCGGCCGCTGACGATCTGAAAGCGCTGTCGAATCGTCTCGGCAGCGGAGACTCGAACCTGCACGCGAATCTCTTCGGGGTCGTTCAGGTGGTCACGGGCGATGCTTCGGATGGCGCTGGGCAGCGTGGCGGAAAAGAGCGCCACCTGGCGTTCCTTGGGGGCGCGCTCGAGGATCCAATTCACATCTTCAAGGAACCCCATGCGCAGCATTTCGTCGGCCTCGTCGAGGACGATGTGGCCCAGGTTGTCGAGGTTGATCGTGCCACGGCGCATGTGATCCATCAGGCGGCCGGGCGTGCCGACGACGACATGCACGCCGCGCGCCAGGGGGCGCAGTTGAATCGGATAGGCCTGGCCGCCGTAAATCGGCAGCACATGGAAGTCATCGAGGTGCGAGGCGTAGCGTTGAAAGGCCTCGGCGACCTGGATCGCGAGTTCGCGGGTGGGCACCAGCACCAGGACCTGGGGCGCGCGGAGTTCGAGATCGATGCGGTCGAGGATCGGCAGGGCGAAGGCCGCGGTCTTGCCCGTGCCGGTTTGGGCCTGGCCGAGGACATCGCGCCCCGCCAGCAGCGAAGGAATCGTGCGCTCCTGGATCGGAGAGGGCACTTCGTAGCCCACCTCCCGGATGACCTCCAGGATGGACGCCGAGAGGCCCAGGCTGGCAAAGCCCGACGGCGCTTCGGGTTCAGCCTCATCGGACGGAGCGGGGGGTGCCACGGGCGTGATCTCCTGTGAGCCCGGGGGGCCGCTCTCGGGTACCGCCGCCTGGCAGGGGTCGCTCTCGGGTATGGATTCGATCTCGGACATAGGAATGAGGGCGCAGTCTTCTAGCGCAGTCGTCGGACAGTTGTAGGAGGGGTCGCGCACGAGCGGGTTCGCTTTCGGATCGGACCACTTTCGAGCCGTACTCGAAGCCGCACAGTCTAACCCGTATCCGCACGAAGGTGCGCCAGGGAGGCGTGATTCTCGCCGTTCTGCTCGGGAAGAGGCCGAAGGAGCAGGAAGGTCCACGAGCAGCGAGTCCGTGATCAACAGACCAAACTCCCGCCGAGCGAGGTACAACAGAGCCATGCTGAGCCTCCTGATGCCCGTTTTGCTCTCCGCCTCGCTCCAGGCTGGCACGCCCCAGGCGGCTTTGGGTTTTGAGCGTCGCGTGCTCGACTCTGAGTTTCGAGCCGAGGGGGCTAGCTTTGGCGATTTCAACCGCGACGGCTACGGGGACATCGTTTCGGGCGCCCTGATCTACCTCGGACCGGATTTCACCGAGCGAATCGAGCTCAGCGAGCCCCAGGTCTTCGATCCCCACGGCTATTCTGACTCCTTCTTCAACTGGACCCACGACTTCGATAGCGATGGCTGGCTCGATGTCCTGGCCGTGGGCTTTCCGGGCAAGGAGGCTGCTTGGTTCGAGAACCCCGGCGCTGGTGGCGGCTTCTGGCAGCGGCACCTCGTGCACGACAGGGTGGACAACGAGTCGCCGGCCTTTGTGGACCTCGTGGGAGATTCTCGCCGCGAATTGGTCTGCAACGGGGAGGGAGCCTTCTGCTATCTGACCCCCACAGCCGACCCGCGCGCGCCCTGGATCCAGCACACCATCACCCCCGATGTCGGCAAGCAACGCTTTACCCACGGTTTGGGTGTGGGCGACATTGATGGCGATGGCCGCGCCGACCTGATTGAGAAAAATGGCTGGTGGAGGCAACCCGAAGACGCGCAAGCGGGTGCCCTCTGGCAGCTGCATCCCTTCGCCTTTTCGCAAGCCATCGGCGGTGCGCAGATGCTCGTCTACGACATCGACGGTGACGGCAAGAACGATGTGATCAGCAGTCTGCATGCCCACGGTTGGGGGCTCGCCTGGTTTGAACAGGTCGAAGGCTCGGGCGGGGCAATCGACTTTGTGCAGCACACCTTGATGGGTGCCACGCCCGCCGAGAGCCCAGTCGGCTTGCGCTTCTCCACGCTCCACGCCCTGGCGCTGGTGGATATGGACGGCGATGGGCTGGACGACCTTGTCACCGGCAAGCGCCATTGGTCCCACGGTCCAGGTGGCGATCCCAAACCCGCGGGGCCCTCGGTGCTCTACTGGTTTCGACTCGAACGCGGGGACGCTGGCGTGCGCTTTGTGCCTCATCGAATCGACGGCGACTCTGGAGTAGGTACCCAGGTTGTAGCCGGCGATGTGAACGGCGATGGCTATTCTGATGTGCTGCTGGGCAACAAGCAGGGCACCTTCGTGTTCTTGCAGACTCGTGGCGCCGCGACCCCGGAAGCCCCTCCGCGCAGCGCCTCACGCCGTGGAGAACCCGCCCGCGATGGGACCGGCCGGGCCTTGAACTTGGGCTTTGATGCGGGTGATCTGCGCGACTGGACCGTCTTGGGCCAGGCCTTTCTGCGCCAGCCGGTGCTCGCTGATGCAACCCTCGAGCGCCTGGGAGAATCCAGCCGTTGTGTGGGTCGCGGCTGGGTGGGCGGCTATGAATTCGATGGGGACGGCCCCCTCGGCACCCTCGAGAGCGTCACTTTCTCCCTGACTGCCGACTGGGCCAGCTTCTTGGTGGGCGGCGGTTCGAGTTTTGACACCCGCGTGGAGCTCGTGGCCGAGGATGGCGAAGTTCTGTTCCGCGCTTCGGGCGAGAACTACGAGCCCATGAAGGTCGCCTTGGTCGATCTGCGCAGCCACCGTGGGCGGCGCGCGTTCTTGCGCCTCGTGGATGGGTCAAGCGGCGGCTGGGGTCACATCAACTACGACGACTTTCTGTTCCATGACGAGCGGCCCGAGATTCCCGATGAGCTCTTGGCCTTGACTCTCGATGCCGTCCTGCACAACGGCCTCGGCCCGCGGGCCGCGACGGCGGCCATGACCGTGCCGCCTGGATTTGAGGTCGACTTGATCGCCGCCGAACCTGACCTGCATCAGCCCATTGCCCTGGCCATCGACGCCGCGGGCCGCCTGTGGGTGGCCGAGGCACATTCTTACCCCGAGCGCCGTCCAAAAGGCCAGGGCCTCGACCGGATCGTGGTCTTCGAGGACACCAGGGGCGACGGCGAGTTTGATTCGCGCCGAGTCTTTGCCGAGGGCTTGAATCTGGTCAGCGGCTTGGAAGTCGGCTTTGGAGGCGTGTTCGTCGGTGCCGCACCGGAGCTTCTGTTTCTTCCCGACCACGATGGCGACTTGGTCCTCGATGGCGAGCCCCAGGTGTTACTCGACGGCTGGGGGATTGACGACACCCACGAGACGCTGAACGCATTCACCTGGGGGCCGGACGGTTGGCTCTATGGGTGCCACGGCGTGTTCACCCACTCGTTGGTGGGGGCAGCGGGTTGCGCCGCTGATGAACGGGTGCCTATCAATGCCGGTATCTGGCGCTATCACCCGACCCGCTTCGAGTTCGAGGTCTTCGCCTGGGGCACCAGCAACCCTTGGGGCATCGACTTTGACGAACAGGGCCAGGCCTTCATCACCGCCTGCGTCATTCCGCACCTCTTTCACACGGTGCAAGGCGGGCGCTACTTGCGCCAGGCGGGCAGCCACTTCGGCGAACACATCTACGAGGATATTCAGACCATCGCTGACCACCGGCACTGGCTTGGCACGGATCCCCATGGCGGCAACAACAAGTCATCCTTGGCTGGAGGTGGTCACGCGCACTGCGGTGCCCTGTTGCTATTCAGCGATCGCTTTCCGGCCGAGTACCGTGGCCGGATCGTGATGAACAACATCCACGGCAATCGCGTCAACACCGACACTCTCGAGCGCGATGGATCGGGCTTTGTGGGCCGCCACGGCGCTGATCTCCTGCTCGCCAACGACCGTTGCTTCCGGGGTATCTCCCTCAAGAACGGACCGGATGGCGCGTTGTACTTCATCGATTGGTCGGATGCAGAAGCCTGCCATTTGACCGATGTAGAGGCTTGGGACCGCAGCAACGGGCGCCTGTACCGCCTGCGTTACGGGGCTTTGCCGCCCGCCCGGGCGAGCCTTGAAGAGGCTGACGAGGATCAACTCCTCGCTCTCCTCGACCACGACAATTCCTGGCATGCGCGCACCGCGCGGCGGCTCTTGCAAGAGCGACCCACGCCGGGGCTTGCGGACAAGCTCATGGCCCTCGTGCGCGGTGACGGCTCGGCGCGTCTCTCTTTGCGCGCTCTGTGGGCCATACACAGTACAGCTGGATTG
Source organism: Planctomycetota bacterium (assembly GCA_012959785.1). GTDB lineage: Bacteria > Planctomycetota > UBA1135 > UBA1135 > DUCM01. The sequence continues at coordinate 50,120 of DUCM01000022.1, read as the reverse complement.
GACGAGGCCATCTTGATCGAGCTGCTCGGGAGCGACGATGAAAACCTTGCGGCCTGGAGTGTGCAACTCGCCGCTGAGGACGGTGTGCTTTCCGCGAGTTTTTCCGCCGCCTGCGTCTCTCTGGCGCGGACCACGCCTTCGCCTCGGGTGCGACTGTACCTGGCCTCGGCCCTCGAGCGCCTGGGTGTCGAGTTCGAGGGCGCCTTCGACCTCGCGCGCGCGCTGCTCGCCCGGGAAGAAGATGAGTGCGACCCGAACCTTTCGTACCTGCTTTGGTACGGGCTCTCGAGTTTGCTCGAGGCAGATCCCGTGCGCGGGCTGGAACTCGCCCGGGAGAGCCGCTTGTCTCGGCCGCGGCGTCTCGCTGCACGCCAATTGGCCGCCGATCCCGCCGGCCGCGAACTCCTCTCTGCGGAATTTGCCACCGCGGATGACGCCTGGACCGAGGTCCTTTTGGGCGGCTTCGCGCTGGCGCTTGCCGAGCGCCGTGGCGTACAGCCGCCCAGCACCTGGGCGGCGGCTTACGAACGATTGGCGCTCTCCGAGGACGAGTCCCGGCGCAACCGCGCTCTTTGGATAGCCGCGGCCTTTCAAGATCCTGCAGCCATTCCACGCCTGGTCGCCATGGCCAAGGACCCGGCCCAGCCCATCGCCGGGCGCCTGCGCGCCCTCGAGGTCCTGGCGGCGAGTTCCGCGAAGGGGCTCGCCGGCGTCTTCCTGGCCGCCCTGGAGCAGCCGCAGTTCTGCAGCCTGGCCATCAGCGCCCTGGCCCGCCACGGCGATGAGCGAGTTCCCGAAGCCTTGCTCGCGCTCTACCCCGAGCTCGAGATCGCCGAGCGCCTGGAAGTCTGCGCCACCTTGAGCGCCCGCCTGGAGTACGCGACTGCGCTGCTGACTGCCATCGAGGATGGGCGCTTACCGCCTGCCGAAGTCTCGGCCTTTGTCATTCGCAAGCTGCGCGCCCACAGCGACGAGAATCTGGATCAGCGTCTCGCGGCCTTGTTCGGCATCGAGCGCGAAACCAAGCCCGACAAACTCGCGCGCATCAGCGAACTCAAGAGCCAACTGACCCGAGCCGATCCGGCCCGCACACGACCCGCCCGGGGTCGGCTCGTGTTCGAGCGCACCTGTGCCCAATGTCACGCCCTGTTCGGAGAAGGCGGCGACCTCGCTCCCGATCTGACGGGCTCGAACCGCGCGGATCTTGACTACCTTCTGACCAACATGGTCGATCCCAATGCAGTGATCGGCCGCGACTACCAGGTAACGGTGGTGCGCACCTTTGATGGCCTCTTGTTCACCGGCGTGCTCAAGAGCGAAACCGCCGAGGGTCTGGTGTTGCAATCGGAAACCGAGATCCAGGTCGTGGGCCAAGAGGAAATTGAAGAACGCTACCTGAGCGACATATCGGCCATGCCCGAGGGTCAAATCGAGACCCTCGCTCCCGGCGAGTTGCGCGATTTGGTGGCCTATCTGGGCTCGGTGGGCCAGGTCGAGATACCCGAGCTAGATGCACCCAGTCTGGACTTCTTCGACGGCAAGACCCTGGCCGGTTGGAGCGGAGAAGCGGCGGTTTGGCGGGTGGAGTCGGGCGAAATCGTGGGCCAAAGCGAGGGCCTCGACCACAACAGTTTTCTTGTCAGCGACTTCGAGCTGGGAGACTTTCGCTTCTCATGCGAGGTACTCCTCGCGTCGAACAAAGGCAACAGCGGGATCCAATTCCGCAGCCGCGCCCTGCCAGGCGGCAGTGTCGCCGGCTACCAAGCCGATATTGGTCCGGGTTGGTGGGGCAAGCTCTACGAGGAGCACGGCCGCGGGCTCTTGACCTCCCGCGAGGCCGCAGTGCGCACGGGCGATTGGAACGAGTATGTAATCGAGGCGCAGGGCGTGCGTGTTCGCACTTGGCTCAACGGCGAGCTGTGTCTCGACCTGTCCGATCCCGAGGGGGCGCGCAGCGGGGTCTTTGCTCTTCAGTTGCATTCGGGTGGCGCCACCGAGGTGCGCTTTCGCAACTTGCGACTCGCGGTCCCGCGCTGAGGGCTCGCTCAATTCTGGTTCGTCTGGGTCGCCTGGGACACGCCGCCGGAAACGACGAAGGCCATCACATCGCCCGAGGGCAGGTCGATGGGGGTGACTCGGGACCTGGGCACCAGAATCAGGTTGGCGGCGAAGTTATAGGACTGGGGCACATACACCGCGACTTTCCCCGGTCGGCCGAATTCTTCCAGGTCCTCGCGGGTGATGAAACCGATGACCTCCACCTCGGGCGTCGCCGAGAGGGCGAGCAGGACCGGCTTGTCAAATTTCTTCTCCTCGCTGACAAAGGCCTCGACCATGTCCTTGATCGCCGAGTAGATCAGCTTGACCACGGGCACATGGCCGAAGAGCTGGTCGACGCGCCGCAGGGCCCACTTGGTGAGCACATTGGAGGTCAACATGCCAATCACCAGAATGCCGGTGATCGTCAGCAGAAAACCCACGCCGCGAAAAGCCAGGGTCTCCGACGCAATCTCGATGCCCACGAAGGGCACCTTCCAGACCCCCTCCCCTGAGGGCTTGAGCAGGCCATCGATGAGATCGAAGACATAGACCAGAATCGCAATCGTGGCCGCCACCGGTGCCACGAACAAGAGCCCGCGGATGAAGTTGCGCACGAAGAAGCGCACAACACGATTGAAAAATGTGGTGGGGGGACCCGGCTGAGTAGCGGTCGTCATGGAGCTATTGCGTGGGCTGCGCGCTGCCTTTGCAAGCCCGGACTTGGGCGGCCCAGCAAAGGGTCCACCAAGCTGCGCTGGAGGCCCCTGGGCCAGGCTGCAATGACTCTGAGACAGGCCCCCCCTGGAAGGGGAGGGGCTTACTTGGCGGCTTGTTGGCCCGCCAAGTGCAGGCTCCGGATTTTTTCAGCCTTGAGTAGAGTCAAGCTCAAGTTGTCGCCTGGGCCGAGCCAAACCTCGCCACCGTCATGTTCCACTCCGCGCAGGACATGGAACGCCTGGTAGGCTCCTGGATGGAGCCCCTCGAACTGGGCCTGTCTGTTTGCATCGATGGCGCGCCTTTGCCGCAGGCCCGTCTCGAGTTGCGAGAGGATTGCTGCCCTGTGCCTTTCCAGGTCAACACCTTTCCAGGTCAGCGCAGGTTCAGAACCCCCGTGCCTCCCGACGAGAGGATGGAATCGATCATAGCGAAGTAGTTGACATGGTTGGAAATGTGTGCCGTCCAGGGCAGGGGGTCGGTCTCGCAGGTGACGCCGAGAGCAATACTCGCAAAGCTGCGGGTCATGTCAAGTTGCTCGGGGTCCTGTAGCAGAGCCACCAGAGGCTCCACGGCGCGCCTGTCGCCCACAAGTCCCAGGGCGGCGATGCAGTTGGTTTTCACGCTGGCCGTCTTCTCCTCGGAAATGATGGTGAAGAGTTGGGTGACGATGCGCTTGTCGCCCAGAAGCACCAGGGCCACCGCGGCCTTGCGCAGGGGGATCGGCCGGAAGCGCGAGTCTTCTACCACCGCCTGCAGGGCTTCCGCTGACTGGTGCGACCGCAAGAGTCCCAGTCCCACCGCAGCATGGCCGCGGGCGTTGTCGTCGCCAGATTTCTCCATGCGATTGAGCAGGGCACCCTCCGCGCTCGGATCGCCCATCAGTCCCAGCGCGATGCTCCAGGCTCCCGAGTCTCCCGCCGAACGAACCTTCTCATTCGAATTCAGGAGAGCCTTGAGAGCCGGACTGGATCCATCGGCACCCGCGCGGGCGGCGTGGAACTGCTGCAAGCCCAGAGAGAGCGCCGCCCAGGGGCGCAGGCGACTCTTGCCGGTGGCGAGTTGTTGCAGCAGGTACTTGCGTTCCTTCCTCAGGGCGCCGAGGGGTTCAGCGCCTTGACCCGCGCGACTCGACACCAGGGCCAGGGCCACTAGCGAGATACCACGTTGATTGTTATTGCCCTTCAGTGCCGACTCGTGCAGGGCCTTGCGCACCTCGGCGTCGATGCCATCAGGGTCGGAGTCGGCCAGCATGCCCAGAGCCTCGACAACCCCGTAGCTCACCAGGCGCTGCGAACGCCCGCGGCGCTCGAGTTCGTGGAGCAGGGCTTGCAGAATCGAATCGCGGAGTTCTTCCGAAGCTCCCTGACCGAGGAGCGCCAGGGCCCTGGAGACATGCGCGCGCACATACTGATGGCGCTCCTCGTCTCGCAGGATCGAAAACAAGAACCGTGCCTGATCGCCGCGGCTGGTGAGGGCGTCAGCGGGTTGCTCATCACCCTCGATGTCAGTGTCGCCGGCCTCCCGCAGGCCCGTCATACCCAGGGCGGTCAACGCCGCCACATGCAGGTCCGGCGAGGCGCCGCGGGGCTCCTTGAGCAGGCCCTGGAGGCCCGCCACGAGAAGCAGTCGCGGGTATTCGCTCTCCAGTTGGCGACCCAAGACGCCCAAGGACAGGGCAGCGAGGGACCGGGTGCGACTGGGGACGCTGGTGCGTCCGAGCGACTTGCGGCCCGCGTCGCTGTCCTGTGCGATGCCCATCAAGACCTGTGCCGCCCGCGGGTGACCGAGGATGCCCAGGGCCACGATGGCCGACTCGGCTTGTTTCTGGTTGGCGGCGTTGAGGTGCGCGCTGATCAACTCCAAGAGGCTGGTGTCCTTGGGCTCGAAGACGGGATAGAGCTTGGCGATGGCCATCATGGCGTCGCTTTGCACTCGCCAGGAGCCTGCTTCGACAGCTTCTTGTAGAGCCGGTCCGATCACCGACTGGATCATCGCATCGTCGGGCGCGAGACTCTGCCGGGTACTCTTCTGGCCCTGGCCCAGGTAGAACCCCCCGTCGCTGGTGACGGCCTGTGCGCTGAGCACATGGTGCTTCAGGTCCAAGTAGGGGTCGCGGTTGAAATTCCACCACCAACTCCAGTCGGAAAGGTCGACGGCCGGGGCGCCTCCGGGCGAAGTGGGCGCCGTCGCGCCTGGATTCGCAGGGCCTGGCGCTGAGGGTCCTCCCGGCCCGGGGGTTGCGGGACCGCCGGAGCCTCCACCAGTTCCAGGACTCTGGGGCGCAGTGTCGCCAGGTCCACCCCAGCCGGGCGGAGGGGGCGCAGTGTCGCCAGGTCCACCCCAGGTGGGCGGAGGCGGCGTCGGGAAACCACCGCCGTGAGAGTGGAGGCTGGCCGTGCCCATGAGAGTCGCCACCAGCCCCAGGGTCACGGTTCCCAGAGCATGTAACCATTCAACGCGTTGGTGAGTTAATTTCATGGGATGTGCGCGCCTCCTTACTTGGATTGGATTGTCAGGACGATGCTCTGTCCTTTTTCGAGTGCGGCCTGCATCAGTAGCCTCTAGCAACTCTTGCCTCCACCGACTACAGCGTTCAGGGCATCGCTCGTGCCCAAGTCCCACCACGGGGACAAGAGCGCAACCGGGACCGCGCCAGCAATCTTCTAACGCGCGTACGCCCGTTGGGCGAACAATAAACTCAAGTAGGGCAGCATGCTGAGCTTGTTGGGGATCAGCTGGAAGATGCGCCAGAGCCTCTTGGGCTGCAAATAGAAGCTGCGGTAGGCGTTTTTGCGAATGCGCGTGATGGTCTCCTCGGGCACCTCGGAGAGGTTGATCTCGGTTTGATAGGGCTCGTAGGCGGACCAGTCGCTGGGCAGCGCATGGCCAGCCTTTTCGACTTCCTCGAAGAGAGCCGTGCCCTTGAAGGGAATCACGCGAAAGAAGGCGGCGGTGTGGAAGGAGCTCTCCTTCGCCCACTCAATCGTGGAGCGCATCTCCTCTTCGGTTTCCGAGGGAAAGCCGAGCATGAAGGCGCCGTGCACCATGACGCCCTGGCTGGCGATGAAGTCCACGATCCGGCCGACCTTCTCTATGCGCAGGTTCTTCTTCATCACTTTTTGGATGCGCGGCGAGGCCGACTCCACCGCCACCATGCAGCGATACATCCCGGCGCGCTTGAGCAGCAGCACCAGCTCTTCTGTCAGGATGTCACCGCGGAAGCCGTTGGGAAAAGTCAGCTTGAGGCCGTAGTCGCGATCGATCAGGCCCTGGGCGATGGCTGCCGCGCGATCGGGCTTGAAGTTGAAGATGTCGTCCATGAAGACCAGCTCCTTCACGCCGTAGTTCTGGACGAGATGGTCAATCTCCGCCAGGACATTCTCGGCGGAGCGCGCGCGGAACTGTTTGCCGTAGGAGTTGTGGCAGTAGGTGCATCGCCAGGGGCAGGCGCGCGAGGAGAACATGGTGGCGAACTCTTTGTGGGCGTAGATCACACCGCCCCGGGGCATGTCGTGGTACAGCTCGTGGTCGATCAGGTCCCAGGCCGGGAAGGGCAGCAAGTCGAGGTCCGCGGGAGGCGGCCGGTCGGCTTCTGTGTGGATGGTGCCCTGGCCGTCGCGCCAGGTGAGCCCCTTGCAGTCCTGGAATTCCCGCTTGCCGTTCGTCAAGCCTTCCAGCAGTTCGGCAAAGGTCTCCTCGCCTTCGCCGCGCACGCAGAAGTCGATGTTCGCGTCGGCCATGACATCATCGGCCGCCACGCTGGGGTGTGGGCCGCCGGCCACCACCTGGGCTTGGGGCAGGCATTGCTTGACCCCGCGGGCCACTTCAGCGAGGCAGCCCGCTTCATAGGTCATGGCCGAAATGCCCACCACATCGGGAGCGAGTTGGCTGATGCGCTGCACGGCTTCCGCGGCGGTCCAGCGCTCGGCCTTCATGTCAACAAGGGTGATCTCCGAGAACCCCGCCGCCCGCGCCGCCGAGGCCACGGCCATGATCCCCAGGGGGTGCACATGGGTGTGCTGGGTGTAGGGGTGATAGGTTTGGACGAGGACGATGTGCGCCATGGAATTCTCATGCGACCCCGTTTTTTTGGGGAGCGCCCGCCATCCTACCCCCAAAATCCTCCCGTGCGCGGAAGAGTCTCCTCGGGAGCCCCAATTTCCCGGGTAGTGAGCTACGATTCCTCTCTCACCCTGCCCTGCCCCTTTCCCGCGAGATCCCCTTGGCTCGAGTAGCTTTCGTCGTCACCACCTGCCATGAGTTCGAGGGCATCAAGCAGCTCTCCAGCATGCTCAAGCAGGCTGGCCATGTGGCCGACGCCTTCATCACGGCCGAGGAGCGTGACTTCGCCAGGGCCGTGGAGCTGTTCGAGCCCGATGTGGTGGGCATCTACGCCACCACCGGCCAGGAGACCTGGGCTCTCGCTGCCGTGCGCCGCTGGCGTCGTTCCCTGCCGCACCTGAAGGTCGTCATGGGTGGCCCGCACCCTTCCTTTGACATCGAGGTCCTGCGCGAAGACGGCTACCTCGACGCCTCGGTCAAGGCCGAGGCCGAACACACCATCCTCGACCTTGTCGAGGCCTGGGGTGCGGGCCGTTCGATCGATGAGATTCCCAATGTGGCCAGCCTGCGCGCCGGCCTGCCTGTTCAGAATCCGATCCGTCCGGTGGTGGGGGACCTCGACAGCCTGCCGTTCCCCGATGTCGATGTTTTCTACAAGTACCCCTTCCTGCGCGCCAAGCGCGTCATGCAGGTCCACGCCAGCCGTGGCTGCCAGAATAGTTGCACCTACTGTTCGGTGGGCTTGATGAAGAAGGAATGGGTCAGCGGTAGGGGCGACCGCTTCAATCGCACCAAGAGTGTGGACTACCTGTGCGAGGAGATGAACGACATCCTGGCGCGCTATCCCGGTTTCCGCATGGTCAATTTCGGCGACGCCGCACTGAACATGGAACGCGGCTGGTTGGAGGAATTTGCCACGAAGTGGCCGGAGCGCGTGGGCCTACCCTTTGCCTGCAATATCAACATCAACTACCTGAACGAGGACGACATCATCAACCTGAAACGCTCGGGTTGTGTCTCGGTCCAGTTCGGGCTCGAGTCGGGCAACGAGGATGTGCGCCTGCGGGTGTACAAGAAGGGCTATACCGATGAGATCGTGCGGCGCATCCCCGCGCTCCTGCGCAAGCACCGCATCAGTTTTCGCACAAACAACATCATGGGCTCGCCGGCGGAGACCCTCGAGGACATGTACCAGACCGTGCGGCAGAATCGCGAGATCAAGCCCCAGGGCTGCACCGTCTTGATCTATCGCCCCTTTCGCTCCACCGAGCTGGGCCGCCAGGACTTTGAACAGGGTCGCGTGGACATCGGCAAGGACATAGGGCCTTCGATCCAGAGCGATTCCCAGATGCGCCGCGATGATTTACGCGAGGTCGTCAACCTGCAAAAGCTGTTCAATGTTGCCGTCTACCTGCCCGGCGGCCTGCCGCTGGTCAAACAACTGGTCAAGCTGCCCCGCAACGGGATCTTCGACATGACCCTCTTGGGCTTTCTCTGGTACCAGCACGCGGTGGTGTCGGGCTATGGCATGCTCGACGACCTCAAGTTGGGTTGGAAAAACTTTGGTCAGATCTTCGGCCGCCGCGAGGGCGGCACCCACGAGTACGGCCGCACCACCCTGGCCGACACCATGGACCTCGGCGGAGAGGCTGGAATCTAGCTCGGCCTGGGCAGCCGGGATTATTCTATGCTGGCGGCTTGCCCCTGCAGCCGCCCTCCCGGGCTTTGGTCCATTGCCGCCCTTCTCATGAAGAACACCACACTCTGTCTGGTCCTCTGTCTCTTCGCCGCCGAGGCTCTCGCCCAAGAGCCCCGCGAACTCGACTCGTCGATCACCGAGGTGACGGTCTATCCCTCCTCGGCGCGGGTCCTGCGCAGGGCCAGGGTGGATGGGGATGGTGTCTACCTCTTGCGCGGCCTGCCCGGCGAATTGGAACCGGACAGCGTGCGCGTGCGCTTGAAGGGCGGCTTCGTGGCCGGCGTCGAAGTGCAGCGCCGAGTAGTGGACCAAAGTCCGCTGGAGCGCATCGAAAAGTTGCGCGCCACGCGCCAAAGGCTGGCGCGCAGGCTTGAAGAGGGGTACGGTTCCATGACCGTGCTCGAACAGCGCGGCAAGCACTTGGATGTGCTCTTGGCCTCGACCGCCAGGGCCCAACGCCTGGCGCTGGCGGAGGGGCGTGTGGAGATCGCCGCCTGGCAGGCTCGGCAACGCTTCATCGCGGACAGCATGCGCACGAATAGACGCCTGCGCCGGGATCTGCAATGGACCCAGGAGGACCTGGAGGCAGAGCGCATTGCCCTCGATCTCGATCTCGAAGGGCACATCGGACGGACCGCGGTCCCGATCCATGATGTGCTAGTCAAGGTGGCCGGCAGTGCCCGGGCTCAAGATCTTGAAGTGGCCTACATCGTAGGGCGCGCCGGCTGGCGCCCGCTCTATGACATCCGTTGCGACGCGGCGGGAAAGCGCGTGACCCTGGTCTACCGCGGCGAGATCAGCCAAGTGTCGGGCGAAGACTGGCAGGGCGTGCGACTCTTGCTCTCGAGTGCCCAACCCGAGCGCTCGGCCCGCGGACCTGATCTGCTGCAACTCTGGGCCAGCCTCTTCGACCCGCGCCGAGCCACGGGGGCAGATGGTTCGAGCATTAGGGCCAGTCTGGAAGTCGCCCTCGAGTCCGAACCAGCCCTCAGCAGCCTGGGGTACAGCGGTGGGGCTGATGACGGCTACAGCCAGGTGCTAGAGGAGGGGCTCTCGGTGCGCTTCGTGGTGCCTGGAACCGACAGCGTCGAGAGCGGGGGCAGTTCAACCACCGTGGAGGTCGGCAAGCAGGAACTCGCCGTGCGCACGGAGTACTTCTGCGTGCCGCGCCAGGACACAACGGTCTGGTTGCGCGGCCATGCCAAGAACGAGGGGCGCTGGCCGATCCTCGCCGGTTCGGCTTCGGTCTTTTTTGGCGAGGACTACCTCGGCCAGGCCGAGTTGGGTGAGATTGCCGTGGGCCAACGCTTCAGCATGCCCCTGGGCGCTGCCGATGGCATCACTTGCGAGCGCATCAAGACCGCTGACTTCTTGGAAGGCGCCAGTTTCTTCAGCGGCACCGCCACTGAGACCGAGGCCTGGCGCTTGACCTTCGCCAACCAAGGCTCTGCAATTCATTCCGGCGATGGCAGCGTGCGCGTGGTGGTGCGCGAAGCTCTGCCGCGGCCCACCGATGATGGTGTGGAGGTCAAGCTCACCGGTCTTTCCCACGCCCCGAGCAAGGCCGAGCGCTGGCGCAAGGATGCCGAGGAGTTCAGCTTTCAGACCTGGGAGCTTCAGGTGCCCCTGCACGGCGAAACAGAACTGCGCTTCGCCATCACCGTGGAGCACCCCGAAAGCCAGCCGGTTTCGTACCGCGAAGGAGGAACACAATGATGGCTCTCAGTTTGGCCTTGGCGCTTCTCAGCGCGGCCGCTCCGGCCGGGGATGCGATACTCCTCGAGAGCCGGATCGAGAGCGTGACGGTCTATGCCGATGCCGCCCGGGTGACGCGCGTGGCCGCTGCCGTGACCGCAGATGGCCGCTACATCTTCGCCGGTCTGCCCGACTCCATGGACCCCGACAACCTGCGCGTGCGGCTCTCCGCCGGTCGCGTGCGGAGCATTCAAACCCGCGAGCGTTGGATGAAGCGCGCGCAAGAGGAGCGCCTGGAAACTCTGCGGGCGGAAATCCTCTACCTGCACCGCGAGCAGCAAGCCAGTCGTGACGAGTTCGCCCTGCTCAAGAAACTGCGTGGCATGATCGCGGGCCAGTTGAGTGCCGACCCCGATCCAAAAGCTCCCGAACCTGGCCTCGAAGCCTGGCAGGAGAGCCACGACTACTACAGCCTCGCCCTGGAGGAACTCATGGGCCAGGAGCGTGCACTGCGCTGGGAAGGCGAGGCGCGTCTCACTCGCCTGGCGGCTCTCGAAGCCGAGTTGGGTCGCATGGATCCCGAGGGTCGTGTCAGAGTATTTGATGTGATCTGCGACCTCGACCTTGGCAGCGAAGTGGGGATCCTGTCCCTCGAGTACTTGGTCGACCACTGCGGGTGGAGCCCGACCTACGACCTGCGCACTTCCGGCAGCGCGCAAGAGTTGGAACTCGTCTACCGTGCACAAATTGTTCAGCAGAGTGGTGAGGATTGGTCGCAGGTCGAACTTGCGCTCTCCACGGCGCGCCCGCGCCGTGGCGCCGCCGGCCCGGAACCGCGCGTGCGTTGGGTCGATTTGGAACGCCGCCGCGGCCGCTACAAGAACGCGCCCTCGGCACCGGCCTCTCGCTATGCTGGCAGGCCCGCGATGGCACTCTCGCCCAGCGCAGCGCCGCCCTTCGCCCGGGTCCAGGTGGCGGGGCTCTCGGTGCGCTTCATTTTGCCCGCGCTCGAGAGCCTGGCTTCGCGACCGGCGGCCACTTCGGTGCTCGTGGGCGAACACACTCTCGAGCTCACCCCCGAGTTGTATTGCCTACCGGCCCTCGACGAGACGGTTTGGCTGCGTGCGCGCTCCACCAACAGCTCGCCTTTCGTGCTGCTCCCCGGCCCGGCGGCGATCTTCTTCGGCGACGATTTTATCGGCAACGCCAGTCTCGACGAGGTGCAGACTGGCGCCGAGTTTAGCCTGGACCTGGGCGCCGTGCCCGGCGTCAGCGTAGAGCGCGTGCTGGTTTCCGAAGAGCACATCGAGCCCGGTTTCCTGAGCGCCACTTCCCGGGAAGTCACCCGTTGGCGCGTGCGCCTCGCGAACCACGGCTCGCCGGTGACCGAAGCCGACGGCAGCGTGCGCGTGATCGTGCGCGAGGCCATCCCCCGTTCCCGCGACGAGCGCCTCGAAGTCTCTCTCAGCCGTAGCTCTCCCGCTTTCTCCGAGGCTGAGCGCTACAAGAGCGACCACGCGGACCGCAGCCTGGTGACCTGGATCATCAGGGTGCCGGCGGGCGGCGAAGCTGACCTAAATTTCGAGCTGACCCTCTCCCATCCCGACAGCAAGGAGGTGCTGCTCAAGTAGGAGGCTGCTCGAGTAGAGGGCCGGGCCTCTCGACACTCGATTTCTGTATCGTAGGGGCCATGGGTACACGACTTTTTGGAATCTGCCTGGTTCTCGCGCTGTTTCTCGCCCTGGCGGCGGCCACTTCGGAGGGTGCGCCCGAGCGGCTGCACCTCGTGCTGCTTCACACCAACGATGTGCACGGCCAGGCCCAGCCGCGGCAAGCGACCTGGATGTCCGACGAAGACCCGCCCCTGATCGGCGGTCTACCGCGCATTGCGGCCTATGTGAAACGCGTGCGCGCAGAGCACCAGGGTGCCGGCAAGGGCGTACTCGTCGTCGACGGCGGCGATTGGTTTCAGGGCACACCCGAGGGCTTGGTGGACCGCGGCCGGGGTTACTTGAAGGCTCTGGCCGCCGTGGGCTACGACGCGCTTTGCGTGGGCAACCACGAACTCGATTACGGTACTGCGCACCTCAGCTCTCTCATCGAGGACTGCGGCCTGCCTGCCGTTTGCGCCAATGTCAGACTCAGTGAAGGCGGCCCGCGGGTTGGCTGGGCAAAACCCTGGCGCATCATTCAAGTAGCGGGTCTGCGCGTGGCGATGGTGGGGCTCTTGACCTGTGTGACGCCCTCGATCACCCACGCCGATGCCCGCGAGCTTTTCTTCCAGGAACCCGCCGCAGCCCTCGCCGAAGCCCGCGAGGCTTTGCAGGGCAAGGTTGACCTGATCGTGCCCGTCACCCACCTGGGCGTGGTGGGGGACAGGCGCCTGGCCAAGCTCGACGGCGAGTTGGACCTGATCGTCGGCGGTCACAGCCACACCTACCTGAAACGCGGCGTGCACCAAGGTGAGACCTTCATCGTGCAAGCAGGATCCAAGGCCAGCGCCGTGGGGCGCGTGGACCTGTGGTTCGATGCCGAGACCCGCGAGCTTGTCGAGTATGAGTATGAGATGATCAACCTGCTCGCGGCCCACGAACCCGAGGACGGCAACGCCGAGGTGGACCGCTTGTGCGCTGCGCTAGTGGAGCGCAGTGCCGCGGAGCTGGACACGGTGGTGGGCGAGTTGCTCGCGCCCCTTTCCCGCAGCAACGATCGCTACCGCTCCTCTCCTGCTGGCAACCTGATCTGCGATGTCATGCGCTCGCACTTCGATGCCGATATCGCCTTGCAGAATCGAGGCGGCATTCGCACCGACCTGCCCATGGGCGCTGTCACCCGCCGCGACCTGTTCGAGATCCTGCCCTTCGGCAACAACCTGGTGTTGCTCGAAATTTCGGGCGCGGTCTTGACCGACTGCATACGCCTCGCCGTGGAGGGCCGCGCCCACAGCGGTCTGGAGGTCAGCGGTCTGGAGATTGTCTACAGCGAGGACACCTCTGGCGCTGGCGCCCTCGTGGGACTTGCCATCGACGGCGAGGCCATTCGTCCAGATGCCGTCTTGCGCCTCGCTACCAATTCCTTCCTGGCTGGTGGCGCCGATGGCTATCCACAACTGGGCGAGCTGAAGCGCCTGGCGGAGGACCCCCTGCCCCTGCGAGAGATTCTTGAAGCGCACTTGCGCAAGGAAGGCCAGGTCATGCCCCGCCATGAAAACCGCTATACAGCAAGCAAGCCGTGATGAGCCCCTCGTGCGCGCTCCGGAGGCTGTCCTGGGTCTTGCCTCTGGCTCTCTTCGCCGGTCTCGCAACGGCTGCGAATGGCGCCCGTGACCAGTTGGACGAAGCACAGCGTCAGTTGCGCTCGGAAAAAGAGAGCGAGCGTGTCGCGGCCATCGACACTCTGGCGCAGATCGGCAGCGGCCCCGCCTGGGAACTCGTGCTCGAAGCCCTCGACGATCCCCAGCCCAGGGTGGCCGACGAGGCCCAAATACAACTCGGCCGTGCGGGACTTGAATTCGATACCCTCTTGTTCGGCAAACAGGGCCTGGGGAAGAAACGCGGCATGCGCGCGCTGCGCGTGGCCGAGGCCCTTGGCCGCCGACAGACCGCCATCGACGACGACCTCTGGACGCGGGCCTTGCGCCACAAGGATGCCGCGCTGCGCAAGAGCCTTTTGTGGAGCCTCGAGCGCATGGGTTCCCGGGCCAGTGGCGATCACGGCGACCTCGTGGAGCGCCTCCAGAAACTCATCGGCAGCGACAAGGACAAGAATGTGCGGGCCCACGCCTGGCTGGCTTTGGCGGCGCTCTCTCCCGAGACTGCCGCGGCCAGCCTGCAAGCCGGCGCACAGTCCAAGTCGACCGCCATGCGCGCTGCTTGTTGTGAGCGCATGGAACTCGCCCCCGCGGCCATGCAGGTTGCCCTCTTGTCCGATCTGATTCAGGATCCTGTGCGCGTGGTGCGCTTGCGCGCCCTGGAAGCCTGCGCCCGGCGCGGCGATCGCGAGGGTGCGCGAAAACTCGCGCAGGCCCTGGGAGGCGAGTCCAACACGCGCCTGCAATGGCGCATCGTCGAATTGCTCCGGGGACTGTCGCAGAAGAAGACCGGTCGCAACTCCCGCGCCTGGCAGGAATGGGCCCGCGCCCTCGCCGAAGACTGGCAGCCCGCCGAGATTGCGGTGGAACCTGAGTCCGACCTCGGCGAACGCACGGTGGCCTTCGTGGGACTGGCTCTGCTCTCCGAACGCGTGTCTTTCCTCGTGGACCTTTCGGGTTCCATGTGGCAGAAGCGCGCCGATGGTCGCACCCGCAAGCAGGCCGTGGACCAGGAACTGCGCCGGGCCCTCGAAGGGCTTTCCAAAGAGGTCCGGTTCAACCTGATCCCCTTCGCGGCTAGACCCGACAGTTGGCAGGAGAGCCTCACTGCGGCCAGCGAGAAGAACATCAGCCGCGCCCTGGGCTTCTTCGAGAAGAGCCACTCAAAGGGGACGGGCAACTACTGGGACGCCATGCTCCTGGCCCTAGAGGACCCCGATCTCGATACGATCATGATTCTCGGCGACGGCGCGCCCTCCGGCGGCGTGCGTTGGAACCTGGGTCTCATGGGGCCGCTCTTCGCCCATGCCAATCGCTTTCGCGGCGTCTTCGTCGATGCCCTCCTGATCGAAACCAGGGGCCGGCTCCTGGGCTATTGGAAGGACCTGACCCGCGCTACGGGTGGCCGCTGGCTCGTCGTGAAGATCTGAGCCGTGAAAGTCGTCACGATTCCCGTCCACGGTGGCCCCGAAGTTCTGGAGCTGCGCGATGCGCCCCGTCCCAAGCCTTCGGCCGGGGAGGTTCTGGTGCGCGTCCTGGCCCTCAGCGTGAACCACCTCGACCTGTGGGTGCGGCGCGGTCTGCCTGGCATGAAAATTCCCCTGCCGCACATTCCTGGCTCTGACGGCACGGGCGAGATCGTGGCCCTGGGCGCCGGAGTCGAGGGCCTTGAGGTCGGCCAAGAGGTTCTGATCTTGCCTGGCGTCTCGTCGGGTACTTCCCCGGAAGACGAGCGCGGCGACGATCACCTCGCACCCGACTACGGCGTGCGCGGCGAGTCCTGCCCCGGGATCGCCGCCGAGTTTGTGGTTCTCGAAGCGCGCTACCTCCTACCCCTGCCCGCGGGTCTCGATCCCATCACCAGCGCTGCGATGCCCCTGGTCTTCTTGACCGCTTGGGGGCTGTTGATCTCGCGCGCGAAGCTCTTGCGGGGCGAGACGGTCTTGATCCTGGGCGGCGCGAGCGGCGTGGGGTCGGCGGCGATTCAGATCGCTTGCGACCTCGGCGCGCGCGTGATCGCCACGGCCAGCAGTCCCGCCAAGGCCGACTTCGCCCGCCGCATGGGGGCTGCGGATATCGTGGACCAGCGTTCCAGTGACTGGCCCCACGAGGTGGCCAGCTTGACGGGCGGCCGCGGCGCCGATGTGGTCGTTGAGCACATTGGCCCTGCGACCTGGGAGGGTTCCATGCGCTCCCTGGCGCAGGGCGGGCGGTTGGTGACTTGCGGTGCCACCACGGGGCCGCTGGTGTCGCTCTCCTTGCCCCATCTCTTCATGAAGAACCAAGCGGTCATGGGTTCCACCATGGGACCCCGCTCCGCCTTTCCAGCGATCCTCGACAAACTGAAAAGCGGCGCCTATCGTCCTGCCGTGCACAGGGTGCTGCCCCTCAGCGAAGTTGCCGAGGCTCACCGCCTACTAGAGTCCGGCCTCGTGCTGGGCAAGCTCGTCCTGACCCCTTCTCCCAGTTCTCCATGACATCTTCCATGAATGCCGCCAACATGCAGACCGCCGCCGTAATTGGTGCCGGCACCATGGGGCACGGAATTGCCCAGGTCCTGGCCATGAGTGGGATCGAGGTGCGCCTCTTCGACATCGACGCCGAGCGCGTAGAGCACGGCTTGGCCCAAGTGGCCACCAACCTCGAAAAGGGCGTGGCGCGAGGCAAGCTGGACGCCGACCTGCGCGACCAGAGCCTGGCACGACTTAGCGGCACGACCTCCATGGACGAGTTGTGCGATGGCGCCGATGTTGTCGTCGAAGCCGTGCCCGAGATCCTCGAGCTCAAGCAATCGATCTTTGGCGACCTCGGCCGGCGGCTGGACGCTGGCGTGCTCCTGGCCACGAACACTTCCTCCCTGCCGGTGCAGTCCGTGGCCTGCGTCACGGATCACCCCGAGCGCGTGGTGGGCATGCACTTCTTCAACCCCGTGCACATCATGAAGCTGTGCGAGGTGATCGAAACCGAGTCCACCTCCGAGCAAGCCGTCACAGCGGCCCTGGATCTCGCCCGGCGCATGGGCAAGCAGCCCATCCGGGTCAAGGACAGCCCGGGCTTTGCCTCGAGCCGATTGGGCCTCGCCATCGGCCTCGAAGCCATGCGTATGTTGGAGCAGAAGGTCGCCTCGGCCGAGGACATCGACAAGGCCATGACCCTCGGCTACGGCTTCCCCATGGGCCCGCTCAAGCTCACCGACCTCGTGGGCCTCGATGTGCGCCTTTCCATCGCCGAGTTCCTCAAGATCGAAATCGGTCCCTCCTTCGAACCGCCCCAGATCCTGCGCGACATGGTGGCACGCGGCGACCTCGGCAAGAAGAGTGGCCGAGGTTTCTACGACTGGAGCCGCTGAGAGCTCGCCCTCCTTGGTGCGACCTGATTCAGCCCTCTAGCTGTCTTTCTTACAGGAAATGCTGCCTGAGTTGAATCGAAGAGCCTCAGGTTGGTAGAACCCCACCCCGGAAAGGCACCCCGTCAGAACGGTTCTTGGCCTCGGGTTAGCCAAATTCGTCTCAGGCCAGACAAACCAGACAAAGAGCAGGAAACCTCATGACCGAAGAAACCTGGGCTGACGAGCCCCAAGTTCCCAAGCAGCGCCGCGGACTGCCCCCCTGGCTTTGGTTCTGCGGCGGCGGCTGTCTGATCATGACCGTCTTGCTGGCTGTCGGCGGCATGTTCATCTTCGGCAAGGTCAAGGAGATGGCCGATCCGGACACGCAATGGGCCCTCGTGGATGAGCTCATTGGCTACGACGATCGTCCCTCGGGTTTGACCATTTTCGGCCTGGATGCCATGCCTGGCATCGACGGCTTTGTCTTCATCGACATGTCCACCGGTCGCTCCGTGACCTGGATGATGCTGCCCGCTTCGGAGGCCGAAGGGCGCGATGAGATCTTTTCCGAGGACTTTGAAGGCGGTGGTATTCCCGGCATTTCCCAGGTCAGCGATCCAGAGATTGGCGAAGTCGTGGTGCAGGGCCGCACCCTGTCCATCATGCGATTCAACCAGAACACCATCGGGGCGGGCGAGCAGAAGACCGCCTTCGTGGATGTCACCCCCGAAGAGGCCGACGATTTCTGGCTCTTGCAGGTGGTGATTCCGCCCGGCAGGGATGGGCCGCAGGGAATCACCGATGAGTACATCAACGAGTTCCTGGCGCCCTTCCACATCGGTCATGAGCGCGAAATCTACACGGCCGAGCCCGAGGAGCAGATCCGTGAAGATCACGAAAATGATCTTCTGGAACCATACCTCGATAATCCGGCCGATGAGCCGCCCGAGGAGATCGAGGAGGAGTGAAGGGCGCGCGGATGACCACCGCCCTTGACGCTCTACCGGAGCGCGAGTCCGCAGCGGGGGTCCTGGGGCTCGCTCTGGGATTTCTGGTGATTCTCGCCTGTGTCTTCGCCGTGCTCTTCACGGGGCCCCGGCATCCCGCGGCGGACGAGGTGCTGGGCGGGAGTTTTGTTCTTGGCAGCCTGCCCGAGGGGCTGAGTCTCGAAGCCGAGGCTCTTGTCCTCTCCACCGGTGAGAGCATCGTGACCCTCACAGACGGCGATCCCCTCGAGGTTTCCATGGCCGAGCTGGTGCGGCCAAGGCCCACCCACGGCATGGAGCAGGAAAAAGCCGCTGCGCCCTTTGAGGAGTTTGACTGGGCTGGCGTGACCGTGGAGAGCCGCAACGGCCTGCCCGCGCGCCTGTTCCTGGTGCACTTCCCCGAACGCCGTGCCGAGGCACTCTTGAACAGTCAGTTCCGCGGACTCGAATGGAAAGACCTCTTGGAAATCGATGTCCAGGGCGGTTCGTCGGTGGTGGGCGGCGGCAAGCTCGAATGGTTTGGCTTCGATGCCGATTGGGTGCGACAGCGACGTTTCATAGTGGGCGGCTCGTTCCGCGACACCATGCGCGTCAACCTGAGCCTCGGCCACCAGTGCTGGGTCGCCTACGCCATTTGGCGCCAGGGCGCCCAGGCCTCAGAGGAGGTTATGGGAGAGCTACTCGCCGCTCTCGCGCCCGTGGGCGAGGGCGCGCTCGAGGAGCTCGGCGATGTGTAGCACTTCAACCTCGCTGCCAGTTTGACGCAAGCCGCCGGACCACTGCAACTGACAGCCGGGGTTGGCGCTCACCAGGGTTCGGGCACCTGTCGCCTTGAGAGCTGCGAGGCGTGGCGCGAGAATCGCGCGGCTGTCGAGAGGGCGCAGGACCGAATAGAGGCCAGCCGAACCGCAACAGCTCTCGCTCTCTTTGAGTTCGACTCGCTCGATGCTCAGGGCGTCGAGCAGCGCCCGCGGCTCGTCGCGAATGCCCTGGCCATGACATAGATGGCAGGGGTCGTCCCAGCAGATGGGCTGGGCCACTTCGAGGGGACCCAGGGCGGGTCGCAGGTCGTCAAAGGCGAATCGCACGAGGTACTCGCTGAAGTCGAAGACCTGCTTGCCAAAGACCGCGGCGCGTTCTGCCCAGTCGGCATCGTCTGCGAGCAACGCGCCGTAGTGTTTCATGTGCGAGCTGCAACCTGCGGAATTGGTGACGATTGGCAAGAGCTCGCCGTCGTCTCCAAGAAGCCCGGAGTGCTTGTCGATCAGGCGACGGGCGAGCTCCCGCGCGCCCTGGAGGTCGCCGTTGTGGGCATGCAATGATCCGCAACAACTCGCGCCCCGGGGGCAGTGCACCTCACGGCCGGCGGCGGCTAGAACCGCCACCGTGGCGCGATTCACGCGACCGAGGAGCGGCGGCATGATGCAGCCTTCGAGTACCGACACCGAGCCCCTGCGTTGTCCCAGGGCCGGAGTGTGGCGGGGCAGGGCTCGCCGCTCTCGAGCTGGTGGGACCGGGGGGCAGGCCGCCGCGGCTTGGCCGACCTTGCCCGGCAGGCGACTCGCCAGCTGCACGAGTCCCAAGCGTTGCAAAAACCGCAGAGCGCCTGCCAGGAACGCGATCCAGCGCGGGCTCGGCAGCACTCGGCCGAGGCCCAGGCCCAGGGCACGTCGCACCAGCCATGATCGTTCGCTTGAATCTAAAAGCCGCGCGCGTGTGTGCTCCAGCATCGCGGCAAAGTTCACACCCGAAGGGCAAGCGCTCTCGCAATGGCGGCACAAGAGGCACAGGTCCAACTCATCGATGAAGGCGGCGTCGGGCTTGAGTTCGCCCTCGGCCACCGACCGCATCATGTGGATGCGGCCCCGGGGACTGGCGGATTCGCGGCCGGTGAGCTCGTAGGTCGGGCAGGTACGCAAGCACAGACCGCAATGCACACAGTCGAGACTCGCCGCGTAGTCCACGAGCTGAGCATCGGTGCAGGGGGCGGATTGGGTTGGCGTCGTTTGCACGGGGAATGGCTTTAGTGGGCTCCGACCGGGCCGTTCGAGGCCAGGATCCGGGTTGGATCGTAGGCTTCCTTCAAGCGTTTCATCAGCGCCAAGGCAGGCCCGCCGATGCAATCGTTCTGTGCATTGGGGGCAAGCCGCGGCGCACCACGCAGGCTCAAGCGCGCACCCAGGGGTGTGAGAGCTGTCCGCGCAGCCTGCAGGCGCCGCGCCAGGTCTTCCGTGGTGCCTCCGTTCGGCGCGAGGGCCAAATCCGCCAGCGCCACCCCGGGCTGGATTGTGATTTTCCCCAGAGCCCGGCCCTCGAAGGAGGCCAGCAGGGCTTCGCAGGCGTCCGCGAGGCGACTGGGCAGGGAGGCGAGGTGCAACACGGCGGAGCTGCCCGCGTGGGGCTCTCGATCTCGCAATTCCTCGGAGCGCGTCAGGGCTGCCGCGCCGTCGAGTCGTTCGTCCGGCCTTGCAAATTGCGCCAGGCGACACCGATTGCGTTCAAGCTCTGCACCGAGTCCTGCCAGTCCCACATCCACGGACCAGGAACTTTCGCTGCCTGAGTGGAAGAGCGTCAGGGTGCGCGGCGCGAGGGTCATGTTGGAGATTTTCTCCGCGAGACCCAGGGCTTCATCAAGGCACTCGCGTTCGAAGCGCAGGGCACAGCGCTCCCGGGGAGCGTTGAACAACCGCAGGGAAGCTTCGAGTACCAGGGCCAGGCTGCCATGGGATCCCGCGTACAAGCGATGCAGGTCGTAGCCCGTTACATTTTTTACCAGGCGCCCGCCGCTCTTCGTGATTTCGCCGCCCGGGAGCAGTGCGTGCGTGCCGAGGATGTGCAAGCGCCCGGGTCCGTGGCGCAGGCGGTCGGGTCCGCTGGCGCCTGCGGCCAGGACGCCGCCCAGGGTGGCCCCGTGGGGCCGAGGCACATCCGGGCTGAGTTCCAGACCGCGCTCGGCCACCAAGTCGCGCAAGCTGCCCATGGTGCTGCCCGCCCGCGCCGTGAGGGTGCCGTCTTCGGCCTCGAATTCGATGACGCCCTGCAAGCGGTGGGTGGAGAGGGCGAAGTCAATTTGCTTGGGCGTGGGGCTCCAACCCAGCTTGCTGCCACGGCCGAAGAGGCGCAAGCTCTTGCTCTCCGCCTGGGCAAAGAGGAAAAGTTCCCGGGCAGATTCGTCGTCCGCCGGCGCCACCACAGGCAGGCCGGGGAAGTGCGCCGACTCTTCGAGGCCCTCGCGGCCGACGATGTCTTCCAGACTCTCGGCAAGACTCATGAGCCTGCTCTTCCGCTTGCTTCCACTGGCACCGGTCGCGTGCGAGTTTCCATGCAGGCCCGAATCGGCAGTAGCTTGCCGGGGTTCATGTTCTGGGACGGATCCCAGGCGCGTCGAACCGTATGCATAAGTTCGAGGTCCTCGTCGCTGAAGTAGAGCTTCATCTGGGCCAGTTTTTCGAGGCCGATGCCGTGCTCGCCCGAGAGCGTCCCGCCGGCTTCGACGCACACTCGGGCCATTTCATCGCCGGCCTCGATCACCCGCCGCAGCTCGTCGGAGTCGCGCCGGTCGTAGGAAATGTTGGGGTGCAAGTTGCCGTCGCCGGCATGGAATACATTCAGGATCTTGAGCCCGCGGGCCGTGCAGATATCGGTGGTGGCGCGCACCATCTCGCGCAACTTCGTGCGCGGGACGACCACATCGGAGACATACAGGTCCGGGGCGATGCGGCCCATGGCGCCGTAGGCACCCTTGCGCGCTGCCCACAGTTTCTGGCGCTCCCTTTCGCTTTGCGCCCGGCGCACTTCGAGCACGCCGTGGTCGGCCAGAATCGCGAGAATGCCCTCGGCGTTCTCGTGGCATTCGACGGCGCTGCCCTCGACCTCCACCAGCAGCACCGCCTCGGCGTCCTTGGGGTAGCCGGCGGCAAAGACGCTGGCTTCGACAGCGGCGATGGTGAGCTTGTCGAGGATTTCAAGGGCCGAGGCGTCCCAACCCCCGGCGATGATGGCGCTGACAGAGTCGCAGGCGTCGTCGAGGCTCGCAAAAACTCCAAGGAGAGTCTCGATGGCCTCGGGCGTGGGGGTCAGGCGCACGGTGACTTCGGTGGCGATGCCGAACATGCCCTCGCTGCCCACGAAGAGACCCACGAGGTCATAGCCCACGGGATCAACCTCTGGCGCGGAGAGGTCGAGCACCTCGCCGTTGGCCATGACGATCACGAGACCGATCACATGGCGTGTGGTGTTGCCGTGCTTGAAGCAATGGGGGCCACCGGAGTTGTTGGCCACATTGCCGCCCAGCGAACAGGCGGCCTGGCTCGAAGGGTCGGGGGCGTAGAACAAGCCCTCGTCGCAGCAGGCCCGGGTTAGGTCGATGTTGACGAGACCGGCCTCGACCCGCGCGAAGCGGTCTTTTGCGTTGACTTCAATTACACGCCGCATGCGCGCCGTGCCGAGGAGCACGCCACCTTCCACAGGCGTGGCGCCGCCGGTCAAGCCCGTTCCCGCTCCCCGGGGCACCACGGGGATGGAGTGGCTGTGGAGGAGCGCGAGACACTTGGAAACTTCCAGAGTGGAGCGCGGCAGAAGGACTACTTCGGGGCGGCAGCGTTCATGGGCCAGGCCATCGCACTCGTACGGTGCCGCGCGACTGGAGTCCTCCAGGAGCCCTTCTTCGCCAACGATGGCGCGCAGGTGGGCCACGACCTGGCGGGGAATCAAAAGTCGATCCTGCTGAGCCGCAACCAGGCGATCGTGAGCATGAGGCTGGCGAACGCCAGGGAACTCGCCAGGGAAAAGAAGATGTTGTATCTCCAGGGCGAGGTCCAGCCGAACTGTTGGCGATACCACTCGTCCTGTCCCAGGTGGCGCTCAGAGCCCAGAGTCATGTTCTGCGGACTCAAAAACTCTTGCAGCGGCTGCGCGCCCCGTGCAGCGAGCATTGTGTCCCCCTCGCTCATGACGATGTCGATCTCGTAAATCCACTGGTCGAAGTGAAAAATCAGCCGCTGATGGGAGAGCACTGAATGGTCACCCTGCGCTCCCCAGGCGACCCGAGTCATGCGCACGCCGCCGTAGGACAAGTTCTTGAGTGTGGGCTGCACCACCGTCGTGGGCTGTTCCTCGAGCTCTTGCTTGAGCTCCTTCGCCAGGGCTCGGCCCGTTTGAGGGCGCAGGCTCTTGCTGATGCCGCGCTCGACTTGCGGACGCGGATAGCGGCGGATGCAGAGTTCGGCCTCTTTGGCGTCTTTGGGTGACATCGGAATCCAACGAACGCCATCGGCTTCGAGTTCGCCGCGGCTCTCGGTATCGATCAAGAATCCGCGTGGCGCGGACTGGATGACCAGCTCTCCATCCGCTGATTTCCATTCAAAATCGTCATTGGTCAGAGCGCGCCGTAGCTTGTCGGTGATGATGCGCGCATCGCGAGTCTTCGGGAGCGTGTAGTGCAGAACCTTGACGCTGCCAAGCATGAGAGCAAGAAATCCCTCTTGCTCGTCCTCCTCGTCGGCGCTGCCTAGTTTCTCCGCGTCGTCCGTAGCCCCTTGCCTTGACTCTCGCATGAGCACGGCCATTTCGGAGTGTTGGATGTACTGGATAGTCTCCCAGCCCCAGTGCACGCGGCCCGCGATGAAGAACAGCACGACTGTCAAAAGGATCGCCGCTGTGCTGCTGCGGGTGAGCACCGCCACACAGATCGAAAAGGCGTGCATTAGGCCAAACAGGTAGACCAAGGTGACCGCGCCCCATAAGAAGCCCGCATCCCAATAACCCGAACGCAGGCCGAATCCGAAGAACATGCCCAGCACCAGGACGCCCCCGATGCCGGCGATGAACAAGAGCCCCGCAATGTAGCGCGAGAACAAGATCGCGAAGCGGCTCACGGGCTTGGAGAAGAGCGTATCGGCGGCGCCCTTTTCGAGAACCCTAGGCATGAAGAAGGCCGTGGCAGCGATACAGAAGATTACCCCCAGGCTGCCAGCGAAGAAATTGACGATCAGCGACTGGAAGGTCTGGATGAACTGCTCTCTAATCCCGCTCGGGTCGCCTATCGAGCCGCCTCCGAAGCTCTGGATCAAGTCGGCGTAGTAGATCGGTTCGAAACCCCACAGAACCACCAGGGCGTCTTCCCGGAAGGCGACCACGAAGGTCATCAGGATCGGGACCATGGTCAGGATGACCAGCAGTCGGAAGACCCGGTTGTCGAGGACCTGTTGGCGGGCATCTTCCAGCAGGGCTCGGATGATCGTGAGATTCATGCCTGGCCTCCACCGGAGGAGTCTTCGACGAGGTTGATGAATGATTCCTCGAGAGTTCGACGCCGCCGCGAGATGCCGCGAATCGTGTGGCCCGAGGAACGCAGACGGTCGATGGTGGCGTCGAGTCCCGCATCGTCCACGACCAACTCAAAGCCTCGGCCCATGGCCCTATAACCCGTGCCGATGCCGGCTAGTAGTTGCTCCATATCGGGCACTTCGCGGGCCAGGTCGAACATCGTCGCGTCCGCGTTGGGCGTCAAGTCCTCGATGGAGCCCTGGCTCAAGATGAGACCCTTGTTGAGGATCACCACGCGGTCGCAGACCAGTTCGACTTCGTTCAAGAGGTGCGAATTGATGAAGATCGTGCAGCCGGCTTGTTTGGCTTCGGTGACCATGTCGCGAATCACCTTGCGGCCCACGGGGTCAACACCATCGGTGGGTTCGTCGAGCAGGATCAACTGCGGATCGTGGACCAAAGCCTGGGCGAGCCCCAGGCGTTGTTGCATGCCCTTGGAATACTCGCGCACCTTGCGCTTTGAGTCGCGCAGCATGCCGACCCGGTCGAGCAGGGCGGCGGCGCGTTTTTCGATATCCTTGCGCGGCTTGCCGGCCAGCATCCCAAACAGCATCATCACCTGCCAGCCGGTGAGGTAGGTAGGCATGCGGTGGGCTTCGGGCAGGTAGCCCACCTTGCGCCGCGAGAGCGCGTGGCTGGGGGGCAGGCCAAAAATCTCGGCTTGGCCTTCATAGTCGCGGACCAGGTCGAGCAGGATCTTGATCATGGTCGTCTTGCCCGCGCCGTTGGGACCCAAAAGCCCGAAGACCTGGCCGCGCCCTACTTCGAGATCGACGCCAGCCAGAGCCTGAAAACCGCTGCGCCCGAGGAATCCCGTCTTGAAGGTCTTCTTCAGGCCGCGCACCCTGAGGATTGTTTCGTCTGCACCCATACCGGGCAGCATAGCGAGTTTTTCCCTCGCAACCTCAACGCGGCTCAGTCTGATTCGCGCACCAGTCGCGCCGCACCGATCCAACCCGCGTCGGGTCCCAGGCTGGCGGGGCGAATGCGCAGGTCCTCCCTTGTGCGACCGTAGCAGCGCTCCAAGAGGCCCTCTTCGATGCCGGGCTTGAGCACATCGCAGGCCGCGCCGAAGCCGCCTCCCACCAGGAAGCAACGCAGATCGAGGAGTACGGCAACTTGCGCCAGGCCGCGGCCCAGGTCGCGACCCACTTCGAGCAAGAGATCGCGGGCGGCGCCCGGCCTTTGGCGGGCTTCGGCGCTGAGTTGCTTGAGGTCCCCGCCGAGGCCCAGTTCGCTGGCGCGTCGAGCGGTCGCCGTGGCGCTGGCCAGGGTTTCTAAGCAGCCGTGGTTGCCGCAGCCGCAGAGCGGGCCGCCGGGCTCGACGATGGTGTGACCGATCTCCGCCGCGAGTCCGCGTTCGCCCACGAAGAGTTTGTCGTCGATGATCAAGCCGCCGCCGACTCCTGTGCCCAAGGTGATCACAAAAGCCAAGTTCTCGCCCTGTGCGCCCCCCAGCCAGTGCTCGCCCAGGGCCGCCACATTGGCGTCGTTTTCGATGCGCACCCGCGCGGGATCGAGGCCGAGCCCCTTGGCCAGTCGGTCGCGCAGGGGAAAGCCCGCCAGGGGCGCCAGGTTCGGGCTTTGGGTCACGAGCCCAGCCTCGCGGTCCACCAATCCGGGCACTCCGAGTCCCAGGGATTCCGTGACGCCCAGTTGGCGTGCGCACTCGATGAGATTCTCGAGCAAGGCCTCGGCGCCCCGCGAAACCTCGGCCTGAACTTCGAGTCGGTCGAGGCGCTCACCCGTGGCACTGATCGCGCCAGCCTTGATCGCCGTTCCGCCGAGGTCGATTCCGACCAGGCGCCCGGCGTTCACAAGACCTCGTCGCGCTGGGACCTCACGCGGCGCGTGACCCGGCGGTAGGCCTTGATGTAGGCCTCTCCCACGCCTTCCCAGGAGAAGTCCTGCTTCATGCAGCGCTGGGTCAGACGCTTCCAATCGGGAGCCGACTTGTACACGGCGCGCACTTCATCGATGGCGGTCAAGAGGCCGTCGGCTGTGTAGCTCTTGAAGGTGAAGCCTGTGCTATGGCGCTTGTCCGTGGGGTAATCGACGAGGGTATCGTCGAGGCCAGCGTGCGCGTACACCAGGGGCACCGCGCCGTAACGCATGGCGATGGCACAGAGGGCGTTGCTGGGTTGATAGTGCGAGGGCAACAGAAACACATCTGCGGCGGCCAGCAAGAGATGCGCCGTGGTGACATTGTAGCCAGGGATCAAGCGGCAGCGACCACTGAATGTGGTCTCGATGGTCTTGATGCGTTCGATGATCTCGTTTTGACCCTGGCCCATCATGACCACCTCGAAGTTGCGTTCGAGCAGGTTGGTCAAGACCTCAGCCACGAGATCGCAGCCGCTATCGCTGTCGATGCGGCCGATGACGCCGATGATCGGCGTGCGGGGACCTTTGTCGAGGTTGAAGTTGACTTGCAGGCGCTGCTTGTTACGGCGCTTGCCAGAGAGCCCCTCGCTGCTGCCGGAAAAAGTCGCCGGCAGTAGCTCGTCTGTCTCGGGGTCCCAAGTGGAATAGTCGATGCCATTGGAGACGCCCACGACTTCCTTCTTGCGCCGCGCGAAGGTCTCTTCCAGGCCATAGCCTCGATCGAGTTGTTGGATGCGCGTGGCTTGGGTGGGGGAGTGGGTGCCGATGATCGTTGCGAACTCGGCGCCGGTCTTGAGGAAGTTGACCCGACTGTCGAGGGCCACACCTTCCACATTGCGGAAGAGTTCGAGCGGGATGCCGATCTTGGGCAGGATTTCGCGCTCGAAGGTGCCCTGCATGGCGAGGTTGTGGATGGCGTAGTAAACGCCGGCCCGCGAGGCGGGGTGGTCGGGCTGTTGCTTGAGATACTCCAGTTCGCGGAAGAGCGGAATCAGGCCTGTGGTCCAGTCAAAGCAGTGCAGGATGTCGGGCTTGAATCCGATGGGCACCAAGGCCTCGAGCACGGCCCGCGAAAAGATCGCGTAGCGGCGCCAGTTGTCGGGGTAGGGACCGTTGTCGTCGCCGTAGGGATGGCGCCGACCGTAGAGTTGGCTGTTTTCCACCAGGATGACCGTGATCTCGCCCAGATAGCCCTGGGAGAGCTTGAGTTCACAGGTCGAGTCGCCGTCCGGCACGCGCACGCTGCCCACGGGCCGGAGGTTTTCGAGAACCTCCAGATCGATGTCGCAGGTCTTGGGCAGGAACACGCGCACATCGTGGCCAGCCCGCACCAGAGTCCGCGGCAGGGACTCGGCGACCTCGGCCAGATTCGTCCGGCGGACGAGGGATTGGAGCTCCGGTGATACGAATGCGATCTTCAAGGTGAGGGGCGAATCGGGGCTACGATTGCGCCTGGGTGGGGGGGCCCCCGGGGGAGTACTCCGAGGCCTGACCCGCTGCTGTTTCTAGGAATTGTGCGGCACTCAAGCTATAAGAGATCGTCGCCAGCCCCCACCCAGGCAGCTGGCAAAAGCTCACAAGTGGCTGTATATAAATAACTTATGCAGGCCAATCGGCTTGGATTTTCTGCGCTCAGGCCCCCTGGGGGGGCCATCCTGGGGCCATCCTGGAGCCCCGAGCCGTCCCAAATATGGCCCGAATCGGTCTGCCATCGCAGCCCGAGATGGCATGGCCGCTTGTGAGTGGGGCGCTTGCAGAGTCGTCGCCTAGCAGTGTCGCCGCCTACCAGTGTCGCCCAAGAGGTTGGTCTCCGGCGCTCTGGTTCTCGTACGGCAATCAGTACGGCAATTGCCGTGCCCGCCCACTCCGCGCCCCCCGGCGGGCCGTCAAATCCCGGTTCAGTCTGGGCTCGAGCTGTCCGATCCGGGACCATGTCGGCCTCCCGACGAGCCAGCCGCCGAAGATCCAGAGTTGAAACACCGCCCCCTACTTCTCGTCGTCCTCGACGGCTGGGGCTTCCGCGAGGAAGCCAAACACAACGCCATCCGCGAGGGCGCTGGCTACTTCCACGACCTGCTCGGGCGCTACCCTAACTGTCTACTCTCGGCCTCGGGTCACGAGGTGGGTCTGCCCCTGGGCTTGATGGGCAACAGCGAGGTGGGCCATCTGAATCTGGGCGCGGGCCGTACGGTGCACATGGATGTCACCCGCATTGACCAGTCCATCAGTGACGGTGAGTTCGCGGCCAATGGCGCCTTTGGCGCCTTGATGGAGCGTGTCGTTCGCGAGGGTCGGCAGCTGCACCTCTTGGGGCTCGTTTCCGATGGAGGCGTGCACAGCTCTGATCGGCACCTCGGCGAGCTCTTGAAGCTCGCCGCTCGGAAGGGCCTCGATCCAGGGCGCGTTCTGGTCCACGCCATCCTCGACGGCCGCGACACCCCGCCGCGCTCGGCGGATCGCTTCCTGGAACAACTCGAAGCCGATATCCAGGCCGCCGGTGTTGGGCGTGTCGCGTCTGTGGTGGGGCGTTACTGGAGCATGGATCGGGACAACCGATGGGATCGCGTGCAGCGCGCCTACGACCTCTTCGTCAGCGGCCGTGGCGAACGCGTCCAGTCCAGTTCCGAGGCCATCGCGCGCGCTTACGAGAACGACACGGGCGACGAGTTCGTCGAGCCCTGCGTGATCGGCGCACCGGATCAGGGCCGCATGCAGTCCGGCGATGGAGTCATCTGCTTCAACTACCGCGCTGACCGCATGCGCGAGATATCCGAAGCCCTCGGTTGCGCCGACTTCAAGGGTTTCGAGCGCCAATGCCAGGTCGAGCTCGAAATCGTCAGCATGACCCAGTACCGCGCGGACCTGCCCTTCGCCGTGGCTTATCCGCCGCGGCAGTTGCGGGGCGTTTTCTCCGAGGTCATCGCGGCCGCGGGCTTGACCCAGAAACGCATCGCCGAGACCGAAAAGTACGCCCATGTGACCTACTTTTTCTCCGGCGGCCAGGAGCAGCCCGTGAGCGGCGAAGAGCGCATCCTGATCCCGAGCCCCAAGGTGGCGACCTACGACTTGCAACCGGAGATGAGTGCGCCGGCGGTTTGCGATGCGATCCTCAACGCTCTCGCCAAGGACGAAACCGATGTCTACATCATCAACTTCGCCAACGCCGACATGGTGGGGCACACCGGTATCTGGACCGCAGCGCTCAGCGCCGTGGGTTGCATCGACACTTGCTTGGCACGCCTGATGCCCGCCGTTTTGGAGCGCGGAGGCTTGCTGGCCATCACCGCCGACCACGGCAACAGCGAACAGCTCTGGGATCCTCTGCACGACTCGCCCCATACCGCTCACACCACCAACCCCGTGCCCCTGATCCTGTGCGCGGCGGATCTCATTGGAGCCAAACTGCGGCCCATGGGCGTCCTCGGCGATGTGGCTCCCACCCTGCTCGAACTCGCCGACCTCGACCAGCCCGGCGAGATGAGCGGGTTGTCGCTATTGCGTTAGACCGGGCTAGGAATGGCCCTCTCTTGCGCAACTCAGGCGCGCTTGCGCCATTGCCTCCAGGGGCGATGCCTCCATGGGGAGAGGGTGATGCCGAGGGCGAGATGCAAAGGCTGCCGCTACCAAAGGCAAGCGGCGGGCTCGCTGCGTAAGAGCCGTAGAGGAGGGCGCCAAATTTGCCCACAGGCCCTGCAGGTAAACCGGCCCGTTCGGGAGGGCTGCCAACGGCTCCGTAGAGGCTCAGCACCACACCGGGGCCCACGGAAATGGGCGTGGTGGCGCATGTCTCTGTGACCGTGTACGGGCTGCCGGCCATTGCCGATGCTCCGATCAGCACGACGCAAGCCGCGAGGCCAGCGAAGGATGAACTCTTCATCGTTGTTGTCTCCAGGTGCAGGGCTATCGCGCGCGACGGTCCTTCTGCTGCTCGGCGCCTTCAGCGAGGGACAAAACTTCAATCAACTTACGACGCTCTGTCGCGGTTTGTCCGACACTTCCTTGGGGCCCTTGGTGAAGGAGCAAGGCCGGATTCTTGCCACAACCTGAACAAAGTGACAGCACCCGTTCAGGGCAAAGCGATGCCTGACTTCCCCGTTTGGTTCAGCGCGCCACCAAGGTGACTTCAGCCTGCACCTCTTCGCCCTCCCGTAGCACGGTGGCGGTCACGGTTTGGCCTGCCTCGAGTGACTTGAGCACGCCGGAGAATTCGCGCAGGCCGGCGATTTCGGTGTCGTCGATGCGGATCAAGATGTCGCCTGTGCGCAGGCCTGCCCGGTCCGCCGGGGAGTCGGGCAAGATGCCGTCGAAGCGCATACCCGGACCCTCAAAACCAAAGTCGGGCACGCTACCGAAGCTCACCCGGCGCCCGGAGCCGCGGGCGCCGGCGGGGGTGGCCTGGGCGCCTGCGAGGCGCACGGTGAGGGGCTCCTCGCGTTCGAGCATGTAGACCACGCCTTCGCGCACAAAACTGGCCACCTTGACGAGGTCTGAGGCCACGATCTTGTCAGCCGTGTCGCTCGAGCGGTGGTAGTCGAGATTGGCGCCGGTGAAGATCTGCACTGCGGGCACTCCGGCCTCGATGAAACTCTCTTGATCTGAACCCGCGATCATGTCGGGCACGATGAGGTTATCGAGTCCCGTCACGAAGCCCGCGCCGCGAAAGATGTGTTGCCACTCGTCGGCGCTGCTCGTGGCGTGAACCTTGATCTTGCCCTCGCCCAAGCGCCCGACGGTGTCGAGGTTGATCATTCCGCGCAGCCCTGAGAGGGGAAAACGCGGCGAGCTGACATAGTGGCGACTGCCCAAGAGACCGCACTCTTCGGCGGAGAAGGCCACCACAACCAGGGTGCGCGAACCCCCGCCAGCTGCCACGATTTGGCGCGCGAGCTCGATCACGATGGAGACGCCGCTGGCGTTGTCGTCGGCGCCGGGGTGTATTTGGCCCTCTTCGCCCACGCGGGGCTCCGGCCAGCCGCGGCCGAGGTGGTCGTAGTGGGCACCGAGCACGATGGATTGTTGTTGCCAATCGGCTCGCTTGCCACGCAGGATGCCGATCACATTCTTGGCGGCGACGGGCTGGCCCTCGGGGCCTGCGGCCACGATGAAGTTCTGGTACCAGGAGTGGTTGTCCCCACCGGGTTCGAGGCCAGCCTCGGCGAAGGCCTTGGCGATGTAGTGGGCACTGGCGTTGAGCCCCGCGCTACCCAGTCCTCGGCCTTCGCGCTCCGCGCTCGCCAGCCAATCCACATGGCCCTTGAGTCGCCCGGCGGAAAAGACCGGCGGCGTCTCGGCCAGGGCAACGCGGCTGTCGCCGGCCGGGACGAGGGGCTCTTCTGAGAGGCGCCGTACCAGGGGCGACCCTTCGGCGCCCCACTGGCCCTTGACCCGGTTCGTCGGCTCGTTGCCTTCAAAGGCCAGGTAGGAGTACTTTCCGTAGTGCGGCAGCTTGCGCGCCATACCGGCGAGGGCCTCAGTGGGCTCCAGGGAGAGAAAGCCGAGGGCGCGTTCAACCGACATCGGGTGGCGGGCGATGACCACGGCCGAGTAGTTCTCGGCGGGGACCGCTGCTCCTGCCAGGTTTAGCCCTTCCCCGTTGAGACTGGCGGATTGAAGCGAATCGAACAGCGCCGGGGCAAAGCGGTTTTCTCGGCCCATGATCCAGATCGAACGATCCGCGGGCAGTTGTTTGAGTTCGCTGTCGAGGGCAAACTCGATCTTGTGCTCAGCGCTCTGCCACTCGTTGGCGAGGTTGCGATAGAGCGCGCCGGCATCGCTCGCGTCGGCGGGCAACACGCAGAGCACGCGCTCCTCGCCGAAGATCTGCCCGATGGAGGGCGGCGTCTCGGTGTACTCCAGGACCCGGAAGAGGTCGAAGAGGGGGTCGATCTCGATGCCCGTAGGTTGGGCCTTGCACACCACGCGGCATTCACTCAAGCGCCCCGCCACCGGGACCTCGACTTCGAGTAGCCCCTCGACCGTGGTGACCCGCACGGGCACGGCCAAGTCGAAAGGCTCCTCGGCTTGAGTCTGAGCGATGGAAAAGTTGAGCGCAAAGCCCCCGTCGGTGGTTTCGAGTTCGACCTCCGAAAGCACCAGGAAGGGCGCGCCGAGGCCTTCCACCCACTGCTCAAAAAAGGCTGCGAGGTCATCACCCGAGACCGCCTCGAGGGCCAGGCGAAAGTCGTCGAAACTCGCCCGGCGACCCTTGTTGTCGCTGAAGAAGCGTTGCGCTCCGGCTATGAACTGTTCGTCGCCCAAGCGCCGCCGCAGCATGTGAAAGGTCATCAGAGACTTGCCGTAGCCCACGGCTTCGGTGGAGGCGCTGTGTCGTGAGCGGAACTCGCTCAGGGGAAAGTCGCGGCCCTGCTTTACGAAGTCGCGGTATTTTTGCAGCGCCGTGCGGCGGTACTCCGCGCCCTTGCCGCGCTGCTCGCTGATCAGGTGATCGGCCATATAGGCCGTCAAGCCCTCGCACCAGTTGCCGCTTTCGTAATCGACGAAGACAGAGTTGCCCCACCAGTTGTGCAGGATTTCGTGGGGGTAGGACGAGTGCAGGAT
The DNA here is from genome assembly GCA_012959785.1 of Planctomycetota bacterium. Lineage (GTDB taxonomy): Bacteria > Planctomycetota > UBA1135 > UBA1135 > DUCM01. Next base: position 17,514 of record DUCM01000022.1, on the reverse strand, counting down.
GAAGGGAAAGCGCACCACTTGTGGCCCCAAGAGGCAAAAGGAGGGCATGCCGTAGCCGGTCTCCCAGAAGTTCTCCACCATGGCGAACTTTTCGTAGGGGTAGGGACCGATGAGGCCGCGGTACATCTCGAGATACTGCGCCGTGGCTTCGAGGTACTTGTAGGCCAGGGCCGCATCGTCTTCGTGCAGGTAGACCAGGGCCTCTACATCGCCCGCACGATCCTCGAAGCGCACCAGGGGGCCGCCCACGAGATAGACCTGTTCGAGGGTGCCTCCGGAGTTCCAGCGCGCCGTGTACTCGCTGACTTTCGAGTTGCCGCCACCTTGGCTGATGACATGCCAGTCGGCGGGCGCGCTGACTTCGCACTCGAAGCTCAAGAGTCCGTCGCCAAAGCTGGGAACCCAGGCGCTGCCGCCGTGGAGGTAGACGCCTTCGGGCGAGACTACGCCACGCGATTCGCGGAAGCCGCGGGTGTATTCCTCGGCCTTGTCCGAGAGGCCGTAGTCGAACGAGCCGCCGTACTCGAGGCGCAACTGTCCTTCGACTGCCGGCTGGCTGAGGGCGTAGCGAGCCAGCCCATCACTTTCCCCGAGGCGCAGAACCGCGGGCGTGCTTGAGCGAATGGCAAGAGCGCTCGAGAGTGTGAATTCCGTGCCTGCGCTCTGAAGTTCGGGGCCCAGGCGGATCGTGTCGATCACTTCCAAGGAGTGGGCGGAGGGTTCGAGATCGACGACGAGGTGGTGGTGAACGGAATCAGCCGAATCTTGTGCGCCGACGACCAACCAGAGCGCAGCGAGAATTGAGAGGGTCTGCATGGCGCCATGGTACCCACTCGCCCTTGTCAGCCGCACATTTTGGCGACACCCAAATCAGGCCCAAGCCCACAAGCAGCCCGGGCCACTGGGAATAGGAGCGGAAGAGGGCGTGGCGCTGGAGAGGGGCACGGTTTGGGTTCGCGGGCGGCGCCGGGTAGGGAGTCTTGCCAGGACACCACGCATAGCAGATGCGGCAGTTCGTTCACGCAAAAAAAGTGCTCGCGGAAGGACGCACTTCTTTCTTGCGAATGGGTTTGTTGCGAATGGTTTGTCGCGGAAGAATTGCGCTAGGGCGCGGTCGTCGAAGCCAACCAGGGTGTTTGAGTAACGGAAGCAAAGATGCTTGATTCGCATCCGGAGCTGAAGTCGGAGGGGGCAGCCCAAGAACGCGCTCCGGAGGGGGAGAGGGCTGGGGGCGAGCGCCTGGGATCCCTTATCCGCAGGCTCTTGGAGCAGTCGAGGAGCTGCACCTCGCGGAGCCGCATGAATCCGGCAGTCTGTTAGAGAAAAGTCCCCGAGATTTCCCAGAGGGCCTCGGTGCGGTCGATGTTCTCGCGGGCCTCGTCGCGCAGTTGGGTTGTGATGTGGGCCACCAGCAGTTCGGCCACGATCACAGCGGGCACCGAGCTGTCGAAGGGGCCGATGGCGGGCACTTCCAACTCGCACCAGTGGTCGGTGAGAGAGGTCAAGGGGGAGAGCGGGCCGTCGGTGACGGCCACGATGGCCACGCCTCGGCTGGCGAGCAGGCGGGCGGTTTCGATGGCGTGCCGGCGGTAGCGGGTGAAGTCGAAGACCACGGCCACATCCCCTGGCGCGGCGCTGCTGAGGTCTCCGGCGCTGGTGTGCTCCTCCACGAGGTGCACACCGGCGCGGATCATCTTCATCCCGCTGAGGAAGGCGTAGGCCCCGGCTCGGGAGGTCTCGCCGGAGAGGATCCAGACATGCTTTGCGTCGCATATGGGGGCCGCCAGGGTTTTGAGGCGCCCATCGTCGAGGGTGTCGAAGGCCCGGCCGAGGGCGCTTTCGAGGGCCGCCCGGGAAGGGGCCAGAGCTTCGTCCTGCTGGCGCACCCGTTGGCTAGGCCGGGAGAGTTGCTTCGAAAGCCCCTGCCGGACCCGGTCCTGGAGGTCGGAATAGCCTCCAAAACCCAGTTTTGTGGCGAAGCGGACGATGGAGGGCCGACTTGTGCCCACCAGCCCGGCCAGATCAGAAACCGTTCCAAAGGCCAGGAGGGTGGGTTCCTCCAGCACGGCTTCGGCGATGCGGCGGTCGGTGGGGGTCAGGCGCTCGCTGGCGGCTGCTATGAGATCGGAGACGAGCATGGTGGCGGACTCTTGTTCAAGAAGGTACGGTATGGGCGTGAAATTGTCCACCTGGTTACATTAGAACTAGACCTCCGGTAGCCTCCTCCGCGAGACCCCCCTTTCCTCACGGCCTTCCAGATGACTGCCCCCAAGCACACCCCTACAGCCCGCGAGCAGACTTTCCTCGATGGCGTGGAGAATCTCCGCTACGACCGTCAGACCGTCAATGGCCTGAGCCCTTTCCAGGACGAGAACGCTCCGGCGGACATCCTGGGTTTCTATTCGAAGGAGGAACTCGAGGAGTTGAGCGCCCTCAAGGGGACCCGTCGGGATGTGGAGCAGCGCATGCCGGTCAAGATGACCCGGCACTACTTCGAGCTGGCCCAAGGGAGTACTGCCATCCAGCGCCTCGTGAAGGCCAGCGCCGATGAGACCGAGAACCTCGAAGGTTCCGAGGACCCCGGCCACCAGATGGACTACAGCCCCCTGGAGGGGCTCTTGCACAAATATGAGATGGGGCTGATGTATGTCATCTCGACCTGCTCTGCCCACTGCCGCTTCTGCTATCGCGAGGAGTTGATCAGCGGTAGGGATGTCGAGCGCCAGGATGGCACTGTCGCCAGGAAGGGCTTGGCCCAGATCTCCGAGGTCACCCACTACATCCGCACCCATAACGCTCTGGTGGCATCCAACGGCGGCCGCCACCCGGAGACGGGTCGCGAGAAGTTGCGCGAGATCTTGCTTTCGGGCGGCGATCCCATGGTGCTCTCCAACCTAAAGCTGGCGGCCTGGCTGGGGGCTCTTGCCGAGGCCGGCGTTGAGGCGATCCGCATCGGCACCAAGGAACTGGCCTTCTTCCCCGAGCGCATCGATGCGACTTTTTTGGCCATGCTCGACAGCTTTCACGAGACCTATCCGCATGTAAGCATGCGCTTCATGGTGCACTTCAACCACCCCGACGAGTTCCTCGCCAAGGACGACCAGGGCCACTACATCGAGGAGGGCTCCGGTGCTTTGAAGTGGATGCCGAAGGCAGGAGCCGCCATGGACGGGCTGGTTAGTCGCGGCTGGCTCAGCGTCGAGAACCAATCACCGATCATCAAGGGCATCAACGACTCTGCCGATGCCTTGCGCGTGATGCAGCGCGCCCTCAAGCGGGTGGGAGCCAACAACCACTACTTCTTCTGCGGCCGCGACATCGTGGCCCACAAGGCCTTCAATGTGCCCATCGAGACCGCCTGGCAGATTCTGAACGATTCCCAAAAGGGCCTCTCCGGTGTGGAGTCCCACGCGCGCCTCTCGATCACCCACTACAAGGGCAAGACCGAGGTTGTGGCCGTGACCAACGAGCCCCTGGCGGGTGTCCCCGGAACCGAGCACGGCGTGGTCATCTTCAAGCTGATCCGCAGCGCCGCCGACGCCCCCGAGCGAGGCCAAGTCTGCATCGTGGCCCGCAACCCTGATGCGATCTGGTTCGACGGCTACGCCGATCGCATCATCTACGACGAGGCGGGGCTGTTTGACTACATGCGCCTGCCCAACGCACGGGCCGCGGCCGAGGTTAGCTGAATCGTACCAGGTACTCTGCCGCTGATGAGGCGTACCTGGTACGCCTCATCAGCGGCAGAGTACCTGGTACGATTCAGCTAACCTTCAGCTGCGGTAGCGCGTCCAGGGGGATGGGGGCTTGGAAGGGCTGTTCCCTTGACTCCAGCGCGGAGTCGGTCAAACTTCTCTGCCCTCCAGTTTGAGGGCCCCACTCCGAGTGCGTGGCCCCCAATGACCCCTCATGAAGGCGCTCGGCGCTCTCTCGGGCCTTTCTTGACCCGTCTCTTCCTGATGACCGCTACCTCCCAGCTCGTGCTGCCGCTCCTCATACTTGGCTCCAGTCTCTTGGCTGGCTGCGGCCTCGACTTTGGAGCGGGACCCCGGGACTACGCCCTCGGCGAGGCCAGCAGAGAAGCTCTCCAGGGCGATTCCGCTGCCCTCGCGGCCCTCTTGGCCGAGCTCGAGGGTCTGTATGGCAGCTCCACAGCCCCCAAGCTCAAGACCCCCTTCGCCCAGGCAGGCTCGCCGCCTGGGGAACTCAGCGCCAAGCTCTACCGCCGCGAATGCCTCCACTGCCACGGCAATGAGGGCGGCGGCGACGGCCACACGGGCTTCTCCCTCAAACCCGTGCCGCGGGACTTTAGACTAGGATATTTCAAATACACTCCCCTGGCTCATGGGGCTCGACCCGAGCAAGAGGACCTTGAGCGCACTATCTCCCAGGGCATCGCAGGCACGGCCATGCCCAGTTTTGGCGTCCGACTTACCAAGTCGCAAATAGCTGGCCTGGCTGACTTCGTGCGCCTTCTGGCCATGCGCGGCGAGGCAGAGAGCTACCTCGTGGCGGAGTACGAAGACACGGGCGAGGTGACGGGGGAGCTGGCCGCACAGGCCGCCGAGTGGGTGCGCGAGAACTGGCTCGACCCCGACCGCGAGCGCATCGGCTTCGCCGGCCCGATTCCCCCTGCCACGGCCGCTTCCCTGGTGCGCGGCCGCCAGCTCTACCTCGCCGAGGAAGGCGCCAACTGCGCCATTTGCCACGGCGCCGAGGGCCTGGGCGACGGTCCCGCGGCCCTGCGCCCCGCGAGTCACGGATCCACCAAGCTCGTACCCGCCTTCGAGGATGTGTGGGGCCACCAGGTGGAGGCACGCAACCTGAAGAGCGGTCCCTTTTTCCATGGAGAGGCACCGATCGACATCTATCGGCGTATTCTGGTTGGCATCAATGGGACCCCCATGCCGGGTCTCGCGGGTGCTTTCAAGGCGAGCGGCGAAGCGCTGCTCCTCGACGAGGACCTGTGGGCCTTGGCGCACTTCGTGCATTCTCTGGCCCATCCCGAGGCCTACGAGACCCTGCCCGACCTGGCCACGGGCGGGCACTGACTCACCTCTTCCTTTCGCGATTCATCCCCTGCCTGTCTTGTGACTACAGCTCTTAGCACTCATCCGCGCTGGCCCCGGCGACTAGCACTGGCGACCCTCCTCGCGGCGGTGCCCTTGTTGCTCTTTGGCGGCACGGTGACCGGTATCGAGGCCGGCATGGCCATCGACGGCTGGCTCGTGCTCGAGCCAGGTCGCGGTGACCACTTCCTTCTGTTCTATCCCGTGGAGAAGTGGTTTCGCGACGACGGCACCTTCGCCGAACACACCCACCGTTTGTTTGGCGCTCTGGTGGGGCTTCTGGCCATCGCTACCTTCGTGGCCACGCTCCTCGCCGACCCCCGTCGTCGAGCGCGCATCCTGACCGGCGCTGCGCTCCTCGCGGTCTGCGCCCAGGGCGCCCTGGGTGGCTTGCGCGTCCTCGAAAACAGCCCTTCCCTGGCCTTTTTGCACGGCGCCTTGGCGCAACTGGTCTTCTGTGTTCTGGCCGCGAGCGTCGTCTACCTCTCGCCGCGCTGGCCCGTGGGCGCGCACAAGCCCTGGCCCCAAGCCACGGAATTGAAACGCAGCGCCCTGACAGCCCTGTGCGTGGTATACGGCACCATCTTCGCCGGCGCTTGGTTGCGCCACGCCGTGTCGAACACGGCCTTGGCCGTCCACATCGCCCTCGTGCTCGTCTCGACGGTGCTCTGTTTTTTCCTGGCGAAGAAGCTCAAAGCGAGCGCCCGCCACGACGACCAGAACCCAGCGGGCCGCGGCATGCAAGAGGCCATTGCCTTGCGCCTGAACATCCTCTTGGGCAGTCAGTTGCTCCTCGGGTCGGGTTCGTTCTGGATCGTCTTCCTGGTGGTTGGCAGCGCCGTGCCTGAAATCCACCAGTCGATTCTGCCCACCTTGCATGTGCTCTTTGGTGCGCTGCTCCTGGCGCAACTCGTGTCGACCACCATGTGGGCCCAGGTCAGCGGCCGCGTGGCTCCCGCTGAAGAGGGCGCACTCTTGCAAGCAAACCCCGGAGGTGCTGCGTGAGACGCGACGCCTCAAGCGCCAAGACCGCCCTCTCGCTTGGCGCCGCGGTGCTGCAATGCTGCGGGGACTGGGCCGAGTTGATGAAACTACGCCTGGCTTCCCTCGTGACCCTGGGCGCCCTGGTGGGTGCCATCCTCGGCGCGGGTGCGTGGTCCGAATTGCCGCGCGCCCTGGAAGCCGCCTTCTGGATCAGTTGTTCGGCGGCCAGCGGTGGCGCCCTCAACCAGGTTCTTGAACGCGAATCCGACCGGCGCATGAAACGCACCGCAGGTCGCCCCTTGCTCACCGGTCGCATCAGCGTGCGCAATGCGATTTTGGTGGCCGGTGTACTCGGGGCGGCAGCCAGTTTTGGTTTGGCCTTGCACTTCAACCTGCTCTCGGCCTTCATGGCCCTCGGATCGCTCTTCTGTTATGTCGCGATCTACACGCCGCTCAAGCGTGTCAGTTCCCTGAACACCTTGGTAGGGGCCCTGCCCGGAGCCATGCCCGTGGCTATTGGCTATGCCGCCTTGGCGGGCGGCATCAACGGTTGGGCTGTCTCGCTCTTTGCCATCGTCTTCGCCTGGCAGTTTCCGCACTTCATGGCCATCGCCTGGATCTACCGCGAGGACTATCGCCGCGCGGGAATGATCATGGTGCCGGTGCTCGAGGGCGGTGAGCGGGCGGCGGGCATTCAGGCCTTTGCTTACAGCCTCGTGCTGCTGCCGATTTCACTCTTGCCCAGCGTTTGGGGCGACGCCGGCGCAGCCTATGGCGTGGGAGCCCTGGCGGCGGGGTTGATGTATAGCGCCTACTCCCTGCGCTTCACCCTGGTTCAGAATCAATGCCGAGCGCGGGCCCTGTTCGTCGTTTCCTTGATCTATCTGCCCGTCCTCTTCGCGGTCATCTTCATCGATCAATGGATCTCCGGCGGCCTGGGCGCATGACCCTGGGGCGAGCAGGCTGCCTGGCCCTGGCCCTGGCGGGGCTTTCTGCTTGCACCTTGCAAGAGGGCGGCGGCCCGAGCTTTGAACTCGCCGCGGGCACCACCTCGCCTGCGGAGTTCGGTGAGATCGCGACCTTTGACTTGGAATCCGCGAACGGCGGCCGCGTCACCAGGGAAGACCTCGCAGGCAAGCCCTGGCTGGTGGGATTCATCTTCACCCGCTGCGCCACCATCTGCCCGCAGTTGGTGGGGGAGATGAGTCGCGCCCACAAACTCCTGGGCGACGCCGGCGCTCCCGTAGTGGCCATCACCGTGGACCCCGAGCACGACACGGTGCGAGTACTGAACGACTACGCCTCACACTTTGAGGGCACGGAGGATGGCAGTTGGTTGTGGCTCACCGGCGACGAGGAAAAAATCTACGAGCTGATTCGCAAGAGCTTCAAGCTGGCCGTCGAACGCGACCCCGATGCCGATCCGGGGCTTTTGGTGAGCCACAGTTCCTTCTTGGTGGCGGTCGATGGCGCCGGCAAGATCCGTGGCTACTACCAAGGCACCGACAAGCAAGGCACCGTCCAGGCCGTGGATCGCGTGCGATTCTTGGCCGGCAAGCGCGACATGCTCAGCGCTCAGCCGCGCCTGAACGCCATGCTCAACGGCATTTGCGCATTATTGCTCGTGGTCGGTCTGGTTGCGATTCGGCGCAAGAGAAAACACTTGCACGCCCGGCTCATGGGGCTTGCCTTCCTCTTTAGCGCGGCTTTTCTCGCCAGCTACTTGCACTACCATTTCAAGGTCCTGCCGTCCCTCGGCGGTCATGTGGGCTTCCGCGGTGAGGGGGTCTGGCGCACGGCCTACCTGGTGCTGCTCCTCTGCCACATCCTCGGCGCGGTGATCAACCTGCCCATGGTGCTGCGAACTTTCTGGCTGGCTCGCAAGCAGCGCTGGGACGACCATAGGCGCATGGCGCGGCGCACCTATCCCCTGTGGCTGTTCGTTTCGATCAGCGGTGTTGCGGTCTACTTCGCGCTCTATGGCGCTTGAGTTGCACTTGCCTGGCGCTTGATTGGCACAGCGCAGAGCACCTGAGACTCAGACCTCGTCCAGGCGCTTGCCCGCCAGGGCGGAGCGCGCCACGCGGTCCATCAACAGCGCGGCCAGAGGTCCGGTGGCCTGTTCGAGGCCGTCACGGGCTGCTTGCAGGACCTTGCCGTCGGAGCTTGAAAGGGCCTTGTTGGCTGCCTCGATGGCTTCGTCAATGTCGAGGCAGGTTTCGCGGTCGAGTAGATCGCGCACGCCAGCCAGGGATTTCTTCGTGGCCAGCAACATGCCGCCGATCTCGGTCTTGAGGCCCGCGCTGCGGCTCTTCTCGAAATCTTCGCGGGCGTAGATCAAGGACTCCTTGAGCATGGTCTCGACTTGGTTGTCGGTCAGTCCGTGCTTGGGTTCGACATCGATCGAGGCCATCACACCGGTGGATTCTTCGCGGGCGGTAACCTTCAAGAGTCCATCGGCATCCACATGAAAGCGCACCGCTATCCGGGCCATGCCGGCTGGCATGGGCGGAATGCCGGTCAGCTTGAACTTGCCCAGGCTGCGGCAGTCCTCGGCCAGTTCGCGCTCGCCCTGGACGATGTTAAAATCGAGTCCGGTCTGGTTGTCGGCGTAGGTCGTAAAACCCTCGGTGGCCTGGCAGGGCACCGTCGAGTTGCGCGCGATGACCTTGGCCACGGCGCCGCCCATGGTTTCGAGACCCAGCGCGAGAGGCGTGACATCCATCAAGAGCAGGTCGCGGCTGCCGCCGGTGAGAATGTGGGCTTGCACCGCGGCGCCCAGGGCCACGACTTCGTCGGGGTTGAGTTCGGTGTGGGGCAAGCGCCCAAAAAAAGCAGCCACGGCATCGCGCACGGCGGGAATGCGGGTCGAGCCACCCACCATGACCACCTCGGCGATGTCACTCGGCTCAAGGCCGGCATCGGAGACCGCGCGGCGGCAGCCTTGCAGGGTGCGCTCGATGAGTGCTGCCACACGCTCTTGGAACTCCTCGCGGGTGACTTGCAGGCGCAGATGCGCGCCGCTTTGTGGCAGGGTCAGGTGCAATTCGGCTTCGGGATGTTCGGAGAGTTCACACTTGCACTTTTCGGCGGCCAGGCGCGCGGCCAGGTGCAGGGCGGGATCTTCGAGTTCCTCGCGGGGCAGCTTGTCCTTGAGTTCATCCAGCACGAGGTCCACCAGGGTGCGGTCGAAGTCATCACCGCCCAGGCGCGTGTCGCCACCGGTGGCCAGGACACGAAAGACACCATCCTCGATGGACAGGATCGAAATATCGAAGGTGCCGCCGCCGAGGTCGTAGACAGCGATGTTGCCGCCTGCGTTCTGGTCGAGTCCATAGGCCAGACTGGCGGCGGTGGGCTCGTTGATGATGCGCAGCACATCGAGGCCGGCGAGGCGCGCGGCGTCGCGGGTGGCCTGGCGTTGCGTATCATCGAAGTAGGCCGGCACGGTGATGACGGCCTTCTGGATTTCGGCACCGCCCATGCTACGACAGCAGAGGCTGTGCACGCGCATCAGGATCATCGCGGAAAGCTCCTCGGGGGTGTACTCCTTGCCGTGGGCTTGGATGCGCAACACACCTGCCGCATCTTCCACGACCGGGAAGGGCAAGGATTTCAGATCCTCGCGCACATCCTCCAGTCCGCGGCCGAGGAGACGCTTGATGGAGAAAATCGTGTTGCGCGGGTCCACGATGGCTTGGGCCCTCGCTGCATGGCCCACGGTGTTCTCGCCCTGCTCTGGCAATAGGATCACCGAGGGCACCGAACCCGATGAATGGCCCTCGGGCTTGATCACCAGCGGCCGGCCATCCTTCCAAACGGCAGCGAGGGAGTTGGTGGTCCCGAGGTCGATCCCCATGGCCAGGGGCGACACATTGTTGTTCAGGACGGTGAGCTCGATGTAGCCCATGGTCAGTACTGTTTCTTGGCAGTGAGTGAGGTCAGCTCGCAGCACCCTCAAGGCGCAGGACCTCGAGCTCGGTGAGGGCGCGGTCGATGTAGCGCACGGCATTCAGGTCTCTTCGGACTTCGAGGAGCTCGGCTGCGCCAGAAGGGGGCAGGGGCGTGAGCCCAGCGCCCACGGCTGTCAGGATTTTGACTCGCTCGCATTTCAAGGTCTCGTCGAGCTCTTGGAGTCGTGCTTCGGTAGCCGGGTCCTTGATCTGCGCGCGAGCTTCCTCGAGGGTTTCATTCCACTCGATAACCTCCATCAGGAAGGCCTGGGGCATTTGGCGCTCGTCCTTCTCCGACGGCCCGCCCAGTTCGTTGAGCAACAAGTCGGCCCGCGTCGTATCGCGGCTCAGAGTCGTGTGAGCGGCATTGATGGCGGCACTGTGGCGCTCGGCGAGTTCTCGTTCGCGGGGCTCAGCTCCGACAAAAAAATCGGGGTGCACCATGCGCGTAAAGCGCAGGAGCTTCTGTTGGAGTTCATGAGGGTCGACGCTCCAGCCCCGCTCCAGGTTCAAGATCTGGAAGGGCGAAAGCGCGGCCTCGGTCTCCAGCAGAGCCTGACAGCTCATGCAGCACAGAGGCGTTTCGAGAGTCGCCTCGCAGTGGGGGCAAAGAGCCATGGATAACCCGGTCTAGACAGAGAAGGACTCGCCGCAGCCGCAGCTCTTGGAGGCATTCGGGTTGCCAAATTTGAATCCGCGGCCCATCAGGTTGTCCTCGAAGTCAATCTGGGTCCCGTTGAGGTACAAGAAGCTCTTGGGGTCGCAGATGACCTTGATGCCCTCGATGTCGTTGACCTGGTCGGTCTCTCCCACCGAATCATCGAAGCCCAGGGTGTAGGAAAAGCCCGAACAGCCACCGCCCTTGACGCCGACCCGCAATCCCGTGCCGGAGGGCAGTTCCTGCTCGGAGATGATGCGTCGCACTTCGTCGGCCGCTCTTGTGGTGATCAAAATCATCGGGCTTCTCCCTGGGGCTCGGAATCCTGATTCTTGGGTTGTTTGGACTTGTAGTCGGCGATGGCGGACTTGATCGCGTCCTCGGCCAGGACCGAGCAGTGGATCTTGACTGGCGGCAGGGAGAGCTCCTCGACGATTTCGGTGTTCTGGATCTGCATGGCCTCGTCGATAGTCTTGCCCTTGATCCACTCGGTGGCGAGGGAGGAGCTGGCGATCGCCGAACCGCAGCCGAAAGTCTTGAACTTGGCGTCCATGATCATGTCGCCCTCGACTTCGATTTGGAGTTTCATCACATCGCCGCACTCGGGAGCGCCGACGACGCCGGTGCCCACGCTCGTCTTCTTCTTGTCGAGCGAGCCCACATTGCGCGGTTGGTTGTAGTGGTCGAGGACCTTGTCTGAGTAAGCCATGGTTTGGTTCGTACTAGCTGGAAATTGAGCTGGTCAATTGTTCAATTTAGGAGCGGGTGGAATCAGTGTCCCGACCAGTTGATGGTGCTGAGGTCGATGCCTTCCTGAACCATCTCGTAGAGGGGTGACAACTCGCGCAGACGCTTGACGGCCTCGATGACCTGGGCGGCTGCGTGGTCGACTTCTTCTGCGCTGGTCAGACGACCAAAGCTGAAGCGAATGGATGAGTGCGCCAGCTCGTCACCCACATCACAGGCTCGCAGCACATGACTGGGTTCGAGGCTGGCGGATGTGCAGGCGGAGCCCGACGACACAGCGATGTCGGCAAAGCCCATGATCAGCGACTCGCCTTCCACATAGGCGAAGGAGATGTTGCTGGCCTGTGGCAAACGGTTTTCGGGGTCGCCGTTGATGTAGACATGGTCGAGGGCTTCGAAAATCTGCTTTTCAAAGCGATCGCGCAGTCCGCGGCCGTGATCGAGGTCTTTTTGAAAGTCTTCTTGGCAGATATTGCAGGCCGCGCCGAGTCCCACGATTCCGGGGACATTCAGGGTGCCCGAGCGCATCCCGCGTTCGTGTCCGCCGCCGTCCATTTGCGCCACCAAGCGCACCCGCGGGTTGCGGCGACGCACAAACAGGGCGCCGACTCCCTTGGGCCCGTAGATCTTGTGGGCCGAGAGACACAACAGGTCGATGTTGTCGCTCTCCACATCCACGGGCAGTTTGCCCACGGCCTGGGTGGCATCGGTGAACAGCAAGACGCCTCGTTCGTGGCAGAGTTTTCCGATTTCGCGCACCGGGTTGATCGTTCCGATCTCGTTGCTGGCCCACAAGAGGGCCACCAGGATCGTGTCGTCGCGCAGGGCTTCTTCGACGACCTCGGCCGAGACCCGTCCCGTCTTGTCGGGCTTGAGGTAGGTCACCTCGTAGCCCTCTTGTTCGAGGCGTTTGCAGGTGTCGAGCACGGCCTTGTGCTCCACTTGAGTGGTGATGATGTGTTTGCCTTTGGCGGCATACATTTCCGCCGCGCCCTTGAGCGCGAGGTTGATGCCTTCGGTGGAGCCCGACGTGAACACGATCTCCTTGGGCGAAGCACCGATCAGATCGGCGATCTGTTTGCGCGCGCGGCCCACGGCTTCTTCGGCAGCCCAGCCGAAGGAATGGCTGCGGCTGGCAGCGTTGCCAAAGGTTGCGCTGAAATAGGGCAGCATGGCGTCGAGCACCCGTTGATCCACGGGGGTCGTGGCCTGAAAGTCGAGATAGATAGGGAGGTTCATCAGTGCTGCTCAGGATGCGGCGGGGCCGTTCCGGGCGGTCAAGGGAAGATCGGCGGCCTGTGGACTTGGGGTCACCAGGGCGCGCAGTGAGGTGCGTTGCATCTGGAGCCAGATGCCTTTGCGGATGCGTTGCAAGGGTGAGCGGATGGGGCAGACGGGTTCGACTTCACAGTCGCTGGCGTTGCCGTCCGCCGTGTCACAACTCGCCAGGGTGGGGGCGCCTTCGAGGGCGCTGACGATGTCCCCCACGGTGATCTGTTCGGGGGGTCGCGCCAGGGCGTAGCCACCAGTCGAGCCGCGCAAGGAATTCACCAAGCCACTGCGCGCGAGGTCCTTGAGCACCTCGGCCAGGAGCCGCTTGGGGATCGGGTAGCTCTCCGCGATCTCACGAGCACTCGTATACTCGCCGCCCTGGTCCACCATGTGAACCAATGCGATCAAGCCGTACTCGGTGCGCTTGGTGAGTTGGAGCATATCTAGAGTTATGTGTCTCTTGTATTTCGCACCAATTTAGTGCTATTTCAAGTGCCGCTTAGAGCCTCATGAGGCGCTATTGCATCCCAAGCATAGGATTTGGAGCGGAGTTTGGCCACCCTTTCGGGCGAAATCTTCCGTCAACGGAAGACTCTGGCGTGCAAGGACCTATTCGGCCCTCAAGGCGACCTCACTTGAATGCCGATTCTGAAGGCTATGAGTGATCCCCGGCCGACCCTTTGTTTCACCTGCGGAATGCCCACGGGCCAGGCTGCAGGCGAGTTTCCCCGCTTGAACACCCTCTCGAACGGGCGCCCCTGCCCTCACTGCCGCGACCGGTTGTTGGAGGCCCTACCCGGCATCCATCCCGGCGAGGGAGTTCGGGGCCCGTTTCGTGAGGATGCCCCTGCGCTCAGCGCCCTGCCCGCCATGGAGCAGCCGCCCTTCGAGGATGATCCCGGGAACGATTCCAGCCTCTCATTCTGCGACAACCCTTTCAGCCCCGACGAACCGGCCTAGGCCGGTTCGGACTCCAGGCGGCGGCGCAAGTCAGCGGGCAGGGCGCGCACTTCCAGGGGCTTCTTGGAGAGGTCCACGCAGGCCAATTCGCTCTTGGCCGTGGCGATCAGTACGCCGTCGGCTGGCCGCAATAGCTCGTATTCGAAGGTCACCGAGGCCGCCCGCATGCCCGCCACCCAGGTGCGGACAAGCAACTCGTCGCCAAAATAGGCTGCCTGGCGATAGCGCACCTCGATCTGCCGTACTGGCAACCCGATGCCCGAGGCCTCGAGCTCCGCGTAGTCCAGGCCAAGCGTCTCCATCATCAGGGTGCGGGCTTCCTCGATGTAGGCCAGGTAGTTCGCATGGTGCACCACGCCCATCTGATCGGTCTCCGAGTAGCGCACGCGCAGGTCGGTCTCATGGGGTTTGGCAGCCATGGGCGGGAGTGTAGCGCCCCGGACGCCTCCCCGGGCATCCTCATGGCCGAGATCCTTGGGCAACCAAGCTCTCACCTCTCGTCCGCGCTTCGTACACTGCCAGCCTCTTCACATGGCCATCCTGACCAAGACCCCCAAATCCACCCGGCCTGCTGGCGAGCCCACCGTGGCCGTGTTGCTCACATGGTTCATGCCCGGTGCAGGGCATCTGTACCTGGGACGCACGCGCTTTGCCCTGGTGGCCTTCGTGGTCGTCCAGGGGATCTATCTGCTGGGTCTCAAACTCTCCGGCGGCATGGGCTTCGAGTTTTTGCAGGAGGAGCTGCGCGGCGCCTTCGCGCCGGCCCTCGCTCCCGAGGCCGGCAATCTCGGCGCCCTGCTGTACCACTTGAAGAACTACGGCTACGGCATGCCCTACCCCCGGGAGTTCCCCTCCACCGTGGCCCTGGGTTCCATGCTCACCGCAGCCTCGGGGATGTTCAATGTGGCGCTTATGTGCCACGCGCACTTCGCCGCCCGTCTGCCTCGGGGCGAATCCCGGGGCTTCGGCTCACCGGCTTTTGCCGTGCTGCTGACCTGGCTGGTCCCAGGCCTCGGGCATCTCTTCCAGGGCCGCCGCCTGCGTGCCGTGCTGGTCTTCTGCATGATCGTTGGCCTGGTCACCTTCGGCACCATTCTGGCCGAGGGCCTCAACCTCAGCCGAGAACGACACTACTACTACTGGGGCGGCCAATTCATGGCTGGACTGCCGGCGCTCCTGCCTGAACTCTTCGGCGGCGGAAAAGCCGTCAGTAGCCACATTCCCTACGGCGAAGCCGGGCTCGTGATCGCGTCGGTGGCCGGTCTGCTCAACATCCAGACCATGCTCGATGTCTACGGCTTCGGGGAACGCCAGGAGTTTGGCGGAGGCGCAGCCGCGGACGAGTCCAAAGCAGGTGCGAGCGCCCAGGAGACCGGCGCGTGAACGATCTCGTCATCCACCTCTGCCTGTTTGGCCTGATCTCGGCCGTGATCGTGATGATGAGTGCCTTCTTCACCGAAACCGAGGACGGAGCCGCGCTCAAGAGCTTTCCCCGGCGCCTGCTGCACTTCCTCGTGGGCTGCGGCATCCTGACCGGCCTGATGCTCGCTGTCGAGGCGACTCTGGCTTCGGTCTAACCCGACATCCGAGCAGCGCGTCAGAGGCCCTCTTCCGCCAGGCGAAAGAGCCCACCAGGAGCGCGCACCACGCGACCTTCGACTTCCAAGGGCACCAGCTCCCCGAGCACGGCGCCCACCGAGCGCGCCAGGCGGTCGGCCAGCTCATCGGCGCTGAGAGTTTCGCCCCGCAGGCAGTTTTCCACCGGCGTCAGGCGCTTGGTCGGCTGCACCTTCTTCGCCAGGCGCTCGCTGGGGTAGATCTCGGCCAAGAGCTCTTCGGGGCTCTCCACCAAATGTGCCCCCTCGCGCAGCAACTTGTGGGTGCCGCGGCTCATGGGGTGATCGACCCGTCCGGGTAGGGCGAAGACTTCGCGGCCCTGGTCGAGGGCCCAGCGCGCGGTGATCAGCGAGCCCGATGCCGCCGCCGCCTCGACCACCAGGACGCCATCGCTGAGCCCGGAGATGATCCGATTGCGCTGGGGAAACTGGTGGGGGCGGGCGCCTTGCTCGGGCTCGAATTCCGAGAGCAGGAGCCCGCGCTCGGCGATCCGATCCAGGAGCGGAGTGTTGGGCCAGGGCCGCAGCAGCCCGCTGCCCAGGACTGCCAGGGTGTCGCCGCTGGCCTTCAAGCAACCCTCGTGGGCAGCCTGGTCGATGCCCCGGGCGAGGCCGCTGACCACCGCCACTCCGGCGCGGGCAAAAGCCGCCGCGAAGCGCACGGCCTGGGCCGTGCCGTAGGGCGTGGGGGCGCGGGTGCCCACGATGGCCAGGCGCGCCCGATTGCTCTCGAGGAGCTCGCTGCGCCCGCAAGCCCAGAGTGACTTGGGCGGGTCGTCGATGTGGGACAGGCGGCGGGGATAGCTGGGCCCTCCGGCCACGATGTGCAGTAGTTGGTCGTTCTTCACGGTCAAGAGACGCTAGCGCCAGGATGCGGTTTCGCGCTTCTCCCGCTCCCTCCAAAAAAAAGCCCCGCTCAGTTTCAGAGGGCCGCCCTCAAGAGGGCGGCCCTGCAAGAATCCCTACAAGAATTGGAGCCGCGGAGCCGTGGCACCATCGAAGGCCACGGTTTCGGTGGGGGCGGCTCGCACCACGGGCCGCAGGCAGCGGCTCATTTCAGCGAGGAAGGCCTCCACCTTTAGCTCCCGGTGTTCGGGGCAAAATCCCGCTAGCAGCCGTCGGTGCCCCTGGTATAGCTTGCGCGCTCCATCCAACTCGCCGCGCTCGAAGTGGTGCAGGCAGATCGCGGCCTGGATCAGCCCCTTCCAGAACTCATCGTCGTCCATTCCCGCCAGCCAGCTCTGCTCCCAGGCTTCGTGGGCCGCATGGTACTGGCCCTTGTGAAACAGCTCGGCACCCAGATGCAGGAGTCCAGCGGCTCCCAGGCGCTCGAACAACTCGGCGTCGAAGTCATCGCCTTCAAGCGCATCGCCTTCAAATGCACCGCCAGACGCAGCTTCGTTCTTCACTCGGGGTCGTCGCCCCGCTCGCGGCGTTTCTTGCCCCGCTCGTATGTGCGCTCCAAGCCCCAGTAGCGTTCCCAACGGATTTGGGCCAACTCGGGCAGCTTGGGCGCTTCAGTGGCGACCTTGATGGTCTTCTTGTTCTTGTTCCACCACGCCAGCCAGGCCCGGGTGTTCGTGCCCTTGTCCACGCCGGTAAGTAGGTAAAGCGAAGTGCGAAAGTCCTCCATGAGGGGCTCGCGCACCCGGGCAGTCACGCTCTGCAAGAGTTTCACGAGGCCCGCCACCGAATCGGCATGACGGATCATGCCGAAGCCCAAAACGCGCGCCCGGGCCACATCGTGGCTGATTTTATGGAGCGGGTTGCGGCTTAGAAGTGGAATCGAGCTTTCACTCCCGTGCTGGCAGATGGCCTTCACAAGAGCGCTGTAGAGTTCGTCCTTCTTGCGCAGCTTCTTGTCCTTCTTGAAAGAATGGTGCAGGGCCTCGAGGGCGTCAGGGTGGGGATTGAAGCGCAGGGCTTCAATGGCCGCCAATTGCACCTCGCTCTGCTTGCGCTTGAGCCCCGCGGCCACGCTTTTTACCACCTCTTTGTCAGCCGTGCGCCCATAAGCGTTGAGAGCCGCGACAAGCTTCTCAGTGCCCGTCTTCTTGTTCTTGAACGCCCCGTCGATGGCCTCCACAGCCTGCGCCACGAGCTCCGGCGCGGGGCCTTCGGTTTGCAAGGCCCTTGGCGCCGCGGGCACCAACAGGGCACAGATCAAGAGGAGCTTCAGCATGCCCGCCATCCTACGCTCTTGCCCGCAGCTGCGAGACCTCCAGCCACCCAGTCTGAAAAAAACGGCCCGCGCA
>DUCM01000021.1:444745-450593 GCA_012959785.1 Planctomycetota bacterium | reverse complement strand
TGAACATGGACAGGGACAAGTTGGCCCTCTTGCCCGACCCCCAGGTGCGCGGCGGCGCCTTCCCCCTGAGCGCCGTGGAGGGCGGCCTTGCGGCTCTGGACCGGGCTGAGATGATTCTCTGGGGAGCCTCGTGCGGCGTGCACACGATCTTCCGCGAAGAGGCCGTGCACTGGTGGCAGAACCAGGGCTGGCGGGTGCTCGTGCACCCCGAGTCGCCCCTCGACGCCGTGCAGGCCGCCGACGGTTCGGGCTCCACGGCCTACTTGTGGCAGGCCGTTCTCGACGCAAAACCCGGCGACAAACTGGTGATCGGCACCGAGGGGCATTTCGTGCGCAACGCGGCGGCCCTGGGAGCGCAACGGGGCGTGAGCGTGCGCCACCTGCTTGAGATTCCCGGCACCAAGAACGCGGGCTGCGGCTGCGCCACCATGAGTCGCAATGATCCGCCGCACCTCGCGGGGCTGCTCGATCTCTTGCGCCTGGGTCAGGCGCCCGATCTGAATCGCGTCATCGCCGGCGACAGCGTGGATGAGTTGACCGGAGAACGCGAGCGCCTCGGTAAGACAGAGCGCGAGGAATTGACCCGTACCGCGCGGCAGGCCCTCGAGCGCATGATTGCGATCACGGAAGGGCCGGAGTAGATCAGCCTACTCCCGAGCGACTTCCCAGACCTCGGCACCGAAGTGGTCCCAATCCAGGCGGCCTTCGTCGCAGGCATCGTCCACGGAGAACTGCACATCGACGAAGTAGATGATGGTCGAGGTCTGCGCCGGCTGTAGGTTGCGGCAACCGTGGGCCACGCCCGGGGGGATGCGCACAAGGCGGGATTGGCTGTCACCCAGGACGATTCGCATCTGCACGCCCTCGCTGGGCGAGCCCGCGCGCACATCGGCGAGCACCAGGAGCATCTTGTCGGCCGGCGGCACGAACCACACATCGGTTTGACGCTTGTGCAGGTGGAAGGCCTTGATGGCCAGGGGTTCCAGCACGCTGAAGTTGATCTGCTTGACCTCGAAACCCTCCAGTCCGGCGAGTTGACCGGCGGCGAGGCGTCCGAGTTCGGTCATGGCTCCACCGTCGTCATTGAAACGGCGCAGGTTGACGATCTCGACGCCCTCGATGGGCGCCTTTGGGCTGTAATCCTGCAGCGAGTAGCCAGCAGAGGCGGAGGCATTGAAATCGACCATGGAGAGCGCGGCGTGGGTTGTGCTTCTGGAAAGCGAACGCGCAAGCAGTCTAACCCGGTCCGCCGCGGTTAGCCACGGATCAAGCCCAGGGCCAGCTCGGGCTGGCTGTTGGCCTGGGCGAGGACAGCCACGGTCATCTGCTGCATGATGGTCGCGCGCGTGAGCTGCGCCGTCTCGTGGGCCACATCCACATCGCGGATGCGACTCTCTGCGGCAGAGAGGGATCCACTTGTGATTTGTGCCGTGGCCAGGGCCGATTGCAGGCGGGACTGATCCACACCCAACTGCCCGCGGCCAGCGGCCACCTGTTGGATAGCGCCGTCGAGGGCCACCAGGGGATCGGGGCCCACCGAAGGGATCCCGGCGTTGTCGATCCCGAGACCTGCGCTGGAGGAGTTGATAAAGTGCACCTGAATGCCCTGGACACTGACCCCCGAAACGCTGATGCCGATGCGCTGGGGCATTCCACTCAGGATCTTGAGGCCGTTGAAGTCGGTGTCCTCTGAGAGACGATCGAGTTCGGCCTTGAGAGCCTGAACTTCGTCATCGAGGGCTGCCTGATCTTGGGCTTGCAGGGTTCCACTGGCGCCCTGGACGAATAGTTCGCGCATGCGACTGAGAATACCGGAGACCTCACTCAGGCCGCCTTCCGTGGTCTGGGCGATGCTCAGGCCGTCGCGGATGTTGCGCTCGGCAGCGCCCCAGGAACGAATTCGGGCGCGCATGCTGTTGGAGATGCCCAGGCCCGCGGCGTCGTCTGCGGCAATGGCGATGCGGCTGCCCGAAGCCAGGCGGCGAAAACTGCGGGAGAGGTCCCGGGAAACCGCCGAAAGCGAGCGTTGGGCGCCCATGGAGGCGATGTTGGTGTGAATTCGAAGTCCCAAGGGATGCGGGCAGAGCCTGTGAGGAGTGACTCCACAGAGGTTCTCGGTCACCCCGATAAGGGCCTTAGGCCGCATCGGAGAAAAGTGCCCTGAGAGGCCAGAGAGGGCCGCTTCCTCGAAAAAGTGTGGGCTCCGAGGGCCGGGGCCTCTCTACACTTCCGCCATGTCCCCCACCCGCAAGAGAGCCGCCAGCCCAGGTGCGGGCGCGCGCTCCAAACTCTCCACTCGCTCGGTAGCAGAGGCCGCCAGCTTGGAGGAACTCTTCGAACACAGCCTGCCTTCCTTCGGCGGCGCCTACTTGCGGCGGCTGTGGTTGCTGCTCGACGAGGCCATCGGCAGCGGCGTGCCCATGACTCTCGCCGTGGCCGGACCGGTGACGGCCTCGGGCCAACATCACGCCTGGCTCAACCCGCTCCTGGACACGGGCTGGTTCCTGCTCGTCAGCACCACCGACGCGGTTTGCTACCACGACGGTCACCGCTCCCTGCCGGGCGCCGGGGAAGAATCCTTCTTCGAAGTGCCGATCTTCGGGGACGATGCAGCCCTACGCGAGGAAGAGATTATTCGCATCTGCGATATTGGTTTCTCCGAAGGCGTGCTCCTCGATCAAGACGCCTTCCTCACAGCTTGCCTCGCTCGCGAAGAGTTCCAGCGCAAGATGTCCGGCACGGAGATGCGGCACCTTCTGGGGGCTTGCTTCGCCGCCCAGGAAGCGCAAAGCGGCGCCCGCGAAGGATTCCTGGCCCTCTGCACGCGCAAGAGCATCCCGGTTTTCGTGGGCGCACCCGCGGACGGCTCGGTGTTCTTGAACGCCATGAAACTCTGGGCTCTGGCCGAAAGCCCGGCGAGCTTCGCCTTCGAACTCGACCTCTACCGGGAGGTCTTCGAGTCCTGCGCCATCCACTGGTGGGGTCAGATGGAAACCGAGAGCGCGGGCCTCGGCACTCTGATTCTTGGCGGCGGCGTGCCGAAGAACTTCAACCTGCAACCCGAGCCCGCCCTGAGTCAGATCTTCGGCCTCGAGGGGGTGCGCGGGTATCTCTTTGACATCCAGATCACAACCGCCCCGGTCAGCGACGGTTCGCTCTCCTCATGCCCGCCTTCCGAAGCCGTGACCTGGGGCAAGGTGGATCCCGAGCACTTTTCCTCGCGCTGCGAAAGCGTGCCGGGCGACTACTCCATGCTCATGCCGCTCATCACCAAGGCCCTGCTCGACAAGCGCGCGCGCCTGGCAGACCTGGAGGAAGAAATCGGTCGCGCAGAGCTCTTCGGACGGCACCCCGAAGCCCGCGGATACCTGCGCGACACCGGAGGCTATCGCCTCTATGAGCGCCTCGACAAACTGACCGCCAGCTTGCGCTCGGCCATCGGCTAGAAACGCGAAGCGTCGGCCGCGCTGACCTGTTTACCGCGCAGGCCGGCCAGGATTCCCCGGGCCTTGGCCCAGACGGCCCAGCCGCGACCGCGGAAAAGGCCGGCCAAGAGCAGCCAGGGCAGGCTCAGGATGTCGTGCAGAATAAAACTGGCCCAAGCCCGGCGGTCCCCGTGCTTGCGCAAAAGACGCACGGAGTTGACCCCCATCATGTACTTGCGCCGCGGGTTGTAGCCGCCTCCGGTGGACGACGAGCTCCGGTGCCAGGCCGCGACATGGCCCACGAGATGCACCGCATGCCCAGCGGCTCTGGCGCAGACGCACAAGTCCACATCCTCCATGTAGGCGAAGTACCCCGCGTCAAAGCCGCCAAGTGTCTGGAGCGCCTCGCGGCGGATCATCAGAGCACAACCGGGTACATAGTCCACGGGACCGGAGCCCCGGTAGGCCGGACCATCGAGCTCGCCAAAGCCCTGCAAGGTGGAAAGATTCTGGCGATAGTCGAGGCGCCCCCCCGCGCACCAGACGCGCTCGGGCTCAATGGCCGAGAGGATGCGCGGTCCCACCACCCCCACGGCGGGTCGTTCGGCGAGGTACTCCATGAGCGCGGCGAGGCAACCCTCCTCGAAGGTCAGGTCGTTGTTGACATAGACGACGAGCTCTGCGCCCGCCTCCAGGGCCGCCGCGGCGCCCTGGTTGGCCGCCGCGCCAAAGCCTAGATTGCTTTCGTTTTCGAGGATCACAAGGCCCCCATGGGCTGCCCGCACCCCTTCCAGCGAGCCGTCGTCCGAAGCATTGTCCACGAAGACAATGCGCTCAGGTGGCAGGCCGCATGACACCAGGCTCGCGAGGCAATCCAGGTTCAAGGAACCGCCGTTCCAGTTGATCACGACGGCCCACAGGCCAGGGCAGGCGCTCATGAATCCTCCTCCGCCACGGGGCCCTCAAAGGTGGATTCAAATCTGCCCTTGGCGAGGCGCGTTTCGAGCCGCACGCCGGTTTTGAGACCCTCGACCTCGGTGAGCGGCTCGGCGGCACCTACCAGGCGCGTGATCGAATAGCCCCGACCGAGGACGGCGTAGGGCGAAAGCGCCTCGAGCTGGCGGGCGTCCAGATCCAGTCGAGCTTCGATGCTGCTCAGGTGCTCCCGGCAAGGCCGGGCCAGGCGCTCCGACAGGGCGGCCAACTGATTCGTCTCGGCGCTCAGGCGCGCAGCCGGTCCCAGGGCTTTCATCACGCGCAAAGCGTGCTGAAGCGAATCTTCGGCCCCCCCAACCTGTCTCCGGGCAGAGAGCGAGAGGCGTTCGCCGAGGCCCGCCAGGGCACCCTCGCGGTCGCCCAGAATCCAATCGGGATGAGCGAGCACCCGCGAGTCGGCGGCGCGTTCGACCCGTTCGCTGCGGCGCGCCAAGTTCTCATCCACCGCTGCCAGCAGGTAGTTGAATTGGCGCTCGCACTTTTCCATGAGCTCGCGTTGCAGCGGAATCACTGTCTGCGCCGCGTCAGTGGGCGTGTGGGCGCGGTGGTCGGCCACCAGATCGGCCAGGGTGCTGTCGGTCTCGTGCCCCACGCCGCTGACCACCGGCACGCTGGCCTTCCAGATCGCTTCGGCCACCACCCGTTCGTTGAAACACCACAAGTCCTCCAGGGAACCCCCACCGCGAGTGACCACGATCACGGCCACTCCGCTAGCGTCGAGGGCTGCGATGGCGGCGGCGATGCGCTCGGCGGCTCCGGGTCCCTGCACCGGGGTGTGCACAAGCCGCACGGGGTAGCCCGGCCAGCGCATGGAGCGGGTGCGCAGAAAATCCTGGAAGGCGGCGCCGTCGCGGCTTGTGACCACACCCACCAGCCGCGGAAAACGCGGCAGGGGTTGGCGCTCATCAAACCAACCCTTCTGGGAGAGTTCGTGTTTTAGCTTTTCGAGTTGTTCGAGCAACGCCCCCATGCCTCGCGGTTCGGCGCGCTCCACAACCAGGGAGTAACTGCCCCGGGGTCCGTAGACATCCAACTTGCCGTGGGCGATGACCGACTGGCCCTCTTCGAGGGGCTGCTTGCTGGCGCGGCTGAGTTGGCTGCGCCAGATGACGCAGCCGAGCACCGACTCGACGCCTGCGCTGCGGTCCTTCAAGTTGAAATACAAGTGCCCCGAAGCCGGCCGCCGCAAACCAGCGATCTCGCCCTCCACCGCCAGCCGCCCGAGCGACGAGAGCTCGTCTTTGATCCGGCCGTTGAGCTCGGTGACCGAGAGGATCTCTGGCAGGCCGGGTTCAGAGGGCATCAAACTTTGCATCCTTGGACTCTTCTTGCGCACGCGAGGGGGGGGGGGGGTTTCAGGGGGGGTTTCAGCTGTGGAATACCACTGATCCTTCAGAGTACAGGACTGGTCTCGAAACCGATGCACT
>DUCM01000021.1:443607-444735 GCA_012959785.1 Planctomycetota bacterium | reverse complement strand
GGGGGGGGGGGGGGGGATTCAGTGCGGGGGACTGAGGCTGGCGTTGGCGCTCGACTCGGAAGCCGGAACCAGCCCCGGCAGGCCGGCCGTGCGCCATTGCTCTGCGTTCGCCCTGGGCAAGAAGACACGATATCGGCCCTCGAGAAAAGCGTGCTGCTTGTCCGCGCGCACGACCACACCGTCGCGCAAGGTCAACACCGCACCGCTGGCTGAGAGCGATATCTCCAGGCGGTCCGCCACCAAGCGCTGAATGAGCTGGCCCCGACTGTTGAACTGTTCGATCTCGACATCCCGCAGCACGCCATCAAGCACTCCGCCCAGACGACTGAAACGATAAGTGCCCCCCACCAGGTCCCGGGCCAACAGTTCGTTCAGACGCCGGTGCACCACGGGCAAGTACCACTGGCCGTCATCCACCAGAGGCACCGGCGGGGTTTCGCCAAAGAGCTCGGGCATGGCCTCGAACCAGGGCCCCGGGTCCGTGCGGACCAGCACGATGCGTCGTTCGCCGCCGCGATCTTCGCCGGGCAGGGTGCCTTCGAAGGCCAGACGCCGGCCGGGTTGGCGTTCGTAGCCGGCCTCGAAAATCAGGGTCAAGGTCCAACCCGAGTGGCTACCCTCGAGGCGCAAACGATCGGCGGAGAGGCTGCCCACGGGTCGGCCCTGGCCGTCGAGCACGCGCATCACCAGGGGCCCCACGAAGCCATCGCCCAGGCTGCCGATCTCGAGCAGGTTCAAGGATTCGAGGCCCGCGATCTTCATCAGGGAGCGCAGGGCCAGGGCGATCTCGTCGGCCCGCTCCTGGGCGCGGCGGCGCGCAGACTGGAGGGCCGGGTCCTCCACGGGCAGCGAGGACTCTGGAACCTTACCGGCCAGGGCCTCGATGATCTCGGACGGAGCTTCGGCGGGCACCAAATTGGTGATCATCTGAGTGTACTGCAAAAATTCCTGCTCGCGCTGCACCCGGGTTGCTTCGGACTCTGCCAGGCGCCCCTTTAGCTTGCGCAGTTCGGCGCGCAACTCCAGCACCTGAGCAGCGCTGTCTGGCTCACCCCTGGAGACCTCGGCTGGCGCGCTGGGTTCAAGATTCTGGCTGGCCTCGTCGGTTCCGGCGAAGTGCCGGCCCGC
>DUCM01000021.1:247024-443563 GCA_012959785.1 Planctomycetota bacterium | reverse complement strand
CAAAGAAACCCGCGACTCCCAGAATCAGGGCCAAGGCCGAGCTTGCCGCGAATTTCACTCGCGGCGCTCCAGTTCAGCGAGGGGCGAATCGCCTTGCTCGGGAGTCAGGTCCTCGGGAAAGAGC
The DNA here is from genome assembly GCA_012959785.1 of Planctomycetota bacterium. GTDB lineage: Bacteria > Planctomycetota > UBA1135 > UBA1135 > DUCM01. The sequence goes on along the minus strand of DUCM01000021.1, from coordinate 443,439 downwards.
GCCACGGCAGCGAAGCTGCCCTGCAAACTGGCCCGACCCTTGGGGGCGCGTCCCCACAGGACCAGTCGGGTGGTCTCACCAGGTTGCAAGTAGGTCGGCGCGGCCAGGACGCTCCAAAGGGGATCGATGACCTCGCCCGCGGCCAGCTCGGGTCCGCTCAGGGCGCCCGCCGCGCGACCCGTGGCATCGGATACAACGAGATCGGAGAGATCCAGACTGGCGCTCCTGGTTGAACTACCCTCCGCGGAGTCCTTGTACTGCCCTCCTGGTTCTTTGACGAGGTAGCGCAGCTCCAGTCGCCAGGGCTCGCCTGGTCCGAGTTCCAGGCGCCGCGCAAGGCTGTCCGCGTCAAAGCTCTGGCGTTCGCGGTTGTTGTGGAGGGGTAGCAGGCGCGCCCGCAACTGCCCACCAGCCACGAGGACGCCGTGGCCCAACCAACCCGCCACGGGATTGGTGGAAGGCTCTTCGGGCCGAGCCGGCGGCGGCCCGGGCTGCGGCCGCTGGGCGCGCTGATACTGGACCGCCCCCGCAAAGAAGAGCGCCGGGAAGAGCAGCAAGAGTGGCCCAGAAAAGGGCAAGCGCGGCGGCAGCGGAGGGTTGGGTGTCGAAGTCATTTCTCGCTAGCAGAGACTGTTCGGGCGTGGAAGCTTGGGACGCCTGGCGCCCCTCAATCTTCCTTGTCCCAGTCCTTCTTCTTGTTCTTGTTCCACCAGCGCTGCCACTCCTCGGGTCTCCGAGCATCGTGGCCCGAAAGGGCTTGCAGGGTGGTGATGATGGGAGCCGCGATGATGTCCCACTTTTCGCGGGCCGCGATGTCGTTGGGATTGCTGTCCTTGGTCGCCTTGGTGGTCATAATCATCTTGAGCAGCTCGTTGAAAATCTTCTTGCGCGTCTTGAGAGGCGCGCCATCGAACTGCACCAAAGCCTCGGCGGCAGCTCCCACCAGGATGGCTACATCACTTTTTAGCAGGTCGGTCAGTTCCTCTGTGGCCTTCAAGTCGCGCGTTTTGCCCAGGGACAGGATCAGCTGACGCTGGAGAGCGATGTTCTTGCGGTGTCGTTTGTGACCGATCCACTTGAGCAGGTGCTTGGTTGCGTCAGCGCCCATCTCGCCCAAGGCCACCGCCGACGCCAGGAACAGGCTGTTGTCCTTGACGCCATCGGTGAGGTCGCGGCGCTTCACGGACAAGCAGTTCCCAAGGCCCTTGGCCATGGCGCCTCGATCCCAGGGGCCGCTGGCCCGAAATTCCACCAGCATGAGATCGATCACGGCCACGGCTTCCTTGTCTTCGTCGCCGCGTTTGGAGCTGTGAGCCTTGAGCCTCGCGAGCAGTTCCTTGACCTCGGGGCGCTTGTCGGGCACTTCCTCGTCCTCATCGAAGACGAGCCCGAGCGGAGCGGGTGTGCCAAGCGCAGCAGCGATCGTGGGCGCGGGCGCGGCGAGGGAAACGAGTAGCAGAAGCTGAATCATCGCGGACCATCCGGGGCTCTGGACTGCCCACGGGTATACGGCCCCGAGGACGGGAGTGCCCCCGAGGATAGCCCACAGGGAGCCCCGGGCAATGTCAGCCTTTAGTGAAACCCCAAGCGGCGCGCCGCCTGGGCCTCTGCGTAGCTCTTTTCGAGGGCCTCGATGAGCCCAGCAGCACGCTTGGCGGCGGGTCCTGCGGCTCCCGGCAGATCCTCGACGAGATCCCGAATCCAGAGCACCGGCGCGATACGCGCCAGAGAGCTGGTGAGAAACACTTCACTGGCCCGCGCCAGGTGCTCCGGTCGCAGGGAGCGCTCGCTACAACCAGGCCCCCAGGTCCCGATCAATTTTTGGCGCACGATGCCGGGCAGCGCGCCGCGCTCGCAGGGCGGAGTGACGAGTTCGCCGTCGAGCACCGCGAACAGGTTCGAGACCGTGCCCTCGGCCACATCGCCCTCATCGGTGCCAAGCAGGGCTTCCCAGGCGCCAACTTTCTGGGCCGCCTGACGCGCCAGGGCATTTCGCAGTCGGCTCGAGGTCTTCAAACTCTCCAGGGAATCCTGGGCCAGCTTGGCCCGGGCCACCAGGGTCGTGCCGATACCCGCCGCATCCGGCGCGGTCCAAGCTCGCGCGGTGACAAGCAGGCTCGGTCCTTTGCCGGCCGCCCCTGGAGTCAAGGTCAAGCGCACGGCACGAGCGCTGCCGGAGAGCTGCTCGGCCACCTCTGCCAGGGCGCCGCGGGCGGACCAAGGGGGAGCTGGCAGGCCCAGGGCGGCGGCACCCCGCTCAAAACGCTCGATGTGTTCGTCGACGAAATACAGGACGCCCTCTTCAAATAGCAGGGTCTCAAAGACCGCTAGCCCCAAGAGAAAACCCGGGTCGCCGGCGCGCACCACCGGCTCGTCCGGCGCTCGCAGGTGGCCGTCGGCCCAAAGGGCTTCCAGAGCCTCGGCGTTCATGAGCGCACCTCCTTCGGCAACCCCATCAGAGCCGCAGCCAAGCGCTCGCCCTTGGCCAGAGTCTCGTCGTCTTCGGCGGCGGGGTCCGAGCTCCAGGTGATGCCGCCGCCCACATGGAAGCGCACCTGTCCCTCGCTTGCGGTACCTGTGCGACGCCAAAGCAGCGTGCGGATCAGGATATTGAAGGCCAAGTCGCCGCCGCAGGACACAAAGCCCATGGAACCGGTGAAGAACCCGCGACCCTCGCCTTCGAGGTCGCAGATCGCCTGCATGGCGCGCAGCTTGGGCGCGCCGCTGATCGAGCCGCCGGGAAAGAGCGCCGCCAAGGCGTCCACGCCATCGCGTCCCTCCGCGAGCCGACAGCACACATCGGCGGTCAGGTGGTGCACATTCTCGAAGGAGCGCAGGGCCTGAAACTCATCCACGCGCACGCTGCCGGTGCGGGCCACGCGGCCCAAGTCGTTGCGTTCGAGGTCGACGATCATGGCCAGTTCGGCCCGGTCCTTTTCGCTGGCACAGAGTTCTTGCGCGCGGCGCTGGTCTTCGATGGGATTGGGGCTGCGCTCCCGAGTGCCCTTGATCGGTTGGGTGCGCGCTTCGGCGCCGCAAACCTCGAGCAACAACTCGGGCGACGAAGAGATCAGAGCAAAGTCCTTGCCGCCGAGGAAGGCCGCGTAGGGCGCGGGGTTCCTCTGGCGCAGAGCCAGGTAAAGATCCAAGGGGTCGCCTCGGGTATCGGCTTCTAAGGGGTGGGCGAGGTTGGCCTGGTAGAACTCGCCGGCGAGAATCCACTCGCGGGTGCGCTCGATGCGCGCCATGTGTTCCTCGCGGGAAACCAGGCGACGCAATGCGCTGACTTGTTCGAAGTCCCGAGGCTCGTCCATACCTGCGCTCTCGGCCAACTCGATCAGCTCCGCCCGCCGGGCACCTCTGAAGTCGTCGCCCGAAACGAACCAGGCACGGCCCGCTTGGTGGTCGATAACGAAGAACTCGGCGTACAAGCCGCCCAGAACAGCGGGCGTGGACCAGGGATCGGCGGGCAAGTTCTGGGTCTCGCCGGCGACACCGAGGTCATAGGCCAGAGCGCCCAGGAATCCACCGGCGAAGGGGCCGGGGATGTCGGTCGCACAGGAACCCTTGGCGCACCAGCGGCGCAGATCGGAAAACTCGAGGCTCGACTCTGAAATCTCGACGCGCGGTTCGCAGGCCACCCAGCTCCAGCGCCGCGGGCTGCCGGCGACGCTGTCGAGAGCTACGCAGCCCGAGCGCCCACGCAGGGCTACCAGCAGCCCAGCAACGCCGGGTTGGCGGCTGAGTTCGTGGGCCTCAAGGGCCGCGGGCCAGGTGGGTGCGCGCTCCATGGGCCCCAGTCTAAAACTTCCGGCGGCTTTCCTCTCCCCCCTCGGCCTTTCCTTCGCCTCGCCAGCGGCGTACAAGGGGCCCGTGAAGAACCCTCCCAAGCAACGCTCCATCCTCGGTCTCGTCTTTCTGACCGTTTTTATCGACCTGATCGGCTTCTCCATCATCTTTCCGCTCTTTCCCGCCATGCTCGAGCACTATGTCGAACTCGAGGGCCAGAGCAGTCTGATCGGCAAGCTGCACGGAGCCTTGGTGGAGTTCGTGGCGGGCAAGCCGGGGGCGGAATTCGCGGTGGTGACCCTCTTCGGCGGTCTCTTGGGCTCCATCTACTCGCTCCTGCAGTTTCTCTTCGCGCCCTTCTGGGGACACCTCTCGGACCGGCGCGGACGGCGCGGAACCCTGCTCTGGACCCTGGGCGGCACGGCCCTCTCCTACGCCATCTGGTTCTGCTCCGGTTCCTTCTCACTCTTGATTCTGGCGCGCCTGGTGGGCGGCATCATGGCCGGCAACATCTCCATCGCCTCGGCCATCATCAGCGACACCACCACGGGTCCCGAGCGCGCCAAGGGCATGGGCATCGTGGGCATGGCCATCGGTTTGGGCTTCGTGGTGGGACCGGCCATCGGCGGCGCGACCAGCCTGGTGGACCTCACGGAACTCTGGCCCGCGAGCGCGGCCTGGGGTGTCAACCCCTTCTCTCTCGCGGCGGGTTGCGCTCTCGTGCTGTCGCTCTTCAACTGGATCTGGGCCCTGACCCACCTGCCGGAAACGCGCCCCCAAAGCGCCACGGAAGAAATCACCGGGACGCGCACCTGGCGCCCTTTCAAAGCGCTCAAGTCCATCGACTACCCCGGCGTCAAGCGTACCGCCGCCCTTACCATGATGTACCTCACGGCCTTCAGCGCCATGGAGTTCACCTTGACCTTCCTGGCCGCGGAACGCTTTGACTACACGCCCCGCGACATGGCCTGGATGTTCGTCTTCATCGGCCTCACCATCGCCCTGGTGCAAGGCGGATTGGTGCGCCGTCTCGTGCCTCGGCTTGGGGAAAAGAAAGTCTCCATAGCCGGCTTGGCGATCCTCGTGCCCGGCTTTGTGGCCGTGGGTTACGCCGCTGGATCGGGCGCCCTCTACGGCGGACTTTTTCTCATGGCCGTGGGCAGTGCCCTGGCCATGCCGTGTCTCTCGGCGCTCATTTCGCGCTACTCCCCCGACGATGTTCAGGGCCTCGTCCTGGGTTCCTACCGCTCGGTGGGAGCCCTTGCCCGGGCCCTCGGGCCGCTCCTCGGTGGCACCCTTTACTGGCTCTACGGCAGCCGGGCCCCCTACCTGGTGGGTGCCGTGCTGCTCCTCTGGCCCCTCTTCCTGGCCCTCAAACTACCTCCGGTCGCGGCGGCGGACAAAACTTCAACGCCCACCTGAAGCCCTGGCACCTGACCCGACGATAGGTCTTTCCATCATGAAAGAAACCACACGACTGGCCCTGGCCGGACTCGGTGCCGCGATGCTGGTGCTCGCCGCCAGCGCCTCCTCCCCCGCCGAGGTCGACCTGACCCAGCGCATGGAGACCCTCGAACTGGACTTGGAAAAAGCTCGCCAGAAGGTGACTGGCCTGAGCGAGGAAGTGGCGCGCACCGGCGCCGTCCTTGACCGCCTGCAAAAGTGGGTCGCGGCCCAGGCCGAGGGAGCCAAGAGCCTGAGTGCCACGCTTGACACCTCCGAGCAGCAAGGCTTCACAGCCGGCATCAACTTCACCTCCCGCGAAACGCTCCTGGCGGGCTGGCGCCAGAACCTGGGCGTCATGGCGCAAGGCCTGACTCCCGCGGCGAAGGTCGACTAAGAGACGCCAACCCAGAAACCAAAGGTGCTACTCCTCGCCGTCCGGGTGACAGGCGACGCACTCAGGGCTCGACCAGATGTAGCGCGACACCCGGTCGTAATCGCTGGTCGAGTTGATCTCATTGTGCGTGTGACAGTGGGTGCACCTGAAATTTGAATGGACGGGCGGCGTCAGGTGACACTCGCTGCACGGGGAGAAGGCGTGGATCGACACCAGTGGCCAGGAATGGTCGAAGCTGGCGCCAGCCCAGGAAGTCGTGTCGGGGCAGATCTCGCAGTCGGTGGGGAAACCAGCAGCTTGGTGATTGGGGTCGGTGGTCCCACGGTACTCGTAGAGGTGGCAGTTCACACAAGCGGCGCTGATGCCGCTGTGATTGAACAGAGCACCCTGCCAGCCAAAGATCGTGTGGCAGCTCTCGCAGGGCAGAGGCAGGCGGCCTCCTCACACAAGCCGTGACCCACGCAGTGCGCGCCGTGGATCTCCGCGGCCTGGCCATGGATCAGCCCCAGGACACCGCTCTCCGGGCAGGCCCGCAAGCAGGCGCCGCAGCCGAGGCAATTCGCGAGATCGATTAATGGGTGCAAGAGCCTCGGAGCAGCGGAGCCTTGCTGGCGGGCCTCTTCGGGTTTTCCCAGCTCCCTTTCTCCGGCGACGACTTCATGGCGCCGCACCATGAGGGCCAGCCACGCGAGGGCGAGCAGGGCCACGATCCCCATCAGGAAAATCGCGCTCATGGCCCGGGATTCAACCCCTGGGGCCTGGTGCCGCCCGCGCCCCCCAGGGGCCTTTTTCAGTCCTGCCCCTTTTGAGGCTGCACCCGTTCCCGCTGTCTGTGCATGACAAAGGCCAGCACGACTTCCTGCATGTGGGCGCCCTCGGTGGTGTGCTCCGGTTCGATGTGGATGCCGTAGCGCACACCACCGCGCACGCTCCGGCATTGATGCACCGTTCCGCGGAGTCGCAACTGTTCGAAATCCTCGGTCAGGCTCAAGAGCAGTTGCACTTCTTCGCCCAACTCGAACCTGCGCTCCTCCAGATCCTCCACCAAGAGTCCCATGCCTTCGGCTGAGAGGTCAAGCACGACTCCCGCCACGACTCCTTCCGATTGAGCGGAGGGGCAAGAGGCATCGAGCTCCAGAGAAGACTTGCCTGAACATGGATGGATCGCCACGGGGATGTGACACGCCTGCACACCCACGCGGTAGGCCTGGCGCTCGTTGGCTCGGGAACTAGCGGTGGAGTCCTGACCCGCGACACGGCTCGCGATGGCCGCCAGAAGTGCCGAGCCGGGATGGGCAAAGCGAAACTCCCCCTCGCAGGATGAGTCGGAACTCGAGCTGAGGTGGGTGAGATGCCCGCGAGCCATGAGCTGGGCTCCAGCCCCTGAGGTGAGCGTCAGCGTCACGAGCTTCGATCCCTCCGGGATGGAATCGCCAGCAGAATCGAAGTCGATCACGACAGTCTCATCGCAAGCCTTTAAAACTCGGCCACAGAGCAGGCTCCAGTCTGGAAGCCGTACCTGGACTATTGGGGTCTCGGGTCCCGTGGGGAGGGGGGCCCGGGGTTCTGACTCCATCATGGGTGAATTTGGGTGGGGGTACACATTCGGTCGACCGGCAGGGCCGCCAAGCCTGAAGCAATCCCGAAGAAACCCTGCCATGGGCGGGGCGAGGCCCTTTTCGGCCCAGGAGCCGGTTTTTGCCGCGCCGCGCGCCTTCCGCCGCGGCTTGAGTTAGCCTGCCGAGCTGTGCCCCCTTCGACCGACAGCCTGCCCCAGCACCTGACCCGCTACCTGGCCCAGCTCTCCGCCACGGGCGGGGCGTCGGCCCACACCTTGCGGGCCTACGGGGGCGACTTGACCGAACTCCTGGCCTTTCTCGAGGGGCACGGGATCAAGGCGCCTGGCGAGGTCCATGCGCGCACCTTGCGGGCCTTTTTGGTGGAGCTCGATGAACGCTCCCTGGCCCCATCCACCATCCAGCGCAAGCTCTCGGCTGTGCGGGCCTTCTTCCGCTATTTGGAGCGCGAAGGGCTCATCGACAGGCACCCCGCCACGGGCCTGCGCCAAAGGCGAACTGGTCGGCGCCTGCCCGCCTGCCTGGAGCTCTCGGAAGTCGAAGCCCTCCTGCGAGCGCCGCAAGCCGACTCCCCCGCCGGTCGACGGGACCGGGCGCTCTTCGAGACGCTCTACTCAGCCGGCACGCGGGCGGCAGAAACCGTGGGGCTCGACCGCGCCGACATCGACTTCCCCCGTGGCCTGGCGCGGGTGCGCGGCAAGGGCAAGAAGGAACGCCTGGCGCCCCTGGGGCGCTTCGCCATCGAAGCTCTCGAGATCTACCTGAAGGATCCGGCGCGACCGCGGCCGCAGCCCGCGGCCGCCGGCGCTGTGTTTCTCAACTTGCGCGGCGGGAGGCTGACCACCCGGAGCCTGGGACGCATCCTCTCCAAGCACGCCCTGGCCGCCGGCATCCTGCGCCACGCCACGCCCCACACCCTGCGCCACAGTTTCGCCACGCACCTTCTGGACCGCGGCGCCGACCTGCGCGCCGTCCAGGAACTCTTGGGCCACGCCCACCTGGTGACGACCCAGATCTACACCCACATCTCCATCGAGCGGCTACGCACTGTCTACAACCAGGCTCACCCGCGGGCGGGCAAGATCGATTGAGCTGGGCAACCGGGCCGCAGCACCCACACTTGCTAGTAGAGCGAACCCACCAAGCCAAGGACATCCTCGATGAGCTTGGCATCGAGGCCCTTGCTGTTCGTGCGCAGGGCCTCGCTGAAGCCATCGACTTCGGTGGCGTTGTCCTCGGCTTGCAGCGCATCCGCCACACAAGCGGGATGGATGTTGATCGGCGTGGTGCGCGTTTGTTGGCCGAACTCGACGCTGCGGCCCAAGGCCACCCGCGGAGTGCCCTTTCCGATCAACTCGTCGCACAGCTTGCAGCGCGCCCGGCCCGAGGGGTCGAGCTCGGCGTAGGGCAGCTCTTTTTTCTCCGCGCGTTGCTTGTCGGCCTCGACCTTCAACTTGGCGAGATCCTCCAGGGCCGGGATAGGCTCGGGAACTTCCTTGGCGAAGTTCCAGGCCGCCAGGCCGTAGGCCTCCTCTAGCTTCTCGAAGTGGCGCTCGGCGGCACACTCGAGGTGGTGCCACATGTGCCCCATGCCATAGGGGCCCTCGACCAGGATGCCCAGGCGCAGGCCGCCCAGGGGAATCGCCTTGCGGCAGGTCTTGCACTTGGCGCGAGAAGAGCGCGCACCCTCGATGATGAAAGCCGGCAGGCTGGGCTCGGCGTCCTCGGAGGGCGTATCGGATGTGGAGGAGGCGGGATCGGGAGCCATGGTGCGACGGGTCGGGAGATGAGAGGTGACGGGCGGCCCCGAGTGTCGCCCGCCGGGCTCTGGGGACAAGAAAAAAAAGCGCCCCCGAGTCGAAACTCGGGGGCGCGCTGGATGGTGACCCCATGGGGATTTGAACCCCAGTCGCCAGGATGAAAACCTGGTGTCCTAGGCCTAACTAGACGATGGGGCCACTTGTTCCGATCGTCGGCTGAAAAAGTTGTCGGCTAAATTGTGTTTCGAGCCTCGCTGGAGCGCTCCCTGCTCGGCTTGCCCAGAGCATTGGGCCAGCTTGCGCGGAGGCATTGGGCCAGCTTGCGCGGAGCAGATGGCCGGAAGAATACGGCTGCCCGGGGGGACTGTCAACGACCTCTCCAGAGGAAAGCTCCGGCACGGGAGGCCCTGGAACCTGTGGGCGATACCGCCGTCCCGCACTCAAGCGGCCGGGGTCCAACCAGCACGGGCCAGGAGTGCGATGACATGCTCGTACTCACGGGCCAATCCATCCACCAGAGCCCCCGGACCGCAGAGGACGCCGGGCAGGATGTCCCAGGTGTAGGTCTCGATCTCCACCTGCAACTCTGGGCGGCCCCAGGCCTCGGGCTGCTGGAGGAGTCGCAGCAATAGGGCATCAGCGTGGTCGCGGGTGGTCTCGAGGCCCTCCTCACCCAGGCGCGCGAGGTCCACGGGCACATGAAAATGGGTGCGCCATTCCTCGCAGCCCAGCCAGGCGGGATCGCTCGCGGCAGCCGAGGCCAGGTCGCCGAGGTCGTCCACACGCAAGAGTCCGCCAGCACCGCGGCCCGTGGTCTGGTGCAGATAGAGCGGCTCGTCGAGGCCCAGCAGTTGCCCGCGCGCCGCGGCCCGCGAGCCCGGTTGCTTGAGCCGAATGGCCGAGGAAAACTGCAACTTCGAGAGCCCCGCCGCCAGGGCCAGGTCCACAGCCTCGTCGGGCTCCTCGAACTCAACGGCCGAGTGGCAAGTGTCGAGGCACAAGCCGAGATGGCGGCGCAGAAGATCGGAGCCCACTCTGTGCTCGAGTTCCTCGTAAAGAGCCGCCACCAGATCCCGGGCTGCGCGGGTCGTGCCCGCTACCGAACGGGGCTCGGCCTCCAGGGCCATGGCCACGGTGGCCGTGCCTGCTTGCGCCAGACCCGCCAACTCCAGGATCAGTTTTTCAAAGCGCGCCGCGGCCTCCTCGAACTCCCCCGCCTGCCAGGGACCGAAGCGCCCGCAATGGGTGGAGATGGTCACCAACTCCTCGCTGCCCGCGTTCAACTCCGCAGCGATCAGAGCCACATCGAGGGTATAGGCGAGGCGTTCATCCGAGGTCCAGGTGGGCTCGAAGACCTGGCGCTTGAGGCCCGCGCGATGAAAGTCACCGAAGGGAAAAGCGTTAAAGGTGAAGGGTGCGAGGTTGCCCTCGGAAAACTCCCGGGCCAGGCGTTTCCGCATCTCGCGGCCGCCCTCCCCGGCCAGGCTGGCAGCCAGGGCCGCGGGAAGATAGACGCCCACGCCAAAGGGCTCCGTCCCGCCCAGGCGGCGGCTCAGGGGCAGGCTGATCGCGCGCACGCCGGCGATCACCTCAGAAAGGGTTTCGCCCGCATGCAAATTCATGCAGTAACCCAGGCGCAGACTGCTGCCGGGATGCGCGGGATGGTGAAAACGCATGGAGCTCCGGTGCTCTTTTCTGGGTCCGGGCCGGACTAGAGCGGCAGCCCCTCGTCGATCAGCATGACCGGAATCGCGTCACGAATCGGGTACAGGATCTTGCCGTCCTCGCGCACGAGGCCGGCATCGATTTCATCGCTGATGCTCTCGCCACCGACATTTTTTTGCTTGCCCGCGGCGATGCGGGCGTTGACCGCGGTCAACTCGCTGGCGCTGGCTTGGTGCAGGGGCTGGTGGGTCTCGGGGCAAGCCAGGATCTCAAGCAAGCCGGCGTCGATCACGGGGCCGGCTGATTCCGCAGGGTTGTTTTGGGGTTCGCTCACGGTTTTCTTGTCGGTTTGATTGTGGGGGACGAGGAGCGGGGCTTGGCGCTGGGGGGATTATTCACTTTTGGAGGCGGGGAGGCGAGGGGCCCTGTGACTTGACAGGCCAGCGGAAGAGCCCGAGGCTGGGTGCCATGGTCTCACCCCCCCATCGGCAGCCGGGTTCGGTCCAGGCCCTCTGCTGCTTGGCGCTCATGGCCCTCCCCAGCCACCAGAGCGCCCCGACGGTGGTGCTGCCGGCGGGCGCCAACGCCCGCGCCTGGGCTGGCGTGGGCAGGGAAACCCGCGCCGTGGACCTGGGTCCAGAGCTCTTCAAAAAGCAGCCTTGGCTGCAGCCGGGAACGCCCCGCGCCGACAGGCGGGCAGTCTGGCGCGGCTGGGGCACCCTGGTAAAAAAAGAAGCCCAGGGCGAGCGCAGCGACCCCGGCACTCGGGCGGCGCTTTGTTTGTTCGCCACGAAGGAAGGCCGCTGGCGCGACGCCTGGAACCACCTCGAACGCCTGGGAGGTCACCCCGCCTGGTCGGCTGCCGTCCTGCCCGCGCTCCTGCCCGGAGTCCCCTTCGATGCCCCAAAAGGCCAGGGCGGCCTGCCGGGAATCCTGGACGATGGTGTACTCCTGCGTCCCGCGCCGCCGCCGCCCTTGACGCCTGGCACCCGTTACCAGACCCGCGAATCTATAGTGCGCGGCCTGCGCATCGGAGCGGCCACGGTGGACCTGCGCGTGACCCTCGACAACTCTGGCATCGAAGTCGGGCTGTTGCACACCAGCGGTGCGGCGGTGCGCGTGTTCGTTCTCCTGCCCGAACCCGAGGGACTCGAGATCCGCGTCGAGTACATCGACTGGATGCGTCAAGATGAACGCCACGGAGCCTTGGAACTCAAACTCCTGCCTGGCGAGGAAGAGCGCGCCCTCTTCGGCCGTTTCAAACGGCGGCGCCTGCCCCTGCCAGCCTCCTGTGGTGCCGACCTGCCCCGAGCCCTCGCCGCCGGTGGCCTGTGGTTTTCCTGGCCTGGGCTGGATTCCCCCGGCGAGGCGGCAGAACTCGAAGAAGAATTGCGCACTGCAGCTGAAGCCATGGCCGCCCTCCTGGATGTGCCGGGCGGATTGATCGGCATCCACGAGCCGCCGCCGCGCCCCCCTTGGAACGCTACGATAGCGCACCTCCCCCGCGAAGCCGCCGAGGCGCGCCGACTCTTGAGCGCCATCGCCTCGCGCCTTGAAGCCTGGGTTCTCCGAGACTGAATGGACTTTGGAACGGGCGCGGGGTTATTCATGACCGGCGGCAGCCGGGCGGGCTATTCTCTTCGACTCCAAACATCTCCCACGATCCAGCCAGCCGCCCCTGCTCTCCATGTCCATCTATCAAACCCACCGCGAACGACTACTCGACGGATTGGCCCGCACGAAGAGCGCGGCCATCGTGGCCACGGCGACCCACAAAGTGCGCAACAACGATTGCGAGTACCGCTTTCGTCCGGACAGCGACTTCTGGTACCTCACCGGTTTTGCCGAGCCCGGCGCCCTGCTCGTGCTGTTGCCCGATGGTGCCCTGGGAGACGAAGAGCCGAGGCGCTCGATTCTGTTCCTGCGCGAGAAGAATGCCAAGCTGGAAACCTGGACCGGTCGCCGCCTGGGAGTGCAAGCCGCCCCCAAAACCCTGGGCGTGGATGCCGCCTATGACATCGAAGACATCTGGGATGTCCTCGGCGACCTGCTCAAAAACTACCAAAGCATCGTCTACCGCACGGGCCTCAGCGAGGAGCGCGATCGCAAGGTGCTGGCCATGATCGCGGGCCTGCGCAACAAGGCCCGCGGCGGCATCCAGCCGCCGGTGGAGTTGATTGACCCAGCGCCCAGCTTGCACGAACAGCGCCTCTTCAAGAGCCCAGCCGAGTTGGAATTGATGCGCGCCGCGGCTGCGATCACCTGTGAAGCGCACATCGCCGCCATGGAGCGGGCGGCGCCGGGGGTCGGCGAGAATGAGATCGACGCCTTGATCGAATACACCTTCCGCTGCCGCGGAGCCACGGGCATGGCCTACACCACCATCGCCGCCGGCGGCGACAACGCGTGCATCCTGCACTATGTGGAGAATGACGAGCCCCTGGTGGACGGCGAGCTCCTGCTCGTGGACGCGGGTTGCGAAGTGGAGTACTACGCATCCGATGTGACCCGCACCTATCCGGTGAACGGCTCCTTCAATCCCGCCCAGAAGGAAATCTACGAGCTGGTACTCGAAGCGCAACTGGCGGCCATCGAGGCCATCCAGCCGGGGCTGGCCGTGGACCAGGTCCACGCCGTGGCCAAGAGAGTGCTGACCCGCGGTCTGATCCGCCTGGGCCTGTTGGCGGGCGAGGGCGACAAGACAGCAGAGGAAGGCGCCGAAGAGCGCTTCACGATTCACAAGACTAGCCACTGGTTGGGCCTCGATGTCCACGACTGCGGCTCCTACTGTGCTGCGGACGAACCCCGCAAACTCGAGCCCGGCATGGTGTTGACCGTGGAACCGGGGCTCTACATCAGCGCCGATGACGAGAGCGTCGACGAGCGCTGGCGCGGCATCGGGGTGCGCATCGAGGACGACATCTTGGTCACGGCCGAGGGCAGCGAAAATCTCACCGCGCAGATCCCCAAGACGATTGAAGCCGTGGAAGCCGCCTGCGCAGGAAAGGTTCTGGCAACCCTGGCGTAACGCTGGGCCATGGGAGCGTGACTCCAGCCGCGGGGGCCAGGGGAGGCCGGGTCTCCTTGAGGACCCAGCGGAAAAGCGAGTGGTGAGCGCGCCAGGGATCGAACCTGGGACCTACTGGTTAAAAGCCAGTTGCTCTACCAACTGAGCTACGCGCCCACTCGCTTGGGTCTTGAATTTCGTCTTGAATCGTCTGTATCGCCTGCGGGGCTCGCTCGCGCTGGGCACAATCGAAGACCGAAGCTGGGGCGAAGAGTACAAAATGACAGCCCCAGGAAAAACCTCGTGCTGAGTTTTCCGCGAGCGCCACTCTTGGGCTGCTCTCAGAGCTCCAGAACTTCCCGGGTCTTGTTCTCGAGCACATTGTCCACCTGCTGCTCGAAGGACTTCAGTAGCGTCTGGATCTCGTCGTGGAGCTGGCGGTTGTCATCCTCGGTGAGATCGCCGCCCTTCTTGGCTTGATCGGCGAGTTTGTTCATCTCGCGCCGGGTGTTGCGCATGGCCACGCGGCCCTCCTCGCACATCTCCTTGACCTTGGCGGCGTATTTCTTGCGCTGGTCCCCGGAGAGCTGCGGCAGGGTCAGGCGCAGGACCTTGCCGTCGCTCTGGGGATTTATGCCGAGATCTGACTTCTGGATGGCCTTGGCCATCTCCTGCAGAGCTGAGGCGTCAAAGGGCTTGACCACCAGCATGCGGGGCTCGGGAACCGAAATCGACGCCAACTGTGACATGGGCGTCGGGGTGCCGTAGTAGTCCACGCGGATGTTCTCCACCAGAGAAGGCGAGGCCTGCGAGGTACGGATGCTGCGCAAGTGGTCCTGAAGGTGCTTGACGGCCTTCTCCATGCGGCTGGAGGTGTCCTTCACTAATTGGTCGTAGGTCATGCCGTGCTCCTGATGATGGTGCCCAGGCCGTCCTCTGCCTGAACGATGCGTTCCAGATTCCCGTCCTTGAAGAGATCGAACACGATGACGGGCAAATCGTGCTCCATGCACATGGCAATGGCTGTGCCATCCATCACCTCCAGGCGACCGCCCAGCACATCCATGTAGGTCAGGCTGGCAAAACGCTCGGCGCTCGAATCGAGCTTGGGGTCCGCGGTGTAGACCCCGTCGACCTTGGTGGCCTTGAGTAAAATCTCACAACCGAGCTCTACCGCGCGCTGGGCCGCGGCCGTGTCGGTGGTGAAGAGCGGCGTGCCCAGGCCTCCCGAAAGGATCACCACGCGACCGAGGTCGAGGTGACGCACCGCCCGACGGCGCACATAGGGTTCGGCCACCGAGCGCACTTCAAGGGCAGTCAGCACGCGAGTTTCCAGGCCCTGGGCCTCGAGGGCGTCGGAGAGCGCCAGGCCGTTGATGATCGTGCCCAGCATGCCCATGTAGTCGGCGCTGGCGCGCTCGGCACCCAGTTCGCTGAACTCGGCGCCGCGCAAGATGTTGCCGCCACCGCAGACCAAAGCCACCTGCACGCCGCTCTCCGCTACCCGCGCGATCTGCGCAGCGAGTTTCTGGAGGGACGGCACATGCAGTCCGTTTCCGCTCTCGGGATGACCGAGGGCTTCACCCGAGAGCTTGAGCAAGACGCGCTTGTAGGTCATGGCTTGAAAAGAAATTACCGATCAGGCCCGGAGAATCCGGCTACTCACCAATGTTCGGCTACTCACCAATGTTGAAACGGGCGTAGTCCTGGATGACGGTTCCGTCGCCCAGGGCCTGAACCATGGCCTTTTCGACGCTCATGGAGTCGTCCATGACCCAGGGCTGTTCGCGCAGGGCCACGCCTGCAAAAAACTTATTCAGCTTGCCCGCGATGATCTTGTCCTGGATCTCAGCCGGCTTGGATTTGACCTCATCACGGTAGATGGCCTTTTCGCGCTCGATCAAGTCAGCGTCTATCTCGTCCCGGGAAAGAGCCGTGGGCGGCACGGCAGCGGCGTGCATGCCGAGCTGCTTGAGAACCGCTTCGGCCTCTTCGCGGCCAGCGCTTGTGGTCAGGGCGGAGAGCACACCGATCTTCATGTTGTGGTGAATGTAGCCCCCCACAAATCCGTCGGAGGCCGAGACGAACTTGGCAGCGGCGATGCTCATGTTCTCGCCCAGCTTGCCGATGATCTCGGTCAGAGCATCCTCGACGGTGCCCTCTCCTGCCCAGCTTTCCTTGAGCAGAGCCTCGGCCGAGGGCGTCTTGTGCTCGAGGATATGGTCGCAGAGCCGGTGCAGAAAACCGTTGTAGTCCTCGGTGGCAGCCACGAAATCGGTCTCGCAGGCCACGGCCACCATGGCGCCGCTCTGGCCGTCTTCGCTGATCTTGAAGAAGCAGCGGCCTTCGCCCGTGGCGCGGCCGACCTTCTTGCCAGCGGCCTTCAGGCCGAGCTTGCGCAGGTGATCTTCGGCGCCGTCAAAGTCGCCTCCAGTGGCCTCCAGGGCCTTCTTGCAGTCCATCATCGGCGCGCCAGTTTTTTCGCGCAGGCTTCGGACATCAGCAGCAGTAATGGGCATGAAATTGTAGGTTCTTTTTTGGGAGGGGCGGCGCTCCAGGAGGAGGAGGAGCGAGGTTGACAGTGTGCTCCCGGAAAACCAGGAGGTGTATGGAAAGAATCAGCCGAGCCCGCCCGGGAAGCTCCCGGGCGGGCGCGGCCTGGCTAGCAGGAGCCCCGCTCGCGGGGCGCGCAGGCCTCAATCGGACGTTTCGTCGGTCGTCTTGTCGGCAACTGGCTTCTTGCCGGCAACAGGGGCAACAGGGGCAACAGGCACGGCGGCTGACTCGCTCGCGGGTGCGGCAGCCGGCTCGACGGAGGCTTCCGGTGCGGCAGCTGTGCTGGGTGCGGGATCTGCCTCGGGAGCAGGTTCCGCGGGGGGAACTTCGGTCTCGGCGGCTGCGGTGGCAGAGGCTGCGGCCTGGCCGCCTGCCTCGGTCTCCTTGACCAGGGCCGGGATCGGACGCAGGGTGCGCGTGGGACGCACGATGCCTTCCTCGAGATCCTCGTGCTTCTCGGCTGCATCCACCGAAGCCATGTTGTCGCGGTGGTTCGCACCACCCTCTTCCACGGCCTCAGCCAGCTGCTCGATCAACAGTCGCACCGATTTGAGCGCGTCGTCGTTACCGGGGATGACGATGTCAGCCTTGGACGGATCGCAATCCGTGTCCAGGATGCCGATGACAATCAGGCCCATCTTGCGGGCCTCGCGAACGGCGTTGTATTCGCGGGCGGGATCCACCACCACCATGGCGCCGGGGATGCCGTTCATCTCGCGGATGCCGCCGAGGTTGCGGGTGATCTTGCGGCGCTCGCGGCGCAGGGTGGCCAGAGCCTTCTTCGAGTACTCCGAGGAGGAACCATCCTCTTCGATTTTTTCCAGCTCTTCCAGGCGCCGCAGGCGCGAGCGGATGACCGAGAAGTTGGTCAGCGTGCCGCCAATCCAACGCTCGGTGACGATGGGCATGCCGGTGCGCTCACCGACCTCGGCAACGACGCCCTTGACCTGACGCTTGGTGCCCACCCAGAGGATGGCCGAGCCTTCAGCGGCGAGATGATAGAGCACATTTTGAGCACGCAGAATCCCGCGCAGGGTTTGGCGCAGGTCGATGACATGAATGAGATTGCGGCGTCCGTAGATGTACGGAGCCATTTTCGGATTCCACCGCGACACGCGGCATCCGAAGTGCACACCAGCTTCGATGAGCTGAGTTACGCTGACTGTCTCCATGGGGAGTAGAGCTGAGGGGTTCTAGAGTTTTATTTCGAGTCGCCGGTCCGGGAAGTCCAGGTCGGCGAAGAGAGGCTGCACAAGCCACTCTGCAACATGCAGATCTGCAACAAGCAGTTTCTGCAACAAGAAAGAAGAAAGGGTGGCCCGGAAAAGCCCTCTCGGGTGCCCAAGAGGCAGCCAACCCAAAGGGCCCGCGGAGCGGAACAAGGCCACTTCCAGGGCCAAAGAGTGTACTGGCCTCCATCCTCCAGTCAATCGCCTACCCCCACACGCGAGCTTCGGTGGCACGACCCGGGGTTGCGAATTCTGCCACGATTGCGGGGGAATCGGGGCAGAGCCCCTAATTGCGGGCTAAACTTCCAAGTGCGGGGGTTGTCTGCCGCTGCCCCTGCATCCATCCGATGATTCTAGTTTGTGACCACCGTGGAATGGGTCTAGAAGCCCTCTTGGACCCGCTTCGCGAGACGGGCTTCGAGATTCAGTGCTCCTCGAGCCTCGTCAGTACCTGCGAGCAGCTGGACGGCGAGCAGCCGGATGTGATCATCGTCGACCCCCTCAGCTCCACGGCCCTGGCCGAACTCAGCGAGATCGGCCGTCTACGGGGGGAGGAAAACCCTACCCCCGTGCTGCTGGTCTGCGACGCTGCCGACCCCATGCGGGCGATCGAGGCCTGCCGCTCTCTAGGCGTGGAGAACTGGGACATCATCCACCGCGACGCGCCCCTCGAGGAGTACGACCTACGCATCGAGCGCCTGGTGGCTCAGGCCGAACGCAACGCGCAAATCAAGGACCTGCGTTTTCGCGCTTCCCACGATGAGCGCACCGAACTCCTGCGACCGGCCGTCTTCGAGGAGCGCCTGAGAGAGCACTTCTCGGCGGCTGAACGCCACGGCCTGGACATGGCCCTCGTGCTCCTCGACCTCGACCGCTTTGGCCAGGTCAACAAGGACTATGACCACATGGTGGGCGACGCGGTCATCGCCGAAGTGGGTTGCGCTATCCGTGAAACCCTGCGCACCGAGGATGTGGCCGGGCGCATCGGAGGCGACGAGTTCGCCCTGATCCTGCCCTACTGCGGCCCCATCGAAGCCGCGGCCGCGGTCCACCGACTGGCCGTGACGATCAAGGAACTCTCGGGGAATGTGGGCGACGAGATTCGCAACATCTCCATCAGCACGAGCATCGGATTCGAGACCGTGCTCGGCGGCGAGGTGGACTCCACCAGGACTCTACGCAAACATGCCGAGCTGGCTCTGCGCCAAGCCAAGCGCGCCGGCGGCAACCGTGGCGTCTACTATCGGTCGCTGAAGTAACCAGCTAGCGCACCAGAATAGGGCGTAGCCAGTCGGCGCGGTCGCCCACATGCATCTCGTCGGCCATGTCGACTTCGAGGGTCAGTTTCTGGACGCCGGTGACATCGAGCAGTGGTATGGGCACCGGTTCGTCGCCGCCGTGCATGACATCGCTCTGCCAGAGCAGCTTCGCATCGGCCAACACCCGAAAGCGCACCGAGCCGCGGGCGGGCAGGTGAATCACCTCGTCGTCCACGGCGACGCTACCGCGCAACCCGCTCCAAGCGGCCCCTAACGCGTATTCTATGCGACTTGGCGCATGGACGCCGAGGCCACGGGTCCAGACCCGGCCGCCGGCTGTCAGGGGCCCGCCGCTGGTGGAACGGTCGCGCAGCGCAGGCCAGCGCATGCCCAGATCATCACCGAAGGGTGAGCTGGACGACATCAGGCTGGGCTCGAGCTGCGACAGAAAGGCGATGCCCGCTCCAGGTCGAAAAATCTCCGCCACCACGGGTAGGGAGAGGCGCAGACCGTGACCACCGCGAGTCACGAGTTCGAGACCATCTTGAGAGAGGGCCGAGAAAAACGCCGGCAGGCGCGAGCCGTCGACGAGGTCCACCACCACCGCTTCCCCCGCCTGGGTCGAGTCGTCACCCAGGACTTCGATGAAGAGCGCGGCCACTTCCTCCCAGACAAAGTGTTTGGAGCCCAGGGCACTGTCGAGGGTCAAGCCATCTGGGTCGAAGCTCTCGAGGGTGCCGTCGATGCGGTCAAGGCCCCCACCACTGGTGCGGTACAGGCGGTCGCCCACGGCGCTTTTCACGATGGGCTGGGTCCAGTCGGCTGGAATCAGAGCCGGGACGCGCAGGCTGGCGATCTCGTCGAGCCCCAAACGCAAACGCGAACCGCCGATCAAACCCAGGTCCAACTCCTCGCCCTCGCCACCGAGGAGATCGCCGCGGAGATAGCCCTCGCCTCCGGCCAACTGCACTTCGGCGGCCCGCTGCACCTTGGACGGACGAGGCCCCGGCTCCAGATCCAGAAAGCGCACGAGGACGGCCTCCTCCGCGGCCAGGCTGCGGGTGGCAAAACCCTCCAGCACCCGAGAGCGGGTGACACCGGCGCGGCTCTCAAAGAGCACCGTGGGTACGCGCAGGGCGGGGACAGCCTCCTCCGGCCCCGACTGGCGAGGTGCAGCGGCCGGCAGAGCCAGGAGGGCGAACAAGGAGAGGGCGGAAGCAGGTGCCATGGCGCGCCATGGTAGGCCGCCCCCTGGGCGAGGGGTACACAGCGCCTCAAATCCCGCCCACCACGGGGACCCCTTGGGGAGCCTCCCCGGGGCCCATGCCGGGCTCTTGACCCGCAGGGGCTCTTGGACCAGAAGCGGCTCGCTGTCAGGATGGCAGGGCGCTCCACGGGTGCCCACGGCGGCTGCCAAGTTGACAGATCGAGACTGCCCTTGAGACCGGGGATAGGGCCCCAGGCCGAGAAAAACACCCCAAAAAGCCCCGCCAGACCAGATTCCAAAGCCCTCCGGTGCTTCGGCACCCTAGTTGCTCCAGCGGCTGCTCCGGATGGCTCTTGGGCCATTTGGCCCGTTCAGCCCGTGTCCCGCCGACCCCTTCGGCTCACCCGCGGGCCTCTTCTGCATCACCCCCACCACCAGCAAGCGAAGACAAAAGACTCATGGCCAAGCAAATGGTATTCGAGGAATCCGCGCGCGAAGCGATTCAGCGTGGCGTCGAGAAGCTCGCCAAAGCCGTCGTCACCACTCTCGGCCCCCGCGGCCGCAACGCCATCCTCGACAAGGGATGGGGGGCACCGACGATCACCAAGGACGGCGTATCCGTCGCCG
Organism: Planctomycetota bacterium; assembly: GCA_012959785.1. GTDB lineage: Bacteria > Planctomycetota > UBA1135 > UBA1135 > DUCM01. Next base: position 422,923 of record DUCM01000021.1, on the reverse strand, counting down.
AGGAGATCCAGCTCTCGAACCCCTACGAGCAAATGGGCGCCCAGCTCGTGCGCGAAGTGGCCAGCAAGACCAGCGATGTGGCTGGCGACGGCACCACCACCGCGACCCTGCTCACCAACGCGATCTTCAACCGCGGCCTGCGCGCCGTGACCGCCGGCGCCGCCCCCGCGCGCTTGATCGCCGGCATCAAGGACGGCACCGCGGCCGTGATCAAGGCCCTCGACAAGGCCGCCCGCCCGGTGCAAACCAGTACCGAGATCAAGCAAGTGGCCACGATCTCCTCCAACAACAACCCGGCCATCGGCAAACTGATCAGCCAGGCCATGGACAGGGTCGGCAAGGACGGTGTGATCACCGTCGAAGACGGCAAGACCATGGAAACCGAAATTGCCATCGTCGAGGGCATGCAGTTCGACCGCGGCTACCTGTCGCCGAACTTCGTCACCGACACCTCCTCCATGGAAGTCGTCTTCGAGAAGCCCCTGATCCTGATCCATGAGGAGAAGATCTCCACCGTGCAGCAGCTCCTGCCGCTGCTCGAGTCGATCAAGGACTCAAACCGCCCGCTTCTGATCATCGCCGAGGACATCGAGTCCGAAGCCCTCGCCACCCTGGTGGTGAACAAGTTGCGCGGCGTCCTGCAATGCTGCGCCGTGAAGGCTCCCGGCTACGGCGAGCGCCGCAAGGCCATGCTGCTTGATATCGCAGCGGTCACCGGCGCCGACCCGGTCATGAAGGACCTCGGCCAGGAGCTGGACGAAATCGGCATCGCAGCCCTGGGCAGCGCCCGGCGCGTGGTCATCGACGGCGACAACACCACCATCGTGGGCGGCACCGGCAAGGCCAAGGCCACGGCGGACCGGGTGGCCCAGATCCGCAACCAGATCGAGGGCACCTCGTCGGACTACGACGCCGAGAAACTGCAAGAGCGCTTGGCCAAGCTGACCGGCGGCATCGCCCAGATCAATGTGGGAGGCGCCACCGACACCGAAGTCAAGGAACGCAAAGCCATGATCGAGGACGCCCTGCACGCCACCCGCGCTGCGGTGGCCGAAGGCATCCTGCCCGGTGGCGGCGTGGCCCTCTTGCGCGCCCGCAGCTCGGTCCAACGCCTGCGTAAGGGCGCCGACGACGATTACCTGATGGGCCTCGACATCATCCACGATTCCCTGGCCTTCCCGATCGCCCAAATCGCAGACAACGCCGGTCAGGAAGGTGCCGTGGTGGCTCACCGCGTGCAACGCGAGAAGAGCGCTTCCTACGGCTACAACGCACTCACCGACCAGTACGGCGACATGTTCGACATGGGCATCGTCGACCCCGCCAAGGTCACCAAGGCCGCGCTGAACAACGCCATCAGCGTCGCCACCTTGCTCCTTACCACCGATGCCCTGGTGGCGTCCAAGCCCGAACCCGCTGGCCCGCCGGCCGGAATGGAAGGCATGGACGACATGGGCGGCATGGGCGGCATGGGTGGAATGGGAGGCATGGGCGGAATGGGAGGCATGGGCGGCATGGGCATGGGCATGTAGCCCGCGTCTGTTCTCCCTCGACTCTTCAACTCTAAAAACAACCACACACACCCAAGCTCAAGACAAAACTATCCATGGCCAAGCAAATCATGTTCGACGATGGCGCGCGCCAGAAGATGCGTTCAGGCATCGAAAAGCTCGCCAAGACCGTCAAGATCACCCTCGGGCCGGCCGGCCGCAATGTCATCCTGCAGAAGTCCTTCGGTAGCCCCTCGGTGACCAAGGACGGCGTCTCGGTGGCGAAAGAAATCGAGCTCGAAGACCCCTTCGAGAACATGGGCGCCAAGCTCGTGAACGAGGTCGCCACCAAGACCAATGATGTCGCGGGCGACGGCACCACCACCGCCACTGTGTTGGCCGAGGCCATCTTCTCTGAAGGCCTCAAGCACCTCAACAAGGGTGTCAACACCATTGCCCTGCGCAATGGCATCGACAAGGCGGTCAGCGCCGCGGTCGATTCCATCGCCAAGATGTCGCGCAAGGTCAAGACCCGCGCCGAGAAGGCCAATGTGGCTGCAATCTCGGCTAACAACAACCCCGCCGTGGGCGAGCTCCTTTCCGACGCCTTTGAAAAGGTGGGCGACAAGGGTGTCATCACCATCGAGGAAGCCTCGGGCACCGAAACCAGCCTGGAGGTCGCCGTCGGACTCGAGTTTGACAAGGGCTACCTCTCGCCGTACTTCGCCACCGACATGGCGACTCTTGAGGCCGAGCTCGCCGATCCCCTGATCTTCATCTACAACAAGAAAATCAGCAATGTGCGCGAGTTCCTGCCCGTGCTCGAGAACGCGGCCCAGACCGGCCGCCCGCTCCTGATCATCGCCGAGGACATCGAGGGCGAAGCCCTCGCCGCCCTGGTGATCAACCGACTCAAGGGCATCCTCAATGTCTGTGCTGTCAAGGCGCCCGGCTTTGGCGAGCGCCGTAAGGCCTACCTCGGCGACATCGCCGCCCTGACCGGCGGCACGGCGATCTCTGAGGAGCTCGGCCTGAGCCTTGAGAATGTGACCCCCGAGCACTTCGGGACGGCCAAGACCGTGCGCATCACCAAGGACTCGACCACCATCATCCAGGGTGCCGGCTCCAAGAAAGCGATCAAGGACCGCTGCGCTCAGATCAGCGTCCAGATCGAGAACACGACCTCCGACTACGACCGCGAGAAACTCGAAGAGCGCCTGGCCAAGTTGACCGGCGGCGTGGCTGTCATCCGCTGTGGCGGGCATACCGAAGCCGAGATGAAGGCCATGAAGGACCTGCTCGAGGACGCACTCAACGCGACCCGCGCGGCCATCGAAGAGGGCATCGTGCCCGGAGGCGGAGTCGCGCTGCTGCGCGCCGAAACCGCCGTGGCCGAGGCTCGCTACAAGGGCGAGGAAAGCTTCGGTGCGCGCATCGTCCAGAACGCCCTGGCCGCTCCCCTGCGCCAACTGGCCGAGAACGCAGGCTACGACGGCGCGGTCGTGGCTGAAACGGTGCGCGAAAAGTCAGCCAACATGGGCTTCAACGCACTCACCGGCGAGTATGTCAACATGGTCACCGATGGCGTCATCGACCCCGCCAAGGTCGTGCGTGCTGCCCTGCAGAACGCCGCCTCGATTTCCGGTCTCTTGCTCACCACCGACACCATGGTCACCGAGCTCAAGGACCCGGACAAGACCATCGAAGGCAGCACTAGCTAGCCAATCTTCGCCGGCGAGCCGCTGCTCTCCGGCCAGCACAGAGCCCCGGCGCGGCCTCCCGGTCACTCCGGGGCTCTATACATTCTTCCGCACTCTCCCCGAGCCACCCCATGAGCGAAAAGCGCGACTACTACGAAGTCCTCGGCGTCGATCGCAGCGCGGACCAGGCCACGATCAAGAAGGCCTACCGCAAACTGGCGATGAAGCACCACCCGGACCAGAACCGGGGGGACGCTAGCGCCGAAGCCAAGTTCAAGGAGGCCGCCGAAGCCTACGATGTCCTTGGCAACGACCAGAAGCGGGCCCAGTTCGACCAATTCGGTCACGCGGCCTTCGGCCAGGGCGCCGGAGGTGCTGGCCGCGGATTCTCCAACATGGAGGACATCTTCTCGGCCTTCGGCGACATCTTCGGTGGCGGCGGCGGTGGCCTGGGAGACCTCTTCGGCCAACGCGGTGGCGGTCGCCGGGGACCCAGACCTGGTCGCGATCTGCGTATCGTGCTCGACCTGACCCTGGAAGAGATCTATTCGGGCGTCGAACGCACCGTCTCTCTCAAGCGCTTCGAACACTGCGAGACCTGCAAGGGCAGCGGAGGCGCGGATGGTTCGAGCCCGATTCCCTGCTCCACCTGTGGCGGCCAAGGACAGGTCCAGCGCAGTCAGGGTTTTTTCACCATGGCGTCCCCCTGCCCCACCTGCCATGGCAAGGGCCAGGTCATCGAGAACCCCTGCAAGCCGTGTGGCGGCCAAGGCAAAACCCAGGCCAAGAAGGAAATCTTGATCCGCATCCCCGCGGGCATTGAGGAGGGCGTGCAGTTGCGGGTGACCGGGGAAGGCGACGCCGGCGACAAGAACGCGCCGCGGGGCAACCTGTTCTGCGTGATCCGCGAACGCCAACACAAAATATATCAGCGCTCTGGCCCCGACATCATGACCGAGGTGCCCTGCACCTTCGCGCAACTGGCCCTGGGCAACAACGTCGAGATCCCCACCCTCTCGGCCAAGGTCGAACTCAAGATTCCGGCCGGAACCCAGAGCGGCCGCGTCTTGCGCCTGCGCGGGCAAGGCCTGCCCAGCATGCAGGGTTCGGCCCGCGGCGACTTGCATGTGCGAGTCTTCGTGGAAGTGCCTACCCATCTCACCGAACGCCAAGTCGAGCTGCTCGAGGAGTTCGGCCAGATCGAGCTCGAAACATCGGGCCACAAGTCGTTCATGGAGCGCATCACTAGCTACTTCAGCTGACCAAAATGAGCACAAGAACCGAACCCGAACGCCCCGAGGACCTCTCGGGAAAATCGTCGCCAGACGGGCCCCTCGAGGGCACCCAGGATGCGCCCCAGAATGAAGCCAGCCTGCCCGAGGCGGATGTCATCGAGGAGCCCGAGGAGCAACTCTCGGACGAAGAGCGCGTCCTGCGCGAGCGCGACGAGTTCGAAGAGAACTGGCGCCGCTCCCAGGCCGACTTCCAGAACCTGCGCCGGCGCCAGTCGGAGGTGATCGCAGCATCGCGGCTGGCCACCAAGCGCGAGCTTCTGGGCGAATTGTTGTTGGTCATCGACTACCTCGACATGGCACTCATAACCCCCATGGAAACCCAGGAGGGCAAAAACCTCTACGTGGGTGTGAGCATGACTCGCGACCAGATGATGCAGTTCCTGGTGCAGCGCGAGGTCGAACCCATCGACACCGGGGGCAACTTCGATCCAAGCCTGCACGAAGCTGTGGAGACCATCGAGACCGATGAGGCCGAGCCGGGCACGATCCTGCAGACAGCCCGCACGGGCTACACCCTGGGCAAGGATGTCCTGCGCCATGCCCACGTGAAGGTCGCGGCAGCCCCCAAGACACCGCAGACAGAAGCCGAGGGCGAGGGCGAGGGCTCCGCGGCGAGCTAGGAGTGCCCACCTACGACTACATCTGCGCGGCCTGTGGCCACGCCCTCGAAATCATGCAGCCCATGAGCGAGGCGCCCAAGCGCAAGTGCCCCGAGTGTGGCAAGCTGAAGCTCAAGCGCCAGATCGGCATGGGCGCGGGCATCCTGTTCAAGGGCAGCGGTTTCTACCAGACTGATTACCGCTCGGATTCCTACAACGAAGGTCAGAAGGCCGAGAAGGAACGGGCCAAGCCCGCAGCGGAAAAGAAGACCGGCGCTGCATCCAAGCAGAACAAGCAGTCGGGCTCCGACAAGGGTGCTTCCTCCTCGGGCGACAAGCCGTCGAAGTCGCCGGATAAGTAGCCCTCGCCGCAGGCCGCTCAGCTCAGGAACAGCTCGTCCACCAGGCTCGCGATGGCATCGGTGCCGTAGCCGCCAATGACCCGGTCGGAGGCCTCGAGGGCGCTCTGGGCTCCATTTTCCATGGCCACGCCCAAGCCGGCGCGTTCGAGCATGGGCACATCGTTGCCCGCATCCCCCACGGCCACCACTCGTTCGGGCAGAATCCCGTGGGTCTCTTCGAGGTAACGCAGAGCTTCAGCCTTGCCGAGACAGGGCGGATGGATGTCCACCACATTGAGCTTGGATTCGCGATGACCATCAAGGGCAGATAGGGGAAAGTGCGTCATGTATGTGGGCAGGTCCACGGCCTCCTGCACTGCGCGGCGAAACTCGCCAGCGCTCCCGGTCTCGGCGCAAAATAGCACCACGCGGATCACATACTCAGTGGGCAACTCATCCCGCTCCATGACAGCGAGTTCGGTGAAACCACGCAGGGCAGCGTCCTCCATGGGATCGCGGGGCGCTGTACTCGACTTGTCGAAGGCTTGTTGCACCACAGCCAGCAGATCGCGCCGCCGCGCAAACTCCAGCGCCCGCGCCAAGGCGCGGTTGGAAAGCACGCGCTCCTCAATCAATCGTTCGCTGCGCGGGCAGTAGATCGCGGCGCCATTGAAAACCGCCATGGGCGATTCAAGTTCCAGAGGACCCACAACGCGCAGCGTGGCCACGGTCGAGCGCCCAGTGGTGATCATCACCCGCACGCCGGCCGCCTGGAGCTCGCCCAGGGCGCTCACATTGCGCGGCCGGATGCTGCCGTTCTGGTCCAGGAGGGTGCCGTCGAGATCGAGCAGGAGCGCATCGAAGGAGCGGCTCAAGGCTCCGGGACCTCGAAGGTGACCTGCTGTTCGGCCAGAACCTCAACTTCCGCCTCGAAATAGGGCTCAGCGGATCTATTGGCCCTCACAGTCAACTGCCACTTGCCCACGGGCAGGGAGTTTAGGGTGGTGCGGCTGCGCCAGTGACGGACGCGCCGGCTGCGACTGTGACTCTGGGGCTCCTTTCCCTCTGCTCCTGGGATGACGAGCTTGAGGGATACATAGGCCGCGGAGAACTGGTTGCGGCTCATGCCCCGCACCTGCACGGTCAGGACACCGGCGCGATCCACTACGAAGTCCACGCCGCTCTTGTATTCATCGGCGGTCAAAGGTGCCAAGTCGCGGCGCTCGCCGACCACATACTTGTGGCTTAACGAAACGCTCAAGGCGCAGTCGGGGCGCACAGAGCGCAGGTGGTATTCGCCGTTCTTGTTGCTGCGCGGCGTGGCTTGACTCACCTCCTCATATCCCCAGTCCGCATCGCCATCGGCGTCCTCGACGATGCGCACGCGGTAATCCGAGTGGCTGCTACCCTGATCGCGGCCGTCCCGGACAATGACACGCACGCCGGTGACAGGCCGGCCTGCGCGGTCGGTGATGCGGCCCTCAACGGAAGCCGATCCGATTTCAATCACGGCGCCGGGAGGCGCGGGCTCCACAAGGACTTCGCGCAAGACGGACATGCGGCGCTCTGGATGGGAGATCATGAGCGTGTAACGGCCGACCTTCAGCTTCTCGAAGCTTATGTTGCCGAGGTGATCGGAGATGCACGAGTGGGGATCCTCCCCTCCGCCTGAGTACCACCACCTTTCCCCATTTTCCTCGGCCTCAATGGGCGCAACCCTGGCCAAAGCTCCCACCAGGGGTTCCCCCGCCACCAGGATCGTAGCCCGGTAACCGCCGCGAGCGGCTACGCGCAAATCTATCTGCGCGTGTTCACCCGGTTTGAGAAAGACCTCTTCCTTGCTGACCATACCGGAGGCCTTTCTAACAGTAGCGGAGGCACGGTTGCGTCCGGAGAAATTGGATGTGGGCTCGATGACCTCGAAGCTGTGGCTGCCCAGCGTGAGATCGCGAAACTCCACCAAACCCTCCTCGTCCGTTTTTGAACCCGCATCCCTTCCGCCAAAGGACCAGCCGCCAGTGAACTTCTCGTCGTCCTCTTCATCCATGGCGGTGTGCTCCACCACCAGCCCGGCCACGGGCTGTGAGCGATTGTCAAGCACGCGCACAGTCACGCGCCCGGCACGCTCGAGGACAAACTCGAGTGGTTCCCCGTGGGGCAGAATGCTGCGCAGCTCGCTGCCAGCGAGGTAATCCGCTGCGGATACGGACAGCCAACACAGGGAATTGGGGAAGGCTGTCAGCCGCCCATGGCCGCGGGCATCGGTGTAGCCGTCGCGTACCTTGTCGTCCATCCAGGGCCGCTTCTCATTTTCCAACCAGCCTGCGAGTTGGTCGCGATCCGCATTGCGAGAGAGGACGATGTGCGCTCCCGCGATGGGTTTCTTGCTGTGCCTTTCCACGACGCGCACCGCGATGCGAATGGCAGGTTTAAGCTCGATGGCACCCAAGTCGAGGCTAGCACCGGCAAGCAAGAGGATGTTCTCGCGTACAAAGTCCTCGTAGCCCTCGGCGCGAACATTGAGCGTCACAAGGCTGCCCTCTTCACCAGGGCGCAAGCCCTCGAACAAGGCCTGGCCCTTGGGAAAGGCGCTGCGCGGCTGCTCCTGGCCCGCGTGCTTCAGGAATCCGCCGCCGCGGAGCCGGTCGCCCGAGACCTGGACCACAAAATGTTCGACGGCCTGCCCCGATTCGACGGTCCGCCCCGATTCGAGTACCTGCCCCGATCCAACTGCGCGCGCACTAAAAGCCAAGGAGGCCTCGTTGCTGTGCTCCAGCACCACATCCTTGGCGCCGGCCAGGGCCAATTCTGCATCCACTCCGGCTTGCAGGCTCCAGCGTTCGCCCGAGCCATCAGGATCGTCCTCGCTGCTCTCATTCAAACGGTAGAGCATGAGCTGGTACTGCAAGCCGGGTACCAAGCCGCCGAGAGTGAAGCTGCCGTCAACCAAGACCACCCCTTGGCGCGGACGATACTTCTCAGCCCCTTGTAGGGTCTCGGTGGCGGCGTTCGCCTGTTCTGCGGAGCGGCGTGCCGTAACTCGCAGGCTTGTCAGAACGGGATCGAGCCCCTCCACGCGACCCTCGATGGAGAGCCCTTGTGAGAGGTTCACGATCAAGCCGGGATCGGTCTGTCCGGCGGGTTCCGTCGAGCCCGTGAGTTCGCCGATGCGATACTCAGGATGATCGAAGATCAGGTGCCAGGAACCGGGGACCAGCGAGGTGACCTCGAAGTTACCGGCTACATCGGTCAGATCGACTTCGATGCCGCGGCCCGGAAGATCGAGCCGCATGAATCCGCCCTCGGGAGAAACGGCACGCAAAACGCACACGCCCTCGACACCCTGACCACGGGGGCCTGTCACCTTGCCGCCGAGTTGCACGCCGAGCTCGAGTTGGAAGCGGCCGAGGTCGTGGTTTTCGTGGATGGGCACGGCTAGATGCCCGCGCATCAAGGGCGCGAATCCCCGGGCCACGATGGAGAGAGTCAAGTCGCCGGGTACAACATTCGTGAACTCAAACCGGCCCTTGTCATCGGTAAGAATCTCGTGCACCGGCCCCGGACGGATGAGCGAGGACACATCCTCGAGGTCTGCGGGGATGGCCAGCCAGCGCTGGGCCTTGCGCATAATGACCCGCGCAGCGCCGACGGGCGCGCCGCCGGGGCGCACCACGAGGCCGAAGAGCCGCGGTCCCTTGTCGTCTTCCTGTCCGGCGCCGCCTGAACTGTCGGTTTCTGGAAAGGACGGCTCGACCTGGGCCTCGGTTCGGGAGTCCTGATGGCCCTCGCCCACGGGGCTCGTGTAGCCGGGCCGCAAGCCGCCGGTGGCCTCCCCCGCCTCGCCCGCGCCCGCGTTCACGAACAGACTTCCTGGCCCCGATGGATCAAGCCAAACCGTACACAGGTACAGCCCGCAAAGCAGAGCCAGGCAGATGGCCGGAAGGGTCAGATTGGGGCGTTTGGACATAAATAGCAGGTCGAGAGCCGCTCCTTGAATGCTAACGCATGCCCTTCAGAAGGGTGAGTTTCTCCCGGCAGCAGTAGGGTAGCAGCTTTCAAGGCAACACCAAGGTGACCGAGGCCTGCTCGCCGCTGCGCACCTCTACCACCTGGGGCTCTGCTGCCGCGTGGTTAGCCGGCGCGCTACCCGAGGGCCCACGGTCCAGCGCGCTCACGGTCAAACGCCAGGGTCCCGGCTTGAGACTGCGCAGGCTTGCAGACCCGCCTTCGCCCACGAACTCGCGCCGATCGTCCACGGGCCCGTCACTCTCGCCCTCGAAGACGGCTTGCACCATGCAGAAGGAGGCTGGAGAACCGACGGCGTCCACCACCAACACGGCGATGCGGCCCGCGGCGAAAACATCGATATCAATTCCGCCGAGAGTCTGTCCCGCGCCCACGCTGACGGACTTGGAACGCGCCGCTTGGTGGCTCGCCGAGCGCGTCTGGACATAAACTTCCACATCGGGGGCCACACCCCGCAGGGAATAGAAACCGTCGGCTTCGGTGATCGTGGGCGGCGCAGCCGAAGCTCCGTGCACAATGCCCATGGAGCCGCCACCATCGCCCATGATGAACATCGCCGTCTGCTGTCGCTCTGCGCCCTCGTCGCCGGCGCGCTGGGCGGAGACTTCGACTCCCGGAACGCCCCGGCCCTTATCGTCCAGCACGCGGCCCTCGAGGCGAGTCAGCGCCAGGGGAAAGTCACAAGTTTGATGGCCCGCCGCGAGGTCGAGGTCAAAGGAGGCGTGCATGGCCCGGGTGGGGTGCGAGATACGCACGCTGTAGCGGCCCACGGCCAAGTCCTCGAGGGAGTAGGCCCCCTTGCCATCGGTCTGGGCCTGCGGGCCTGCGGGCATGCCGGGCATGAAGACCACTAAAGCCTGCTCTGCGCCCTGGTGCTCGAAGACGAGGGTGGCGCCGGCGAGACTCTGGCCAGTTTCGGTGACGCGCCCGCTCAAGCTGCCGAGGGGCGCAGCCCGCAGCGTGATCTCGTCCCGGGAGCCCTCGCTCACCAGGACCTCCAGGGCTCCTCTGGGAAGCGCGTCGGATTCCTCCTCGCCCAGGATGAGAATCTCCGAGATGACAGAGTCCCCGGCGCTCTTGGCCCCCGCCTCGGGCAAGCTGAAGACATGTCGGCCCGCCTCGAGGTGGCGGAAGGAAAGTTCGCCGTTCTTGCGGGTCTTGCGCCCGCCGCCGCCGAACATCTGCAGCCTACGGCCTTCTCCAGGTGCTCGGTGCCGCACCCGCGCACCGACGAAGGGTTCGCCGTCAGCAGCGAGGACGAGCACCACCACGGTCCCGCCCTGCGCCATGCGCACCTCGACCTCGGCTGCGCCAAGCGCCGAGAGCACCAGGGGGTCGGAAGTGTAGGCAGCATACTTGCGATGCTCCACAAGAACATCAAAGCGCTTGGCAGACAAACTGTCGAGTTCCACCCGGCCCTCGCTGTCGCTGCGACCGCGGACCAATTCGCCTCGGCCAAAGAAAGGCGGAGTCGGGAGGTCGAAGTCATCGCTACCGCCTTCCGCCAAAGCGCTGAACAAAAAGCTGCTCGCTAAACCAAGGGCCCCATCTTCGCGCACGGGCCGCAAGGCCACCCGCGCCCCCAAGACGGGCTCCAAGCTGGCTGCGTCCAGCACGAGCACGCGCACCTTGGCCACGGCCACGAGGCGCAGGACACCGAGGTCGCTGTCACGCCCCGGCGACAAGGTCAGATCCTCGAGATTTAGAGTCTGGTAGCCCTCGGCGCGCAACGCCAAGCTGACCTTGTTGTCGCCAGCGAATTGGCGCACATTGGCGAAGCGCACACGCCCGCCAGAGTGATGGGTGATGGTGAGACCTTGCTCGTCTTGCAGGGGTTCCGGCCAGGGGCTTCCGGCCTCGACCTCGAAGTCTTCGATGGGCTCGCCACTCGCTCCGTCGACCACCCTGAATACCAACACGCCCGCTTCACGCAGCTCCAGTTCCACGCCCCGGGTGCCGGCTGCGGCCAAGACCGCTGTGGAGCGCGGGGAGGAGAAGATGGGGCTACCCAAGCCCGCGCCCTCGACCTTGTCGACGGCGCTAAGGCTGTAGCTCTGGCCGCCGCGCAGGCCACCCAAAAGAAACTCGCCGCTCGCGTCCAGGGCAGCCATGCGGCTATCCCCGCCCAGACCGAGGGCTCCGCCGAGGCTCCCGATAGCATGACCGCCGGCGGGCCGGGCGCGCACTACCAACTCGCGTTCCTCGCCGGGTTCGAGACCCAGGACGCGGCCAGCGATTTCGAATCCATCGGCCAGGACGATGCGCTGTGCCTGCGGGCTCTCCGAGGCCCGGGCGATGTGACCCTGAAGGCTCTCGGCTGGGTGGGAAGGATGTCCGACGCGCAGGTTGTAAGGCCCCGGTGCGAGCTCGTCCAGGCGGAACGCGCCACTTTCGTCGCTGACGCAGAGGGGCTCGCCGTCATAGTTCAGGAGGATTGGCCCCGAGCCGGCAGCGCTCGAGATGTCGAAAAACTTGGCGCCCAGCACGGGTCGGCCCGAGGTGTCGACCACATGGCCGAAGAGCCGGACACTCTCCGCGAGCACCAGGTCCTCGAGCTTTGCGGGACCGCTGGCTGGCAATTCGCGCACCACGCGCAGGGGCACAAAGCCCGAACTGCGCACGGCGATACGCACCCTGGACCCGCGAGCGAATTCAAACTCAAAGCACCCCTTGGTGTCGGTCAGGGTTTCCTTGATGCCGCGCAGGCTTGCGTGCTCGCTGGAGACCTGGTCGATGCGCTGCACGCTCATGCCTCGGGGAAGGGCGAAGACCACCCGCGCTGCCACCACGGCGCCGCCGAACTCGTCCACGACGCGGCCACTCACGAGGCGCTTGGGACGAGGCGTGCGTTCGGTGGTGGCGGGTAGGGCTGTGCCCCCGTTGCTGCTGGTGCGAGCCGACCCGTCCGAGTCCGCGCCCTGGGCAAGAGCGGCGGAGGCGCTGAGTTCTCGGGCCGCGGAGGGGCCGCGGTCCTCTTTGGCGAGACCCCGTTCCAAGGCAGCCGGCGTTGCAGGCGACTCGGAACTTCTAGCGAACCAGAGGCCAAAAACCAGGGCCACGACACCCAGTGCGGCGAAAGCGAGGAGAAGCGAAGATGAGCGCATGGGCTGAAAGGCGTGCTGTGGAGGCTGAACGAACCAAGCCCAGAGTACGCTTGGGAGGGTGCTGATGTTGGCCCTAGAGCTCTCCCTGATCGGTAAACCCAGCAGGGCTTGCCCCCAAGCCCGTCTCCTGGTGCAATGCAACTCCAGGAGAAAAAACCTCAGTTGGGGTGCAACCAAGTGCTTCTCGGTCCGTCATTCAAATATTGGGCCCCATTCAGTGCTGCCCGTCCAAGCGCTGCCGCTCATCCAAACAGACCCCCACCGCGCGTTTTCTCCCTACCCCTCCCCATTGAGGAGTTTCCCATGATTACCCGCCTCTTCCGCGTGAGCCTGGTGCTTGCCCTGGTCTCCTTCCTGGCCGCGCCCCAAGTCTTTGCCCAGGCCCCCAAGCTTGGCAACTTCTACAAGGACTCGGTGGAGTTCGGTTTCCGAGTCAAGATGCCCAAGGGCTGGGCCTTCACGCCTCCCCAGCCGGGCGAAAATAATCTGATCGGCAAGTACACGCCGCCCTTAAATCGCTACATCAACATCTCCCCCGAAACCGTCCTGTGGCTCGAGGCCTACCTGCTCAAGTTCGACTCGCGCCAGGAGACCGATGAGGACGGCGAAGTGACCACCGACGAGGATGGCAATGTGGTCATCGAGATCGACATGAACCGGGGGTCGGCGGACCTCGAGTCCTGGATCGACCAGCGCATGCGCGGATCGGGGTTCCGAGTCAAGGAAACCAAGGATATCAAGATCCGCAAGGTCGAAGCCACCCAGACGCTTTTTGTCGGCCAGAAGAGCGGCGTGGACTTTCATGTCTACACCATGGTCTATCACCTCGAGCCCAAGCTCGATGTGGCTTTGGTCTTCAACGGTCCGGCCGACAAGAAAAAGTGGCGCAAGTACGAAATGGCCTTCAATAAAATGGCCAAGTCCTTCGGCAGGATCGATCTCAAGGAATTGGCGTTCAGTGAGACCAAAGAAGACGACTCCCCCGCCCGTTCGCAAAAGCGCGGCGAGCTCGAAGCCGAGTGCGCCAAGAACCCTGGCTGGGAACTCTACGAGACAAAAAACTACTTCGTCATCACCGACAACGACGACCGCCAGTTCATGAAGGAACTCATGGACCGCCTGGAAGCCATCCGCGAGGTGTACGAGGAGCTGTATCCCTGGAAAGAGGCCGAGCGCCTGCGGCTAGTGGCCGCCAATGCCCGTAAGAAAAAGGCCGAAGAGGAGGGCGAGGACCCCGAAGCCGAAGAGAAGATTAAGGTCAAGATCAAGGGCCAAGGCCGCACATCCACCAATATCTCATCGCGCGAATTGTCGCGCTGCAGCGTGGTGCGCATCTTCAAGAACAAGACCCAGTATCACGAGTACGGCGGGCCAGGCGGTTCCGCTGGCTACTGGGCTTCCTTCCACGAGGAACTGGTCATCTACGACGACAAGTCCGGCGGCGGCCGGCGCGACACCTGGGCTGTACTCAACCATGAGGCTTTCCACCAGTACATCTTCTACCTATACGGCAGCCTCTCGCCGCACTCCTGGTACAACGAGGGCACCGGCGACTACTTCAGCGGCTACAAGTACAAACACAAACGCTTCAAGCTCAAGCCCTTCGAGTGGCGCGTTGAGACGATCAAGACCGCCATCAAGGCCAACAAGCATGTGCCCCTCAAGGACCTGGTGCGTTTCAGCCAGCGCGAGTACTACGGCAACAACAAGTTCGGCGTGGGCGGCGGACAGAACTACGCCCAGGGCTGGTCACTGATCTACTTCCTGCGCACGGGCAAGGGCAAGGCGCCGAACTGGAACAACAACTGGAACAAGATCTTGGACATCTACTTCGCTACCCTGGCTTCCACCGAAGACCTCGACGCCGCAGTGGACGCTGCCTTCGCCGGCGTGGACTGGAACGCGCTGGAAGAATCCTGGAAGTCCTACACCCTCAAGGGCAAGTAGCCCAAGCACCCCCCATGCTGACTACCACCCGGCGCGCGACCCTGCGACTCCTCGCCGCCTGTCTGATCGTCTCGGTCGCCCACGCCGACCGCTTGATCACCAACGATGGACGGGTGATCGAGGTCAAGAAAGCCCGCAAGGAGGGCAATATATACCGCCTGGTGTTCGAGCACGGCGAAATCCTCTGCCCCGACAGCGATCGCATCGCCTCGATCGAGATGGAAGGCGACATGTCGGACTACAAGCCCCAGGACGAGAACGAGCAGGACAAGCTCGACAAGGGCTTCGTGCGCTACCGTGGCAAATGGATGTCCCTGTCGCGTTACGAAACCGAGAAGAAAAAGGAGTTCGCCAAGGCCCAGGAGCGTACGGCCTTCCTCGCCGAGCACTCCGACTGGTACAACTGCTGGACCAAGGAGAGCAAGCACTTCCTGGTCAAGACCAACTCCTCGCCCGAGTTGCTCGAATACTACACGGCACTGCTCGAGGCCTACTACAAACTGATGGACAAGCGCGTGGGCATCAAGCCCACCCTGTCCTATCGGCGCAAGAAGATGACGGTCAACATCTACAAGTCGCGCGAGGAGTTCCAAAAACTCTCTGCGGCGGGCGTCGGCCCCTCGACCCTGGGTTACTTCTGGTCAGCTGACGACACGCTCAACTTCTTCCACAACTACGATGAGCCGGCGCAGAGCGATTGGGTGGCGCTGCACGAGTGCACTCACCTCTTGACCTTCCTGATCGACCAGCAGTACCAACCCCAGATCTGGCTCAACGAAGCGGTGGCGGACTACTTCGGCTCGGCCAAGATCACCGCGGGAGGGCGCGGCAAGATCGAGATCGAACCTGGGCAGCTCCAAACGGACCGTGTGCTCACGGTGCAGAAGGCCATCGAAGACGGCAAGGACACCAAGCTCACGGAACTGTTCTTCATCAACCGCGAGTCCTTCGACGGTTTCCAGTACGCCCACGCATGGTCCTTCGTCTACTTCCTCAACGAGTTCGATGGTGGCAAGTATCAGAAGGGCTTTCAGAAGTTCTTCAAGGCGCTCTACACCGTCAAGAAGGGTATCCCCTACGAGTCAATCTCCGCCCCCGGGCCCACGGGCCGAGGCAAGCGGGTCAGTCCCGAGGACATTCGCGACCTCTTGCTCAAAGCCATCAAGATGAAGGATGTCGAGCTCCTGGAAAAGCAGTGGAAGGAATTCGTCAAGAATGTGCCCATTGAGGGCCTCAGCGCGCGCCTCAAGCGGGGCCTGCGCTCGGTGATGATGGGCGATTTCGAGGATGCCATCTTGGATCTCGACCAGGCCATCGAGCTGGGCGCCAAGGATCCCCGGGCTTGGGCCTCCAGGGGTGTTGCCAAGGCCTTTACGGGCAGTACCAAGTCCGGTGTCAAGGATCTGCTGATCGCGGTCGAAAAGGATCCTCTGAACGCTTCTTTCCGCAACAAGCTGTCTGGCATGCTGGTTGGTAGGATCAGCACCGGCTCCGCACGCAACTCCTCTAGCAATGGAAAGCTGCACACCGACGAGGAGGCTAAGCGCCAAGCAGGCCTCGCCATGGAGCTTGATCCGGAAAATGAATCCTACAAGTCCTGGTACCAACGCTTCGAGTAACCCCCCCGCGCCCATGCTCTCCTTGTTCTTCTCCGAGCGCCGGCTCCCCCACCTGCTCCTCGCCGCCTGCCTGCTCCCGATCCTGGGAAGCTGTACCGGCACCCGCAACCTGGTGGACCCCGTAGTCCAGATCCGAACCTCGGGTGGCCAAGAGCTCGGCGTGACCACCGACTACGGCATCGTCTTCCTGGGGCGCACCGCGCAGACCGGGGACATCGAAATCACGGCCTGGTTCGGGGACGGTCCCTCCATCGAGCCCAGCACCATCGAGCCCGTGGGTGGCGCAATCTACACGGCCGAGACCGAGATCCTCTTGCCGGCCGTGCCCATGCTCTTCGATGAGCCCGCCGCCGGCGACTTCGTCGTGGTCATGGGCCGCAACGCCGAAGGTCCCTGGCGCGAGATCATGCAGTTGCAATCGGACCCCCGCGTCCTGGGCCTGCTGCTCGACATCCCCGAGCAGCTCGACGGCCAAGAAGACCAGATCGGCGCCGGCATCTTCCGCTACCTGCGCGACGACCCCGAACGCCTTCAGTTATTGGGCCTGGTCTCTGGCCGTTTGACCCTGCACACCGCTCAAGGCGAAAAAGAGTTCCTGACCATCGTAGGTCCCAGGGACCTCTGGCGCCTCGTCGCCCACCGCCGCCACTACCTCAGGCGGCGCCCGATCGTCTACCGCGAAGATGTGCTCTAGCTAGCGTCTGCCGTGGGAGGCTGTGAGAGGTAGCTGGCAGTTTGGTCATTTCGTGTCAGGCGACTTCCCACAGCCTACGGCTAGAGCTTCCAGAAGCCGGGCACGAAGAGCACGACGACGGCGTAGAACTCGAGTCGGCCCAGGATCATGAAGAGGGTCAAGAGGATCTTGACCATCTCCGGGAGCTCGGCGAAGTTTTGCGTCGGGCCCACGCCCGCAAGGCCCGGGCCGATGTTGTTTAGGGTCGCCACAACCGCCGTGGCTGCGGTTTCCAGGTCGAGTCCGTAGGTGGCCAGGAAGACCGTGCCGCCCAGGAAGACGAAGACCCAGAGAACAAAGTAGCCGGTGATCGAGGAGACAACCGAGTCCTCCAAGGCCACCCCGTCGATGCGCACGGTGTGCACCGCCCGTGGCCGAATGAACTGGCGCACGCCCTTGAGGGCAGCCCTGGCCACGATGATAAAACGCACGACCTTCATGCCGCCGCCGGTGGAACCGGCGCAGGCTCCCACCACCGCCAGGACCATGAGCCAGATGCGGCAAACCTGGGGCCAGGCGTCGAAGTTGGCCGTGCCGTAGCCGGTGCTGGTCTCCATGCAGATGACCTGAAAGAGCGCGTCGCGCATGGCCAGCCAAAAGGACCGGTAGTCGGGCAGATTGCTGCCCACAGCGCCATTGCTGCCACCCCAGAACCACAGCACCAGGGCAATCATGAACATCGAGCCAAAGGTCAGGAGGCTGTAGATCTTGACTTCGGTCGAGCTCACGATGGCGCGCCAGCCGGTGCGCACCCCGGTCCTCAAGGCCAGGTCGTAGAAGGCGAAGTTGATGCCCGCGACGAACATGAAAAAGGCAATGATCAGCTCGACCTTGAAGGAAGCAAAGTGGGCGATGGAGGTTGAGTAGTTCGAGAAACCGCCGGTGGCGATGGTACCGAAGGTGTGGATCGAGGCATCGAACCAACCCATCCCCACCAGCATCAAGAGCAACCACTCGGCCGCCGAGAGGCCAACATAGATCTTCATCAGGGTCTTGGCGCTGTCGCCCACGCGCTGGTGAGCCGCTTCCCGCGAGATGCCCGGGACTTCTGAGCGAAAGAGCGAGCGGCCGCCGGTGGGAAACAGCACCACGAAGACCATCACGATCCCGAACCCACCCAACCAGTGGGTGAAGGAGCGCCAAAACCCCAGGGCCCGCGCCGTATCGTGCAAGGAATCGATCTGGGCCGCGGTGAGGACCGTGGAGCCCGTGGTGGTGAAGCCCGAGACCGCTTCAAAAACCGCATCCACCGGTGCCACGAGGAACCCCGAGAACATGTACGGCAAGGCTCCCAGGACACCGGCCACAAGCCACGAGAGCCCCACAACCGCGAGACCTTCGCGGCGGAAATAGTCCACGCGACCGTCCTTCATGCGACTACCGCGGTTGATCAAGACCAAGGCACCCCCCACCAGGGCAGAGGCGAGAGCCGACAACAGGAAGGCCCCCAGCGCAGACTCTTCGCCAAAGTGCCAGGCCACCGCCACGGGCACCAACATGAAGGCTGCGATGATCAGGCTGACGCAGCCGAGTAGCCACCCAACGGCGCGTAAATTCACGAGTCGGCTTCCGCGTTGAAGATCGATAGAACCTTCTTCACATTTTCGGGCAGACAGAAAACGATCACGTGGTCGCCACTCGTGATCAGCGTCTCGCCGTCGGGCACCTCGACTTCATCATCGCGCACATGGCCACCGATGACCGTGCCCGGGGGCAGACCCAGGGACTTGATCTTGGCGCTGGTCTTCTTGCCCGACAATTTGACCTCGATCTCGAGCACCTCGGCGCGTCCTTCACCGAGAACCGCGACCGAATAGACCGAATCGGCGCGCACAAAGCGCAGGATGCGGTTGGCGCAGGTGATGCGCGGAGAAATCGCGTGGTCCACGCCGAGCATGTCGAAGATGTAGCGATAGGAGGACTTGTTTACCAAAGCGATGGTGCGCTCCACGCCCAGAGCTTTGAGCAGGTGGCAGGCCACCAAGTTCTGTTCATCATCGCCGGAAGCCGCGATGAAGGTGTGGGCCTCCCCCACGCGTTCCTCGGTCAACATTTCCAGGTCGGCCACATCGCCGTCGATCACCATCACATCGCTGGAAAACTCGGCCGCGAAGGTCTTGGCGCGCACATGGTCGCGCTCGATGACCCGCAAGCTGACACCCTCCACATTCTTCAGGCGGTGCACGATCGAACGGCTCAGGCCACCGGCTCCGAGCAGGACAACGCTGCGACGGTGGATGGTGGGCGCGCCATTCATGCGCTCGAAAGCGTCGAGGGCGTAGCTCTTGCCAATCACATAGATCTGGGATCCGGGCTCGATGCGATCCTCGCCAGTGGGGATCACAAAGGTCTTCTTGTGGGACACGCCGCCGATCAGGACGCCCGAAGGCAGATCCAGCTCGGCCAAGGTGCCGCCGAGCAACTGCGAGTCGTCATCGACACGGTAGCGCCGCAATTGAATGCGACCGCCGACGAAACTCTCCACCTCCAGGGCGTGGTGCTCGCGCACAGTGCTGACCACTTCCTCGGCGGCGAACTCCTCGGTGGAGAGCACCACATCAAAGCCGATGGCCTGCTTGTAGAAGTAGCGGTAATCCTCGAGGCGCTCGAGGTCGTGGAGGCGCAGGATGATGCGTCGAGCACCGAGAGCACGGGCCAAAACGCAGGTCAGGAGATTGGCCTTGTCATCGTCGGTCACCACAACCAGGAGATCCGTCTTGGGAACTCCGGCGCGGGTGAGCACATCAGCAGAGGTCGCGTCGCCCAAAATGACCTGGACATCGAGGGACTCCATGATGCTACGGGACCTCACCGGGTCAGCGTCGACAACGCTCACCCGGTGGTCCTCCCGCGACAGAATCCGGGCCAGGTGGAAGCCCACCTCGCCAGCACCTACAACCGTGATGTCCATGGGCGGGACTCTATCGGGACTCCGCCGTGAAACTGTGCAGGAATCAGACCAAAACGGGCTCGCACCCTTCTCCTTGTGCCCTACAGGCGCTTTTTTGGGGCTTGAATGGGCTAGCCCGAGCGCTGATCGGCACCTCGGGTCCCGCTGGCCGGCATCCAGCGAGGCCAGGGGCCCGAGCTGTCGCGGCGCAACTCACCATCGGAGGTCCCGAGTAGCCGGCGCGTGATGAAGTTGTAGAGGGGCTTTCCCGTGCGGCGCCAGATGGCGGCCACGGTGCCACGACGCAGGCCATGGCCCCGGCCCTGGGCGCGGTCCCCGGTCACAGCGGCGGGAGCACGGCCAGCGCGGGTGTAGCGCCGGCGGTGCTTCTGCGCATGGCGCAGGTCATCCCGCGAGCGACTGCGAAACACCGGACCGCGGCGGCGGTGGACGCTGGCCAGTTGAAAATCGATCAGGTGCGGAAAGCCGTCGGCGCCCACCAGGATGTTCTGTTCCTTGTGCAGGTCGTTGTGGCACACACCGCGGCGGTGCAAGTCCTCCACCAGATCGTCGAGATGCTCAAAGAAATCACAGGGCAGGCTCTCGGCGAGGTGCAAGGGCTGGCCCGCGACCCATTCGCGCAAGAGCACCTCACTGCTCGGCGCCGCGCTCGGCTCCGATGCGGGAGCGAGTTGCGGTGTGCCAGGAGCGCCCGACAGGGCGGCGAGGGCTTTGCGTTCACGGCGCAAGAGCCAACGGGCCACCAGAGCCGAGGCGGGCAAAGCTCCCCCGCAGGCCACCCGGCGGAGCGCCAGACCAGCGGGGCCCCGCACAAGCTCGACGCGGCCCAGGCTGTCGCGCTTCAGTTCCTCTTGCACTTGCCACTCATCCATCTCTTGCCTCTCATCCATGCAGGGCGCTTGCCACTCATCCTTGCAGGGCCTATTCTTCGCCGCAGAAGCCGCGTGTCCAGACGCGAATCCCCCATGCTTGCCAAACCTCCCGACCCCGGCGCCGATCTCGGCTGCATCCGCGTGCTCGGCCTGACGCGTTCCTTCGACGGGAAGCGCGCCCTCGCACCCCTGGACATCGATATCGGCCCGGGTGGCATAGTCGGGCTCCTGGGGCCCAATGGAAGCGGCAAGAGCACTTTTTTGCGCTGCCTGGTGGGTCTCGTGCCGCCCGACGGCGGCACGGTGCGGATCGACGGCGCGGATCTCGTGGGCGATGGCCTGGCCATCCGGCGCCGGGTCAGCTACTCCCCCGGTGAGTTGGCGGTTTACGGCGAACTGCGCGGCGAGGCACACCTCGCCTGGTTGCTCGCCGGTCGCGACGCAGAGACTCTCGGCCGAGGTCGCGCTCTGGCACTGGAATTCGGCCTGCCCCTCAAGAGTCGGCTGCGCACCTACAGCCACGGCATGAAGCGCCAGTTGTACTTCGCCGCCGTCATGGCACCGCGGGTGCGCGTGCGGCTGCTCGATGAAATCACCGAAGGCCTCGACCCGTCCAAACGCAACAGGGTCCACGAGCTCCTGCGCGAGGACGCCGACGCGGGCACCACCATCCTGCTCTCGTCCCACAACTTGGGCGAGGTGAGGCGGGTGTGCGATTCCATGATTTTCATGCGTGCGGGCGAAGTCCTCAGCAAGGAGAGCGCCGACGCCGTGCAGCGCCGGTCGCGATCTCTCTTGCGCCTGACCTACGGAGCCCACGACGACTTTGCCGCCATCGAACAAGTGGCCCGCGCCTCTGGGGTCCGCGACGCCCGGCGCCGCGGCGGACGCTTGACCTTGCAACTCGACTGCGAAGACCCGCGTGCGGTTCTGGCGGCTGTGTGCTCGGCAAGCCAACTGCCAAAGCCCCAACGCGTCGAGTACGGCGAACTCTCCCTCGAAGACCTCTACCGCGAGCTCTACGACGCCGAGGTTTCCTGATGGATCAGCGTCTGCGCATCTACGCTGTACTCGGAACGGCCTACTTCGTTCTGCTCGAACTGATGTTGATCCCGGCCATTCTGTACTGGCCCGACTTCGAGAAGAATATCGGCGCGATCAAGGCCCTGGCGCCCCTGGATGTGCTCAAGGACATGGTAGATACCCTGGCCCAGGGCGGCATCGAGGCCTATGTCAACGGCCAGCACTTCTTCAAGGGCGTCAACACCCTGGGCACCCTGGCCGCGGCCCTCTTTGCGTGCAGCGCGGTGGCTGGCGAGGCACATCGCGGCACCCTGGAAATCTGGCTCGCGCGGCCCTTCTCGCGCCGCCGCCTGCTCCTCGAGCGCTACTTCGCCGGTGCCTTGGCCCTGGTCCTGCCGATCTTCCTCACCAGCGCCACGATTCCGTATCTCTTGAGCCTGGTGGGCGAGAGCATGGATCCCTGGCGGTTGATCCTCTGCGCGGTCCACGCCGCGGCGTTCTTGATGGTGATATACGGCCTGGCTTTCTTGCTCTCGTGCCTGCGCAGCAACCCCCTGCCCATCGCTCTATTGGTCTTGATGCTCACGGTCTTCGAGTTTGCCCTCTACCTCGTCAAGGGCATCACCCACTATTCCATTTTTCGTCTGGTGGACTTCGACGACTACGGTGCGATCATGGCCCAGGGCAGACTGAACCTCGCCGTCCTGGGTCCCATGCTAGTCGTCATCGTGGCACTCCTGGGCGCCTCCTTGCACGCCTTTGCTCGGCGCTTGCCGTAGCAAGAGCTCAAGAGAAGAGCCTGGCAAAGAGCGCCTTGGCGGCCCAAGAGCGCCCGGTCTTGCGCTGGTAGGCGGCCAGGGATGCCGCCAGGCTGGCGACTTCGTCAAACGCCGCTCGAGCCTGGTCGCGGTCTTTTTGGGCCGAGTGGTTTTGGCCACGGCGATAGGCGCTCTCTGGAGTCGGGCCGTTCAAGGTCTCGTAGCGTTCCAGGGTTTCCAGAGCAGCGGGTGACTGTCGCCCGCGGCGTTGGGCTTCGGCCAGGGAGAGCAGCACATCGCCGTAGGCGTATTCCTCGTTCAACTCTGCCGCGTGCTGCAAGGTTTTGATGGCAGCGGCGAAGTTTGACAGGGCGAATTGGGCGCGGCCCAAGCGGTAGTGCCACTCGACAACTTCGGGTTCGCCGGCGATGGCTTCTTCCAGAGGCTCGATGGCCTCCTTGGCGCGGCCGCCCATCTCCAGCAGCCGCCCCAGCTTGCCTCGGTTGTGGGGCGTGCTGACGGCTTCCAGGCGGCGCAGCTCGGCGGCCTGTTTGCGGCTCTTGACCACCTCGCTGCCCGTCCGCGCAGCGACCACGCTGACGATGGCTGCCGCGAGGAAGACGCCCACCAGGGGATACTGGAAGACGGCCCCGATCACAGGCACCACACGCAGGGCCGAGAGCAGGAGAAACACCACCAGGAAGAAGCCGAACAATCGCACGGGCGAGAGGGTACCGTACCCGCGCCGTGGAATCGAAACCGCTCGTCCCCTCGCCGCTCTGGCGTCCCCTGGCCCTCGTGGCCCGGGAACTCGCCCGCGCCCTCTTGGGCCCCGTGGCCCTGGCCTGGCGCGTGCCAGCCTTCCTTTTTGCCAGCCGGGCAGCACGGGCAGAGTTCCTCGAGGACCTCGCGGCTGAGCCCAATATCTTCCAGCCCGTCGGTGAGCTCAGCCTCCCGGACAAGCCCCTCTGCATTCTGATCTCCTGCGCCGAAGCCTCGGGCGAGATCCACGCCCTGAATCTGGTTACGGCCCTGCGCCAGGCGGCCCGTGAAGCTGGGGCACCCGAACCCGAATTCCTGGGCCTCGGAGGCCCGGCCCTCGCGGCCCAGGGCGTCGAGATCCTCGGCGACCCAGTTTCGCGCTCGACCATGGGCTTCGCCGGCGTAATCGGTGCCCTGCCATTTTTCGTGGGCCTCGTGCTGAAAGTCGCCCGCCGAATGTGCGGCCGCTGCCCGGACATTTTCGTTCCCGTGGACTCGCCGGCCTTGCACCTGCCCCTGGCCCGCATAGCGCGCAGTTGCTCCGTGCCCGTGGTGCACTTCGTCACGCCCCAGTACTGGGGTTGGGCACCGTGGCGCGTGGGAGCCTATGGCCAGACCGTCAACCTGGCCCTGTCGATCCTGCCCTTCGAGCCCGCCTGGTTCGCGCGCCGCGCCGTGACCGTGGCCCATGTGGGCCATCCATTGCTCGACGAACTCGGCGAGCAGCCCGGGAGGCAGCAACCACGAGCAGACGAGCTCTGTCAGCGCGTGGTGGTTCTCCCCGGCAGCCGCGCGGGAACGATCCGACGCAACCTGCCCAGCATGCTGAGCGCCCTGGAACTGGCCCGCGGCCAGGACCAGGAACTCGAGGTCGTGGTGGTGCAACGAGACGCAGGCCAGCGCGAACTCGTCGAGTCCATCCTACAGGACCTGCAGGCCACAGGTCGCGTGGGCCTGGTCTGCGGCGGGCTTGAAGAAGAACTCGGCACGGCCCAACTGGCCCTCTCGGTTTCGGGCACGGTGCTCCTGGATCTCTTGCATCAGCGTCTGCCCGCGGTGGTGGTCTACCGCGCCGAAACGCGCCGCCAGCTCTGGCTGGCGCGACACTTCTTGACCACGCCCTGGTTCTCCTCCGTAAACCTCCTCGCCGGCCGCGAGGTCTACCCCGAATTCTTTTTTCAGGAGCCCGCACCCTCGCCGGAACTCCTCGCAGCCGTGGCCCGCGGCCTGGGCGATGGGGCCTGGCGAGCGGAGTGCTCGCGCGCCCTGGAAGAGCCCGCGCGGCGCTTGGGTCCCCCGGGAGCCACTCGCAGGGCGGCCCTGGCCATTCTGGGCCTGGTTCAGGCGGGGTAGATTCTTTTTTTCGGATTCGATTGAAGAGACCAGCGCCCCGTGCGAAGGAGCCCGTCGAGCGAGACCCCATGACCCAGGACATCCACCAACTCATGCTGCGCACCAAGGCCGGCGAGGCCCAGGCCTTCGACGACCTGGTGCGTCGTTTGCGCCGGCGCGCTTTTCATGTGGCGCATGCCCTGGTGGGTTCCCGCGACGACGCCCTCGAGCTCTCCCAGGAGACATTCATGAAGGTCTTCCGCGCCCGGGATTCGTTCCGCGAAGGCGAGGCTTTCTTGCCCTGGTTCCACCGCATTCTGCGCAACACCTGCTTCAGCCACCTGCGCAAGCGCGGCCGCCTGCGCCAGCTCTCCCTCTGCGAAATGGGCGCTGCCGATGATGGCGACTGGGAACTGGTGGACGAAAACACACCCCCGCCGAGTGCGG
Organism: Planctomycetota bacterium; assembly: GCA_012959785.1. Lineage (GTDB taxonomy): Bacteria > Planctomycetota > UBA1135 > UBA1135 > DUCM01. The sequence continues at coordinate 397,964 of DUCM01000021.1, read as the reverse complement.
CACTCGAACATGGCGAACGGCACGCGGCCTTTCACACAGGACTGTGCCAGTTGTCGGCCAAGGACCGCGAGATCTTGGTCTTGCGCCACTTCCAGGACCTCTCCTACAAGGAGATCGCCGAATCCCTGGACCTGCCCCAGGGCACCGTGATGTCGCGCCTCTTCCACGCCCGCCGCCGGCTCCGCGATCAACTGCAAGAGTCCTTGGGTGAGCCTATCGCCTCGGAAGAAGCCGCCTCGGAAGAAGCCGCCTCGGAAGACATCGCGTCAGAAGATCCCAAAACCCAGCAGACTTGAGAAGAGACCCGGCATGACGACGACAAGAGGACATCCCAGCCGTGACGACCTGCTCGTGATGGCCTATGTGGATGGCGAACTGGCGGCTGAAGATCGCGAGCCGTTCGAAGAGCGCCTGGCCAGCGAGGAGCACCTGGCGCGAGAGGTGGCCGGCTATCGGCGCCTCGCAGCCGTGACCCGCCAGTGTGCGCCCCCCGAACCCGGCGACCACGAATGGAATCGCTTGCAAGGCGACAGCACCCGACGCCTGCTCCTCTGGCTGGGTTGGGCCCTGGCCGTGGCGGGTGGCGTGGGCTTTTGCGCCTGGACGGCCTTCGAGGTCTACCGTTCCGACATGGCCCTGGGCGGCAAACTGGCCCTGGGCGCCGTCTGCTCTGGTCTGCTGCTCCTGCTCCTGATCAAGTGGCGCGACTCCCGGCGCCTCTCACCCTTTGACTCCTATACCGATGTACAACGATGATCGTGACCACCTGTGAGTCCCTCCCCAACCGAACCGTGGCCGAGGTTCTGGGCCTGGTGCAAGGCAGCGCCGTGCGGGCGCGCCACCTGGGCAAGGACATCACGGCCCTCTTCACCAACATCGTCGGGGGCGAGATGGTGGAGTACACCAAGCTCCTGGCTGAGTCCCGCGAACAGGCCCTCGATCGCCTGCGCGAAGAGGCCCGCGCACAGGGCGGCAACGCCGTCTTGGCCCTGCGCTTCAGTAGCACACAAATCTCGGCAGGTGCGGCGGAGATCCTGGTCTACGGCACGGCCGTCCGCCTGGAAGAGCAAGACGCAGCGTCCTGACTCCGGCAGGGAGTTGCCTCAGCGCCAAACGCAGAACTCGTCGAGCGCCTTGCGGTCGAGGGCGGGCACCTCGCACTTGTCGGTGGGATAGCCCACGGGGATCAGCACGAAGGCGCGCTCTGCGGGGGGCCGCTCGAGAATCTTCTCCAAGAAACCCATCGGGCTGGGTGTGTGGGTCAGGCTGCAAAGACCGGCGCGGTGCAGGGCGGCCAACAGAAAGCCCACGGCGATGCCCACCGACTCCTGGGTGTAGTAGTGCTTGAACTTCTTGCCGCCGGCCTCGCCGTAGGCCTGGCGAAAGACCACGATCAAGGCAGGCGCATCCTCGAGGCAGGGTTTGTGGGCATCGGTACCCAGCGGACGCAAGACATCGATCCACTCGGGCGCCATGCGCCCGCCGTAGTTTTCCTGTTCCTCGGCCTCGGCGGCGGCACGGATGCGCCGCTTGGTTTCGGGGTGGCTCACCACAACGAAAGTCCAGGGCTGTTGATGGGCGCCCGAGGGCGCGTGACCGGCGCACTTGAGAACGCTCTCGAGCAGGGCGCGGGGCACGGGATCGGTCTTGAAATGGCGCACACTGCGGCGACGCGAGAGGTCGCGCTCAAAGCTCGTGGCGCGCGCCAGCATCTCGGCCTCGGGGATGGGCTCGAATTCGAGGGGCTCAAATCGCGCTTCGGTCATGGGGCATCCTCGGGGGGGCCTATCAGGAGAAAAGTTCAGGGAGCAGGCGCCGCAAGCAGGCGGCGGTCCTTGTGGGAAAGTCGGCCAGGCTGGGTGCGAGCCCTGCCAAGCCGTGGGCGAGTAGTTCGAGGTCTTGCGGCAGATCCACATCCCGGCTCTTCGCTAATACCTGCACATCGAGACCCATGTCCCGGGCGATGGCAAGGGTGCGCGCCGCCATCTGGTCGCTGGACATGACCACACCGCAAAAGAGCGCCGGTTGGGGCGACGCCAAACCGATCAGGGTGTAGCCACCACCTGCGTCGGGCGAGAGCACCAGATCGGCGCCGCCTTCGAGGGCCTCGTGGGCGCTCACCACCGTGGCCATGGCGAGGCACGGCGCGTCGCTGGCGATGACGACCTCGGTCCCAAGTGCCGAGCAGCAGTCCGCAAAGTGGGCCGTGAGGCGCTGGGCGAGGTCCGCACCGCGTTGGGGTGCCCTATCCACAACCCGCGGGAATTTTCCCGCGAACCATTCGTCGGCTTCGGCCGGGGAAAAGCGCAAGGCCGTTTCAAAACCTCGCTCCCCCAGGCAAGCCTCCAGGGTGTCCTCGAGCATGGCTGCGTACAACTCTGCCGCCCCGAGCTCCGAGAGCGGGGGCACGAGGCGGGTCTTGACCCCTCCAGGGTCGGGTCGCTTGCAGAACAGGGTGGTGCGTCTCATGAATGAAGCTCCAGAGGGTATCTTGCGCTCCTTTGCTCTTGAACCGCCATCCTTGCGACCCGTTGATCCCTCCTCCGCCCAGTTCATCACGCCACGCCATGCCCTGCTCCAAAAACCCGCTCACCATCCTGACTCTGCTCTCGGCTCTCGTGTTCGACTTCACCCTCGGCACCCCCCTCGCGGGTCAGCCGACCCAGGATGAGGAGCCAACCCAGGAGCAGGGGTCCTCCCAGGAAACGGCGCCCGCCCTACCCGAGATAGATTTGGGGCCCGAGATCGACCGCAGCCTACGCTGGCTGCGCGGGCGCCAGGCGCCGGATGGCAGTTACGGAGGCGGAGTCAGCGGCACGGCCTGGGCCCTGGAGGCCTTTGCCCTTTCGCACCGCAAGTACGCCCGGCGCGATGGACCCTTCGTGGGACGCGCCCTCGATTTTCTGGCGGCCAACCAACGAGACTCGGGTGCCATTCATGACCTCGAGGCCACCGGCTTCGAGCGCACCGAGCAATCGGTCATGGCCTGGCTGGCACTCTCTGAGTACGACGATCCCAGAAGCGTGGCCACTGCGACCAAACTGAAGCGCTACTTCCCCACGCCTCTTTCACCCGACCGAAGCGAACCCCAGACTGCATTGGAAGCCCACGAATCGGCGCTCAAGTGGTTGCGGAAACGCCGGGACGATTTCAGTTGGGGCGGCTCGCGGGGGGCGCTTGTGGAAACCTCCGTCGCCATCTGCGCCCTGGCGCGTTGCCAGCAAAGCCTCAATAAAACGCTCCCGCGCACAGCCCCCATCGCCGGCTTGCCCCCCTTTTCCGAGGCGGATCACCTGCAGAACGTGGAGTCCCTCAAGCGCGGCGCGCTGTTTCTTTTGGCCGCGAGTGAAGACGGGCTCTGGGGCGCCCAGGGTGCCCCGGACCTGGGCCTGACCTCCATGGCCCTGGGCGCCTTGCAAGAACTCCCCGAGCCGCGGCCCGCGCGGGTCCAGAGTGTGATCGACGAGGGCCTCGTGTGGTTGGCAGAGCACCAGGGGGAGGACGGTGCCATCCACGACGGCAAGTTGAAGAATTACCTGACCTCCTCCGCCATCCTGGCCCTGGCGAAGAGCGGTCAAGAGTGCTTCGTACCGGCTATCAAACGCGCCCGCGATTTCTTGATCCGCCTGCAAGCCGACGAAGGCGAGGGCTATCAGGATGGCGACTTGTATTACGGAGGCATCGGCTATGGCGGAGACGAGCGCCCGGACCTCTCGAACCTGCAGATGGCCCTCGAAGCCCTGAACGCCGCGGGCGTCGAGGCGGGGGATGCCAGTTTCGTGCGCGCTCTCAAGTTCCTCGACCGGGTGCAAAACCGCTCCGAATCCAACGACACTCGCATCACCCGCGGCGGCGTCGTGGTGCATGCGGGCGATGACGGCGGCGCGGGCTACGCACCGGGCGAATCCAAGGCCGGGTTTAAAACCCTGGCAGACGGCACGCAAGTGCCGCGTTCCTACGGATCCATGACCTACGCCCTGCTCAAGGGTTTCATCTTCGCCGGCCTTTCCAGAGACGACCCGCGCATGCAAGCCGCCTGGAAGTGGATCAGTGAGCACTACTCCCTCGATGTCAATCCCGGCTTCGAACTCTCCGCCGACCCCAGCGCGCCCTACCAGGGTTTGTACTACTATTTCCACACCATGGCGCGTTGCCTCGACCTGTACGGAGAGGAGGTTGTGGTCGACGGCGCGGGCCGCAAGCACGCCTGGCGACGACAACTCTCAGGGCGCCTGATATCCATGCAGCGCAAGGATGACGGCTCGTGGATCAACGAAAACGCCCCCCGCTGGTGGGAGGGCAATCCCGTCCTGGCCACCTCCTACGCCATGCTCAGCCTGGGCGCCGCTCTGCCGCCGAAGGAGGAGTGAAGGCGCGAGCGCGCAGCTATCACTCGCGGCGCGTCAACTCAAAGGTCATGGGCTCGCCCAACTCGCCGCCCTCGGAGCTGACCCAGGTCGTCACGATGTGATCCGCGTCAACAAAGCGGAAAGTGGCGTGGTGGATGTACGTGTCCGTGGGGTCGCTTAGGTTGGTGATGTCGAGGAATCCGAAGGCCACGCTGTCGGCATCGATCTCCCGCGCCACCATGCGCGGCTGGTTGCGCGCCGCACAGTAGTGGGTCAACATGAGCCGCGAACCGTCGAGGTGGATCATGGAGATCATCTCGTGGGGAGCACCCACGAAGGCCGCCTCCATGATCGCCGATCCACCAGCGGTGACCGAGTAGTGATTCTGGCAGTCGGCCTGGCCATCGCCATCGAGGTCCACATCCCATTCACCGGCCAGGGATCGGAAGCGTTCGAGGTGCGAGTCGTCCGCGGGAGCCTCGGGGAAGGTGGCGGCGGTTTCGGTCGCGGCGCAACTCGCCAGCAGGGCGCTGGCAGAGAGCAGCATCAGTTTCGTGGGCATCGGCACGGCGATTGTTCTCCTCGGTATTTCCTGAACGATGGTCTCCAAACGATGATCTCGGCAAGTCCTCAAGAGAAGACTGGCGACCAAAAAACTATTGCCGCGGGAAGCTGGCGCACGGGGGGTAGTAGCACCGCTCATATTTGAATCTTCCTAATTTCAGGCAGTCTTGGTCACGGCCCGAGGCCGGGTCAAGGAATAGGTCTGGGACCCGGCGAGGCAAACAGTCGATGAAACGGCAGCGGAAAGCGGGCCTGCACCCGGCCGCGCCTCCCCCATGACTGAACTCCACAGACTCGTCACCCCGACTCCCTCCGAGGCCCAGGCCAGCAAGCCCGTGCGTATCTACCGCCGGCCCGAGGGCGATCTGATTCGCGAGGGTAAGCTGATCCTGCAACACGGCGAGAACTACTTGGACATGACGGAGTACCGCTGGCAGCGCGAGATGTCCCTCAACCTGACAAGCATGTGCTCTCGCGGCCTCTTCGATTCGGGGCCCCTCGAGCGCTGGCTGGGAGACGAGGAGCTGCCCCACGCCAGCCCCATCTGCCACGACGATCTCCTGATCAGTCCGATCCTCCCCCGAGAGGTGGGCAAGATCCTCGCCCTGGGCAAGAACTTTGCTGCCCACGCCGTGGAGTTTGGTGAAGAGCCGCCCAGCGAACCGCTCTTCTTCAACAAGCTGCCCGAGACCATCTGTGGACACAACGCCATCATTTCGCCGCCGCGGGGATACGAGGGACGCCTGGACCACGAAGTGGAACTCGCTGTGATCATGGGCCGCCACGCCTTCGAGGTCGACGAAGACGAAGCCCTCGAGTTCGTGGGCGGATACACCATCGCCAACGACCTGACCCTGCGCTCGCTCCAGAGAGGCGACCGCGACCAACGCCAGCCCTGGTTCCGCTCCAAGAATTTCAGGGGCTCCTGCCCCCTGGGTCCCATGTTCGCGCCGGCAAGCAGAATCAACCCGGGCTCCCTCCAAATCACTGCGGGAGTCAATGGCAAGACGCGCCAGCGCGCCAACACGGCCGACATGCTACTGAGCGTGCCTGCCGCCATCGCGTACCTGTCGCGGCACCTGCCCCTGGCGCCCGGCGACATCCTCTTGATGGGCACTCCCGCTGGTGTGGGCGGCCTGGAGGACGGCGATGTAGTCACCTGCGCCATCGAGGGCCTGGGAGAACTCACGACGCACATCCGGCGCCGCTAGGAATCTGCTGTCGGAGTCGTCGGAATCGAAATCGATTTGGGCAGGGTAAATTGGCGGTGGCCTTCGATGCCGCCGAGGAAGCCAAAGCCCGATTGCCGCGCACCCACCCAGGGCAGGCCCGGCGCGCCGCCGAGGTACTGGTTGATGCCCACCTGACCGGCGTGGATCCCCTGGGCCATGCGCTCCGCGCACTCGAGGTCGGCGCTATAGACATTGGCGCCGAGGCCGTAAGGCGTCTCGTTGGCCAAGCGCACGCCCTCGGCCTCAGCGCCGGAGAAAACGGTCAAACTCACCACCGGTCCAAAGGTCTCCTCCCTGGAGATGCGCGCGCCCGGGGACACATCAGCGAGCACCGTGGCCGGGTAGAAGAACCCACCACCGTCAGGCGTCTCGCCGCGATAGCACAGGCGCGCGCCGCTGCTGAGAGCCTCGTCCACCTGTGATACGACCTTGTCACGCTGGCTGGCGCTGACCAGGGGACCCATGCGGGAGTCCGGGTCGAAGCCATCGCCTGTGGTCCACTCGGCCGCCTTTTGCACCACCAGCCGTTCGAACTCGGGAGCGATCTCCTGGGCCACGAAGACGCGCTCCACAGCGCAACACACCTGGCCGGCGTTGCGCAGGCTATGGCGCACGGCGCACTCGGCCGCGGCTTCGAGATTCGCGTCGGCCATAACCACCAGGGGATCCTTGCCGCCCAACTCGAGCACCAGGCGTTTCAAGCTGGAGCTGGCGCTCTGCATGATGTGCTGGCCCGTGGCGCGGCTGCCCACGAAGCCGATCAGGTCAACATCGCCAGCCACCAACTCGGCGCCGGTGGCTCCCGAACCCTGAACCAACTCCAGGACGCCCGCGGGCACGAGCTCGGCTGTGATCTTGGCAATGGCTGCGCCCACGAGGGGCACGAGTTCGCTGGGCTTGAAGACCACGGTGTTGCCCGAGGCCAGCGCCGGTACGATGACTTGCAGGGGCATGCCGATGGGGAAGTTCCAGGGCGTGATGGCCGCCACCACACCCAGGGGAGCGCGGTGGAGCCGGGTCTCGCCGCGTTTGGTGGGATGGACCTCGACCTGCATGGCAAGGATCACCTCGGCGAGTTCCACGGGCACCTGCCGCTCCCAGGTGCGCACTTCGGCGAGGGCTTCAGAGAGCGGTTTGCCCATCTCACGGGTGACGAGTTCCGCCAAGTCCTCGGCCGCCTCGCCCAGGCGTGGTCCCAGGCCCGCCAGATGTTCGGCGCGCTCTTCCACGGTCAATGCGGCCCAGGCAGGTTGCGCGGCGCGGGCGCGAGCGATGGCGGCGCGAACATCCTCTGAACTCGAAATGGAAATCTGGGCCAGGGTCTCGCCGCTGGCAGGATTCAGGTCGTCGAAGGTATTCATAGGTGAGTCTTCCGGTCAGATCAGCCAGCCACCGGACACGGTGAGATTTTGTCCCAGGGTGTAGGACGACTTGGGGGAAGAAAGCCACAGGCAGGCCTCGGCAATCTCTGCCGGGGTGCCGACGCGGCCCAGGGGAATCGAGGCCAGGCGCTTTGGGCTTTCGGTATCCGGGTGAGCGTCTTGGTGGGGAACGATGCCCGGCGAGAGCATGTTGACCCGCACGCCGTGAGTGGCTTCCTCGAGGGCCAAGGAGCGTGCGAAGACGAGCAGGGCGCTCTTGGCCGCGGCGTAGGCGGCAGCTTGCCGCCGACCGCCGAGGCCCTCAAGGCCTGCGCAGCCGAAGAACACCAAGGTGCCACAGCTAGCGCGCAAGGCGTCACGCACACCGGCGGCGAGGTGCAGAGAGGTTTCGAGGTTGCTCTCAAACATTCGGCGCCAGTCGTCAAAGCTGGTCTCCACCAAGGGACCCGATGTGTACGCACCCACGCAGTGCACGACATGATCGAGGCGGCCGTCGCGGGCGATGACATCCCCGACCAACTTTTTGGCGTCGGCGCTACGAGTCAAGTCGGCGCGGTGTACCCGGGGCGCGAAGACTGCCTCGGCCTCGCTGGCCGCACCGGCGGATCCACGCCAGACGATGTGGGTGCGATCGCCGCGCTCGGCGCAGGCGCAAGCCACGGCCAGGCCCAAGCCGCGCACGCTGCCCGTGACCAGGGTCACGGGGCTCGCTGCGGGCGAGGTGCCCTCAGGTTCGGGGCGGGGCGTGCCTAACGATTGAATCTCTTGCGGAGCCATGACGGCAACAGAGTACCCCAAGGCGGCGCGCAGCGCCGATGGCACTTTGCAGAACCCGCCCCTGCTCAGCGCAGCCAGCCCATGCGCGTGGGTGGCCAGAGGCAGAGTTCGACCTTGCCGCGCAGAAGGTCCTCGTGGACTTGGCCAAACTCGCGGCTGTCGGAGGAGTGCAGGCGGTTATCCCCGAGGACGAAGAAGTGTCCGGGGCGCACGCGCACGAAGGCGTGGGTGTAGAGGTCGACTTCACCGAGGTAGGCCTCGGAAATGTGGCGGCCATTGACCCACAGGGAGCCGCCGGCCATGACGATCTCGTCGCCGGGCAGTCCCACCACACGCTTGATGTAATCGAGGGAGGGATCGAGGGGATAGCGCAGGACCACGATGTCGCCTCGCTGAACATCACCGAGGATGTAGCTCACCTGGTCGATCAGAATGCGGTCGCCATCGTGGATGCCTGGAGCCATGGAAGTGCCACGCACCACCGAGAGGCTGAAGGCGAAGAGATAGACCGCGAGCCCTGCGAAAGCCACCCGCAGGGGAGCCCGCGCCGCAAAGATCCAACCCGCCAGCACGATGCGCAAGCGCTGCCCAGGAACACTGGGCCGTCCTGGCCGGATCGAGTTTGAAAAACCCGCGGTGACCCGCCGCGTCGCCGCGTAGGACGACAAGCCGGCTTCCTCCGCGAACTGGTCGAGGCGGTCGAGCTGAAGCGAGGCCTCGCGCTCGGCGATGCGTCGTTGCACGGCGGTCGTGCACGTGATAGGCACGGGCACGGCGGTCGTGCACGTGATAGGCACGGGCACGGCGGTCGTGCACGTGATAGGCACGGGCACGGCGGGTTCGCCATCCGTCGAGACCGGCTCCTCCCGAGCCCCCCAGGGCTGCAGCACCTCGGGGGATTCCTCGAAAGAAAAATGCTCTGAGCGATTCACCTACGAGCTATCGACCAAAGCCCGCTGCTGGCTTGACCCGGGGCATTCGGGAGCTTGCGAGGCGCGCTTTGCAGCTCTGTGGCTTGCATTACACCCCCAATACGGGACCATCCCCTCCATGCCCGCCTCGCGCTCTGCCCACCGTAGCCCCTCCCTGTGGCAGGCCACCCTGCTGGTCGCCCGCATGGAACTGCGCTCCAGCCTCCGCGACCGCCAGACGGCTATCTACTCGGTGGTGCTGCCCATCTGCCTGTATCCGATTCTCTTTTGGATGATGATCCAGGGTGCGCTCCTGGTGCAGGGCCGCCACGAACACACCACCGTGCAGGTGGCTATCGCCAGAGCTCCGGGTGCCACGGTGCCCGACAAGCTCGTCGACGCTGTGCGCCTCGCAGCCGACGCGCCAGCGCAAGGCCCACACATCGAACGCATCGAGCCCGAGTTTGTAGGCTATGCCCCCGACGCCGAGAGCGCCTGGGCCGAGTGGACCGCGAGGGATCCAAGGGCCGATGCGCTACTGTTCTTCTCCCCCCCGGACGACCAGGGCAACGAGACCCCCGCCATCCTGTGCTACGACAGCACCAGGAGTGCCTCCGTCCTGGCCCACGACCGCCTGGCCAAGAGGGTCAAGGCCCACGCCCGCGATGTGCGTGCAGATCGCGCCCTGGAGCACGGCATCGACCCAAGCGATCTGCAAGGGGTCAACTTCAGTCAACGCGACCTGGCCGACGATCGCGAGAAGGTCGCCTACATCCTATCCATGCTCCTGCCGCTATTGCTGGTGGTGATGGCGGTCATGGGTGCCTTCTTCCCGGCCGTGGATACCAGCGCTGGCGAGCGCGAACGGGGCACCCATGAGACGACCATGCTTCTGCCCGTGCCGCGTCTGGCCGTGCACCAGGGCAAGATCCTGTCCGTTTGTGCCCTGGCGCTTTTCGCCACGGGGCTCAACCTCCTGGCCCTTGGACTCTCGGCGGGTCATCTGCTCGAAATGATCGCCAGCGGCGGGAAGATCAATGTCGAGTTGCCCCTGGCGGCTCTCGCCATGGTCGCGCCCTTCGCCATGCTGTTCACCTTCTCGGTGAGCGCGATCATGTGCGGCATCGCGGCCCTGGCGAAGTCATTCAAGGAAGGCCAGGCGCTGTTGGGTCCGGTGCAGCTCCTGTTCATCATGCCCGCCATGGCCGGGGTCCTGCCGGGGATCGAACTCGACCTGCGAACGGCCCTGATTCCCGTGGTCAATGTGGTACTGGTCTTCCGCTCGCTCTTGCGCGGCGAAGTCCTGCCCATCGAGTACGCCATGACGGCCCTGTCGTTGCTCATCTACGCCTGGCTCTCGATCGTCTTCGCTGTGCGGGTTCTCTCCCGCGAGGCGCTTTTCCTGTCCACCGAGAGCACGCCGCTCTTGGGCCTTTTGCGCTTCTTGCGCTCGCCCAAGGGCACGCGCTAGCCAACCCGGATCATCCCATGACCACGCCCACTGACAGCCCTGAACAACTAGACTCAGTCGGCATCCGCACCGAGGGCCTCCGCAAGGTCTACTCGGACAGCAAGCGCGGCCGGGTGGTCGCCTTGGATGGACTCGACCTCGTCTGCCAGCGTGGCGAGATTTACGGGCTCCTGGGACCCAACGGAGCGGGCAAGACCACCTGTTTGCGCATGCTCTCCAGCGTGCTCAGCCCCACGGCCGGCAAGGCCTTTGTGGACGGTGTGGAGGTTAGCCAGGATCCCCTCGAAGTGCGTCGGAGGATCGGTTTCCTGTCCACCAGCACGGGCCTCTACCCGCGACTCACGGGGCGCGAAACCCTGCGCTACTTCGGTGAGCTACAAGGCATGCAAGCTCAGCAACTCGAGCAGCGCATCGAAGAGTTGATCCATGTCTTCGAGCTCTCTGGGTTCGTCGATGGCCCTGGAAGTAGTTTTTCAACCGGCCAGAAACAAAAGCTATCCATCGCCCGCGCCGTTCTCCACGAGCCGCCTGTCCTGATCCTCGATGAACCCACCCTGGGCCTCGACATTCTGGCCAGCTCGGCCATGATCGAGTTCATCTCCTCGGCTCGTTCGCACAACACCTGTGTGCTCTTCAGCACGCACATCATGAGCGAGGCCGAGCGCCTCTGTGACCGCATTGGCATCATCTATCACGGTCGGCTGTTGACCGAGGGCACTTACGACCAATTGCGTGAGGAAACAGGCGAAGAGTACCTCGACGGCGTGTTTCTCTCCGCCGTGCGTAGAGCCGACGAGGAGCTGGAAGTTTGAGCCAGGCCCCCAAGGCCCGAAGCGTCCGCCGCATCGTCTTCAAGAACGAGGTGCTCATCCTCCTGCGTGATCGCCGGGCCCTCTTCGCGGGTCTGGTCCTGCCGGTCCTGCTCTATCCCCTGGTATTCCTCGGACAAGGCTGGCTGACACGCTTCGCGGAGGAATCCACCGAGAGTCGCGAAGTGCTGCTGGCCCTCGAACTCTCTGCGGCCCCCGAGGCCCAGCGGACGCGCATTTTGGCGCTCCTCGAACAGCGCGTTCCGGTTCGCCTGCGCCAGCTCGAGCCCGGCGCCACGGCCGCCATCTGGGACCTCTCCCAGGTGGACACCCGGGCTTCACGCGCCCGCGAACGGGCCCTCGTCCGCGAGCTCTGCCCGGATCCCGAAGAGGCCCTCGTCAGCGCCGGCCCCGACCCCGACGCGCCCCGGGGTGTGCTTTTGCGAATCTTCTTCGACGCCACCCACGAGGGCAGCCGCGAAGCCGCCAAGCGCGCCAGCCTGGCCCTCGGCGAGTGCCAGGCTGAAGTCCACGCCGCGCGCCTGGAAGAACTTCTCGGCGGCGATCCGGCGGCGGCGCTGGTCCACGAGAGCCGCGACCTTGCCCTGGCTGAAGACCTCGGCGGCGCGCTTCTCGGAAGGATGCTGCCGCTCTTCGCTGTCCTCGTCCTGCTCTCGGCGGGCAGTTACGCGGCGCTCTCGGCCTTCGCTGGCGAGCGCGAAGCGGGCACCATTGAAACTCTTCTGGTGCAACCGGTGCCCGGTTCTGATGTGGTCTGGGGCAAGGCCGGGGCTGTGCTGCTGACGGGGCTCACGGCCCTGGGTCTGAACCTCGCTTCGCTCCTCGCTGCCATCAGCCTGGGGCTCGGTAATTTCCCCGGCAGCGCCGAAGCCGGGGGCCATGTGGGCCCCGAGCGTTTTTTTTATGGCGCCCTGATGCTCTTGCCCCTGTGTCTATTGATCTCAGCAGTCTTGTGCCTGGTCTGTGGCCGGGCGCGAAGTTTCCGTGAAGGCCAGCATTACCTCCTGCCCCTCAGTCTCTTGACCATGTTGCCGGCTGCCCTGGCCATGATGGACGAGGTCGAGCTTGATCCACTGCTGGCCGCCGTCCCCATCGCCGGTTCGGCCCTGGCCTTCCGCGATGTCATGGTTGGCAACCTGGCCCTCTTTCCCGGCCTGGTCGCCTGGGTGGCGACGCTCCTGTGGTCGGCTTTGGCCTTGAGTTCTCTGGGCACGATCTTCGACGCCGAGCGCGTGCTCGTCAGCGAGGGCAGCGAGGAAGAAGACGCCCAGCGGAGGGTGCAATCGCGCAAGGCCATCGCTTGGGGCTTTGCGGGAGTCCTCTCGGTCTATGTTCTTGGGGGCCTGGCCCAGGGCGCGCACGCCGTCTGGGGCCTGGCGCTCACCCTCTGGCTGTTGCTGCCGTTGCTCAGTCTCTTGGCCTTGCGCGGCACGTTGCGACGGGCGGGAGAGGGCTGGAAGAGCGCGCTATTCTGGCATCTGCCACGATCTTCGCATCTGCTTGCGGCGCTCCTTGCCGCCCCTGCTCTGGCGCGCTTGAGCCAGGCTTGGATCGCGTGGCAAGAACAGGTCTTGCCCCTACCCTCGAGTCTTGTGGAAGCGGACTTCGGCGTGCTGGGCGAACTGTCGGGACCGGCGGCCTTCGCGCTCCTGGCCCTCAGCCCGGGGATTTGCGAAGAGTTGTTCTTCCGCGGTGCGATCCTCTCCGGACTGCGCCGCGACCTCTCGCCTCAGAAGTGCATCGCCTGGCAGGCGCTCTTGTTCGGCGCGGTACACGCTTCGATCTATCGCTTCGTGCCCAGCGCTCTTTTGGGCGGCCTGCTTGCGGCGCTCACACTGCGAAGCAGGAGTCTACTGCCCGCCATGCTCCTGCACACGAGCTACAATGGGGTCCTGATCTTGGGCTCGGAGTCCCCTTGGTTCGCTGCCGACTGGGTACCCTGGCTGCTGGTGCCGGCTGCACTCTTGCTCTTCGTGCCAGCGCGCGCCCGGGCCTGATTCTGCTTCTCCAAACTTCCCCCCCTGCCCATGCCTATCGCCCTCTATCACATCCTGCATGTCGCCGGCGCCCTGCTGCTGGCGGGGTTCACCTTCGCCGTCTTCGCCAATCCCTCACCAGAGCGCCGCGGCCGCAGCATGATGACCCTGGGCATCCTGGGCGCCATTGTTCTCGTGGCTGGCTTTGGCCTCTTGGCCAAACTGAGCCTGGGCTTCGAGATCTGGGTGATCCTCAAACTCGTCGCCTGGCTGGGCCTCAGCGCCCTCTCGGGCCTGGCCTTCCGCAAGCCAGAGCTTTGCGGCCTGTGGCGCCTCTTGGCAGCGGGCTTTCTGTGCCTGGCGGTCTACGCGGTCTACGGCTTGCGGTAAGCGGTAGGAAGGCGGACAGAGGCGAGTGACCTCCGGGGGCTACTTCTTGTTGCCCTTGGCCTTGAGTTTCGCCACGGCCTTGCCCGAGCCCATACCCATCTTGCGCACTCGCAGGCGGCCGCGGGTGGGTCCGCCAGCTTTGAATTGGGACTTGGCCATGAGAATCGAGGGGGCTGGGGTCAGGGTTGGAAGGGAGATTCGAACTCAGCAATGCCTGTTGAAGCAATGCCTGTTGAAGCAAGGCCTGTTGAAGCGATGTCTGTTGAAGCGATGCCTGCCGTGGCGAAGGCCGGGGAGCTGGCAGCGCCTTCAAGGGGCCCCGCTTTCAGGGGGAAACTTGTAACCGATGGCGGATCTCCTGGCAAGGGTCGAGCCCCTCCTGGCCGATATCGACTGTCCTGGCCGATATCGACGGCCAGAGGGCCCCAACCGTTGTGTTCCTGCCCCGTATTCGAAAGACCTAGACTGGGTGCCTGGCACCGGGCCTTGAGTACACTGCGGCCCGTCCATGGACACTGACTCCCCCACCACCCTCGAAGAAGAGCCCCGCGCCCTGGATGCTGGAGTCTTCGGGCCCGGTCTTGTGGCCGCGGGCTGGATTCTCGTCGGCCGGGGCGAAGTTCTCGAGCAGCTGGCCCGCGCGCGCCGCGGCGTGGCCGCCGAGACCGCTGCCTGGGCCGCTCGCACGGCCTGGGAGCAACTCCTGGTGGAAGCCGTGGTCATGGGCGTCGTGGCGGCATCGGTGGCCTTTGCCGCGGGTCCGGGCCGGCGCTCCCTCGGCGTGCTCCTGGCCGCCGCGATCCTCTTCTCGGGCCTCAGCGGTTGGCCGGTGGCCAAGGCCGTAAACACACCCATCTTCGAGGGCTGCCTCTCCCTCGGGGCTCTGTCCCTGGGCGGCGCTCTAGCCCTCTCTCTTGTGGCCTGGTTGCGAGAGACGCGGCCGCGCCTTGGGAGCTTGCTTGAACGCCCCCTGGTGATCTTGGTCCTGGGCGTCGCGGGTCTAGGCCTGCCGCTCTTTGGCACCGTGGCGAAAGCTCGCAAGCCTCCGCGCATGCCGGTGCGCGAAGTCGTGCGCGTGCTCCTGGACAAGCAAGCCGGCTTTGAAGTCGTGACCCAACGCGCGGACGCGCCGCCCTCCATCGGCGTCATGAGTCCCTTCACCGACATCACCCTTTCGAACGACGAGTTCGACACCGGCGACAAGCCCGCGCTGCTCATGCCGCCGCCCTGCGAAGTGTCCTTCCGCGTGGCCCAAGACGAGGGCGACCTGGCCCTGGTGACCGCCGCGCAAATCGACCAAGCCGTAAGCAGACGCGGTTTCGGGGAAAGTCCAGGCGACCGACCGGCCCTGCTTGAACGGGCGAATGTGGAATCTGTGGCAGTGCGCTTTGAAGTCTTGGTGGATGGCCAGACGGTTTTCGACGAGACCCTGCGTCACAAGCCTGGCGAAGACGGCAGCGCCCGCCAGTGGCGCCATGTGGGCACAGCAGGCAAACTGGTCCTCAACCCCGGGGCGCAAGTCACCCTGCGCACCAGCTTTGCCGACCAGGCCACGGAGAAGTTCTTCGGTGAACACCCCTTCGTCGTGGGTTTTGGCGATCTCGTCCTCGAGCGTTGGCACGCGAGGCCTCGCAAGCGCGCTGCCCCCACAGCACCGAACTTGCTCGTAATCGTGATGGACACCCTGCGTGCCGATCGTATGTCCTGCTATGGCTACGAAAAACCGACCACACCAAACATCGACAGCCTTGCCCGCCGCGGGGTCTTGTTCGAGAGCGCCTTCGCCAGCGCCAGTTGGACCTGGCCCTCCACGGCCTCGATCTTCACCGGGCTCTTGCCCTACGAGCACGGCGTGCTCTCCAACGCGGCCTGCAACCTCGGGCTCTCCTTTGAAACCGTGGCCGAGGTACTGCAACTCCAGGGCTACAGCACAGCGGCTGTCTCCTGCAACCCCCTGATCAACCGCGCGACCCATTTCGATCAGGGCTTCGAACACTTCGACGAAGGCGTGCGCATGCGCATGACGGAAGAGGTCATCGAGGATGTGGAGGGACTGCTCGGGCGCCTCTCGGACACGCGCTTCTACCTCTACTTGCACCTCGTCGATCCCCACACTCCTCACCAACCGCTGGAGAGCCAGCTCAAGCGCCTGGGCGCCGAGGCGCCGGAAGATTATCCCGACGAGGAAAAGTTTGGCGTAATCATCGATGGTCTCGATCACTACGCCAAGAAACTCGCCAGCGGCGCAGGCCGCGATGCCCTCGGAGAGGTGCATCCCGAAAAAGTCATTCCCGCCAGCCACCGCAGGTGGCTGAGCGATCGCTACGACGCCAGCGTGGCCACGGGCGACCTGTTCGTGGGACGCATCCTCAAGCGCCTGGAAGAGTTGGGCCTCTTCGAGACCACAATCGTCGTCTTCACCTCGGACCACGGAGAGGAGCTGCTCGATCACCGCGGCCTGGCCCACGGCCACGGACTCTGGCGCGAGCTTGTGCATGTCCCCCTGATCTTCGCCGGGCCCGGCCTACAGCAAGGCCAGCGCGTTGCGGTGGAAGTCTCCAACAGGCACCTGGGGCCGACCCTGGCCATGTTGGGTGGAACCGAATTGGCCGGGGCCAAGGGCGCGATCAACCTGCTGGCCCCCGACCTTGCAGCAAGCGATGTTTTCTATTCCACCTCCAAAGGCACCTGGAAGGGCGCCTCCAACCTCGAACTGCTCGGCCGCCGCAGCGGGGACTGGGTCACCCACTATGCGCCCCGGGGCGCAGCCTTCGGCGAAGAAGCCAGCCCCGAAGGCGACGCGCGGCTCTTCAGTATCCAGGATGATCCCCTGGAGCAAGACGACTTGATCCTCGACCCTGTTGGCCGGCCGCAAGCCGCCCTTGAAGTGCAAGCCCTGCTCGAATCCAGGAAGGAACAACTCGAGCGCCCCCGTGGCGTCTCGATTGGCGTGGGCAGGGGCGGCGCCCAACTCTTGATCGGAGTGGGCTATGTGGAACAGGGTGGAGAGCCGGATGCAAAAAAACAGGAAGAGCTGAATGACGGCGGAAAATAAGCCCGCGCGTAGCACGGCCCCTCAGCTCCGGCGGGCGCTCACCATCGCCGCCCTCGCGGCTCTCGCCATCGCCATCACGCGCTCCGGCATGGTGGCCGTGGCGGAGATCTCCATGCACGGAAAAAAGGCCGATGTCATGCTCTTCGGTCTGGCGGGAGAGTTGAGGATGCTCTTGGCCCACAGCACCCTGGCGGGGCTAGGAGTGGGCCTGATCTCGCTTGCGGCGGGCAAGCGGCGAGTCTTCACGGCGCTACTCTGGCTCGCGGTGTTGCCCTTGCTCTACAGCGCCCTGGCCGCCTGGCCCTGGTCTCAGGACGGTCAGATTCCCAGTTGGAACTCGAACACCGGCCGCGTCGCCAGTGGCGGACTGGCCTTTATCGCTCTGGTGCTCGTGTGTCTGGCGGCCTGGCGCGGACGCAGACCTGCGGGGGAAGATTGGCTCGCCAGGTGGTCCGTGGCCGCCACTGCCCTCTCGACCCTGCTGATCATCTGGCTGGCTGGTGGAGAGGTCCTGCGCGCAGCCACGCGACAGAAGCCCGGCAAAGTCCTGCACACGACCCGCGTTGTGCACGAAATCGCCCTGGAACCCGATCTTTGGGATGTTCTCGAACACCCGCCGGGAGGACAGCCGCGGGCCCTCGTGATCACCCCATCTCTGGACTATCGTATCGATGGTGGCGATCGACCAACCCTTGTCATGCCGCCCCCCTCGCGGGTGCGCTTCACCGTGCCCGACGATGGCGGGCAAGTCTGGCTCAAGGGCAGCACCGGCGTGGACGCCATCGATCCCACGCGAATCGGTCGGCGCTTCCGGTCGGCGGTAGTGCGTTTCGCCGTGGAAGTGGATGGCCGTGAGGTCTGGCACAGCAACCATGTGATCAAAGTCCGCGATCAGGATGGTGAAGAACTCGCCTGGCAGGACCTGCGCGATATCCCGCTCTATCCGGGGCAGGAGGTGCAACTGAAAAGCGATCTAATAGAGTTCGAAGGAGGCCAAGCGATGCCCATGCTAGCCATGGGGTTTGGTTCGCTGATCCTCGAACAGCGCTACGGCAAGCAGCTCACCAGCGCCACTCCCGAGGCGCCGAATGTGGTCCTGATCGTCATGGACACCCTGCGCCAGGACCGCCTGTCGTGTTACGGCTACGACTTTGAAACGACGCCGACGCTGGACAGCCTGGCGCAGAGAGGCATCCTGTACGAGAACGCTTACTCGTCGGCCCCCTGGACCTGGCCCGCCACGGCGTCGATCCTGACCGGTCTGCACCCCGAGACCCACGGCGTTCTAGCCGATGGCGAGTGCTACCTGAATAGCGAAATCGAGACCCTGCCCGAGCTGCTCGGCAAGCGCGGTTTTCTCACCGGTGCCTTCAGTTGCAATCCCCTGATCGTGCCCAACAAGAACTTCGACCAGGGCTTCGATAGCTTTCAGTCCAAGCCTGCATTCCAACAGTCTTCGCGGGTGATCGGAGATATACGCAACTGGGTGCGCATGAACTCGCGCACGCGCTTCTTCCTCTATGTGCAGTTGACGGACACCCACGAGGCCTACCACCCAATCCCCGAAGCGCGGGCCAGGGCAGGGGGCAAGTTCCCCAGCGACCCGCCCCTAGAACGCCTGCACAAATACCAGGCGCGCCTGCTGCGGGGCGAGGGCCACGACGCCCAGGGCAACTCTCGCCTCGATGAGGTCATGCCTCCCGCGCACCGCGACTGGATCCAACACGCCTACGATGCTGCCGTGATCTCCGCTGATTACTATGTGGGCGAGATCCTCGACGAACTCGCCGGCCAGGGCCTCATGGATCGGACAATCGTGGCTTTCACCAGCGACCACGGGGAAGAACTTGGTGACCACGGCATGCTGACCCACGGCCACAGCCTGTTTCCCGAACTGTCCCGTGTGCCCTTGATCCTGGCCGGGCCGGGCCTGCCGAGGGGCCTGCGCAACTCGACGCCGGTGTCGAATCGGCACCTCGCGCCGACCCTGGCAGCCATCGGAAATGCGGTTTTCGAACACGAACAGGAGCCTCTGCTCTTGACCCTGCCTGACACCGTGCGAGCCCAGCCGATCTACATGTCCACGCAGCAAGGTTGGTGGAACGGTTCGAGCCGCGTGGATATCCACGGTCTGCGCGAGGGCGATTGGGAATTTCACTGGGCACCAGAAGGCGCGGCTTGGGGCGCCGAAGAGCCGCCGAAGGACGGCGATTGGCGGCTGTACCACATCGCCCGCGATCCCCGCGCGCGCCGGGACCTCGCCAGCGAATACCCCGAGCGCGCCCGCACCATGCTCGCAACCTTGCGCCAACACATCGAGCGCGCCCGTGGCAGTCGCACGGCAGCCTCCCTCGCGGCTGGCAGACGCACCCTCAATGCCCTGGGCAACATAGGTTATATCGAGACCGAAGAGCTGCCGAAGGCCGAGGCAGAGGACTCCCTCAAGCAGCGAGAAGACTAGCAATGAAGCGCCACGACAGCCTGTGGATTGTGGTTCTCGTCGCCCTCCTCGCGAGTTGTGGCGCCCACGAAGACAGTTTTGAAATGACGCGCATCCAGCGCGACCTGTTGGCTGATCTGAACCAGTGGGAAATCCTCGCCGCGCCAGCGGACAGCCCCCCGCGGGTCCAAACCCTGGCCTTGGCCCTCGATCCCCTGAGCGATTCGGGCGACCTGCCTTCCCTCGTCATGGCGCCGCCCTGCCGCCTGCGCTACATCTTCCCAGAAGACGACCCTCCAGCGATCCTGCGGGCGGCCGCCGGGGTCAACCTCTCAGTGCCGCGCAACTTGGTTGTGGGCAAGGGCCCCATGCAACTGCGCTTCAGCGCGCACATCGACGGCCAACTGGTCTTCGACGAACTCATTGTCGTAGAGCCCAAGGCCCGCGACCAACAGATTTCCAAGACGCCTCCCACCTGGCGTTGGCTGGGAGGGCGCGACGAGGGTCTGGAGGTGCGTGGTGGACAGGAACTCGTGCTAGAGACCGAACTTGTCGGCCCCGCGCGCATGACAACGAGCGACCTGCGCATCGGCTTCGGTCCCCTGGTCACCGAAACCACAAGGACCCGCGCGCGCACGGCCTCTTCGCCTGAGGCGCCGAATATCTGTCTGGTGGTCATGGACACCTGCCGCGCCGACCGCTGCTCGGCCTTTGGTTACGAAAAGCCCACCACCCCGCACCTCGAACGCTTGGCCGGTCGGGGCGTTGCCTACGACAACGCCTGGGCCACCGCTTCCTGGACTTGGCCCTCAACGGCTTCGCTCTTCACCGGCCTCGACGCCCTGGGCCACGGAGTCACCAGCCCCAAGTCGTGTTTCCTGAGTTGGACCTTGCCCACCCTGCCGCGAGTTTTGCAGGAGCGCGGTTTCAGCACGGCTGGTTTTTCGTGCAACCCGCTGATCTCCTCCAACAAGAACTTCGACCAGGGTTTTGAGCGCTTTTTTGAGGTCAAGGCCTTCACCCCCGGCAACGAAGTCATGCCCCTGGTGCTTGACTGGGTGCGTTCCCGCAAGAAGGAGCGCTTTTTCCTCTACCTACATCTCGTGGAGCCCCACAGCCCCCACCGCCCCCATCCCGATGACCTGGCGCGCCTGGGTGGGGTGCGTCCGGCGAACTATGGAGAGCGCGGTTTCGAAAAAATCACCAGCGGTTTGCGCAAACTCTGGGCCGCTTCGCGGGACAAGCGCATCGACTACAAGAAGTATGTGCCCACTGAACACGAAGCCTGGATCCAATCCGCCTACGATGCTTGCGTGGCCACCGGCGACCGCCACTTGGGCGCATTGCTCGACCTCTTGGAGCAACTTGGTCTCAGCGACCGCACCATCGTTGCCTTCACTAGCGATCACGGAGAGGAACTCTTCGACCACCGCCTGACCGACCACGCTCACAGCTTGCACCCCGAACTCCTGCGGGTGCCGCTAGTGATCGCCGGCCCGGGCCTGCCCACTGGCGAACGATCTTCCGCGCGGGTCTCCAATCGTCACCTGGCTTCGACCCTGGCGCGCTTCGGCTCGGCCGATCTCGGCGCCGAAACTGCCCTCGACCTGGCTCAACCCCAGAGAGTAGAAACGCGACGGTTGCGTTTTCACACGGCCAAGGGAATCTGGAACGATCGCTCGATGATGCCGCTCTACAGTCTGGTGGAAGATGACTGGTCACTGGTCTGGGCGGCCCGCGGCGTGCCCTACGGATCGCCGGCCAGACTCGATCCGGGTGTAGGCCAGTTGCAGCTCTTCGATCGCTCGAGCGACCCCACCGAACAACACGATGTGGCCGCCGAGCACCCCGAGGTGGTGAAGCGCATGCGCGCTGAGCTGGTCGAGTGGAAGGAAGCGCGGGAAAGGACACGACCCAAGGCCCGCGGCGCGGGAGCCTCCACGCGCCAACTTCTGCTCGGCGTAGGTTACATCGACGGCGCAGGGGAGCAGGAATGACGCGCAGAATCTTCATCGGCGACATTCAGGGCTGTTCCGGCGAACTCGAGGCCCTGTTGGAGAAAGTCAATTTCGATCCCGCCCGTGACGAGCTGCATCCCACCGGAGATCTCGTCAACCGCGGTCCCGATTCCTTGGGCGTGCTGCGCAGGCTGCGCGACCTCGACGCGGGTGGCGTGTTGGGTAACCACGACCTGCACCTTTTGCGGCGCGCCGCCGGCACCGAAGCGGCCCGCGAGCGCGACAGCTTTGACGAGATTCTGCGCGCAGACGACCGCGACGAACTGTTGACGTGGCTCGCCGCACGGCCCTTGATCCGCGCCTGGGACGACATCCTGTTGGTCCACGCGGCCCTCTCGCCCGCCTGGGAAGATCCCGTGATCAGCCTGGCTGACATCGATCCCCTGCACTCCAACGCGGATAGCGATTTCGCCACACGGGTACGCTACTGCGCGGCCGACGCCAGCCGCCCGCCTGCTGACTGGCCTCCGCCCGAAGCTCCCTTCGTGCCCTGGTACGAGCTGTGGCTGGCCCGCGGCGAAACCGGGCGCACGGTGGTCTACGGCCACTGGGCCCAGGCCGGTTTGGTGCTGCGCGAGGGCCTGCGGGGCCTCGACACGGGTTGCGTCTGGGGCAACTCTCTCAGCGCCTGGATCGCCGAAGAGGATCGCATTGTGCAGGTCCCCGCTGAGCGCGTCTGGTCCCCCACTTCACTCGGGTGAAGTGCCGGGCGCTGCGCTTCGCCCTGGCGCCCCAAGGCAGCCTGCCTCCGCAGCCTGCTAGCTGAGGAACGAGTTCCCGAAGAGGCGCCGGGACATCTCGCTCTGGAAGAGGTTGCCTGGATCGAGGCTGCGCTTCAGCGCTTTGAAGGCCTCCAGGCGTTCGGTGGAGAGGAAGCGCTGGGGATCGCCAAGGCCCAGGACCTGATCCTTGGCAAAGTAGAACTTGCCACCGGCGGCTAGCACGATGGTCGTCATCTCCTCGCAGTGCCCGAAGAGCGCCGCGCGGTTCTTTGGGGTGACCTTGAAGTCGAGGGCCAGACTCCAACCGTCGAGGGCGTGGGTCAGCCAGAAGGGATCGGGCTTGTGGCGCTTGAGTACGCCGAGGTAGGGGTTGAAACTCCGTCGCTGGCAAAGAGTCAATAACTCGGCATAGACTCGCTCAGCCACATCGGCGGGCAGAAAGCTCTGGTACTGGATGAGCCCCCGGCGTCCATGACGGCCATAGGCCCATTTCCAGTTGGGCACATAGTCGAGTAGAAAGTTAAAGCCCGCATGGGATTGTCGGTAAGGCTCGGCCATGCCTTCGAGGCGCCCGGCCATGTACTTGGCGGCATTCACCATTCGCATGCCGGGATCGTGGTTGAATAGATAGAGCGCGCGCCACAGTTGGGCCTTGGGAAAACCCATGATCGAACCGGGCAGTTCCTGGTGGGCCACGGTGAGGGTCTGCTCGGGCTCGGGATCCACGCCCGGAGCCAGGTAGTGGGCAGCGTGAACTAGCCCTCGCCCCAAACAATCGCCAGAGGCGAAGCAATCGATCCAGCCCACGAGGTAGTCGGCGCTGGAGCATTGCGCGTCCATGCGCTCCATCATCTCGCCCAGGTTGTGAGTTGAGATCCCGACCACATCGATCTCGCCTGAGTGGATGCGGGTGGTCTGCAACTTGGCCCGGCAGATGGCACCGAGCATTCCAAAACCGCCGATGGCGGCGTGGAACAGTTCGCTGTTCTGTTCACGACTGCAAGTCTCCAGCTCGCCCGAGGGCAGCACGATATCCAACTCGAGGGTGTTGTCGCCCCAGGTGCCCACGCGAAAGTTGTTCTTGCCGTGGATGTTCATGCCCAAAGCGCCACCGGTGGTGGGAAACATGGTTCCCGAGCAGACCTTGGGCCACCAGCCGCGAGGCAGGATGTGCTTCCAAATCTGTTCGAGGGTCACTCCACTCTCCACCTCCACCACGCCGCTCTCGTCATCGAAGGCGAGGATGCGATTGAGGCGTGTCAGGTCGAGGACATGCCCATCGCGGGTGATGCTCGGATCGCCGTAGCTGCATCCCGCGCCGCGCAACGCCAAGCTGACCCGCGCCTTTCGCGCGCCCTCCAAATCGTCCTGCACTTCCTCCACGCTAGCGGGCCGCAGCACTCGCGAGTGATGCCCCTCCACCATGCCCCAGCCTTCGACATACTCAAAGGAAGGCGGATACGCGCTGGCGCGCTCACTCATCCTGTTGCCTCGCCGGGAAAGCCCCATATCGCGCCTCAGATGTTGAGCTTGCGAAAAAGGAACGAGGGAATGGCGCGGATGACGGTCATCAGGACGAACCACTGCCGCGGCACATAGCGCTCGGTGGCTCCGGAGCGCGCGGCCTTGAGGATCAATTCGGCGGCGCGTTCGGCTGAGATCAGCCAGAACAGGCCATCCATACCGCGGGTCATGGCCGTGTCCACAAAACCGGGCTTGATGGTGCAGACCGTGACGCCGCTCTCACCCAAACGATTGCGTAGGGATTCGAGGTAGGTATTCATGGCAGCCTTGGTCGCGCCGTAGACCGGCGCACCGCTGCGACCGCGATCGCCGGCCACCGAGGAGATGCCCACGATGGTGCCCGAGCGCTGACTCTGAAAGAGTCGGGCCACCGGATTCATCCAGGCCACCAGACCGCCGAAGTTGACCTCGATCATGGCCAGGTCCTTGTGGCTGTCAAACTCATCGGCCGCGACCTTGGGCATGATGCCGGCGGCGAAGACGAACAGGTCCAAGCCTCCCAGAGCCCGGACGAGCTCTTCGAAGAGCTCGGGGACGGCACCAAAGTCCGTAACATCGTGGACGCGCACGAGCACTTCGCCAACGGCCTCTTCGGCGGACTCTGCGCAACCCAACTGCAACTCTTCCAGGACCTCGGCGCGGCGGGCGATGGCTCCCACCCGATATCCTTCGCCCACGAGTTGCACCACCAAGGCAGCGCCCATGCCCGAACTCGCGCCGACAACGATGGCCCGCTTGGCAGAGACGCCGCCAGAGGCGTCTGCGGCCAAGTTGGTGGCGGATATGTGGGAGCTCATGTGAAGCGCTTGGTGCGCGGAGGGGGCACGGAGGGCGAGTGCGTAGTATCGGCTCTCCCCGGGGCAATCCCAAGCCCCCGGTGAAACACTCTTGCCCCTCTGTGCACCTCTCCACAAACGAGCCCCTCGCGACCCCAGAGCCTGGTCGGGATGCGTCTTTGATTGTGCGGGAAGGGTTCTCAGCCTCCCCGAGCGAGAATCACTTGATGATAATCAGGGTCTGATTGACGACTCCGATGCTGACGCCAGCACTGAAGACCTCCACCGTGATAGTGGCCACCGCTTCCCTGTCGGCCCTGCCGTCAAAAGCCTGCTGAAAGCTGGCGCCCGGCTGCAGGTTGGCCAGGGAGGCCAATCCTCCGGGAGTCACATTCTTGAGGGCAATGCCCGGAGTGTCGGTTAGAGAAATCTGCAAGCCGACCAGGGCCGCAGCGCCGGTGTTGGTCAGGGTAGCCGTGAAGGTGACCCTGTCGCCGCGCTCGACGGTACGCGGGCCGGCGAGGCTCAGGCTGTCGTCGCTTTGGTAGGGACTGAACTCGAATCGAAAGGAGCCCTCACCGTCAGCCTGGCCGCGGGGTATGCCGTCCACAAGAATGGTGGCATTGGATTGGGCGTTGGAGCCCTCGAGCCGCAACTCGTTTCCGTTCTTCAGCTCGGCGCGGCTCACGACGATCGTCTGGCCGGGGGCGGCTTGGGCCAACAACAGGAGGCCGAAAAGGCCGGGCAGGAAGCGCTGAAGAGATGCGTTAGGCAGCAAGAGAAAATACGGGCTTGCAGGGAACGAGAGCGGCGTGGAGTTGGTCTCGCGCGCCGAAGTACCTGGCAGGAGCACCGTCACGGGGCTTCAGTACTTCCAGATAACCAAGCATCTTCAGACACGATAGCTGGCTTCGAGGCCACGCTAGCGATGCAAATCCAGTGCCGGATGAAACCGATCCACCGAAACACCCACTGAGAGAACGACAGGCCTTGTTTTTTCGTTTTCAAGAACTGCTTTCCGGCCCGGACGGCTCCGCTCTGTCCAGACTTGGTGGGCTTCCAAATCAGGTTTCTGGACTCCCTCCCCACCGAGCGGTCCGCGGCCCGCCCCCCGAAGCCCGCGATCAGCGCGGGCCTTGCGCCCCGGCCGGATTCTCTTCGGGAGCACCAAAGTACGACGAACCCGCCACGGCGGCCACCACCACCAAGCCAGCAACCCATTGCGAGAGGACCATGGCGCGCCCCTGCAAGGCCCACTCGAAGAACGCGGCGGACACGGGTTCGAGGGCGAAGATCACCGCGGCCAGTTCCGCCCGCACCCGCGCTCCACCCCAAGTCATGAGGCCCAGGGCAAAGGTGGTGCAGACGATGCCGGTGACTCCCACGCCAAGCATCAAACCTGGCCACTCGGCGGGCCATATGGGCTGCACGATCAGGAGCGCCAGGCCAAAGAAGAGGGCAGCAGCAGCGATTTGACCGAAGGCCAGGCAGAGCGCCGGGGCGCGGCGGGTGGCGTACTCGATCATCAGAATCTCCACGGCGAAGAAAAAGGCCGACCCCAAGGTCAGGAGATCGCCACGGTTGGGATTCACGCGGCCCTCGGGCGCCAGCACGAGGGCCACACCTATGATGGCCAAAATGGATCCCGCGACATGCACACGACTGAGTCGCCGGCCCGACATGAAGGCCGCGAGGAAGGGCACCATGGGCACGCTCAACATGGTCACGAAGGCGCTGCGGCTGGGCGTAGTGTACTTGAGCCCCAGGGTTTGCAGGTAGAAAGCAGCGAACAAGAGGGCCCCTATCACAAGGGAAAACAGCCAGGGCCGCGCCCCGTGTCCCGCGCCCGCGGCGATCACGCGGCCCATGATGGGCAGGAAGGCCAGGCTGGCGAGCAGAAAGCGCAGCCCCAGGAAGATCAAGAGCTGGCCCCCGCTGCGCCCAGTCACGGCATCGCTCACCAGGGGAAAGGACACGCCCCAGGAGATGGTCACCACCACCAGGGCCAGGGCTCCGGCTCGTTCGCGGGAGGTCACCCTCGTCCTCGGGAGACTCGTGGACGCTCGGGCGCTATGAAGCAGAAGGGCATACGCAAAAGGGTAGCAACGACCCGCTACACTCTGAAGCATGCCCCCTCCCCCGCCGCTTTCTCCCTGGCGCAAGAGTTCGTCGCGAAAACTGCCCTCGCTGATGATCTTCCGGCCGCGCATGGACACCCTCCAGCACCCCAAGAGCGGCGAGTCCTTCGAGCGACTCGTGCTTGAGGCGCCCGAGTGGGTCAATGTGGTGGCGCGGGAAGCGGGCGGCAGGTTCATCTTCGTGCGCCAGTATCGTTTTGGCATCGAGGACTTCACCAGCGAACTACCGGGCGGCCTGGTGGAGCGCGGTGAAGAACCGGCCCTGGCCGCGCGGCGCGAGTTGCGCGAGGAAACCGGCTACACCTCCGAGCAGTGGATCGATCTCGGCTGCGTGCAGCCCAACCCCGCGGTGCAGAACAACCGCTGCCACCACTTCCTGGCCTTGGATGTCGAACAAACCCACGGCCAGGATCTCGACAGCGGCGAGGACATCGAGGTTTTGACCCTCTCCGAAGCCGAAGTGCTGACCCAGATAGCCTCGGGCGAGTTGCAACACGCCCTGGTGATCACGGCCCTTTCGCGGGTGCTCGATCTGCGCCAAGCTCTCGATCAAAAGAAACCCTGATGCGCTACCTGGCCATTTTCTTCGGCGCATTGTTGATGCTGCCTGCTGCGGCCCAAGAACCCGGGGACCCGGGACTCTTGTGGCTGGTGTCACGCGATGCCACTGGCGATGAGGGCTTGCGCGAGACCCTGGCTCGCGTGGGCGGCCCCGAGGCCCGCAAGTTCCGCCTGACTCTGGCGCCAGAGGCCCGAGTGCCGGCAGGCGACCGATTTTTGGTTCCCAGGTCCTTCGCCGCAGCCAACGACCGCGCCCTCGCGCAAGAACTCCTTGAGGCCCCGGTGCTCGTGATCAAGGGTGGCAGCTTCATGGACTGGTACGAGACAGTCTTTTTGAAAAGCGGACCGACCCTGCTCTTCCGTGCACTGCTCGACCGTGTACGCTCCAAGAAACCCCTCATCGTCCGTGGCGGCGCAGCAGCTTTTTTCTGCGCCGGAACGACCCTGCCAGAGAGCAGTTTGCGCCGCACGCGGCGCAATCCGCGCTACCTCCAAACCCAGGTGCCCAAGAGCGGCATGCGCCTGGGCCCTCCCGCCCTCTTCGATAGCGACGATTGGCCCGAGGGCACGCCCCTGCGTTGGCTGCACTCCTTGTGGCAGACCCGCATGGACCTGGGGCTCTACCTCGTGGGCGATGTGGCCATCGAGTATTCCCGGGAGGGAGCCTGGATGAGGGTCCACGGCCCGGGGACCGTGATCCTCTGCGACCTCGGTCGGGCGCGGCGTTTCAAGCGTCGCCTCGAAGGCGTACGGCTCTCTACTCTTGGGAACGGAGACGGCTGGAACTTCAATAACTCGCGACTCGTGCCCGCCCCCGAACGGGTGGCGAGGGAATTGCCCAGGCCGCTCGCGGGCGAGATCCCGAGGCTCGAAATTCTGAAGGCCAGCGCCTTGCTCCTGGGTTTGGCCGGTGAAGCGGGTGCTGGACACGACGCGCCCGGGGGGGCTGGCCCGGTGGATGCAATGGAAGTGCGCCTCCAATTCGAGAGCGATCGATTGACCACCCTCTGGCATGCTCCGGCTGGTGGCGACGCGAGTCTCTTCTCCCTGCCCGTGCGCTTGGAGTGGCCCACGGCACTCTTCGAGCCTGCCATATCCGAGACCGGCGCGCAGCGCTAGCCAGCCATATTGGCGAGCCGTAGACTGGGTCCATGGAGCGGCGCAAGATCCTGATCATCGGCGGCGGCATTGCCGGAGCCGCCTGCGCTTGGGCTCTGACGGAACGGAGAATGGGCGAGGTCCTGGTCCTCGAACGCGAGGACCAGTTGGGTTCCCAGGCCACGGCCCAGAACGCCGGCATCCTGCGCACCCTGACCAACCATCCGGCCACAACGGCCCTGGCTCTTGAGACGGCTGCCTTCCTCGCCGCGCCACCACCGGGATTCTGTTCGGTACCCCTTGTCAACCCCGTGGGCCTGGCCTTGATCCCACGCACCGTCGCCCCCGCGGCCATCCACGCCTGGCGCCAACGCAAGGCGCCTGGCCGCGTCTCCACGCCAGATGCCGCCAGCCTCGCCGCGCTCCTGCCCCACTACCGCGGCGAGAGGAAGGGCGCTATCTTCGTTCACGACGAGGGACACATCGACACGGCGGCCCTCTTCGAAGGCTTCGTGCGCGGCGCTCGGCGCGGCGGTGCGCGCTTTGAAACTGGGGTCCGAGTGATTGAGATCCTGCGCGGGCCGAATGGCGTCGGGGGCGTGCTCCTCGAAGGTGGCCGCGAACTCAGCGCGGATGTGGTGGTGATCGCCGCCGGCGGCTGGGCTGGGCCTCTCGCTCGTGCGGCGGGATCCAACCTGACCTTCGAAGCTCGCCGCCGACATCTGCTCGTGACCGCGGCCGACGACGCCGTCGACAAAGCCTGGCCCGTGGTCTGGTCCGAACCCGACGCCTTCTACGCCAAGCCCGAGTCAGGTGGCCTCATGATCTGCGTCTGCGACGAGGACCCCGTGGACCCCGATCACTGCACGCCGCGCCCCGAGGTACGCGAACTTGTCGCCCAGCGGGCCAGTGAAGTTCTCGCGGGCCAGGGTGAAGCTCGCGCGGCCCACTTCTGGGCGGGCCTACGCACCTTCAGCGACGACGGCGGCTTCACCATTGGCTTCGACGCCGATGTGCGCGGCCTGTTCTGGGTCGCCGGCCTCGGTGGCCACGGCATGAGCACTTCACTGGGTGTGGGCCGTGCGGCCGCAGCTTTGCTGTGCAACGCAAAACTCGAACCCAACCTGGAACGCGCCCTCTCCCCGGCGCGCTTTTTTGGGGCCCCCGCCTAAGAAGAAAGCTCGCGGGCCAGCGCCTTCAGGCGCCCGAGATCGAGCTTGCCCGTGCCCAACCGAGGAATTTCGGGCACTTCAAAGTACTGGTCAGCGCGGGGTAGGAAGATCGCCGGTAGGCCGGCTTTGGCGAGGCCCGCGCACCAGTCCTCGGGGTTGAAACCGAGAGTTGTGTGGAGCACCACCAAGCGTTCGCCCTTCTTCTCATCGGGGACGGCGCAGACGGCGAAATCTGGCATTGCGGCTTCAATTCCCGCAGCGCCCTCCATGAGTCTTGAGCAAACTTCGGCGAGGGCCTCTTCCACGCGACCCTGGGGCACCATTTCCCCGCCGATCTTGGCGAAGCGCGACAAGCGATCGGTGAGCACCAGGAAACTGTCGCGGTCCACGCGCCCGATGTCGCCTGTGTCGTACCACTTCCCGTGCATGACCTTTGCCGTGGCTTCGGGATCGTCGAGGTAGCCCTGCATGACATTCGGGCCGCGCACGAACAGCAGGCCCTCGGCTCCGGGCTCGAGCACCGCGTGGGTCTTGGGGTCCACGGTGCGCAAGCAGACTCCGGGCAAGGCGCGGCCCACGGTGCCCGGCCGGTGCACGCGTTCGTGGCCGGGGACTTCGCGGTCACTGTCCGGCAGGTTCATGCAAACCACCGGCGAGAGCTCGGTACAGCCATAACCCTCGAGCAGGGGCAGGCCGTAACGCTCCTCAAAAGCCGTGGCGAGGGCACCGCGTAGTTTTTCTGCCCCCACGATGGCCAGGCGCAAGCGCCCCAGTTGCTCTGGCGCGGCCCGCCGCATCCAGGCCTGGTAAAGGGTCGGTGTGGCCAGGGCAACGGTGACGCCCTCGGTCTCGCAGAGCTTGGCGATGCGCGCCCCGTCGGTGGGCCGGTTGTGATAGACCGCCGTGGCTCCCTGGAGCAGGGGCACCCACAGGGTGGCGGTCAGGCCAAAGCTGTGAAAAAAGGGCAGCACGCCAAGGATCCGATCCTCTTCGCCGAGGGCCAGGACCTGGCTGATGGCGATCACATTGGAGAGCAGGTTGGCGTGGGAGAGGACCACGCCTTTGGGCGCGCCGGTGCTGCCGCTCGAAAACAGGATCGTGGCCGTGGCGGAGGGATCGATGGCCGGCCGCCAGAGCCGGGCCAAAAGCCCGCCCGGAAGCGCGCTGGCGAGCACGGCCGCGAGCTTGTCCCTGGCACTGATCGCCCCGGCGAACTGTTCGAGGTCCAAAACATCCACTTCCCAGGGCGGCTCCTCGATGCCGAGCACGGCGAGGAAGCGCGGCGCGCTGACGATTCGCTGCAGGCCCGCGCGCTGGATCGGATGGCTCAATTCCTGGGCGCCGAGGGAATAATTGAGATGGATCGGCACCTGGCCCGCAAGGGTCAAGGCCAGGGTGACCTGCACCGCCGGGGCTCCGGGGGGCAAGAGCACTCCTACCCGTTCGCCGGGGCTGAAACGCCGACGGCACTCGCGGCAGAGGGCCAGCACGCTCACCAGGAGCCGCCGATGGGTCAGTCGCGCGCCGCTGCTATCCACCAGCGCCGTGCGCCCGGCGTACTTCCTCGCCGCGCGCAGGTAGCGCCCGCCAAGGGTGTCAGCCTCGCCGCGCATGTCGCTGCGAGCCGTGGTGATGAGCTCTTCCACCACCGCTCGCACTTCGCTGGCGCGGGTGTCGGGCGGCAGAGCCGGGCCGAAGAGCACATCCACGGGCCAGGGGAGTTTGCGCGGCAACTTCCAGAAGAAGCGGCCGCCCTCAAAGCTGAAGATGCTGCCCCAGAGACCATCGAGGGCCACGGGGATGATCGGCGTTCCGGCTCGCTTGGCGATGCGCTCGAGTCCCCGACGAAAGGGCATCAAGCTGCCGCTGCGCGAGACCGAACCCTCGGCGAAGATGCACACCAATTCGCCCTGTCGCAGAAGCTCCGCGGCCCGCTCTAGGGCCTCGACCTTGGCCGCCCGTCCGTCTTCCGGCGCCACGGGGATGGCCCCCATGAGCTTCGAGAACAAACCCACGATGGGCACATCGAAGAACCTGCGGTACATCATGAAGTGCAACGGCCGTCCCACCGCGGCCGCCACGAGAAAGGCGTCCACGAAGGAGAGGTGGTTGCTGACCAGCAGCGCGCCGCCGTGGCCGGGGATGTGTTCCGAGCCGCGGATTCGGAATCGGTACAGGCTGTGGAACACGACCGTCAACCAGAAGCGCAGGGTGAACTCCGCGGTGTAGAAGAACGAACCCACGGTGAAGCACAGAGCCATGACGCCGATGGTCGCCAACATCCCCGGCGGATCGAGGTTCAGGACACTGCCCAGGAAGAAAAACAGTCCGCTGGCGAGGAACACACCGATGAAGTCCGCCACCTCGGAGAAGCCGAGCACCGAGCCGCGATCTGAAGCCCTCGGCAGGTGCTGAATCAGGGCCCTGATGGGCACCGAGAAGAGCCCCGCCGAGACCCCGGCCAGGAAGAGGCAGGCCCGCAGCCAATTCGTGGAGTCCGGGAAGACCAGCACGAGAAAAGTGGACAGGCTGACGCCGAAGAGCCCGGCCGGAATCAAGCCGCTCTCGATTTGGTCCCCCGAGAGGCGCGCGGCAAGCAGTGAGCCCGCGGCGATGCCAAGGGAGAGCAGGGTCAAGAGCAACCCAATGGCCCCGCCACCGAGGCCCAGCCACTTGCCGTACTGGTTGACCACCAGGAGCAGGGTGGCGCCGATGAGAAAGAAAAAGGCGCTGGCGATGAGGGCCAGGACCAGGGCTCGGTCACCGCGGATGACACTCCACTGGCGCCAAAAAACTCGGCCGGCATTCCAGTCCAGGGGCCGCTCGGGCGCGCTGGCGGGTTGCTCGACAATGAACAGGCTGGCTAGAAAACCCGTGCTCGAAAGGGTGATGTAGAGCACCGAGGGAATCCACAAACGGCCGCTGAAGGCCTCGAACAACCAGGAACCCAGGCCCGTGCCGCAGACGATGGCCACGAAGGTGGTCATCTGGATGAGGGCGTTGGCCCGTGATAGATCCCTACGCTCGGTGAGCTCGGGTATCGAGCCGTACTTGCTGGGGCCGAAGAGGCTGCTCTGGGCTCCCATCAAGAACAGCACGGCGAGCACCGCCGAGAAGCTCTCCAAATAAAAGGCCAGGGCGCCGAGCCCCATCACTCCCACTTCGCAGGCGTTGGCGCAGACCATTACCGAGCGCTTGGAAAAGCGATCTGCCAGGGATCCGGTCAAGGCGCCGAAGAGCACGAAAGGCAAGGAGAACAGGGCGCTGCCCAGGGCCTGCCCGTACTCCCCAGCCCACGAAACCTCGGCCACCCACGGCACCGCACTGGAGAGCGCCAAGAGCAGCACCAACTGCTTGAAGGCATTGTCGTTGAATGCACCCAGAAACTGGGTCAGGGTCAACGCGCCGAACGATCGTTGCTTGAGGAGCTGGAACACAGTGAGAAGAGGGCCGGGGGCAGGTGTCGGCCAAGTCTACGGCTCCAAGGCCCCCCATTCCCTCTATTCGGTCAATGCGCTTCGATAAGCTGGGCTTATCAATCCTTCTCCGGGTGGTACAGCTCGGCGCCCCCGGCGCTGAATTCGGCTGACTTCAGGGCCAGGCCCTGCTCCAGCGCCTGGCCCTCCTCGAGCCCTCGTTCGCGTGCAAAGGCGCGCACTTCCTCGGTGATCTTCATCGAGCAAAAGTGCGGCCCGCACATGGAACAAAAATGCGCCGTCTTGGCGCCCTCGGCCGGCAAAGTCTGGTCGTGGTAGGCACGGGCAGTCTCGGGGTCGAGGGCCAGGTTGAACTGGTCCTCCCAACGAAACTCAAAGCGCGCCTTGGAAAGGGCGTCGTCGCGCACTTGGGCTGCCTGGTTGCCGCGGGCGAGATCCGCGGCGTGGGCGGCAATCTTGTAGGTGATGACCCCCTGCTTGACATCCTCGGCATTGGGCAAACCGAGGTGTTCCTTGGGGGTGACATAGCACAATAGAGCCGTGCCCCACCAGCCGATCATGGCCGCGCCAATACCCGAGGTGATGTGGTCGTAGCCCGGAGCGATGTCACAGGTCAAGGGACCGAGGGTATAGAAGGGCGCACCGCCAGTGATATCGCTCTGGCGGTCGATGTTCTCCTTGATCTTGTGCATGGGGACATGGCCCGGGCCTTCGATCATGGTCTGCACATCGTGTTTCCAGGCGATCTTGGTCAGCTCGCCCAGGGTATCAAGCTCGGCGAACTGGGCCTCGTCGTTCGCATCGGCGATGCAGCCCGGGCGCAAGCCGTCGCCAAGGCTAAAGCTGACATCGTATTCGGCCATCAATTCACAAATTGCCTCGAAGTGCGTGTAGAGAAAATTCTCCTTGTGGTGCGTGAGGCACCACTTGGCCATGATCGAACCGCCCCGGGAGACGATGCCCGTGAGCCGTTTGGCGGTCATGGGGATGTAGCGCAGAAGCACGCCGGCGTGAATCGTGAAGTAGTCCACGCCCTGCTCGGCCTGTTCGCGCAGGGTATCGAGGAACAACTCGATGGAGAGCTCCTCGGCCTTGCCGGCGACCTTCTCGAGGCACTGGTAGAGGGGCACTGTGCCGATGGGCACGGCCGAATTGCGCACGATCCACTCGCGGGTCTCGTGGATATCGGGGCCAGTGGAAAGATCCATCACCGTGTCGGCCCCCCAACGAGTGGACCACTGGAGCTTTTGGACTTCGTCCTCGATACTCGACAAAACGACGCTATTGCCGATGTTCGAGTTGATCTTGACCAGGAAGTTGCGACCGATAATCATCGGCTCGAGCTCGAGGTGCTTCACATTGGCGGGCAAGATGGCGCGTCCGCTGGCGATCTCTTCGCGCACGAACTCAGGAGTGCAGCCCTCGCGCTGGGCCACAAAGGCCATCTCCTCGGTGATTTTGCCGGCCCGCGCGTAGTGCATCTGGCTCAGGTTGCCGTCACTCGACTCCAGGCGTTTCTTCGTCCAAGCCTCGCGAAGGCGCGGCAAACCGGCCCGCGGATTGTGGCCCGCCGGTCCCGAGGTGTCGTAGACATCCACATGACCGTGGCCAGCCTTGAGGGAAATGCGCCGTTTGGGCACCTGCAACTCAAAACCACCGTGGCGCAGCGTATCAAAGACCTTCTCCGAGTTTGGAAAACTCATACCCATGGGGCGGTCCGCGGCGGGAGTCGGTTGGCTGCGTTGCTGTTCGGGCTCTTGGAGGGTCATTGGCTTTCTACACTTGCTTGAAATTAGAGATCGGGGCTCGCCTGCTCCGAACCAGGTTCACGGATTACTCAGAGACGCTGCCGCGCCGCCCTCACTGTCGGGTGGGCAGTCTACTGCACCCTACGAGTCGTCGCCGGGTGAAAACAAATCGCCAGCCAGGAGCCGGGCCTCAATGGGGTCCGCCACGACCTCGGGCTCCACCACGGCGCGGGTCGCTGCAGCCAGATCAAGGGGCCCCGCCACTCGCCGGTCGCGACCGCGCCAGCGCAAAAGGGCCGTGTTGCACTCCGCTCCGAGCAGCAGCCCCAGGGAAATCAGGTAGCACCAAAGGAGTACCGCAATGACCCCGGCAAGGGCCCCGTAGGTGGAATTGTGCTTTTGCCAACTGTGTTCCAGCCACTCGCCCAAACCCCACGATAACCCCGCCCAGAGGGCCACAGTCAAGAAACTGCCCGGGGCCAACGCACGGCTGCGCAGGGAGACATCGGGTCCCAGGCGGTGGAACACGAGGACCGAGAGAAAGAGCAGCAGGGCACCCAAACACCAACTCGTAGCCGACCACCAGGCGAGGGCACCGGCTCCCAGGTCGAGGTAGTTGGCGGTCAAACGAGTCAGGGCTCCGAAGACGGGCAAGAGGGCCAGGATCACCGTCCAGGCCAGGAGAAAGAACACGGTCAGGAGCAGCCCCAAGCTGTTGCGCTTGACCCACGAACGGCGGCGCACTTCGTAGATCTCACCGAGGGCCCGCATGGCAGCCCGGGTGGCCCCCGAAGCGGACCACAGGATGACGAAGAAACTGGCGGTCAAGAGTCCCGGCTTGGGATTACCCAGGATGTCCGCCAGGATCGTTCCCACCGAACGCGCCAGACTCGGCCCGGCGCTGCGATCCAGGAACCCCTGGATCTCTTCGAGCAAGGAAACCCGCGAGAGGTCGTCGAGACCTGCCAGCAAGGGCGCCAGGCGCAATTCGAGGACATGACTCAGGGCAATCGCTGATTCTTCAGGCGCGAACCAAAGGATCGCAGCTTGGGCGCTCTCCAGAAGGGACTGTCCACCGCTGGCGGTCCACTCCTCGATGGGTATCAAGCCCACCATGACCACCAAGGCCAGAAGAGCTGGTGGTAGGGACAGGAAAAGGAAAAAAGCAGAGGCCGAGGCGTGGGTGAACAGACCGTGGACTTCTACCGCGCGCACGAAGTCGCGCAGGGCCACGAACACGGCACGCAAGATACGCATCACTCCCCGGCGCTTTTCTTGAGCCGCACGAAAAAAAGGCATGGGACGCTCTCGGTGATGATGCCGAGCAGCAGCTGGCCTCGGGTCAGCGGCGCGCGGTGTAGGCCCTTCTCCGCGGTGTCCTGCTCCACGGTGAGAGGCCAGCCAGCGAGGCACTTGATCTCGGTCGTGACTCCGACCACCTTGCAAGTCAATAAATAGCGCACAGACATGTCAAGCTTGGTCCAGGAGGCGCCAGAGAACCCAGGCACCCACGCTACGCAGGGGGCTCCAGGTCTCGGTTCTTGCGCTGAGTTCCTTGGGACCGGGGCGCTCCTTGAGACCGTCGAGACGCCGCAGGCCCTCTTGCAAGCCCATATCCCCAGGGGCCATCACATCCAGGCGACCGAGGCGAAAGAGCAGGAACATCTGAGCTGTCCAGGCACCAATGCCGCGCACCTCAACCAGGGCCTCCTGCACTTCGAGATCGCTGCGATGATGCAGGCCGCGCAGGCTCAAGCGGCCGTCCGCGACCCGCGCGGCCAGGTCCTGCAGAGCCTCGGTCTTGGCACGCGAGAGCCCGGCGCCGCGCAGATTCTGCTTGCAAAGTTCCAAGAAACGCGGCGCAGCACCGAGGCCCGGGCCCGGAGTCAGCCGCGAGACGCGCTGCCAGATGGTCTCGGCCGCTCGGGTAGAGAGCTGTTGGTGAACGATGGATCGCGCCAGGGCATCAAAGTGCGTGCGCACTTCACGCGGCCCAGCAGCGGGATAATCGGGGAACGGGGGCACCTTCCGGCGAGCAGCGCCGAGGACCGGATCGCGCCGAGCGAGGGCGCGCAATTGTGCGGGAGTGGGACGCATGGCCTCGAGCAGCATGGAAAATGATAGCTCCCCATGCAAACAAGACAGCCGCGGGGTCTGCGTCAGGATATGGCCCCCCATAGTCTTACTGATCGCGTACTCCTACTGAAGTTCGGCCCCTAATTCCCGGGCTGGTGCTTGATTCTGATCGAACTCCATTGCAGAATGCGGATTGAATTCCGAAGCGAAAACAGCGGCCATTCTGAACCACTTCCGAGTTAGATTACTTGCGCGCCAAATCACTTGCGCGCCAGATGACTTGCATAAACGAATGGCCCGGGAAATCATCCGAAGGAACCCCTCCCGGAGAACATCAAAGAGACTAATGGCTACCACGAATATGGCAAAGAAAAAGACCAAACGCACACCGAAGGAAGGCAACACCCGCTATCGGCGCACGGATGAGGAGTTGATCCAGGACCTGCAGAACCGCATCCATGAGGTCAAGACCCGCCAGAAAACCCGCGACATGCAAAGGTCGCCGTCGATCAAGGCCGCCGCCACGGCTCTCAAGGGCATCGACCGCGCCCTCGCCGTTGCGGAAAAGGAAGAGGACAACCTCGTCCGCCATGTGCTGGCTGACACACGCCGCCCGCTCTCTGTCTACTTGGAGAAGGTGGGCGTCAAGACCCCCAAGGTCAACCTGCCCCGGGGTCGCCGGCCCAAGGGCATGGAGTAGGCCGCTCTCCAAGGCAGCGCGCAGCGCCGGAATTCTTCATCTGGCGCAAATCAAAGTCACTGCCCCGAATCAAAGCAAGCCACAAGAAAAGAGAGCCAGGGGGGCGTCCCCCCTGGCTCTCTTTTCTTTGTGCCGCGATTCAGTTCATCTTCTTCTGCAAGCCCTCATCGAGCTTGGCGAGGAACTGCTCGGTGGTCAGGCACTCAGCGTTGCCTTTGGCCAAGAGCGCGAGGTCGCGAGTCATAAAGCCGGCCTCTACGGTTTCGATGCAAACCTCCTCGAGGGAGCGGGCGAAGTTCTTCAGCGGCTCGTTATCGTCGAGCTTGGCGCGGTGCTCAAGGCCCCGGGTCCAGGCAAAGATGGAGGCTATGGGGTTGGTGGATGTGGAGTTGCCCTTCTGGTGCTCGCGGTAGTGCCGGGTCACCGTGCCGTGGGCCGCTTCCGACTCGACGGTCATGCCATCGGGAGTCAGGAGCACCGAGGACATCATCCCCAGGGAACCGAAGCCTTGAGCAACGGTGTCGGACTGCACATCGCCGTCGTAGTTCTTGCAGGCCCACACAAAGCCTCCCTCCCACTTCATGGCGCCGGCGACCATGTCGTCGATCAAGCGGTGCTCGTAAGTGATGTTGGCGGCTTCAAAACGGCCCTTGAACTCCATCTCGAAGACCTGCTCAAACAGATCCTTGAAGCGCCCATCGTAGGCCTTGAGGATGGTGTTCTTGGTGGACATGTAGAGCGGCCACTTGCGCTCGAGAGAGTAATTCATGCAGGCCCGAGCGAAGCCCACGATCGACTCGTCGAGGTTATACATGCCCATGGCCACACCCGAGCTTTCGAATTTGAACACTTCACGGACGACCTCCGGGCCGCCATCCGCGGGAGTAAAGGTCATGGTCAGCGTGCCCTTTTCGGGGACAAGGAAATCGGTGGCCCGGTACTGATCCCCGAAGGCGTGCCGGCCGATGACGATGGCTTTGGTCCAGCCGGGCACGAGCCGCGGGACATTCTTGCACAGGATAGGCTCGCGGAAGACGGTGCCGCCGAGGATGTTGCGGATGGTGCCGTTGGGCGAGCGCCACATTTCCTTCAGGCCGAATTCTTCGACCCGTGCCTCGTCGGGGGTGATCGTGGCGCATTTGACTCCCACGCCATGTTCCAGAATGGCGTTGGCCGCGTCGACCGTAACTTGGTCATCGGTGGCGTCACGGCTCTCGATGCCGAGATCGAAATAGACCAAGTTGATGTCGAGGTAGGGCAGGATCAAGCGGTCCTTGATGAACTGCCAGATGATGCGAGTCATCTCGTCGCCATCGAGTTCGACGACGGAACCGGAAACTTTGATCTTGGCCATGGATGCGGACATGAAACGAGAACGGAAGAGGTGCTGTGGTGACGGTCTGGGCCGCCGTTAGGGGCAACCATGTTAATCGCCCTGTGGCGATTGCGCAACCGGCCCATGGGTTTCCGGGGAACAACCCGTTGCCCGGCTAGCGCAGTGATCTGCCCACGGGTCATGGGGGGGGAGCTCCTGACCCGGATCGGGTTGCTGGAGCCTGAGTCGCTGACCCCTCCACAGCGATGCCTTTCAGGGGGAGCAACCTTTCCTCCCCGTCAGCTTCGAAAGGTGGAGCAAACTCCAAATGTAGCACCAATCCCACGGGGCCCAGGTGGTGCTCTTCGCCCCCGGGCCGGCGGGCGATCACGACCGCGCCATCCACCTCGGTGCGCAAATCGGTGCAATCGCCGAGGTCCTCCACCCACTGGAGTTCGGCGGGGAGGCTGTTCGCCGATTCTTGTGCCTCACAGGCAAGGGCATCGGGCCGCACGCCGAGCACCACAGCGCCGCGCTTCTGCCCCACCGTGCGCACCAGGCGCTCGGGCAACACGAGGGAGTTGGCGCCGACATTGCGGGAGCGCCCAAACGACAGCGCGACTTGACCCGTGGACTCTACAAGGGCAACCCTGACCTGCGCTTGCGGTAACAAGTCATCCTGGGCGTTGGCGGCATGTTGGCCCTCGATGCAGTGGGCGAAAAACCCACGGTGCTGAACCTCAATAAAGGCCACGCGGCCTTCGCCAACCTGAAACGCCTGCGCCGCCAAGTGCCACCCACACGCCCGTTTCCGCGGGTCACGACCGATATTCGGCCACCCAAGTCGCCATACACCTCGCCCTTCTAATCAAAGACCTGGGCCTGGACCGCGATTCGTTCGCCGACTTCGGCCGCGAATGCCCCGGGGATGCGAAGGAGGATGTCTGCATGACCATCCTGGCCCTGCGCACCTGCCGCCACATCAACGCTGTCAGCCGTTTGCACGGCCGCGTCAGTCGCGCCCTGTTTCTACAAGCGCAACTCCAGCGGTCTGCCCAGGGCCCGGGTGGCTCTTGTGCGCCACTCCATGACAAGCATCCCGCCAGAGTTCAACACCCACCGCATGCTGGGCGACGACATCAGCCAAGCCTACCTACCGGCGCACCGGCGGTAGTCCCTGACCTGCCGCCGCTCAGGGAGTCCAGTTGACCTCGATGCCGTTTGAAAGGTTAAAGCCCGACCCGCAGGGAGACGCGGCCGGATCGCGATACCAGATTTGGTAACGCTTGAGGTCCCCGGCCACGAGCCCGGCGGTGGTGGAGATGGCATTCGTGGTCATGGACTCGCCAGCGGTGTCCGCCACAGAAACCTGCAAGCGAATCACCGTACCTCCAGCGCAGCGCAGGCCGTCACCAAAGACGGCTCCGGCGCCAGCGCCCACGGCGTTGTTGCCCTGGAAGTAGAGCCCCGGTTGCATGGGCACAAGGCCGGAAGCGTGCAGCACGAGGCTGTCGCTCCCAATGCTTGCCGCGCCAGAGGCGGTCAGGAGCGCGCCGCGGCCCTGGCTGTTGCCGCAGCCTTCGCCACCCGTGGAACTGTTGGCGCAGGGGCATAGAACTCCTGTCAGGCCATCGCCAAAGCAATACGCAAGTCCGGCGCCCCCGGTGGGAGTCTCGATCAGGATGCCATCGAACTGCCAGCCGTGGGTGGTGATCTCGTTGCCTGACTTGTAGCCGATCTCATTGAATCGAAAGTCCTGGATCATGACATCCATGTCCGCTGGCGTGTCGGGGTGTGCCAGCGCCGGATCCATCCACAGGCGCAGGCGCTCCTGGCCCAGGAGGAAATCGATGCGGTAAACGAGGTGTGTCGTCTGATCAACATTCGAGCCCGCCACTGTGGTGACCACATTTGCCCCCCAGGGGGCATCGTGCACGCCCCACAGATTCCAGGAATTGGGCGCGCCCAAGAACAGGTATTCGTTGACGAACTGGTGATTGAGGGAGATGCCCCCATACTGATCATCGCCGCCGGGCATGCGCCGGCTGTAGAAACTCAGCCAGATGGTGGTGTCGTCCGCGCCGAAGAGACCTGCGGGATCGAGACTGTAGTCAAGGATGTGCTCGAAGCCCGCGCTGGACGGAAAGCGAAAACTGCCGAAACCGCCGAAGCTCTCCTCCACCGTGTTGCCCACGCCATCCAGACTCGGTGCGACGGTGACCGAATGGTCCTGCAGGCTAAAGGTGGGTGGATCTCCCGCCCACCAGGCATTGGCCCAACCCGTGCCACCCGCCGCATTGTGCATCCCCGTACCAACGGGATAGTCGAAGGACTCGAAGCTGATGGTGCTGAAACTCTGGGCAGCCGTCGCCGAGGCGAGGGCCACGAGCCCCATGAGGGCAGAGGGAAGTCGGAAAAACATGGGCGATCCTGGAAGAGTGATTCTGGAGACAGGGGGCAACTGCAGAGCTTGGCTGTGAGGCGTGTCGCGAGGGCCTGCGCTCCGGGCGCAGATCCCCGCCTATCGCGATTACATCTGCCAAGCGATCTCGTAGCCGTTCGAGAGGTTGAACGACGCGCCGCAGGGGCTACCGGCCGGGTTGCGGTACCAGTACTGGTAGCGGCGGATATCTCCACCCAGGAGGCCAGCGCCCACACCAGCAGTCGATGTGGCCACGCCCGCGGTGTCAGCCACAACGATCCCGAGGCGCACCAGGCTGCCTCCGGCGCAGCGCAAGCCGTCGCCGAAGGGGTTGCCAGCGCCCAAGTTAACGGCGTTGTCGGCGCGGAAGAAGAGGCCCGGTTGGTTGGGCTGGACGCCAGTGGCGGTTAGCACCACCGTGTCCGCCGAAACGATTGCATCGCCGCTGCCCGTGAGGGCCGCGCCGCCGGGGTTGACGCCGTTGGCGCAGCCGGCATCGCCGTTCGACCCGTCGTTGTTGTTGGCACAGGGGCAAGCCGTGCCGAGGCCATCTCCGAGGCAGTAGGCCGTGCCGGGCTCGAGTCGCGGTGTGTCGAACACGATCGCATCAAACTCGTAGCCGTGGCCGGTGGTGAAAACGCCGGACTGCAAGCGGACTTCGTTCCAGCGGAAGTCGGAAACAACCGCCGACAGATGCGGCGGGCTGCTGGGGTGGTCGAGCACGGGGTTGACCCACATGTCGAGCTGCTCGGGGCCCGGAAGGAACTGGATGCGGTAGACGAGGTGGGTCAGGGTGTCGATACTGGAGCCCGCAACCGTAGCTGATGCGCCTGAGACGGGATCAGCGTAGCCCCACTCGCCCGTGCCAAAGGGGCTGCCAAGGTAGAGCTTCTCGCCACCGAACTGCACTTGCAATGAAAGGCCTCCATAGCCGTCAT
The DNA here is from genome assembly GCA_012959785.1 of Planctomycetota bacterium. Taxonomy (GTDB): domain Bacteria; phylum Planctomycetota; class UBA1135; order UBA1135; genus DUCM01. The sequence continues at coordinate 355,942 of DUCM01000021.1, read as the reverse complement.
CGCTGCCGACGGAGCGGCGCGCGATGAAACTGATCCAAATGTCCGCGCCGTCTCTGCCGAACTGAAAGTTTTCCGTCAGGTTGGGCCAGGGACCGCTGGCGGGCAGGCGGAAGGCGCCGGTGTTCTCGAGCACATCGCTGGCCATGCCGCCCACGCCGTCATGGCCAGGGAGCTGCACATCGATGCTGCTGGCGTTAGGCAGACCGTGGTTGGGGCCGTTGGCCCACCACTCGTTGAACCAACCGGTGCCGCCGGTCTGGTTGTCGAGGGAGCCCGCCGCGTAGTCGAAGGACTCCGAGCAGATCACATCGTAAGCTTGTGCGCCTGCCACGGAAGCCAGGCAGGAGATGCCCATCAGGGCACTGAGGAGGGTGTATTTCATGGGGATAGATTCTCGGGAGAGAGTCAGTAGTTAGGAAACTGCGGGTGAATGAATGCTGGCGGTGGCTGGGCTACTGAGAGAGCACCACTGCGGAGTAAGCCCCGATGCTAATCGTGGCGTGATAGGGCAAACCGTCGTAGCCGCCGGGTTGGGCGGTGAGGTCGGTTGTGGGAAAATTGTTGTAGCCGGGGTCGTAGATATTCGCATCACTATTGAAGCGCACGCGCCAGGTGCCTGCGGCGGGCAGGCCGATGGTGTAGCCCGCCGAAGCAGGCCAATCTTGATTGGCGAAGTTGCAGATCACGATCACATCGTCACCAGGACCGCCTTGGTCCCAGCGGTGATAAGCGATCAGCTTGCCACCCGGTGAGTTGTTGTTGACATGGAATACATTGACGGAATCACCCTTGAGGCCGGCGGTGTGGCCAGCGAGGTTGCGGCGCAAGGCAATCAGGTCGCGGTAGAGATCGTGGATGCCGCCGAACTGGGTCAACTTGGACCAGTCCAGGGGATCGGTGTCGGTGAACCAACCGTCCTCGAGAAACTCCTGGCCCTCGAAGAGCATGGGCACTCCCGGTGAAGTCATGACCACGGCGGCCGCCAGGGTCGAACGCTTCTTGGAGTACCAGCTGTCGGCGTTACCGGGCCAGATTTCCTCGGGCAGGCGCGACTTGCCGTTGGCCACTTCGTCGTGGGACTCGGTGTAGATCACTCTTCGGGTGGCCTGGCCGTTGTATTGTTGAGCGATGGCGTTGCGAACCGCCCACATGTCTCGGCTGGCGTCATCGGGAGTTGTCATCGCCGCTCGCACGGGATGCACGAACAGGGCGTCCCACTGGGAATCAAAGCCCGCGCCGCCCGATAAGGTGTCCTGGGTGATCAAGTCATTGGGCGCGTTGTACATGTCCTCGGCGATGTTGATCTTCCAGGACTGGCTGGCGTCGATCTCGTCGTTGCACCACTGCATCAAGGACCAGCCGTCGGGAATATCTCCCAGGGGGCCCATGCGAATGTTCGAGGTGGAATCCCAACGCAGGCCGTCAAGCCGATATTCGTCGAGCCAGAAGAGCGCATTGTCGCGGATGTACTGGCGCACCTCGGCGCGGCCAAAGTCAGGCCGAGTGTCTCCCCAGGGAGTCTGGGAGAGGATCGAGTTGTAAAAGTAGATGCCACCGAAGGCTCCTGTGAACCAACCGTCGTAGCGCCACAGGTCGAGATCGCTCGGACCCCAGTGGTTGTAGAGAACATCCAACAAGACGGCGATGCCGTTGTCGTGACAGGCCTTGACGAAGTTGCGCAAGCCCTGGGTGCCGCCGTAAATCTGCTCCACGCTGAAGGGGTGCGAGTAGTTGTAGCCCCAGGAATAATCTCCTGCAAACTCGCACACCGGCATCAACTCCACAGCGGTGATGCCCAGATCCCGCAAGTAGGGCACTTTCAGGATGGCGCTCTGAAAGCTGCCCGGTGCGCCGCCAGGTGCGTCGAAAAAGGTGCCCACATGCATCTCGTAGATCACGAGATCATTCCAGGCGGGTGTCGAGTAGCTAACCGTGCCCCAATCGAAGGCGGCCGGGTCCACGACGATGCTGTCGCCGTTGGATTGGGTGACTTCGCGTGCGCGGGAATCGTTCTTCCAGCTCGTCTGTGCGCCGTTCGTGATTGCGAAACGGTAGTGTTCGCCAGCGCCGATCTCGCGCACATCCAGGGACCAGTGGCCCGCGCTATCGTTCGCCATAGCTGAGGCCGTGCCAGACCAGCCATTGAAAGGCCCGGCCACATGGACGCTGTCGGCGTTGGGCGCCCAGACCCGAAAGCTCACGCCATCTTCGCCCAGCAATCCTGCGCTGTAGGTGTTGGCCCCCATGCCCGAGTGCGGGCTGGATAGCGGCGTGAGACTGATGGTCAGGTCGTAGGCGCCGCCAAAGGGTCGAAAGACGCCCAAGAACCAGGTATCACTTGCGATCTGGGGCGTGCTGTTGGAGTCGATCAGGAGTGACTCGTTGGCGGTCCAGGCCGTAATCGAGGCGATATCAAAGTCCGTGAGAGTCGGCAGAGCGCCACGGCGCAGATAGAGATCGGCCACGGGCGAAGTGGTCTCGACCATGTCGATGGCGAGTTGCCAATCCCAGTCCCCCACCGGGATCTGGTAGTAGTCGAAATACAGTAGCGTGCGCGCCGGTGCCGGCGCCGAAGGGGCCATGGGCGTGACCTGGATCACGGTCTGAAAAGCCGCCACGGGCAAGGCCAACAGGAGTACGGCCAGGGCGCGCATCACAGGCACCCTCCCAAGCGGCTCGAGCCCCGCTGCACCAATCGGCAGGGGATCACGCGCCGCCGGGTATTCCATCTGGAGCGCTTGCGGACAATCGAGAGCAACTCGTCGGTGGCACATCGGATCATGGTCTCCATGTCGAGGTCGATACTGGAAAGTCCGCCTTCTACTAGGTCGCAGAAACCTGAGTTGTTGAAGCCTACGAGGGCCAGGTCGCGGCCCGGGCGCAGGCCGCGCTCGATCGCCGCGCCCGCCGCTCCCACGGCCATCACATCGTCGAGCACCACCAAACCGTCGCAGCGATCGGAGCTGTCAAAACCTTCGCCCGCCACTTGTCGTGCGGCGCGCAAGCCGAAGGGCGAGTGCCAGACCGTGGGCTCCTGGCCTGCATCGCGCAGGGCTGCGCTATAGCCCGCGATGCGATTCTCACTGAAGCGCACCCGCGGCGGTCCTGCAATCATGCCCACGCGCTCGCAGCCAGCTTCAATGAGGTGTTGACCGGCGAGGTAGCCGGCGCGCACATTGTCGTAGTCCACTGAGGGGGCCGCCACCCGTCCGGGATCACCGATGACGACGAAGGGAAAGTCATCTTCGCACAGGCGCGTGAAGCGCTCGTCGTGCATCTCCGGTTCGAGCAGGACCACGCCATCGACGCGGTCGGACCGCAACATGCGCTCGAGGATGGCCGCTTGTTCTTCCGTGGACGAGGCCAGATCCACGCACAGCGAATACGAAGCGCGCCCCAAGACTTCGGTCATGCTGGAGATCAAGAGCGCCACGAAGGGATCGTCCTGCAAGCCGCCCGAGGGTCGCTTGAGCACCAACCCGATTTGCCCCGATGCTCGACGCCGCAAGCCCCGGGCATGGGCGTTGACATGGTAGTTCTTCTCTTCGAGCACCCGCTGGACCCGCAACCTGAGCACGCCGTCCACCTTCTCGTCACCGGACAGCACACGCGAGACCGTGGCCTGCGAAACCTGCGCCTCCTTGGCAATGTCGAATTGGGTTGCACTCATCGTTTGGAACTCCACTCCTGGGTACTTGCCCCGAGTACTCGCAGATTAGCGAGCATTCGTATTCTGGGGGGCGATTCTCCCGGATTTCGAGCCGCTTTCTGGGTGCGGGCGATGCCATTCGGGCAATGCCTTGGCGCGCCGCCACATTCCCTCCCCCCGCGCAAAGTGCACCCCCCGGGGAGCTTCCCTTGGATTGCTCGGCCCTCTTCGATGAGATCGGATTCGAGGGGATCCAGGCTCTCGAGCCCGGCAGGGCTGGTAGCGGTGGAGGGATTTGAACCCCCGACACGCGGATTATGATTCCGCTGCTCTAACCAACTGAGCTACACCGCCTTTCAGGGGGGAGGACTCTAGCGCCCCGGGAAACGGGCGTCAACGCTGGACCGCAGGCATCGCCTTGGGACTCAAAGATCGCCTGCGAGGAGGGGGCTCCGTCAGGCGGCTGCCGGCCACCGCGGCGTAGTAGAGGTCGCGCCGGGACTCCTCTCCTGTCTCGGGTTCAAAGACCAGGCAGGAGGAGTAGGGCTTGGCGATCAAGGTTGGCTGGGAGCGGTGCGACAAGAATGGACGGCATGGACAAGGGCTTGCACGAGGCCCGCCACCGACTCGGCCGTGTTGGCCGAGCCGAGACTGAAACGCAGGGACTGGGAGGCGCGCTCGGCCGAGTGGCCCATGGAGAGCAGGACATGGCTGGCGGAGCCAGAGGCCGCCGAGGCGCCAGCGGCCACGGAGAAACCGCCCTCGGCGAGTAAGGCCTGCAACCTGTGCGCGGGTGCGCCAGGGAAATGGACATTCAAAGTGTTCGGGAGGCAAGCCCCTTTGCCATTGCGCTCGATGTTGGGCAGGGCGCCGCGCAGGCTCTCGAAGAGGTCCTGGGTCAGCGCCGCTGGAGAGTCCCCGGGAGTGCGGGCGGCCTCCGCGGCCAACTCGGCGGCCTCGGCCAGAGCCACGATGGCGGCGGTGTTTTCCGTGCTCGAGCGCAGACCTTTCTGGTGGCCGCAGCCGCGGAGCAGGGGTTCGATGGCCGTGCCAGAACGCACGAACAGGACGCCTGTGCCCTTGGGCCCGTGGAACTTGTGCCCTGAGAGGGAGAACAGGTCGCAGGCCACCCGGGAGAGGTCGATGGGCAGTTTGCCGAAGGCGGCCACCCCGTCGCAGTGGAAACGGATCTTGCGTCGGCGGCAGAGCGCGGCGAGCTCCCCCACCGGCTGGCAAATGCCGGTCTCGTTGTTGGCCCACATGACCGAGACGAGACAGGTGTCTTCGCGCAGGGCCGCTTCGATGTCCTCGCTGGCGATAGCGCCGCACTCGCGGGGCGCTACCAGGGTCAATTCGTGGCCGCCGCGTTCGAGGGCGTGCGCGGCTGCGAGGACCGACTTGTGCTCCGAAGCACCCACCACAAGATGCCCGCGGGGGCAGAGCGCGGCGCTGCCGGCGAGGGCCTGGTTGTTGGATTCGGTGCCACCGGAAGTGAACACGATCTCCTCATCCAGGACCCCCAGAGCGCGGGCGATCCGGGCACGAGCTCCATCGATCAAAGCGGCCGCGGCGCGGCCCATGGGGTGAGGCGCCGCGGCGTTGCCGTAGTGCGCGAGGGTCTCGACGAAGACCCGCTGCACGGACTCGCCAAGGGGCGTCGAGCCGTTGTAGTCGAAGTAGCGCTCGGGAGCCGGGACTGCCTGGGACATGGGCCACCAGTATGGGGCAAGGACCCCTCCTCGCGGCCGCGCCGTTCAATGAAACTCTGCTCAAGTCAAAGCCTACGCTGGGCGCGCTTCCTGGAGGACGGAGAGACCCGGTACCCCAGGGCCAGGCGAGCTTGAAGTCTTCCTTTGGGGCTCGGATGCGCGAGGCAGCCACTCTCTGAAAGGGTCTCGCCGTCCTTCAACGCTGCCGCGATAACTGTAGGCCTCCATGGGCACGGCAACGGTCGTCGACACATCTGGGTCCAAGCACACGACTTGGATGTTGCCCCACTGATCCTTGGCCTCTCTCAGCTCGAGGATCACCCCTCTCCTGGTCGCCCTACTTGGCTCCGAGAGAGAACTGTTGCTCGCTCGGAAAACTGATACGCAAATCGCTCCAGCCGCCCCATTTGATGTGAGCTCAATGACTTCTTTATGTGAGCTCAATGACTTCGGCGAGCAGCATTCCATAGAAGAATCCATGAACCTGGTCATCCTTGCGTCCTGGTAGAGAAGGAAGGGGGATGAGCGCAACTCCCCCGCTAGACGGCATGTCGCTGGAAGGCTCCCAGGTCAACACAACCCCGGTGTCCACTGAAACGGGGGAGGGTCACCAGAGAAATAGGCGCAAGAACGGGAATCCAGGCCACCAGGACGACATCCCTCGGCTCAGCGCCGGCCGGGCTCTCAGGTCGCCCCGAGTCCCCATTCGATAAGGACAACTGGCTGGCCTGCTTGTGCCCGCTCTCCATGAAGAATTCCTCAACCCGCGGTGACTTCGCTTCCCTCGTCGAAGAGTGGATCGATTGCCCCAATGGGGAACGCCGCGATTCTGCCCTCGTGGAGGCCGTGGCCTCCCGCGGCTGGGCGCAAGCGGTGGCCCTCTACCGCCGGGCACCCGCTGTCCGGGGAGCGCAGGCGAGCGGCTGGTTCGAGCTCCTGGCCCGAGGCCCCGCGGACCTGTTGCCCTCGGCGGGCGAGATCGAAGCCGTGGCCACGGGCGAACTCCCCCGGGAACTCTCCCTGGGCCGACTGGTGTTTGTGTCGCACGAAGAATCGGGAGCCACGGCCCTGGCCCTGGGCGGGATCCTGTGCAGCGAAGATCAGCTCGACAGCATCGAGGGCCTGTTCGAAGTGCTGGCGGCCCTGCGCGGCTCCAGGTCACCGGAACCCGGCCTGCTCGGTCTCTTCGAGGCTCTCCTGCCCCGCAGGCCAAGGGGAGGCGACTCAAGCCCGACTGACCTGCTGGCCGTGGACCCAGGAGCACGAGCAGAGAGCGACCTCGAATTCGAACCCACTTGCCAGCCCTGGGCGGAGATTCAGGCCTGGCTAGCCGACGCGACCGCGCTACACCAGAATGGCCTCCAACTCACGGCCAGCGCCTCCCTCTCGTTGGAAGCTTGCGCGGTGCGTTTTCAGCGCGAGAGTCTTCGACGGGGCCTGGAGCAAGTCACGCGCTGGGCAGCGGATTTGATGAAGGAAAACGCGGGACCCCACCGCGAAGGCCGCTTGCACCTGCTGTGGACCCGCGAAGAGGACAACACGGCTCGGCTGACCCTGGAATACCAGGGCCCGCAGTGCGCCGCCCATCCCCAGGCCGCACATTCACTGCCACAACTCCTGGAGGACCTCCAGGCGGAGGGCTGGCAGGTGCGCCCCTTACGCAACCGATACAGACCCCTGGGCGTGATGGCCCGGTTTGACCTGGGGTGAACCGCTCGAGGGCCAAAAGGACCCGATGGGAGGGCTCCAAAAGCCTTCCGGTCACTGAAAAAAAAGTCCTCGCCCGCGACGGGGGAATGTCACCCTGGTCTGGATTTTTCGTTCGGATGCCTTGGCTTGGCTCACGAGTTGGCTAAGCTATCTCGTGAGTTTCGACAGGTGGGAAAGCGCTATTGCGAGCGGCGCATCCCCGGGAAGTCTGAAGATTCTCATCTCTCCCTCGGGCCGACAGTCTTCCCGCTGTCGGCCCTTTTACTGTGGGCGAGCCGCCTTGGGGAGCCGCGAGTTGAGCCCTCTCCCGCGGCGTATGCGGAGATCAATGCTGGACGAAGCTGTTAGCTGGAAGAAGCTGCGTGCCGAAGACTCTACAGTTGTGAAGATCCTGTGAAGGCCCCCCCCGCCCTAGCGACCGACCCCGAGCCGGTGATCTCGCTCCATGACGCCCCGGCCCTGGCGGCCCTCGCCCGCGAGCACCGCACGGACCCCCAGCATCTCGCCAAGTTGACTCGACGAGTGTTGCAGCACGGCGATGATTTTTGCGCAGCCCTCACGAGCCTCAAAACTCCCCTCCCCGCGCCTCTGGTGGCGCGCCTCACGCCCGGAGCCCTGATTCTCGTGAAGCGCAGGGACAGTGCCCGAGACGGAGCGACAAAACTCCTCTTCCAGACCAGAGCGGGAGAGCGTATCGAGTCGGTGCTCCTGCGCGCTCGGTCGGGGCGCACGACCCTGTGCCTCTCGATCCAATCCGGTTGCGCCTTCGGGTGCAGTTTTTGCGCCAGCGGTGCGAGCGGCTTGCGCGCCCGGCTGACCCTGGACGAAGTCCTCGCCCAAGTCATCCACGGACGCCAAATCGCCGCCAGCGAAGGCCTCAACCTGCGCAACCTGGTCTTCATGGGCATGGGCGAACCGCTGGCCGAAGAAGCCCTGCTGCACGATTGTCTCGAGCGACTCACCACGGCAACCCTGTTTGGTTTTTCGCCTCGACGGGTGTGCGTCTCCACCGTGGGTTTGCCCGAGGAAATGGTGCGCCTTGCCCAACGCTTTCCCTCAGTGCGCCAGGCGCTCAGCCTGCACAGCGCGGTCGCCAACGAACGCGCGGCCCTGATTCCCGTGGCTCGCGAGCACAGCCTCGATGACTTGCGCCGGGCCGCCCTGGAGGTCACGCGCCTAGCCGGCGGTCGGATCTTGATCGAGTACCTGCTCCTGGCAGGCCGCACCGACCGCCCCGAGGATGAACGCGCCCTCTACGCATGGCTCGATGGCCTCTCCGCGCACCTCAACCTGATCCCCTACAATCCCATCTGGAGGATCGCGGACCACACGCCCACGCCACACTCCGCCGCCCTGGCCTTCGCCCGGCGCTGCCGCGCCCGCGGGATTCCCACCACCCTGCGGCGCAGCCTGGGCACCGACATCTCCGCGGCTTGCGGCGCCTTGACTCCTTGACGCGCGCCTTGGTCAAGAGCCCGGCCAGGTCAGGAACTCTGCAAGCGCCCGGGCACGCCGTGGTCGCCCTCTCTCGGCAAGCCGCCGCCCCAACGGCGCAGGACGAACGCTGCGCCGCCCTGCTTGCGGCCTCGAAAGCCGCAGCAGAAGTCGAGGCCGGCGGGGCGGGCATCAAAGTCCTCGGGCAGCTTCAGTTGCACACGGTTGTTGCCCACGAAGTGGCGATCCTCCAGGCGCACCAGGATCTCCACTTCGGAGAGTCCGCCGGAGTTCTCCACGGCCACGGTCAAACGCTGGCCCTGGCGCCGCACGGTCATGCTCGCCGGCGGATCGTCGGGACTCTCGCGCAGCATGTCGAGACGCTGGGTCAAGACGCCGACATGGGTCCTGCGCAGGCGCCGCAGGGGAACGTCGAAGAGGAGCCGGCCGTGCGCCCCCGCGGACTGACCGCCTGAGCCCCAATCAAAGAGCGCGGCGAAGACAGGGTCGCCGCCAGGACTCCACGAGCCTCCGCTGAGTTGCAGGTGCACCCTCTGCTCCTCGCCCGGAGCGAGTTCCAGGGTCTGCGGCATGCCCTGCACCTCAAAGGCGCCGCGGCGCACGAGCACGCGGCAAGCCACCCGCGCCACTTCTGCAAGGGGATTGCGCACCAAGACGGCCACATCCCAACGACCGCTCCAATCAGGACCGCCCGCGGGATCGCCCGCTCCAAACACTTCCAAGGCAGAGGTTTCCAGGGGCGACTGCTTCAATGGCGGAGTCCCACTTTCGGCAGACACCCATTGCGCGAGGGTGCGCAGGGCCAGGGCGCGCTGCGGTTCGCGGGTGGAGAATCCGGCCAGCCCGCCCGCCAGCGCCGCGCAGATTTCCTTGGGCCCATCGAGGCCCAGGGCCCAGCGCTCGCAAGGCCACTCGGCCCGACCAGCCTCGGTCCGCCAGCCCGCGGAGCCCTCGCTGGCCACGAAGTCGAGGCCCAGGTCTCGGGCCCAGGCCAAGTCGTCGAAGTTAGCCACGCCGATCACTAGCCCCGCCGGCAGCCCGGCCAGGGCCAGGGCTTCAGACACCTCCCGGCTCCGACTGAGGTAGCGCGGCGCCAGAGCCTCCTGGCGCTGGAAAAATCCACGCGCCAGCTCCTCCACCAGGGAGGCGTCATGGACGAACACCAAACGCCGCGGCGTGCCGCCAGAAGAGTGTTCGAGTTCGAGAACTTCATCGAAGTGCGGCACGCTCTCGCCAGCGAAGCGTCGGGCAAACCCACCCCCAGCATCGAGGCCGAAGAGCTGCGGAAGACTCCAGTCGGCCACGGCTCCCTGGCCAGAGGTGGTGCGCTCGAGGCGCTCGTCGGCCAAGACCACGGGCTCGCCATCGAGGGAAGCGCGCAGGTTGCACAAGAATCCATCCAGCCCGGCATCGAGGGCCTCGCGAAAGCCTGCCAGGGTGTTTTCCGGGGCCACGAAGGGCGACCCGCGCTGGCCCAAAATCCAAGGCGGCCCTGGCAGGTGCTTCTCGCCCAGGGCCAGATCGGCCAAAAAACCTGCGCCAGAGGGGTATTCGGGCATCTCGGGCGCGGTCCGGGTTCAGGCTAACGCAACTCCACGGTGGCGCCCTTGGAAGCGCACACCTCGCCCACGGCGGCAACCATTTGACCCTCGTCGATCAGCGCCGCTTCGAGGGCTGAAGCAGCGGCGGGATCCACCACGATCAAAAGCCCGCCGGAAGTCTCGGCGTCGAAGGCCAGGTTGACGCGGGTGGGGTCGGCGCTCGCGCTGATTTGGATGTCCTCCGCGAGGCTGACCCGGCCGCGGCCCGCGGCGCCCGAAATGCCGCCAGCGGCAGCGAGTTCGAAGGCGCCGGGAAAGATCGGCACGCGAGCTAGATCGATGCACAGGGTCTTGCCGCTGGCACGGCCGATGTTGTGGGAGTGACCGGCGAGACCGAAGCCGGTGATGTCGGTGCAAGCGTTGGCCCGCACCGTCCCCATGGCAGCGGCGGCACGGTCGTTGAGGGTTGCCATCTGTTGTGCCGCCGGCTCTAGCTCGTCCCAGGAGATCTTGCCGCGCTTGGCCGAGGTGGTCATGGTGCCCATGCCCAGAGGTTTCGTCAGGTACAGCAAGTCGCCCTCCTGGGCTCCGGCATTGGAGGTCATTTGCGCCCGTTCCACGAGGCCGGTGACCGCAAAACCAAACTGGGCCTCGGGAGTTTGCACGGTGTGACCGCCGGCCACGATGCCGCCAGCCTCGGCCACCTTGTCGAAGCCTCCGCGGAAGATCTCGGAGATCCACTGCTCGGGGAAGTCCTTGGGGAAACCGGCCAGGTTGAGGACCGAGAGGACCCGCCCGCCCATGGCATAGACATCACTCATGGCGTTGGCGGCGGCGATGGCGCCGTACAGGTAAGGATCGTCTACCACCGGCGGAAAGTAGTCCACGGTCTGCACCAGGAGCAGGCTCTGGCCCGCAGCGAGGCCCTCGGACTCGCCCAGGACCAGCACGCCGGCGTCGTCAATGGTTCCCGGGCCCACGAGCAGGCGCTCATCGGCTTCCTTGAGTACGCCGCGCAAAACTTGCGCGAGCTGCCCCTGGGGCATCTTGGCAGCTCAGCCAGCGCAGTCGGCGTAATCGGTCAGCTTCTTTTCGGGGGCGTCTTGCATCGTGGTTGCATCAATGTCTGAGAGGAATGGGCTCTGCCCACAAGGCTGAGCCCCTGGAAAAAGAGGCCAGCGCGGAATGTTGTACGCAGAAGCGACGCGGCGCACAAGCCGGGGGCAGGACTCAGGCCTTTGAATAGCGGGGGTCGCCGGTCAGGAGCTTGGCGAAGGCGTTGCGCGTGTCCACGACGAGCCGCGCGTGGCGGGCGATGTGGGCATAGTCGAAGGCCGAGTGGTCGGTGACCAGCAGCACGAGATCAAAGCTCGCCACCGTTTCCAAGGTCAGCTCCAGGGAGTTGGGCTGGTCGAGGTAGGCGGCGCAGGCGGCGGGACCTTCGGCTACCCAGGGATCGGAATAGGCCGGCAGCACTCCGGCCTCGTGCAAGAGCTCCAGGATGCGAATCGCCGGTGCTTCGCAGAGGGAATCCACATCTCGTTTGTAGGCCAGGCCCAGGACCAGGACCCGCGCACCGGCGGCCGCGATGCCCTCTTCTGCGAGTGCCGCCAAGGTGCGCTCCACCACGAACTCGGCCATGCGCCGATTAACCTCTCCCGCCGCCTCGACAAAGCGCGTATCCACGCCCACCTCGCGGGCGGACCAGGCTAGGTAGTAGGGATCGACGGGGATGCAGTGCCCGCCCATGCCCGGCCCGGGAGTGAAGGGCATGAAGCCAAACGGTTTGCTGGCCGCCGCCTCGCAAACCTCCCAGACATCCACGCCCAGCTTGTCAAGCACCAGCTTGAGTTCGTTGACCAGCGCGATGTTGACCGCTCGAAAGGTGTTCTCGAAGAGTTTGGCGGCTTCGGCGACCTCGCAGGACGAAACCGCAAGTACTTCGTCAATAACCGTCGAATAGAGGCTTCTGGCCAGTTCGGTCGACGCCTCATCGAGGCCCCCCACCAGACGCGGCGTGTCGCTGGTGGTGAAGTCCTCGCGGCCCGGGTCCTCGCGCTCGGGGGAGTAGGCCAAAAAGAAGTCGCGCCCCAGTTGCAACCCCGAGGCTTCCAGTCGCGGCAAGACTCGGCGGCGACAAGTCCCTGGCCAAGTCGTGGATTCCAGCACCACGAGTTGTTCTCCTCTGAGAGCGCGCGCAACGGTTTCCGCCGCGGCCTCCACATGGGAAAGGTCAGGCTGAGAATCGTCGTCTAGGGGCGTGGGCACGCACAGGATCAGGACATCGGCGCGAGAGAGGCGCTCGGCATCTCTGGTGACGCTGAAGCGATCACCGGCGAGCATGGTCTCCAGCACACCGTGGTTCAGGTAGGTCAGGGGGTTGATGCCCCTTGCCAGCTGGGCCACGCGCTCGGGATCGGTGTCGAAGCCCAGGACACGAAAACCCGCGTCGCAAAAGACCCGCGCTAGAGGCAAGCCCACGGTGCCCAGGCCCAGGATGGCGATCCGGGCCTCACGGCTGTCGATGCGTTTTTGGAGCGAAGAGAAAGGCACGGGGAAAGTCGACGACGGGCAGCCCGCGGTCTTCCGGTTGTTGGAACCTAATGGCACTTGGATCGTTGCGAGGGCCTGTCTTGGATTGCTGCGAAGGCCTGTAGGAGCCCCCGGGCATCATCCCCGAGGAGGGTGCGCGGATCGCACACGAGGGCGTCCTCGGCGATGCGGGTGAAGAGGATCGGCTCGCCCATGCGCAGGCGCCGCCCGAGGGCATCGGGCGAGAGGGAATCGTGCCGCACGCGCACCACCCAGGTGTCGAGGAAAATGTGCGGGGCGCTGCCGCTGCCCGGTTGGGAACTGTCGGCGCTGCACTCGGCGGAGAGGCCGGGCAAGCCGTCGATGCCAGCGGCCAACTCCTCGGCCACGCTTTTCAGCTCGTCGGCGGTGAGGTGCATCATGCGCCGCGTGGGGACTTCGTCGCCGCGGCCATCGAGGAGCATCTGCAAGGTGACCTCAAGGCCGCGCAAGCTGGTCTTGTCCAGGCGCAGGGCGCGGTAGATGGGGTTCTGGCGTAGGGCTTCGATCTTCCCCTTGCGTCCCACGATCAAACCGGCCTGGGGTCCGCCGAAGAGTTTGTCGCCGCTGAAGCTGACCACATCCAGACCGCTCTGCACGGCCTCGCGCACTCTTGTTTCTCCGCCGAGCATGTCGAGGGGCGCGCTGCCTTCGAGTTCGATCAGCCCCGAGCCGAGGTCGAAGGCGCTGGTCACACCCATCTCGCTGCCAAGCTCCGCGAGTTCCTCCATGCTGACTTCCTCGGTGAAGCCCACCACGCGGAAGTTGGAGGTGTGGACTTTGAGCAGGATGCCGCTCTTTTCGGAGATTGCCGAGCGGTAGTCGGCGATGCGGGTGCGGTTGGTGGTGCCCACCTCATGCAGGCTGACGCCTGCGCGGGTCATCACATCGGGCACGCGGAAGGAACCGCCGATCTCCACCAGCTCGCCGCGACTGACGATGCCCTCGCCACCGGAGGCAAAGGTGTTCAGGCACAGAAACACAGCGGCGGCGTTGTTGTTCACGGCAATCGCAGCCTCGCAGCCGGTCACCCTGCTGAGGAGTTCCGAGAGGCGATCATCTCGTCGGTTGCGCATGCCGCTGGCCCGTTCGACTTCGAGCACGCAATAGCTGCGGGCCACCTCGGCCATGCGCTCGGCCACCTCGGGGTGCACCGGCGCCCGGCCGAGGCCGGTGTGCAGGACCACGCCGGTGGCGTTGATTGCCGGCAGCACGCCCAGCTTACGGTCAGCGGCGAAGAGCGCCTCCACGCGCTCGGCCAGCTCGTCGCCAGCGAGCCGTTCAGTGAGCGCCGCGGCGTCGAGGCCACCCTCGGCGATCTCACTCCGCAGGGCCTCGAGGGCGCGGCGCACGAGGCTGGTGACCTCCCGACTGCTGGAGCGCGCGGCAATCTCCAGCACACGCGCCAGGCGCAGGACCTCATCCACGCCGGGCAGGAGCCGAAAGGCCTCGCTGGGATCTGATTCCTTGGGATTCATGGGGCCAGTGTCGCTCACGAAGCCACCTCCGGGCAAGGGGTTGGGCGTAGCCGAGGGCTTGGGACGCAAGGAGTGCTATCGCGCCCGGTCGCCCGCGGGCAGAATGGGCCCATGAACACCAGCTCTTCCTCCACGATCGAATGGGTCGTGCGCGACCTCGACGCCCGGGTCGTCGAGACCCTCATGGCCGAGCGCGGCCTGCCCGAAATCGTCACGCGCTGGCTCGTGGCGCGCGGCATCGAGGACCCGGCCCGGGTGGACGCGCACCTCCAGCCTTCCTTGCGCGCCCTCCACGATCCCGCGCAACTGCCTGACATGCAGGTCGCTGCCCGGCGTCTGGTGCGGGCCGTACGGGATGGCGAAACCATCCTGATCCACGGCGATTACGATGTGGATGGCGTCACCGGCACCTCGCTCTTGGTGCGTCTTTTTCGCCTCTTGGGTGCAAACATCGCCTGGCACATCCCCAACCGTTTCGTCGACGGGTACGCCTTTGGCGAGCATTCGATTCGCAAGGCCCAGCAGGTGGGCGCGAAGATCGTGGTCAGCGTGGACAACGGCACTTCGTCGGGAAAGACCATCGCCGCCCTAGCCGAGCTCGGCATCGAGACCATCGTCACCGACCACCACGAGCCGCCCCTGGGCGACTTGCCGCCAGCCACGGCCATCATCAACCCCAAGCTCGCCACATCCAAGTACCCCTTCTCCGAGTTGTGCGGTGGCGCGGTTGCGTTCAAGTTGGCCTGGGGCATCTGCCGCGAACTCTCCGGCGGCGGGACGGTGCGCAAGGACTTGTCCGATTTCCTCTTGGACGCCATGAGCTATGTGGCTATCGCCACGGTCTGCGATGTGGTGCCCCTGGTGGACGAGAACCGCATCCTGGCGCGCTACGGCCTGGAAGCCCTCGAACGCACGACACACCCCGGCCTCGCGGCGCTCTTGCAGGTAGCCGGTCTCAAGGGCCGCCGTCTGGCGGGCGACGATGTGGGTTTTCAGATCGGGCCGCGGCTGAACGCCTCGGGCCGATTGGGCACAGCCGAAACGGCGGTCGAGTTGCTCATGTGCGACGACCCCGAAGCAGCCACGGCCCTGGCGCGGAAACTCGACGAGTTGAATATCGAGCGCAAGCGCATCGAGGCCAAACTCTTGGGCTCAGCCCTCGATCAGGCCGAGCGCTTTGAGGATGCCGCGGAGTTCCCCGTCATGGTCGTCGCGGGTCAGGGCTGGCACCAGGGCGTGATCGGCATCATCGCCGCTCGCTTGGTGGATCGCTACGCTCGGCCGGCCATCGTGATCGGACTCGACGGCGAGCAAGGCCGCGGCTCTGCGCGTTCGGTGCCGGGGGTATCGATCCTCGAGTTGATGCACGCCGGAGCCTCGCACATGATCCAATACGGCGGTCACGCCCAGGCGGCCGGCATGGACATCCTGTCCGCCGAGGTGGACGGCCTGCGCAAGAGCCTCGCTGCCGCGGCGCGCGAGAAGATGGGCGACGGCTGGAGCCGCCCGCCCCTGGTGATCGACGGCGAATTGGACTTTGCCCTGATGGACGAGGAGTTGATGCGCCACATCGACCGCCTGGAACCCTTCGGCGAGCAGAACGAGGCCCCGCTCTTTGTCTCGCGCGATTTACGCCTGGCCGAGCCGCCGCGCATCGTGGGCGCCGACCGCTCGCACATGATCCTGCAACTGCGTCGCGGCAGTCGTGTGATGAAGGCCATGGCCTTCAAAATGGCGGCACGGGCGGGCGAACTGCAAATGGGCCGCGGCATCGACATCGTCTTCTCACCACGCTGGAACACCTTTCGCGGCCAAACCAACCTGGAGGTTCTGCTCCAGGACTTCCGCTCTACCGAGGGCTAGCGCTCAGCGCCGCCGAGCGAGGACCTGAGTCAGGCCGAAGCCGGCGGCGAGCAGCGCCAGGCTGATGGCGATCTGGCGAGCTTTGGGATCGAAAGGAGTCAGGCTGTCGCCCAGGCGTTTCAGGTCGCCGGCGCTTTTTCCGGCGTAGGTCGTGCGTAGCCGAGCGGCCCGCGCCGCGTCGAGGTCCAGGCCATGGCGCCGGTTGGCCTCCTCGAAACTGGTGCCCTCCACGAGCAGGACCACCGCCTTGCGCAGGGGCTTGTGCGCCAGCTCGGGGTGGGTCGGGCTCTGGAAAGGCCACAGGCCGAGCACGCTGCCGAGGAGCAGCCCAAGAAGAGCCCCGTGGGATACGGCGGAGTAGCGCGCCAGGAGATGTTTGAGCAGATTGGAAAGCAACCCCATGCCCGCCACGGCCCCCACTCCCACGGGTACGAGTACCGCCAGGCAAGCGCTGGGGTCGGCTTCGAGGGCGCGGGCCGAAAGGGACCCGATGACCACATCGTACATCCCGAAGATCAGCAACATGTACGAGCCCGAAATGCCCGGCAGGATCATGCTGGCGGCAGCCACGACGCCCATGGCGAAAAAGACCAGGGTGGTCTCGGGGATCTGCACTTGACTCAGGCCCCAGGCCAGGGCCGCCATGGCGGCGAAGGCCAGGAAGAAGGCCGCCACCACACTTGCTTTCGGCGCACCCGCGGCGCGCACCAGCTGCGGTGCGCCGCCGAGGGTCATGCCAATGAAGAGGCTGTACATGATCCAGCGCTGCTCCCGTACGAGGACCACCGCCGAGCCCGAAAGACCCACCAAAGCCACCAGGGCACCGGCTGCGATGAGCCCTAGAAAAACCACCGAATCGCGGCGAAAGCGCAAGCGTGACAGGTCGGCCAGAGCTCCGATGAAACGCTCGTAGAGTCCCACGGCGAGGATCATCGTGCCGCCGCTTACGCCGGGCACGAGGTTGGCAAGACCCATCAAGAGCCCGCCGCCCAAGATCCGCGGTACGCTCGGGGGGCTGTCGGTGTTCATGGTGTGAGCTTCATGGCGCCAGAAGAGGTCAACTGATTCCAGAGGCGGCGGCGCTCCGGCCGGGAGAGTCGCCGGCCGAGGGCCAACAAGAACACACCATAGGCCTCGCGCGGGGAAGGTTGGAGTGCAGCCTCGAGGCTAATAAAAAGTTGGCGCAAGGAATCGAGCTGGGTCGAGGGGCTGAGGGCCGAGTCGATCCTGGCGCCTCGAGCCGAGGCCAGGGAGACCTCAGGCAGGCGGCGAAACTTGCCGGGATGGGCGCTCTTCTTGGGCAAACGGGCGGCAATCTGCTGCGCCGCGCAGGTGTTGCCCTGGAGAGCATCGCCCTGGAGAGCATCGCCCTGGAGAGCATCGCCCTGGAGAGAATCGCCCTCGACGGGACTCTCCGCGACTGAGGCACTGGCGAGAAACAGGTGCGTGGCCTTCAAGTTGGGAAGGTGTACGCCGGCGGAGTGAATGCGCGCGAGGGTCAGGCCGATGGCGCGGCCGGCCCGGCGACGGGCGAGGGGGGCCGGGTGGCGGGCGAGCCACTCGGGCAGGGGCTGCATGGAATCGAGGGCCCGCGTCACCAGGAAGGAACGCTTTGAGAACAAGGGCCGCGTCACCTCGCCCATGGCCAGGAGCTCGGGGGTGCCCACGCCGTGCTTGCGCAGGTGGCAGAGGAGATTCCACTGGCGAGCCGCGAAGGAACTCGACCGCGGCTGGGAAAGCCGTGCAGCAAGGCACTCAGCAAGCCGCCCAGCGCCATAGCGCGTCAAGAAAATCCAACCGGTGCCCGCCCCGCGGGGTGCCTCACCAGGTCGCGCCCCATCGTCGCTGGTGCCCGGCAGGGGCAGTCTCAAGACCTTCTGACGGGGTGTCTCGCGCACCACGCAGCCGCGCTGCTCCCCCACCAGAGCCCCACCCAGACCCATCAGGTCTTCAAAGCTCGTGGCCCAAAGGGCTCCGATATCGGGCACGCCGGGGGCCAGGTGAATCTCGGTCTGGTGCATGGCTCCGGGAGTCTAGCAGGCTGCCCGAGTCGTCGGAAAGCGCGAGAAAACAATCCTGGGCAAGCCTATTCGTGTTTCGCGCATCATCCGAGCCAGCAGACTTGTGGCGCCGATTGAAGGCCAGCCACTCGAAGCGCTACCCTGACGCCCATGACACGCATCTTTCTGCTCGACGGAACTGCTATTTGCTACCGCGCCCACTTCGCCATGGCGCGCTCGGGACTGACCACCACCGAAGGGCTGCCCACGGGAGCCACCTACGGCTTCACCATGTGTCTGCGGCGCATCCTGCGCACCGAAAAACCGGATCTGGTGGCTGTGGCCTTCGACCCGCCTGGACCGACTTTTCGCCATGAGCAATTCAAAGAGTACAAGGCCACCCGCGAGCGCATGCCCGAGGACCTCGTCTCGCAACTCAATGACATCCGCGAGGTGGTGCGGGCCCACGGCATCGCGATCTTCGAGCGCCCCGGTTTCGAGGCCGACGATGTGATCGGCACCCTGACCCGCCAGGCCGAAGCCGCGGGTTGCGAAGTCATGCTGGTCACTGGCGACAAGGACCTGATGCAGCTCGTAGGCGAGCGCGTCAAGCTCTACAACCTCTTCAAACCCAAGACCGATCTCGTGATCCAGGGCATCGCGGAAGTCGAGGAGAAGTTCGGCACCGATCCCGGCCATGTGATCGATGTGCTGGCCATCATGGGCGACTCCTCGGACAACATCCCCGGCGTCAAGGGCATCGGGGAAAAGGGCGCCACGCGCCTCGTCGCCCAGTTCGGCAGCGTGGCGGGCGTGCTCGCTGGCATCGAGAAGATCAAGGGCAAGGCCCGCGAGCACATCGAGCGCGATAGAGAGCAGTTGCTCATGTCACTCGACCTTGTGACTATTCGCACCGATGTCGAACTCGAGCCCGGCTTCGAAGCCATCGGTCCTGCGCAGCCTGACGCCGAAAAACTCTTGACCCTGTTCAGGCGCCTGGACTTCCAACGCCTCTCGCAGGAGGTCCAGGAGGATAGCTCGGCGCCCCAGCCTGAGATGCAGCGCGACTACAACATCGTGCGCACGAAAGCAGAATTTGTCGCCATGGAGAAGGAACTGCGCGCCGCGGGCCGCTTCGCCTGGGACACGGAGACCACCAGCCTGCGAGCCCTCGAAGCCAGCCTGGTGGGCATCAGTTTCAGCGCCGCCGAGGGACGCGCCTTTTATGTACCCGCCAACCTCGACCCGCCGATCTTCGAAGGTGGAGCCCAGGGCCTGGTGGAGGCCCTCGGTCCCCTGCTCATCGACCCCGGCCTGGATCGTTGGGCACAGAATTGGAAGTACGACTGCCTCGTCATGCGCGGCGCGGGGCTGGAAATCGCGCCGCCCGATTTCGACACCATGCTGGCCAGCTTTTGTGCCGTGGGAAACTCCCGGCGCCACAACCTCGATGAGTTAGCCCTCTCCTTCTTCGATCTGCGCAAGATCCCCACCAAGGATTTGATCGGCACGGGCAAAAAACAGGTCAGCATGGACAGCCTGCCCGTGGACCAGGTGGGCGAGTACGCCTGCGAGGACGCGGATGTCACTTTCCGCTTGCGAGCCTTGTTGGAGGAAGAACTCGAGGAGCAGGCTGGGCACAGAATCTTCCATGAGGTCGACCTGCCCCTGGTGCCGGTGCTGGCCGCCATGGAAGCCCGCGGCATCTGCCTCGACACCAAACTCCTTCTCGACTTCGCTCTCGAACTCGAAAAGGACCTGGAGTCCGCGGTCTATGACATCCAGGGACTTGCCGGTGAGAATTTCAATCTGAACAGCACCAAACGCCTGGGCGAGATCCTGTTCGAAAAGCTGCGCATTCAGGACGCTGCTGGAGTCAAGCGGCCCAAGCGCACCAAGACCGGCTGGGCCACGGACCACAAGACCCTGTCGGACAAGTACCCCGGCGTGGAAATCGTGTCGCGGCTGCTGGAGTACCGCGAGCTGGCCAAACTGAAGAGCACCTATGTCGACGCCCTGCCGACCTTCGTCAATCCCAGCACGGGCCGCGTGCACTGTTCCTTTAGCCAGGTCTCCGCCGCCACTGGACGCCTGGCTTGCAGCGATCCCAACCTGCAAAACATTCCCGTGCGCACCGAACGCGGGCGTCGGCTGCGCCAGGCCTTTGTGCCCCGGCAGCCCGACGAACACGGTGAGTGGAAGCTCTTGGCGGCCGACTACAGCCAAGTCGAGTTGCGCATCATGGCGCACTTTTCAGCCGACCCCGAGATGGTGCGGGCCTTCGCCGAGGACCGCGACATCCATGCCTCCACCGCGGCCCGGGTTTTTGGCATCGAGGAGAGCGAGGTCGACCGCGAGCTGCGTAGCCGAGCCAAGGCGATCAACTTCGGACTGCTCTACGGCATGGGACCGGCACGCCTGGGCCAGGAGACCGGGCTCTCGATCTTCGAGGCTCGCGAGTTCATCGAGCGCTATTTCGAGAGTTTTCCGGGTGTGCGCACCTGGATCGACAAGACCCTTGAGGAAGCCCGCCAACGAGGCTTCGTCGAGACCCTCGGTGGCCGCCGCCGACGCACACCGGATCTGGAGAATCAGAACTCCCGCATCCGCAGCGCCGCGGAAAACGCCGCGGTCAACACGCCTATCCAGGGCTCGGCGGCCGACATCATCAAACGCGCCATGATCGACCTCGAGGCGTGTCTGGCGGCCTCTGACCTATCCGCGGAGATGCTCCTGCAGGTCCATGACGAGTTGGTGCTCGAGGTGCCCGAGAGCGAACTCGACGCCACTCGCGAGCTGGTGCGTGAATGCATGGAAGGCGCCGCGGACTTGCGGGTGCCCCTCAAGGTGGACTTTGGCCATGGCGATACCTGGCTGGAAGCTCACTAGCCAAAGATCCTCGAAAACAGCGCCCCAGCCCCTCCCGTGGGTTACCTTCACAGGCTGCGAGCTTATTCTGGAGCCCTGCCACCCCTTTCCCGGCGGGCCCGAGGGCCCTATGCTCCGCACCCATGGCCGACCCCACCCCTCCCTCCACCATCGCCCAGACGATCGAGGAGGCCTTTGCCGTCGATCCCGAGCTGTGCATCGCCTGCGATGCCTGCTGTCAGGATTTTCCCGAAGTCTTCTATATGGGGGACGACGAGAAGGCCCACCCTCTCGATGACCAGCAGGCCGCGCTCTACAACGCGCGCACGGTGGTCGAAGTCTGCCCCACCGACGCCATCTCGTTCTCCGGCGAGCTGCCCGAGGCCGAGGACCAGGCTACCCTTGAAGAAGTGCCCGGCTGGGAAGCCCTCTGGGCGCGCTCACGCAACCTGGAAGAGAACCGGGTCGAGCGCGATCGTCGTTACGGGCGCGACTTCGAAGTGACCCACAACGACGGTTTCGTGCGGGTGCTGGTCAACCTGCCGCAGATCCTCCCGCCGGTGCGCGACCGCTTCAAGTACGGCTTCGACGAGTTGATGCCCGAGTACGCCGCCCATGCCTACATGAAGGCCGGTTCGCTCTTCGTCACGGCCTGGGTCACAGACGCCAAGGTGCGCCAACTGACCGGCACGACCAACTCGTTCCCCTCACAGTTCACCGTCGATTTTGACTTCGAGGTCGACATCCAGAGCATGATTTTCCGCCACGACGCCCACGGCGGCGTGGAAGTGATCCTCTTTACCGATCACGAAACACAAGCCAACTGGCAGTGGAAGTCGCACTTCATCACCGATAAGTGCACATCCTGTTCGATCTGTGAGCGCGTCTGCCCCACCAACGCGATCACCTCGGGTGAGCGCTACTTCATCGACCCGGACCTCTGCATCAACTGTTCGGTTTGCGGGGTCTACTGCCCCTTTGACGCGATCTGCGACAACGAGCAGGTCATCGTCGAAAAGATCAAGCCCAAGCAGGTGCCCAAGGCCGAGGTGATCTACGAGCTCTGCACCGGCTGTGAATTCTGCGTTGATGTGTGCCCGTTTGACGCCCTGGTCATGCGCCTCGACAGCGACGGCTTCAACCGAATCGCCGAGGTTATCCCCAAGGCCTGCGTCTCGTGCAAGCTGTGCGAACAGGTCTGCATCAAGGACGCCATCATCGTGCCCCGCGAACACCAGTTCGAGGACATCGGCATGTCCTTCATGAGCTACCTCTCAGACGAACACTGAACAAGCTCCAAACCAGGCTAACCATGGCGGAATTCAACGAGAAGAACGACGATTGGGAAAACGAGGGAGATTCCACAGCCACCGCTGTTCAAAAACTCTCTCAGCTCTGCCTGTATTCCCTGATTCTGGGCATCCTAAGCCCCATCTGCTGCGGCTGCCTGACCGGCATCCCCGCCGTCATCCTGGGCCACATGGGCCTCTCCGAAGTTGGCGACGAATCAGGCCCTCTCCGAGGCCGCGGCATGGCCCTCGCGGGACTCGTCCTGGGCTACATCTCCATCGTGATCACCGTGCTCAGCACATTCTTCGCACTCGTCACCGGCAGCTTTGCCGAGATCATGAACGAGTTCGAGCGCGCGTTCTAACCCCGGCCCAGGAGGCTGGCGGGGACCACGACGGCCTTGCCGTACTTGTGGCGCAGGCGGTCAAGACCGCGGGTGACGCGGCCCAAGCGGGCGCTGCTGGCCTCGTCAGCGGACGCGGCTTGGGCATCGTTGGCGGGTGAGTCGAAGAGGCCCTGTTGACGGGGTAGGCGGACATCCTCAAGGGCCGAAATCTGCACGCCCAAGAGGCGCAGGGGGCCGGGGGGCACCCGTTCGAGCAGATCGCGCGCGGTGGCGTAGATTCGCGGCCCGAGATTCGTGGCGGTGCTGAGGGTCTTGGTGCGAGTGACGGTGGTGAAGTCGCCAAAGCGCGCCTTGAGGGTCACCGTGCGGCCGCGCAGGCCCTTGTGGCGCAACTGAAAGCCGATGCCCTCGCAAAACTGCAAGAGGAATAGGCGCAACTCCTCGCGGTCCTCGATGTCCTCGGCGAAGGTGCGCTCGCAGCCGCTTGACTTCTCCGACCGGCGCGGCGTCACCCGACGCGTGTCGATGCCGTGGGCGAGATCGTGGATCCAGGCGCCGCTAGTTCCGAACTCGCGGGCGACCTCATGGCGTGGACGGTGGGCGAGGTCGCCCACGGTGTGGATGCCCATGGCGCCAAGGCGCTTGGCCGTGCGCTGGCCCACTCCGAAGATCTTGGAGACCGACAAGGGATCGAGAACCGCACGAATCTCGTGGGGTTCGATCACGCGAAAGCCATCGGGCTTGTCCAGGTCGCTGGCCAGCTTGGCCAGAAACTTCGAAGGCGCGAGCCCCACCGAGGCCACCAGAGCGGTGCGCTTTTGGATCTCGCGCTTGATGCTCAAGCCGATGTCGCGGGCGCTACCGTGGAGCCTCTCGCAACCTGAAACATCCAGGAAGGCCTCGTCGAGAGAGAGGGGTTCCACCAGAGGCGTGAAGCTCTGGAAGACGGCCATGATCTGGCGCGAGGCTTCGGTGTAGCGATCGAAGTCGGGCGGAAGCAGCACCATGGATGGGCACAGACGACGGGCCTGAGCGCAGGGCATGGCCGAGTGCACACCGAACTTGCGGGCCTCGTAGCTGGCCGCCGAGATCACCCCGCGGCCGCCTTCGGGCCCGCCAACACAGACCGGTTGACCCAGGAGATTGGGCTGGTCGCGTACTTCCACGGAGGCGTAGAACGCGTCCATGTCGATGTGCAGAATGGAACAGGTCGACTCGGACATGACCCTAGAGGGTGCCCGAAAACGCCGAGTTTCGTCAACCAGAGCCGCCCTGCGGTGGCCGGACGGGCCCTCCAACTTGATTTATGGCGAGCGCACAGGAGCCAGCGCCCCTATCCTGTTCGCCCGACTATCGAGACCACTCCGCCCAGGTCCTGCGCCCATTCAGCCCAGAAGCAAGCCCCGCACCGATTGAGATTCAAGTCCGTCCACCTCGAGGCCTTTGGCCATGCCCTCCCCGCGGAGGCCACCACTTCCGAGCAAATCGAAGCAGAGTTGGCGGATGTCTACGCCGACCTCGGCTTGAGCATTGGCCGCCTGGAACTCATGAGCGGAATCCGCGAGCGCCGCTTCTGGCCCACGGGCACCCTGCCAAGCGAAGTGGCGCGGCGTGCAGCGGAAGATGCCCTGGCGCGTTGCGAAATTGACCGCGACCGAATCGGAATGCTGATCCACGCCTCGGTCTGCCGCGATTTCCTCGAACCCGCCAGCGCCTCGGTGGTTCACAACGCCCTGGGTTTGAGTGCGCACTGCTGCGCCTTCGATCTCTCCAACGCCTGCCTCGGTTTCGCCAATGCTCTCTCTGTTGTGGCGCGCGCCATCGAAGCGGGCGATATTGAAGCGGCGCTGGTGGTTGCCGGCGAAGATGGCGGACCTCTCGTGCGCCAGACCCTCAGGCACCTGCGCCAACAGACCAAGGTCACGCGCAAGGAACTCAAACTGGCCTACGCTTCGCTCACCATCGGTTCAGGCGCCGCCGCCTGCGTGGTCACCCGCGCGGATTTGTCCAGAGTTTCGCGGCGTTTGGTGGGCGGCGTATCCCTCGCGGCCACGAACCATGTGGAACTCTGCCGTGGCCAGGCATCCGGGGAGGACGGCCCCCTGATGCAGACCGACTCCGAGAAACTCTTGCACGCGGGCAATCAACTCGCTGAACGCACCTGGGCCGAGTTCCAGCGGGAGCTCGGCTGGAGCGCGGACTCCAACCTCGGCGTCATCACCCACCAGGTCGGCGCGGCCCACCGCAAACTCCTGCTCGAAACTCTGGGGCTGGATCGCGAGGCCGATTTCCCCACGGTGGAGTGGCTGGGCAATATCGGCTCGGTCTCCCTGCCCATCACCTTCGACCTGGCCGACCGCGAGGGCTTCTTCAGCCCTGGCCAGCGGGTGGCCCTCCTGGGTATCGGCAGCGGGCTGCACTGCGTCATGTTGGGCGTGGAGATCTGAGACAACCTCCAGCAGCCCTACCCCCAGCAGCAGCCCCCTTCTCACTTGCTTGGGCTCCAGACTCGGGGTTCAGAGTTTCGCCGGGCTCCAGAGTGGCTTTTTGGCGCTTCAGGGTGGACGCGGAGGCCTTCAGACGGTCTGCTTGCGCCCGGTGCTTATCAGGAAAGCTTGATAAGGCCATTTCCGCCCCCTTCCCGCCGCGCCCCACCTGTTCTCCCTTCCCGAGCTTGCCCCGCTTGGGTCAACGAAGGGATTTTTTCCCCATGCCCCATCCCACGGCTGTGTCCCCCGCAGGGACAACCCCCGAGCCCCACGCGGGACTCGACGAGCGCTTGATGGAGCAGCTGCCGACCTTCGAGCTGTTCTTCAAGACCTTCGGGTTCAAGCGCATTCACGGACGTGTCTGGGGTTTGCTCGTGCTTTCGCCCGGCCCCCTCTCGAGCAAGGAAATTGCTAGCAGCCTGGGGATTTCGCAAGGCTCGACTTCGGCCTGCTTGAGTGAACTCAGCGAGTGGGGCGCCATCCGGCCCTGCTTCGACTCGACGCGGCGTTGCAACCTGCACTCTCCCATCGGCAACACCCTCTCTATCGTGGCCACGGTCTTCCGGCGCCGCGAACAGCTGGTCCTCGGCAAGCTGCGCCAAACCGCCGCGGGCACCCTGGCCTATGTGCGTGAAACCTACGGTGACAAGGACCCTCGAGTCCTGACCCTGCGCTCCATCGTCTCCTCCTGCGATATCGCCGACGCAGTCATGCAACTCGTCTTTAACTCCGTCGAGCGCGCCCTCGGCGATAGCCAGAGTCTTCTGTCGAAAGCGATCACCGCCGCCTTCAAGGTTGGCGTGGGCGTGCCCGCACGCATATTGACCGGCGCCACCCCAGCGGAATTGGCCGCCCTGCGACTCGAAGCCGAAAGCGAGCTGGAGTCGCAGCCGCGAGACGCGAAACCGAGCGAGGTGACAGGTGGCTGATCTCCCGCGCATCGTCATCACCGGCGTGGGGCTCGCGAGCCCCAACGGCGACAACCTCACGGACTTTCGGGCCAACCTGCTCGCTGGAGTTTCGGGCGTTGAGAAGTACTCGATCCGCCATGTGGGCGAGACCCTCGCCGGCGTGGCCCACTTCGACGCCCTCAAGCATCAAAAGCGCAAGGAACAGCGCCGCGGGACCCGTGCCGGCTCGATCGCCGTCTATTGCGCCAACGAAGCCCTGATCGATGCGGAGCTTTTCAAGCCGGAAAACCGCACGGGAGTCTACGCAGCGGCGCGCACGGGCATCTATGTGGGCATCACCGAGCACGGTAATGTGGAGACCGAGAACGAAGTCCACGCCGTGGCCGAGTACGACTTCGACCTGGCCTTTTGGTCGCACCACCACAACCCCCGCACGGTGGCCAACAACCCCGCCGGTGAGGTGACCTTGAACCTGGGCATCACGGGACCGGCTTACTGCCTGGGCGGCGCCTGCGCAGCAGGCAACCTGGGGCTGATCCAGGGAGCGCAGATGCTGCAACTCGATCAGGTTGATCTGGCCCTCGCTGGCGGGGTCTCCGAGAGCATCCACACCTTCGGCATCTTCGCCAGCTTCGCCTCTCAGGGCGCACTGGCCAGACACACCGACCCCTGCCGCGCCTCGCGGCCCTTCGACAAGGACCGCAACGGCATCGTGGTCTCCGAAGGCGGCTGCCTCTACACCCTCGAACGCCTCGAAGACGCCCAGCTCCGGGGAGCCCGCATCTACGGCGAGGTCCTGGGCTATGCGGTCAACTCCGACGCCCGCGACTTCGTGCTGCCCTTCGCCGAAAGACAAAACGAGTGCATGCGCGCCGCCCTCGCGTCAGCAGGCATCGGTGCCAGCGAGATCGACATCGTCAACACCCACGCAACCTCCACGCCCTCGGGCGATGTCGAGGAATGCCGCGCGGTGCGCGAAGTCTTCGGCGACTCCGAGGGCACCCGCATCAACAACACCAAGAGCTTTATCGGCCACACAATGGGCGCCGCTGGCGCCCTGGAACTGGCCGGCAACCTGCCGTCCTTTGACGACAACACCATCCACCCGACGATCAATGTCGACGAGTTGGATCCCGAGTGCCAAATGAGAGGACTGGTCTTGAACACGCCCACCGAGGTGAGCCGTGTCGACACTATTTTGAACCTCTCCTTCGGCATGCTCGGCATCAACTCGGCGGTCATCGTCCGTCGCTTCTAGATCCTCCCTGACACTCCCGCGTATCCGCGTCGCGGTTCCATAGACATGACTTCCGAAGAAATCATCACCGCCATCAAGGACATCATCGCCACCATCGCCCCCGACGAGGAACTCGTCGGCCTCGATACTGCCGTGCCCTTGCGCGACCAGATCGAGCTCGACTCGATGGACTTCCTCGACATCGTCATGGAGCTGCGCAAGCGCTATGGCGTGCAGGTCCCCGAAGCGGAGTACGGCGAGCTGAACACTCTCGACGGCTGTGCGAGGTATCTGGCCCCCAAGCTTGAGGGCAAGGAACTCAAGCTAGTGAACGCCTGAACCGGGATGGGGACGCCCGCTCTCTTTTCCAAGTACCCCTGCTCGCATGTCCTCGCCCCCCACCTTTGACACGATCATCATCGGCGCCGGCATGAGTGGGCTGGCGGCGGGCATCCGATTGGCGCAGTTCGATCAACGAGTCCTGATCCTGGAGAAGCACTACCTCTGGGGTGGGCTCAATTCTTTTTTCAAACGCGCCGGCAGGCGCTTCGATGTGGGGCTGCACGCCCTGACGAATTGGGTCCCCAAGGGCACCCGCGGCACGCCGCTCTCGAAACTCCTGCGGCAGTTGCGCCTTGGCTACGACGATCTCAAGCTCGGCCAACAGAGCTTTTCCGAGGTGCGCTTTCCGGGGGTCAAACTGGCCTTCAGCAACGATTTCGAGTTGCTGCGCAGCGAGATCGCCCGGGCTTTCCCCGATCAGGTCGAGGGTTTCGAGAGCCTCGTGCGGCGCATCGATGCTTACGATGCCTTTCGCCCCAGCGACACCAGCCTGAGCGCCCGCAGCCAGTTGTCCCAAAGCATCAGCGATCCACAGCTGGTGGACATGCTGCTCTGCCCGCTGCTCTTTTACGGCAGCGCCCGCGAAGACGATGTGGATTGGTACCAGGGGGTGATCCTGTTCAAGAGCATCCTCCAGGAAGGCTTCGCCCGTCCCGCCGGTGGCATCAAGCCCCTCTTGGATCTCCTGGTGGCGCGCTACCGCGACCTTGGCGGCGAATTGCGCATGCGCTCAGGTGTCAAGGAGATCGTCCACGAAGACGGCCGCTGCCTGGGCGTGCGCCTCGAAGATGGTCAGGAACTTGCGGCCCAGAAAGTGCTCTCGAGCGCGGGCTGGGCGGAGAGCATGCGCCTCGCCGGCGACGACATGTACGCCCGGCATGTGCGCCCCGAGGAACTCGGCACGCTCTCCTTCGTCGAGTCGATCCATGTTCTCGACCGCGAGCCGGCCGACCTGGGCTTTGGCGCAACAATTCAGTTCTTCAATGATGCCCCCGAGTTTCGCTACCGCCGACCAGCGGGCCTGGTGGACACCCAGAGCGGCGTGCTCTGCTGTCCCAACAACTACGCCAGCGAAGAGCCGCTCCGCGAGGGCATCATCCGCACCACCTCCCTGGCCAACCCCGTGGCCTGGCGCGAACTCGTGGGCGATGCCTACGAAGCTGCCAAGGAAGAGGTGCAAACGAGCATCCTGGCCAGGGCTCAGGAACACCTCGGCTTTCACCCTCGCGACTACAGCGTATTCAGCGACTGCTTCACGCCGCGCACCGTCGAACGCTTCACCGGCCGCATCGATGGCGCGGTCTACGGCGCCTCCACCAAGCGCTTCGACGGAAAAACACCTCTCCAAAACCTGCACCTGATCGGCACCGACCAGGGACTCCTGGGCGTCACCGGTGCGATGCTCTCGGGCGTCTCCATGGCCAATCGCTACTGCCTGAAGCCCTCTCTGCGCTGATATGGAATCGAAACCGACCTACCACCGGGGCAGCCGCGACGGCAAGGCTCCCTTCAAGGGCGACCCCCTTGACGGCATCAAGCCCTATTACGACCTGATCGTGATCGGCAGCGGACTGGCGGGGATGACCGCCGCCAATGTTCTCGGGCGCGCTGGCTTTTCGGTCCTGCTCACCGAACAGCACTACAACTTCGGCGGCATGGCCACCTGGTTCAAGCGCAAGGGCGGGCACATCTTCGACATCTCCTTGCACGGTTTCCCCTTCGGCATGAAGAAAACCTGCCGCAAGTACTGGAGCCAGGCCATCGCCGATCGCATCGTGCCCCTGGAGAGCATCACCTTCAAGAATCCCCAGTTCGAGCTAGAGACGAGCTTTACCAAGGAGGATTTTACGCACCATCTCGTGCAGACCTTCGGGCAGAAGCGCAGCAAGGTCGAGGATTTTTACCAGGCCCTGCGTGCGATGAACTTCTTCGATGACTCGGGCGAGACCACCGGCGAGCTCTTCGAGAGGTTCTTTCCCGGCCGCAACGATGTGCACCGGCTCCTGATGGAACCCATCAGCTACGCCAACGGTTCCAGCCTTGCTGACCCTGCGATCTCGTATGGGATCGTGTTCTCCAACTTCATGAACAAGGGTGTCTACACCTACTCAGGTGGCACCGACCACTTCATCGGGCAGTGCAAGCGAGAACTCAAAAAGAGCGGCGTGGAGTTGCGCAATCGTGTGCAAGTGGCGCGCATCCTGGTGCAGGGCGGTCGCGCACACGGCATCGAGGCCATCGACAGCCAGGGCCAAAGGCACACCATCGAAGCCGGCTGCGTACTCTCCAACGCGAACCTCAAAACCACCATCGAGCGTCTAGTAGGACCGCAGCACTTCAGGCCGGACTACCTCGAGGGCTTCTCGAAGGTGCGCCTGAACAATTCCAGCACCCAGGTCTACATGGGCCTGCGCGCTGGCGAAGAGCTACCCTTCACAACCGACCTACAGTTCACTTCGACCCGCGAGCGCTTTGACTCGCCATCGCTCTGCGACAAGCACGGCGAGAGCCGCACCTTCTCGTACTACTACCCCAAAACACGCCCCGGTTCCGATCGCTACACCATCGTCTCGTCCATGAATGCCAACTGGGCCGACTGGACGGGCCTCAGCGACGCGGAATACGAAGCCGACAAGCAGCGCCTCATCGAAGACACCCTCTGTTGCCTCGAGCGCAGCCACCCGGGCATCCGCTCCAAGCTCGACCACATCGAGGCCGCCACCCCGCGCACCTTCGAGTTCTACACCCAGCACGCGCAAGGATCATCCTTTGGCACAAAGTTCGAAGGGCTAGCCTATTCCATGAATCTCAGCGAAGAGATCGAGGGTCTGTATCATGCAGGCAGCGTGGGCATCATCATGTCCGGCTGGTTGGGCGCCGCAAATTACGGCGTGATCACAGCCAACAAGGTCGATGCCTTCCTGCACTCCCTCGTGAACAGCCCCGCATGAAATTTTCCAGCAGCAGCTTCGATAACCAGGTCGTCGTGGTCACCGGAGGCACACGAGGTCTGGGACGCGCCATCAGCGAAGCCTTCCTGGCCCGTGGCGCGCGAGTGCACGCCACCTATCGCTCGAACGACAGAGAGGCCGATGCCTTCAAGGACGCAAACGCCTCGGCTGGTGACCGATTGATGCTGCACGGATTTGATGTGGCCGACTACGACGAGGTCGAGTCCTTCTGGAAGCGCCTGGACGAGTGCGTTCCCGATGGCGTTCAGGTCCTGGTCAACAACGCCGGCCTGCGCCGCGACGGCGTGCTGGCCATGATGGCTCCCGAGGACTGGAACCAGGTGCTCGCGACGAACCTCGGCGGCTGCTACCACATGAGCAAGTTCGCGGTGCTGAACATGGTGCGCCAGCGCTACGGCAGAATCCTCATGATCACCTCGCCCGCGGGTAGCTTTGGATTCCAGGGCCAGGGCAACTACTGCGCTTCCAAGGCCGGTCAGGTCGGGCTCATGCGCGCCCTGGCAAAGGAAGTCGCGCGGCGCAAGATCACGGTTAATTGCATCTCGCCCGGTTTCATAGATACCGACCTGATCGCCGACCTGCCCGAGGCCTTGCGCGCCGAGTACACAGCCTCGGTTCCCATGCGGCGCTTTGGCCAGCCTTCGGATGTGGCCTACGCCGCGCTCTGTCTGGCCGCTCCCGAAGCCAGCTACATCACGGGCACAACCCTGGAGGTCACAGGTGGACTCTGAGGCCAAGGCCGTACTCTTCGACCGCGAAGCAATTCTCGAACGAATTCCCCACCGCCCGCCCTTCCTGTTCGTGGACCGCATCCTCTGCCTCGACGACAAGTACATCGAGAGTGAGTGGGATGTGCGCCCAGACGCTCCCTTTTTCGAGGGCCATTACCCCCACAACCCCATCGTGCCCGGGGTGCTGCTCTCGGAATTCGCCTTCCAAACGGCTGCTGTCTTCATCGGCGAGGTCGCCCGGGGCGCCGAGGGTGTTCCTGTCCTCTCAAAAATCGAAAACGCGCGCTACCGAGCCATGGTGCGCCCGGACAGTTGTGTGCTCGCCAGTCTGACCCTCGACGACAACCTGGCATCGGCCTACTACATGACCGCGCGCCTCTCCGAGTCCGGGCGCAGCGTCCTGCGGATATCCTTCGTGGTGACCCTCGCATGAGTTGGCTGGAACTCGAGGGTAAGACCTTTCTGGTCACCGGCGTGGCCAACAAGAAGAGCGTGGCCTGGCAGATCGCACACCAACTCGAAGACGAGGGCGCGCGGGTGATCTACTCCGTACGCAGCGAAGCCCGCCGCGACTCCACGGCGGCCCTGCTAGAAGGGCGCGAAGTGCACATCTGCGATGTCGAATACCCTGCACAGATCGAGGCCCTCGCCCGAGACCTCTCAGCAAACGGCACGCGCCTCGATGGCCTGGTGCACTCGATCGCCTTCGCCAACTACGATGAAGGGTTCAAGCCCTTCCACGAAACCGAGCGCAAGGACTTCCTGCAAGCCATCGACATCTCGTGCTTCTCCCTGGTGGCACTCTCGAAGGCCCTCAAGGAACTGTTCGAGCCCGAGGCCTCGGTGATCACCATATCGATCTCCACCACCGCCATGGCTGCCGAAAACTACGGCTATATGGCCCCCATCAAGGCCGCCCTCGATTCCAGCGTGGTTTTCTTGGCCAAGAGCTTCAGCAAGACCAGCCGCGTGCGCTTCAACGCCGTGCGTGCGGGCCTCTTGAAGACATCCGCTTCGGCGGGCATTCCCGGATACCTTGAGAGCTATCTCTACGGCGAAGCCGCCACCCTCCGGCACCAGGGCGTCAGCACCGCCGAAGTCGCCAGTTGCGGTGTGTACCTCTTGAGCCCGCGCTCATCCGCCATCAACGCCCAGGGCATCGTGGTCGACGCAGGCATGGGTGTGGGCTTCTTCGACGATGACTTGGTGAGACGGGCCACGGAGCCCGAAGGCTCCGGCTCGTGATGCGCCCCCTGCTCTGCCCCGTGGTGCGTCCGACCCCCGGCCAGGACCGCAGCCTGCCGATCAAGTTGCGCATCGAGAACCAACGCCTCGCTGCTCGCGAAGCCTGTCTCGCCAGCGCCAAGCGCCTGGGCCTGGCATTGGCCGAACTGCCCCAGGCCAAGAGCGGCGCGCCCTTGCCGATTGATGGCTGGCATTGGTCCATCAGCCACACGACCGGGTTTTCCTGCGGCGTGGTCTACCCCGGCCCGGTGGGGATTGATGTGGAGCCCGTCAAGCAGCGTCGCCAGGACACGATTCAGACCGCCTGCGACCGCGCCGAGTTCGATCTCGTGGGCGGTTTTAGCTGGAGCAACTTCACCCGCATCTGGACCGCCAAGGAAGCCGTGCTCAAACAGGCCGGCTGCGGCCTGAGCGAACTCTCGGGCTGTCGCATTGTGGCGGCGCCCACGCAAAGGGCCATGATCGTGCACCACCGGGAGGCACACCTCTTCGTCTTCCAACGCTACAAGTTCGGGCACTGGGCCTCGATCAGCGCCTCTTCCACGGGCGCCGCCGAAGTCCGCTGGGACTGGAGCGAACAGGAGCCCAGCGCGGAAGCGCGCGTTGGAGGCTTCAGCCTGTGAGCCTCGCTCTCGATGCGGCGCCCCAGGATGAGGGGACCCTCAAACAAGCCGCCCGCCAGAGTTGTGCGAGTTTTCGTGGGGAGTACGACTTTTCGCCGCACTTCCTGGCCACCGATGCGGGGGCCATGCACTACCTCGATGAAGGTGAAAGCGAAGCCGCTCCTATCCTGTGCGTCCACGGCAATCCCACCTGGTCGTTTCACTTCAGGCGCATCGCCCGCGACTTTGCCGCCGAAGCGCGGGTCGTGGCCCCCGACCACATCGGTTGCGGCCTCTCGGAAAAACCCCAGGACTGGGGCTATCGTCTGGCCGGCCACATCGAGAACCTCGAACGGCTCGTGCTGGAACTCGATCTGAAGCGCATCACCTTGGTGGCCCACGATTGGGGCGGCGCCATCGGCGCCGGCGTGGCGGTACGGCATCCCGAGCGCTTTGCACGCCTGTTCCTGATGAACACCGCGGCCTTCCCCTCCCAGCGCATCCCCTGGCGCATCAATGTCTGTCGCACACCCCTCGTAGGTGCCCTGGCGATCCGCGGCTTGAACGCTTTTGCCCGCGCCGCCGTGCTCATGGCTGCCAAGCGCCGCGAAGCCATGACCCCCGAGGTGCGCCGCGGTTACCTCGCGCCTTACAACTCCTGGCGCAATCGCATCGCCACCCAGCGCTTCGTCCAGGACATCCCCATGTCGCCAAGCCACCCGAGTTACGCCACCCTGGTCGAAGTGGCCCAGGGGCTTTGCCGCCTGCGCGAAAAACCCGTGCGTCTCGCCTGGGGCATGCGCGACTTCTGCTTTACACCCGAGTTCCTTCAAACCTGGCTCGGTTACCTGCCCCAGGCGGAAATCCTGCGCCTGCCCGAGGCCGGCCATTTCGCTCTCGAAGACGCCCCTCAGGAGGTCTTGCCGTGGTTGCGGAACTTCCTGAAATCCTAGCCCGCCACTCGAGCCAGAGCCTCGAGCAACCAGAGCGGGTCAACATCGCCCAATTCCTGCCGTGGCAGGCTGCGCGCACGCCCCAGCGCGACGCTGTCTTGGTGGCCCGCGGCCTGGGTGCGAATTTCTCCCTCTCTGGAGTCCGCTACGCTGAACTTGAAGCACGCTCCAACCGCATAGCCCGGGCGCTCCTGGAGCGAGGCATGCAAAAGGGCGACCGCGTGTGCCTCTTCGTGCGCGCGGGAGTGGACTTGATTGCCATCACCTTCGCCTTGATGAAAGCTGGCGCCGTGCCGGTCTTGATCGATCCCGGCCTGGGCCGTCGTGCGTTGCTGGCCTGCGTGGAGCGCATGCAGCCGCGGGTCTTTATCGGCATCCCCCTGGCCCATGCCCTCAAGCGTGTCTTTCCCGGTGCCTTCGCCACGGTGGAGATCACGGTCAGCGTGGGCCATCGCTGGTTGCTGGGTGGAGAAACTCTCGAACAACTCTGCGCCTCCGCCAGCTCCGAGGCCCTGTGCAGCGACACTTCCCGCGATGACCAAGCCGCCGTGCTCTTCACCTCGGGGTCGACCGGGGCACCCAAGGGAGTGACCTACACCCACGGCAACTTTCACGCCCAGGTCTTGGCGTTGCAAGAGCTGTACAGCTTCGAGGATGGTGAGGTCGACGCGGCCTGTTTCCCGCTCTTCGCGCTCTTCAGTCCTGCCCTGGCCATGACCTGCGTTTTCCCCGAGATGAATCCCAGCCAGCCGGCACGCTGCGACCCCGAAAGGCTGTATGAGGCCCTCTCACGCTCGGGCGCCACGAGCACCTTCGGTTCACCCGCCATCTGGCGCCGCGTGGCGCCGTGGTGTTTGGATCACGGAAGGACCCTACCCAAACTGCGGCGCATCCTGATCGCTGGGGCTCCCGTCTCCCCCCAACTCGTCGAGTCCCTGCGAAAAATCCTCGCACCCGGCGCCGATGTGCACACGCCCTACGGCGCCACCGAGTCCCTGCCTGTCTCCTCAATCAGCGGTGCCGAGATCTTGGGCCAGGCCCGCGTCCGGGCGGAATCCGGCGCGGGAACCTGCGTGGGTTTTCCCGCGCCGGGGATCGAGATCGCCATCGTGCCCATCTCCGAGGCCGCGATGCCAGAGTGGGACCCGAGCTTGGAGCTTGCGCCCGGCGAGCTGGGCGAAATTGTGGTCAAGGGCCCGCAAGTCACAAGCGAGTACAAGTTTCAGCCCGGCCCCACCGCCCTGGCCAAGATCGCCGACGGAGAGTGCTATCGCCATCGCATGGGAGATGTGGGCTGCTTCGATAGCGACGGACGCCTCTGGTTCGCCGGCCGTAAGTCCCACCGCCTCGAAACCAACGAGGGCCTCGTGATGCCCGTGCCCATCGAAAATCTTTTCAACAGCCACGCCTGCGGCTTGCGCACGGCCTTGGTGGGCATCGGAGCTCGCGGCCAGGAACGGCCTGTGCTGATCGTCGAATTGCCCCCATCCTGGGCTCACAAGGGCCGTGCTGCCCGGCGCGCCCTGGCCCAATCCCTGCGCGATCACACCCGCGAGCAGCCCGCCGCGAAGGTGGTGAGCGAGATTCTCTTCCATCCGCGCTTTCCCGTGGATGTGCGGCACAACGCCAAAATCAAGCGCGAAGAGTTGAAGCTCTGGGCCGAGGAACAGCTCGCGTGAAGGCGCTCGTCACCGGCGGCGGTGGTTTCTTGGGCACGGCCATCTGCCGCGCCCTCAAGGCTCGCGGCCTTGAGGTCACCTCCATCGCCCGCGGCGACTACCCGCACCTCCGCGAGCTGGGCGTGGAGACGCGGCGTGCGGACTTGAAGGACCTTCGCGCCTTGACAAGCAGCGCCGAGGGCGCCGATGTGATTTTCCATGTGGCCGCCAAGGCCGGCATCTGGGGCTCCCTGGCCGACTACACCGCTGCCAATGTGGTGGGTACGCAACATGTTCTGCAAGCTGCCCGCTCCGCCGGCGTGCCGCGACTCGTGTACACCAGCTCGCCCTCGATCTGTTTTGATGGCCGGGACCACATCAATGCCGGAGCGGACCTGCCCCTGGCTACGAACTTCCTGGCCCACTACCCGCGCACCAAGGCCCTGGCCGAGAAACTCGTCCTTGACGGGAATTCCGCCGAACTCGCCACCACGGCTCTGCGGCCGCACCTGATCTTCGGCCCCGGCGACCCCCACATCCTGCCGCGCCTGGTGGACCGCGCCCAGCGCGGGCGTTTGCGCATCGTGGGCACGGGAAAGAACGAAGTCACCCTGTGCTTCGTGGATAACGCCGCGGGTGCGCACCTACAAGCCGCCGAGAGCCTCGAGCCCGGGGCTGCCCATGCGGGGCGCGCTTTCTTCATTGGCCAGGAGGAACCCGTCCAGCTTTGGAACTGGATCAACAACCTGTTGGTCAGGCTGGGTGCGCCGCCGGTGACACGCCAGATCTCGTTTCGAGCGGCCTACCGCCTGGGCGGCTTCTGCGAGGTTCTCTGGAGCACCCTGCGTCTCGCGGGGGAACCGCCCATGACGCGCTTCGTCGCGGCTCAACTCTCCAGCTCCCACTCCTACGACATGTCCCCCGCCCGCCGCGCCTTCGGCTATCGGCCCCGAGTCTCAAGTGCCGAGGCCCTGGAACGCACGCTGGCGGCAATGAAAAAAAACTGACCCCCGATCTCTATGTTGCATGTAAATCCTCTTCCCTTGGCCCTGATTCTCGCCGCGCCGCCTTGCTTCATGGCACTCTCGGAAGTTCACGACCCCTCCTCGCAGTCCCTTGAATTCGAGCTCTTATGGGAGTTTCTCGACCGCGACGGAAACGGCTTGGTTCTGCCCTACGAAGGAGCCGATGCCTTTCTGCTGCTCAGCTGGGAAGCCGACGGCGATGGTGACGGCGCACTGGGTCAGGCCGAACTGCTCGACTATCTAAGCAGTGCAAATTCCGCTGCCATTGAAGAGGAAAATGAGTTCTTCGCCGGGCTCGACAAGGACGGCGACGGCACCATCAGCGCCGACGAGCTACCCGAGGAGTGGCGTTTCATCCTCAATGAAGCCGACCTGGACGACGACGGTCGTCTGAGCCGCGCCGAATGGGACGATGCTGAGGACCTGGGCGATTCCGCCAGGGCCTTCGAAGCGGAACTGCTCGACCTCCACGAAGAGCTGGACCAGGATGGCGACGGCCTCATCTCCCTGGCGGACCTCGAGCCCTGGGCGCGTGATGATTCCCTCCAGGTGTTCGAGGACCTGGACGCCGATGTCGACGGGCAGCTGACCCTGGACGAACTCCTGGGCCTTGTCGAAGAGGAACTCGAGGGGATCGAGATCTACATCGACGGTGAAGCAGCCAAGTTGACCGGGGTGATTGGATCAGCCACCCCCGGTCGGCTCCTGCAGCTCAGGCTCGAGCACCCCGAAGTGACCCGGTTGGTGCTCGTGAATGTGCCCGGATCGATTGATGATGAAGCCAATCTGCGCGCGGGACGCTTTGTCCGTCTATGCGGTTGGGCGACCCATGTCCCCGCCCACGGCGAAGTGGCCTCGGGCGGCGTTGATCTGTTCCTGGCCGGAGCCCAACGCTCGGCGGATACCGGCGCCCGCTTCGGCGTGCACTCGTGGGCGGGCTTCGACGGGGAAGGCTCCCTCCTGGACCGAGAGGACCCCGGACACGACATGTACCTCGCCTACTATGCCGACCTGGCGATTTCCGAAGACTTCTACTGGTTCACCCTCGAGTCAGCTTCCGCCGAGGACATCCACTGGATGACGGAAGAAGAGCTGATTCGCTTCGGGGCCCTAAACACCAGCTCCCCGGCTCCGCAGCCGGAAGGCCCGGCCCATGATGAAGAGGCGCCTGAAGACGGCGATCTCTATTGCGGTTGCATTCAGAAAGCGCCTACAGGAGAAGTGCCCGCCGACCTCTACGGGCCCTCGGAAGTCCGGACCAGCGGGGACTTTGGGCCCCTGACCAAGGCGCTCACCGCCCGCGGCGTGACCCTGGTCGCTGCCGACGATGTGAGCGATGAGTTCCTTGTCCTGGTGGGCGAAACCATCGAGGAGATCCTGCAGCCCGGGGAAGACCTGGACCTCAAAGCCCAGGGCGAACTGATCACGAAGCTCTACGCCTATCGCGCCCTGATCCCCGTGCCCAGAAGCGAAGCCTCCTTCGAACACCTCCTGCGCTCCCATGAAGAGTCCTTCGATGCCGTGCGCTTCGAAAACAGCGTCTGCGACATCATTATGGCCGAGGTCCCCGAGGGCCAGGTGATGGAGGTCCTCGAGCACATTCTGCACATCGTCAGCGATGTGGGGTTGCACTACCAGTTCCCCGCCGAGTGGGGCCTCAATCGAAACTCCGAGCTCTGGCGGGCCATGGGACTCGCCATTGCGGGTGGTTTCTATTCGATCGAGGGCTACGACGAACTCGACGACGCACCAGCCGATGTTCGTGACCGGGTATTGATGCAGGAATTCGCCTACTGGTTCATCTCCAGCGCCTGGGACCTGCAAGAGGACTACGGTCCCCACGAGGCCGAGTGGACCCTGAATGACCGCACTAGCCTGCAGCAGGCGCTACCCGCTTTCTTCGAGGTCTACGAGCGCACGGTGCAGCGAGTCATGAGCCCGCCAACCCGCGGCACGCTGAAGAAGATCGGGCCGCGGCGTGCGGAAGAGCGCTAGGCCGGGCTAAATACACGGCATGGGCAGGCTCTGGGGAGCCTGCCCACACTGCATCAGCATGCCCGACCGCCTAGCCGCTCAGCGTCCTGCCGTCTGCGAGATGGGTTTGAGTTGTTGCGCGGCGGGCAGGGGCAGGGTGCGAGCATGGCGGCCAGCACCCATGCTTTCAATTGAGATCTGCGCCCGAGCCATGTCCTCGTAGTCGTGTTGGTGCTGGCTGTTGGAGAGGATGTCGAGCTCGGCTTCCTGGCGGCTACGCACCTCGGCCAGGCGTGCAGTCAGGTGGTCGAGGCTGACCGCGTCGTATCGGCTGCACTCCTCGATGGTGCGATTGCGCTTATCGATCAGTTCGATCAGGCGCTCGTTGCGGGCGATGGCATCGACTTGACGGGACAGGCCAAAAATCTGGGATTGGAACTGGGAACGCTCGCTCTCCAGGGTGCCCAGAAGTTCGTCGAGGCGCAGTTCCTGCTGTTGCAGGTAGCCAAGGTCGTGCATCGCATCGGCGGCACGGTTGGTGTAAGCCACGACAGTCTGGCGCATCTGGGTGACCTGGTTGGAGGCGCGGTCGAAGCTGTAGACCCTGTCGCTCCAGGAAACCAGCGTGGCGCGGGAGACCTGGCCCGAGGCCCGCTTGGCCATGGCCTCGCTGACGGCCGGCTCCAGGGTCTCGAGATCGGTCAGAGCCATCTCCACCACCCGATCGGAGATGGCTTGGTCGCGGCTGAGTTGACGGATCTGTTCGCGCACCTCGGCGAGGTCGCGGCTGACCGCCTTGATGCGCACGGGATACTCGCCTTCGAGTTGCTTGAGCTGCGAACGCAGGGCGGCGGGATCGTCGATGTTGTCGTCGATGCACTCGAGCAGATCCGAGTGCAAGGAGTGGAGAGCCGCGCTCGTGCGAACCGGGCCGCCGATCAAGAGGGCTGCACCGACCGCTGCGCCGGTGAGAATGACGAGGCCGATACCAACTTTGAAAATGGATTTGAACATGTGTCTGGCTCCTTGGCCCGTGGTTGGGGCGGTGAAGAGGTGTGAGTGGCGTGAATCAGGCAGGCGTGACCCGGGGGACGCTGAACGGTCCGGGTCGAGGGCGTCAGGAGGGTTGGTGGGAAGGGGGCCTCTGGTGTTTCACCCGTGCCGGGGAAAATCCCTATTTTTTCCCCTGACCGGACCTGCCCACGCCCCTCCTCAGGGCACCCCTCGCAAATCCTGACGATTCCGGCAGCCTGATAGAATAGGCCCGCCCTTCGTGCGTTTTATGGGGGGCTGGGGCCCCTCCGCCCAGGCCAGCACCCTCCATGAATCTGCCTTGAATAGCCTGACCACATCCTTCGTGCGCCGCTTGCGCGACCGCGAGCCCGAAGCCTGGTTCGAGCTGTGGGAAACCTTCGGTCCGGTGCTCCGGGGCCAGCTCGCCCGCTGGGGCAAGGGGCGCATAGGCCGGGAGACGGTCAAGGATCTCTCGCAGGAAACTCTCACGGCCCTGGCCACGGCCATCGACAGCCATGACCCTTCTCGGGGCGCCCGCTTTTCGACCTGGCTCCTGGCCATCGCTCGCTACACCCTGGGCGATGAAATCGACCGCCGCAACGCCATCAAGCGCGGCGAAGGAAGAAAACCCCGCTCCCTGGCGGGTAGTTTCGATTGCACAAGCTCCAGGGAAGGCCCGGGGGAAGCCTTCGAACGGGAAATGTTCGAGGCGAAGGTCGCTGCCGCCCTGCGCAAAGTTGAGCGCAACTCGGAACTGATCGAGTTCTCGGTCTATCGAATGCGTGTCCTCGACGGCCAGAGTGGTCGCCAGGTGGCCGGTGCCCTGGGCATCAGCCCCGCCACCGTCAGCCGGCGTTTGGCCCAGGTACGCCGCAAGCTGCGAGCCCAACTCCTGGAGGTCATCTCCATGTACAGCTTCACCGAAGAAGAAATGGACGAAGCCCGGCGGAACGGACTCGATCTAAATCCCACAAAGGAAGATGAGGCGAGCTTTGATGAAGTCGTCGCTGAGATCTACCACCGCATCTGCGCCCGGAAACGCGAATACCCCGAACCAGGAGCCTCCTCATGACCTTGATCGCCCTCGGGAAAGTAGCCCTACTCCTCCTCCTGCTCGTGTGCGGAACAGCCCTCTTGATCTGGGCCGCGGTGCGCGGGACCCAGGGAGTGCTCTGGTGCGCGTCAGGCCTGTTTCGAGGGATTGGCTTCGTCTTCGGGCAATTGGGGCGCCTTGTGCGCGACACTTTCGGCGACGCGGCACGGGTCCTGGGCAGTTGCTTGACGGCGGCGGTGCTCCTGCCCCTGGCCCTCATGAATCTGCTCTTCCTGCGCTGGGACCAGGCCCGCCATTTCGGTGCTGCCCTCGAGGATGAGCTCATCGCCTGCGGCCTGGGGACCTATCGCCTGGCGATCGGCAACCCCCTGCGCTTCATTTGCCTGGACGGCGTGACCGATGGCATCGAACAGCGCCTGCCCGATGTGGTGGCCCGCGCTCCACGAGCGCGCCGAGCGGAGGTCAAGGACGGCAAGTTCGACGGCTACAAAGTCACCGGCGTCCTGCCCGCTGGCGGTTCGGGGGCGCGCCTGTTCCTGGCCACGCCCCGTCCGCAAAAGCTCAAGGAACTCCTGGCCGCGGGCTACAGCGACCCCGGCCAGGTGGTGATCAAGGCTTTTCACCTCGCCTCGGGTTCGACCATGCCGCAGATCGTGCGCGAGAGCCGGGCCCTCGACTCGGCCCGCCAAATTGGTTTCGTCCTCGAGCACGAACTCACCGAATCGAGCTTCTTCTATGTGATGCCCTATGTCCCCGGTGATGATCTCGACCAGGTCATCTCCTCCCTACACGACTCCGCAACTCCGGCGGGACTTGGCAATCGACAACTACGCGTTTGCCTGGGCTACGCAGGTGACTTGCTCTACACCCTGGACGCCTTTCACGCCGGCGGCTTGTGGCACAAGGACATCAAACCCTCGAACCTGATCATCTCCAGCGGTCGAGCGCACCTCGTGGACCTGGGGCTGGTCACACCCCTCGAGTCCGCCATGACGCTCACCACCCACGGCACCGAATACTACCGCGATCCCGAGATGGTTCGCCTGGCCCTGCGCGGCGTCAAGGTCCACGAAGTCAACGGAGTCAAGTTCGACATCTACAGCACTGGCGCCCTGATCTACTCGATGATCGAGAACTCGTTTCCGGCCCAGGGCAGCCTGTCCCAGATCTCAAAGCGCTGTCCCGAGGCGGTGAGCTGGATCGTGCGCCGCGCCATGAGCGACCTCGACGCGCGTTACGGCTCGGCCCAGGAGATGCTGGCCGACATTCGCGCCGTGTTGGCAGCCCGCGACCCCTTTGCCGTGCGCCCGGCGGACTTGCCCTCCCTCAAGGGAGACAGCGACTGGCAGGTCAAACGCGCATCCTTTGCCGGCGGTCAAGCGGCTCGCGGACGGGACGGCCGCGGCCGCGGCAGCGGGACCCTGCACCGCAGAACTCCGGTTACAGCCGTGAAAGCACGCCGCCGTTCGATGAGCCGCAGCCTCGCCGCGGCCATGGTGGGTGCCCTATTCCTCGCTGGAGGAAGTTCCCTGGCGCTCATGGCCGGGTTCCGGGTGGGCTACGAGTCGGCACCGGATCAGGTCGCGGTGCCTCAGCTCAGGGCCTTCTCACCCTTGGCCAGGGTCTCCTCACAAGCAGCCAGGGCGGCCTCGGCCACCCAGGCGCGCGAGAAGCGCCTGACCGCCGTGCAGGTAGCTTGGTCGCGGGAGCTCGCTTTGGATTTCGCCGCAGAGGCTAAGCATGGACTCGCAAGCGAGGGTCAGCAGCCCTCCGTGCTCGTGCTGCAGGACCTGCGCCCCACCAGCGACCCGTTGCTCGTGGCGGGTCTACGCTCCGAACTCAAGCGCCGCGGCCTCGATGTGGTGGGCGTGCCCGAGGATGGCATCGGCGACGAGCGGGACATCCTGTACGAAGCCAGCGCCCGCAAGTCCCTGGGCCTCGCCAGCCAAGATGATGCGGAAGCCGCTCTGATCCTCGAACGCTTCCTCGAAGATCACCAGAGCATCGACGCCGTCTTCTGGATCGCTTCGGGGGAAGACGACCACAGCCTGAACTACCGCGTGGTCGTGCCGCGGCGCGCTTCGAGCCCGACACCGAGCACCTTTTCTCTGGCGGCGAGCGGACCCTCCAGCACGGACTGACCTCAGTCTTCGATGGGCGGGATGTCCGCCTCTTCTCGCCAACGGCCCGGATCAAAGGGCTCGTCCGTGGCGGGAGCCGATGGGTCGAGATCAGCGGGCTCGCTGGAATCAACCAAGCCCTGGTCCGAGGGCTCGCCTCGCCTCGGGTCGGGACCGCGCTCCGTTGCGCTCCCCGCGGAACCACCAGCGCCGGGCCTGGCGGTGGCCACGATGTAGGCCTCGCACCACATGACATTGATCAAGATGGTAGCGGGCACAATGCCCACGCAGCACAGGAGCAGGCCAGCGATCACCAGCACAATACTGAAGAGCACAAACACGAGCAGCTGCCAGCGATTGCCGTGAGCGAGGTCCCAGGAGTGTCCGAAGGCCTGGGCCACCGTGCAGTCCTCAAGAACGGCCGCCGGTCCCGCGAACGCGAGTCCAAGGAAGACATAGGCCAGCATGGGCAGCACGGCCAGCTCACCCAAGACCGTCACGGCCACCGCCCCGGCGCTTGACAAGTCGAGCACTTCGCTGAGCATCATGGCCACCGTGGGCGGAATGGCCAGAGGCAGAAGCGAGGCCAGCACGACCAAGAAAAAGACAAGGCGCACAAGAAACAGGGTCCACCACCGGCCGCCAGGCCGGAAGAGATCCTCGAACTCGGCTTGGCCCTCGACCATCACCTTGCGGATCGTCTGGAAGTAGCCGGCCATCAGCCAAGAA
Organism: Planctomycetota bacterium; assembly: GCA_012959785.1. Lineage (GTDB taxonomy): Bacteria > Planctomycetota > UBA1135 > UBA1135 > DUCM01. The sequence continues at coordinate 312,406 of DUCM01000021.1, read as the reverse complement.
GAGCCCAGCTGGATCAAGATCTGGAGGACCAGGACAAGGGCCAAGATCCCCATCACAAACACCAAAGCCCCAGGTCCATGGTTGCCGCGGAGGTTGAAATTATTGCCGCCGCTGCCCAGGGACTCCACACAGAACAGGATCAACCCGCCCACCCAAAGGGGCAGGGGCGCCCGCATCAAGAGCGCCCAGGAACTCTGCAGGCAGCGTAGAGGGCGAAACGCCTCGGCGGGAGGCATCATCGCGGAGTTCCTGTGACGTGGGTTGAAGGTGTCATGGATGGACGGTACTTGAGGCGGAGAAGATCTAGGGGGAGCTATCCAGCTCTGGCTCTTGGCAGAAGGCTCGGGGCGGGGGATAGAGGGTGTCGCCCACTCGGGACCTGTCTCGATAGAATCGAGGGTATGCGTTCCCAAATCACCTCTATTGCCCTTTACATCCCGCTTTTCTCGGCCACTCGCCCCGGAAGGGCCCCCCGCCAGCCCTCGTGGAGGCGTTCGAGGAGCTCCTCCAAGAGTTTTCGGTGCTCGGGGACGCCAGCGAGGTTGACGGTCTCGACGGCCTCCTCGCCCAGGTCGTAGAGCTCCACTTCATGAAGGTCGCTCCCGGGCACCGTCCACTCCACCAGGCGATAGCGACGAGTGCGCAGGCTGCGGCCCATGGCCCGGCCCGCTCCCGCGACGAAGCGAGGATACTGACTGAAGGCGGCCGTTTTCCAGGGGCGGCCAGGTTCGGCAAGGAGCGGCGCCAGGCTCAGCCCTTCGACAGGCACCGGAACCTCGAGGCCACACAAATCGGCCAGGGTGGGATAGATGTCCACGAATTCCACCAGGGCGGAGCAGCTCTCCCCCGCCCGCGGAAGATGTGGAACAGACACGATCAAGGGCGCCCTGGTAGCGTTCTCGTAGTTGGTGTGCTTGCCGAAGAGGCCCAGGTCGCCGAGGTGCCAGCCATGATCGCCCCACAGCACGACGATGGTGTTTTCCCTCAGCCCGACATCGTTGAGGGCTTGGAGCACGCGACCGATCTGGGCATCGACGAAACTGATGCAGGCGCGGTAGCCACGGCGAAACTCGCGTTCTTCGGCCTCGCTGAAGGGCGCCTCATCGGGCACATCCTCATAGGAGCGCAACTCCCCCGAGACATGCCCGGCCCAGGCCGGCGCGCCCTGGGGTGCTGTGCGCCTCGACGCGAGTTCGGTGCCCTCTGCCGGGTAGAGGTCCCAGTAGGCCTTGGGGGCCACGAAGGGCAGGTGCGGCTTGAGAAAACCCACCGCCAAGAAAAATGGCGCGTCCCCCTCCTCGCGCAAGAACCGAATCGCCTCGTCGGCGATTCTGGCATCGGGGTACTCAGCATCGGGGGCGTCCGCCTGTTCCATGAGCGCCACCCGGGCCACGAAGCCTTTAGTGTCCGATTCCTCGGCATTGCGCCTATTCACAAGCTCTTGCAGGCTCGAGCTGGCGTAGTAGCGTTGCCAACGATCGGGACGCCAACAGGGCCGGCTCCAGGAGGGCTCGTCGTCGAGCTCTCCTTGGCCATGGTGGACCTTCCCCAGGGCATAACTGGTCCAACCGTTCTCCTTGAAGAGTTGCGGCAGGCTGACATGCTCGGGCAGGGCGTCGCGAAAGTCGCCGCGCAGGGTCAGCACGCCGGTGGTGTCGGGCCGGCAGCCGGTAAGCATCGAAGCACGCGAAGGCCCGCAGACGGCCTGTTGGCAGTAGGCCGAAGTGAAGGAGACGCCTGCCCTCGCGATTGAGTCCATGTGCGGCGTGTGCATCTCATCTGCGCCGAAGGACCCTAGCTCGGGCCGCAGGTCATCGATGCTGAGGAAGAGCACATTCAGCGGACTAGGTTCAGCTTGCCCCCCCCCGCAACCCAAGCTGGCCAGACATCCCAGGACGCTGGTAAGACCGAGCCGCAGGCGCCAGCCCGGGCCGCGTTCCAGGCCCCTTCGGCTGGTTACTCTGAGCGCGTCCATCGGTTCCTTCAGACCAGCTCGAGAGATCGAGAGGCCCTCAGCTTCAACACCAACTCAAGGAAGTCGTCAAAGGCCATGACCTCCTGCTCGCGGGTCCCCCGTCGACGCAAGGCCACGCTGCCGTCGCTGCACTCGCGTTCGCCGGCGATCAACATGAACGGCACCTGACGCGCTTGAGCTTCCTTGATCTTCTTGTTCATGTGCGCCTCCTGGGACATGCAGTCCACCCGCAAGAGTTCTTGCTCCAAACGCTCTGCGAGACCGCGGCAGTACTCACCGTGTTCCTCGCGGATCGGGATCACGGCCACCTGGGTCGGCGCGCACCAGAGCGGAAACTTGCCGCCGAAGTGCTCGATCAAAACGCCCACGAAGCGTTCGAGGCTGCCGAGGATGGCGCGGTGCACCAGGATCGGCCGCTTCTTCTTGCCATCGGAGTCGACATAGGTGAGATCAAAGCGCTCGGGCAGGTTGAAGTCGCACTGGATGGTGGAGTTCTGCCATTCGCGTCCGAGGGCATCCTTGATCTTGTAGTCGATCTTGGGCCCGTAGAACGCACCGCCGCCCTCGTCGAGAACCAGGGGCAGTTTCTGCATCTTGGCTGCATCCTTCAGAGCTGCGGTGGCACGCTCCCAACTCTCCGCTTCACCGATCGTGTCCTTCTCGGGCCGGGTGGCAAGGTAGGCGGTGTACTCAAAACCAAAGCCGGTCAGGATCTGATGCACCAGGGAACAGACGCCAGCAATCTCATCGGCGAGTTGGTCGGGGGTGCAGAAGATGTGCGCGTCGTCCTGGGTGAAGCCGCGCACGCGCAACATGCCGTGGATCGTCCCCGAGCGTTCGTAACGGTGTACGGTGCCGAGCTCGGCCCAACGCAGGGGCAGTTCGCGGTAGGAGCGGCCGCGGTTCTTGTAGATCAGGATGTGCCCGGGACAGTTCATGGGCTTGACGCGATAGGGCATCTCGTCGATGTCCATGGGTGCATACATCATCTCGCTGTAGTTCTCGAGGTGTCCCGATACGGCGAACAGGCTCTCGCGGGAGATCAGCGGGGTGTAGACCGGCTTGTAGCCCGCGCGGGTGTGCAGGTCCCACCAGAAGTTCTCGATTTCCCGCCGCACGCAACCGAGGTCCGGGTGCCAGAAGATAAAGCCCGAACCGGCCTCGGCGTGGTGGCTGAAGAGATCCATCTCCACACCCAGCTTGCGGTGGTCGCGCAGTTGCACTTCCTTGAGCCACTCCATGTGGGCCGTGAGGGCTTCCTTGTTCCAGAAGGCCGTTCCGTAGATGCGCTGCAACATGGGATTGGCCTCATCGCCGCGCCAGTAGGCCCCGGCGATGCTCTGCAACTTGAAAGCGTAGTCCCGGTCGAGAGTATCTATATGCGGGCCCTGGCACAGGTCCTGCCAGTCGCCATGAGCGTAAAAGGAAAGCTGTTCGTCCTCGGGAATCAACTCGAGGGCTTCGAGCTTGTAGTCTTGCCCGGCAAGTTGCTCGCGGGCCTCTTCGCGGCTGACTTCGTGACGCACGAGTTCCGGCGTCTTGCGGGCGATTCGGCGCATCTCCTTCTCGATGCGCTTGAGGTCCTTATCGGTCAAGGGCTCGACGAGGTCGAAGTCGTAGTAGAAGCCGTGTTCGATCGAAGGACCGAAACCGAATTTCACTTCGGGGAACAGCTTGGCCACGGCCGAAGCCATTAGGTGCGCAACCGAGTGGCGCAGGGTCGAGAGCGGAAACGGCTCCACAGCCTGGGGAGCCTCTTTGAGCTCTGACATGTCTTTACTCCGGCGGGATGGAAGCCTCTTTCGATCCGACCTGGACCGGGGAGCGCGCGCAGCTCCCGTGGCGGCACGCAGACGCAGAGATTAGCGGGCTCGGCGCCCCGGGGCCAGCCCTCACCACAAGAGAGCCTTACGGTCCCGCGCGAGGAGGTTCAGCCCTCGGCCGACCAGAGGCGCACTTCACGGGTCAGCAACACGCTGCTTTGGTCCTCGACCCGGCGGGTCACTTCCTCAATCAGGCCCAAGACATCCGCCGCAGCGGCTCCGCCGTTATTGATGATGAAGTTGCCATGCAGGCGGCTGACCTGGGCAGCGCCTCGGGAGAGCCCCTTGAGCCCCAGGTCATCGATCAAACGCCCCGCCGAGCGACCGTCGGACAGCTCTGGATCGGGGTTCTTGAAGATACAGCCCGAGGAGGATTCGGTCACAGGTTGAACGGCCTTCTTTTCGAGCAGGTACTGGCGCATGCGCTCCTTGACAGCAAGGCGGTTGTCCGGCGTCAAGCGCAACACGGCGCCCACCACCAAGGCTCCTCCGAGTTGCGCATCGCGATAGCCAACCTGGCACTCGTCCCGCTGTTTGTCCACGACCGATCCGTCGGTTAGAAGCAAGCGCACGCTCTCGATCACATCCCATAGGTCCCCCCAGCGGCCGCCGGCGTTCATGGCTACGCCGCCGCCCAGGCGACCGGGCACACCCACAAGGCCTTCGAGGCCCGCCCAGCCGAGGTCGCTGGCGGCTCGCACGAGCCCGGGCAAACTGCTGCCACACCAGGCTACCAGCCGCGGATCGCTGCTGCGCTCCGGCGGCGCCACCCGGGACAAGGCCTCGGGGGGCGCATCGAAGGCCGGACCATCTTCGTGGCCATCGGGGCGAAAAACACGGTCGAGACGCGCGCAGGCGATCACCACCCCCGGCAACAGACCGTCGGCCACCAGGAGGTTCGCTCCCCCACCGAGAAAACGCACGGGGCCCTCGAATTCACGGGCGGCGTTCAAGGCCTGACACAATTCGTCCGGCGATGAAGGTTCCAGCAGCCACTCCGCGTGGCCGCCAACCTTCATCGTGGTTCTAGGCGCCAGAGGTGCGCTGGGGAGCGCGGCGCAGGGCCAGCTCAAGGAACAAGTCATAACGGATGGTGTCGATATCGCCGGCGCCCAGAACGAGCAGGGCGCAGCCTCCGGGAAGGGCGCGGGCAGCCTGGTGCACGCTGCTTTGAAGATCGCCGCCGGCGAGGGCCGGGATACCGGCGCGGCCCAGGCGCTGAACCAGCTCATCAGCGCCCGCTCCGTGTTGGTCGATGTGCACTCGCGCTCCGTAGACATCGGCCACGATGACCCGGTCGGCTCCGCGCAGGCTCTCCACGAACTCGGCCATGAAGCGCGCTGTACGGCTGTGTTGATGGGGCTGAAAGAGCACATGCAAGGGCAGTCCCGGCAAGGCGCGCCGCGCCGCCTCGAGGGTTACGCGCACTTCGGTGGGATGGTGCGCGTAGTCGTGAATGACCTCCACGCCGTGGTCGCTGCCCCACTTCTCAAAGCGGCGTCGCACGCCGCGAAACTGATCCAGGCCGCTGGCCGCGGCGCGAGCCGCGGCGGCGGGTTCGAGGCTCCAGGCCGGGGCGGCAAGTCCCACCACGAGGGCCAAGGCCAGAGCTGCGTTGTCCACTTGAAAGCGTCCGGGTTGCGTGAGCTGAACCTCGGGGGTAGCCCAACCCGGACCGAGCAGGCGAAAACGGAAACAACCCCGCTCTTCGCCAGTGAGCTCCACGCGCAACTCCCGGCCGAGGCGCCAAACCCGCGCCCGCGAGGCGGCCACCACCCGGTCAGGCACATCCTCCCCCACCACCACAAGGCCCTGGGGATGCACGCGGTCGACGAAGCGGCCAAAGGACTCGTGGATTTTGTCGAGAGTGCCGTAGTAGTCGAGGTGATCGGCCTCGATGTTGGTCACGATGGCGCCCTGGGGATGGAGCTGCAAAAAACTGCGGTCGTACTCACAAGCCTCGACGGCGAACCAACCACCGGGCTCTTCGCTGCGGGCGTTGGTCTTGAGTTTGCAGTCGAGGCCCCCCACGAGAAAACCTGAGGCCGGCGCGGTGGGTCCGAGCTGTGCCTCGAGGCCGCCCAGGGCATGGGCCAACATCCAGGTCACGCTGGTCTTGCCGTGGGTGCCGGCCACGGCGAGGGTGCGTCCGGCTGGAGTCATGCAGCCCAGGAGTTGCGCGTACTTCCAAACAGGCAGGCCGCGGGCCAAGGCGGCGGCGCAGTCGGTATCTTCGAGGGGCACCGCCGAGGACCGCACCACCAACTCGACATCGTCCGCCAAGGGCGGGCGCGTGGAGCCCACGGTGACCGTCAAGTCGAGATCCTCCAGCGCCTCGCTGAAATCCGAGGCTGCCCGGTCGCTTCCGCTGATGCGTCGGCCTCGCTCGCAGAGGATGCGCGCCGCGCCGCTCAAGCCGGCGCCGCCGATGCCCACGAGATGGATTCGTTGGGGAAGCTCGTCTTGGATGGTCTTCACGAGCCCGAAGGTAGCAATCGTGGCGGGCCAATCAACGGGCCAGTGACTCAAGCTCCAGTAAGATTTGCAGCGCACTGTCTTCGGCGCTGGCTCGGGCCAGGGCCTGACGCATCACCTCGCGAGCCCGGGCCCCTCCCGCACCGGCGAACTCGGCCAGCAGGGTGGCGTGCTGGCGGTCGAGTGAGGCCTCGGAGACGATGCGTACTCCCTCGCCCAACTCCCTGGCGTTGCGCTCCTGGTGCCGGTCGGCGTGGTACGGGTAGGGCACGACCCAGGCCGGCACCTGTGCCACGGCGATTTCCGCCAGGGTTGAGGCTCCGCCACGGCAGAGGACCACTCGCGCCGCGGCCAGGGCCGGCGCCATGGGGGCGATGTATTCGCGGACCCTAAGCCCCGGACGCTGGGGGCCAAGCTCGGCGCGTTTTTTCGGGCCGCACTGGTGCAGGACTTGCGAGCCGGCGGAGATCCACAAATGCGCGTACTCTTCCACAAAGCGATTCAGGCTACTGGCCCCCTGGCTGCCTCCCAGAACCAGAATCAGCGGGCGCTCTGGATCGAAGCCCAGAGCCGTGAGCGCCTCGGCCTCCTGGCTTTCGGGGATGCGAGCCGCCGCGACCTCGGGCGCCACGGGAGCGCCAGCCAAGCGGTGCCGCCGACTCTCCACGCCATCGGGCAAACTGCCGCGCCAGGCGTGCAGCACTCGGCTCGCAAGTGGCCCCAGGACCCGAGTGGCCTGGCCGGGGGCGGCGTTGATCTCGAGCAGCACGACCGGAATCCCAAGGGAACGCGCAGCGAGAGCGGCGGGCAGGGTGGTGAAACCCCCTAGACCCAAGAGGACCTGGCTCTGGTGCCGGCGCAGGGCGCACCGGGCCGACCAGAAGGCCCGCGGCGTTTGCGCTATGAGCCGCAACCTGGAAGGCGCGCCACCGCCGGGAGGTTCGAGGGAGAGTTTCACCTGCTCCCAGGGCAACTCCCGGGGCACCTCGGCGAGCACGCGCTGTTCCACGGCGCGGCCGCTGGTGAACCACAGGAGGTCGTCGAGACGCGGCGCATCGCCCCCGGCCAGGGAGCGGGCCACGAGGTGCAGGCCGGGCACGATGTGCCCGCCCGTGCCGCCGCCGGCAAAGGCGACGCGCACGGTCAGCGGGCCTCGATCAAAGCCAGGTCATTCAACGCGGTCGGCTCGTCTAGCAGCGGGGTTGCGTCAGGGACCAACCTACTCGCCAAGCGCAACTCGCAACCGCCGGAGGTGAGCGCCGCCAGCGGCGCAGGACAAGCCAGCACAGTCCAGGCCGGCCCGGCCGTGATCGCACCCACCGTAAGGCAGCCGAGAAGAAAACCGAGGTGCAGCGAGCGACTCATCGCACCCTCCCCACCTTCGTCGCCGATGTTCTGGCTTGGGCCAACAAGTTCCTGCCGGAGGACTTCCCCCGGGGCATCACCAGGCGCGCACCAACCGACAGGGAGTCGGGGTCCAGGCCAGGGTTCAAGGCCACGATGTCGCGCCAACGGCGGGCGCTACCGAGTTCGCGCTGGGCGATCACAGAAAGCATGTCACCCGGCCGAACCACATAGGTGTGGCTGCCAACTGTGGGCGCGGCTTTGGAAGTTTGGGCCACGGACGGGGCTGCCTTCTGCGCGGAGGCGTTCGAATTGTTCGTGGCGATGTCTGTACCGCCGGCGGGCAGCTTGAGGCGCTGGCCGAGAAAGATGCGCTCGGAGCCGCCGTTCAAGTCAGCGATCTCGCGCCAGCGCTTGCTCGTGCCCAGGGCGGCGTAGGCGATTTCGCCCAGAGTGTCTCCGGCCTGCACGATGTGCACCCGCGGGCTGGACGCAGCCTTGCTTGGGCTGGTAACGCCGAGCCTCGCTTGTGTTGGTGTGAGCTGCATCTTGCGGCCCTGGCCCTGGTGGCCAAGGGCGGCGAGGCCCATCGCCTGCGACGGGTTCTTGCGGCCCACCGCGAGGGTCTGGCCGCGGGCCCGGCCAGTGTTGCTCGCTGCCGGCCTGGATCCCTTGCCGGCCAGGGCTTCGGGAAAGGGCAGGGTCTCGATTCGGCCTGCGGTCTTCTTCTGGTTCTGGTTGCGGCGCTGTTCCCCGTTGCGGTAGTTCCGGCCGCGGGCCTTGGCACTGGGAATCGAGGTGGCGGGCAGTTTACGGTCGGCGTCCCGTGCGGTCGGTTTGGCGGGCGCGTCGCCACTTGCGGTCTGGATCTTCTGCGATTGGGCCGCCACAGCGGAACCCTCTCCCCAGAAGGAAACGGTCACGATGGTCAACAACAACAGGACCAGGGCCATCACGCCGTAGCGTTCGATTTTCTGCATTCCAGAAGCTCCAAAGAGGGTGCGCAACACAACGGTCGCTGGGAAAGACGAAAAGATGTGAACATCAGCAGGCCCTGACTTGCTCTTGTTGCCGGGCGGCACCAAGGGCCAATCCAACGGCCAGTGCGGAGACAAGCAGGGATGTGCCGCCGTGGGAAACGAAGGGCAGGGTCATGCCCTTGGGCGGTGCCAGGCCGGTGACGACCTGCATGTGAATCATGGCCTGGATACTCACAGAGAGCAGTAGGCCGAAGGCGGCCAAAGCCGCGAAGCGGTCCTTGAGCGAGAGCACAAGGCGCAGGGAAAACCAAACGAAGGCCAGCATCAACCCGGCGCAGAGAGCCATGCCAAAGAGGCCGAACTCCTCGCCGATGAGCGAGAAGATGTAGTCCGAATCCTGGTACGGCAGGCCCATGTTGCGGTACTCGCCCTGGGCCAGTCCGGCGCCGAAGTATTCGCCGCTGGAGAGAGCTTGCAGCGAGGCTTCGACCTGCTCGTTCTTGGAACTTCCGAGCCAGATGTCCACGCGGTCGCGAATGTAGGCCACGCTGGATAAGCCCATGAGCACCGCCGCCCCGCCAAAGGCCGTGATCGAGTAGGCGAAGTAGGCGCTGCTCGCACCGCCCACATACCAGGTGGAGAGAAACACCGCCAAAAAGACCAGCGCGCCGCCAAGATCGGTCTCGAAGCCGATCAGGGCGCAAAAGAAGATGCCCAGGGAGAGCACCGGCAGGACTCCCTGGCGCAGATCCGAAAGCCGCAGCCGCAGCCGAACGCAACGATCAGCGACCCAAACGACGAGCACGATGCGCGCCAGTTCCGAGGGCTGAATGCTGATCTGGGCGAAGGGGATGTGAATCCAGCGTTTCGATCCGTTGCGCGGGTCTCCGATGCCGGGGATGTAGCAGCCGATCAACATCAACCCGCAAACGAGAACCAAGAGCGGCAAGAATGGCCGCAGTCCCGCGGGGCCCATGCGAAAGCCCAGCAAGAGCGCCACGATCGCGCCGCCAGAAAACAGGGCTTGATTCAATACGCGACTCTGGAATGCGTCGCTACCAGGAACCGTGGTGGCCGCATGGCTGGCTTGCATCAGGAGCCCCAGGGCCAGCAGCGCCAGCACGGTGCAGAAAACCTCGACCGCTGGCCGCATGGCGTTGGGCGCCTCGGCCCGCCGCGCGAGGGCGTCCAGGCGCTCGCTGATGGTGGTCTGGTGCTCGTGAGTCGTCTCGGACGAGAAGCCCTTTTTCTTGCGAAAGCGTGCCATCAGCGCACCTTCAAGAGGGCCAAGCTGGCCATGGCTCCCACGGCCGCGATGATCCAAAAGCGCACCACCACCGTGACCTCGTGCCAGGGTGCCGCTCCTGCGACAAAGACCCCGCCGTGGCGTTCCAGGCCGTGATGCAGCGGCGCGCAGGTAAAGACCCGCTGGCCTCCGCTGCGTCGGTAGTAAAAGGTTTGCAGCCAGGAACTACCCAGGGAGATGAAGAACACGCAGCCGATCAGGGGCAGCACGAGTTCTTGTTTGGAGACGAGCGCCAGCCAGGCCAAGAGCCCGCCGATGGGCAGGCTGCCCGAATCGCCCATAAAGACCTTGGCCGGGTAAGCGTTGTACCACAGAAAACCCATGCAAGCTCCGCACAGGCCTGCCGCCACCACCGCCATTTCCGAGGCCGCGGCAACATGGGGCAAGTTGAGGTATCCGGTCCAATCGAAGCGCCCACTGACATAGCAGAAGACGCCCAGCGCCACGCCCGAGATGATCATGCAGCCCGCCGCGAGGCCATCGAGGCCATCGGTGAAGTTGGCGGCGTTGGCTGTGCCCACCACGACGAGCCACTGGAAGGCAACAAAGATCACCGCGCCAAGCACACCCCAGGTGCCAAGGGGAATCACGAGCTTGTTGAAAAAGGGCGGGTAGATATTGAGCAGCGTGTCGCGTCCGGCGGAACTCGAGTAGTAGACGAGAGCCCCCAGGGTTCCGAGCACCACCACCGACAGGCCGATCATCTTCGAGGTCGAGCTCATGCCGTGGGAGCCCGGGATGGTGAGCTTCTTGAAATCATCGACGAAGCCCACAGCCGCCATGCCCGCTGTCAGGACGATGGCAAGGATCACATGCACATTGTCCAACCGTCCCCAGAGCACCACGGAGGCGATCAGGGCCGCCACCAGGAAGCTCCCTCCCATGGTCGGTGTGTCGCGCTTGGAGAGCGCGCCCGGCTCGCGCGTTAGGGGCACGAGATCGGTCTTGGTGAGATCCTCGGTGACCTTGTTGGCCTTGAGCCAGCGGATGGTGAGTTGCCCCCACCAGAGGGCCAGGAGGAAGGCAGTCATGCCGCAAGCCACGGCGCGAAAGGTGATGTAGCCGAACAAGCGGATGCCCAGCCAGTTCTCCAGGACCGCGGGGATCACAACACGCGCTCCTTTGACCAACGCTCTTCGAGGGCCTGCACGAGCCGTTCGAGGCCCAGGCGGCGGCTGCCCTTGACGAGCACTAGATCGCCACCGGCGAGGAGACCGGGAAGGCCCTCCTGTGCGGCCTCGACCTCGTCGTAGTGCACGATTTTGTCATCCGTCAGGCCGCCCTCGCGGGCGCCTGCCGCCGTGGCTTGGCTCAGGTCGCCGATCAGGACGCACAGGTCGATGCCACTCTCGGCCGCCATGAGCCCCACCGCATGGTGCATCTCTTCAGCGCTCTCACCGAGCTCAAGCATGTCACCGAAGACCAGCACGCGCCGAGTGAAACCGTGCATCCCCGCCAGGACCCGCACGCTCGCCCGGGCTGATTCGGGGTTGGCGTTGTAGGTGTCGTCAAAAATCGACAACGCTCCGCACTGCTTGAGTTCCATGCGCCGACGGCTGCCCGAAATCCGCGCCAAGTGTGGCAACAGATCATCGAGGTCGAGGCCCAGTCCGTCGCAAGCCGCCAGGGCGGCCAGAAGGTTCTGGACATTGTGCAAGCCGAGCAACGGCACAGTCAGCTCGCGTCCCCGCAAGCGAAAGGTAGTGCCGCCTGGATGGAACCAGATGTCGCTGGCGTCCCAATCCCCGTCTCCTTCCACGCTGAAGGTGATCGTGCGTGCGGCAGTCATGTCGCGCAGGCGCGCTGTAAAGCGGCAGTCAGCATTGAGCACGCAGAAGCCCTTGCTCGGCAAGCAAGCGGCCAAGGCGCCTTTTTCGTTCGCCACACCTTCCACCGACAACAGCCCTTCGAGGTGCGAGGAACCGATGTTGGTGATGATGGCGCCATTGGGGCGCGCGGTGCGACACAACCCGGCGATTTCGCCGGGGTGATTGGTGCCCATCTCCACCACCAGGGTCTCACTCCCTGAGTCGGCGAGGAACAGGGTGTGGGGCACGCCGATGTCGTTATTGAACGAGTTGGGAGAGCCCACCACCTTGCGCGAGGGCCGCAGCAGATCCACCAGAATGTTCTTGGTGGTCGTCTTGCCGCAGGAGCCGGTGATCCCGATCACGGGCAGATCGAGGCCCGAGCGATGGAAACAGGCGAGATCCGAGAGAACGCGCCGGGGATCGGGGCTGCAATACACAGCGGCCCCCTGGGGTAGATCGGCAACCAAGGCTTCGAGTTGCCCCCGCTCGCCTGCGAGCACCAGGGCGCTGGCACCCCGTTCGGCAGCGGCCCTGGCGAAGCTGTTGCCATCGAAGCGCGGACCGATGAGGGCCACGAAGAGGGCACCCGCTTCCAGGCTGCGCGAGTCGGTGCTGACGCCTTCAAAGACCGTCTGACTGCCGCCGCGCAGCTCTACCACGGCCGTGCAGGCCACGAGTTCGCTCAAGTCACAGCGGATCAAGGCATTTCCTCTACTGCCACGACTCGGTCATCAAAATCGAGGCTCTCAGTTGCCAGCACCTGCTGGGTCTCGTGCCCCTTGCCGGCAATCAAGACCACATCGCCCGGGCGCGCCGCGCCCAGAGCCGAAGAGATGGCGAGGCGACGATCTGATTCCACAAAGACCGTCGCCCCACCCAAGATACCTGCGCGGATCTCTCGAATGATCGTGTCGGGGTTCTCGCCCCGCGGGTTGTCGCTGGTCAGCACGACTGAATCGGCGAGTTCCGAGGCCGCACGGCCCATGGGCTCGCGCTTCGACGCATCGCGCTCGCCCCCACAGCCAAAGACCACATGCAATCTGCCGGATCCCTCTCCCATGGCGCCTCGCAGAGCCGTCAAGGCCTTCCGCAAGGCGTCCTCCGAGTGGGCGTAGTCGACGAAGACATGGAAACCCCGGTCTTCCGCCGAGACTCGCTCGAGGCGTCCGGGTGGAAGAGAGACGGTGGCGAGTCCCTCCGCGATTGCGGAAGGACTCGCCCCCGACATCAGTACCGCAGCACTTGCCGCAAGCGCGTTCTCAAGATTGAACTGACCCAAAAGGTTCATTCGTAGCCTTTCCGGTGAAAAACCCATCCCACTCAGAGTCAGGTACAAAGAGTCAAGGTCAGCTCTAACAAGAGAAGCACACAAGTCGGCTGGCGACTGCGAACTGTAGGTAATGACGCGCGCCCCTCGGTCGAGCGCAGCGTCACGCATGACGGCCGTGTAAGGATCGTCGGCATTTAGAATGGCAACTGCGTTTTCATTCAAGCCAGCGAACAATCGTGACTTGGCTTGCGCATATTGCTGCATGTCACCGTGGTAGTCCAGATGATCATGGGATAGATTTGTAAAAATAGCACAAGTGACCTCTAACCCAGAAAGCCGCTCCTGCACGAGAGCGTGTGAACTCGCTTCCAAAACAACGCAGTCCCCACCCTGGTCCCTGTGCTGCCGTAACAGCTTTTGCAAAGTCGCTGCATCGGGAGTCGTGTGAGTCGTGGCGCCAGCCAGGCCGCCGGCAAGACGGTGCCCCGTGGTGCCGATTACAGCCGGGGTAAAATCACAAGCAGCCAACAACTCAGCCGTGATGTGCGCAGTGGTGGTCTTGCCATTGGTGCCCGTGATGGCAATCACATGCATACCCTTCGCCGGCTGCCTTTGAACGAGGGCTGCTGCCTTGCCCGCGACCGCACGAGCATTGGGGTGCACCCACTCAGGCAACCGATCAACCTCGGGTATAGATACATCCAAAGCCTTGTAATCCAAAGGTTCCTGCACGAGAACTGCACTTGCGCCGTTTTCGACGGCCTGTGAAATATAGTGCCGACCATCGAAAACATCTCCTGGCAAGGCGACAAAAAGGTCTCCCTTCTGCACTTGGCGGCTGTCCAATTGAACACCACCCACGAGCGGTCCAACGCCCTCCAGAGCGCAGCTTCCGCCCAACTCCTTGACCAGTTGGTTCAACATCAATAGTCCTGCTCCGTGGTGACGGACCAGGGCTGCTCCATGGCCTCGGCGAGGCCTTCTCGCTCGTAGCCATAGTCGGTTTGCTGGTTGGCAAGTATGTGTGCCGGCACACCCCCGCGGCTCAAGCCAAGGGCCTCTTTCAACACCGCAATAGCCGTGGGGCCGGCGACATCGGAACCGTATTTGTTCTTGCCTCTGGGTTCCTCTATCACAATTAGAGTCATGATCTCGCGGTTCGTTCCGCTGACTCGGCCAACCAGACAAATTGACGATGTATAACAAGTGCGCTTGTGGGGACGACCACTCTCGCGCTGGCGAGTCATCATTTGCTTGAAAGTGATATAGGCCGGAGCGTCACGATCGACGCCTAGATTGCCGTGGTTACGGGCCAGCTCCAGGTGCAGGCAGGGCTCGCTGACGGTTTTCTCGGTGGTGCCGGTCTTCGACAGGAGTTCGATTCGGGTGCCCAGTTTGTCCTCGGCCGCGGTGATGTGGCGACCCGTACCGATACTGGCGCCTTGCGCCATCATTGCGCGCACTTCGGCACAGGCCGCCGCGCTGAAGACCCGGCTGGGCTCGGCTGACTGGCACTTGCGGAAGGCGCCATTCCATTCGACGCCAGTCACCATGTGCAGGGGCAGGAATTCTCCCCCGCGCACCACCGTGGCCAGGCCGGCGGCGTGCTGCCAGAGGGAGACCAACAACTCGTGGCCAAAGCTGACCGAGGCTTGGGACTGGGAAAGTCGCCAAGGCAACGCTGGGATCGAGCCCGAACTCTCGGTGCCCAGGCCGCTCCCTGGTTTTGTGGAGTAGCCCAGGTGGACGAGCTTGCTGGCGAAGTGATCGTCGTCCAACAGGGCACCGATCTGCACCATGACCGCATTGACCGAATGAGAGAGGGCCTGGCTGGCGGTGATCGTACCCGTGGGAGCGTTGCGTGCTTCGCGGATCACGCGCCGGCTGTTCGGCAACCGGTAATGGCCGTCGTGGGTGTCGAAACGGTCCGTGGGAGTGACCTTGCCGGCATCGATGGCGGTGGCCATGACGATCACCTTGAAGGTCGAACCCGGAGTGAACTTGTGCCAGGTGGGCAGGAACTCCCACATGCCTGGCTCGCTGAAGCCATCCACTGCCAGAACCGCTCCGCTCTGAACATCGATAACGATGCCCATGGCCAGGGCTGCCTGATTGTCCTCGATGGCCCGTTCGAGGCGCTCGTGGAGGAATCTCTGCAGGTTGGTGTCTAGGGTCGCGTGCACCACCGGGGTGCGACCTTCACAGGACTCCTCACGGAAGTAGCGCCGGGACCCCTCCAGAGCCGAACGGTTGCGCAGGAAAACATAGCTCGCCGATTGCGGCGCGATATAGCTCCAGATGTCTTGGTTCAGCAACTCTCCGGCCACGCCCTCGAGACCGTCGCGGTGAAACTTGCGGTCTAGCAACTCGCGGCGCCGCAACTCGCGGCGCGCCAGAGAGGCCTCGTCGCTTCCGGGAAACGCCTCCTGCGCCCGGGAGCTGGCCTGCGATTCGCTGAGAAAGCGCCAGCGGCCAAGGAGTGCGAAGGCAGCCTCCTCGCGACCGTCCCGCGCGGGGTACACCCGTTCGTGTTCGAAATCGACACGCATCTGGTGCGAACGGACGCCTTCTTCATCGAGCAAGGCGATCAAATCCTGCACCGCGCCTGCCGGGATGCCGCGAAAGACCACGGCTTCGGCGCTGGGCATGAGGGCGCGCCAGATGCGGGCCCGCTGCGCATCGCGCTGCTTCCAGTTGTTGCTGCGCTGATAAACATCGAGGTCCGGCCAGAGGGATCGGCCCAGGCCATCGGCAATGATGCGCGCCCAGCGCCAGGCGCCAAGCTTTGGCGGGTTGCCCTTGCCGTGGGGATTGCGGGCACCTTCGGAGAGCACCACGGCCGGCTGCCACCACAGATCCCAAATGGGTCGATCTTCCTGACGCAGGAGTTCGAAACCGTCTTCGAGCCCCATCTTCGTGATCCAGGCGCGCACCCGGCTGGCCATCTCAAAGTCGAGCCGCCATCCATTCTCGGAGATCGAAATCCAACCCGCCGGATCTCTACTGGGCAGGAAACGCTCCATGAGGTCGTCGGCTGTGAGCACTCCCTCCCGATCACTCGCGATGAGAGGCGCGATCAGTTCGGCCATGCGCCGGGGTGTGTGGGCTTGCCACATAGCCCGCGGCGACAAAGCCAGGTCCATGCGCTGCACGGACAAGGCCAGCATGCGGCCCTCTCGATCCACGATGTCAAAGTTTGGCGCGGGCAGGCTCTCGGTGATTTCCCTGGCCGAGTTCACATGGGCCGCTCCGGGATCCGCTGTCACCAGCACCCAGGCCTTGCCCACCACAAGTATGAGCACGGCGGCGATGAAGACGAAGGCCAACGCGGGCCGGATCCCGCAGGGCGACTTGGCGGATTGGATCTTCACTCGCTGATGGCCTCGGTCGGGTTGATGAACTCTGCCTCGATTCGGTCAAGGGATAGTTTGATCTCGTACTGGGTGCGCTCGTTTTTGGCCTCGAGCAGGTCGCAACGGCGCTTCTGCATGTCTAGATCCGCGGCCAACGCATGGGAACGCGCCTGGGTATTGGCGGCGTACAGCCCGCAAGCGAGGCAAAGTGCCCCGATTCCCATGGATAGCCCGGCACGCATCACGATCGATTTCCCTTTCGGCGGCGCAAGCCCACCCGCAGACGCGCCGAACGAGCCCGGCGGTTGTCGCGCACCTCGTTCGACTCGGCTTGCTTGGGTTTCTTGGACTCGAGTTCCCAACGGTCGGCGCGTTGGCCCTCCTGGAAGAAGCGTTTGACCACACGGTCCTCGCCCGAGTGGAACGAGATCACCGCCAGCGCACCGCCCTCATCCAACCAGTGCTCGGCCGCCTGGAGGCCAGCGATCAATTCATCGCCCTCCTCGTTAACCGCTCTCCGCAGGGCCTGGAAGCTCTTTGTGGCGGGGTGGGTCTTGCCGCCAGCGCCGCCCACGGCCCGGGCGATCTCCTCGGCCAAGGCTCCGGTGCGCAGGAACGGCGTGCGCCGTCGCAATTCCACCAGGCGCCTGGCGATCGTGCGCGCACGGCGCTCATCGCCTTCGTAGTAGAAGAGATCCGCCAAGTCGCTCTCGTCCCAGTTGTTGACGATGTCGGCAGCGCTACGCTCGCGATCCGGATCCATGCGCATGTCCAAGGGGCCGTCTTCGAGGAACGAAAAACCGCGCTCGGGATGGTCGAGGTGCAGGGAACAGACGCCCACATCGAGGAGCACGCCGCTCAAGCGACCGATGCGTTCCTTGCGGATCACGCGGCACAGCTCGGACATACGCGCGCGGCGCAGGCGCACGCGCTCCTGAAAGGGCTTCAATTCCAAAGTAGCGATCTCAAGGGCCTTTGGATCTTGATCGGTGCAGAGCAGCTGGATCTTCGGGCAAGCCTCGAGCAGAACTCGAGCGTGGCCTCCGGCGCCGGTAGTGCCGTCCACAATCCAGCCCTCGAGGGTCTTTGGGTCACGCCCGGCGAGGAGGCCCGCGAGGACTTCGGCTCGCAGCACGGGTACATGCACCGGGGTCCTGCCTTGGTTGGGCTCGCTGGTCATGCTGGGTATCTCCTCCAATTGACTCATCACTTCAGCGGGGTGGATCCTCGCCCTCGGCGCTGCTGCCTTCGCACAGAACGGAGTCGAGGGAATCAAATTCGCCGTCCATCTCGGCCTCGAGCGCCTCCCAACGATCCTTGGGCCAGATCTCGGCCCGATGCACCACTCCCACCATGACCACATCCTTTTCGAGGCCGACTTGCTTGCAGAGCTTCTCGGGGATCAAGAGCCGCCCCGAGGCGTCGAGGTTTAACTTGGTGGTGTTGGAGAAGAACAAGCGCTGCATGCGGCGCTGCTGCTTGCCGGTGAAGGCCTGGGTGTCGAGGCGCTCAAGGGCGCGCGCGAAGCCCGGTTCGCTGAAGAGGAACAGGCAGCCGTCGAGGCCCCGGGTCAAAAATATCGGCTGGGCGCCACTCTCGTCGCGCGGGATAGCTAGCTGGAAACGCTTGGGCACGAAGACCCGGTTCTTGGCGTCCATGGTGTGCTCCGAGGAATCGAAGAACATCAGGCCAGGCCCTCCTCGGGCCGAGAATGGGGCAGAACCCCGCTCATCGCTTCCTGACAGGGATCTAGCCCTCTGCGCCACTTTACTCCACTTTGCCCCACAAGCCTATTCAATGACAGGTCGCCACCGAGGGCAATCCCCCGCGCCCTAGAAATAGCGGCCGGCACCGCCGGGGGTCTCAAGAAGGCTCTGACGCCAGGCCAGGCCCCTACTACATCTTGTGGTCGACCGCCGGTTCCAGCCCGGCCCATGCCACTAGTGGTAGTACTAACCCTGAGGAGAGCCTGGCCAGAAAATCAGGCCCAAAGCCGAGAATCCAAGCCCAAAAGCGCTCCGGCTTGGGGCCTCGAGAGGGCTGATTGGCCTCCGGCTCCCCTTTGCGCGGAAGCCCCACCTGGCTCCCAGGCCCCTCCCTGGAGGCTCAGGCTTCGGCGCAGACTTCCTCGTCGGCCGGCTGTTCGCCTGCCTCGGCCTCGTCGGCCGGCTGCTCTTGGCTAGCAGCCTCTTGGGGCGCGCTTTCCTCGCTGGGCTCAGAGCCCGCGCCGTCGAGCGCTTCCTGCAATCTGGCGCGCAACTCCTCAATCCGATCGGGCGTGAAGTCGAAGACCCAGACGGAAAGTTCCTCGGTGCGTCGTGGGCGTCGCAGGACGAGTTTCTCACCCTTCGCGCCGCGCTCGACCTTGATCAACTTGAGCTTGCGTTTGCGCATCAACAGCAGGCTCAAGAGATAGCGCAACTCGCGCAAGGGCTCTTCTTCGCGCCCGCCAAGTCCCATGAACAAGCGCTCCAAACTGCTCAAATCGAGCTGTAGCGTGGCTTTGCGGTTCTTTTGGTGGCGCGTGAACCACCAGAACAGGTAGCTCGATTCGTCACCTGAGGACCAGCAGGCCGAGCACAAGTCTTCGCGCACGAGAATTTCCTCGCCATCGAAGCGCAAGCTCGACGCATGCCGCGCACCCTCTTCAAAGGCGCTGGCACAACCGGAGCACTCCCCGAGGCGGCGGCGTATCTTCCACTCAGCCATAGATGGATAAGACGAGGCTGGGAGCCGCGGGTAAAGTGCGGAACGGGTCGCTTGAAATCATGCGCTCAAGGGCTGGACTCGGGCCAAAAAAAGGGGCGGGGGGGGGGACTGGTCGCGGTCCCCAGAATACACCCTTCCCGGGCCCAGGAGAGCCCTCATCAGGGGTGCTTTTCGCGCCACCAAGCCCGCCAGGCTGGCGCCCCGCCGATCTGCCGCTGGTCCGGCAGCTGGGCTAACCCAGAGCACCCGGATCGCTCTGCCGCAGCCCGCGATCCCACTCGGCCTCGGCGAAGAGCGCCATGCGCCGGGCATACCACTCATCCGGTGGCACGCCAAGGTTCTCGGGCGGGCCCGCTGCAAGGGATTCGTCGTAGGCCGCCAAGTGCCCCGCCAAGACCTCCTGCTCGGGCACCGGCGCGGGTACCGTGGCGGCGAGGCGTTTTACTTCAGCGGGATCGGCCACCAGTCGTGCCAGGGCCTGCACCAGAGACTCGAGGTTTCCCGCTTCGAAGAAGGTGGCGCCGACTCCTTCGCTGGCGCGTTCTAGGAAGGCACCTTGAGCCGGCAGAACACAAGCAAGACCCAGGGCCCGCGCTTCGTCGAGCACCAGGGCGAAGCTCTCCGGCGCGCGGGAGGCGCTGACGAAGAGATGACTGTCTAGAGCAGCGCGGGCCAAGGCGCCCCCGAAGAGATCTTCTGCGGCATAGGGCCCGAGGTAATTGACGCGAGCCGCCCTAAAGCGCGCGAGTTGATTCTGCAACCAACCGGGCTGCTCTTCACGGCCAGCGAGTTGCACCTCGACAGCGCCCGCGAGGCGCGCATCGGCGGCAGCCTCGATCAAGAGGTCAGTGCCCTTCAAGGCCGACAAACTGCCGAAGGCGTAGAGCCTGAGGGGCGGCGCCGCGGCTGGGCAGCGCGCGGGCATAGCCAGGGCGCCCAGGCCCCGAGGCGCCACAACGCTAACGGCGTCGGCGTCGATGTGATCAACAAAGCGGGCCAGGCGTTCGGCATGGCTGCGGCTGGGCACCAAGATGCGCCGCGCCAGCTTCAACTCGCGCGCCAGGTCGGCTTCCCGGCCGGCAAACTCAAGCAGCGCTCCTTCGAGGGGTACCCAGGGCGTGCGCGGCGGCACCTGGCCCGCGCAGGAAATGCACTGCACCGCGGCGAGAGGCTTGTGGCACACCGTCCGGGTCTTTGGATCCAGACGGAAGGTCAAGGGGCAACTGGTCCACAGGTCGTTCAGGCTGACCACGGCGGGCACGCCCTCGCGGGCCGCGGAGAGGACCAGATCGCGGCTCAATCGCAGCCAGTGCAAGACATGCACGAGGTCTGGTTGCTCGCGGCGCAGAAGATCGCGAAAGGCCTCGCTGACCCGCACGCTGCGGCTCTTCTGCCAGTGATCGAAGTACAGATCCGGTCGGTGGAAGCGTACGACCCTCAAGCCCTCCACATGAGATTCCTCGAGGCGCAGGTCGTCGCCACCGGCAGGCTCGCTGGAGCCAGCTACAACTATGGGGTCATGGCCCGCGGCAGCGAGGGCACGGGCCAGTCCCAGAGCGCTCTGTTCGGTTCCACCCAGCTCTGCGGGGGGAAAGCCATGGACAGCGAGGACGATCTTCACGCTTGCCTCTTCAGCGCGCCCCCCGGACGCTGTCGTAGACCTTCAGGATGGCATCGGTCTGCTCTGCGAGGGAGGGCACATCTGGAGCGCTCGCGAAGAGTCCGTCGAGGCGCTCGGGCTCTTGCAGGAGCCCTTCCAGAAGTTCTGCCAAAGCCTCCTCATCGCCCACGGGAAAGCGAAAACCCTCTCTCCCGTCATGCACCAACTCAGCCATGCCGCCGAGGTCCGACACCAAAACCGGCGTACGCACTGCCAGGGCTTCGAGGATCACCAGGGGTTGGTTCTCGTACCACAGGCTGGGGACCACCAGGAGGTCGATGCGCGCAAGAGCCCCGGGCACTTCGTCGCGCGCGAGGGCTCCGGCGACGCGCGCCGAGCTTTTGGCGGCAAGTTCCTGGAGCCGCCCGGCGTACTCAAGGTCGCGGGTCGATGGGCCATGGATCACCAGTTCACCGCGGGCGCAAGCCTCGGGGCTCAGGCGCGCCCAGGCCCCGAGCAGGATGTGGGCACCCTTGATCGGCGCCAGGGTGCCGAGAAAGCCCACCCGCAGGTTTTTTCCCCGGGGACTCTTGGGAGCTGCCTGCAAGGCATCGATGTCCACGCCGCTCTTCAGGTGAGTTAGTTTTTCCCTGGGTAGGCCCCAGGCGCCCAGCTCGCGAGCCAGGAATGCGCTGGGAGCGAGGAAGCGGTCCACCACGGGCAGCAGCCGACTGCGCAAACCCTCGGCGCGCTCGCGCAAATCAGCCTCGAGCCCGGCCAACTGCACTGGATCGGAAGCCACCCCAGTCTTTTCGCCTCGCGCCCGCAACCAATCCCCCGCCAGCCGCACCGGCGCCGCGAGGTCCACCCCGGTGGCGCTGCGCAGGGCCGCCAAGAAACCACCCACCCGTTGTTCCAGGGCTGAGTTTCCAAGCCGCGAACTCGCCAGGCATTCGGCGCAGCGTGCGACATTAATGGTGTGGCAAATCGAGCCCTCGGCGTGGACCCGTTGGCCAAAGCGCGGGCACTCAAGCCAAAAGTCGTGCAGGCTATAGACCACCCCCGCACCCTGGGCAGCAGCCATCTCGGCGATGCCCACCGAGAGGTACATGAGGTGTTGGATGTGCACGACATCGGGCGCAAAGCGTTGCACGGTGTCCTCGAAGATGCGGTCCACCGCCGGTAGGTCCCAGGTCTCCTTGAAGTTCTTGTAGTGCAGGTTGTTGATCACCTCCAGCACCGGCACGCCTTCATGTTCGCGCTCCCGTGAGCTTCCGTGGGGCAAGCTGACTTCCTTCTCGCTGGTGAAAACCAGCACAGTGTGGCCCCGTCGAATGAGTTCACGGGCGAGATTCGCCGTGTAGACTTCGGTGCCCGCGAGGTGCCGGGGCGGGTAGTTGTGGCTCACCAGAAGGACCTTCATCCACCGCAGAGTAGCGTCCAGAGAGCCCGAGGGCACGACTATCGAAAAGCGCTCTGCGGGCGGCGCTGCCGTCATGGACGGGCGCGACACTGTGCGCTACAAAGGTCGCTTCCTGGCCCCAAAGACACCACCGATGACCTCTTCGATCCTGCTTGCGACCCTCCTTTGCGTGATTGCACCCCACGACAGCACCGCTCCGGGAGTTCACACCCACGACAATTACGGCCATGGGACAGTCCCTGAGGATCCAGCTTGGGAGCGCGCCCCGCGCTCCGGAGCACCCGTCTTTGTGGGCGTAGGCGAGGCGCGTTACCGCTGGGACTCGGACTGGATGAAATTGCCGGAGGGGCGCAAGTGGCTCGGGGGCACCCATGGCTGCATCGTGGTCGACTCCGCGGACCGCGTGTACATGAGCGTGGACAGCGGCCCGGCCGTCCTGGTCTTCGCCCCTGATGGAACCCTCGAGCGTTCCTTCGGCGAAGACCTCGGTCCCGGGCTGCACGGACTCACGATTGTAAAGCAGCGCCGCGCCGCGGATGTTGGCGGGCCCCCCATGCAAGAACCCGAAGTGCTCTTTCTCGCCCACACCACCCGCCAAGAAGTGCTCAAGACAACGCTCAAGGGTGAACTGCTCCTACGCATTGGCCTGCCCGCCGAGAGCGGCAAGTACGAGGACCCCGCACACTACAAGCCGACCTCGGTGGCCGTGGCGCCCAGCGGCGAGATTTTCGTCGCTGACGGCTACGGCCTGTCTTGGATTCATCGCTTCGACGCCGAGGGCAGCTATCAGGATTCATTTGGCGGCCCCGGAGGCAAACCCCAGAACCTGTCCACACCCCACGGCTTGTGGATGGACACCCTGGGAGCTGAACCGAGCTTGCTCGTTGCCGACCGCGAGAACCACCGCCTGGCGCGCTTTTCCCTGGATGGCGAATTCCTCGACGGAACCGACCCGACCTCGGGTCTGTTGCGCCGGCCCTGCCATGTGCAGTTCTTGGGCAAACTGGGCGTTGTCGCCGATCTCGCCGGTCGCACGACCCTGATCGACGACAAACTCGAACTCATCGCGCACCTAGGCGACAATCCCAATCCCTCCCAACGGGCCCAATTCGCCATCACGCCCGATCTGTGGCGCCCGGGCGTCTTCTTCGCACCCCACTGTGCGCGCTTTAACTCAAAGGGCGAGTTGTTCGTGATGGACTGGAACATCGCTGGCCGCATCACGCGCCTGGTGCCGGCGCCCTAGCGCACCAGGGGCGTCAAGAAACCCTCGGCCAGGTCGCGCTCGGGGGAGGCGAAGCGCAAGACGAGGCGCGCGGCCTCGCGTTCGAGAGCGGTTCGGTCCGCGAGCTGCAAGAGCGCTCCACCGGCCTCGCGGGCGATTTGGATTTGCTCGGACGCGAGGGGCACCAAACCGGCGGCGCTGGCGGCGGCCAATTCGCTCTGCACCCGGGCGGCGTCCACGCGCTCGGGCAGCTCCGGCGATCCGTACCACATGAGCGCGCTCAGAAGATCGAGGGCCGGAAGACCGTCGGCACCGAGCGCCGCCGGGCAGATGGCCACCACGCGCCCCGATCCCGTGCCCCAGTTCAAGCGCTCGGCGACCTCGTCCCCGATGTAGAGCACGCTCTCGAGGGTGTTGCGCGGCACGCTGAAGACCTCGTCGACCTCGAGCACGAGCAGCAACCCACTCTTGACCTGGGGGCGTTCGAGGCGCCAGTTGTGGCGGTAGCTCTTTTCGAGCACAAAGGGCCGGGCGAAGAGCAGGCCCTGCACGCCCAGGGCCACGCTGGGCTGCTCGGGCAGGGGCTCGTTGTTCAAGTCCTGCCAGGGCCCCATGGCCCCCAGGCCGAGGAGGGTCAAGCCGAGGAGGGCGCAGGCCCCGAGGATTGTCTTGTTGGGTTTCAGCATCACAGCAAAGCGCTCATTCACGGGTGATTTCAAAGTCGTCAAAGCCCAGGCGTCCCACGGCATCGCCGCCCGGCCCGCCGAAATCCAATCGCACACTGTCAAGGATGGTCAAGTTGATGCCGCTGCCGTTGGCCAGGAAGTCCGACAAGCGGATGCGCACGGTCTCCATCTCATTGGCCCAGCCGGGGGTAGGGTTGGAGGCCGGGCGCTGATAGGGCTCTTCGATGCCGCCGCCGTGCAATCCGCAGGAGATCGAGCTCGACACGCCGTTGGCATCGCGCAGGGTCACGAAGAAAGTCAAGTCGCCCAGGGCCGCGGTGGTGTTCGGGTGGCGCGTGCCCTGGCAAGCACGGAAGGACAAGTAGGTGTCGCCGGTCACATCCGTATTCACTAGGGGCAATTGAACTTCCCAGTACGAGGGCTCATTCCAGTCGAAGACAAGGCCAGGATGCTCTTCGCTACCCTTTGTGCGGGTCATGCCGTTCATGGGCTGGCTGCCCGTCCAGGTGAAACTGCCGTCGGTATCGCGCTTGTTGTCCTCGAACAGGTTATCGACAGTGAAACTGACAGCCGTCCCCGAGCTCGAGACATTCTTGGCGGCATTGCTGTTGAAGTCATCCAACACGATGCTGATTCCCGCGGGCCCCGGTCGATAGTCGAAGGTCACCACGGCGCAGGGATTCGAGAGCGGCGGCGCGCCGATGGGCTTGAAACCCTCCCACTGTCGCCACAGGAAATCCCGCGCGGGGATGTCGCCTTCGAGGTAGTGCTTGACGAGAGGCAACAACTGCCCGCGCATGATCTGGTGGGTCTCGACTCGGGTCAGCAGACACGGCCCAGCAGCGACCAGACTGCCCCCGCCATTGTGAAACGCTCCATGCCCCGCGCCCTGAATGGTGATGGACGAACGCGCCCCCTGGGCGCGTTCGAGGATCGCGTACTGATGGGTCTGCGGCAGGAGGCCATTGACATCATCGTCGGCCGAGCCCACCCACAAGTGGTAATTTACCGATCCCGGGTCGGCGGCGGTGCTCGCCAAAAAAGTCACCGGCGCGATGCTCGACACGAGCTGGATGTCGGCCTGGGTGTAATTCGCGGGCACGAAGTGCCCGGTGGCGAGCCGCGTGTAGGCGCGCACGACACCCTCGCCTCCGCGGCTGTGGCCGATCCAGGCGATGCGACTCGAATCGATATGCCCCGCCAGGGCCCCGGCGGCGATGCTGGCCAGGTTGCCCAGAAAGTAGTCGGTGTTGGTCAGGGTCGTGGTGGAAGCCGTCTCGATCCCCGGAGCCGTCTCGTTTTGGTGGCTCATGACCACGAAACCGTAGGACGCGAGGTGCGTGCCGATGTGGTCGTACCAGGTGTAATTGTGTCCGTTGCCATGACTCACCACGACCAGGGGAAGCGCACCGAGGGAAGCAATGCTGGCGGGATAGAACAGGTTCTGCCCCAGCCAACTGCCCCCCGAGTACGCCACCTCGGTGACCGTGTAGGGTCCGGCGGCCGCCACATCCCGAACTACATAGAAACCGGCCTCGGTCGAGAGCCCGTCGATGGGCTCACCCGCGTCCCAGAGTCCGTCACCATCAACATCGATGACCACATCGTAGCCCTGGCCGAGGTCGCTGCCGGAGGTGCCACTGAGCAGGCCTGCATCGAGTTGAAAGGTGTTGCCCTGGACATCTGCTCCGCTAAAGAGAATCGAACTCGGCGCGCCGCGGGCGTCCGTCAAGGTCGGGTCGGCGGACCAGCCGGCCGAGTCCTTGGCGCGCACGATGTAGACATCGGCGCTCAGGCCCACGAGTCCGGGCTGCAATAAGGGGTCCACCGCCATGTGCAGCGCCTGGCCCTGGTTGATCGAGACGCAGTAGTCGAACCAGGGGTACTCGGCCAGGGGTTGGCCCGCGAGATGGCTGTGATTGCCGCCGCCTCCGCCGGGGTAGAACGAAACGGGCACGGCGTTGGTCAAGTTGAAGGAGCTGCCGCAGGGCCCGCCGGGGTCGCGGTACCATCCCTGGAAGTACCAGGTTTCGCCGGGCTGGATCTGGCCCGTGGGAGGAAAGCCCTGGGAGAGACCGACGATTCCCGGCTGGATGAACTCGCCCACGAAATCGGCCTGCTGCACGGGGAACCGGCGGATTCCCAGGCCAGCGGACACCACGCAGCGCAGCCCATCGCCAAAGACAAAGTTGCTGCTGCCGGCGCCCATGTAGACCAGACCCAGCTGGTTACCACTCATGCCGCGCACTGTGAATTCGAAACTGTCCTGCAAGGCGCTGGGAACGCCGCCCGAATGAACCAGCTCGGCGCCTGTGCTGAAGGAGAAGTCCACGCCCTTGTTGCCACAGCCCGCATTGGGATCATCATTGCCACAAGGGCACCCCAGCCCGAAACAGAATGCCCCTCCGACCTGGGCCAGGACCGGCGGCGCGCCTGCGACTGAACCGGCGAGGAGCATCGAAAAAATCAGTCCGAGTCGTTTCACGGGCAAGGCCTCTGGGGACCATCGAGAAGGGGGAGCGGATTCGCAGACAGGCACGAATTCACGAGCAAAAGAGTGTTGGCGGAAGGTAGTGTGCCGCACAAGCTCGTTATTTTTAGGGTAGCAGACAACTGAAATACCTGGGGGGCACAACTTCGCCGGAGCGGCCAGTAAGCCCTTGGCAGCCCACAGGCAAGCCCTGGATGAACTCTGGCCCGCTTGCGCGCGGTTGACAACGGGCTTCGGAAGAAGTAGCAAGCCCCTGGAAACGCCGTGCTGTGATGCAGGGTATTCCAAGACTCGAATGGCTACCCGAGCCCCAAACCCGCCGGCTGATCCGGCCCAGGCAGCGCAATCTGGCGAGCATCTCGCAGACCTCTGCGAACATCTCGAAGGACTGTCTG
The DNA here is from genome assembly GCA_012959785.1 of Planctomycetota bacterium. Lineage (GTDB taxonomy): Bacteria > Planctomycetota > UBA1135 > UBA1135 > DUCM01. Next base: position 285,540 of record DUCM01000021.1, on the reverse strand, counting down.
TCACCCATGCGGACGACTTTCGCGCCACTTCCCTGGCGCAGCGGCTGCTGCGCCACTCCCGGGGCGGGAGGGTCCTGGATGCCGGCTGCGGTACGGGTCTCCTCAGCCTGGAACTCTTGAAGGCTGGCTGCGATGTCGTGGCGGTCGATCACGAAGAGTCCATGGTCAAGATCACCACGGACACCTTCGGGAAAGGGGGCTTTTTGGGAGTCAGCGCCAGCAAGCTCTCCCTCCAGAACCTCGACAACCTGGGCGCGAAGGAGTTCGACGAAATCTACTGCTGTGATGTGGTCGAACATGTGCAAGACGATCTCTCCGCCATGCGCCAGCTGCGCTCCCTGCTGCGTCCCAACGGACAGTTAATCCTCACGGTGCCCGCCTGGCCATTCCTCTTCGGCGAACGCGACGAGCGCATGGGGCATTACCGGCGCTACTCGCGTCGAGCGCTCCTGGAACTCTGTCGCAGCGCAGGCTTTCGCGTGGCGAGCGTGCGCTGGTGGAACCTCTCCGGCTTCCTCTTGAATGCCATCGGCATGCGGCTCTTGAGTATCCGCTTCAGCGAAAAATTCCGCTACGCGAGTGCGGGCAGCGGCCCGCGGCTCCGCAACGCCATCCTGAAGGGCTGGTTTCAATGGGTTGAGAACCGCGTGCGGATGCCCTTGGGCCTAACCCTCATCGTGGTCGCCGATCGGGACTCTGCCCCCCCCGCTCAGGGCAAGGCGTAAAGATCCAGGCGCGGCCCGGGGCGTTCGACGGTCCAGAGGGCGGTCAAGGGAAACTCCATCTCCAAGGGCAGGAAGGTCTCGCCGCCGCCTTCGCCAGAGGAAGGGTCGATGCTCCACAGGAGGGCAAGACCCTTGAGCTCCGAGGCCAAGAGGTGCGGCTCACTGTCGCCGCGGCGGCGCACGGCGAGTAGGTGGGTGACGCCAAATTCGTCGAGCAGTGCGCGCGGCGTGGCGGCCCACTCGCGTAGGCCCTCGCGCACAGCCACACTCCTTTCGCGCTCGTTAAAGTCAAAGCAGTCCTCAAGGCGCAGGGCATCGCGGCCGAGATCCGGCTCGAGGAAGGCACCGAGTTCCAGGAGTTCGAGACGGAAGCGTTCGCGGCCGTACAACTCGCCGCCGGCGGCAGCGCGCATCCGCGCCAGGCGTTCGAGGGCGTCCCTGGAAAGCTCCACGATGGGGCCGTAGCGGTCGATGGCCACCAAGGCTCCCGGCGCAAGCTGAGCCAGTTGCAATTCGGCCTGGGCGCGGGTGTCGGCGCGCCGCAAAAGCGTGACGAAACGCAGCCCTTGCACCAGGGGCAGGAGCAAGAGCAACGCGAGGAGCAGAACGCCAAGGGGGCGCGCACTCAGGCGCTCGCCCAGGAAACCAGCGGGCAGGGCCAAGAGCACCAGGGTCGGCAGAAGGTAGCGCACATGGTCGCTCTGGGCCGTGAGGAAGAGGGCTCCGGTGAGGAGAATCCAGAGCAAAACGGGACCCAAGGCGCGACAGGCAAAGGCCAAGGGTAAACCCGCGAGCCCCATGAAAAGGAGCAGCGGGTCGTAGCCCACCAGAGCACGGAAAAGGGGCGCGAAACTCTGCAGGCGCAAAGTCGGAACCAGGGTCATGCCGCCGATGGTCCAGGCGCCCAGGGCTTCGTTTTGCGCCGCCCCCCCCACCACCGCCTGCGATGCCGTGGGCCCGTGGACCAGCCAGTAGGGGTGACCTATGATTACAGCCACCAACGCGAAAAGAACCACGCAAAGAACGCCGACCTTGAGACGCGCGCCGAGAGCTCTTGATCCTCGCCAATGAAGGGGCCCCATGAGCCAGGCCAAGCCGGCGAGGCCCAGGGCCATCAGGCCCGCTTGGTGGGTGGCGAAGGCAAGCCCGGCCGCGACGCCGCACAAAAAGAGCGGGCGCAGGGAACCGGAACGGACATGCGCGATGGAACCCCAGGCCGCGAAGGCAATGAAGGTCGTCAAGGGCGCCCAAGGTCGCTCCTGGGTGCAGAATTGTAGGAGCAACAAGCAACTCGCCGCCAGGGCGCCAGTCACCCAGGCGCCGGGGCCAAGTCCAGCCGCGCGCGCCCCATGGAAGAGCACGAGAGGCGTGAGGGATCCGAGCAGCAAGATCAACCAGCGCGCGATGTGATGGGCTTCGGCTGGATGCAGTTGCAGGTGGGCCTTGTAGCCCTCCTTGCCGTCCCAGCGTCCGCTCATGCGACCGAAGACAAAGTCCGTGGCGTAGAGCGGCAACAAACAATAGGGCAAGAGGTTCGGGTAGACCGAGTACTTGCCCACCGGCGGCACAGGGTTCATGTCCCGAGCCATGCCCAGCGCACTGCGCACGATGTGCGTGTCCGGCACATAGCCACGCTGGCCTCCATGGCCCAGCGCAGCGGCGCGCACGGCCAGGGGCAGCAGGAACAGCAACAAAACGGGCGCGAAGCGGCGCCAGGGCGAGGGCGCCCGGTCGGGTGTGCTGGCGGGGGAAGATTCCAAGGCTGACAAGAGGCGCAGAGGTTCGATTCGTGCGCAGGGAGCGGGAACGCGCACTATTCCCTTTGGCAGGCTTGCCGATCAGCGGATCGTAGCGCCTTGGACGGGGCTCGGGAAGCGCCGCCAAGGCGAGATGGCCGGAGAGCGGGGGGATTGGAGCCCAAAGAGCCCGCTGCTCTGGCAGAAAACGGCACGCCGGGGGGCTATGCTCCCTGGAGCGGCGCGCCCACGGGCCCCGCTCCCCCAAGAGATGCTCCGCAAGCCGCCCTTCGTCCTGTTCTTGGCCATCGCCATCTACGCCATCTACCGTGGCCTGGTTCTGCACACCAACTTCGATGCAGTTTGCGTACCGATCTACGAACAGTTCTTCGGCAACATCGGGCGCGTGGCCATGGACGGTTGGTACGGACCGCCGCTGACCCAGTACTACGACAACTGCGGCGGGCACCTGGTGGTGGGACTGCTTTCGGCGCCGGTATTCGCGGTCTTCGGCACGAGCTACCTGGCGCTCAAATTGATCCCCGTGGTCCTGGGTCTCATGACCCTAGTCGCGATCTGGGCCATCGCACGCCGCGAGTTCGGCCTGCGCACGGCCAACCTGGCGGCGATCTTTTTCGCCATCGGCCCCCCCACCCTGGCCAAGTACTCGATGTTGGCGAAGGGCAATCACTTCGAGAACCTGTTCTTCCAGTTGCTCTGTTTGGGCGCCTTCTACAGCCTGCACCATGCACAAGCGGGGAGCCCCCAGCGCCGGAAGCGACTCGTGATCTTCGGCCTCTGCGCGGGTTTTTGCATCTTCTTCTACTTCGGCTCCCTGGTGCTCCTATCACTCTTGGTGGTGATGCACCTCTTGGTGCGTGGGGTGCGTGGCGCTGTTGCCGACCTGGCCTGGATTCTGCCCGCGGCCGGCCTGGGTCTGGTGCCCCTGTTTTGGATTCAGCTTTCGGGCGGCGCGCGCCCGGCGAGTTTTCTCGGGGACCACTTCTCGGGCGAAGGCGGCGCCACCGCGGGCTCCATCGATCGCATCGCGCGCCTGCAGGAGTTCTTCGGCGATTTTCTGCCCCGGGCCACCTGCTTTGAAGACCTGGGCCCCTTGCCCGGCGCCTGGGCCGATGGAATCTACCTCGCCACCTTCGCCGTGGCTTGGCTCTGCTTGCTCTTGCCCCTGGTCGCTGGCTTGCGCCGCAGCCTGAAGAGTTTTCGCGAGCCCAGCGACCTCTCCCCCGCCGGCCTGGAAGCAAAACGCTTTGAAGAGCTCAAGAGCTTGCCGCTGGTGGGCTACTTGCCGGCCTTCATCGCCCTCTACGCCATCAGTCGCTTCGACTTCGATGTCTACCAGCCGCCGGTGGAAGTGGGCCAGTTTCGCTATCTCGTGCCCCACTACATGTTCGCTTGCCTGGTTGTGGGTCTGGCCGCGGTGCGCGCCATCGCCGCCGGAGGCTGGCGTCGACGGGTGGGCTGGGGCCTGGCCCTGGTGATGGGCGGCTTGCCGCTCTTCTCCCTTGGCGTGATCGACTTCTCCATGGAGAACACGGGCATCGGTACGCACTACCGGGGCTACAACTTCAGCCTCGAGCGCAATGTCCTCCAGCGCGATTCCGTGGTGGACCCGCGCACAGGCGAACGGGGTTGGATCATGGCGCGTTTGACAGCCCAACTCGACAGCTTCCCGCGGCGCGAAAAACAGGAATCCGCCCAGGGCGTGGGTTTCTACCTGGCCTCGGCCCAGGCCTTGCCAGCGGCCCCGCGTGCCAGCGAACCGCGCACCCCAGGCCTCGACCTGGGCCGCGCCATCGCGCCCTTCGCCCGCGATGTGCAGATCGATCTGGCCCGGGGCATGGGCACCTTCCTGCGCGGGCCCCTGGGTGCTGGGATTCTGCCCCAGGCCCTGGCCCGCGAGCTGCCGCGACTTGTAGCAGAGGATCACCCGCTCTTGCCCTTTGTGATCGAGGGGCTCTGCATGCATTCGGATTTTTGGCTCTCGCGCAAGGTGGCCAGGCGCCTCAACCTGAGCCGACGCCTGGGCGACGGTTTGCCCGAGGACTTGCGCTACGCCTGGTGGCGCGGCCAAGGGGTCACTGCCGGCAGGCTCCTGGCTCGCGGCATCGCAGCGGACCGGCGCGAGGTCATCAGAATCCTGGGCAGCGCCTCGCCCTCGGGACTCGGAGACCTGTGGTACGGAGTGGGTTTCGGTTGGGGCGAAGAGTTGCGCGACTTCGAGACCGCACCAGGGTTCCTGGAACGAGTGCCCGGCCCCCAGCGCGCGCCCTGCCTACGCGGCCTGGGCGCGGGCCTGCGCCACCGCCTCGGCAGCGAACGCGCACGCGCGGTTTCGCAAGGCTGGAGCGAGACCCAAAGTTCAAGGGATCGAGAGGATCTCGAAGCGGGCAGCGCCTGGCCCAACTACCCCGAGCCCCAACGCTTGCCGTAATTCCAGCAGCGCCGCGGTTAGAACTGGAAGTAGATAAAGGGCGTATACTCGCCGGCCACCCAGGGCAGGACCAAGGCCCAGCCCACTCCAAAAAGCACGGCAAAGAGCGCCGGCGGGACTTTGGCCGAGCGCTCGAGCACATCGGCCTTGTACATCACAGCGTGCACCACGAAGAAGGCCAGGGCAGCCAGGGCCCAGAGGCTGGAGATCGACTGACTCGCTCCAGCGGTATCAGCTCCGAAACCGTACATGCGTCCGAAGAGCTGCCCGCAAGCGGCCAGGTCATCGGCACGGAAAAGGGTCATGGTGTGCAGCCACATGACATTGACATAGACAAAGCCCACTCGCGCTGGCGCGCGCGAGAGCCAGGCTTGGAATTTCCCGCGCTCAAACACGGCGAAGAGGCCGTGGGCAACGCCAAAGATCACAAAGGTCCAAGCCGCGCCGTGCCATAGCCCGCTGATGAGGAAGATCAGGAAGAGATTCAGGCGCGTGCGATTCAAGGAGCCGCGGCTACCTCCCAGGGGGAAATAGACATAGTCCATGAACCAGGTGCCCAGGGTCATGTGCCAGCGTTGCCAGAAGTTGGTGAAGCTGCGGGCGAAGTAGGGGAACAAGAAGTTCCGGGGCAACTTGTAGCCCAACAGCCCCGCCAGGCCGATGGCCATGTCCGAGTAGCCCGAGAAGTCGCAATAGACCTGCACATCGAAGAGCAGGGTCGCGATCCAGACGCTCAAGGTGGTGTGGGCCCCGGCATCGCTGAAAACCTGGTCGATAATGGGCGAGAATTGGTCCGAGACGACGCTCTTCTTGACGAAGCCGAAGAAGAAGATCGCCAGGGATGTCTGCACATCCACATGGCGCAGGAAACTGCGCTTTTCCGTGAGCTGGGGCATGAACTGCACCGCGCGCACGATGGGACCCGCCACGAGCTGGGGGAAGAAGGCAACAAACAGGGCCAGATCGCTGAAGCGCTCCGAGGGCTCCAACTTTCCGCGGTAGATGTCGATCGTGTAGGACAGCGTCTGGAAGGTGTAGAAGCTGATGCCCACGGGCAGGATGATGCTCAGGGTGTGGTCATCCACCGAGAAGCCCAGCCAGCGCAAAAGCTCGCTGCCCGAATCGACAAAGAAGTTGTAGTACTTGAAGAACCCGAGCATGCCCAGGTTTCCGATCAGGCTTACGAGTAGCCAGGCCTTGCGATGGGGCTTAGAGCGGGCCGCGCCTTGGCCGGCGAACCAGTCGATCACCGTGGAGGCGAAAATCAGCAGCAGATAGCGCCAGTCCCAGGAACCGTAGACGAAATAACTGATGGCGAGCAGCCATAGCTTGCGCTGGCGGTCGCGGCGCAAAGCCCAGTAGACACAGAACGCCAGGGCAAACAGGAAGAAGAAGCGCAGTTCAACAAACAGCACGCTGGTTCTACTCTCCTGTCAGGTTGTCGAGGTAGTCGGCGAAGTCATTGGCGATTAGGCCTGAGAACAAGTCAGCGCCACGGCGCGAGAGATGGTTCTCGTCAAAACGACTCTGAAAGCGATAGAGCTGAGGATAGCGATCGGGCTGGTTGTAGCCGAAGAAGACCGGCAGGACGCCGGCTTCGTGCAGCCGATAGGCCAGGGGCGCCGAGGCCAGACGCGGCGCGTAGTAGAAAATCGGCTGCACGCCAGCAGCCCGGGCAGCGGCGATTTGTTGTTCGAACCAACGCACCTGATAGTGGCCAGAGACAGGGATAGGTGCCGCGTTGCCGCCGGGCAGAGCCTTGGCCCTGTTGGTGTAGGCATCGAAGCTGGCCAGGAAACGCTCGCGGTGCATGGCCCATTCCTCTGTGCCGATGACATCGAGATCGGTGTAGCCGTGCAGGCGCTCGAGGTCCTCTGCGCCAGGCAGGACCTCCTCGGAGTCGCGACCCAAGAGGGCGCGCACGGTAAACTCGCCCTGGCCCTCCCCTGTCTGCTTGCGCAGGAAGAGTTCGCCGTGATAGGCCGCCGAGCGCGGCCTCCAGTCCTTGCCCTGCGTGGGCTCCGCAACGGTCAGGCAGGCGCGCAACGCGTCCAGAGTCATCTCGGGCGTGTGCCAGTAGACCATGCGCGGCGAGTAGACAAACTTGCCGGGATAGACTCGCGGGCTCCAGTCGGAAACCTCGATAAACAGGTAGCGCAAACTCGGCGGCGGATCGGCGAGGACTTGACGCACCATGTGATCGGCTTCGAAGCCGGTCATGCCACCGATACCGAAGTTGAATGATCGCAGAGGGTGGCCGCGGGCGGCCAGGGACTGGTCGAAAACACCGGGCACCAGGCCATAGGCCGTGGCGCTCGAACCCACGAAGAGCACTTCAAAGTCCTGCCTGTGCTCGTCCCACCATGCCCACTTGGCGCGCACGCCGTACTTGATGGGCCTGGGCGTGAGGCTGCCCATGAGCCGGGAAACTGGCACGAAGGCGGCGATCGCCAGCAGCATGAGAAGGAGTCGTCGTCTCACCGCAGCAGAAGGGAAGAAGAAAGCCATGGAGAACAGAATGGTGGCGCTCGGGGAGCGCCGAGTCAAACCCTCACCCCACCTTGTAGAGCCCTTCTGCGGCAAAACTCCCCACGCCGCGCTGGCGGCGCGGTCTGCTTTGGGCTGGCGCCCTTTTTTCTCAGCGGGGCTTGCGCGCCACGGCCACGAGACTCAGGCCAAAGGGCGTGGGCAGGATCTTCTCGAGGCCCTCCAGGAGCGGCATGAGCTTGTTGTAGAAGCCCAGCTTGCCCTGGTCGATAGTGTCCGAGAAGTTGCTCTGTTTCTTGAGCACGCGGCCCTTTAGAAAGTACGGCAAGGTGGCTGCCATGTTCATGTGGTGGATCTTCTCGACCACAAAGCCCGTCGCTTCGAGTTTGGTGCGCAGCTCCGCTCTGGCGTAGCGCCGAAAGTGCAGCGAGGCTTCATCCACGGTGCCATAGAGAAACTTGTGGGCAGGGACCTTGACCAAGAGGGCGCCACCCGGTTCGAGAATCTGAAAGTAGCGCGCCAGGGCAGCGCCGTCATCCTCGATGTGTTCCAGGACATCCAGGGTCACGATGGTGTCCAGTCTGTGTCGTACCAGATCCAGGGCTTCATCGCTGGAGAGATCGCAGAACTCCACCTGCACCCCGTCGCAGCCGGCGAAACGATCCCGCAAGCAGGCCAGGTTGCGCTCTGTAAACTCGCTGGCAAGGACAAACTCGGCCCGCGCCCGCAGCAGCTCGGTCACATGCCCCACTCCGGCTCCCGCGTCCCAGACGCGCTGGCCGACGGAGTCGCCGAAGGTGCCCAAGATCCAACGGTAATAGTTGTCCATGCGGCCCAGGGTGCCCTGGGCCTCGAAGTGCTTGGACTCGACCGATTCGGTCAGCCCCAGAGCCTGCTTCAAGTCCTTGCCGCGGCTGTCGCTGCCTGCACTCATGCGAAACGACTCACAAGCTTCCACCAACAAGTCAACGAACTGTTGAGCCAGGCCAAAGCGCGCTGTCCCGTCCCGCCCGCGGCCGCGTCGGGCGTCACGGTCAGGGGCCCGGCCACCAGGAGTTCGCGATCGCGCAGGCAGCGCGTGCGCTGCACAGCGTGGCGCGCGCGAAAGAGCGCAGGCAGTCGCTCCAGAAAGGCCCACTTGCCCCGCAACCAGGGCCCGAGGTGGCCGTGTCTTATGGCGAAGGCGAGACTGGCGGCCTCGTACACAACCAAACCGGGCGACGCCAGGATGAGAGCCCTGGCGGACCAGCACTTGAAGAGCAACTGCCAGCGGTTTCGCGAATGCAGGAAGACCCGTGAGGAGGGGTAGTGCGCCCCCTCACGAAAAGACACCCCCGGCGTGCCGGCTCGGTGCTCAACCACCACATTCTCTACCGAAACAATGCGCTCCCCCGCCATGCGCAGGCGGTAGGAGAGGTCCAGGTCCTCGAAGAGGATGAAGTAGCCCTCGTCGTAGCCGCCAAACTCGAGCACGCGCTCGCGGTTCATGAGCAAACACATCGAAATCGCGCAGTCGACCTCCACGCGCCCCTGACCCTCGGCTTCTCGCAGGGGAACATAGAAGTTGCGCAGGGAGATCAGCCCGGCGAAGTGGAACCAGCCGCCGTCGTAGTGCACGCGGCTGGTGTCGTCCGCGAAGACGCTGCGCGGTTGCACCAGGACTGCGCCGGTCTGCTCGGCAGCGGCGAGCAACTCGAGCAAGGTGTCCGGGGGCAAGATGGCGTCGTTATCGATGGCCAGAACCCAACGCGTGCGAGCTTCCTCGAGGCCCAGGTTGCGCGCACGCGGGGGGCCGGGGTTGTCCTCGCGGGCGATCAGCCGCACCTCGGGGTAACTCTCCTCGATCAGCGCGCAGCTCCCGTCGGTGGATGCGTTGTCCACCACGAGCACCTCGGCGATATCCCCTTTCAATTCCCGCAGGGCGCCCAGGCAATGGGGCAAGTGCTGCTTCCCGTTGTAGTTGCAGACGACGACGGTGACGCTCATTGGAGTGGCAGCTCGAAGTCAGGGTGCCGCACGACCTGGCGGTGCTTCAGGCAGTAGGGCAGATTCCAAAGCACGGAGAAGGCCGCCTTGACCACGATGCCCAGGGCGCCTGGGGTTTCGCGCAGGGAAGCCCCGATACCGATCGTCCCCACCGCATCGCTCACTGTGCCGGAAGCCTCGGAGCTCGCGTCGCGCAAAACGACCTTCTTCAACACCAAGAATGGTAAACGCACGAGGTCCCAGGCGGGCGCGTACTTGAACATGGTCAGCCAGGCATTGCGGGCGTGGAAGTAGAGGCTGCGCGGTCCGGGCTTGATGCCAAAGGGCGTCTTGTGAAAGACCTCCGCTCCGGGAAACTGCAAGACGCGGAAGCCGAGATTCAATAGCCGACAGGTCAAGTCGCGCTCGTTGCCGTAGATGAACAGGCGCGCATCATAAAAACCTGCCTCGCGCAATGCTCCTGCGCGCGCCAGGGAAGCACAGCCGCGAAAGGTCGACATGTAGCGTTCGCTATTCACCGCTGGGGACTGCTTGTAGCTCTCGGGCATGCCCGGCTCAACGACTTTGGTCGATACGATGGCGGTGCTGTCCGGTTCCTGCACCAGTCGCCTGGTGGCCTTCTCCAACCAGTCCTCGGGCATGACGATGTCGTCGTCCAGAATGGCGATCAGCGGTGTGCGGGCACTGGCAAACCCCAGGTTGAAAGTTTCACAGGCCCCGTACTCCGGGCTGGGCATGACGATCAGGTCGACGCCGGGAAACTCTTCCTCGATCATGGCCTGGGAGCCATCCTTCGAAGCGTTGTCCACCACAACCACCGCGGCGAAGGGCAGGCTTTGGCGAAAAATGGCTGCCAGGTTTTCGCGCAGGTCGTCGCACTTGTTGAACGAAGTCAAAACCGCCGTGGTGCGCGGCAGGCCAGCAAAGTCGCTGGAGACCTCCACCAAGTTGGCGGCCCGCGCGCCCCAGGCGGCAATTTGCGCGCCGCGTTTGTCGGCGAAGGCTTCCAGGGCCAACACCCTGGTATCGTCGACATTAATGGTCGCTGCGGCGTCGAGGGCCAGGGCCTTTTGCACCAGCAGGCCGCCACCGTTCTGGCTGGCGTGGGCAACGAGGGCCCGGCGCTTGCACTCGATGTAGCGCGTCGTGTCGAAGAGCACATCTCGGGGCACAGGACTGTTGAGCCCCCAGAAGAGGCAACGCAGATCCTCTCGCGTCTGGAGCACCCGCGCCACGGAGCGAAAGGCGGCACGGTGATCGCGGTGCAGCTCGAAGGGAGAAGGCGCGTAGACCAAGCTGGGTTCGAAGTCCTCGATTTCTGCCCTGAGGCGCTGATCGAGTCCGGCAGCCTCTCCCAGGGCGCCATCGCGAAAGCCCGCGAAGATGACCTCACTGACCCCCAACTCCAGAAGCCCCGCGCGGCATTCGGTTTCGCGTAGCTCCGCGTCTCCCCCATCGGTCAAGACCAGTACGCAAACACGATCTCCGCGCTGGGCGTGAAAGGCCAGTTGCCCTCCGCAAGCGATCACCTCGTCGTCCGGGTGCGGCGCGATGCACAGCACGCGGCTGGGGAGATCGGTCGGGTCCAGGAGCGGAGGATAGGCGTCGTTCACGGACTCGGAGTATTGGATCGGGTAGTGAGTGGTCGGAAGATGTCGAGTAGGTCGCCCGTGGCCTGTGCTGCGGTCCGCACGCTCGGGGGAACGCGCGCGATGGCATCTTGCAGCTTGTCGGGGTCCTTCACAAGCTCCCGCAGGGCATCCCGCCATGCGCGCGGGTTTTCGGCCGGCAGCACGCCGCCGGGCAGGCAACCGAAACGCGCAGCCCGCGCGAGAACCTCGGGCAGGGCGCCGCGGTCGGAGACCCAGACGGGCAAGCCCAGGGCCAGGGCCTCCTCCACCACCAAGCCGTAGCTCTCAAAGGCCTGCGAGGGAAAGGCGGCGAGGTCGGCGCTGCGCGCCAGGCGGCGCAAGTCGCTAGCCCCGTAACTGCCGTGGATTTCGAGATCGAGGGAGCCTGCTTCCTGGCGCAGGAGGTCATCAAAGCCCGGCTCGACCTCGCGGCCAGCCAAGACCAACTTGATGCCGCTTTCGTGAGATAGGGCACGCACGAGATCCAAGCTGCCCTTGATCCGCGAACGATTGCCGAAGTGCAACACCGAGAGGGGCCCGGCCCTGGATCCTTCGCGGGTCTGCGAGGCGAATTCACGGCACAGGCCATGGGGCACCACGCGCCAGGTGGCCGAGCTGATCCCCAGTTCGCGGGCCAGGCAATCGCGCACATGCTCGCTGGGAGCGATGACTTCGGCGGCAGCGGCCAGTTCGGCTCGATAGCTCGTTGTGCGCTCTTCCAGGAGGTTCACCAGGGCCCCTCGCGAAAGCTCAGGCACGGCGTCTGCCACGCAGTCGGCGCAATTGTCAACACTCCCCGGGGGCGGACAGGTGATCCCTGGCGATGGCGTACGGAAGAAGCGTGGACAGCTCGCGAAGTGATCGTGCAGGCTAACCACCACGGGTACCAAGGGCGACAAGCGGCGCACGAGGTCGCCGGAAATCGACGACCAGTGGTGCAGGTGTACGAGATCACAGTCGCGCGCCTCGCGCAGGACGAGATCGGTGAGCCGGGGGTGAATCCAATCGGCGGCCAGGGCTTCCTCGGCGGTGCGCGAGAGCCGCAGGACCTGCACGCCGTCAACACACTCCTCGCAAACGACACCGGCTTCGTAAACCTCGTTGGAACCGGTGACGACCTGCACGGAATAGCCTGCGGCCAGTAGCGACCGGGCCTCGGCTTTCACGACAACCTCGGTGCCGCCCTGAAACTCGGGCGGGTAGGAAGCACAAATCAGAAGGATTTTCATCGAATAGATTGGGTATGGGTGTTTTCTTGAAGACCGCCCTGCGCGCCCTCGCCGAGACGCATGAAAGCCTCGACGGGCAAGGCTCCGCGGCGGAACGCGTTCTGTTTGCTCCATGCTGCGAGGTCGCCATAGGCGCTCTGGGTGCGGTGCTCGCGCAACGCCGCCAGCTTCAAGGGCCAGGTCGCGGCGACATCAATGAGCAGATCGGGCGCCAGGGCTGACCAGACTTCGTAGCCCCAGATTTCACAGCTCGGCCTCGCTCTCTTGCTCCAGAGTTCGATCACCCGCGCCAAACCGGCGTGGTCCGGGTGGGCCTCGCCGGGCCAGGCCACGAGCACTAGATCGGGCTTGAACTCCTCTGCCGCCTGCTCCACAAGCGGGATGTACTCTTCGAGTTGCCCGTCAGCGAGCGTGTGCCCTTCAGGCAGCCGCCAGAACTCGTAGTCCCTGAGCCCCAGATGAGCACCACCGCGGCGCGCTTCGGCTTCGCGCTGAGCCACATAGCCCTCCGCAGCAAAACGCCCTTCGGGATCGCCCGCGGCGCCGTCGAAGACCACCACCACGCGCACCTCTGCTCCGGCTTCCACAAAGCAGGCCAGCGTTCCCCCGCAACCGATCAATTCATCGTCGCCGTGGGGAGCGAAGACAAGTATACGCCGGGCCTTCTTCATCCCACGCGTTGCCGGGAATTGACGGCCGGGTCGCAGACCGCCAGGAGGCGCGGCGTGGGCAGGCAGCTCGGGTCCAGAGGCCAGGAGCGCGCGGCGCTTGTCTTCTGGAAACTCCAAGCACCTTGCAAAGCGCCGCTCTCTCGGTCGATCACGCGCACGAAGTAGGTGCCTGGAAAGAGCCAATTCCAGGTGCGTGCATCAAAGCTGTAGCTTTCGCCTTCGAAGAAGCCGCCGGCGCTGAGCCCGAAGTGCGCCGTGATGGATATCTCGAGTTGATAACTGCCCGTGGCGTTCAGTTCCAGGCAAGGCGCAGCGGACAGTGCGCCCAGGTCCACGAACTCGTGAATCGGCTGAGGCTCGACGATTGAAGCGGCGCGATCGAACCAGACCCTGCTCGCCTCGGCGCATTGCGCTCCGGTGCTGTCCTGGTGGATCTTGAAGTAGCGCTCGCGGCTCTTGGTCCAGCGCTCGGCCACTTCGCCCTGGAACTCGGGGCCCGCCGTGCGCGACCAGTGGTGCAGGACCTCGGCCTCGGGCACCATTTCCATACGCCAACCCGCGGCGAAGAGTCGCGCGCAAAGGTCGGCATCCTCGAAGTAGAGCGGATACTCGCCATCCATCGGTGAACCCAGGCTGCATATCACTTCACGGCGCAGGAACATGCAGGCGCCCGAGATCATCTCGGCCTCCACCGGCTGCTCGCTCCCCCACCATTCGCGGGCGGACTTCGAACGATTAGCGGCCAGGTGCCGACCAAAGCCGGGCACTCGCGCCGCGATACTGTCGGAGAGTTCGCGCATACCGCTGGGCAATTCATTGGGCGGCAGGCACAGGCTGCGGGCTTCGTCGATGAAACAACGCGGGGCCACCAGGGCGACCTCCGGTTCGCCGTCCAAGCGCTCCAGCAAGGGGCGCAGGGATCCCGGCAGGAAATACAGGTCGGGGTTTAGAAGGGCGACCACATCCTGGGGCCGACCTGAAGACTCCTCGAAGGCCCGGTTCAAGCCTGCGGCATAACCCACATTCTCATCGCAAGTCACGACTTTGGCGCCAAGGGTGGCGAGGGAACGCCACCAGGTGCTCTCAATGGCTTCGGACCCGCTGTCGCAGACGATCACTTCGAGGTCTGCGGAATCCCGTCCATCCCGTTTCCATTCGATTTGCAGACTCTCCACCGCCCGCCAGAGCCAGGTGCCGGAGTTGTAGTTGACGAAGAGCGCCGAGAGGCGGCGAGTGGAGGTTTGGTTCATGCTGCGGTCCGATGCTTGGGGGGAAAGCTCCAGTGGTGGTTGATGCGTACGAGGCCAACTTCGGCCGTCCCGGCTTGCACCACGAGTTCATGGTCCAGGGCCCGTTCCGCGTAGCGGAAGACACCCTGGTCACAGAAGAGATACACGCGCACACAGAAACGGCCCGAGAGCAGGGCCAGGTCGGGTAGCGAGAGCACGGCCCGGCCCCGTTCGCAATCGAGTTCCACGGGCCTGGGCCCGGGACTCTCGAGGTGTGTGCCAGCGGCGGCGCAGAGGGTTTGGTCCTGGCGTGTGAAGGTCGCGCCGATCTGAATCTTGCGCAGGGCAGGCCGGGGATTGTGCCAGTCGATGACGAGTTCGAGATCGCTGCCGGTGCTGGCTTGGCTGATCGGCTCGCCAGTGTGGGCACAGCGCAGGCTGACGGCGCTGATGTCCGGCCAATCGGGTTCGCCGCGGATTACCCCACTTTGGTTTTCGCGGACGATGTGTTCCCGTTGCCAGGCAGCGTAGGCGCAGGTGACTTCATTCGATTCGCCAGCGGCGCGCACTTCACCGCCATCGAGCCAGAGGGCTTCGTCGCACAACTGGCGCAGGTCGTACAGGCTGTGGCTGCAAAACAGGATCGTCTTGCCGGCACGCTTGAACTCGAGCAGGCGGTCGACGCACTTCTTCTGGAAGTACATATCCCCCACGGCGAATACTTCGTCCAGGATCAAGAGATCGGGATCAAATCCGAGGGCAGCGGCAAAACCCAGGCGCATGCCCATGCCGGTGGAGTAGGTGCGAACCGGGGCCTGGGCCGCATCACCCAATTCCGCAAAGTCGAGGATGGCGTCCATGCGCCGCCGCACTTCCCGGCGCGAGTGCCCCGCCAGGACACCATGCATTTCGACATTTTCGATGCCGCTGAAGTCCTGGTGAAAGCCCGTGCCGAGTTCGAGCAAGCTGGCCACCTTGCCGTCCAGGCGATAGCGGCCCTCGGAAGGCGCGCTGGTGCCGGCGAGGACCTTGAGCAGACTGCTCTTGCCGGCTCCGTTCTCGCCGCACAGACCAATCGCGGCGCCGCGGGCGAGATTGAGATCCACATGGCGCACGGCCCAATGTTCGGAGTGTCCCCGGCGTCGCCCGAGAGTCAAGGCTTCGGCGGCCCGGGCCAAGGGACCGGAGTAGGCGCGATAGGACTTGCCCAGGTTCGAGGCTTGGCAAAGGTAAGGACTGGGGAACGGCACTCTTTAGACCTCGTCTGCCAGGTGGCGCTGCAAGCGAAAGAACACCAAGGAGCCCAGGCCGAAGGCGAAGACACTCCAGGCCGAGAAGTGCACCAGGGCTCTTGAGAAACTGCTGGGACTGACCGCCGCCAAGCCTTCACCCATGAGCACCGTGCGCCAGGCTGTCACCATGTGGTAGGCGGGATTGGCCTCGATCCAAGCGAGGTAGGGTGCGATACCAGGCAAGAGCTCCGGCGAAGCGATCCAGAAGATCGGTGTGGCGAACATCCAAACCGTCAGGAGAATAGAAACGCAGGGCAGGGTGTCGCGCCAGAGCACATGCAAGCTCGCGAGTCCCAGGCCCAGGCCGGTCGAGAAGAGGGCTTGCAAGAGCAAGAGCAGCGGCACCCACAGGAGCCACTCGGGAGCGGGCGCGGGCCAGATGTCGGTCAAGGCGCAGAATCCGACGAAGGCCAGGACGCCCACGGTCAAGGTCACCAGAGACGCGAGTGCGATTTGCAGCGGCAGGAGTTCGGCTGGAAAGCGCACGCTGCGCACCAGGTGGCGTTGGTCAACCACGCAACTCGTGGAGCGCGTCAGGGCATCGGCCAGGGCCGACCAGACCAGGGTGCCTGTGAACATATAGACGCCCATGGCCGCGGCCGGCACGCCTTCGCCGCCGATGCGCACACCCAACAGGGTCGTGAACAGAAAGGCGTAGACCGCAAACATCAAGAGCGGTTGGGCAACCATCCACAGCCAGCCGAGCAAGGTGCCCCGCACGCGTGCCGCCAGATCGCGGCGAACCGAGGTCAGGATCAGATCACGGCGCCGCCAGAGGGTTGCGGGCCAGGCCAAGCAGCGCAGGACCAGGCCGCGCCAGGAGGGCGGGCTACTCGAGACCCAGGGCGCGCAGGGCCTCTCGGGAGAGAAGGGCCCCTCGGGAGAGAAGGAACTGTCGAGGGAGAGATCGGAGGGTCGGGGCGGCATGCAGACGGCCCACGAAGGGGGAATGGGGCCTCTCTATCCCTTTCGGAACAGAACCCGGGCAGGATTGAGCCCCATCCTTGGGTTTTGCTGGCCTGGGGAGCTGTTTTTTTGGCCTTCAGGGCCTGAGAGCGCGGCTCCCTTGGTTGAGGGCAAGCCAGAGGGGGTCGGGGCACCTCACTTCAGGCCCGCTCCGCCCTGGACGGGCTCTCTCAGGGCTGGCGATCTTCCCAGCTGCCGTATTCCTTTTCGGCAGGGGCACCCTGCTTGACCTTGCGGCCGACCTCGAACTGTACTCCGAGCATGGAACGCATGTACTGCAACATAACCCGGGCGCGCTCCTGATTGTCGGGGCCCGGCACCCATTCGGCGTACTCAAGGTCCAGGGGCTTGGCCACATTGTCGTTGATCTCCTGGGCCACGCGCACCATCAAAACCATTCTGCCCGGCTGCTCGCCGCCCTTGTAGCTAACCTCCACCCGCTCGCGATAGCCGTGGCCCTTGAAGGGATGCAGGTCCCTGCGCCAGCCCGAGAGGGCCAGGCCGCTGCGCGGATCAAAACCCTGGCGCATGACCGGGAAGCCCTCGCGTTCCATGGCCATGCGAGAGATCTCCCAGAGACGCATGCTGGAACTCAGGGGCACCTCGGCCCGTACCCAGGACTTCGGCGGGGTCGACTCGCAGGCGAACAACACGAGGAGGGTGAGAACTGCGCAGAGTTTGTTCATGAGTCTCGAGGTTATTCGCGGTCCTCGGCGCCGCTTTTCAAAATGATGCGCACGGGCACTTCGTCCAGGCCCAGTTCCTCACGCAGCCTGTTCTCCAGGTAACGCATGTAGGCCTTGCCGAACAGTCTCTTGTCGTTGACGAAAAGAATGAAAGTCGGCGGCGAGACCTCCGCCTGGGTGGCGTACTTGATGTTAATCCGATAGCCAGATGTGTTCGGCGCGCGGGTTTCCAGGGCGCGCTTCAGCACGCGGTTGAGCTCGCCAGTGTTGACGCGCTTCGAGGATTGCTTGAAGAGGTCCAGGGCCAGATCCATCATCTCGTCGACACCGGAGCCATGCTTGGCGCTGAGAAAGGCGATCGGCGCCCAATTCAGGCCTGGCATCTGGTCATCGATGTACTTGCGAAAATCCTCAGGGGTATAGCCATCGGCCAAATCCCACTTGTTGGCCACCAGGAGCACCGGCTTGTGATGGTCGACGATGTAGCGCGCCAGGCGCTTCTCGATCGAGGAGAACTTGCGAGTCACATCGAACAGGAGCACGACCACATCAGCGCGGCGCACGCTCTTGTGGCTGCGCGCGTCGGAATAAAACTCGATGGCGTCCTCGAAGCGCGCCTTCTTGCGCACTCCGGCGGTGTCGATGGCCACGAAACGGCGGCCATCGCGTTCGAAGATCACATCGACGGCATCGCGGGTGGTGCCGGGCACTTCCGAGACGATCATGCGCTCCTCGGCGGCCAGGTGATTGATCAGGGTGGACTTGCCAGCGTTGCGGCGGCCCACCACAGCCATCTTCATCACCGTTTCCGGCATCGGTTTGGAAGCGAACTCGGTGCCAGGCAGAAGTTCGATGATGTGCTCGTAGAGCTCGGTCAAACCCTCGCCGTTCTGGGCGCTGATGGCAAAGGGACCACGTGCCAACCCCAGGGCTCGGAACTCCTCGGCGGCGAAGCGGTACTGTTCTGTTTCGGCCTTGTTGACCACCAGAATCACCGGCAGGTCCACCAGTCGCAAGCGCGCGGCCACCTCCAGGTCGAGGGGCGTGATCCCGGTGCGGGAGTCCACCAGAAACAGCACGAGATCCGCCACGGCGATGGCGTCGCGCACCTGACCTTCCACATGGGGGCCGAGGTCATCGCGGTCCACGATGCCGATTCCGCCGGTGTCGATGACCTCAATCCAGTTTTCTCGCTCGCCGCCAAACAGGCGCGCCGGTACCGCGATGCGATCGCGGGTGACTCCGGCGGTGGGCTCGACGATTGAGACTCGGCTACCGCACATGCGATTGGCCAGGGTCGACTTGCCCACATTCGGCCGGCCGACGATGGCCACGCGCCGCAGGTCGCTGTCCATTTCGGGCTTCAAGAGAGGTATGAGGTTTTTGATGGCAGAACAGGATAACGGTTGACCAGAATCGGCACAGGCCGATTCAGCGCAGACCGAGGACAGGGTGGATTTGGGGCACGATGCGGGGCTCAAGGCCCAGTTTGAGGGCCATCTCGGTCACGGCCTCGATCTCCGAGGCAGATGGCGCACGCGCTCCGCGGGTGGCGGTCACGGGCTGCAAGAAGAGTGGCAGGTCACCCGCCAGGCGGGCCTGGTCCTCCAGGAGCTCGCGGATCAGGGCCGGCTCGAAACCAGAGCGCAGGACCAGCTTGAGGGCCGCGTCGCGGCCACTGATTAGCGCCAATACTGCGCGCCGACAGGCACGCCACTCGCCCGTGTTGGAGGGCGCGCTTTCAAAGTCCTGGGGGCCGCCGAGGGGCACTGGCGGCGCCAGGTCGCCGGGCGGCTTGAGGTCGCAGCTGATGTGATCGAGGCTGGCTAACACGCGGCTCAGGCTGGCGGGAAAAGCGCCCGCGGTTTCGAGGTGCAAGCGCCGACGCGGCAAGAGGGGACGCAAGCTCCGGATGACCGCGGGCCAGAGCAACGGCTCGCCACCAGTGAGACTCAGGGGTCTTTGGCCCCCCGGGTCGGCGGCCTCGACGAGTTCCGCGATCTCGCTGGCGGTGTGCCAGGTGGAGCTCCGGCCGAAATCCGAGAGGGTCTGCTCGCGGCTGTCTTCCAGGCCAGGAAGAGTCCAGGAGTGTGGAGTGTCGCACCAAAGGCAACGCAAGGGGCAGCCCGCGAAGCGCACGAAGACCTGGGGCTGGCCCACGAACAAACCCTCGCCCTGGATCGAGGCGAAGACCTCAAGGAGCGGCGCGCGCAAGGCGGTGGACTCGCGCGCGGGGGCCGCCGAGAGGGGAACTTGGGAGGGAGGTGTACTCAACTGGTGATTCGAGCAGAAAAGGCGCAAAACATCGGAGGCCCCGACGCCCGCGGGAAGGGTGCCAGGGCCTCGTGAACTGGGGGCGCGCAGGGCGCCAGGGGCTGCTTACTGCTCTTCGGGTGCGGGGCTCTCGCCGCCTTCGCCGCCGCCCTCGAGAGCTTCTTCACGCTCGGCCTGGAGGGCCTCAGCCTTCTTGCCGCCGGCGACCTTGAACTTGGTGCGCACCTTGGGCAGGCCCCAGACCGAGTCCTTTGCGGGGTCGAAGCGGTCTTCCTTTTGTAGTTTCGCGAGACGCTCGACGCGGGTCAGGACGGAACGCTGACCGACGAGGGCGTTGGCGCTCTTGAGGCTGGAATGGATGGACATGGGTCTGAAGATGTGCTGGAAGGAGAGGTAAACGCGGCCAGAGGCCGATTCTTGGGGGGTCTGTACTGGGGCGATGCTAGCGATCGATGTAGTCATCGATGTTGACATCGTAGGCATCCTCGAAAGCGCCGGGCTCGTTTTGAGGCGGCGGTCCGGAGATGGCTTGCAATCGTTTGCGGGTCTGTGCGAGAAGTCCACTGCGGCCCGGTTCGGCGCCCACGCAAACCACCACGATTTCGCTCAGGGTCAAAGGCGAGATGGCAGGCAGGCCAGCGGCGCGCAGGTGCTCGTAGGCCGCCAGGGCCAGGCGTCGGCCGCGCTTGTCGTTGGGGTACTGAATCGCGCGCACGGTGAAGCGGTTGGCCAGGTCGAGGAAGCGCCGGTCGTCGTCGGTGCGGGTGTCCTTGGCGACCTCTTGCGGCGCGGGCTCGGTCACCGGGGCCGCGGGGGAAGTGGGCTTGACCGCCTGGAGCGCGGGCTCGCTCGCAAGCGCGCCAAGGTCGCGCTCGACCTCGTCGCTGGAGAGCGCCGGGGTGTCGCCAGCGGCGCGTGTTTCGCTACCGAGTTGGCTCGCCAACCAATAGGTGCCCGCCATGGCGACCGGGAGACCGAGCAGCGCCACGGGTAGCCAGGCAGCCAGAGTCCTCGGCGCCCTGGGCTGGGTGCCGAGCAAGTCCTCCGTGTGAGCCTCGGTGCGCACGCCTGGCCGAGCAGCAGAGGAGTGCTTCTGTGTCGCGGCTCCAGCGGTTCCGTCCTTACGGGCGGATTGCTGGAAGGCTTCGAGCATGTTGGGCTTTTGGGAGGCCATGAGTGGTTGTGAATCGCAGGTGGAACCGGTTGAACAAAGAGCAACCCGCCCACGGTCCCGGGCAGCTACCCGGTGGTCGGTTCACGGCGAAGAGGATAGATCGCCAGTCTCCGGCGGTCAACCACGGGCCTCTTCCAGCGCCCTGGCCCGCCGGCAGTTGCCCCTCGAGGACTTGCCCTCCAAGGAGATGCCCTCCAGGGTAGCGGCCCTCAGTGCCCCGAACGCACTCGCAGAGTCCCGATCCCGGGCTCAGCGCCCCCTTGGGTCCAGGCCATGAGCGCGCCGCCCTCGAAGGCCACCATGCGCAGGTAGCCGCTGGCGCGCTGCGCGGGGACCCTGGCCGCGGCCAGGGACTCGCCCAGAAGGCCCCCGGCGCCAGAGCGTCGCAGACGCCATTCGGCTCCGCTTTCGGTGTGCTCCAGCCAGGCGACCAGCAAGCCTCCGCCAGCGAGGGGCACCAAGTCCACGCGGCCCATGGGCAGGCCATCGTCGACCTTCACGACAGGGCCATAGCCCGGACCCTTCGCCAGGCGCCGCGCGAGGAACACGCTGCCACCGCCTTCGCCGGCTCCGGTGAACCAAACAGCAGCGCCAACTTCTTTTTCGGCCACCAAGCGCGGACCGTTGACAGGACAACCGGGAATAAACCAACCGTCATCGTGAACCAACTCGGGCGCCCTCCAACCCGCGACCCCGGCGACAGTCTGGCTGAAGGCGATGTCGCGCACCTCCCCCGCCGAACGGTCGCGATAGGCTGCCAACAAGCCACCACTTGGAGTGCGCACTAAACTCGTCTGACAACAACTGCAAACGCGGCTATCGACGATCTGTTCCTCGCCCAACTCGCCATCAGCGGAGATGCTGCGGAACATCGCCGCCATCTCGCCTGCTCCGGGTTCGGCGCCCACCATCTTGCGACCGTCGAGCCAGAAGGCGCCGAAGGTCTCGTGGTCCATGGCAACCAGGGACACGAAGCCGTGTTCGCCAGGACCGTCGTGATCATGCAGGCGCCGGGGCGCGCTCCAGGTGGCTCCACCATCGGCCGAGATCGAAAACTCCGCCGAGTACCCGTGGGGGTCGTCGCCCGACCGCAACCACTGGGCCATGATGCGCCCATCGGCGAGGACACACAGGGAGGGAAAGTCAGCCCAGTTCAAGAACAGGTCGCCAGCGCGCAAGATTTCCCGTGCTTCGGACCAGCCCTCGGTGCCGAAGGTCGAAAAACAGAGGCGCGCCTCGTGGTCGGCGAGGCGTTCGACCCACGAGAGGTAGATCTCGCCATCGGCGCCGCGCACGAGGTTCGGCAGGGAAGCGTGGGCCCCCGCGGGCGATGCCAGGGGTTCGAGCAGCAGGCCAGAATCCAGGACGGCGGCGTGGGGTGCGCTGCCGAGGACCAGAAGAGACACAAGAAGGTGCAACATGGCGGGCAGTCTAACCAAGCTCGCGGAGGGACCCTTTTGATAAATACCACCCACCCCAGCGGGGCGCCGCATACCCTGCCGACATGGCTCACTCCAACGCCAGCACGCCCTGCCTCAAACCCGCGGGGTTCTGGACCCTCATGGCCCTCGGCGCTTGTGCCGCGGCCTGCAACGAACAGCAACCTCAAGCGCCGCCCGCGGGCGACCTGGAGGACCAGGCCGCCGCCCGCGGCCTCGACTACATCAATGTCTCTGGAACGAGCGACAAGACCGACATCCTCGCCGCTGGCGGCGCGGGGGTGGCTCTCATCGATCTGGAGAGTGACGGCGACCTCGATGTGGTTTTCGCCCAGGGCTTGAGTTCCTTGCAGGCCGCCCTCGATGGGCCGGGCGCGGACCTGTGGGTCTATCGGAACCTCGGCGACGGACACTTCGAGCGCAGTGCGGGACCGGGCCTCTCCGGTTGGTGGACGGGCCTCGCTACCGGGGACATCGACGGCGATGGCGACACCGATCTCGTGGTCGCGGGCTACGGCGGCCTCGAAGTCCTGATTCAAAGCGAAACCGGCGCCCTCGAGTCCTACCAAAGCCTCGCCGGCGATAGGCCCAGCGACGGTCTGCATCCCGGCCAGCCACGCCAGGCGGGGCGCATCCCCAGGTGGACCACTTCCGTGGCACTCTTCGACGCCGACGGCGACGGCATCCTGGATCTCTTCGCTGGAGGCTATCTGGAGCTCGATCCCGTAGCTCCGATCACCGTCGAGATTTCCCAGGGAGCCCTCTCACTGCCCTGCCGCTGGAAAGGCCACGAGGTCTACTGCGGGCCGCGGGGCCTGGTGGCCCAGGCCGACCGCCTCTTCCGTGGCCGCGGGGCGGCTGGCTTCGTTGACGAGAGTGCAAAGAGGCTGAAAAACATGCCCCTCGGCTACACCCTGGCCGTGCTGCCCAGCGATGTGGATGGCGACGGCGATGCGGATCTCGTCGTGGCCAACGACAGCACCGAAAATTTACTCTTGGTGAACGATGGCACCGGCGTGTTCACAAACCACGGCTACGAAGCGGGCATAGCCCTCTCGGCCGATGGCAACCCCGAAGCCGGCATGGGGCTGGCCGCTGGCGATGTGAATCGCGACGGGCTCTTCGACTACGCTGTGACAAACTTCAGCGATGAGGCCACGGCGCTGTACCTGGGCAGCGAGATGGGGTTTATTGACGCGACCTTCACCTACGGACTGGGCAACGCATCGCGGCCCCTGCTCTCGTGGAGCGCGCACCTCGTGGACTTCGACGGCGACGGTTGGCTCGAACTCTTCAGCGCTAACGGCCATGTCTTTCCCGCGGCCGACGAGCCCCTTTCGGGTACACGTTATGGCCAGGCCGACACGCTCTGGCGTCTGGGTCCCGAACCCCGGGCTCAGATCGTGGAGCCCGGCGGCGCGAACTCGATCCTGGCCGCCAAGCTGGGCACCCGGGGCGCGGCCGTGGGCGATGTGAACGGCGATGGCCGGCCCGATATCGTCCTGGCGCGCATCGACGGCCCCTGCGCCCTGGGGATCAACAGCCTGAGCCCCGAGAATGGACGCTTGGTGGTGCACCTCGCCGGACCGCGCACACCGCGGGGCGACAAGCCGCGCACACCGCGGGACGCCAGCGGCGCGCGGGTGATCCTGGTGCTCGGCGAGGGCCCGCGGGAGATCGGTCTCCTGCGCGAAGTGCAGACCTCGGTGGGCTACCAGTCGGCCTCTAGCCCGGCTCTCTACTTCGGCCTGGGATCACTCGAGGGCTACTCGTCCCTGCGCGTGGAGTGGCCCTCCGGTGCCCGCACCGAGCTGCCCGCGGGCGCGGCGGGTCGCAGCCTCTGGATCGAGGAAGGCCGCGGTCTGGTCCGGGAGGAGGAGCTCGCACCATGAGCCTGGCTGCCTGTCTTTTGGTCCTCGCGCCGCTAGCCTGCCTTGACTCGGGGGACGAAGAATTGCGCGCCAGGTGGCGCACGGCGCTCGAGCTCGATCAAGCGGCGCTGGTGGTGCGCGAGGCGCGCGCGGCCTTCGAGGAGCGCGCTGCCTTGAAAAAAGACGGCGAACTCATCGCCCTCAGCTCCCGCGCCCTGGCCCGTTGCGGCGCTGTCGCCGCGGCGCGCGCGCAACTCACGGGCGCTGAAGTGAGCCCCGCAACACGCGCCGCAGTGGACCTCGGTTTGGCGCGCATGGACCTCGAAGCCGACCGCCTTGGCGCAGTCCTCGCGGCCCTCGCCGGCGAAGCGGCCAGCAGCCCGCGCTTCTCCGACCAGCCCGAGTCGTGGCTCCTGTATGGCAAGGCCTTGGCGCGGCGCGGCGAGGGCGAAAAGGCCCAGACATTCTTGCAGCACTTCGTACGCACCTGGCCCCTGCACATCGAAGCGCCTTCCGCCTGGCACATCCTGGCCAGGGCTGCCCTGACCCGGCGCGACCTCGATTTGGCGCGCCTCTGCCGGGACCGCGGCCAGGAGCTCTCGACCTGGCACGGATTCCACAAGACGCGCCGTTTGCAGATTCGCGCCGACCCAGACGCGCCCCTACCGCGACTTGGCCTGGCACAGCTCTGGATCAGCGCGAAGCAACACGAGCGAGCCCGGGAAGTCCTCGCGGAACTCTGCCGGCGCTGCGAGGAGTTCGCCGACGGGTTTGCCCTGCTCGGCGAAGTCGAGCGGAAACTGGAACGAACCCAAGCAGCCCTGCGCGCCTTCGACCGGGCCCTGGAGCTGGATCCGAAGCTCCACGATGTGCGCTTCAACCGCGGAGTCCTGGCCCTCTTCCAGGGACAGTCGAGCCTGGCTCGCGGGGACTTCGAAGCCCTGGTGCAGGGCGACACGGCAGAGGATCCGCGCTACCTCACCGCGCACCTCTATCTGGCGCGGCTGCTTGAGGGAAACAAGGAGAAAGAAGCCGCGGCAAGGCGTTTTGAGCGCTACCGCGAACTGGGCGGCAACGAGGAACTCTAGTGGTCTGCGGCTCAAGCGCCCATGACGAGTGCCCACCAATAGTCAGCCTTGCGCACCACGGGCCTCTTCTGCGCGAAGAGCGGCAGCCTGCGCGTTGTACCAGGGTCACCGGGCGAGCCCCGGCTTTACCTTTGGAGTCTTGTGCCTCGCGGCCCCTGGCTACTCGTGCACTGTCGCATTGATCCACGGCTCAGCGCTCTCGTCAGTACCTTTGGAGGCAGTGCCTTTGGAGGCAGTACCTTTGGAGGCAGTGCAATTCGGGCACGCAGCACAGCACTAGCCCGCCACGATCTTCTCGATCCACTTGCCCACGAGGTCGGCCTCGACATTGAAGCGCTGGCCCACTTGGGCGGGACCGAGGTTGGTGGCTGAGAGGGTCACGGGGATCAGAGCTACATCGAAGCGCGGGCCCGCGGGCTCCACCACCGTCAAGCTGATGCCGTCCAGGCAGACGCTGCCCTTTTCGATCAGGTACCGCTCAAGGCCGGGGTCCACTTCGAAGCTGAAGACCTCGCCCCCATCGCCCGAGTCGCGGCGAGCCACAAGGGTCGCGCCGCCGTCCACATGGCCCGAGACCATGTGGCCCGAGAGGCGCTCGCCGAGCATCATGGCCCGCTCGAGATTGACCTGTGTGCCTGCCACGAGGGTGCCGAAGTGGGTTCGGGCGAGGGTTTCGGCCGAGAGATCGAAGACCATGGTGGCCCCGGGTGTGCCCGAGGGCAGCCGCTTACCGGGAGGGCCAGGGACCCGGGGCACGCCGGCCTGCCAGAGGGGCTCGCAGACCTCGGCCACGGTCAGGCAACAGCCCGAGGTGGCCACACTCATGCCCTCGTCAGCAGCCCAATCGGCCGCCGGGGCGGGAATCCAGACCCTCAGACCGGTGCCCTGGGCCTCGGTATGGAAAACGGCGGGAGCGGCTTCGATGATTCCTGTGAACACTGTACTGGCGGGGGGAAGGGGATAACTGGGGCTGGACGGCCCCGGAGCCCAAGCGGCCCAGGCTAGACTCTTGACGGTAGGGGGCCTTGCTGTCTACCCTGCTGGGCCTTTTCCGTGGGGACTCGTGGGGCCAAGGGTGCTATTCTGGGGGCCCCAAGCCCGCCAGACCAGGCTACCCCGTGGCCCCTCGCGGGGCCAAAATCCACTGCACCAGACACCCAGCGGCCCCCGGGCAATCTGCCGAACGCCACCCCCCTAATAAGAAGAGGTGTTCGCCAGCTCCTGACCTGGCCTCAACCCGCCCGACCGCCGTGCCGCTCTTTGCCATCCTGACCCTGTTTCCCGAGGCCCTCGAGCCTTACCTCTCGACGAGCATCGTGGGCATCGCCCGTGAGAAGCAAGCCACCGAAGTTATCTTGGTGGACTTCCGCGACTTCGCTCGCAATCGGCATCGCACCGTTGACGCCCGCCCCTACGGCGGCGGACCGGGCATGTTGTTGCGACCCGAGCCGGTGGTCGAGTGCATCGAGTGGCTTGAAGAACGCCACGGCGTGTTCAAGAAGCTGCTCCTGACCCCTACGGGTCGGCGCTTCAAGCAGAGCCATGCGCAAGACCTCGTGGAGGAAGAGCGCATTCTCTTGCTCTGCGGACGCTACGAGGGCTTCGACGAGCGCATCTCCCAGGTGCTCGACTTCGAACCGGTCTCCGTGGGCGACTTCGTCCTGTCCGGCGGCGAGCTGCCGGCCTTGATGATCGTCGAAGCCGTGGCGCGACTCTTGCCTGGCGTCCTGGGCGACGAGCGCTCGGCTCTCGAGGACTCCTTCCAAGAGAGCGGTGAACTGGACCACCCGCACTACACACGACCGCGAGTCTTTCGCGGCCTCGAAGTGCCGGAAGTCCTGCTTTCGGGCGACCACAAGCGCATAGCAGGGTGGCGACAAGAACAAGCGCAAGCGCGAACGCTGCGCGACCGACCTGATCTTCTGGACAACCGGGGCCAGCAGGCCGGCGACTGAGACTGACAAACGAACACTGACCAAGGGCCCATGACTGAACCGGCTCGCTCCCAAGCGATCCAGCCCAGTCGGCCTCAAAACCCTTTCCCCAGGCGCTTGCCGCGCCCCCCCCTTAGCGATGAATCTGATCGAAACCCTGGAAGCCGAATTGGGCAAGGATGTGCCCCCGATCGTGCATGTCGGCGACACCGTGGAAGTTCACTACCTGATCCGTGAGGGCGAAAAGGAGCGCGTGCAGCTGTTCACCGGCACCATCATCTCCATCAGCGGCAGTGGCATCCGCACCACGATCTGTGTGCGTCGAATCGTCCAGGGAGAAGGCGTCGAACGCATCTTCCCCCTGCACAACCCGCGGGTGGAGAAGATCAAAATCATGCGCCGCGGCGATGTGCGCCGAGCCAAGCTCTACTACCTCCGCGACCGCGTCGGCAAGAAGACGCGCGTGAAGGAATTGCTCGGTGAACGCGCGCGGCGCAACAAGGAACGCGACGCAAAGATCGTGATTGCCCTGGAAGCCGCCGCTGCGGACCGCAAGGCGGCCCGCGCCGCCAAGGAACCCGCCCCGGAATCCGAAGAACCCGCCGGCGACGAATAGTCTGCGCCGAGGCCCACATACCTCACCCCCTGACACACTCTGACCGCCGCGCTTTACAGCGGGGACTGGCCCCCTCTCCCCGAGCTTCCGCTTCTCGCGCTATCGCCAACAAGCCCACCGCGCAGGCCACTTTTAGGCCACCCCTCTCCAATGGTTGAAAACCTCGGTCGCAAGACCCTCCTGATCTTTGCGCTCCTCCTGGGAGCCACCCTGGCCATGGTCCTGCCCGAGCAGCCCTTCCGCATGGGCCTCGACCTCTCCGGAGGTTCACGGATGGTGTACCGACTCGACTGGGACAAGGCCTTGTCCGAGGGCAAGATCTCGGCTGCCGAACACGCGCAGCCCGCGGAGCTGATGAAAAAGATGATCGGGATCATGCGCAACCGCGTGGACCGCTACGGAACCCTTGAAGCCAGCTTCAAGGCCCAGGGTGACGATCGCATCGTGATCGAGATTCCCATCTCCGCCAATGTGGTGAGCACCCAGGCCTCGGGGGTCCTGCTCGAGGAGATCAACGGCTCCCAAAGCTCCCTGTCGCTAGAGCAGTCCGATAGGGTCGCCCTCGACAGCTTTCCCCTGACCGGAGCCATCATTGCGATCGGTGGCGAGCATTTGAGCTATGACTCGCGCCAGGGCAACCTGCTCTACGATCTGCGCCGCGGAATCAACGCCACCACGGCTCGAGCCCACGCGGCTGGCGAAGTCGTGGAACTCAAGAATGACGATCCGATCCGCTCGCTGATCGAGAACCCCGGCGCGATGAAGCTCTACATCGCCGCGGAAGCCACCGACTTTCCCGCGGGCTCGAGCATGACCGCCGAGCAAACAGCGGCCACCGAATGGCGCGCAGCCAACCAGGGCGTGCCCATCACGACCTACAACGGGCAGTTCCGCACGCGAGAGGGTCTTGAGATGCTGCGAGCGTTCCCCCGTCGAGTGATCGACCGCAAGGGCCAGACCCAGGAAGGCCCGGCGGACCTCGTGCTGGTTTGGGACCAGAGCGAGGAGTGGACCTTCCGCGGTGAAGACCTCGAGAACATCAACAAGTCCCAGGACCGCCTGGGCTACCCGGCCGTGGCCCTGACCATGTCGACCGCCAAGGAGTTCGACTTCGGCGACTTCACCGAGACGCACAAGGGCAAGGGCATGGCCATCGTGCTGAACGATGTCATCGTCACCCTGGCCGAGGTCTCGGCGCGCCTGCAAGGCAGTTTCATCATCGAAGGCGGCACCGACGGCTTCACCGAGGCCGAGGTGAGCGAGATGGTGCGCGTCCTGCAATCGGGATCCCTGGTGCTCAAGCCCGAAATCGAACAGGCCGACAAAATCGGCGCACGCCTCGGTGAGGCCTATGTCAAGACGGGTTTCACCAGTGCCCTCTTGGGGCTGGCCTTGGTGCTCGTGTTCATGATGCTTTACTACCGCAAGCTTGGCATCTTCGCGGCCGTGAGCCTCTTGTGTTCGCTGGTGCTCTTGATGGGCGCCATGGCCTTCGCGCGGGCGACCCTGACCCTACCCGGCGTGGCTGGCATCATCCTTACCGTGGGTATGGCGGTGGATGCCAACATCCTGATCTACGAACGCATCAGGGAGGAACTGCGTCGCGGCCGCAAGCTGCCCCAGGCCTGCGAGAACGGCTTCAACAAGGCCTTCGTGACGATTATCGACGCGAACCTGACGACCTTCATCACGGCCTTCGTCCTGTACTACATCGGCACCGGCCCGGTGCGCGGCTTCGCCACGACCTTGATGGCCGGTATCGCCTCGGCGGTCTTTTCAGCCCTCGTCATCACGCGCGTTTTGGTGCACCTCTCCCTGAGCCGCGGCACCCAACGCTTCGGCATGGCCCAAATCATCGGTGAGACCCATGTCGGCTTCATGGCGATCGCGCGCAAGACGATTCCCGTATCGCTGATCCTGCTTCTGGGCGGCGTGGGACTCTTCGCCTCGCAGCCCGACGAGCAAAAGCTCTCGATCGACTTCGTGGGGGGCATGACCGTCACCGTGCGCACCCAGGAACTGGAGCAAACCGAGACCATTCGCGACCTCGTGGGCGGCATCGAGGGCAACATAGGCAAGTCGGCCGATGTTGTCTCCCTACGCGCCACGGGTAATGAGACCGACGGCTATCGCGCGTTCCGCATCACCTACAAGACCCTGGTGGGCTCCGATGAGGAGCGCGAGGCAGGTGCCGAAAACACCGGCCAGGAAGACATCAGGAAGGCTCTGGTCAGTGTTCTGCAGCGCGGCCCCGTGGAGGCCAAACTCGAGGGCGCGGGCGCCGCGGGCCAGATCTACTTTGGCGAGTCCCACCCCACGGCGGACATCCAGGCGCTCCTGCAGAGCGGCGGCTTCGGTACGGTGGCCGTCGAGCCGGTGGCGGGTTTTGATGGGGCCTACGCCTTCACCGCCAGCGAGAGCGTCACCGGCGACGAGAGCAGATTGACCTCTTCGATCTCGAACCTGTTCAACAACCAGCGCGACTCCACCGACGCCAGCTATCTGTTGGCCGAGCCCATTCCCGAGAGCTCCATGGTGGGTGCCCAGGTCGTGGGCGAGATGCGCGACAAGGCCATTCTGGCGATCCTGGTCAGCCTCTTCGCCGTGGTCATGTACATCCGCGTGCGCTTTGCCGAGTACTCCTACGGCTTCGCCGCCGTGGCTGCCCTCGTACACGATGTGCTCATGACCCTCGGGGCTCTGGCTATCGCGACCCAGTTCAACCTGTTGGAGGCGGAACTCAGCCTGCCCATGGTGGCGGCCTTCCTGACTATCATCGGTTATTCCCTGAACGACACGATCGTCGTCTTCGACCGCATCCGCGAAAACCGGCCGCGCATGACCGGCCCCCTGAGCGATGTGCTCAACACCTCGATCAACCAGACCCTCTCGCGGACGCTCTTGACCTCGGCCACGACCTTCATCGCCGTTCTGGTTCTCTTAGTCTTCAACTACGGTTCGGGTTCCGCCCTTGAGGGCTTCGCCTTCGCCCTGTGCTTCGGCGTGATCGTCGGTACCTACTCGTCGATCTTCATCGCCAGCCCGACGCTCTTGTACCTCGAGAACCGGCACCAGAAGCGCAAGGAGAAGATCGGGCAAAAGGGCGCGGCGGTCTTGGCCAACTGAGTCTCCATGCGCGCCCTGGTAGGATGGCTCCTGGCGCTTCTCTTGCTGGGCTCGTTCGGCTACTGGCGGTCCCGGGCGGCCTCGTCCGGGGCGCCGGAGATATCGCCACAAGACGCCGGGATCGAAGAGCGCGAGAGCACCTGGCGCACCCTGACCATCGGACGCCCAAGCCGCGCTGCGCCGCTGGACACTAGTTCCTGGTCTCCCCCCCCAGAACCAAGCGCAGCCACTGAACTCGCTCAGGAGCAGCCCAAGGATCTCGCTGACCCCAGAGAGGCCGCGGGCTCCCGAGCGACCGAACCCGCCAGCGACTTTGAATACCGCGTGCCGGCGGGCGCCGTACTCTCGAAAATATGCGAGGAGTTCTACGGCACCGGACGGGCGCCAGTACCCGCTCGGGTGGCCGAGTACAATCAGCTTGCAGGTCCAGACTCCCTCGCCGCCGGCGCCCTGCTGCGCCTGCCTGCCTGGGAGGCCCTGTTCCCAGAAGGCCGTCAACGTCCCTGAATCCAGCGGGCCCGGGCCCGCCTCCCTCCTTCCCAGCTTTCCATGTCCCTCGATTTTCTCGGTGCCATAACCGGACTCTTCGTTGTCGTCTACGACGGCCAGCACGCTCTCAAGTTCACCCTGGGTCGCGCCGGCAACATCGTCGGCCCCGGTGTGCACTTCAAGGTGCCTATCATCCAGAAGTACGAGGTCGAAGAGACCAAGCACACGACTCTCAATCTGGAACCGCAGACGATCCAGCTCAAAGACGATCTCGTCTATGAAGTGGACTGCAAGGTCATGTACCGCATCGTGGATCTGCGCAAGGCCATCATCGAAATCGACGACCTGGTCACGGGCCTCGAGAACCGGGTGGTCATGGCGGTCCAGCGGGTGGTCCAGGCCCAGGATCGCGAGAGCGTGCGCGACACGGCCAAGATGGTGGAGGAGATCATCAGCCAGTTGAGCGAAGTCGAGGAGCAGTGGGGTGTGCGCATCCTGCAGTTCGGTTTCTCGAACATTTCGCCCTCTCCCGCCACCCTGGAGATCACCCAGCTCGAGCTCCTGGCGGAAGAACGCTTGAGCCTCTATGGACGCTTCCGCGGCGAGGGCCTCGAGGCGGAAGCGGCGGTGGCCCTCTTGACTGGCGCGGTCATCGCCACAGGGGTGGCCAGCGCGACCCTGGGGCTCAGGGGGCGCCTGGCCGAACCGGCGCAGGCTGCGGCCCAGGCTGGCGAGCAGCTTGCGAGCCCACCTGAAGGCGCCGAGACCGATCCCCTCGCGGATGACGACGAGGACTCCTCCGAGGACCTGTAGTGCTTTTCTGCGAGCCGCTCTTGTACCTCGGCCTGCAAGGGGCCCTCGAGGGTCTGGGTACCCTCGAAGAGAGCCGCTCTGCATTCGGCGAAGTGCTCGTGTTCGTTCGCGAGCGCGCCATGACCTTCGCCAAGAACAACCCCTATTTCGTCTTTCTCGCCGCCTGGGGTCTCCTGCGCGCCCTCGGCACCACGGTGCGCACCGGCGAAACTGGGCTCTTTTTCAGTCTCGGCCGCGCGAAAAGGGTTCTGGAACCGGGCTTCGTGTTCAAGATCCCCTACTTCCAAAGCGTGCGCACCCTGCCCACTCGCTCGCGCACGATGGATGTCCCCAACCAAAAAGTCACCTCGGCCGACGGCCTGGTCTGGTTCGTCGATGTCAACCTGGTCTATCGCATCGTGGACATCCAAAAGGCCCTGATCGAAGTCGAGGATCTCTTGAAGGGCATGCGCCAGATGCTGAGCCTTTCGGTGCAAGAGATCGTCTGCTCCTCGAAGCGCTCGGCCATGCGGCTCGCCGGTGAACTCGACGGGGAGTTGACGCGGGCCATGGAAGCGCGCCTGGAGCCCTGGGGTGTGGTGGTGGAGCACACCGGATTCATCTCGATCAAGCCCTCGCCGCGGACCCTGCGTATCACCCAACAAGCGCACGCCAGCATGGAGCGCAGAGACAACCTCCGACTCCTGGAGCGGGGAGGCATCGAAGAGCCCCTGGCCCTGGCCCTACTCGGCACGCCGCGCAAATTCATCCGGCGCGAGGTCGCCGCCATCGCCCGCGAAAGCCGCTCCCGTCGTCGGCGCCGCATCCTGTCAGCAGTTCGTCGCACCGTGAAGGTCTATGAAGGCGACAAGCTGAACAGCCCGATCACTCCCGTCCAGTACACCGAAATGCGCCAGCGGGCCGTAAGGCACCTGGCGTAGGAGACTGCTCCTTCGGTCTCATAGATGTTTGGCCGAAAACGACTGATTCGCGAGGCGGCAACTACCTTGACTCCGGGGCCTTGATTCCGGGGCCCCTGGCACCGAGGGGCAAGTTGGAACGACAATTGCACTTATTCATGAATCGTCCGGGCTAGAGATCCCAGCTCAGCAGGGGCTCGCGGGGGGGTTCGAGTACCTCGTAGGAGAGTTCGCCCGCGGCGCTTTGCTTGAGTAGACCCAGGGCGGTTTCGTCCATGCGTACCTGCATGCGCAGCTCTGCATCGCCCAGAACTTCTTCCTCGAGAACCAGGGCCGTGGCCCGCACGCGAGCGGCCAGGCGACCGTTGGCCAGGGGCAGCAGGATTGAGAGCAGGGCCGAGCGTGCGTCGAGAATCTCGCGCACGATTGCATCGAGCCTTTCGAGCCCTTCGCCGGTG
The DNA here is from genome assembly GCA_012959785.1 of Planctomycetota bacterium. Lineage (GTDB taxonomy): Bacteria > Planctomycetota > UBA1135 > UBA1135 > DUCM01. The sequence continues at coordinate 252,269 of DUCM01000021.1, read as the reverse complement.
TGGGCCGAAATGTGCACGACCCGCTCGGGCCGGTCGCGCGCCAAGAGCTGCAAGTCGAGGGGATCGCGCAAGAGATCGATCTTGTTCAGCACCAGGACACCCGTGCGAGTCGAGTGCCCCACGGAGCACAGGACCTCGTCCACCGCCGCCATCTGCTCGGGGGCGTCGGGGTGCGAAGCATTGACCACATGCAGGATCAAATCCGCATTGAGGGTCTCCTCGAGGGTTGCATGGAAGGAAGCCACCAGGTGGTGCGGCAGGCGACCGAGAAAACCGACCGTATCGGAGAGCAACACCTGCCGCCCATCGGACAGGCGCCACTGACGCGTGCGCGTGTCGAGGGTGGCGAAGAGCATGTCGGCCACGAACTCGTCGGCACCGGTCAAACAGTTGAGCAGAGTGGACTTGCCGGCGTTGGTGTAGCCCACCAAGCCAATGGTGAACTGGTCGGCCCGCGAAATGACTTCGCGTTGCTTGCGCGCCTCGAGCTCCTTCAGGGAACGCTTCAGGTCCCGGATGCGTTTGCGCAGAAGCCGCCGGTCGGTTTCAAGCTGGGTCTCACCGGGACCACGGGTTCCGATGGCACCCTCGGTGCGTTCGAGGTGCGTCCACATGCGCCGCAGGCGCGGCGCCAGGTATTCGTTTTGGGCCAGTTCCACCTGCAGTCGCGCCTGGCGCGTCTGGGCCCGGCTGGCAAAGATGTCGAGGATCAGTTCGGAGCGGTCGATCACGCGGCAGCCCCAGGCTTTTTCCAGGTTGCGCACCTGGGCCGGGGTCAGGTCGTTGTCGAGGACCACGGCACCGGGCTTGTGAGCTTCGACCTCTTCGCCGATCTCGGCCACCTTGCCCTTGCCCATGAGGGTCGCGGGGTGAGGGCGCTCCCGGCGTTGGGTGATGGGTTCCCCCACCAACTCGCCATTCGCCGCATACACCAGCCCCTGGATCTCAGCCAGTTCGCCCTCGTGCTCGTGTTTGTGGTCGCCGAGAAAAACGGCGCAGATCAGGACCCGCTCGCGGGGTGTGCCAGTAACTTCGGGATCACGACTCATGAATGGCGTAGCTCGGGGATGCCCCAGCCAGGGGGCGACTCACTTCAGCTCGAGTCACCTGTTGGCCCTCGAGTTTGGGACGGATAAGAGTGTGGCAGGCCTCGGCCCGAGTCGCTGGCCGGTCAACTCGATAATGCACGCCACGGGACTCATCGCGGTCGAGGGCCGAGAGGGTAGCGAGGCGTGCCACGGTTAGCATGTTCAAGAGCGCCCAGGAGCGCCGCTCGGGCTCGGCCAGGTCCTCGACGACGCGCATCCAAAAAGCAATCTTCTCGAGGGCCTCGCCCATTCCCGCGGCGTCGCGCTCGACCCCCATTTGGCGCCACATCATGGACTTCAACGAGTATGTCAAGTCCTCGATGTTGATGTCGAGAACCGAGTCGGAACCCGTATCGCGGCGCTTTTCTCCCCCCGCAAAAGCAGCGGCGGAGAGCGCTTGAGGCACTTCCTCGGCTATGGCCGTGCCGGCTCGCAAGCCCATCACAAGGCACTCTAGCAAGGAGTTCGAGCCCACCCGGTTGGCACCGTGCAAGCCCGTCGAAGCACATTCCCCCACGGCCCACAAACCGGGCAGGCTGGTGCGCCCATGGCCATCGGTCAACACGCCGCCGATGAAATAGTGCGCGCCCGGTCGCACGGGAATCGGGTCGCGGGCGATATCCATGCCGAACACGCTGCAGACGCGGCTGATACCGGGGAATAAGTGCTGGGGATCGCCATCGACCTGCGAGAGGTCGAGGTAGACGCTGGTGTCGCCGGTCTCCACCATGCGTCGGAAAACGGCACGGCTAACCACATCGCGGGGAGCGAGTTCGGCATCGGGGTGGGCGTCGGACATGAAGCGGTTGCCGTTGCGATCCACAAGCAGGCCGCCATGACCACGCACGATCTCGGAGATCAAGGCCCGGCCCGCGCCGGCGATGTACAGACAGGTCGGATGGAATTGGACGAACTCAAGGTCACGCAGGGTCGCCCCGGCACGGGCCGCCATGGCCACACCGTCACCGGTAGCCACTGGGGGATTGGTCGTTTCACGGTAGACCTGTCCGGCCCCACCGGTGGCGAGCAGCACGCGGCTGGAGCAAAAAGCGGCGAACTCACCGCGACCAGTCTCGGCCAACACGCCAGTGACGCGACCGCTGTCGGTGGAGAGCAGGTCCAGGGCGAAGACATCGGGAAAACAAGTGACCCCGTCGGCCGCTGCCAGGGCCTCACACAAGGCGCGTTGGATCTCGCGACCGGTAGAATCACCGTGTGCGTGAATCACCCGCGGAAACGAGTGCCCGCCCTCGCGCGAGCGTTGCCAATCGCCTGCGGATGTGCGATCGAAAGCGGTGCCCATGGCCAACAGACGCTCCACGGCTTCGGGAGCTCCACGCACGATGCCCTCGACCACCTCGCGCTCGCACAACCCACACCCCACCGACAGGGTGTCAGCCAGATGGGACTCAAAACTATCCTCTTCGCCGAGCACTGCGGCCACGCCGCCTTGTGCATAGCGGGTGTTGCCTTCGCGGGCCGCGGCCTTGGTGAGTACAGCCACCGAGAGACCCTGTTCAGCAGCCCGCAGCGCTGCAAAAGCACCTCCAACGCCACCCCCGAGGACCACCAGATCAAAGCGGTAGGCCGGTACATGGCGCGAATCGAAGGCCGTCAAGAAACGGCCAAAGCCAAGCTGCTGGGAGGATTGCAAAGGTGAAGCTTCGGACCTTGATATGGCGCCGCTCCGAGATTCTACCAGGAGAAGTGCCCAGGGGGCCCGGATCCGCCACCGGATAGGGTCACGGGGGGGCCCAGGATGCGTCAGTCAGACCCCGGATTGGGGTATGCAGGGGGCGCTGGAGGCCCCGAGACGGGCTCTGTCCCAGATTGAGGCCAAGAGTTGCACATTTTTCAGGTTCGGGACTTGTTCGGGTGGATTCCGCCGATATATTAGCCATCTGTTCGGTGCAGGCGTGGAACACACCTCGCCACGCCACCATCAGGCGACCCGAAATTTCGAGACCTCAAGGAGACAAAGACCGCCATGACGCAATTCCTGAAGACCGCGCGCTATGTAAAGACCAACCAGAGTGAAGGCCCTGCCATCCTCTTCTTCGCCTTGATCATCGGAGCCACCTTCCTGTTCTAGCCCGGATTAGGCCCCCCCCCGAATCGATCGTATCAGTTGCCCTATGACCAGTACCACGCCGCTCACCCGCCGCCAGCGCGACATCCTCGACTTCTTGCGTGCCTACACGGAGGAGCACAACCTCAGTCCCACCCTAGAAGAGATCGCGCAACACTTCGAAGTCAACAAGGTCACAATCTTCGGCCATGTGGCCGAGCTCGAGCGCAAGGGAGTCCTGACCCGCGCGGCCAGGGGGGTTTCCCGGGGGCTGCGCCTGGTCGAGCAGGCCGACGAACAATCCATGCCAGCTCCGCCCGCCACCGTGCCTATCCTGGGCATCATCGCGGCCGGTGCTCCCATCGAAGCCCTCGAGGCCCCAGAAGAGCTCTTCCTCTCGGACCTCGCCCCTGACGGCCGCGATGTTTACGCCCTGCGGGTGCGAGGCCATTCCATGATCGAGGACGCCATCTGTGACGGCGATTTGGTCCTTGTGGAACGCCGCGAAACCGCCCGCAACGGGGAAACCGTGGTGGCCATCCTCGGTAACGAAGAAGCCACCCTCAAGCGTTACTACCGGGAGGCCAACCGCATCCGCCTGCAACCCGCCAACTCGGACATGGACCCCATCTACGCCGACGAGGTCACCATCCGCGGCGTCCTGATCGGCGTCGTGAGACAGATCTAGCCCGTATTATTCATGCAAACGGGTTCCGAACACAGCAACTCGTTTCATGGTGGTGCTTTGCGAGTGTTGACGCCGTAGACAAGCCTGTAGGGTCGTCGCGGAAGGCAGAATTCGACAAGTGCCGTCAGGGGACGAGAGGCTCTAGAAAGCGGCCGTTCGCGAGGTTTTTGGGGTGTTTGCATGAATCAACCAGGCTACGAGTCCGGCCGAAAAAACACCAATCCCCGATTCTGAGCCGAGATCCAGCTGCCAACGTGAGCCTGGCGGCTTTGGATCTCGGCCTTGTACGACATGGGCAGGCTCTATTCACCACGTTCCTTCTACTGCGCCCTGCGGCGATACTACTCATCTGCGTCCATGGATATGTCGCCAGCCGTTCCAAAACAGGCCCTCTCAGGCCAAATTTCTAGCAGGGATCATTCATGAATAAGTGCATGAATCGTCCTGGCTAGATACTCGGGCCAGGAGCCTGTAGCGCATAACACCCACTCGAAGAGAGACGAGTCGCCGCTCTTGCGGCATCTGGAGGCCAGCCAAGCTGGCCTCCTTTTTTTTGGGGGCTCCGTTTTTTGGGCTCCGCCTGCGCGATGCCCGTTCTCAACCCCTGACTGAGAGGGCGGCGGATCGGAAAGGCAACCAGGGCCTCCCCCGACACCGGGCGCCCATTCGCCTGGTATCGGTTGCCGGCTAGCGTCAGCCAAGACCCCTTGAGCCCAGCGGCAAAAGCGCTTGGCCCAACAAGGCGGTCCTGGCGCAATAACCAGAAAGGGTTGGACAAAAAAAAGCGCCCCCGAGCTGGCTCGGGGGCGCATGAAAAACCCGGCAATAACCTACTTTCGCACAAAAGCACTATCATCGGCGAAGGCTGCTTGACTACCGTGTTCGGGATGGGAACGGGTATGGCCAACCTTCTATGGTCACCGGGAATTCGGCGAGCCGCCGGCGCCTCACCTTGGTGGTGGGGCGCAGCAGCTCGTTTGTAAGCAAGGTGAAATGAAAGAAACATGGACAGCAGCCATAAGAGGCTACCTTCTTCCCTGAGAGCCGCCCGAAGGCCGCAGCTCGTGGAGGAAGGTGGTTAAGCCGATCGTCCGATTAGTACCAGTAGGCTGAACACATCGCTGTGCTTACACCGCTGGCCTATCAACCTGGTAGTCTTCCAGGGGACTGATAGGGATGACTCGTCTTGGAGATGGCTTCGCACTTAGATGCCTTCAGCGCTTATCCGTTCCGACCGTAGCTACCCAGCTATACCACTAGCGTGATAACTGGTGCACTAGAGGGTCGTACTCCCCAATCCTCTCGTACTAGGGGAATACCTCCGCAATCATCCTACACCCACACCAGATAGGGACCGACCTGTCTCACGACGGTCTAAACCCAGCTCACGTACCGCTTTAA
>DUCM01000021.1:50441-246848 GCA_012959785.1 Planctomycetota bacterium | reverse complement strand
TTTTATCTGATGAGCGACGGCCCTTCCACTCGGAATCCGCCGGATCACTAGGACCTACTTTCGTACCTGCTCGAGCTATCTCTCTTGCAGTCAGTCGCACTTATACCCTTACGCTCTACGCACGATTGCTAACCGTGCTGAGTGCAACATCGCGCTCCTCCGTTACTCTTTAGGAGGAGACCGCCCCAGCCAAACTACCCACCTGACACTGTTCACGGCCTTGCTTCAAAGCACCGCGTTAGGGACCAATTATGCAGAGAGTGGTATTTCACTAATGGCTCCACCAGTACCGGGGTACCAGCTTCAACGCCTCCCACCTATTCTACGCACTACATAACTAGCCTCAATGCCAGGCTATAGTAAAGGTTCACGGGGTCTTTCCGTCTTGGTGCGGGAACGTGGTATCTTCACCACGACTTCAATTTCGCCGAGCCTGTTGTTGAGACAGTGTGCAAATCGTTACGCCTTTCGTGCGGGTCGGAACTTACCCGACAAGGAACTTCGCTACCTTAGGACCGTCATAGTTACGGCCGCCATTCACCGGGGCTTCAATTCAGAGCTTCGCTAATGCTAACCCCTCCTCTTAACCTTCCGGCATTGGGCAGGCGTCAGTCTGTATACGGCGTCTTTAAGACTTAGCACAGACCTGTGTTTTTAGTAAACAGTCGTTTGCACCATTTCACTGCGGCCCCCTGAGGCTTCGGTCGAAAAGACCTTCACCCTGAGGGGCGACCCTTATCCCGAAGTTACGGGTCAAATTTGCCGAGTTCCTTAACAACAGTTCTCTCGAGCGCCTTAGGATCTTCACCTCACCCACCTGTGTCAGTTTTGGTACGGATACCAGTTTTACTCCCTAGAGGCTTTTCTTGGCGGTCGGTCCAATGACTTCGCCCTACGGGCTCGGCATCACTCCTGGGATTCCGCATGCGGATTTACCTACATGCCACCCTCAAGCTTGCACGCACTAATCTAAACAGTGCGATCACGTTTCCTTCCGCGTCCCCCCATCGGTAATAATGCAAATCTGGTAGTACAGGAATATTAACCTGTTGTCCATCGACTACGCCTTTCGGCCTCGTCTTAGGGTCCGACTAACCCTGGGCGGATTTACCGTGCCCAGGAATCCTTGGGTTTTCGGCGAGCAGGATTCTCACCTGCTTTATCGCTACTCATTCCGGCATAATCACTTCTAGAGCGTCCAGGTGTCGTTACCGTCACCCTTCACTCGCTTAGAACGCTCCCCTACCCCTGCATGAACTCAACGAGTTCACACAAGCCGCAGCTTCGGTTGCACACTTGAGCCCCGTTCATTTTCGGCGCAAGACCTCTCGATCAGTGAGCTATTACGCACTCTTTAAATGATGGCTGCTTCTAAGCCAACATCCTGACTGTCTTAGAGATCTCACTTCCTTTTCTGCACTTAGTGTGCATTGGGGACCTTAGCTGGCGGTCTGGGTTGTTTCCCTCTCGACCACGGACCTTATCGCCCATAGTCTGACTCCCAAGATAGGGTTGATGGTATTCGGAGTTTGGGAGGGTAGGGTACCCCGTGGGGCCCCTATCCCTATCAGTATCTCTACCCCCATCAACTATAACTTGAGGCTAGCCCAAAAGCTATTTCGGGGAGAACCAGCTATCTGCGAGTTTGATTAGCCTTTCACTCCTATCCACAGGTCATCGGAACAGTTTTCAACCTATACCCGTTCGGCCCTCCACGGACTGTTACATCCGCTTCAGCCTGCCCATGGATAGATCACTCGCTTTCGGGTCTACTCCGCCAGACTGTTGTCGCGCTATTCACACTCGGTTTCCCTTCGGCTACGGGCCTTAGACCCTTAACCTTGCCTGACAGAGTAACTCGCCGGATCATTATGCAAAAGGCACGCCGTCAACCGTTGCCCCGAAGGGCCATAGGTCTCCGACAGCTTGTAAGTACATGGTTTCAGGTACTATTTCACTCCCCTAAAAGGGGTACTTTTCACCTTTCGCTCGCGCTACTATTACGCTATCGGTCGTCCAGTAGTACTTAGCCTTACGGGGTGGTCCCCGCGGATTCACACCAGGTTTCTCGTGTCTGGTGATACTCGGGATAACTACAGGAGTTCTGTTCCTTTCGGCTACCGGGCTCTCACCGTCTGCGGCTGGCCTTCCCATGCCATTCGCCTAAAAACAGAATTTGTAACTCCTTGAGCTTCTTACGGTCAGCTCAGTAGCTCCCAACAACACCGATATAGCAACGGCCGTATCCTTGGCACTATACCGGTTTAGGCTCTTCCCCGTTCGCTCGCCGCTACTTGGGGAGTCGAGTTTTCTTTACTTTCCTGCAGGTACTTAGATGTTTCAGTTCCCTGCGTTGCCCACGCTTGCGCGTTCCCAGGAGATGAATCCTGGGTGGTTTCCCAATTCGGATATCTCCGGATCAAAGCCCGCTTAGCGGCTCCCCGGAGCTTTTCGCAGCTATGCCACGCCCTTCATCGGCTCTGGACGCCAAGGCATCCACCATGTACTCTTTGTAGCTTAACCACGCTCTTGTATCGCGTGATGTCCACGTTCATCCATTTCACCTTGTGTTCTCAAAGATCTAGCCCGTCGGCGACTCGCGCCCACGGGCTTTTTCTGTTTCCTTCCATTGATTGGTCGCCCTGAGGCCCGCACTCGGATGGTGGAGGCGACCGGATTTGAACCGACGACCGCCTGGTTGCAAACCAGGTGCTCTACCAACTGAGCTACGCCCCCGTTCGGGTGTTAGGCCTGCTGGTAGCTCATGCCCAACCCGGACCAGGCATGGTGCTCGAGTTCATGGGCCTGGACTGCGGAGTGGTGGGCCTGCGTGGAGTTGAACCACGGACCTCCCGCTTATCAGGCGGACGCTCTAACCAACTGAGCTACAGGCCCGCAAACCCACGCATGAGGCTGCTTCCACCTTACCTCCAGTTCGCCGTTAGCGAGCCTGGCCCTGGAATACGACCTGCAGGTCGCGGCACCACGGTAGGTACAGATTTCTGACAGCCCTCCAGCGTAGTGGAAGGTAAGAGTGGCCTCTTTCCGATTGAGCACGAACCCTATGTTTACTACTTCGTAACGGTCCGAAGACCGATCCGAAGAGTCTAACTATCCGTTAGAAAGGAGGTGATCCAGCCGCAGGTTCCCCTACGGCTACCTTGTTACGACTTAGTCCCAATCACGGATCTCACTTTGGGCGCCGTCCTCCCGAAGGTTGGACAAAGCGACTTTGAGCGCTCCCCGCTTTCGTGGCTTGACGGGCGGTGTGTACAAGGATCAGGAACATATTCACCGCGTCATGGCTGATACGCGATTACTAGCGATTCCAACTTCATGCAGGCGAATTTCAGCCTGCAATCCGAACTGGGGCCGGCTTTGTGGGATTGCCTCCACCTCGCGGTCTTGGTTCCCTTTGTACCGGCCATTGTAGCACGTGTGTCGCCCTGGCCATAAGGGCCATGATGACTTGACGTCGTCCCCACCTTCCTCCGTTTTAACAACGGCAGTCTCGCTAGAGTCCCCGGCATTACCCGCTGGCAACTAACAATAAGGGTTTCGCTCGTTACGGGACTTAACCCAACATCTCACGACACGAGCTGACGACAGCCATGCAACACCTGTGTACGTTCCGACTCCGAAGAGCTGTCACCCTGCTTTCACAGGGCTAATCCGTACATGTCAAGGCCAGGTAAGGTTCTTCGCGTTGCTTCGAATTAAACCACATGCTCCACCGCTTGTGTGATCCCCCGTCAATTCCTTTGAGTTTTACTCTTGCGAGCGTACTCCCCAGGCGGCGTACTTAACACATTTGCTCCGGTAGAGAAGACCATAGGAGCCCCCCCTACCTAGTACGCATCGTTTACGGCTAGGACTACCGGGGTATCTAATCCCGTTCGCTACCCTAGCTTTCGCACCTCAGCGTCAGTTACGGTCCAGTGAGCCGCTTTCGCCACTGGTGTTCCTCCTGATATCTACGCATTTCACCGCTCCACCAGGAGTTCCACTCACCCCAACCGTACTCTAGCCATCCAGTTTCAAATGCCGTTCCACGGTTGAGCCGTGGGATTTCACACCTGACTTAGATGGCCGCCTGCATGCGCTTTATGCCCAGTGATTCCGAACAACGTTTGCACCCTCCGTCTTACCGCGGCTGCTGGCACGGAGTTAGCCGGTGCTTCCTTTCGCTTTAGTCAAACGCGCAACTATTAATAACGCGCCATTCCTATGGCGTGACAGCAGTTTACAACCCTAAGGCCTTCATCCTGCACGCGGTGTCGCTCCGTCAGGCTTTCGCCCATTGCGGAAGATTCTCGACTGCAGCCTCCCGTAGGAGTCTGGGCAGTGTCTCAGTCCCAGTGTGACCGACCATCCTCTCAGACCGGCTACCCGTCATTGCCTTGGTAGGCCATTACCCCACCAACAAGCTGATAGGCCGCAACCCCCTCCCCCAGCAGCAGCCGAAGCCGCCGTTTAATCAGCAGTTGATGCCAACTGCTGAAACCATCTGGCATTACCCGCAGTTTCCCGCGATTATTCCAGTCTGGGGGGTAGGTTGATTACGTGTTACTCACCCTTGCGCCGCGGTACTCACCCGAAGGCTTTCTCGCTCGACTTGCATGCCTAATCCACACCGCTAACGTTCGTTCTGAGCCAGGATCAAACCCTTCAAAAAGTTTCTCTTGGCTTTGGATTCTTCAATTGAAGGTCCGCAACGCATCGCGACCGAAGTCACGACCCGCTCACGGGCCCTCACGCTCGCACTCAATTTTCTTGAGGCCACTCTTATTTTCAAAGATCGACGCGCGACCACTGCCCTCGCGGTCCCACGGAGCCTGTCCTTGGGAGACCCCCACGGAGGGGGCCAGCGAGGCCGTTGTGCGGCCGTCTGTGCTGTGTTGTTCACCAAGCTGCGGAGCACGCTGGCTCGCGCTTGGGAGGCGGAATGATAGGGGAATGCGCTCGGAGGTCAACGGTGGCCTGAACTTTTCCTTCGCAGGTCCCCTGGAATCATTCCAAGTTACTCCCAGATCAAGAGTTACGGATTCCCGATATTCGCCAAAAAGGCATCGCATCGGAGCCCTCGGGGGGCTTGGGACGGCCCCGTGGAGGGCATCAGGGCCGTGCCGGCGAATGGGGAGAGAGTGAGCCTGGCGGGAATCGGCATGGCCCCCATCCAAGACTCTCCTCGTCAGGGCCGGACCAGGACCACGCTGCCCCGGGGGATGATCTCGAAGAGCTCCTCCACGGCCTGATTGGCCAGGCGGATGCAACCATCGCTGGCCATGGTGCCGATGGTTTCGGGCTCCCAGGTACCATGGATGCCCAGGCCCTGGCTGTTCTCCAGACCGATCCAGCGGGTCCCCAGGGGGTTCTCTGGATCGCCATAGGGCACCATACCGCCCGGGGGGTACCAGGGCGGCTCAGGGGCCTTCTCGCCCACCTGGTAGCTGCCAGGGGTGGTCTCCTCACCGGCTCGACCGATGGCCACGGGCCAGGCGGCGACGACCTCACCAGCGTGCATATAGAACAGCCAGCGGGCCGAAAGGTCCACAATGGTGTGGGGGGTGTCCGTGGGCACGCGCAGCTCCTGGCCGGCTCGGAGGTATTTGCCGAGCTGGTTGCTGCGGTTCATCAAACCGGTGCAAAGAGCCATCCGGGGCCGGTCCTTGATCACTCGCTTGCGAATCGCCACCAGGCTGTCACCAGCCTCGACTTGCACCACAAAGTGCGGCCAAGCTCCCTGACGATTCCAGCGATGGTTCGCCTGGCCCGCTGCGAGGGACTTCGACCAGGCCGCCAGGGCCGTGCGATTCGCGGACCAGGGAGCATCGACTTCGGCCAACAGCAGCTCGCTGAAGACCTCCGCCGCCCCGCGCCAATCCTGCTCGCGCAGGAGCCTCTCGCCCTCCTCCGCCATCAGCCCCATTGACACACCCAGGACCAGGGGACTGCGCCGGAGCTTGTGGGCAGCATTGCGCACCCGCACGCTTCCTCCTCGGCGGGCGGACTGCAAGAGCTCCCACTCCTCAGCGGTGACTTCGGTGGCCTCCTCGAGGCCACTGGCGTACTTGTCGGCCTGGCCGGGCATGCCCCGGATCAGGAGACCGTAGGCGATAAGCAGATTGCGCCGGGCGAGGGAGAGCCGGGCTCCGTCGCCGGTGAGGTAGCCCTGGAGGTCGCCCACGCGGTGCGCCATGAGCTCGCCTTCGCGCAAGAGATCGCCCAGGGAGCCGATGTCGAAAAGGTCGCCAGAAGCCTTGAATGGCCCATTTTGCCTGGTTTCAGGCACTTCCAGGTTTCCGCCCAAAACTCCGCTTGCAGGGCCTTCCATGGGCGCATCCAGGGCCTCGGCACGCTCCACGGAGGTCATGAAATAACCGCCCGTTTGGGGTGCGGCGCTGGCGACCTCTGTAGCGTCGCTATCCGCGCGGAATTGATACCAACCAAAACACAGCAGGGCCGAGCCCAAGACCATGAGAACCAGCTTGCGCATACGGATCGCTCCAGGGTTGCGATTCGACCGAGAGAACGCGATCGCTCGCTGCGATCGACTCGCCGCGATCCTAGCCCCTGGTGACGCGAATCAGGCGAGTTTTCGGTCGATTCGCGGGAGAGCTGGGGTGCGCGCGCTGCGCCCCGGGCGGCTCATACTGCGGGCGAGGGGCCACGAGCCTGTTGCTCTCCGGCAGGCAACCTTGAGCAAGCAGTAGAAGCCTCCAGCGATGCCGCTCTCGCCGCCCCCAGAACCAACCGGTTCCAGGTGGGCCCGCCTCCACGCTCGGTACTGCCGAGGCGGCAGGGTGAGGGCCCTTATGTGATCATTCGGCTCGGGGTACGCAGCGTGTGGCCTGCACCACCAGAGGTTTCAAGAATCAGCATACCACCCCGAGCCAGGGCGGAAACCCTTTCAGTCGGGGAATGATCTAGCCCGGCCCGTCTGCACGAAATCGGGATCGATCAATCGCCTGGACCGGCTCTACTCGGCGGCAGCGAGCGCGATGCGCAGAGAAAGCCCCTCGCCCAGGTCGTATTCCTCCCAGGGCGCATCGGGGAGCGGCTCCTCTGAACACTCGAAGTCTGAGGTCAGGGTTTCCCCTGCGATCAGCCCGGCGTGCTCGGCCAGGGACTGCTCCAGGAGCTCGCCGTCCGCATCCAGACGCAAGGCGATGCGCTGCTCCACGGCCAGGCCGCGATCCTTGCGCAGGGCGTTCACGCGGCTGATGACCTCACGCGCCAGGCCCTCGGCCAGCAGTTCGCGGTCGAGCTCGGCATCCAGGAAGACGACCACCCGGCCGTCGCTCTCCACATCCAACCCGCCAGAGCTCTCCACGGTGATCGTGACCTCATCGGGGCTGATCGCGAGTTCCTCGCCATCTAGTTCCAGGGTGACCGACTCGCCATCGCGCAAGCGCGCCACTTGCCCAGAGTCGAGGTCGAGGATTAGGGCCGCAGCGGCCTTCATGCGGCTTCCCAAACGGCGCCCCAAGACCTTGAAATTGGCCTTGGCGCGCAAACGGCACAACTTGCCGTCGTCGGTGTCGAGGCTGCCCCAAGCCTTGATGTTGAGTTCTTCAAGCACCTGCTCGGTGGCGAACTCGCCAGCGAGGAGTTCTAGGGCGGCGGCGTCCGAAGCGCGCACCGAGATCGAGCGCAGGGGCTGGCGCACCTTGCGTCCCGCGCGCTCACGCAGGGCCCGGCCCATGAGGATCACGCGCTCCACGAGCTGCATGGCCTTTTCGAGGTCCTCGTCCACGAGCTCCTCGTCGGCCTCGGGGAAGAACTCGAGGTGTACCGAAGCCCCGCTGTCACCGAGGCGCTGCCACAGAATCTCTGAAACGAAGGGCACCACCGGCGCAATCAACAAGGTCACCGCCGAGAGGGCCGTATGCAGGGAAGCGTAGGCGGCCAACTTGTCTGCGCCGGTCTCGCCCTTCCAGAAGCGCCGCCGGTTGCGGCGGATGTACCAGTTCGATAGCTCGTCCACCACGAAGCGCTCGATGAGCTGACAGGCACCCGAGAGGTCATACTCGGCAAAGGATCGGCGCACCGCGACGATCAGGGTCTGGGTACGCGAAAGCAACCAGCGGTCGATCTCAGGCCGAACCGGCGCCGCCGGCAGATCGGGGTCCACGGGGTCGAAACCGTCGATGCGGGCGTATTCGGCGAAGAACTTGTAGCTGTTGAGCAGGGTCCCCAGGAAACGGCGGCGCACATCGAGCACGCCATCCTTGTAGCCCTGGGCCTCGGCGCGTTGCTCCTTGGCCAACCACTCGACGCGCAGGGGCTCACCGGGTGTCGAGCTCGAGAGCAGGTACCAACGCCAGGCATCCACGCCATGCTCGCGTATAGCCTCGAAGGGCAGCAGGGCATTGCCGCGACTCTTGGACATCTTCTGTCCCACGCGATCGAGCAACATGCCGTTCACGACGCAACTCTTGTAGACCGCACCCGTGGGCAGGGCGGGCTCCTCCTCGGCCAGGAAGGCGCCGATGGCGATCAAGGAGTAGAACCAGCCGCGAGTCTGGTCGAGACCCTCGGCGATGAAGTCCGCAGGGAACGCGCGGGCCGTCTTTTCAGAAGAGTCTCCGAAGGGGAAATGGTGTTGGGCGTAGGGCATCGAGCCCGAATCAAACCAGCAGTCGAGCACGGCTCGAGTGCGACGCATGACGCCGCCGCAAGCCGTGCAAGCAAAGCTAACCTCGTCGATCACGGGCTTGTGGTTGTCGAAGCCCTCGGGCAGGCCTCCAGCGAGTTTTTCGATCTCAGCGCGGCTGCCTGCGGCGCACTCGGCGTCGCAATCCTCGCAAACCCAGAACGGCAGGGGTGTCCCCCAGTAGCGGTCGCGAGAGATGTTCCAATCGATATTGTTCTCGAGCCAGTTCTCGAAGCGCTTCTCCCCCACTTCCCTGGGCACCCAATTGCAGCGCGAGTTGTAGTCCATCATGCGCTGCTTGTAGCTCGAGGTGCGGATGTACCAGGCCGGCGTGGCGAACTGCATCAGAGCCGTGTCGCAGCGCCAGCAATGGGGATAGCTGTGGCTGGCTTGGGTCGCTTTGAACATCCGGCCACGGTCATTGAGGTCTCTAATCAGGGGCTTGTCGGTATCCTTGAAGAAGGTGCCTGCCCGGACCCCGGCAACATCGACCACCAGGCGGCCTTCGGTGCCCACGGCCTGGCGCACGGGCAGGCGATACTCCCCGGCGGTACCCCAGTCCTCGACACCGTAGCTGGGCGCCTGGTGCACGATGCCCGTGCCGTCCGAGGTGCTGACATAGTCGGCGGAGATGACCGTCCAGAGCCGGGCCGGATCGGGTTGCCAGGCGCCGGGGTCCACTTCGGGCACCTCGTCCTCGAAGGGCGGCGAGTAGCGCCGGCCCTCGAGTTCGGCGCCGAGAACCGTCTCGAGCACTTCAAAGTCCTCCCCCAGGACTGCATTTGCCCGCGCTGCGGCCAACCAAACCTGTTCGTGGCCCGCCGAGCCCGGCTCTGCGCCCTTGGCCACGGGCAAGGCCACCCGGGCGCGGATGTACTCCACCGCGGGGTGCACGGCGAGGGCCACATTCGAGGGCAGGGTCCAGGGCGTGGTGGTCCAGGCGAGCAGAGCCAGGGGTTCCGAAGAGTCCTCCCCCAAAACGGGGAAGCGCACGGTAACGCTGGGGTCAACCACATCCTGATAGACACCTGGCTGGCCCACTTCATGGGCCGAGAGGCCCGTGCCGCAGCGGCCGCAAAAATGCACCACGCGCTTGCCGCGGTAGACCAGACCCCCGTCGTGAAATTTCTTGAGGATGTACCAGACCGATTCGACGAAGTCCTCGTCGTAGGTCGCATAGGGATGCTCGTAGTCGAGCCAGAAGCCGATGCGATTGCTGAGCTCTTCCCACTCCTGTCGGTAGGTCCAAACGCTCTCGCGGCACTTGGCGTTGAACTCGGCGATGCCGTACTTCTCGATCTCGGGTTTGCCGCTGATGCCCAGGGTCTTCTCGACCTCGAGTTCCACGGGCAGGCCGTGGGTATCCCAGCCGGCTTTGCGGTCGACGCGCTTGCCGAGCATGGATTGCTGGCGGCAAACCGTGTCCTTGATGGTGCGCGACAGCATGTGGTGGATGCCGGGCCGGCCGTTGGCCGTGGGCGGGCCCTCCCAGAACACAAACGCAGGAGCCTCGGCCCGGGCAACCTGCAAGGCGGCGAAAACGCCTTGCTCTTCCCACCCCGCAAGGATCTCCAGCTCGGCGGCGTCCGGTGCTCTGGAAATCGTCTCGGGCAGGGCCGCGAAGCGCGTGCCGGGGCTTTTTTTGGGGCTCATGCTGGCCGGGCTCTGGGACTCATGCTGGCCGCGAACTACCAAGCCTGCTCGCGGATCGCCGTCGAAATCTGTTCCGCGAGCGCCAATGCGCGGCGGCCGTCGTGGCCCGTGACCTCGGGAGCCTGGCCGGTTTCGATGCAGTCGAGAAAGGCGTCCAATTCGGCCTGCAAGGGGCGCTGCTCGCCGGCCAGTTCAAGCTCGGTGACCTTCAAGACCTTCTCCTGGATCCAGTCCTTGCGCAGGGCCAGCACGATGGGGTCCAGGGTGCGCAAGGCCACACGACCCGTGTCCCACTCAGGTCCGCGGGTGATGTAGATGCCGTAGTTCTTCTGAAAGTCGAGACTCACATAGCCCTCGGAGGAAAACATGCGGAAGCGCCGCATGGGCTCGAGGGAAGCGCGACTGGCGGATATGTTGGCCCGCGCACCGTTCTTGAAGACGATGCGCACAGAGGCCATGTCCTCGACCTCGGTCAGGATCGCGCCGCCAGCCGAGTCGACGCTCTCGATCTCTGAATCAACCATGTGCAGGATCAGATCCAGGTCGTGGATCATCAAGTCGTGCACCACGCCCACATCCATGGAACGGAAAGAAAAGGGCGCTAGGCGGTGACATTCGATGAATCGCGGCTGCATGCCCATCTCGCGCACCTTGCGCACGCCAGGTTGAAAGCGCTCCACATGGCCAACGCTCAAGATTGCACCGCCCTGCTCGGCGGCGGCCAGGATGGCATCGGCGTCCGCGAGGGATGCCGCCATGGGTTTCTCCACGAGGCAGGGAATGCCGCGCTCGAGGAGCGGCACGGCCGTGGCCGCGTGGGCCTGGGTAGGCACCACGATGCTCACGCCGTCGAGGTCCAGAGGCAGGTCCCCCGCGCTGGTAAGGGCTTGGCATCCGAACTCCTCGGCCACGGCGCCGGCACATTCGGGGTTGGCGTCCACCACGGCCACGAGACTGGCGCGGGGGTTCTCCGAGTAGATCTTGGCGTGGATCCGGCCCAGGTGGCCCACGCCCACGACAGCCATCTTCAAGGGACCGCGGCTGGCCACTAGAGGCTCGCCTCCTGGGCGATGCGCGCGGCGCCCAGGAGGGCGAATTCTTCGCGCAGGCACTCGCGGTAGCGCCCACGCTTGCCCGATTCGGTGCGCTCGAGGCTCTGCATCAGCCTGCGCACGATGTCCGGTGTGCTCTCGTCGCTCTTCAGTTCGGCGATGACCTGGGCACGCGGCGCACTCGAGCGAAAAAGTCGGCGGTAGGCGGTGCGCAGGCTCTCGATATCCTCGCGGGAAAAGCCCGCCCGCTCCAGCCCCACAAGGTTCACATTGCGCACCCGCGAGCGGTGCCCCTCGACGATCATGAAAGGCGGTACATCGTGCTCGATGCGGGTCAGGCCGCCAACATAAGCGTATTCGCCCACGGTGCAGAAGTGGTGAGCGCCCACGCCACCAGAAATGTTTGCGCCACGCCCGATCAAGACATGGCCGGCCAGCATCACATTGTTGGCCAGGATCACGCGGTCCTCGAGGATGCAGTCGTGGGCCACATGGCTACAGGCCATCAAGAGGCAACCATCGCCGATGCGGGTGGCGGCGCCACCCTTGACCGTGCCGCGATTGATCGTGACGAACTCGCGGATGAGGTTGTCGTCACCGACTTCGAGCATGGTGGGCTCGCCGTTGTAGGAAAAATCCTGGGGCGGTCCGCCCAGACTGGCCTGGCCGACGATGCGATTGCGGGCGCCGATGGTGGTGGCGCCCTCGATCACGACCTGGGGGCCGATGACGGTCTCATCGCCGATGCGCACATGGCTGCCGACCACGGTGTAAGGACCGATTTCGACATCCTGGCCGATCTCGGCACCTTGGTCGATGACGGCGGTAGGGTGGATTTTGGTGGGCATAATCTGTGAATAGCTTAGGCGTCTACCATGGTGAACATCAATGTCGCCTCGCAAACGAGGCGTCCGGAGACCGAGCCGGTGCCCCGCACCTGGGCGGTCTTACCCTTCATCTTGAGCGTCTCGACCTCGATCCGCAATTGATCGCCGGGAACTACGGCGCCCCGTAGTTTGACCTTGTCGATGGCCCACAGCACGGCCAGCTTGCCTGTGTTCTCAAGTTTCCGAAGCAACAAAACCCCCGCCAACTGCGCCATGGACTCGAGCTGCAAGACGCCGGGCATCAGGGGCGCATCGGGGAAGTGCCCCTGAAAATATGGCTCGTTGATGGTCACATTTTTGATCGCCACGGCTTTCTGATAGCCATCGATCTCAATCACGCGATCGATCAGGATGAACGGATAGCGGTGCGGGAGCATGCGCAGGATTTCGCGCACATCTAGACCCGACTCGCGGGTAATCACGCCGCCGGCCTCCTCTTCCTGCATCAAGTCAAAGAGCTTGCGCACGAGTGCCGCGTTGCTGCGGTGTCCCGAGCGCGTGGCGATCACATGCGCTTGCAGGCTGGCGCCCAAGAGAGTCAAGTCGCCAACGATGTCGAGCAGCTTGTGGCGCACCGGCTCGTCATCCATACGCATGATGCTATCGGGGTCGCCCAGGACCACGGTGTTCTCGGCCGTGGCGCCCTTGCCGAGGCCCGCCGCTCGCAACGATTCGACTTCGGAAGCGAGGCAAAAAGTCCGCGCCGGGGCAATCTCTCGGGCGAAGATTTCGGGGGTCAAGCAGAACTGGGCACTGCCGCCTTTCACGCCGGGCTCCTCGAAGGTCGCCATGTACTGCAAGGTCAAGCCCGGCGCATCCGAAGGCAAGGCCACCAGAGTTGCGTCGTCATGACGCACAAAAATCGGCTTGGAGAGCTTGAATTCGCGGGCCAAAGTACGCTGTTCCACCAGGCCAGATTGACTGAAGAGCTCCACGAAGGGCTGGGCACTGCCGTCCATGCCAGGCATCTCTTCGCCGGAGATCTCCACCCGCAGGTTGTCCACGCCAAGGCCCGTGCAAGCGGCCAGAAGGTGCTCTACTGTGTCGACAAAGACCGCTCCGCGCTGCAACCGCGAACGCCTCTCCTTTTCGGAAAAATAGGTGACGAGGGCCGGAATCGGATCGGACTCGGGCAGGTCGCTGCGGATGAAGACGATGCCGTGATCGGCCGCCGCGGGTAGCACGCGCACCTTGACGGTCTTGCCGCTATGCAGACCCACGCCCTCGAACTCGATGGCCGTGCGCAGGGTTTGTTGCTCGCGGGTCATTGCTCGTCACTCCGAGATTCGAGCTCGGCCAGGCGCCCTTCGAGGGCCGCCAGGCGCTCCTTCAATTCCGGCAGTTTACGCACGAGGGCGGCATCCTTGCGGGTTTGCCGCAGTGGGCGGGCAGGTGTGCCGGTAACCTCCTGTCCGGGCTCGGGGCTGCTGGCGACAGCGGCCTGACCGCCGATCTGCACGCCGTCAGGCACGGCGAGGTGGCCAGCCACGGCGCTCTGACCACCCATGATGACGCGCTGGCCCAGGGTGACCGAGCCCGACAGGCCCACCTGCGCACAGAGCAAGCTGGCCTCGCCGATGACCACATTGTGGGCGATGTGCACCAGGTTGTCGAGCTTGGCCCCGCGGCGCACGAGGGTCGCACCGAAGCGGCCGCGGTCGATGGCGCAGTTGGCTCCAATTTCGACTTCGTCCTCGATAATCACGGTGCCGCACTGGGGAATCTTGTCCCAGCCCTCGGGCGAGGGCTCGAAACCCAAACCGTCGGAGCCGATAACACTGCCCGCATGCAGGATACAGTCAGCGCCGATCTGGACCCGCGGGTAGAGCGAGACATGAGTGTGCAAAACCGTGCGCGGGCCGATTTTGGCCCCGGCTCCCACGCAGACTCCGGCGTGCAAAACGGCTCCGTCGCCCAACTGGGCATCGGCCCCCACGCTGCACAGGGGGCCGATGGCCACAGCCGCGCCGAGCTGCACGCTCTCGTGAACCACGGCTGAAGGATGAATACCAGCGGGAGGCGGTGCTTCGCTCTCGGCAAAGGCGCTCACGATGGCGGTGAAGGCCGTATTGGGATCGTCCACCCGCAACAAGGCCAAGTCATCGCGAGCAACCTGAACGCCGCGGGCCAGGACCACCGCCGCCGCCCGGGTGGACTCCACCAGAGCCGCGTAGCGCTCGTTGGCCAGGAACGAGACCTCGTCCCTACCCGCGCCGGCGAGGTCGGCGGGGCCGCTCACGAGCCGCGTACCATCGCCCTCAAGGGCGGCGCCACACAGTTGGGCCAGGTCGGCGAGGGTCCGTTGGGGCATGGGGTGCAAGATCCGGGTCAGCGGATAGCCAAGTTGAAGGAGAATACCTGTTTGCGATCAAACTCGCCCTCGCGGATCGGAAAGCCGAAGTTGAAGACGATGGGCAGGGGGTACATCAGGCCAAAACCAAAGCCCACCGAGGCACGGGTATCGCCAAAGTCGAGCTGATCGTACTTGGTGCCGAGCAGCCCCGCGTCCATGAACAGGTGCGCGCGCAGCATCTCGGTCTTGTGAAAGGTGCCCGGCCGAGTGATCGAGTGGAGCGGATAGCGATATTCGATACCCACACGCAGCATGCTTTCGCCGCCGATGGGCGTGCCCGAAGATGTGCTCGGGCCGGCGCCGCGGTAACGGAAGCCGCGCAGGGAACTGAAGCCCCCGAGGAAGAACCTCTCCGAGAATGGCACCAAATCTGAATCGCCAAAAGGCAGCGCCACTGCGGCGCCCATGGAGATGCGCACGACCGAGTGGACATCGCGCTCGCCCTTGGCGAGGGGCAGGTACTCGTCCCAGGTGATCTTGCTCTTGTACAGTTCCCAGTCGCTGCCCAGGGACTTCGAATAGAACTCATTCTTCCAGCTCAGGATGCGGCCGTCGCGGGGGTTGAAGCCCACATCGGTGTCACGGTGCCGCCAATCCAGGGTCAAGCCGGTCAGGCTGGACGAGCCCACCTGGTCCGCCAGGGGCTGAAGCAAGGGATCCGTGAGATCCACATCTTCATCGACATCACTGATAGTGAGGTCCTGGTTGGCAAAACCCAGCCAGATGCTGGAGTTGAAGCCCAGGGTGTAGCCGAACTTGACGCGCCTGGCGATGCGCTTCTCGTCGTAGTCCTGGAGGATGCGATCGACCTTGGAAATTTCCAAGTCCAGGGCGACACGGTCCTGTTGGCGGCGGAAGATATCGGGCTCGACGAACCGAATCCGCGAGCGATCCAGGGTGGAACCGGGAGATATCTCGATCTCCATGGTTTGGCCAGCGCCGTGCAGGGCTTCCTTGCGGAAAATCTCACCGAAGGCCCCCAGAAAAGAACTGGGCATGCTGGTGATATCGAAGTTGCGCATGGTCAAGGCCACGATGCCGAACAAGCCGTCATTCGAATCCACCCCGGCCGCGATCTGCATGTCCACAACGCGGCCTTCCTCGACGATGAACTCGATATCCACCAGCCCTTCCTCGCCGGTGGGAATGAACCGGAAAGCGGGATCGCGGTGTTCGAGACGATTGCGATCGTCAGTGAAATAGTTCGAGCTCGTCAGGCGCCGCAGGGAGGAGCGGATTTCCTTCATGTCCGCCAACTCGCCGGGCATGACCGATAGCTCGCGGCGAATAATTCGGTCCTGGGTGTGGGTGGCGCCGGCCACTATGACCTCGCGGATGCGTACGGGCTGGCCCTCGGCGATGCGGTAAATCACATCGACCTCGGCACTCTGCATGTCGAAGATCAACTCGGGCTCGAGCCAGCGCCAGGTGTGGGCCAGTCCCAGGGAGGGATGCTCGATGTGGCCATCCTTGCCGTACAAATCCCGCAGAGCCTGGTGGTCGGATCGCACCCAGCGCTGGGTGTAGACCTTGCCAGGAGCGAGGCTCAGGTTCTGCAGGATCTCCTCCTCGGGCAAAACCAGCTCGGTCGGCTCCTCGAGGGGCAAATAGGCCGATCCTCGGGGGTTGGGCTTGAGGCTAAACGCCTGCACGAAGAGTTCGCGCACGACGAAGGCTTCGCCTTCGTCGATGATGATGTGGACTTCGACTCCGGAGCGATCCTCGCTGAACTCGAGCCGGTCGAGTTCCACCACAGCGTTCAGGTAGCCGGAATCGCGATAGACCTTGCGCATGGCCAGGAGATCGCCGCGCAGGGTTTCGAGGACGAACTCGGTTCCGCTCCAGTCGAACAGGCCCGGTCCTGCGAGTAGGATCGAAGCCTGGGCGCTCAGGCCGTCCTTCCAGAACCAGAAACCCCCTTCGGGAAGGCTCTCGTTGCCCTCGATGAGGACCTTCTTCACATGCACCTGCGGGCCCTCAATGATCTCGAAGATCACATCCCCCGGGGCGTTTGGATCGTCGCCCTCCTGGAGTTCGCGAATGACGGGGTTCACCTCGGCGAAGTAGTAGCCCTCGCGCTTGTAGCCTTCGAGAACGCGCGTGGTGACCCGCGGCACCTGGTGCAGGAAGAGCTCGCGGCGGTCTTCCAATTGTGCCCACTCGAGCAGCTTCTCGAGGTTTACGCCCACATTTCCGATAAAGCGC
Organism: Planctomycetota bacterium; assembly: GCA_012959785.1. Classification (GTDB taxonomy): domain Bacteria; phylum Planctomycetota; class UBA1135; order UBA1135; genus DUCM01. The sequence continues at coordinate 230,042 of DUCM01000021.1, read as the reverse complement.
GGTTCGAGGTCTGCCGGTAATTCCGTCACGACCAGCCGCAACTCGACACCCTCCGCCATCAGGCGATAGTCAAGGGAGGCGCGCACCTGGAAGAGGGACCACAGGTACTCGATGCCCTCCTCGACCGTGGCCGCGGAACACAAGTCTCCCACGGACAAGCCGAGAGCCGCCCGCAGGCGCTCCTCGGTGTAGCGCTGTTCCCCGATCACATCGATCCGCAGGATGAGCCGGCCTTCGTAGGGAAGCTCGCTGGGGGCCTGAGCTTCTTGGCCGCTGGCTCCCACTGTCGCCGCAAGACCAACGACGAGGGCCAGAGACGCCAGGAGGCGAATGATGACGATACGGGGCAATGGGCTGCGCTCTCTCTTGGGGAATTCTTGGAAGCTCGCTGCGCAGGAGCTCAAGGGACGAGCGGCTCGGCAACGGATGGGGAGCTGTTTTCAAAGCGCATGGTGTTGCCGGTGAACTGCAACCTGACCGTTCCGGTCGGCCCGTTGCGCTGCTTGCCGATGCTGAGTTCGGCCACGCCGAAGTTCTCCTCGGTCTCGTTGTAGTACCAGGGGCGAAACAACATCATCACAATGTCAGCGTCCTGTTCGATGGAGCCCGATTCACGCAAGTCCGAGAGCAGGGGCCGCTTGTCCTCGCGCGACTCAACCGCTCGCGAGAGCTGGGAAAGGGCGATGACGGGCACATTCAGCTCCCGCGAGAGCTCCTTCAGGGCCCGTGATATCTGGCTGATCTCCATCTGGCGGCTCTCGGCCTTCGGTTGCGACATTAGCTGGAGGTAGTCGACCACGATCATGTGCAAGCCCTTCTCGCGCTGCTTGATCCGCCGCGCGCGACTGCGCATGGTTGTCACCGCGAGGCCCGGGGTATCGTCGATGAAGAGCCGCAGGCGGCTCAATTCGTCGGCGGAGCGGGCTAGCTCCGCGAAATCCTCAGGCGGGATTCGGCCGGTCTTGAGCTTGTGGGCATCCACCTGGGCGCGGGTACAGAGCATGCGCTCAACCACGGATTCGTGGCCCATTTCGAGGCTAAACATGAGGATCACCGGCGGGCCATCCTCCATCCACTCGGGATTGCTGGCCGCGGCACGGTCCATCATGTTGAGCACCAGGGCGGTCTTGCCCATGGAAGGGCGCGCCGCCAGGATGATCAACTGACCACCATCGAAGCCGGCGGTTTTATCGTCGAGGTCATAGAAGCCGCTGGTCAGCCCCACCAGCCCGCGGTGCCGCGAGGGCGAGTCGATGCGCTTCATGGTCTCTTGCAGCGCCGAGGCAAGGGTTTTCACCCCCGAAGAATGGCCTTCGTCAGAGATCTGAAAAATCGCGTTCTCACTCTCGTCCACGAGCAGGCTCACGCTATCGCCATCGGGTCGCGTGTTGTAGGCCTGCTCGATAATCTCGCTGGCTGCGGAGATCAAGCGCCGCAGGACCGCCGTATCTCGCACCAGCTTGGCGTGGTACTGCAAGTGCGCAGAACCACTGACCGCCCTGGTGAGTTCCACGAGATACTCACGGCCACCGGCACGCTCGAGGTTGCCACGCGCCATGAGTGCCTCCCCCACTGTGATGAAGTCGATCGCTTCGGCTTGCTCGCCCAGGTGCACGAGAGCTTCGAAGATCATCGTGTGGCGCGGACTGAAAAAGTCCTCGGCACGCAGGTAGTCGACGGCGTCGATCATGCGCGAGGGGTTGATCAGGAGTGAGCCCAAGACAGCCTGTTCGGCATCGATGTTGTGGGGCGGCGTGCGCCCGAGTTCTGCGCCCGGAACGGGGGGCTCTTCGTATTCGTTATCCATGGTGCGTGGCGTGGCAGGGGCCGCACAGGATAACGCACCGGGGCCTCGCTTTGAATGGAGCACGGGCCCCCGCCACGCTTATCGCGGCGGGGGCCCGTGCTGCTTGAAACTGCCGGACCAAGCTCAGTCGCCCTCAGGCGCCTCGGAGGCTATTTCTTCGGGGGCCTGCTCGGCCTCCTCGGTGGCTTCCGAGACACCTTCAGCGACGGCCTCGGCCTTGCCTGCGGCCTTGGCCTCGGCCTCCTTGGCCTCCAGGGCGGCCTTCTCGGCGGCACCCTCGGCCTCGATCTCGATCTTGATCGTGGCCGAGCGCTCGGCGTGCAGGTGCAGGGTCACCTCGTGGTGGCCGACATCCTTGAGGCCCTTGTCGAGGCGCACATCCTTCTCGGTCACTTGCTGCCTCTCTTTGGCCAGAAGCTCGACGATGCGCTGGGCATTCACCGAACCGTACAAGTGGCCGTGGTCGTCGGCACGCTCGATGGTCTTCAGCTTGAGACCCTCGAGAATCTTGATGCGGGCATCGATTTCCACCAGCAGGGCTGCCAGTTCGGTATCGAGCTTTTCGCGCTTGCGCGCCATGGCTGCCTTCCTGTCCTCCGTGGCAATCGTCGCGATGCCCCGGGGCAGGAGGTAGTTACGGGCATAGCCGGGGGCCACACGGACGACATCGCCGCATTTGCCCAGGTGCTTCACATGCTCAGAGAGCAGTACTTCTGTATCTTGCATTGGTCTCTCTCCTCTAGCCCACGAAGGGCAAGAGCCCGAGGTGCCGGGCGCGCTTGATGGCGACCTTGAGGCGGCGCTGACTCTGGGCGCAATAGCCCGAGCGGCGACGGCCCATGATCTGGCCCTGGGGGGTTAAAAATTTCTTGAGCAGATCGATGTTCTTGTAATCGAAGGGCTCCTTTTCGTCGGTTTTGCGGCCCAGTTTTACCAGGCCGCGGCCAGCGCGCCGGCCTCTTCTTCCGAATGCCATGATCAGATCTCCTCGGAAGCCGATGTGGCTTCGCTGGCTTTCGTTTCGGCGGGCGCGTCCTCGCTTGCCGACTCGTCGGCAGTCGCGGTCGCGGTATCAGTATTCTTCTCGGTCTTGGCGTCACCGTCAGGCTTGGCGTCACCGTCAGGCTTGGCGTCACCGTCAGGCTTGGCGTCACCGTCAGGCTTGGCGTCACCGTCAGACCGGCCCTGGGAGCCGTCATCGCGGCGTCCGCGGCGGAGATCGCGGTCGTCGCCCTCGTCCTCGAAGACCTCTTCTTCGACGAAGTCGATGTGGTCGTCGTCCGGGGGCGTCGGAACGCTGAATTCGGCGCCCTGTTCCTCGGTGTGGAATTCAGTCTCGCCCTCGGGCAGCGCGTCAACCACGACCTCCAGGGAGCGCAGAACGGATTCGTTCAGCTCGAAATCTCGGCGCATGTCCGGGATGTTCTCGGCCGGGATCTCGTAATAGGTCAAAAGAAAGGTCGCCCGGTTCTTCTGCTTGATCGGGTAGGCCAGGCGGCGCTCGCCCCAACGGCGAGCCGTGAGCACCTTGCCTCCGTGCTTCTCCAGGGTTCCCACAACGATGCTCTTCGCCGCGTTCCAGTCCTCACGGACCGCAGCGTTGTCGAGCAAGTACATGCCTTCAAAAATGTGTGCCAAAGTTCAGGTTCTCCTTGGAGATGTATCGGGGCTGAGGGGCTCATAGAGCCGGTCAGGCGCCCTGGTTCCAGCGGCTATGGAACCGCGTCATGCACTGCTCGATGTCTCCTGTTCGGATCCAGTAGAGCACGGCCTCGCTCGCTTCCGCGATTGAGATCTCGATCTCGGGCAGCTCCTTGGCAGAGAAGGGCTCGAGTACATGACGCGCCGCGTCGGTTCTCGGCCGGCCAATCCCCACGCGTAGCCTGGGGAAGCGGTCGGTGCCGAGTGAATCAATGATGGAGCGCATGCCCTTCTGCCCCCCCGCCCCACCGTGGGGGCGCAGGCGCAAGACTCCCAGGTCCAGGTCAAGATCGTCGTAGACGACGAGGATATCGTTGGGACTCGTTCCGGCCCAGCGGGCCAGGGGTCCCACGACGGTGCCTGAGAGGTTCATGAAGGTCTCCGGTTTGACCCAGAGGGCATCGGGGTCGAAGCTGCGCGCGAAGCGAAACTTCTTCGGCCCACCATAGAGCCGTTGCCCGCCGAGGGTGGGGTCACCCTTGCCAGCGTCCTTCAGTTTGCGTGCGGTCTCAAAGAGCAGGCCCTCGTGGCGCGCCAGGGTGTCCAGCACCAGGAACCCGACATTGTGTCGGGTGCCTTCGTACTCGGTGCCGGGGTTACCCAGCCCAACGACGATGCGGGTCACAGTGGATGGCCGTGAGGTCTTGAATCGGATCGGCTGCCACCTTGAGCCAGGCCTCGAGAGGGCCCTGGCCAGGCGGCGAGTCGGGCGAATAGTGTAGGGCTCCGGGCGGCGGGCGCAAGGGCCCACCCCCCGGGGCGCCCCGATCAGGCTCCGTCGCCGCCACTCGGCCCGTCGGCGCCATCGCCAGTTCCACCGTCGGTGCCGCCATCGCCGTCGCTGGCCGCAGTGCCCGCTTCCATGTCGTCGCCCTCGTCCTCTTCGGGCTCTTCGATCACATCCGGGCTGGCGCCGGTGACCGTGGCGATCTCGGTATCGAGATCAATGCCGAGGCTCAGGCCCTCGGGCAGGATGATGTCCGCAGCCGAGAGGTGCTGGCCCTCCTCGAGCTCGCCCACCTTGACCTCGACCGAGTCGGGAATCAGGGAGGGGATGCAGCGGATCGTGACATGGTCCACGAGGGCGTTGAGGATACCGCCCTTGGGCTGGCCGACCCACTCGATGGCGACCTCCGTGGCAGTCTCGACGCCGCGGATCACGCGCTTGAACTCGACATGGGCGATGTTGCCGCCCATGGCGTCCCATTGCAGCTCACGCACCACGGCCAATTCAACCGAACCATCGATGTCGATGTCGTAGAGGTGCGTGTGGTGACGGCGGGTGGTCAGGAAGGCCTCTTGGGAGATCGAAAAATCGAGGTGCTCCCCGTCGCCCTGGATGTTGGCGGGAATCTGGCCCGCGGCGCGCAGGCTGCGGGCGGTCTTGGAGCCGAGTTTGGTTCGTTTTTGGGCCGATAGAGTTTCGCTCTGGGCCATGGCAGGATCCTCTGGAGTCTCTGGAAGTTTGGAAAGCCCTCGCGGGCGGGTCAGTCTTCGAAAAGTACGCTGACCGACCGCGAGTGGTGAATGTTGTTGATAGCCTGGGCGAGCAGCGGTGCAACCGAGACGGTCTCGATCACATCCGGCCAATCATCGCCCCGGGGTATGGTGTCGGTGACGAGCACCTTGTCCACCGGGGCGTTCGCCAAGCGCTCGATGGCCGGTCCGCAGAAGACCGGATGGGTGACCGCGATCACGATGGTTCGAGCGCCGTTCTGGCGCAAGATCTTGGCCGCCTCGGTGATCGATCCACCGGTGGAGATCATGTCGTCGACGATGATGACATTGCGCCCTTCTACATCGCCGATAACATGCTCAATCGCTATGCGCGAGCCGGAAATGCGGCGTTTGTCCACGATGGCGAGGTCTGAGCCCATGGGCTTGGCATAACCCCGGGCCATCTTGATGCCGCCCACATCGGGCGTGACTACCACCGGGTCCTCGATCTCGAGTTCGCGCAGGCGACCGAGCAGGACGGGCTTGGCGTAGAGGTGGTCAACGGGGATGTCGTAGAAGCCCTGGATCTGGGCTGCGTGCATGTCGATTGTCACCACGCGGTGCGCACCGCTGATGCTGAGAGTGTTGGCCAGCACCTTGGCGCTGATGGGCACGCGCCCTTCGTCCTTGCGATCCTTGCGCGCATAACCGTAGTAGGGCATGACGGCCGTGATGCGGCCGGCGCTTGAGCGACGCAGGGTGTCGATCAGGAGCAGGAGCTCGATCCAGTTGTCGTTCACCGGCGGGCAAGTCGGCTGCAAGACAAAGCAGTCCGATCCGCGCAGGTCTTCCTCGACCTTTATGTCCACCTCGCCATCGGGAAAACGACCTACATGGGCATTCGCCAGGGGCAGGTCCAGAGAAGCGGAGATCGCTTCGCACAACGCACGGTGCGCCGTACCGGCGATGAGGGTGATCTTGTCGCTAAAGGCTGCCACGGTTTTCTGAAAGGTAGTTGCTTCGCGCGGGGGGCTCAGTCGGCCGCGCCCCGCTCGATGCCTTGGGTTTCGCTCTCGGTTTCGTTCACGGATGTGCGGGTCAGTCGGCGTGCAGGCACGCCCACCCAGACCTCGTTCGGGCCGACCTCGGCGCCGCGGGTGATGACAGCCCCGGCACCGGTGGTTGCTCCGGCACCGATCTTACCCGGCGCCACGATGGTGGTGCCACTACCGATGAAGGCACCATCCTCCACCACTGTCCTGTGCTTGTGAGTGCCATCGTAGTTGGCGAAGATCGTACCGGCGCCTATGTTGGCTCCAGCGCCGATTTGGGCGTCCCCGAGGTACGAAAGGTGCTTGGCCTTGGTGCCGGCTCCGATCTCGGAATTCTTGGCCTCGCAGAAGTTTCCCAGCTCGGCGCCATCGTGGAGCACGCTGCCCCGGCGCAGGTGGGTGAAGGGCCCGACCTCGCAGCCGGCGCCGATGCGCACGCCGCCGCGGATCACCGTACAGGGCAAAATGCGCGTGCCAGGGCCTATTTCCACATCGGCGTCGATGAAAGTCGTGGCGGGATCTTCGATGGCCACGCCACGGGCCATGTGTTCTTCGAGCAGGCGCACCTGCAAGGCCCAACGAGCTTCGGCCAGGTGGGCGATGGTGTTGACGCCCAGGGCCTCATCGGGGTCGGCGAGTTCCACCGTGGCCACCTCGCGCCCGTCGCTGGCGAACATGCGGGCCACATCGGTGAGGTAGTACTCGCCCTGGGAGTTGTCGTTCTTGAGCCGGGGCAAGTACTCGCGCAGTTGGGTCGCGGGAAAGGCGTAGACGCCGAGATTGACCTCTTCTATGCACAACTCTTCGGGAGTGCAATCGCGATCTTCCACGATGCTGGCAAAGGCGCCGTCGGGGGCGCGGGCGATGCGGCCCAAGCCCGAGGTGAGAGGAGGGCAGGCGGTCAACATCGCCATGCCCTCGGGGGCGACATCCCCGGCCACCTCACTCAGGGTCTGCAAGCTCTTTGGAGTCAAGACCGGCATGTCTCCGTAGAGCACGAAGACCGGGCCCTCGGCGCTCGCCAGGGCCGGGAGGCAAACCTGCAAGGCGTGGCCGGTGCCGGCTTGGGGTTCCTGCACGACGCACTCGCAGAGTTCGCTCGCGGGTCCGCGGGCGATCTCGGCTTCAACCTCCTCGGCAGCATGCCCCACCACCACCAGGATGCGTTCGGGATCGAGGCTCAGGGCCTGGTCCAGCACCCAGGCGATGAGCGTCTTGCCACACAACTCGTGCAAGACCTTGGGCCGCGCGCTTTGCATGCGCGTGCCCTGGCCTGCGGCGAGGATGACGACGGTTCCGGCCCGGGACATGGGAGCAAGAAGGGGTGAGTGGCTGAAATCGGTTGGCTTGCCTTTGGAGTGGCTACCGGGATGGTTCCGGCAGCCAAAACATCAACCCAAGGGGCAATATTCGGCCCAAAGTTGTACTCGCAAGGCCCTATTCCCGTCAACGCCGTTCCAGAATCGCGATTCCGCATCCATTCCGCATCCACATCAAGAGCTGCCGCTCCCCCTCAGCTTCAGCCCTTGCGCGACTGAATCGAGAGGGCCAGGCCGCCGGGGGCCAGGAGGGTGTAGAGGCACAGGTCGCTCGTCTCGAAAGGGCCCTTGGGCTCCAGGCCCTGGCGACGGGCGTACTCAGCCACGAGGCTGGCGTCGGCCACCTCGATTTGCAGCATGAGGCCCTGGGGCATGCCTTGGCCCTCGGGCCAAACCTCGATGCCGCTGCCGTTGGTGGCCTCGAAGGAGGCGCCGGTGATGGCGGCCCCGCCTGAGGCTTGCAGCTCCTGGGCCTGGCAGTCTAGCCCCAAGCCGAGGCCCAGGAACTCCACCAGGGCATCGGACTTGGGTGTGATGGCGGAAACTCGTAGAGAGAGGGGTTGCATGGCGGCATGGTAGGGCATCGCCATGGCCCTTTGCCTCTTCCTCTGCCTTTCCCTCCTCGGATCGCACCCCACTTCCCTCAGCAGCTCGCGGGTGCTGGTGGTGGGCAACGAAGCCCAGGTGACCCTGCATTGCCAGGGGCTTTCCATGCTCGAGGTCTTCCCCGAGCTTGACAGCGAGGGCCGGGGCGAAGTCGATGCCAAACTCGCCCGAGAGCGTCAAAACCAGCTATTTGAGTACATTCTCGGGCATTATCGGCTGTACGAGATCCGGCCCGGGAACGCCGAGCCGCGACTGCTCGCCACCGACCAGCTTTCTCTGCGCTTCACTCCCCCGGCCTCCGAGTCTCTCTTCAAAGCCGACGGCGGGACTTTCGAATTCGAGTTCAGGGCCCGCGCCGAAGAGCCCCTCGCCAGCCTGGAATTGCGCCTCGACCTCTTTCGCGAGAGCGCGCCGGCGCATGTGGACCTGACCCAGATCGAGTGGCCGGGCAATCCGCCCCAGTCTTTCGTCTTGGGTGCCGAGCGGCCGTGGGTGCGCTCGCTGCCCTCGGAGGGCGGCGGCCTTGGGGCCTTCGTGGCCTTGGGGCTGGAGCACATCCTGTTTGGATTCGACCATTTGGCTTTCCTCTTGGCCCTGCTCTTCGCCTCGCGGCGGCTGGGCGGGGTCTTGCTTTGGGTCACGGCCTTCACCCTGGCCCACTCGGTGACCCTGGCCCTCGCTGGCCTGGGGGTCGTGGACACCTCGGCCTGGAAAGGCCTGATCGAGTCCACCATCGCCCTCTCCATCGCCTATGTGGCCGCCGACAACCTCTGGCGCCCCGACCAGCAGCGCAGCCGCTGGCCCGAAGCCTTCCTCTTCGGCCTGCTCCACGGCCTGGGTTTCGCCTCCTTCCTCTCCGCCTCCCTGGTGCAAAGCAGTTCGCGGCCCCTGGCGCTGCTCGGGTTTAACCTGGGCATTGAATTGGGCCAGCTCCTGATGGTGGCCCTTGTGCTCGTGCCCTTCTTGGTCTGGAACAGGTGGCGCGCAGAGCCCCCCGAATTCCTCCTGCCAAGCTGGCTGCGCCGCAGCGGCTCCGCAGCCGTAGCCCTCCTCGGACTGTGGTGGTTCTTCCAGCGGATTTAGCTCGGCTGTCTCATTCACATTGACACAGAGGGTCCTCGCAAAACGCGAAGAGCCAGGCTGGGAAGGCCTTGGTTCGCGAATCACGGGTTCTTGGCTGTGCCTTGAGGAGCGGGGGGCGTCCCCCCCTTGCAGCACAGCCGGGCAGGAAACTTCCCCGGGCATCGTCGCTGGAGAATACGCCTCATTGAGCGCTTCCTTCTCGGCATCGAGGTCTTTCCACGGAGTCGCCGATGGAGACTCCTGGGTCGTCCCGGCAAGGGCTGCCTCGCCCTCCTGGCGTGTTTCCAATGCAGGGGAATGGTGCATCGGACTCAAAGAAGGGGGAACCCGCTCATCGACGCAAAGCTCTGGACTGAGCGACTCGCAAGCCTCATGCCTGGCGCTCTGGTAATCGATGAGAACTCCAGCGAGTGCTGCCAGAGCGACAGCAACAACACCAACCAATACTCGACTTGCACTCATGAGACTCGTGTGCAATTGGCGTACACGCGGTGCACTCCAACTTGAAGGAGTACGGCTTGCCATTGAATGTGCCCGCATACTCATTGGCCTCGTCACAGGCAGCTCTCAGAGTGAAGGCCGCCAAACGCATTTGCCGAGGAGGACTTACACCGTAGTCCACGATAGAGCCTGCGAGTGATCTGGCCGAACAGAATGCCGTGGGGAGAGGGCGACGATGATTCCCACCACAATCAAGCCAGAAGTACGCATTGGAGCGCTCCTTGTGTTCGTGGGACTTCTGGGTTTCGTGTGGGAATCCACCCTGCCTGTCATGCATGGCAACCCATAGGTATGGAGCGCCATCCCCGGGATCCGCTGTGCTGCGATTCCAGAATCTCTGTTTACTCCAGTCCCGGTCAGCCCTTCAACACATCGCGGGCGATGATCAGGCGTTGGATTTCGTTGGTGCCCTCGTAGATGCGCGTGACCCGGGCGTCGCGGTACATGCGTTCGATCTTGTACTCGGCCGAGTAGCCCATGCCGCCGTGGATCTGCACGGCGCGGTCCACCACGCGGTCGAGGGCTTCAGAGGCTTGCAGTTTGCACATGGCGGACTCGCGACTGAAGTCGAGGCCGGCGTCACACATCCAGGCGCTGCGGTAGACCAGGCTCTCCATGGTGAAGATGTCCACGGCGGAATCGGCCAGCATCCACTGGATGGCCTGGAAGGAACTGATCGGCTTGCCGAAACTCATGCGCCCGTTGGCGTACTCCACCGACATGTCCTGGGCCTCGCGGGCACAGCCCAGGCAGTTGGCACCGAGGGCCAGGCGCCCGCGGTCGAGGGTCGCCATGGCCACGCGGAAGCCCGCGCCCACCTCGCCCAGGCGCAATTCGTCGGGAATGCGCACATCGTCAAAGGCCAGGGTCACGGTGGAGGAGCCGCGCTGGCCCATCTTGTCCTCGGCCCGGCCAATCGTGTAGCCGGGGCTGTCGGCGGGGACGAGAAAGGCCGTCACCCCACCGCGCGCGCCCTTTGCACCATCGGTCACGGCAAAGATCACGGCCAGGTCGGCGATGTCGCCGCCGGTGATCCAGACCTTCTCGCCGCTGATGCGCCAGTCGTCTCCGTCGCGGGACGCGCGAGTCTTCATGGCCCCCGCGTCCGAGCCCGCTTCAGCTTCGGTCAAGCCAAAGCAGGACAACTTGGCACCCGAAGCGAAGTCCGGCAGGAAGCGCTTTTTCTGTTCTTCCGTGCCCCCCACCAAGACGCTCATGGCGCCGATCGAAGCGTGCCCGCCGAGGGTCACGGCCACGGAGAAGTCCCCGCGGGTGAGTTCTTCCATCACAACGCAAAGGCCCGTCTCGCCCATGCCCACGCCGCCGTACTCCTCGGGGATGGCGACGCCCAAGAACCCCAACTCGGCCATTTCGCTAATCAGCTCCCGGGGCACGCGGTGCTCCGCCTCGATCTTGTCGGCGATGGGCCGCACGGCTCCATCTGTGAATTCGCGCACGCATTGGCGCAGCATTTCGTGCTCTTCGGTAAAGGTGAAGTCCATGGGGCTCAGGCGTCGTGGCCGGGGAACAGGTCCTGCAAGACTCGCAGCACCTTGGAGAGGAATTTCTGGTGGAAGAAGATGGAGTCGCGGCTGAAGCCACAGACCGCCCCCAAGGGAACACCGGCGGCGGCCATGGATCCAGCCACGCGGGCCAGGAATCCCACGAGATCCCAACTCATGGGAGCCGTGAAGCGGACCCAGACCAGATCCTCTTCGCTCCGCGCCCCGGGATGCGCCGCTAGCACCTGGCAGGCCGCGGCGCTAGCCAGGAGCCAGGTCGTCTCGCCGCCCTCGCACACGAGTTGCCCCGGCCCGGCCCCCAGAATACGTAGTTCCGCCTCCCGCGGCGCACCCAGAAAGCCGAGCAGCACGAAGCGCCCGGGAAGGACCTCATAACTCATGGCCGCCCAGGCAGCGTCCAGGTCTTGGTGGGGTGTTTCCATGGAACTGATTCTAGGGAGTTGGGTGCCTGGCCTGGGCTCGAGACCCCGCTACTGCAAACTCAAGAGATAGCGCAGAAGGTCGGCGGCCTGCGAGGGAGTCAAGGCTTCGAGCAGGCCGCTGGGCATGAGCGAGAGTGGGTCGAAGCGCACGCCTTCGATTTGACTCTGGGGAAGCTGCAAGTCGGCACGGTCCTGGCGACGCAAGACAATACCCGCGGAGTCCTCGGCCGCCAGGATACCGGTCAGCAACTCACCTGAGGTGGTGCGCACGACCAGGGTGCGATAGCCCGCCTCGATGCCGGCGCTGGGGCTCAGGATCGAACGCAATAGGCCCGCGATGCCCTTGGCCGCCACGCCGTCGAGGGCTGGGCCGATGGAGGTTCCCTGGCCCGCCACGCGATGGCAGGCGGCGCAGTGATCAGCGAAGAGCTGCGCGCCGCGCCGGAGATCGCCGGGCCCGGCGGCCAGGCGTGCGAAAAGCTCGAAGCGCTCAGCCTCGGCGCGTAACTCGGCCGCGTCCAGGATCGTGGGCAGGTCAAAGGCCGCCTCGAAACGGGCAGCCCCACTCAATTTTACAGAATCGCCAGGCACGACCCACTCAAGGCCCGGCGCCGCGGGGCCGCGGCTCAGGCACAGACGAAAGGCTGCTCCGATTTCCTCGGGACTGCGCTCCCGACTCCAGAGCCGCCACTCAAAAAAACGCGCCGCGCAACCCGCGCCGGGTTGGCTGCGCCCCACGGCCAGGCCCGCGATGCCCACGGGCATTCCATCAATGGGACCGCTGCTGTTGTCGAGTTCGCCGTCGATGTAGATCGCCAACTCCCCTGCCGTGCTACGGGTCAAGGCCACATGCACCCAGGTTTCCGCCGCCACCGCACGGCGCGCCACGATCACATCGCCATGTTCGGGGCCCAACCAGAGCCGCGCACGGCCAGCGTGAAAGTTGAAATCGAAAATGTCGGGCGCGGCCAACAGGCCGTCGGCGCTGTCGATGCCCGGCGCCAGCCAAACCCAGGCCTCCAGGGTGAAGGCCCCGTCGATGACAAGGTCCCCGGCTGCAAAGTCCCCGCCGCCGCCGGAGAGCAGGAGCACCTGGCGGCCCTCGCTGGCGAGGAGTTGGCGCAACTCGTCGAGGTCCTCGCTCTCGCCGAGTTGCTCGGCCAGCGAGCGCAGGCCGGCGGCATCGAGCGCGGCAGGGTCCAGGCGGCCCGAAGCCAGGGCGCCCAGGGCCCACCGGGCACTCTCACGGCGGCTGAGCAGGACGGCCACAGCGGCGCGGCGCGCTCCGGGAGCGAGGAGCGGCCAAAGCTCCTCCAAGAGCTCGAAGGCCCGCAGGCTGTGCACTTCCGCGAGGGCCAAGACCGCCGTGCGCCGCAGAGCCGTGCCCGGCAGGCTGCTGCTTGCGCAGCGAAAGAACAGCTCTGCATCGCGGCAACCGATCTCCAAAAGGGCGCCGAGGCAAGTTGCCGGGTCAGCCTGGCCGGCCTCGAGCAGGAGCACTACATCGGCCTCGAGTTCGCCGCAGGGCAACTCGGCCGCCACGCGCAGGAGCAGACGGCGATTTTCCGCCGTGGGTTCCTGCTCCACGAGCGCGCGCACGCTCTGGCCCATGGCCTCGACCAACTCAGGGTTCCGGCTCGGGCCCCAGGCGGCCAGGAGATGCTCGAGGCAGGCTCCTCGCAACGAGGGTCGCTCTAGCCAACGGGTCAGGGCCGCTTGCACCTCTGCCACGGCGGCGTATTGGCCCAACTCGGCAAACTCCTCGGCCGTGGGTGCGCGATCCGCCTGCACCAAGGCCGTCGCAAGGCGTTCCGCGGCCTGCGGTCCCTCGCCTGCGAGCAGCAAGAAGATGCGCTGCTCGAGTTCAAGGTCCTGGCCCGCGTCGGAGTCGCACAAGGCCAGCACAACTCGGGGCCAGGCTTCCAGAGCCTGGCGCACCAAACTGCGTTCGAAAGCGATGGTGGCCGCGATCCCCGCGAGCACCTCTGCGCCGGATTGCTCCGGAGTGACCCGTGGCCCGGCGGGCAGGGGCCGGGCCATGGCCGCGAGCAGGGCCGCACCGCTCTGATCCATGTCGGAAGCGGATGCAAGAGCCGCGATCAACTCCCGCCTTACGCGGCTGTCGCTCTCCCCGGGTGCCTCTCCAAAGAGCGCCCGCAACTCGCGCGCGGTGAGGTCCATGGCGCTCGCGATTCGCGCCGCCTCGCGGCGCAGGGCGTACTCGGAATCGGCGGCGAGGGCCGCCACGGTCTCAAGGGAAACGCGCTGCAAGTCGTCGAGGGACCAGACCGCGAGGATGCGTTTCTCCAGCGGAGCGCCCGCGTCGCGGGCCAACTGCTCCAGGGGTGCGACGAGTTCTCGCGCACCCCGGGCTCCGATCTGGTGCCAGGCGGCCCGGGCCGTGACGGTGGTCTCTGCGCCCAAGAGGTCCACCAACTCGGAAGTCTTCGCCGCAGCCACATCGCGGGGCACGCGATGTGGCTGCTGCTCATGGCGAATGCGCCAGATGCGACTGGATGTCTTGTCCCGCGCTGGATGGTTGCGCTCCACCTCGTTGTGGGAGATGATCGGGTTGTACCAATCCACCACATACAGGCAGCCATCAGGGCCGAAGTGGATCGCAACCGGGCGGAAGTTCGGGTCCTCGGAAGTCAAGAGATCGGGCCCACGCTCGAGCTTGATGCCCTCGGGCTGAGTCGGGTCCCCCAACACCTGAATCGATTGCAAGGCACTCAGGATGGGATTGGCCACGAAGAAGATCGTGTCGAAGGGCGGCGGAAAACCGCCGCGATCTTCGCAGCGCGCCAAGCCCGAGAGCCCCGTGCCGCCCAGGCGAAAGGTCGCCAGGGGAGGCTGCCAGGGTGAATAGGGACGCAAGCGGTCCAGGCCAATACCCGGATAGCTACCCCCGTGTTCGAAAGGCACGAGCGAATAGCCCAAGTCATTGGCTTCCTGAATCCACTTGTCGCCATGGCGGTCGAGGACGAATCCCCAGATGTTGTTGAGCCCCACGCCGACGACTTCGAAGCGTTCACCATCGGGTGAAAAGCGAGCCAGCTTGCACTGCTTGAAGTCCACCGTCTCGCCACGGCGCGTCTCCACCCGGCTCGAGTTGTAGGCGCCCTGGGCGAGGTAGATCCAGTCCCCCGGCGCACGCACGAAGCGATGGGGCAAGAGGTGCGAATCCTGGATCCCAAAACCCTTCAGGATGACTTCGCGGCGGTCGCAGCGGCCATCTCCGTCGTCGTCATGCAAACGCAGAATCTCCGGTCCCTGGCCCACCAGAACCCCCGAACCCAGGGGCAAGAGCGCCAGGGGCAGAAACAGGCCTTCGGCAAAGACCCGCGGCACTTGGGGACCCGCGTGCCAGGGCTCGTCGAAAATCAGCACGCGGTCGCGGCCGCCGAGTCGGTAGCGCTCGGCCACGGACTCGGACTCGTTGGCATCGAGGGGGTATTCGCGGGCGGTGATGGCCCACATGCGACCGCTGTCGTCGAAGGCGATGTCCACCACCTTGCCCATGGCGGGCTCGCAGGCCACCAGCTCGATCTCGAATCCTTCGAGCAGCGCAAACCCAGCCCGCTCCTCGGCAGGCGTACGCTTGGGAGTCTCTTGAGTTGCGGCGGACGCAGCGCCAAGGCAGACCAGGGCCAGGGCTCCCCAGCCCCGCCGGGCGAACCGAGTTCGGCCGGCCATCTTCAGGTCGCCTCGCTGGCCGCGGCCCGGCGCAGGTTTTGGAGCAGGGCTTCGGCGGCGGCGCGGGCGAACTCTGGTGCGTTGATCGAGCAGTCGAGGTCGATGACTTCGATCCCAGCGCGCAAATCGGCGCGCAGCGCTTCGAAGAGCGCTGCGTCGGCGGCAGGATCGTGGAAGGGGCCTCCCAGCGCTCCGATCACGCTCAATCCGCCCCTCGGCAGGAGCACGGTCAAGGGCCCGCGGTAGGCATTGAGTTTTTCGGCCAGGATCCGCCCGAGTTGTGCGCACTCGTCGCTATCGGTGCGCATCAAGGTGACCTCGGGATTGTGCTGATAGAACCGGCGACCCTCGAAGCGCGCCGGCACCGAGTCCCGCGGGCCGAAGTTGACCATGTCGAGGCAACCGGGGGCCACGATGCTGGGCAAACCTGCGCGACCTGCGGCTTCGAGGCGACCCGCTCCCGCCGAGAGCACGCCCCCCACCAATTCGTCGGCCCATTCGGTCGTGGTGATGTCGAGCACAGCAGACACCAGGGAACTCTCGATCAAGTTCTCCATGGCCCGACCGCCGGAGCCCGTGGAGTGAAACACAAGCACCTCAAGCCCCGCCGCTTCCAGGATCTCCGTGGCTGCCTTGACGCACTCGGTGGTGTTGCCGAACATGCTAGCCGCCACGACCTGGCGCTCGCCGGCCACGGGCACCTCGACTTCCACCATGCCCGTGATGGCACCCGCCGCGAGGCTGAAGATGGTCCTTGAGATGTGATTGAGCCCGGCCACATCGACGATGCTGGGCAACATGACGATGTCGCTCGTGCCCACGTAGGGAGCCGTATCACCGCTGGCAAGAGTCGAAACCATTAGTTTGGGAAAGCCCACGGCCAGGGCGCGCATGGCCGCGCTGGCGATGGAGGTTCCGCCGCCGCCGCCCAGGGAAACCAGGCCCTGGATGCGGCCTTTCTGAGCGAGTCCGGCCACCAATTTGGGCGCCGCCTGGGCCATGGCGGCGACGCACTCACCGCGATCGCCGCGCTCCATGAGCGCCGCCAGATCGAGCCCCCCGGCCCGCGCCACCTCTTCCCGGGAAATATCCACGGCCACCTGGGGCGCACCCCCGGTGCCCACATCGATCAAGAGCGTTTCGTGGCCGCGCTCCAGAATCCGCTGCGCCAGGAACTCGTGTTCGTGACCCTTCGTGTCGAGCGTGCCCAAGACTGCAATGATCGCCATACCCACCACCCTACCAAGCCAGCGGCTGTGGGGCTCGCTCGGTGGCTGGAGACCCAAGGGGCGGGCGGGGCAGCGTCAACGGTTACAGCACCGGAAGCAAAGATGAACGCGAGCATGAGGTCTCCGGTCTGCGCCTTTTTCTTCCGCAGGCAAAGGTCTGGATGGACTCAGCCGGCTGTCTCTCTGGGTCTTGGTCTCTGGGTCTTGGTTTCTGGGGTCCTGCCCTGCGAACTGGCCCTCCTAGCTCATGCGGAATCCAATTCAGCAGCCGAGCAGGTCCGCCATGAACGGCAGGGAGCTCTGCATGAGCTGGTCGCGGGATTCGAAGCAGTTGCGGTGGACACAAGCGGCGCTGCTCAAGTGTTCAACAGCGGTGCCGAAGCACTCGGCCACGATCCAGCCGTCATACTCCACGGCCTGCAGGGCCTGGGCCAGGGCGGGCCAGTCGACCTGGCCGCTGGAGAGAGTGCCGCGGTGACTCTCGGAGAGTTGCACATGGCCGAGGTGTGGACCGCAGGCGGCCAGGGCGCTGGCATGGCTCTGTTCTTCGATGTGACCGTGGTGGCTGTCGTAGTGCACGGCGAGGTGCGAGCAATCGGCGAGGTCCACGATGCGCCGCGCGTCCTCGCAGGTGTTCACGAGCTGGATTTCAAAACGGTTCAGGGGTTCGAGGCAGAGGGTCAGGCCGGCCGCCTCGGCGTTCTCGGCAACCTGGACCAGGACCTCCGCAGCGCGGGCTCTGGCGTCGGCGCTGGGCGGTGGTTCGCTGAAGTTCTTGTGAGCTGCGTAAAGCGGCCCAACGAGCACCGAACTCCCGAGCACCGCCGCACACTCGACCCGTGAATTCAGGTAGTCGAGAGCCGCGCGCCGCACGGAGGCGTCGGCACTCGAAGGATCGGTGTCCGGTGTCACCAGGGCGCAAGCCGTGCAAGAGAGGCCTGCATCGTCGGCGTAGCGTTTGACTTCGTCGAAATCCGCGGGCGCGCCCATCCCCACCGGCACCTCGGCTCCGTCGTAACCGATTTCACCCAGACGGGCGAAGATGGGCGCATGTCGTGGCTGGATCGAAACCGTCCAGAGCAACAGGCTGAAACCGAATTTCATCAGTGCGCCCCGTCCTCCTCCTCAGAACCGGAGCCGGTGAGGGCCACGGGCCGGTAGCCGCCGTTCATGCGGAACCAGAGCGCGATGAGGCCGAAGATGAAGAACAAGAAGGCCGGGAAGCGCGCAGCGAAGCGCAATACATCGCGACCGGCGTCGAGTTGGGCCCGACCCTCGGGGGCCTCCTTCGAGTAGACGGCGATGGCCTCAGCCTGGGCCGCGCCATCGAGGCCTCTGATGTAATCCTTGGCCTTCTCGGGCAGGATTCTCTCGTGACTCATGCCCATGAAACCCCCGCTGCCGCTGGCAGCCGCGGCGAGAGCAGGCGCTTCGCGGGCGACGGTGTCGTGGATCGAACGGTCAAAGGCCACGCCCAGGATCGGCGTGCCAATGATGCCCGCGGACAAGAGGCCGATGGCCGAAACCGTGTTGAGAGTCAGAGCGCCGCCCTTGGGATAGCGCTCGGAGGTGAAGCCGAGGACGCAAGGCCAGTAGTAAGTCTGACCGAGGGCGTAGAGCACAAAGGCCACGAAGATGTAGGTCCCCGCAGCGCTCGAGAGCCAGTAGAGGCCAACGGCGGAGAAGATCCCGCTGACGCACAAGAGTCCCGGCGGACTGAATAACTTGAGGATGCCGCCAGCGAAGACGCGCAGGACGAGCATGATCGAAGCTGAGAAGACCAGAGCCATGGCGGGGTTGATGGCCAGATCCTCGAGCACCGGCGCCATCAAGCCCTTGATCCAGCCGTCGGTACCCAGCTCGGCCGTGGCCACCGGAATCATCAAGAGACACATCAAGAAGAACAACGGCCGGCCCAAGCTGCCGACGGCCAGGCCGAAGAGCAAACCCACGGCCGCTCCCGCGCCCAGGCTGATGTTGAACCAACCCTCGGGCGCCTGCCAGGAACTCAACTGACTCACCTGGTTGCCTATCTCGTAGATCAAGAGGAAGGACGCCAGAGCGGCGGTCAAGAACCCCACCTGGCGCAACATCTCGCGGTAGGAAACGCCTGCCTGCACGCGCTCATCCACTGGGAACTTGCACGAGCGGTACATGAAGCCGTAGGCGAGGGCGGGGAGGACGATCCAGAGGGCGTGATACTGCCAGGGAAAGCCGCCCGCTTGCAGGCTGTCGGCGGCCAGAATCAAGAGCGTGCCGCCAGCCAGGCCCGCCGGCCAGGCAGCGTGCAGGATCGTGAGCCACTTGGTCTTCTGGGTGGGATACACCGCGGCGCAGATAGGATTGATGACGGCCTCAACGATGCCGTGTCCGAGTCCCGCGATGAGGGCGAAGAGGTAGAGTTCGCTGTAGCTGTCAGCGAAAAATGTCCCCACGCCGGAGATGACCTGCATGGCGCAGGCGCCGTACATGGGCAGGGAGTAACCCGTGCGGTCCACCACCAAACTGAAGCCGATCATGGTGATCGCAATGGGCCACAGGGAAGCGCCGAAGACCTCTCCCACCTGTTGCTCGGTCAGGCCTAGATCGGAGCCGTACTGGCTCATCATGGCCACGCGGAAGGCGAAGCCGAAGCCGGCGGCGGTGAGGGCCAGGAAACTCGCCCAGAACAAGACGCGCTTCTCGCGCTGGGAGAGCTCTCGGGCCTGGTTACTTGCGGTCATGGACTCTTGGGAGGGGCTTGGGGATCAAAGGGAGGTTTTAGCGAACACCAGGGCTCTTCGCGGGAGACATCGACCAGGACCGGGCCTTCGAATTCGGCCGGTGACATGACGGCGATGAAGACCGCGGTCTCATCAAACAAATTGTAGGAGCCGTGCACTTCGTCCATGGGCACATGAGCCACATCACCAGCGCTGAGCACCCGCGATTCTTCGCCAACCCACTGCTCGAGACGACCCGAGATGCAGTAAATAAACTCCTCGAAGTGGGGGTGACGGTGGAACTGGTGGGCCTGTCCGGGAGGCATACTGACCCGCACGCACATGAGCTGGCGGCTCTCTGTGATGTCGCCCCGCACCAGCCATTCGTGGGGGCCAAAGGGGAGCTCCTCGACGACGACATCGGGAGTGCTGACGAAGCGCAAGCAGGCGGAGTGGCCACACATGATGCAGATTCAGCTCCCTTCGGTCCTCGGAAGGCGCAGGGCCTTGAAGGTCTCGACTTGCTCTTGAATGGCGACTTCCGTGGGGAAGCGCTCGGTGGAGCTGGCGCCGTAGAAGCCAGAGAGGCCGGGCACGCGCTGAATGATGTAATCGGCGTCCTCTGGCATGGCGATCGGTCCGCCGTGGCAAAGGCAGATCACATCCTCGCGGATGGACTTGGCCGCGGCCACGATTGCACCAGTCAGGGCCACGCTCTCGTCCAAGGGGCTGACGGTCTCGGCGCCGATCATGCCGCCCGAAGTGCAGCCCATGTGGGCCACGATGATGTCGGCGCCGGCGTGGACCATGGCCTTGGCTTCATCGGCATTGAATACATAGGGCGTGGTGAGGAGATCCATCTCACGCGCCAGGCGCACGAGGTCCACCTCGAGGCCAAAGCCCATGCCGGTCTCTTCGAGGGTGGCTCGGATGCGCCCTTCGAGAAGGCCCACGGTAGGAAAATTCTGGATCCCGCTGAAGCCCAGCTCGCGTAGCTCGCGCAGGAAAAGCTTGGGCATCATGAAGGGGTCGGTTCCGCAGACGCCAGCCAGAACCGGGGTGTGCTTCACGACGGGCAAGACCTCGAAGGCCATCTCTTTGACTATGGCGTTGGCGTTGCCGTAGGGCATCAACCCGGCGGTGGAGCCGCGGCCAGCCATGCGGTAGCGCCCCGAGTTGTAGATGATGATCAGGTCGATCCCGCCGGCCTCCTCGCACTTGGCGGAGAGCCCCACACCCGCTCCGCCGCCGATGATGGCCTCGCCCCGGGCTATCTGGGCTCGAAAGCGTTTCAAGATGCCGCTGCGGGAGTTGTCGTTGGTGGGAGTCAAGCGAATCGATTGGAGAGGGACGCTGCGAAGGAGAGGGCCCATGCTAGGCTCCCGGCTGGGGCGATACAAATAGCCCGCGCAGGGCTGCTCATCCGCTGAACCTCACGACTGGCCCCCCAAAAGGAATGGGCCAGCTTGGACATGGGCGGCGCCCGCTGAATCCTCCGATACCCCCAAAAACCACCCAGGAGCCCCCAGTGATCGTCCCCCGCACCTCGCGCAGCGAGATCCTCGCCAAACTAAACAAGAAGGTCGCCGAGCATGTGCCGATCATGATCTCGAGCGCGGGCAGCGGCCTGGTAGCCAAGCTCCTCGAACAGGCCGGCGTGGATTGCGTGAACACTTTTTCCGGCGCGCGCTTGCGCTCCAACGGCATGGGCACCATGTCAATGATGTGGCCGATCTTGGACTCGAACAAACAGACCCTCGACTACACGCGCGAAGACATCCTGCCGGCCATGAATGGCGACGCCTTTGTCTGCGCCTGCATAAACCCCAACGATCCCCTGCGCGACATGCGCCTGGTGTTGAAGGAGTTGAAGGACATGGGCGTCGAATCGGTCTCGAACATCGGCCCTTCGGTGAGCTATGTGGACAAGGACTCGAACCTCTATCAGGTGTTGCGCAAAAGCGGCGTCACCTTCGAGGTCGAGGTGGAGATGCTGCAACTGGCGCGGGAGATGGACATGCTCACCGTGGGTCTCGCGTTCGACCTCGAGGACAGTCTCTTGATGAACAGTCAGGCGAAGCCAGATGTGTTCTGCTTCCATGCCGGCACGACCAAGGGCGGCCAGCGCGGTTTTGATTCGGGCGAGACAATCGAGGAAACAGCCAAGCGCACCGAGGAGGCCTACCGGGCCATCCGCGAAGTGCACCCCGGCGTGATCCTGATCGCCCATGGCGCAGCCCTCGAAAACCCAGAGGACGGTCAATACATGCTCGACCACACCAGCGGCCAGGGTTTTTGGACCGGTTCCTCCACCGAGCGGCTGCCCATCGAACGGGCCATCCTGGCCACGGCAGCCGAGTTTCGGGCCCTCGCTTTCCGCTCTTGAGCGGGTCAGAGCATCCGGGCGGGTAGAATCCCCGTCACTCGCGGGCGCAAAACGGGTTCCTGGCCTAAACTGGACATGGAGGGGGCAGTTCGAGCCGGAAGCGGCAACAGCCCAGGGTGAATGCCTCCGGCCTCCAAGCCCTCCTCCTCACTTTCCATCTTTCCATCATGCCCAAGAACCTACCCCTCCTGATCGGCCTCCTGGCCACGGGCCTCGTGGCCGGCCTCGTCCTGTCGGAACTCCAACAGCCCAGCGCCCCGGCGGCGTCCACCGAGGCCCTCTCGCCGGGATCGCTCCCTGACTCGGCCGTCTCCGATGAGGAGCGCGCGCGAGCCAACGCCGAGCGAGATGACATGGCCCTGGAACTCGCTGGCCTGCGCGCCCGAGTCGAGCAACTCGAGAATCCGAGAACTCGCAGCGCGGCGACGGAAACCGACGAGACGCAAGAGAGCGTCGTCTTCGAGACCATTCCCAACGCCGGAGAGCGAGCCAAGATCCTGGCCGTGATGGAAGCCGTCGAAGAGGAGCGCCGCCACGAGCGCGACCTGCGCCGAACGGAAAAACAGGCTGCCGAATTTCTGCGCCAGGCGACGCGCATCGCCGAGCGCCTCTCCCTACCCACGGGCAGCGAAGATCGCATCGCCTCGATCCTGATCACCGAGCGCGAAAAGGTCGCCCTGGTGCGCGAGCAGTACCGCGATGTGTCCAGGGACAAGCAAGGTCGCACGGCCTACCGGGATGCCTTGCGCGCCACCAGTGCCTGGCGCCAGGAAGAACTGGCGCGTTATTTCGGCCCCGAAATCGCCGAGTCAATCAGCGCGTCCGAGGACAAGCGCGCGCGCAAGAAGAACGACAAGGACCGTTCGGGCAAGAAGAAAAACGGCAAGACTGGAGCCTAGCACCTACGCCATCGCGAGGATCCCTCACTCGACGGTGAACGAGACCAGGTTGGAATAGGCCTTGGGGCCTGTGCCGGGATCCAATAGCACCTGCATGTGCACTGTGAGGTTCTTGAGAGCCGACAAGCTGGGGATGCGAGTGGGGATGTCGGCGTGACCGAAGCCATCGGAACTGCCCGCGAGCAAGATGCGCACCGTGCCCAAGAGGTACAACTCCCCCAGTACACCGACATTCGTCTGACCCGGCCCGGCGCTGAGGGACCAGAGCAGGGTGAAGCTCGCACCGGGAGCAGGTGGATGGTGCAGAATCAGGCCCAGGGGCTGCCCCAGGCTGGTTTGGCCCCAAAGGCCTAAACTCGGCAAATCCGTCCGGCTCTGCAATTGGAAGTCATCCAAGAGGCCCTCGACAGTGTCGTCGGCGCCGGTGTCGATAACGCTGAAGCGCAGGCGCATGTTGTCGCTGAGGGGGCTGTATTGTTCGAGGAAGAAACGCGGCTGGGACCAGTCAGCGGTTCGCTCAAGGCTCTCAAGCTCGACCCAAGTTGCTCCGTCATCAGCCGAGACCTCGGCCAGGAAGCGATCACCCGGTCCGTTGCTGGTGGAGAACCAACGGGCGTAGCTGAGCTCCAGGTGATCGAGGTGACCGGCGCGCACCCGCGGCGAAGTCAAGCGCGTGATCCCATCCACATCATTGGCATCGGGACCGCCACCCTTGAAGCCGGTGACCCAGGCCTTGCCGCCGGAGAGGCCGCTGTGATCTGTCCCGGGTTGGATCAGGGTGCGTACGGGTTGGCGGCGCTCGAAGGACCAGGGCTCATCATCGCCCACGGTCCAACCGAAGTCCGCGGTCTGCATGTCATCGAAAACCAAGACCTGCGGTTCGCCCAGAACCACCGGCACCGACTTGCGCTCGCTGCGGCCCTCCGTAGTCAGAACGATATCCAGGACGAGGGGCGTGCCCACGGTTGCGTCGGAGCGAAACTTCACACCCAGTGGGCCCATCTGTTGGCCGCTGTGGGGCGCGAGTTGAAAGTCAGTCGAGCCGTGCATCAAGACGAAAGCATCCGAGCTGCTCTCGAGGATCACATTGCCACTAGCTGCTTCGCGGCCACGGTTCTTGACACCGACGAACACATTCCAGCTCTCCCCCGGTTCCCGTTCGAGATCGCCGTCGCCCTCTTGTTGCACCCAGGCTACGGGACCCAAATCAGCCCAGGGCCCGGCGACTCTGGCAGCCTCGATAAAGCCCACCAAGACCTCCTCAAAAAGAGCATCAAAGCGCGTGGGCGCGGGCCAGAAACCATCGCTGGGGGTGCCTATTTCCACCGCCAGAGCCAAGCAGCCATGCTGGCCGTACATCCAGTCCAGGCTAGATCCATTGGCCGTGGAGAGCAGTTCCCAGATGGTTCCGTAGCTCCAACCCACCGGCCCGGCAGCCCTGCCAGCTAGGGAGCGGAAGACCCCATCATGGGGGGACATGATCGCATCGTAGCCCCAGGGGAAGATCCACAGGTTTCCTGCGGCATGGACTGAAACGGCCACGGCGGGCGGTTGGGCTGCGATCAGGTCGCGCATGGCGCGTGTCTCGGGTTCCGAAAAAGCCGCCGGCCCATGGTAGTCCGCTTGTCCAGGGTTGGAACTCGAGCCCGGCCAGGCGGGACCCCATTCCCAACCGTAGTTGCGGTTCAAGTCGACGCCCCAAGTGCCGTCTGAGTTCACGCTCTTGTTCTTGCGCCAGAGCCCCCCACCCATGGGAGCCAGGAGGTGGTTGTACTCGTAACCATCGGGATTGACGCAGGGCACGATGAGGAACTCGCGCCTCTCCAACAGGTAAGTGACCTCGGGGTCGTTGCCGTAATTGAAGAGCAGGTAATCGATGAAGCGCATGAGCGCCTCGCCACTCATGGGTTCGCGGCCGTGGTGCAGAGCGTCGTACATGACCGTGGGTCTTTGAGGATCCGCGCTCGCGGGTGAAGTCGAGATCCTGATGGCGTTCACGCTGCGTCCTTCGTGAGAGACTCCGAGGGGAAGAACCGGCGATGCGAGCTGCGGGAACAGGGTGGCGAGTTGCGCCAGGTGGTAGTCGATCTCTGCCAAGGTGCGAAAGCCGCCCATGCTGCCGCTCACGAGGCCCATGCTGCCCGGGGCTGCCGCCGCTGCCCGGTCCGCGTAGAAACTCGTCAGGTCTTCCTGCAACACCCGCACGCCCAGGCCCGCTGCTCGCAAGCGCGCCTGCTCAGAGTCGTCACCCAAGGCGCGCACCCAGCCATCCCGCGGCCCATGCTCATCGAGATCGCTGGCCAACGCGCGCACGCGGCGCCAGTCCCTTGGACTCGAGACACGCACCTCGAAGGCATCGATGACCGGCGCCGCGAGGAACACGGGTCCGCCGCTTTGGGCTTGAGCGCCTTGGCTAGGCACAAGGGTGAGGATGATCGGGATCAGGACAAGCATGAAGAGGATCAGGAGCGCGGCTTGGTTCGTGGGCTCCAACCCGGTCAACCTAGCACCATGTAGGATGTTGCATTCTGCGCCATTGAGCCCGCCTTTTTGCTAGGAATCCCTATTTTTGTGCCCAGGAGCCCTCCCTGGGTGCCCTTTGGAACTCGATCCAGACTAGACTCCCCTCGCCCATGGCCACTCCTCTGCGCAATGCCCTCTCCCACTTCACCGGCTGGGCCAGCGATCGGCGCGTACCCGGACCCCTGCGCGGGCCGCTCTACTCGCTCTACGGAGCCTTCACGGGAGCCAATCTGAGTGAGTCCCGCGGCCCCCTGAACATCTATCCAAGCCTGGGGGCCTTCTTCTGTCGGCGCCTTGTCGAGGGTGCGCGCCCCATTGAGGCTGACCCCCTCTTCGTGGCGTCGCCAGTAGACGGCACCTTCCAGAGCATCTGCGCCATCGAAGACGACACGGTGCTGCAAGCCAAGGGCCGCGCCTACTCGGTGCGCGAACTGCTCGCGGGAGTCGGCGCCGACACCGAACTCACAGGCGGCCAGGCCTGGACCGTATACCTCTCGCCGCGGGACTACCACCGCATCCACGCCCCCGAAACCTCTACCGTCAGCGCCGCGCGCTGGGTTTCCGGTTGCCGCTATTCCGTGGCGCCCGCGGTGCTCGACCGGCGACAGGTGCTCTCCATCAACGAGCGCGTGGTGCTGCGCCTGGAGACCGCCCGCGGCCCGCTCTTCCTGGTTCTGGTGGGCGCCCTGAATGTAGGCCGCATCCGAGTCCTCGGCATCGAGCCCGCCGCCGAGGCCCGCATCTCAAAGCCCCTCGCCTTCGAGCGCGGTGCTGAGTTGGCGCGCTTCGAAATGGGTTCGACCATCGTGCTACTGTCGCCCCCCGGGGGCCTCGTGCCCATCGAGGAGACGCGCCTGGCCGAAGCAGTTGCCATGGGCAATCGGCTGGCGCGCTGGGGCCCGGCTTGACCCTCACCATCAAGGACCTGCGGCTCGCACGGCTCTTCAGCGCCGCCGTCCTCGGCAACTGGGAAGAGCTGCGCCGCCTGCGCCGCGCAGCGCCCGCGGGCGAGCCTGATCGCGCTTGGCGCGAAGCCATCCTGCAAGTGCACATCTTCGCCGGCTTTCCGCGCCTGGTGGAGACCTTCGGCGTCCTCGCCGAGGAGGGCGGCTTGGGGCAGGCACAGCCCGACGAACTCGAGGACCTCGCTCCGCCTGCCTTCGCAGCCCGGGGCCAGAAGCTGTTCGACTTGATCTACGGCGACCAGAGCGAGCGCGTGGGCGCACTCCTCGAGAGCTATCACACCGACTTCGCCACCTGGATCACGAGCCACGCTTATGGCGGCGTTCTTTCTCGCGACGGCCTGGAAGGCGCCCAGCGCGAACTCCTCGCCTGTTGCGCCCTCGCCGCCCTGGGCCAGGAACGCCAGTTTCAAAGCCACGCCCGCGGCAGCCTGCGCCTCGGTGCCAGCCTCGACGACCTGGCCACCACCCTCACCACCGTGGCCGACCTCCTGCCCCCCGAAAACCTCATCCGAGCCCAGGCGATCATCGCCGGACTGAACTGACAAATAAATCCGCAAAGCCTGCCATGACCACCACCAATCCCCTCGCAGACCTCACGGACTATCTTTCTGAGTCCGCCACCTTGGGCGAAGTCGGCGCCCTCGTGGCCTGGGACCAGGAGACGCACATGCCGGCAGCCGGCGCGGGAGCGCGGGCGGAGCAGTTGGCCCTGCTCGCCGGGCTCAACCATGAGCGCGCCACGAGCGCACGCCTGGGCGATTTGATTCAAGCCTGCGAGGAGCACAGCACCCTCAACTCCGACGCGGACACAATGGCCGACCTGCGCGAGGCACGACGCGACTTCGAGCGCGCCACCAAGCTGCCCGCGGACCTCGTAACTCAACTGGCTCGCATGGGCAGCCAGGGCCAACAGGCCTGGAAGGCCGCCCGCGCAAACAACGACTTCGCCACCTTCCAGCCCTTCCTGGAAGAACTGCTCGTGCTCGTGCGCCGCAAGGCCGAGTGCTATGGGGCCGCCGACAATGGCGAACTCTACGACCCCTTGCTCGATGAGTTCGAGCCGGGAGCCACGGCCGCCTCCATCGAAGCCGTCTTCACTCCCCTGCGAGGGCGCCTGGCCAGTTTGATCGACGAAGTCGCCGAGAACGGAACAGCGCCGGACGAGACGCCCCTGCAGCAACACATCCCCACCGATCGGCAACACGAATTCGGCCTGTTCGTCCTCGACGCCATGGGCTTCGACCTGGGCGCCGGGCGGCTCGACACCACAACGCACCCCTTCTGCGAAGGCGTGGCCGCGGGCGATACTCGCCTGACCACGCGTTACAACGCGGACCGTTTCGCAGAAGCCCTCTACGGCACGATGCACGAGGGCGGCCACGGCATCTACGAACAGGGGCTTCCCAAGGCTGCTTGCCACGGCTTGCCGGTGAGCCAGGCCAGCAGCCTGGGTATGCACGAGAGCCAATCGCGCCTGTGGGAAAATCTTGTGGGCCGCAGCCGCGCCTTCTGGGTCTGGGCCCTGCCCCACGCCCAGCGGATCTTTGGCGGCGCCTTCCACGGCTATTGTGTCGACGACCTCTACCGCGCGATAAACACCGCGCGACCCAGCTTCATTCGCGTCGAGGCCGACGAGTCGACCTACAACCTGCATGTGATGTTGCGCTTTGAGATCGAACGGGCCCTGATTCGCGGCGACCTCGAGGTCGCCGACCTGCCCTGTGCCTGGAATCAAAAGGTCCAGGAGTACCTCGGCCTCAGCGTGCCCGACGATGCCCAGGGTTGTTTGCAAGATGTGCACTGGTCCTTCGGCATCTTCGGCTACTTCCCCACCTACTGCCTCGGTAACCTCTACGCCAGTCAACTCATGGACGCCGCCGAAAGCCAACTCGGCGACCTCGCCCCCGCCATCGAAGCCGGCGAATTCGGAGGCCTCAAAACCTGGCTCAACGAGCATGTCCACCGCCACGGCCGCCGCCTACGGGCCGCCGAGATCAACGAGCGCGCCACCGGCAAGAGCCTTTCCGCCGACCCCATGATACGCCACCTCGAAGGCAAGATCCGGCCCATCTACGGGATCTGAGGAGTGCTGCCTGGCCCCGTCTGCCCAGCGTTTCCGAGGCTTCGATGTCCCCGGCAGATAAAGCTCGAAAAGCATGCCGGCAGCATGACCCAAGCCCCACCGTTACACCAATCTGCGCGTCCTAAGCCGATAGGCTCTCGCAGCCTTCATCGCGGTGTATCCACCCATTTCAGAAGAGGGCATTGAGCACGCGGGAAGGAGCTCGACTGCAGGGCTTTTCTGACAACCATGCCTTCTGTGGGTCCAGGACTTCGACGAACCTTCAATTCGGAAATGCCGTGTCCCCCCTCTTTGGTGCGTTGCTCGAGACAGCGATTCTCGATTCCAACCAGTCCCTTTGCGACTGTTAGCGCCGCGTGCCCTCGATCTCAACGCTGATGAGTTCGATCGGCTCGAGGGCGCGTAGGGAGAGACTGGCGCTTTGGGGTTGGTCGCGGGGGGACAGGTGGGTAGCTGTTTGAAGGTCGACGGCGTTGATTCGGATGCGGGCCTTGCCGCTGGCGCGGGCGAGTTGCAGGACCAGGGTGTGTTCGGCACCGGCAGCGAGGCCGGCGAAGGGGCGGCCTTCGCCAGAGCGGGCGCGCAGGGCAACATCGGCGAGGGAAGTCGTGTCCACGAGCAGGAGCGGTGGCCGACCGGCCAAGGGACCGACGCAGGCGATGTGAAAGCCCACAGCCGAGATCATGAGCAGACTGGGCGGTGAGTCCGCGGGCTGGCGCAAGCGCAGGATGATCTGCATCGTACCGCGATCGAGGAGCAAGGGATCGCGCAGGAGCAGGGTGGGCACCCGGGCCCCTTCGAGGTCCTTCAGACTCGCCACCTGGGGGCTGCGCCAACTATCTTGGCCATTGAACTTCCAATCGCCCCGGTGCCAGGTACCCACCTCGCGGTCATCAAAGGAGAATCCGAGGCCGACCTTATCACGGGACCAGAACCGAATCTTGGCGGCACCAAAGTGCTCTTCAAAGTCCTCCAGCGTCGAAGGCGCGTTATCGCCCTCGAGAACCTCACGGCGCGCGACCAAGCGGGCGCGGGTGGGAGCGTCGATCACATCGCCGAACTTTCGCAGGAAACTGGCGATCTTCAAGCTCGCGCGCTGCATGTCCCCCACCGGCAAAGCGCTGGCTGTCAGGCGCGCGGCGACAATGCGAGCCTGTTCGCGACGCCCAGCGAGGACCGCTTTGGCATCGCCGCGGGCCTGGTTCACCCGCAGGCCGAGGTCGTAGACCAAGAGATTTTCGGCTTCCGCCGCGGGCTCTGAAGCGAGGAGGTCTGCGGCGCCGGCGAAGTCGCCTTCGTAGTAACAGAGTAGAGCGAGCTGCATGGAGAGACCGAGATCACGGGGCAGACCGGCGTACTCCCAGGCCAGAGTCTTGAGAGCGCCGGTTTCGAGCACCTCTCCCGACACTCCCGGAGCGGCGCGCAGAGCGTAGTCCCGGGTGAAGTTGGCTGCGACCCGTAGACGAAAGCCGCGCTCAAGGGGATCACCGAGGGACTCAACCTCACCGCTGACCTCGATGCCGCCGTGCCGAATGGCGATCTCGCGGCCCACCTGGCCCAACACCGAGAGGACGATGCGCTGCTGCAAGGCAGCGAGTGCCCGGGCCTCTTCGATGCGCAGGGCGAGGGTGTCGTGGCGCGGCTGCAGCACGGGTTCGTCACGACGGCCGCGCCAGAATTCGAGCAGGTCGTCGTAGCGCCGGGCGGCGAAGTAGGGCTGGGCTAGCTCCTCGCATTCAGCGAGCCGCGCGTCTGCATCGGCATCCAGGAGTTCGTCCCCGAGTTCCAGAAGCTCGCGCTGGCGGCGCTCATAGGCCTCCAGGGAACGCTGCTCCGGGGCTTGGATCAGCTCATCGAGGGTCAACCCAGCCCTCTGCAAGAGCCCCTCGAAACCCTCTTCGAAGGCCTCGCCCACGCGCAACTCCGCGCGGGCTTCGAGGGCGGCTGCGAGACTCGCCGCCAACTCCTCCACGGCCCGCCGCAAGTGGCGCGAGTCGAGTTGAAACCAGTCGAGCTCCAAACGCTGGGCGCGAATCTCGAGTTCGAGAGCCAGGTCGGCAAGCAGGTGCTCAAGGTCTGCGAAGTCGAGGCCCCGGGTATCGGCACCCGAGTCCACGCTGAGGCCGCGCACGCCACGGTTCAGGAGGGCCCGCGCCGCGTTCCATTCGCCAGCGGCCAGGAGACTTTCGATGCGTGGTAGGTGCACGCTCCGAGCCCACTGCTCCGTATGCCGAGCAGCGAGGTCTTGAGCCTCTTGGCGCCGGGCGGCGAGTCTATCCGTGCGGATTCGCTTGAAGTTCTGGAAGCGCGCGATGTCACGCTCGTTGGGCAGGGTAGCCCCGGCGTAACCGGTGATCAGGGCCAGCTCGAACCCCAGCCCACTTGTGATGTACTCCTCGGCGAAGCTGAACTCGTGAGCCTCGATGAGGCGTGCGAATTCTGTTTCGCTGACCGCGTAGAAGTCGTGCAGGCTGCGCTCGAGTTGTTGGTGCAAGCTGACTCGCAGGGCCTCCCACTCCGGGAGAGCACCGGCGGGCATCTCGACCTTGAGGCTCTCCAGTTTCGTCCGGACTTCGGCCGAGGAGAGGGCTCGCGCCTCGAAATCAGCCTTTAGTTTGGAAAGGGCCGGCCAATGCCGGTCCGCAGCCACAAACTCGGCCTCCGGCAGGGTCTCCTCCGCCCGCCAGGGATGCCAGACAAAGAGCGCCGCGAGGGCGAGAGCGGCCAGGGCCGCGCGCCGGAACCAACGCCCGCGTCCCGCCTGGTGCGCCTCGGGATCGAGGGGCTCCAACGAGCTGGCGCGAATCGCCGGCGCCTTGCCCGCCTGAACCTTCAAGAGGTCTTCCAGCAGCTCGGCGGGCGTGTGGTAGCGCCGATCGAGGCCGCGCGAAAGGCACTTGCGCAGGATCAACACGAGACCGCTGGAGAGTTCAGGGCGCAGCTCGGCGGGGTTCGCGATGGCGCCGTAGAGCACGCCCGAGAGGATCTCAGCTGTGGCCCCATCGCCGAAGGGCGGCCGCCCGCAGACCGTGTGAAAGAAGGTCGCTCCCAGGGACCACAGATCGCTGCGAATGTCAGCCAGGCTCGGGTTGCGCGCCTGCTCGGGGCTGATGTAGTGGGGTGTGCCCAGGGTCGCACCACTGCGCGTCAGGAGCGGATCGTCGGCCACGCGCGCCAAACCGAGATCCACCAGGAGCGGATTGCCATCCTCCTCGAGCAGAATGTTGGCGGGCTTGATGTCGCGGTGCACCACGCCCTTCTCGCGGGCGTGCTCGAGGGCCTGGCTGAGTTTGATAAAGATCTCCAGGGCCTGCTCCTCGGTCAACCGGCCGCGTTCCAGGCGTTCTGCGAGGGACTCGCCGTGGACAAGTTCCATGGCGAACCACCAAGTGCCGGCGGTCTCGCCCATGTCGATGGCCGAAATCAAGTTGGGATGGGTCAGCCGCGCCGCGGTGCGAGCTTCCCTTTGCAGGCGCAGGATCGAACGGGTGTTGCGCAAGAGTTGCGGGTGCATGACCTTGAGCGCCACCTCGCGTTCCACCGAGAGTTGCACGGCGCGGTAGACCACGCCGGTGCCACCGCTACCGAGAACTCCCTCGATGCGGTAGCCGGCGATGTGGGGCCAAGAGCCCGTCGAACTCAGCGGGCGAGGAACCATTGCCTCCAACTCTTGTCGGCTTCCCGCCAACTCTTGCCCGTGGCGGCGCGGAAGGCCTGGTCATAGACCTCGCCCCTCTTTCCCGCACTGAGAATGATGCGCAGGGGCACCTTGGGTGCCAGCTTGCGCAGGACGCCGTGGAAGAGCGGCAAGGCCTTCTCGCCGTGAGACGCCAACCACTCGCAGATCCCCATGCTGGTGGCGATGTCGAGCACGGTCAGGTCGCTGAAGTCGAGTTGGCTCAGTTTCAGGATCGAGGCCACGCGGTTCTCTTCGAGGGCCTGGCGCAATGCCTCGCGCCACTTGCCTTCGCGAACGAGTTTGGGATCGAAGCCGAGGGTAGCGCGAGCGGCGTTGGTGCCCGTGGATAGGGTCGTCTGTGCCCGGCAGAAAACGGCATTGCGGCCATGGGTGTGAAACTCCACCAGGGAGGCGAGACCCTCGTCGTACCAGGGCGGCAGGAGCCTGCCGTCGTAGCCCCTGCGGTTGAGCAGCATGTGGCCCCAATGGTGGTAACAATGGCCCTGGAGGCCATCAAACGAGCGGTGGGATTGTCGGGCGGAGGAGAGCGTAAAGGGGTCCGACCACCAAAAGCCCAGGGACTCCCGCGCCACCGGAAGCCAACCCTCGGGCAAGGTCTCGGTCAACTTGGAGAGCGCTTCGATCGAAGCGGCGTAGGCACCGCTGCCCCGGGGGAAGACATAGAACTCGGCCAGGCGGCCGCCCAATAGTTCGAGGCCTGGCGCGGGGCCGAAAATCTCGGCGTACCAGGCGCGACCGAGGACCAGGCCAGCGCCGATCGACTTGAGCTCGCTGTTCTTCAGGGGACCCGCCACCAGGGCCTGGTGATCAATGAAGACCCGGAACTCCTCGCCAGCGTGCTGGGCCACAACCCGGGCGCTCTGACGGGCCACGGCTTCGGCTCGCGGGATCCAGCCGCCGTCAAACTCCTCCAAACCCTGGGCCTGTTGCGCAACTTCGAAGGTCATCCACTCACCTTCGTGGAGCACGAGGCCTTTTTCCAGTTGTTGCGCCTCGGCGAGGGTCACCCAACGCTGCTTGTAGAGCACCAACCCGCGCTCGCGCATCTGCTTCTCATGATCGCGAGCCATGCGCTCATCACGGACTTCGGGGCGCATCCATTCACCACGGTACTCCACCAACCCCAGGGCAATATTGGCGCCCTTGTGCTGGGGGTCGAGGGCCACGGCCCGGCGCATGGCGCGCTTGGCCTGCTTGCGCATCCGCTTCGCCTGCGCCCACTCGCCCAGAGCAAAAAAATTGTCGGCGTTCGTCGCCGCCTCCCAACGCTCCTCGAATTCCTGCAGTTTGGACTTTTTGCGCTCGATCGATTCGATCTCGGCGGGTTTGAACTCGAGCACACCAAAACCCGTCTTGATGCGCACCTTGAGGGCGGTCTCCTCCACGATCTGCCCCTCTATTCTGCGCCCGTCGCGCATGTGCAGGATGTCGGCCGAGAGGCTGCCACTGAGCAGCAGCAGCGCCCAGAAGAAAGCGGCGCGGCAGCGGGAAGAGCAAGACATGGGTGCTTCGTAGAATAGCGACCCCAGCGCTCAAAACTCGCCAGTAGCAGCGACATCTTCGCCCTCATGGGTGTCACGCAGGCTGTACTTGTCGAGCTTGCGCTGCAAGGCAAAGCGACTGATGCCCAGGAGGCCCGCGGCCTTGCTCTTGTTGCCCCCAGCCTGGGCCAGTGCGGCTTGAATCGAGCGCGTTTCCAGATCAGCCACCGCGGCACGGATGTCGCCAGGGTTCCGGGCCAGAGCCTCCGCCGCCAGACCCGCCGAGCGCCGTTCGCGCACCGCCGGTGATAAGTGTTCGAGGGTCACCTCGCCCCGTGACATGACCACCAGGCGGCGCATCTCGTTCTCGAGTTCGCGCACATTGCCGGGCCAGTCGTGGGCCACCAAGGCCGTCATGACTGCGTGGGAAATCAGGGGCGCGGGCTTGCCGGCTTCGCGAGCGGCGCTGGCCAGCAGGTGCTCGGCGAGCAAGGGCACATCGTCGCGGCGATCGCGCAGGGCCGGCAGTTGAACATTGAGCACATTGACGCGATAGAAAAGATCCTCGCGGAACTCCCCGGATTGAACCATCTCCCCGAGATTGCGGTGACTGGCGGTCAAGAGACGCACATTGACCTTGACCATGCGTTCCATCCCCAGGGGCCGGAACTGGCCGTCCTGCAGGGCGCGCAGCATCTTCTTCTGCATGTTGGGGCTCATGTCGCCCACTTCATCGAGGAACAGGGTGCCGCCGTCGGCTTGCTCGAAGAGGCCCTTCTTGGCGCGATGCGCTCCGGTAAAAGCGCCCCGGGCGTGGCCGAACAATTCCGACTCGAGCAGGGACTCGGGCAGAGCCGCGCAGTTTTCCGTGACGAAGGGCTTGTTGCGGCGGGGTCCATTGAAGTGGATGGCGCGGGCGATCAGTTCCTTGCCGGTGCCGCTCTCGCCCTGGATCATGACCGGCAATTCGGCCTCGGTGATCTTGTCCAACTGGGTGAAGACCGCGCGCATGCCGTCGCTGGCGCCCACGATGGAGGTGTAGTCGTGGCGACCGCGTTCGCGTCCCAATTCGGCCCGTACCACCGCCAGAGCGCTGCCCTGGTCGCGCAGCTTGCGGCCGAGTTGTTCGTTGAGATCCTGAATCTGGAGCCGCGAGGCCGCCAGGCGCTGGTTGTGCTGGCGCAGCTCTACCACACGGCGCGCATTCAGGATCGCCACCGCGGCCTGGCCCGCGAGGAGTTCGACGAGTTCGAGATCGTTCTCGCTGAAGGCGTTGTGCTGCAAACGGTTGTCCACATACACCACGCCCAGGATGCGCTCCTCGATGCGGATCGGCAGACACAGGACCGAACGCAAACGCAGGTCCTCGACGCTCGCCATGGTACTGAAGCGGTCATCATGAGCGGCGTCCACGGCCAACACCGGCTTGCCCTTTTCGAGCACGCGGCTGGCGATGCCCATGGAGAGGCGGGAGCGAGGAATGGCAATGTCCGAACGGTCAAAGCTGCGGGCCACGCGCACGGCGAGGTCGGATACCTGGAGCTGCTTGGCGGCGCTGGCCAGGGGCGGTTCCTCTGTTACCACGGGTTCCAGAGCAAGGCTCTCGCCCATAAGCAGAAAGCCGCGCTCGCCGCCAACCAAAGTCACGGCGGAGTCGACGATCTGGCGCAGGAGCGGCAACAGATCGGTGACCCGCGCCAGCTCGGCGGTGATCGAGGCGAAGACGCGCAGGTTGTCGCGCTCGCGGCGCGCGTCCTCGGTGATCGTGGCGTGGCCTTCGCCGGAGAAGTCCGTGGCGGCACCGTCCCCGGCTGAGATGGCCTGGGTTTCGTCGGGCGATGGCTCAGCGCCCGCGACTGCAAGAAGCCCCACCACCAGCCGTGCCTGGCCCACCTGGATCTGATCGCCGTCCTCGAGCAGCCGCCGCAGCACCCGCTCACCGCCAACTCGAGTGCCGTTGGAGGAACCGAGATCGACCAACCAGTGTTGGGAGCCCTCCCGCTCGATGCGACAGTGGTGGCGCGACACGAGGGTCTCCGAAAGCCTGATCTCGTTGTCCACCGCCCGGCCGATGCTGATCACATCGCCCTCGAACTCGAGTTCGGATCGGGTACCCTCTTCAATGATGGTCAACTTCATGGCATGCCTCGTTTCAGCGAATCGCGCCCTCGAGTGAGGCTCTCGTAGCCCTGGCTCTGATAACCCACGGGAGAGCCCCGGGAAGCTGGATTGTGCAGAATCGCACCATCCGAGGCGAACTAGCCAACCACCACCGTTCGGTTACCGCACAGCACCTCTTTCAGGCCGATAAATGCCCCATAAACCTTGGTACCACAAAGGCTTACAGTTTTCATGCCAACGCTCGGGCAACTGCTGCAAGACCCACGGTGAGTACGCTTTCGTGTACCTCGCCGAGACGGACATCGTGGCTATCGCTGGCTTCTTGAAGCTCGACCCCGAGGAGTTTCGGGAGCAGTACACGGGCCTCGAGGAGGATCTCGCAATCCTGCGCATCGACTCGCCGCGTTGCACCTTCCTGCAAGCGGACAACTCTTGCAGCATCTGGCCCGTGCGCCCCAAGCAGTGCGCGAGTTGGCCCTTCTGGCAGGAAAACCTCGATGACCGGACGCGCTGGGAGGGGCCGGTCAAGGCCTGCTGCGCGGGCATAGGCCAGGGCCCCTTGCACTCAGCCGAAGACATCGAACGCGAAGCCCGCGAGACCGAGGAGTGGTACGACTGACGCGCCGCGCCGTGCTCAACGGCCTTCGAAGCGCGGCTTGCGTTTTTCCGTGAAGGCGGCCAGGGCTTCGAGACGGTCCTCGGTGTCGAGGATCGTCCGATAGCAGGCGGCCTCGACTTCGAGTCCCGCGGCGAGATCCAATTCGCCACCTTCGTCGAGGGCGCACTTGGCCGCGCGCACGGCCAGGGGACCGTTGGCGGCGATGGCCTCGGCCAGAAGGGTGGCCGCGGCCTGCACCTCGCCGGGCTCGGAGATGCGGTTGACGAGACCCATCTCCGCTGCCTCGACGGCGCCCACGCGGCGGGCGGTGAGCACGAGATCCTTGGCCCGCGACTTGCCGATCAGGCGTGGCAGGCGTTGGGTTCCGCCGGCGCCAGGAATGATGGCCAGGGATGTCTCGGTCAGGCCGAACTGGGCGGCGGGATCCGCCACCCGCAGGTCGCAAGAGAGCAACAGCTCGGTTCCCCCGCCAAAGGCAAAGCCCCCCACCACCGCCACCGTGGGCATGGGCATGCAGGCCACATCATCCATCAGGGCCCGAATGTTGCGCACAAAGTGGGGCACGAGATCCCTGGGCATGCTGCGGCGTTCCTTCAA
This sequence comes from Planctomycetota bacterium, assembly GCA_012959785.1. Lineage (GTDB taxonomy): Bacteria > Planctomycetota > UBA1135 > UBA1135 > DUCM01. The sequence goes on along the minus strand of DUCM01000021.1, from coordinate 193,590 downwards.
GTCCGCCCCGGCGCAGAAGGCGCGTTTTCCGGCGCCGGTGATCAAGAGGCAGCGAATCGAGGTGTCATCGCGCAGCTCTTCGAGCAACAGCCGCAAGCGCTTGAGCGTCGGGAACGACAGGCAATTGAGCACCTCAGGCCTCTCGATGGTCAACCAGACCAGGTGCCCGTCGCGGCGCAAACTGACGAGTTCCTCAAGGGTCGGGACGCTCGTCGGAAAGTCGTCGCAAACGGGGGGGCGATGGGAATTGCTCATGGAGAGAGGGTACGCCCTCTGCGGGCAGGATTCAGATTTCCTGGCCGGCAAACCTCACCGCTTTTTGAGCTGAGGCCGGGCTTGGAGCGGGTTCAGGGCGCCTGCGCCCCTTGGCAAGCGCGCCAGAGTTCGAGGGCGCTGGCCGCCACCGCTACGGGCGAGATCTTCCAAAAACACGCCTGGCGGTTCGACCCGGACTGGTTGCAAAGCTCGTGGTGGCAAGGCCCGCAGGGAACCGGCGCACTCAAGCCGCGGGTGGCAGCGGAATGGTCCGCTGTGTGACGGCGGTCGCTGGGGCCGAAGAGCACCAGGGCCGGAGTGCCCGTCGCAGCAGCGAGGTGCCGGGGCCCGCTATCGGCTCCCAAGAAAACCGCGGCGAGACTCACCAGGGCCAGCAGCTCGGCGAGGTCTGGGGGCGGTTCGGTAACATGCACACCAGCCCCGGTCGCGAGTTCCTTGAGCTGCGCGCCGCAGCCCTCCTCGCCAGGAGCCGTGAGACTCACCAGCTGTGGCGCGCCGGAGGCTTGCAGGCTCTCCACAACTAGCGCCCAAAACTCAGCCGCTGGCGCCTTGGCCGAGTTGGCGCGGGCACTCACATCGAGGACAAAAAAAGGTGCGCCCGGGGCTAGGCCCAGGGCTGCCAGGCGCTTGCGAGCCTGTTCGAGCCCGCGGGCCGTGGGCCTGAATTTGGGAGCGCGAGAGGCCGGCGTGATGCCGGCCGCGCCAAGGAGTTCGCCGCACTTTGCGCCAAAAGGCCGCGGCAGATGCCGCGATCGCGGGCCGAGGAGCGGGCTCCGAGAGCCAAGGTGCAGGGCCTCGGCGCCACCTGCACAGGCTGGCCAGTGGCCGTGACTGGCGAGGGCCCAGCGACCGCCGCTGTACCAACTCCAGCGCACGGGGATGCGAGCCTGCCGGGCGCGCCAAAGCGAGCGCAGGGACCCGTCGAGGAAGAGGGCTGCGTCGTGGCCGCGCCAGGCGCTTTGAGGCCCGTCTTCCCCCAAGCGCCTGACAGGGCCCTCGCGGCCATCTGCGGCACCGTTCAGCTTGCCATGGCACGTGCCATCCAGGAGCTCAAGAAAGCGCGCCGGCCCCACGATCGAGAGGCTCGCCAGACGGCCTTCCTCCAGGGCCCGCACGCAAGCGGCAAGGTGCGGTTCGGCCATGACGAAATCGCCCAACCACGAGGGCATGCGCAGGAGCAACCTGGTGTCGCTGTCAAAGCGTCCCGGCGCCTCCATCAGACTGGCGCGGGCTCGGGCGCGCGCGCCAGGACTTCCTCGGCTGCCTCGACCACGCTCTCGACGCCGAGGTCCTCCATGCAACGATGATGGCCCAGGGGGCAGGTGCGTTGCAAGCAAGGTGAACAGGCGAGCCCCGCTTGCCTCACCACCAAAGCGTGTTCGAGGGAAGTGGCCGTCAGCTCGGGGAAATTTGGCCCCATGACGCTGACACAGGGCACATCAAAAGCGGCCGCCACCCAGCGCGGTCCCGAGTCGCCCACGAGCAACAAACGCGCGCTGCGCACCAGGGCTTTCAGCCCCTCGAGGCCCCGGGGGCCATCGGCCAGGTGCAGGCAGCGGTGGGTCGCGGCGCTCGCTACGGCGCGCATCAAGTCCTCCTCACCAGGTCCGCCGGTCACAACGCCCCGCCAACCGTGACGCTCATGTAGCCTGTCGAGCACCTCGGCAAAACGCTCTGGCCGCCACAACTTGGCCGCGCCGAAGGCCGCGCCGGGACAGCAGAGGACGAAGGGCTCCTCGGTACCGAGGCCTGCCGCCACGAGCTCGGCCTTGGCCGTGGCCTCGAGAGCGGGCCGCACATGGAGCCGCGGGTGCAGGGACGGCACCTCGATCCCGAAGAGCCCGGCCACATCGCGCAAGAGGTGCGCCGTGGGCACAGGCACACGGCGGCCGGCGCGGGTGGGCGGAGTGCAATGATGGGTCAAGAAAAGCCGCCGGCCAGAGAGGGCCGTGCCCGCCCGCCAACGCGCTCCCGCGCGCCAGGCGCGCCAGGCTGCGCCGAAGGAATTGGATAGCAGCAAGATGGCCTCGGGCGCCAGCTCCCTGTAGCGCGCCAACTCCTCGGCGGAAGACCCCACGGCCTCGACGCGATCCCACCAGGGCGCATCGGCGAGCAGCGGCGCGAGGTGTTCACGCACCACCACGCGCACATCGCTCCAACCTCCCTGTGCCATGGCTGCCTCGATCACTGGTGTGGCCATGACCAGGTCGCCGACCCAGTTGGGCGCTCGCAACACCAAACGCCCGCGGGGGGAGTTCAATTCACGACCTCCAGGCCGTTCACCCAAGTCACGCCGCCGCGGGGCGTGTGGGCTGCCATGCGTTGCGCCTTGGCGGCCACGGCTCGAGCCCACCAACGGCGCTCGCGCCGCGCCGTGATGCCACGGCCATCGAGGTAGGCAGCCAAAAAACGCAGGCGCAGCCTCGGGCCCACGCCCCGGGGCGTCGAGTACAGAAGGGCCGCGAGGTCCTTCACCAGCCAGCGCCGCCTGAGCCAACGGGTCTGCCGCGCGCGGCCGAAATCGATGAGCACCAGGCATCCCGCCTCGCTCACGATGAAATGATCGAGGTACAGGTCGCGGTGGTGCCAGCCCCGCCCGTGGAGCCCCAGGGTCAGGGCCAGGACCTCATCCAGGCGGCCCCGAGCCTCGCTTGGGAATTCCTGGAGGCGCTGGCGCAGATCGCTCTGGTGCAGCACCTCCTCCATGATCACGAGTCCCCCGCGGCGGGACTTGACGAGTTCCAGGGCCCGGGGCACGGCCAAGCCCGCCTCGCCCAGACGCCGCAGGCAGTCGAACTCAGCCTGCGCCAACCGCGGGGAGCGGGTGTAGCGCTTGATGATCAGACGCTGGCCACCGGGGGCCTCGTAGGCGAAGGTTTCCCGGCCCGGCCCGCGGCGTAGGAAATGGCTCGGGTCGTGGGCAAAGAGCTCCGCAGGGGCTATCTGGTCGGGCATGGCTGGTGAGGATTGTGGGCGCTGCCACCCCGCGATGAGCGAAAAAAATGGAACGCTGGCCCGGCGGGGGTCCAGGCGAGGTCGCCGGCATGGCTGAGCCAGGGGAACGCCCACCGCCCCCTCGAATCCGAGGCGCCGGGGCCTTGAGCCAGCCAGGGAGGGCACTCAAGCGGGCCGAGAAGGGCAAAGAAACAACAAAAAAAACCGAGGTGAGTGCAGCCTGCTTGCCGGTTGGAGGCAAACTCGGGCCCAACGAGTGACCTTACCCATGCCGGTGCGCTGGCGCCCGGCCCCATGCTCCCCTCCCCACGCTTTAGAAAGAGATGTCGAACGGACCTGCTGCTCTGAGCCCCACGCCAGAGCAAGATGAGTTCAACCCCTTTTTGTCCATGGCGCAGTTGTTCAACCGCGCCGCCGACATACTAGACCTCGACGAGGGCCTCAGGGAAGTTCTGCGCCGACCCGACCGTGAGCTTACCGTGGCCCTGCCGGTGATCATGGACGACGGCTCGACCAAGGTCTTCACGGGCTACCGAGTGCAGCACAACTTCCTGCGCGGCCCCTGCAAGGGCGGAATTCGCTTCGCGCCGGATGTCAACCTCGACGAAGTGCGCGCTCTGTCGGCCTGGATGACCTGGAAATGTTCGGTGGTCGATGTGCCCTTCGGCGGTGGCAAGGGCGGCGTCATCTGCGATCCGCGCGACCTTTCCACGCGCGAGCTCGAATCCATCACGCGTCGCTACACCGCCGCTATCATGGACATCCTGGGTCCCAACCGCGATGTGCCCGCGCCCGATGTCAACACCAACGAGCAGACCATGGCGTGGATCATGGACACCTACTCGATGCACGTGCGTAGCACCACCACAGCCGTGGTCACCGGCAAGCCGATTTCCATCGGCGGCAGCCGCGGCCGACGGGAGGCCACCGGCCGCGGCGTGATGCTGTGTTGCCGCGAAGCCATGAAGAAACTCGGCCGACGCCCGGAGAACACCCGTGTGGTGGTACAGGGTTCGGGCAATGTGGGCGGAATCGGCGCCCTGCTCCTGTACCGAGAGGGTTACAAGATCACTTCGCTCTCGGACATGTACGGCGCCATTCACAACGAGCAAGGCCTCGATGTGCCTGAAGTGCTCGAGTACCTGCGCGTGAACCGGCGCCTGGAGGGCTACGATGGCGCTGACCACATCAAGAATGCCGAGCAATTGTTCCTCGACTGCGAGGTGCTCATCCCGGCGGCGACGGAAAACCAGATCACCTCCAAGAACGCCCTACGGATCAAGGCGCGCCTGATCGTAGAGGGTGCCAACGGCCCCACCACCGCCGCTGCCCAGGACATCCTCGACACCATGGGCGTCGTGGTCGTGCCCGACATCCTGGCCAACGCCGGCGGCGTGACAGTCAGCTACTTCGAGTGGGTCCAGGATCGCATGGGCTACTTCTGGACCGAGGATGTGGTCAACACGCGCCTTGAGCAGATCATGGTCAAGGCCTTCGACGATGTCAACGAGACCGCGAAGAAGTACGGCGAGACCATGCGCACGGCCTCGTACATCCTGGCCATCGAACGAGTCGCAACGGTCTACCGCATGCGCGGCATCTTCAGCTGAGAGGCTTGACTGAACCGTGGAACCTCCGATCCTGAGTGACGACCTCGAAGAGCTCCTGCCCAGCACCCCTTTACTGGACGACGAGACGCCTTTCGCCACCATGATGAGCAGCTTCGATGATGCTGCCCACCAACTCGGCATCGACCAAGCCGCCTATGCCATCCTGCGCAAGCCCGACCGCGAGATTTCGGTCTCCGTGCCGGTGCGACTCGACGACGGCAGCCTGGCGGTCTTTGACGGCTATCGCATCCAACACAATTCCGGCTTGGGGCCCTTCCTCGGACCTCTGCGTTTGCAGAAGGGACTCAAGGTGGACGAGCTGCGGGCCCTGGCTGCCTGGATGACCTGGAAGTGCGCGGTGCTGCACATTCCCTTTGGCGGTGCCGCTGGCGGCATCCGCATCAACACCCAGCGTCACACCGAGGGCGAAATTGAACGCGCCGTACGCCGCTACGCCGCCAGCCTATTGGCCGACATCGGCCCAGACCGCGATGTGTTCGCCCCCGATGTCGCCGCCGGCGAACAGGTCATGGCCTGGATCATGGACACCGTCTCGACCCATGCGCGGGTGACCGAGAACGCGTCTGTGACCGGCAAGCCCACCTCGATGGGCGGCACCCTCGGACACGAGGACGCCGTGGCCAAAGGCCTGCGGGTTGTGCTGCGCCTGGCTTGCGAGCATTTCGGACTCTCGTTGAGCGGCCTGCGCATCTCGATCCAGGGCGCTGGTACGGTGGGCGGGAACTTGGCGCGCATCCTCACTGCCGATGGCCACAAGGTCATCGGCCTCTCGGATATCTCCGCGGGCCTGCACAATCCAAACGGCCTGAACGTGGCTGAAGTGATCCAATGGCGCGAGGAGCACGGCTCCCTTGAGGGCTACAAGGAGCCGGGGTGCGAAACCCTGGACAACAACGAGTTCCTGGCCACCGAGTGCGATGTCCTGATCCCCTGCGCCACGGCCAACGCGATCCACTCGCGCAACGCTGAGAGCATCAAGGCCCCCCTGATCATCGAAGGCGCCCACGGGCCGGTTAGCGCCCGGGCCGACAAGATCCTCCACGGCCGCGACATTCGCATCGTGCCCGACATACTGGCCAACGGCGGCGGCGTGGTCTTGAGCTACTTCGAGTGGGTTCAGAACCGCATGGGCTACTCGTGGATCCTGCCGGTGATCAACAAACGCCTGCGGCGCTTCATGACCGAGGCCTGGACCTCGGCCTTGGTGCTGCACGAGGAACGCGAAGTGCGCTTACGCGCCGCCGCCAGCATGCTGGCCGTGAGCCGCGTGGCCGCGGCAGACGAGCTGCGCGGCGTCTACGCCTAATCCTGGGCCTAACCCCGGGCCTGGACCTTGGCCCACGAATCGCGCAAAGCCACGGCGCGGTTGAAGACCGGCGCCTGAGGCGCTGAGAGTCTGGTGTCCACGCAGTAGTAGCCCAGGCGCTCGAACTGATAGCGCTCGCCGGGTTGGGCCTCGGCCAAGCCAGGCTCAAGTTTGCAGCCTGTTTTGAGGCCCAGGGAGTCCGGGTTCAGAAGCTCCTTGAACTTCGTCTTGTCATCGCCGGCCATGGGGTTGGGTGTCTGGAATAGGTGATCGAAGTTGCGCACATCGGCTTCGAATGAGTGTTCCGCGCTGACCCAGTGCAAGGTGGCTTTGATCTTGCGTCCGTCGGGCGAGTCACCGCCGCGAGTCTCTGGATCGTAGGTGGCGTGCACCAAGGTAACATCGCCTGTCTCGGGATCGGTCTCGAAGCTGGTGCACTTGATGTAGAAGGCGTAACGCAAGCGCACCTCGTTGCCCGGCGCCAGGCGCCAGAATTTCTTGGGCGGGTCGGCTTTAAAATCGCCCTGTTCAATGTAGAGCTCGCCGCTGAAGGGCACCGTGCGTGTGCCCGCGCTCTCGTCTTCGGGGTTGTTGATGGCCGTGAGGAAATCGACTTCGCCCGCGGGCCAGTTGTCAATCACCACCTTCAAGGGATCCAGGACGGCCATGCGGCGTGGGGCCGTCTTGTTGAGCTCCACGCGCAGAGCGTTTTCGAGCAGGACCAGTTCCACTGTGCTGTTGAACTTGGCCACACCAATTCCAGCCAGAAAACTACGCACGGCCTCGGGGGTGTAGCCGCGCCGCCGCAAGCCGGCCAGGGTGGGCATGCGCGGGTCGTCCCAACCGTCCACGAGACCCTCGTCCACGAGTTGAGTCAAATAGCGCTTGGAAAGCACGGTAAAGGAGAGATTCAGCCGCGCAAACTCGATCTGCTGGGGGTGAAACACACCCAGCTTGTCGAGGAACCAGTCGTAGAGCGGGCGGTGGTTTTCAAACTCGAGGCTACACAGGGAATGGGTGATGCCCTCGATGGAATCGGAGAGACCGTGGGCAAAATCGTACATGGGGTAGATCGGCCACTCATCACCGCTGCGCTGGTGGGTCACCTTACGGATGCGATAGATCGCGGGATCGCGCAGGTTCATGTTGGGCGAAGCCATGTCAATCTTGGCCCGCAGGGTGCGCGCTCCGTCTGAAAACTCCCCGGCGCGCATGCGTCGAAAGAGGTCCAGGTTTTCTTCCACCGAGCGCTCGCGGAAGGGACTCTTGCGGCCCGCTGCGTTGACCGTGCCGCGGTACTCGCGGGTCTCTTCGGCCGATAGGTCATCCACATAGGCGAGGCCTTTTTCGACGAGCTGAAGAGCATACTGGTACAGCTGTTCAAAGTAGTCCGAGGCGTGGAACAGGTTGTCGCCCCACGAAAACCCGAGCCATGCGAGGTCTTCCTCGATGGCCGCCGCGTACTTGGGGTCCTCACGGGCCGGGTTGGTGTCATCGAAGCGCAGATTGCAGACGCCGCCGAATTCAGCGGCGATGCTGAAATTGATGGTGATGGCCTTGGCGTGGCCTATATGCAAGAAACCATTGGGTTCGGGGGGAAAGCGCGTGTGCACCTCGCCCCCATGCTTGCCTGCGGCCACATCCTCAGCCACGCGGCTGCGAATGAAATCGCGAGGCTGTTCGCCGGGGTGATCGCCTTCGGATGTCTTGTCTTCGGCCACGGTTCGGTAGCTGGGGTGCAATGGGCTGCGTGGGCTCTTTGGGCCCGCACTGGATTCAGCCTTCGAGCCTATCAGGGTGCCGTCCGGTCTGCGAGAATCCTCCCCTCAGCCAGCTTCCCTATCCCACTGAACTCATGCGTAAGTGCCCCCAACTTCTGGCCCTCGCCCTGCTCAGCGCGTCCGCAGCGCAAGCTCAACAAGCGGTCGCCCCGCTTTCGGTGGCCGAGGTGATCGAGACCTACTGGATCGACTCCGACGCCCTCAAGTCCTTCTACAGCCTGCCCGGCTCAGAGCTGCGGCGCGAGCGCCTGGCACGCCTTGACGAGCAGACCCTCGAGCGCCTGGAGAAGATGGACTTTGAGGCCTTCGGCGTGGCCGAAGCGGTGGACTGGCATCTGCTCGGGCTGCACCTTGCCCACGCCCGAGCCCTCCGAGCACGGAAAGCCAGCCAGCGCGGCCAGGCAGCCCGGCTCCTGGGTTTCCAACCCGCCATCGACTCCCTGGAGCGCGAACGCTGGAGCCTCACCGCGACGCCCCCGCGCGCAGCGGCTCGACGCGTGGCCGAAATCGCCGCGGCGGTGGAGGACATCCTCGAACGGGTGGCAAAGCCCGCACCGCTCAGCCCTGAACCTGCCGCAGCGGACGAGTTGCCCGAAGCTGAAGCCGAAGCCGAGGCCCTGGAAGTCTCCGCCCCCGAAGCTCTGCGGGTGGCGGGCTGGATCGACTCCTCCAGAAAGACCCTCACCACCTGGTACGACCACCACGCGGACTTCGACCCCGAGTTCCGCTGGTGGCTGGAAAAACCCTACAAGCGCACCAAGCTTGCCCTCGAGGAACTCGCCCTCAAACTGCGCAAGGACCTGGCGGGGCAAGCTGGCGAAGATGACGATCCCCTGGTGGGCCAGCCCATCGGCCGCGCGGCCCTGTGCGAAGACCTCGCCTCCCAGTTCCTGAGCTTCACGCCAGAGGAGCTGCTCGCCATCGGCACCGCCGAGTACGCCTGGTGCGACGAGCAGTTGGCCCTGTGCGCTGCCGAGTTGGGCCACGGTTCAGATTGGCGCGCCGCGCTCGAAGAGGTCAAGGAAGCCTTCTCGCCCCCCGGCGAGCAGGATCGACTCGTGGCCCACCAGGCCCGCGAGATGATTCTCTGGCTCGACGAGCGCGACCTGGTGACGATCCCCGACCTCGCCCGCGAAACCTGGCGCGTGGCCATGATCGGCAAGCAGGGCCAACGGCACCTGCCTTTCGCGGCCTATGGTGGTCAGAAGATGTTGGTGGCTTACGCCACCGCGGACATGACCCACGACGAAAAACTAAGCAGTCTGCGCGGCAACAACGAACACTTCACCCGCTGCGTAACGCCCCACGAACTGATCCCCGGCCATCACCTACAGGGCTTCATGGCCAGTCGCCACGCCCGCCACCGCCGGCGTTTCTCCACGCCCTTCTTGGTGGAGGGTTGGGCCCTCTACTGGGAGATGCTCGAGTGGGACCTGGGTTGGGCGCGGGGGCCCGCCGATCGCCTGGGCATGCTCTTCTGGCGCAAGCACCGCGCGGCCCGCATTGGGGTTTCGCTCGGATTTCACCTGGGCCAGATGACTCCCGAGGAGATGATCGAGCTCCTGGTGGAGGGCGTGGGCCACGAGCGGCAGAACGCCGTGGCCGAAGTGCGCCGTTACATTGGCGAGGGCTACTCGCCCCTTTACCAATGCGGCTATATGATCGGAGGCCTGCAGCTGCGCGCCCTGGCCCAGGAGCTCATCCAAAGCGGCCAGATGAGCCCGCGCGAATTTCACGACGCGGTCCTGCGCCAGAACTCGATCCCCATCGAACTCCTGCGCGCCGCCCTCACAGGTCGCAAGCCTGCCCGCGATGCCCAGCCCCGCTGGCGCGCCGACTTGGTGCCCGACTGAGCCTTCAGCCGTGCTTGCGCCGGAGGTCGAAGACGAAGCGCAGGGCCACGACCAGGAGCGTCACGCCGAGCATCTTCTGGGCGATCTCGGCCACCGCTTCCAGGTGCACGAGGTTCACGCCCAGGGTCGCACCCAGGGCCGCGCCCACGGCAAAGCTCCCCGCCTGACGCAGATCGAGCTGACCCGCCCGCCAGTACAGGACCAGGGAGCGCGTGCTGGTCACCGTCGCCATGGCAAGGGAACAGGCCCGCGCGCCCAGGTGCCCGAGAGCGGGCACGCCGAGCATCAAGGCCGGCACCGCCACCAGTCCCCCGCCGATGCCGAGCAGCGGCGCGACCAGCCCGCCTGTGAACCCGATGATGACCGCCAGCCCATAATCGAGGGGTCCCAACAGAGCCGTTGGCTCGCCGTTCGCACCGGCGGCAAAGACCGCCGGTGCAATGCCCAGGATGCGAATGCCCACCAGCACCAGGAGCACGGCAAAAACAACCTTCAGCTTGCGTGCATTGATCCGTTTCGCGATCCGAAAGCCCAGGGGCGCTCCCACCAAGCAGCCCGCCACGAGCACCAGGATGATGCCGCCATCGAGGGCGTTCTCGGTATGGGCCACCTCGGCCAGGGTGCCGGCGATGGTGGACGCCGCCACCAAGGCCAGGGAGATGGGAATCGACTCCTTCAGCCGCAGGCCGTACCCGTAGTGCAGAATCGGCACGGCGAAAAGTCCCCCGCCAATGCCGCACATTCCCGACCAGGCCGCCACCAAGAAACTGATCGCCACCGGCCCCAAACCGTGCAGCCCAGGCCGCGCATGGTTCTCCGTGGGAGATTCAGTTGTCGTGCAAGCGTCGCCGGAAAGAGCCATGTGCCGAACAGCCTAATCCCCCACCCCCCACGAAAGAACCGGCGGGCCAGTCTTTTTTGGGGAGTGTTGCGGGGGAGCAGCACCGAGAGGCAGGTCCAGAATCCCCGGATGCCAGGGAACTGCCGTGTAGGAAATGTGCTCCCGCGAGGATTTTCCAGGACCGTCAGACCATCGAAGCGCTGTCACTCTTCATTGAGCGCTTCAAACCGATCGCCCGGGAATCCGCAGCAGCGCACACCCTGCTCGGCCCCTTCTTGCCTCAGCGCCCGCGCACTCGTTCGATCAACGCGCTGGTCGAGTGGTCCTTGGGGTCGCCGCAAATGGCGATCTGGATGCCGAGTTCGAGGTCTACGGCTCGTTCGGGAACGGTTTCGGGGGTGTAGTCGGGACCCTTGGCATGGATCTGAACGGGCAAGGCGCGCAGGGTGGCTTCGAGGGTGCGTTCGTCGAAAGACAGCACGCGGTCGACGCAGGTGAGGGCCAGCAGAATCTCGGCCCGTTCGACGAGCGGCATCCAGGGGCGGGCGGGCCCCTTCAGGGCGCGCACGGAGGCATCGCTGTTGAGGGCCACCACGAGCCTGTCGCCACGGGAGCGAGCGTCTTCGAGGTAACGGATGTGACCCACATGCAAGAGATCAAAACAACCATTGGCAAGGACCACCCGACAGGCTGTGTCGCGCCAGGCGCGCAGCTCTCGGGCCAGGTCCTCGCGGCTGGAAAGAGAGACCGCGGGGCTCATCAGAGCCGGAAACCCGCAAGGCGGGTCGGGGCCGGGCTCCCTGGCAGGGCCGCGGCAAGCTGGCCCGGCGTGCAAACCGCGGCGCCGTTTTCCATCACCACCACACCCGAGGCGGTGTTGGCGAGTCGCATGGCCTGGGGCGCGGGAAGATGCGCTGCGAGACCGAGACCAAAGACCGCCGCGGCCGTATCGCCGGCGCCACTAACACAGGTGACCTCGCCTTGGCCCGAAGCCTCTACCGCGACACCCTCGTCTCCGAGATCCTCGCCAAAGAGGGCCATGCCCTGGTTGCCGCGGGTGACGAGCAGATAGCGCGCCGCCGTGCGGCCGAGGAGATCCTGCGCCGCCTGGCGGAGATGCTCGGGATCGTCGAGCCTCTCGGGGGCCAGACCGGAGAATTGGGCCAGCTCGCCCAGGTTGGGCGTGAGGGCGGTGAGGTTCAAGAAGCGCTCGGGACCCTGACGGGGATCGAGGACCACGACGCAGCCCGCCGCGCAGGCTGCTCGGGCGACCCGGGCCACCTCGTCCTGCACCAGCCCGTAGCCGTAGTCCGAAAGCAGAAGGCAGTCGAACTCGCCCTGACGCTCGCCCAGGAGCGCCGCGATTTTTGCGCGACTCGCGGGCGCCAGAGGCTCCTTGGGTTCATGATCGATGCGCAGGATCTGCTGGGGCGAACGCCGCGGTTCTGCGGCCAGGATGCGCATCTTGGTGGGCGTGGTCCACGAGGGGTCAAGGTCGACGCCCGCCGTATCGAGACCGTCATCTTCCAAGAGCCGCATGAGACTGCGGCCGGCGCGGTCCGCACCCACTTGACCAAAGACCGACACCTGGCAATCCAAGGCGCGCAGGTTGCAGGCCAGGTTGGCCGCCCCACCGGCGCCGGTGTGTTCGGAGATGTGCCGCAAGACCATCACTGGCGCCTCGCGGGAGAGGCGCCGCGGTTCGGCATTGAGATAGCGGTCGGCCACGAGATCGCCAATGACCGCCACCTTGAGTCGTGAAAAGTCGGGCACAGCGGCACTCATGGTTTCTCACCTGCCGCCGCGGCCTGCACCTCTACCTGCGTGGGCCGCGCGGCAGCGGTGCTCCACTCCTGGGAGGCCTCTTCAGCCAGGAAGTAATCCGATCGTACGCCCATGCTGTCATGGTAACGGATCGCGTAGTGCAACTCGCCCGCAGCCGTTGCGGCGGCGCTGATCGTCCCGTCGCGCTCCCTCACTTGGGGTCGGAAGGCACGCCATTCATCCTCGTCCATGGCCAATACCAGGGAACACAGGGGAGCGTAACGCAGGGAGGCGCCGGTCTCGGGGTGATAACGCTGCCAGCGCGCATTGACGAACCAGGACATGCAGCAACCGAGCTTGTCCACGAGCAGATTCTGACGCGCGCCGAAGTCAAGCGCGCTGCCGTCGGTGAAGGTCGAGAGGGACTCTATGCCCGCGGGGTCTAGATGGCCGGCGTCGAGGGTCTGCTGCCAACCTTCTGTGCCGGGGAACGGAAAGAAGAACGAGGTCCGAAAGCGGCCGATGCCTGTACGCGCCAGACAATCCACGGTCTCCCACAATTCCGCCTCGGTCTCGGTGGGCAGGCCCACCATGACAAAGCCCGAAGTGTGCAGGCCGTACTTCTCAGCGCTTTTCACCGTTTCGTCGATGTCGGCGTCGGTCATGTGGCGCTTGAGCACCCGCGCGCGCACCCGCGGCGATCCCGACTCGATGCCCAGCTTGAGGATCTTCGCGCCTGCCTCGGCCAGAGCCTCGGCCACCCGCGGGTCGAGGCGCTTGACATGGGCGTTGACCACGAAAGGCACGCCTATCTTGGCATCGCGGTAGGCGGCGCAGATGGCCAGAGCGTGGTCGACATTTTGAGTGAACAGGTCGTCGTCGAAGATAAAGGTCTCGATGCCGTCGTAGCGACTGAGCACTTCCTTGATCTCGGCAATCATCTTGTCCGCGGCGCGGAAGCGGAAAAAACCCAGACTCGAAACCCGGCGCCCAAGGTCGGCACGGTAGCGGTCGATGATGCGGTGATTGAGGCAGTAGGTGCAGCGGTAAGGGCAGCCCCGTGAGGACAACAAGCCGAACCAACCATTCTTGTTGTCGGTGATGCGCTGGGTGTCAAAAAGGCCGTAGTCCGGCACGGGCAAATCCTCCAGAGATGGGAACTCGCCCACGGGATTTCTTGTCCAGCCTGTTTGCACGGGTAACAGCGCCTCGGCCGGTCGCTGGCCAGCGGGCCAGGAGAGGAAATTTTGCACATCCTCCGCCGCCTCGCCGGTATCGATGCGACCCACGAGTTCCAAGAGGGCCTGCTCGCACTCGCCCACGCCAACGAAGTCCCAGACTCCGCAGCCCATGACTTCCTCGGGCACCATGGTGGGATGGATGCCCCCCACCACGAGCGGCGCTGCATCCTCGCCCAGGGCTGCGCGCAAAAAGCGCGCGAGTTCCAGGGCCGCGTCGTACTGCTGAGTCAAGCAAGAGAAAGCGATCACCCCCGGCGACCAGTGGCGCACCGTCTCCAGGATGTCCTCGGCGCTCGGCACCGGCGGGAGCTGTTCGTTCAGATTCAAGAGCCGGGTCTCGTGGCCGGCTTCCTTGAGTACGGCCGAGAGCGAGGCCAGGCCGTGGTTGAAACCCATCTGCGTGTACAGATTGGGATAGATGAAGAGAACCCGCATGGAGAGCCGGCCGGGCTAGCCCTTGCCGCGGGCGCGGTCAAGAATCGAGGTCGTTGAGCGGCCCTCGACCAGGGGCGCGAGCACGACTTGGCCACCATGTTTCTCCACCCACTCCCGTCCCACCACGCCCTTGTCCTTCCAGTCCTCGCCCTTGACCAAAACATCCGGGCTGATGCGCTCGATGATCTGAGCGGGTGTGTCTTCGCCGAAAGCGACCACCGCATCAACCATCTCCAGGGCGGCCAGCACTTCACAGCGATCGCCCAGGGTGTTGATCGGCCTTTCGGGGCCTTTCAAGCGCGCGACGCTGGCGTCGTCGTTCAGGCCCACGATGAGCACATCCCCCCGCGAGCGGGCAAAGCGCAGATAATTCACATGGCCGCTGTGGATGATATCAAAGCAACCGTTGGTGAAGACCACGCGCCGGCCCTGGGAGCGCCAGGTGTTCAAGAGTCCGTGCAGCTCCTCGTCGCTGGCAATGCACTTGCCCTCGGGTAAGGCACTGCCGCGCAGACGCGCACGCAACTCCTCGCGGTCCACGGCATTGGTGCCCAAACGCGCCACCACCACCCCGGCGGCCTGGTTGGCGAGGGCCACGGCCACAGCGAGGTCGAGATCCGCGGCGAGGTAGAGGGCCAGGTGGGCCACGACGGTATCGCCCGCGCCGGTCACATCGAACACGGCCCGCGCCACGGTGGGCTCGTGGCCGTCGGTGCCGTCCTTGCTGCGGAAGTAGATACCCCCCGAGCCCAGGGTGATCAGGGTGGCATCGAGTTCGAGTTGTTCGAGGAGTTCGCGGGCTCCCTCGGCCACGGCTTCCATGGACTTGAGCTGTCGGCCAAGGGCTCTTTCCGCTTCCTTGCGGTTGGGCGTGATCAGGGTCGCGCCGCGATAGGGCGTGTAGTCGCTGCCCTTGGGGTCCACCAGGACCGGCACTCTCGCGGCGCGCCCGGCGGCGATCACCGCGGCGAGCAATTCGGATGAGATGACACCCTTGCCGTAGTCGGAGATCACCACTGCCCCCGCTCGCTCCACTTCGGCGGCAAGCCCATCGAGGAGAGCCGCGTGAGCGCCTCCTGAGAGTTCTCTGGAATCTTCCCAGTCAACGCGCAGCATCTGCTGCACACCGCTCACCATGCGTGTCTTCAAACTCGTGGGGCGCTCGGCTTCCACAACCAAGCCAGAGCTGGTGATGCCTTCCTCCTCGAGCAGCGAGCGCAGAGCGCGGCCCCAACCATCGTCGCCGATGACGCCCACGAGATGCACTTCGGCGCCCATGACGGCCAGGTTTCGGGCCACATTGCCGGCGCCGCCGAGTTTCTCCTCGGCGCTTTGCGCGGTCAGCACGGGAATCGGCGCCTCGGGGGAGATGCGCGAGACCTCGCCGCTCACATAGCGGTCAAGCATCAAGTCCCCCACCACGAGGACCCGCGGCGTGCCGAGGTCTCGAAGCACTTGTTGGAGTTGGCCGGTATCGATCATGGCCGCGAACTCTCCCAGCCAGCGGATTGCAGTTTGGCGAGCAGGGCCATGCGCAAAAGCGGCAGCATGATTTCGTGTTGGCCCAGAATCGACAGGCCCTTGCCAGGAGGCCTCTGGACCACATTGGTCTCGGCGCGGTACTGGCGCAGCATGTCGAGGTTGGCGGTGGTCATTTGGTCGAGGCTGGCTCCGAGGTTGAGGGCCACGCTAACCGCCTTGAGGTAGGTCTCGGGCAAAACCACGGCGCAACCGATGTTGATCCACACACCACCATCGAGGCCGTGGACCAGTTTGCAAACATGGCGAAAGTCGATGGCGCTGGCCTGGCCCACGGTCGCTCCGTCGCAAGCGGGGTGCATGTGCACGATGTCGGCACCGAGCGAAACATGCACGGTGCAGCCGATCCCCAGTCGCGCGGCCTCGGCGCAGACGCTCAAGTCCTTGTGAGGTGTGTCATCCTCCAGGAGCATGTGGCCCAGGGCGCGACCGAACCCGGCCAGGCGTCCTTCGCTGGCGGTGGTTCCAAGCGCTGCGGCGCGGGCCATGGCGGCGCCGGTTTCGTCGGCAAAGCCGAACTCGCCCCGGGGGAGTTGGATGCCCACATCTTCCGAAGTGCGGCCACAACTCGCGATCTCGAAGTCATGGATCGCACCGGCGCCATTCAAGGCCACATGGTCGATCACGCCGCGACGCATGAGGTCGATCAAGAGCGGCGCCAGCCCAACCTTGAGAACATGGGCGCCGAGGGCCACGGCCACCTGCTTGCCGTTCAACTTGGCCGCCACGATGCGGGCGATGAGTTCTTTCAGCTGGGCGCCGGCGTAGATCTCGGGCAGGGAATCGATGAAGGACTCAAAGCCCGGCAGGGGCTCGGGCGTCGCGCAAAAATCCTCCACGCTGACAAGACTCGCACGACTCGCCAGTGGGTAGGTGCGTACCCCCGCCATCTCGGGGAAGGGATCGTCTTGGGGATTGAGGGGGCACATGGGGTAGAGGGCGTCAGGATCACCTAAGCACGCCGTTGAGGGAAGGTTTCTCCCCCGGCTTCGGAAGATTCGGGCCCGTGCTCGGGAACTTCAAGGGGCGGCGCGTGGCGAAAACGGTCGTGGAGCCAGAAATACTGCTCGGGCCGGCGCAGGATCAAGGCCTCCATCTCGGCATTGATGAGGGTCACGATGGATGTCACCGATAGCCCTTCCAGTTCGTCTGGTTGCAGGATGCGGCGCACCACGAACTCGAAATGAAATGGACGCTCGGTGCGGTAGCAAGCGGCGAGGACCACAGGCACGCCGGTGCGCTTGATCAGTACGCCTGCGCTGCGCTCGCAGGGCACGGGCCGACCGAAGAAGGGCGCGATGACATGCTTGCCACTCGGTCGTTGATCGAGGAGCAGCCCGATCCAGCCGCCGCCCGCCAGGGCTTGGCCCGACTGGCTGAGGCCGCCGCGGCGCGGCATGACCGTGATGCCCTTGCTTTCGCGGTTGCGCAGGAGGTGCCGAGCGAGGTAGCGGTTCTTGGGCGGGCGCGCCACGCCGTAGGCCGGTGACATGCCGATGGCCTCCATGGCCGCCGCCCCCGCTTCCCAGTCACCCACATGGGGTGTGATCAAGAGCCCGCCGGAGCCCGACTCCAAGAGCTCGCGAAAACCTGGCGGCGTGTGCAGCTCGTAATGGTCGAGCAAGTTTTCCTTGGGCACGCGGCGCAAGAAGGCCTCGGTGTCGAGGGAGATTTGAAACAGGTGTCGATAAGCCTGGCGCACCCGCGCCTCGCCGTCCTGCGCCATCACCTCCCGGCCGAGAGCCTGGCTCATGAAGGCCCGTGCTGCATTTCCGTGGCGCCGATCCACCAAGGCGGCCAGGGCCGCCGCGCCCCGCACAAAACCGCGCTGAAAGCTATCGGGCAGGCGCGTGACGCTGCTGAGCAAGACGCGGATGAACAGGCACTCTAACCAAGCCATCAGGCCGCCACGCGACCCGAGGTTTTGTTCCTCGTCGAACTCGATGGCCTCAGCCATGCAGCCCCGCGTGCTGGGCAGCGAGGCGCTGCTCTTGCGAACTCTCCGGCAGGGCGTCAAGAAGCGCCGCGAGCACCCGTTCGCCGCGTGTGATCTCAAACTCGACTTCGAGCACCAAGTGCGGCAGGCCCAGGGTTTCGAGCTTGACGGCATCCTTGGCGGTCACCAGGAGTTCGCTGTCCTCGGCCAAGAGCGGCTGCACGTCGGACTCTGTGTATTCGTGGTGATCGGCGAAGGTGTGTACGCCGCGCACTTCGGCGCCCAAATCGCGGGCGCTCTTTTCAAAGGCCGCGGGGTTTCCGAGCCCCGAAACCAAGACTACCGCCTTGCCGCGCAGCTGCGCGAGTTCCAGGCGCTCCGATCCGCGGCGCAGGCCACTCGCTCGGTGCCGCGCGAGGGACCGCGGCAAGCCCGGAGCCTCCCGTTCGAGTTGTTCTTCGAGTTCGCTCAAGCGCTCCGCGCTGACGCCATCGGAGCGGGTCAAAATCACGGCCTGAGCGCGCTTGAGGGAGCCGGTATCTTCGCGCAACAGCCCCCGGGGCAACACATCGCAGACGGGCCGGCCCTGATCGTCGGGATCGGGCAAACCAAAGGGGCGCATGGCGTCGATCAGGACGAGATCGAGATCGCGCTTGAGTCGCCGGTGTTGAAAGCCATCGTCGAGCAAAATCAAGTCCACGCCCAGCAGAAGCAACTCGCGCCCGCCCGCCACGCGGTCGGGCCGTTGAATGTGGGGCACGCCGGGCAGGAGTTCGGCCAGTAGGCGCCCTTCATCATTGAGTCCGGCTCCCGTTTCCCACGCGCCGTAGCCGCGCGAGAGCAAGCCCACGCGGCGGCCACGGCGGGCGAATTCCTGGGCCAGCCAAACCACCATGGGCGTCTTGCCCGTGCCGCCCACGGTCAGGTTGCCCACGCTGACAACCGGTGCGTCCAGGGTCACGCTCGGCAGCAGGCGGTGGTCGTACATCCAGTTGCGCGTCCCGGTGACGGCGCGCATACCCAGGGCCGGCAAGCGCAAGAGTTCCACCAACCCGCCACGCCGGGCGAGCCAAACATCGGGCCGCTCACGCTGTGTCTTCATCAGCTCACGCGGGACCTTGTTCTGCTCACGCGGGGCCATAAATTAGCTCACGCTGGGCAGGAATTTGCTTCTCAAGGAAGCTCGTTTTTTTTCGCCGACACTCACGGCGCCCGGCGCCGCTACAAGCTCGGCGTCATGTCCTCATCAGGAATTAGCTCGATCAGGCCCCGTTCCATTTCGAGGAAGGCGATCTTGATCGGGTTCTTTTCACGGGTCTCAATCAGAGGCGCAGCGCCCCGGATCAACTCGCGCACGCGCTTCTGGAGCAGAGCGGTCTTGTGAAACGATCCACAGACGGACTTCTGAAGCCGTTGGGGCAGGGTTTGTTCTTCCATGATGACGCGAAGGGGGCGGGGATGACGCGAAGGGCGCGGGTGCGAGGGCCTTGGGAAAGCTGCTCTCGAACAGCACAGGGTATCAGCAAGGGTGGTCACGGGGCAAGACCGGCCCCACTCCCTTCTCACAGCCCGAGACCCTTCTCTTGGGCCCGCCCCCCTTCTCCCGGCCCAGGCGGGCGCAGCAGGGCCCCAGCCAGCGATCCGATCTACCCCCAGCCCCGGCGCTGGCTCTGGGGGGGGGTAGCGGCCGTGGCGGAGCGCAATTCGTCCTCTACTCCGAGAACTCTTCGGTGGAGCCGAGGCCAGCGGGGCCCTGCGCTCCGCAAATGCGGGCCAGGGCTGCGGCCCGCTCGGGCTCCTTGCCCTTGTCCAGACCCCCAATCACATACAGCAGGTGCCACAAGAAGATGGATCGAAACTGGCCAACTTGCTGGGCAAATTTCTCTTCGACACGACCCCGTATCAAGGCGAACACAGCTCTTTGTGCAAAACCGAGATCGGACTCCGCGACGGCGAGGGTGATCATTCGATCCACGACTTCGTCCAAGCAATCGTCCGTGGGCAACATGAACACCCATGCGGCGGAATCAGTCAAGGCCGGCGGGAGATTGATCTCCTCTGCGTCCGCGGGTAGCGCACCGGCCATGGACCGAGTGAATAGCGTCCTAATTCGCTGGACAGTTTCCTCCGAAATCTGGCTGTCTTGCGAGTCGCCGCCTTCGGCGAGGAGCGCAGCCTCCGTGTTGAGGGCCACACCCAGGGCGCGCGTATGCAGCAGCGCCACAGCGCACATGTATTCCTCTGGGTCCTCCAGTTCCTCAAGTTCTTCCAAGACGACTGGGTCATCGAAAGCGACCGCAATGATCAGGCCCCGGCCTGGTTGAAGATCCACTTCACTGGCGAGCCTCGCCCGCAACTCGCCCATGAAGCGCAGCGCATCTGCCGCGGAAGCCTCGCTGGTCGCCAGGATGGTGTCGAATTCCCCAACATACGCGGAGTGACCGCGCCAGCGGAGGCCGTGGGTGGAATGTTCCCCATGCCAGCTAACGGGGGCTCTACAGGCGGACAGATGGAGCAGAACAATCAAGAGCAGGGAACGCATGGGGATCTTGGATGTCACAGGAAGTGCCTTGGGATTGGCAGGACCTTCCCCCGGTTCGCGGGTCACGGTATTTTTGGTTGGAACTCGGCGAGAGGATCGCTGGCCCGGGAGCTTTCATCCCGGCCCCAGGGGATTCTCAGCCGAGAGCAGCAAATCGGCCCCGCTGGCGGGGTCAAAAAGCTCATCGAAGGCCTCCTGGGCGGGTAGGAAGTACCGCCGGGTCCGCTCGATCTCCTCCTGGCCCCCGAGGGGCAGCTCGCGGGCGGCCACCCGATGCAGGCAGGCCTCGCTATCGAGGTCAAGGTAGAGGACCGCGCCGAGTTGCGAGCGCAGTCTGGGATGCAGAAGAAACAGGCCCTCGAGCACCAGGATCGAACCCGGGGCCAGGGTGATCTCTATCTTCTGCCCCTCTGCCCCAAAACGGCAGTGGGCCACTCTTCTGCCCCGGCCAAGGGGCTCGAGAACCTCCTCGCACAGGACTTCCACATCGAAGGCCCGGCTGAGGTGTTCGCTCGCCGCGAGTTCCGCGTAGCCCCGCCGTTCTTCCTCAGGCCGCAGAAAGTCATCCAGGCGGACAAGCACCGCGTCATGTCCCCGGCTCACCAAACTCGCCACGGCATCTCGCGCCAACAACGACTTGCCACATCCCGACCGTCCGGTGATGCCGAGCGAGCGCCGCGGCCCGGCGCCCACCCCCAGTTCTTCAAGGGCGCCCTCGATCATGCGCGCCCGTCCTCGCAGACGCGGCAGGAGTTCCAAAAAGTCCTCGATCTCCGCTTCCGCCGGCACCGCCTCGCCGCCGGGGGCAAAACCGTTTGCCAGGTGCACATGGGGCAGGGCATTGGCGTGGGCCGCCTGGCAGTCCCCCCTGCGGTCCCCCACCATCACGGCACTGCGCGTGCCGAAGGTCAGGAGCAGATCCGAGATCATGTCGGCCTTGCCTCGAATCCCCCGCGAGTCGAGGCAGCGCCCTTCGGCGATGAACTCGTTCAAGCCCATGTCAACGAGGGCCGCATCGAGATAGCTCTGTGAGCAATTGCTGGCCACGCCCATGGGAACCCCGAGTTCGCGCAGTTCCTCGAGCACATCCCGCACGCCCGGCAGCAACGCGGCTTGTCCCGCCTTCAGCGCAAAGTGTTCTTCTTCCACGCAACGCCGCTGCACGAGCTCCCGCGCCGCGGGTTCCAGGTCGGCAAACAGCTCGGCAAAACCCTCATCGAGGGGCAACCCCACCAGAGCCATCCACTCCGCCGCCGTGGGCAAATCGCGCGTTAGCCCCAACTCCAAAAAGGCCCGCCGCGCCCCCACCCGTGCAGCAGGCACCCAATACCGATCCGTGGCCAGAAGCGTGCCGTCGAGATCGAAGAGCACAGCGTCGAAAGGAATCGGAACCACCATGACCGCTGACCCTACAGCATGGACGGGCGGCGGGGGTATGGATAGCGGCCTTCCGTTGCGAGCTCGGGAGTCCCATCGCCGGCTGACCCTCCGGGGGTTTTCTGTCACCCGCTTGAGTGACCTGCCCCAAAGATCCCTTTGGGCTAGCGGGAGCGGCCACCCATCAAGGCGTAAAGGTCACATTCAACGCGTTGCTCAGGTTGAAGTTAAAGCTGCCGAAGCCCGGGTCGCGATACCAGAACTGGAAATTGAAGACGGCGCCCGGGACGACGAGGCCGGCGCCGGAGTTCATGGGAGATTGGGTGTAATCGAGGAAGCGGGCGGTGTTGCCGAAGACATCGACGGAGTTGGGCGGGCCGAGGCGCTTGATCTGTCCGCCGACGCAACGAAAACCGTCGCCGAAGGGCAACTGGATTTGGTTGGGACCGTAGAAAAAGAGGCCCAACTGGCCCACCGGCAGGGCAGTGCAGGTGAGAACCAAATCGTTGGCGGCCACGCCGGAGGAACCCACGAAGAAAATCTGCGCGCCGGCACCGGCGGAGTTGGCCGAAGTCAAACAGTAGGTTTGGTTCGAGGAGCAATTCTGGGCGCGGTAGAGCACCGAGATGGCCCAGTCACCGGGCACACCCAGGCTGCAAGCATCGGTCCAACCGCCGGGGATGGCGAAGATGACATTGGCGCCGGGAGTGCAGCCGTCGAGGTCGTAGACCGCCGTGGGCACGAAAAAGTCGTTCACATTGTCGGTGGCGAACTCGAAGGTGACCGTGAACGGGTTGGAACTGATGGGCACGGCGCCGCCCAGGATTTCGAGGTTGAACTCGTTCTGCACGCCGTCGGAGATGACCGGGCCGAGGAGGCTGGAGATGGGCGAGCCGGGGTTGGGCAGGCCGCTCCCGTAGATATGAATCGCATTGCCCAGGACATTGGGCTGGCCGCCCACGGCACTGGCGGCGAAGACGCGCACGCGCAGGATCTCGGCGGGCAGGTGCTGGCTGGGAATGTTCAGGACCACGCCAAATTCCTCGCCTGCCACAAAACAGGGGCAGGGCGTGAAATTCGGGTCGGTGTGGTTCTGCAAGGGCCCCTGGTCCGGGCACTGGAAGGCCGAAGCCAGACCTGCGAGAGATACAGCAGTGAGACCGCGGAACAGACGAGAGAAAACAACGGGAAATAGGGTGTGCAACATCTTGATTTGAATCTCCATCGGCCAGGGACCTCGACGAATGAGCTTCCAAGAGTAACGGCGAATCCGCGAAGCCGCTAGCCCCGCCGCGGACTGGACGGAATACCCCAAGAAGTATCCAGCCATTCCCGCCTGGTAGGCCGTGTTTTTCCCGAAGACGCCGAACAATCGCCGCATGGAAACAGGCGAAGGTTGGTTGGCTGCTGGGGACTCGAATAGACTGGCGGCATGAAGCGGCAAACGTTCGGTGTGCTCAGAATTGCGGAGTTGCTCTTCGCTACGATGGCTTTCGTGGCGCTGGCTCCATTGGCGAATGGATCGGCGCGGCAAACGGAAGGCGCCAGCTACCCTCCCTCTCGGTCCTTGTCCCGGGAACTCACTGCCGAAGCGCGCCTCGCGGGCACGAGCGGATCGCGGCGCGGGGCGGAGTTCGTGGCGCGGGTCCTCAAGGAAGCGGGCTGGGAAGTCGAAGTCGATCCGCGACAGGTCATGCTCTCCCTGCCAAGGCGACTTGCCATCGCCGGTTTTGCCTCGGCCGAAGCGCGTAGGCCCCTCTTCGAACGGCGCCGCAGCTTCGATCCCGACGCCCTGCCGCCGGGAGATGTGCCGCCCTTCAACGCCTGGTCGCGAAGCGGCAAGCTGCGCGCTCCGGTGATCGATGTGGGCCGGGGCTTGCGGGCGGACTTCGAACGACTCCTGGAAATGGGCCTCGATCCCGAGGGCTGCATCGCCCTGGCGCGCTACGGCGGCAGCTATCGTGGCGTCAAGGCGCGCCTTGCGGAAGAATTTGGATGCGTTGGGTTGCTGCTCTTCAGCGATCCCGAGGGCGACGGCGACGGCGCGGGTACGGTTTGGCCCGCGGGGCCCTGGAAACCAGATTGGGCCGTGCAACGCGGCTCGATAGCGCCCATGGCGAGGGCCCCGGGTGATCCCTCGACCCCCGGCTGGGCCTCTCCCGGCGAGGAGGGCGAAGTGCCGCGCCTCTCGGCCGAAGAACTCGCCGAAGCGCTGCCCAAGATTCTCTGCCTGCCGATCCCCGTGCGCGAAGCGCGCGAGTTGCTCTCAGGTCTCGGGCGAATGAGTCTTGGACGCGAGGCCAGCGCCGACAAGGACCAGGCTCACGCCGCCCTGGGCCCGGGACCGGTGGAGGTCGAACTCGAGATAGATCAGCCGCGACAGCTGCGCCGGATTCTCAACATCCACGCGCGCCTGGCGGGCGAAGGCGATCTGCTCGTGATCGCTGGCAACCACCGCGACGCGTGGGTGCGCGGCGCCCACGACGCCGGCAGCGGAACAGTGGCCCTCCTGCGCGCCGCCCAAAGACTCGGCGCCCGGGCGCGGACGGGATGGCGTCCGAAAGAAACTCTGCAGCTCTCGTTTTGGGACGCGGAAGAACAGGGCCTCATCGGCAGCACCGAATGGGCTGAAGATCACGAACAAGAACTACGCGAGCGCTGCATCGCCTACATCAACGGCGACAGCGTGGTCTCCGGAGCGGAGTTTCGCGGTGCCAGCGGATCGCCGGGACTTCTGGGGATCTTGCGCCGCGCCCTCGAGGACACGCCTGTTCTTGGAGACGCCGGGGCCAAATACAAGAACCTGTGGCAATCCTGGCGCGCCCATCTCGGCGACACGCCACCCAGCTTGGGCTTGGCGGGATCGGGTTCGGACTACACGGTCTTCCTGCACCACCTGGGCCTGCCGGTCCTCGACATCACCTTCGCGGGCTCGTCGGGCGGCCAATACCACACCAGTTTTGATGATTTTGCCCTGGTGGACCGGTTCATCGATCCCGATTGGATCGGCCACGAAACCGCCGGGGCCTTCTTCGCCGCGCTCCTCGTGCGCTGCGCCGAAGCGGGCTTTGCGAGTTTTGACGAAGGCGAGGCAGCCGGCAGCATGGCGCGCCTGGTGGAAGCGAACGCCGACTGGCTGGGTCCCCTTCACGCGCAAGCCTTGGCGCGGGCCTTTGACAAGCTGGCCGCGGACGGGCGGGTGCGAGCTGGAGAGAATCGCTTCTACATGCAGCTCGAAGCCCGGGACGGCCTCAGCGGTCGGAGCTGGTTCAAAAATCGCCTCTGGGCGCCAGGACTCGAGACGGGATATTCCAGCGAAGCCTTGCCCTCCCTGCGCCGTGCCGCGCAAGTGAGCAGCGCAGCCCTGGCGGCCGAGACTGAGTCCCTGCTGAGGGCCCTGCACCGCCTCGCTGGTGAGTAGGGCCGTGTGTCGCGTCCCGGCAATGGTGCTGGAATTTTGCGCCATACTGGCTCTTGGGCGCTATGAAGGGTGCATGAGATTCCTTGCCACGCTCCTCGCCCTGGCCCTGGCGGCGCCTGTCGCCCCGGCGCAAGACGCCCCGGCGGCAAGCACGCCGCACCAAACCCCGAGCCCCCCCGCGCCCCTCGCCATCGACGGCGAGCAGATCGCCTGGGAAGAATATGCCGCCTGGCTAGTACGCTTTCGAGGCGCTGAAAACATCACGGCCTTCGCCCTGCGTCGAGCCCTCGAGCGCAAGGCCGCGGCCGAGCGCATCCACTTGCGCGAAGAGAATCTCGTGGCCCTCATTGACAGTCAGGTCGCCGAGCGGGTGGCCGTGGCCTTCGATGGCCAGCGCGAACGCTGGATCGCCGAACTCGCTCTGCAACAACTCGACCCGGCTTCGTACTACGCCACGCGCCTGGAAGAATTGCGTCTCGAACAATGGACCGAGGCCCTGGTGCAAAAGCAACGCACCCTTGACCGCGCCTCCCTGCTGCGCGTCTGGGAGCGCGAGTACGGACCCGGCGGGGAGCAGATCATGGTCTCGCGGCTATTCCTGGAGGTGGTCCTTTCCAGCCAGCCCCCGGGCGCGACCCGTGACGAAGTTCTCGAACTGGGCCGCGTGGCCCGCGCCCGAGTGCTCGAAAAAGCGAATGCCCTCCTCGCGCAACTCAGCGCCGGAGCCGACTTTGCCGAGCTGGTGAAGACTGAGAGTGACGATCCAGAAAGCGCCGCCCGCGGCGGACTGCTCGACGAGCCCTTCCTCCCCGAGAACTGGCCGGGCATCGTGGGCGGCGACCTCACCAGCGTGCCCATGGGTCAGGTTTCCAAGCCCCTCTACGCCCGCGGCGGCTACAACATCTTCCGTATCGAGTCACGCACAGCGCACCCTCTGGAGGAAGTGCGTGCCGAAGTCGAAGCCCTCTTGCGTGCCGAATCGGCCAGCGCCGCCGAGAGCGAGGCGCTGAACACGCGCCTGCTCGCCGAGGTCTCAATCGAAGTGCACGCCGAACTCGAACGGCCCCTGTCCGCCTCTGACCGACGCCTGGGGCGAGCTGTTTTTAGCCTCGACGGCGTGCCTGTGAGCCGTGAGAAGTTCGCCCGCTATCTGGTGGCCGCTCGGGGCCGGTCCCTGGCGCCAGCCTTCGTGGACCGCCGGGTCATCGATGCCCTCGCCAACGCCGCGGGCCTGAGTCTGAGCAGTGTGGAGATCGACACGCGCATCAGCGCCGACACCGACCGCCTGGTTGAGATCTTTCACCAGGGCGACCGTGCCGAGTGGTTGAGTGGTCTCGCTGCCCGAGGCGAAACCGAAGCCGACTTTCGGCGCAAGTCCCACCTACGCGTTGCCCACACCCTCCTGGCGGAGAGGCTGCTGATCCTGGAGCGCGAGGTCACACCCGCACAGGTGCAAGCCGCCTGGCGGCTGCGTTACGGCGAGGACGGCCAGAGCCTCGATGTGCGTTTCATCCTGCGCATGATCCCCACGCCGCCTGAAGGGCAGTTGACCACCGAAGAACAACTCGCCGCCTACATCAAGGACGAGAGCGCCAAGGCCCTGAACTTCCTCGCCAAGTTGCGCCGACGAGCACTCGACGGCGAGGACTTCTCCGCCCTGGCGCGCGCCTTCTCAATGGACCCCACCACCCGCGACCTGGGCGGCCGCGGCCCGGGGCGGTTCCGGCTGCACACCTGGTCCCAGGAAATCCAGGACATCCTAACGGGCCTCTCCCCCGGCGCCGTGGCCGAGCCCTTCGCCCAAAACAGCCAATTCTTCCTCTTCGAGTGCGCGGGCATCCAACTGGTGCCCTTCGAGGAAGTGCGCGACGAATTGCGCCTCACCCTGGAGACCGCGCGACCCAGCCAAGTCGAAGTCGCTGGCTTCGTCCACGAAAAGACCCGCCATCTCAACATCACCCTACTGCCGGGTATGTTTGGCGGTTAGGGGACTGAGCCAGCAACTCCGGAGACGATCTTGCAATTGGCTCCGGCTGCCAGAGCGTTGCAGGAGCGGAATGGCGGCCTACGGTTGGCCTCAACGCGGTCGCTTTCGACGACCATGAGCTTGAGGCCTTTGGTCCGGGCTTCAACACTCCGAGGGAAGTGGACTACTCCATGACCCAGATCGAACTCGGCGCCACCCGCGTCACTCCCTTTGGCGGGACCGCCCAGTCCGCGGTCCAGTCGCTCTACTCACCCTCGGAGAGTCACTCCGTCTATGATGATCGGCCCATCAGGCACCTTGCGATCACCCTCGCGATAGGAAGTGGCGGAATTGAAAGCGATTCTACCTGATTCGATGTGGACGAAATCGCGGCCAGCTACCAGCACTACTTCGATAAGGGGAATCGGGTGATCCCCTTGCTTTCGATTGGGCTGGCCTGCTCCGATCCCGATAGCCCTTCTGTCCGACCGACCGAGTCGGGACTCAGACTCGGGAGTGGATTCGAATATCCCTTCAGCAACGGTCTCAGCCTGGTCGCGTCGGGGGACTACACGGTCCCGGCGGATGTGGACGAGACTGACTTCATCGACGCGTTCCACGCCGAGGGCTGGGCCATCAGGCTCGGTCTGCGTTGAATGCACTGAGTTCTTCGCGCAGGGCCTTTCCAAGGGCCTGACCCACGGTCGAGGCCGGGTGTTCGGCGAGAAAGCGTTCCAATTCGGCGCGCAGGGCGCGGCCCGCGGCGGCGCGGTCGGAGCGGGGCTGGGTGCGCCAGAGTTCGAAGCGCACACCGAGATGTTCAAGCCAGAGGTCGGGGTCGAGAGGCCAGATCTGGCGGGCGCGGGCCATGAAACGGGCCGCGGACCCATAGTTCTCGAGGCTCGACTGGATGCGCCCGGCGAGCTGCCAGGCGCGGGCGCGCTCGCGGGGGATGATCCCCTCGCGGGCGCTTTGGCCCTCGAGCTGGGCCAGGGCGGCGCTGATCTGGGCACGACCCGCGGTTTCGTGGCCGGCGGCGCGCAGGTCGAGGCCCTCGCACCAGTCGAGTTCAGCCAGGAGCACCGCGAGGCGTGCGCTGGCCGGGTACTCGCGGGCGAGCTCGACGGCCAGGGAACGGGCTTCCGAGAAGCGCCCCTCCTGCACCCGCTGCACGGCCAAGTTGTACTCGCGCTCGTCCACATCCTTGGCGAGAGTCGCCTCGCTTAGAACCGGCCAGGAAACCACCAGGACTCCCAGGGCCAGGGAGCCCGCGAGACGTGCGATGCCCCCTTGAGCGGGCCGCATGGCGAGGGTGCGGGCGCGGGCCAACCACAGCCCGGCGAAGGGCAGGAGCAGGATCACCAGAGGCAGGCGCGCCCGTGAACTCATAACGGTCAGGACAATGGTGGCGAGGTAGGCCGCGAACAAGAGGGCCAAGGCCGACGCGCCGCCCGGGGAAACTGTCTCGCGCCGAGACAGGAGCCACCACAAGAGCCCCGCGAGCCCCAAGCTGCCCCACAAACCAAAGCCTGGCCAGGGCAGGGCAAGGAGCGCCACAAAGCGCCGATCCCAACTGTAGAGATGGTTGTCGGGCACCTCGTAGAAGCCCAGGGCCAGGCGCAACTTGTTCCAGAAGATGCGTCCGTGGAGCGCGGGGTCCCGGGCCATGGACGACAAAGTTTGCGCGAGCCAGTAGCGCGAGACCTCGGAGGCGTCGAGTTCACCGCCGAGTCGGCGCTGGGCTTCCTGGCGCCAGTCATCGGCCTCGTAGCGGGGAATGCCGCGCACAAAGTCGAGTTCGGTGGCGACGCCGTAAGGGTTCTCTGCATTGTTGCCGCCATAGACATTGGTGCCCGCGCCACTGGTGGTCAGGACGGCCTCGCCAGCCACGACGAGATTGCGCAAGAACACCGGAGCCAGAACCAAGGCGCTGCCGAGCACGAAACTCGCCAGGCGCACATGACGCCTGGGCGGCGCAGGGTTGCGATCTCCATCACGCTCGAAGAAAGCCCACAGACAGAAGCCCGGCAGCAGCAGGAGCATGTTGCCGCGCAAGAGCGCGCCGAGTCCCGCCAGGACGCCGATCCAGAGCCAACGCCGCCTGCCATGGCAGCCGCCCAGCAAGAGTGCCAGCCAAGCGAAGAGCGGCAGGAATAGGTTGGGTTTCAAAAGCAGGCTCGGCAGCAGGATCGCCGGGCCGTACCCCGCGAGCGCCAGCCCCGCAACCCACCCGGCAAAGCGGCCGCCCATCCTGCGCGCCAGGAAGAACACGAAGAGAACGGCGGCGGCACCGAGAGCGCACTGCAAGAGGCGCACGATGGAAAGGTCGTGGCCAGCAATGGAGTAGACCGCGCCCAGGAAATACGGGTAGAGCGGTTCCTGAAAGAAGACCTCCGAGCCCAACCAATCGCCAGCGGCGATGCGCGCTCCCCAGGAATCGTAGGAGGCCCCGTCGATGAGCGGAAAGTCGGCGCCGGGATGGTTAGCTTCGTACTGCGCGACGCACAAAAAACGCAAACCAAACGCCAAGAGCAGCAACAAGGCCAGGGCCGGGCGTTCCCGGCGCGTGAGAGCAAGTTCGCCCTGGGACGGCGACGGGTCGATCGCTTGAGGCGTGGCGGTTTGCGAAGTGCCGGGCATCGGACTCATGAGGAGCAGCGTCCAGTCCAAGCGGACCGGATGCAAGGCGGAAGCTGCGCAACGAGCGATCGCCCCGAAGAATCGGCGCCGCGCGCCCCGTCAGGACTCCGAGAGCCGTTTGGTTTCCCAGGTTTCATCCATGGCGTTCAAGCGTTCCAAGCGGCGCGCCATGGCGATCGTGGTCAAGCATCCCAGGCAGCCGCGGCCCAGGGGCGTCAGGGCGAGCACAAGGGCAAGGCCCGCGGCGGAAAAGACGCCAAGGTACCCCCCGAACCAGAAACCAAGCCCCAAGAGCATGGCGAAGGCGAGGATGGCGATCCGGGGCAGCAGCCCGGGCAAATAACGATAGGCCCAATACTGCATGGCATCAAAACCGCCAAAGCCCGCCGGCCTGGGGCGACCGGCAAAGACCTGGAACCAGGCGCGCGCCCGGCGCAAAGCCTGCTCGCGGCCACCGCTGCGGGCGGTTTTCTTCTCCTCAAAAAAGCGCGCAGCACGCACCATACGCACCTGCGGCGCAGCGCTGCCGCGGGCTTGCAGCATCAGGTCCACATCGTCGGCAGCCACGCCGGGCCGTGGCACGAGGCGCAGGTCGGCGCGCCAGGCGAGGAGCTGGCCGTGAACGCTGAAGAGCTTGCCGAAGCGCGACTCCAGGCGCCGCACCCAGGCGGTTCCAAGGTCCCAGGCCCCCGCCGCTGAGCACCTGGCGGCAGCGTCTGCCAGGGATTCGAGAAAGACTTGCTCGCCGCAAGCGAGGCCCAGGCGGGGGTTCTTTTCAAAGGCCGCCGCCATGCGCTTCAGGGCGTCGGTGTCGAGGGTCACATCGGCGTCGGTCAAGAACACCAGGTCGACGGAATCGGCGAGCAGCGCCAGGCCGTGTTCGAGGGCGCCATTCTTGCCGGCGCGGGCTTCGCTGCGGGTCACGAGGAAATCGAGGCCTGCCTCCTCGAAGCGCGCACTCCAACTCGCCGCGGCCTCGAAGGTGCCATCCCGCGAGTGGTCGTCCACCACGACTACGCTCGGCGGCGAGGCGCAGGCCGGCCAGGCGAGCGTCAGGAGGTTTTCGAGCTTGCGATGGACCACCGGCGCTTCGTTGCGGCAAGCGACGAGGAGCCCCAGGCGCGGAGACTTCATGGCCGCTTCGCCAAGAGCGCGCGACCGAGCCGCGGCCAGGATGCCGGACGGAAGAGCACATTGTCTCCCTGGGCGCATTCATAGGTGCAAGTGCAACGGGTGTCGCGGATCTTGCGGCGCAATTCACTGGCGCGCTCGCTGTTCCAGAGTCGCTCTAGGTCCCAATCCGTCTCCGCCAAGTTGCCGATGGTAGCGCCCAAGACCTCGCAGGGCTGCACGACGCCATCCTCGAAAATGACCGCGCTCAAGGAGCCCGCCGTGCAGGGCAACCAGGCTCCCCCACCGCGTGCCACCCCTTCCACGTGGCGGTACATCATCTCATCGCGAGCGGCCGCCACCTTGGCGAGAGGAAAGTCAAAGTACGCTAGCTGCCCAGACCGCATCAGGCGCGCCTTGGCCGCAACCAATTCCTGGTAGCGGTCGAGGTCCACCTTGAGCAGGGACTCGTCGAGGGCCTTGTGCCGCGCGAGGCCCAGGGTGATGTTGTCGGGCCGCACCTTGCGAGCCAACTCTTCGATGTACTCGGGCAGGCAGTCTTGGTTCTCGCTGGTCAAGGTGACCGTGATACCCAAGCCCAGGCGCTCCTCGCGGTCCGCCTGGCGGCGGTACTCCAGGAGACTCTCTATGGCTCGCGCGTGGGAGCCCTCTTCAGCGCGGATCGCGTCGTGGATCTCTGGCGGGCCGTCGATGGAGACCGAGATGGAGAGGAAGGTCTCAGGTGCCGCGCGCAGAATATTCTGCACCTGTTGGTGTTGAGTGCGCTCCACCATGCCGTTGGTCGGAATCGCCAGGTGCCGCAGGCCATGACGACCGAAAGCCCCGGCCAACTCGGCGAGGTCCGGGCGCAAGAAGGGTTCGCCGCCGCCGAAGCTGACCCACAGGAGCGGCCCCATGCGCGCCGCCGAATCAGCCAGGCGGCGCACCTCATCAAGACTGGGCCCACTCAGGCCCTCGGCGACCTCCTTGAAGTGAAAGCAGTGCCGACAACGCAGATTGCAGGCCCCGGTGACGAACAGGGTCAGGTGCAACGGCGGGCCCTTGCGGCGCAGGCCGCGGACCGCGAAGGGCAGGTAGCGAAGAGCGTTCAAGGTGATAGTGTAACTTGTGAGTTCCCCGCAGGACGGACCACCCGAAATCAACCCACAAAAGAGCCCCGGCATGGCTGGCATGTCGGGGCTCTTGTGTGATTGATGCTGGAGCTCAGGGAATCCAGACGACTTCGTAGCCGTTGGAAAGGTTGAAGCCGGTGACGCAGGGACTCAGGGACGGATCGCGGTACCAGATCTGATAGCGCCGGGTCTGACCCGCGGAAACGCCGCCCTTGCTGGCGATGTTAATCGAGGTGCTGGAGGTACCGGCTCCGCTGGAGAAGGCCACCTGCAAACGCACGACGCTCTGGCCGGCGCAGCGCAGGCCATCCCC
Organism: Planctomycetota bacterium; assembly: GCA_012959785.1. Classification (GTDB taxonomy): domain Bacteria; phylum Planctomycetota; class UBA1135; order UBA1135; genus DUCM01. The sequence goes on along the minus strand of DUCM01000021.1, from coordinate 161,530 downwards.
GAAGGAGTTGCCGTTGCCGCTGTTGATGGCGTTGTTGCCCTGGAAGTAGAGGCCCGGCTGGCCGGGGACGAGGCCAGTGGCCGAGAGCACCAGGGTGCCGGCACCAATCGAGTTCGAGCCGCTGCCGGAAATGGTCGCGCCGCCACCGGTGCTGTTCTGGCAACCTGCTCCAGATCCGCCGAAGTTATTGCAGGGACAGACCGAACCCGTGCCGTCGCCAAAGCAGAATGCCGTTCCCGGAGCACCACCGCCACCGGCAACATACTGCCTGTTGGCCGAGGTGCCCGTGTTGCCGTACTCGTCGCTAGAGGTCACGAAGTAGCTGATGGTGCCGGTCAAGGCACCGGGGATCTCAGCGCGGAAGATCTGACCGCCCGAGGACATCATGGGGACCACCGTGGCCGCGCCGCCGTCGACGGTGTAGCTCAATGTGGTGGGGTTGTACCAGGTGATGTAGTAGGGAGCGTTGTCGTAAACCTGAGCCCGCACGACGGTAGGTGCCGCACCGGCAGCCCGGTCCGGTGCCTGCTCGAGGTTCGGGATGTACGGCGCATGGACATCGTTGGCCGTGGTCTGGTTCTCGAAGAAGTAGTTGCGCGCACCGAAGTCGTTGCCGACGAAGACATCGTAGTCGCCGTCGCCGTCGACATCACAGCAGTCCGCGTCGAGGGCCGTGGAGCCAGACGCGGGCAAGCCGCCAACCAGGGTGAAGCTGAAGTTCGCGCCACCGTTGTTGTTGTTGCGGTAGAGGCGGTCGGTTCCGGAGAAGTTGGCCACATACAGGTCCAGGTCGCCGTCGTTGTCGTAATCGAAGAAATCGCCTTCGTTGTCGTCAGAACTCGAACCGGCGAGGGTCGTCAGGTTGGTGTAAGTGCCGGAGCCGTCGTTGCGCAGGGTGAGATCGGTGAAGCCGAAACCAGCCGACCAGTTGAGGCCGTAAATGTCGAGGTCGCCGTCGCCGTCGAGGTCGCCCATCTCCTGCTCGTAGTGGCCGTTGCCCGAAGCATGGCCCGGCGGGAAGGCCGATCCGGTGATGTCGCGGAAGCTCAGGGTCCCGCCGTTTTCCTCGAGGCGGTTCTGGAACAGGCGCGGCTCCTCCTGGCGGGCTCCGTGAAGCACATCGAGATCAAAGTCTCCGTCGATGTCGCCGATGTCGATGTCGAGGGCACTTGAGGCGATGTCGCAGTTCGTGCCGGTCGAGTTGTTGGTATCAGATTGCTGATTGCCCTCGCACCACAGGCCCGGGTTGCCATTGTTAATCAACTGACCGGCGAGTTTGAAGCCGCTGGGGTTGAACTCGCTGAAGAAACCGGCGCCGTCGTTGAGGTAGATGCGCGAGGGCACCTGGCCGCCGAAAATGCCACCGTAGCTTGAGTGGAACAGGTCCATGTCGCCATCGTTATCGAGGTCTCCGAAATCGCAGTCGCACGAGAAGTCGATGAAGCCTCCACTGACCAGGAGTTGGCTGGGCGCAAGGGACGAGTTGGCGCTGCCGAGTCCCACCCAGCGACTCGTTGTTTCGTCGACATACGAACCGTTGCCGACGCCGGTGTTGCGCCACCAACGGTTGGTCTGGGCCAGAATCGCCGAAGTGTTGGAGATATAGAGGTCGAGGTCGCTGTCGTTATCGAAGTCAACGAATTCGATGTCACGACTCTGGTCGTTGACCGAGGGGAAGCGCGCGGCGGTCTCGTCGTTGAAGCGACCGAGGTTCGCGCCGGGGCCCTGGTTGATCCAGATGCGGTTCTGGTCCTGATCGGCATCGCCGCCATCAGCGAAGACCGCGTCCCAATCGCCGTCAAGATCAACATCGCCAAAGTCGATGTTTTCCGTCCGTGAGTTGTTGCCAGGGTTGCCCTGGGGGATGTCGGTGGTGTTGTCGCTAAAACTCTGGGCGTTCGCTGCGCTGGAGAAGGCACCTGCGGCGAGGAAAGTGCAAACCCAGGCGCTGAAAGTGGTGGAAGAGGCCATGATTGCTTTCGGTTGGTCGAGAAATTGGTTGGGAAATTGGGGTCCAGACGCCGTTCCCTTTGGAGGGGCATCTGGGCTGGGAGGGTCACGCAGCCTGGAGGCCGTGTCTGTGTGACCCACTTCCGTGTGACCCACTCAGGACGGCTGGAAGGTGCCGTAGGTGCCGTTAGTCTATCCCAAGTTGGGAATCTAGGGGGGCTCAGGTGGGATTCAAGAGGCCCAGCTGGGATTCAAAAGGGCCAACAATAGAGACCCAGAGGGCCCCTGCCGCGGCCCTGGGAGGCTACCTGCCCCCTCCTCGCATCCCCGCCCTGCTCCTCGCTTCAGCGGGTCCGGGCCCAGCGCTCGAGCAGGTAGCCCACAAGAAAAAGGCTGCCCCCCACCATCAGGCCTTGAAATTCCTGGGCCATGGAGGCCAGGCCCTCGTCCTCGAAGCCCAGATTGATGCTGATCAAGACTCCGGCAAGGACCACCACCAAACCCAGGCCCTCCAGCAGCTTGGCGAATCTCCAGACGAGGCTCTTGTCCATGATCTTCAGTCCCCCAGGACGCGCAGGCTGGCCGCCACCAGACGCTCAGCGGTGAGGCTCGAGGTATCGGCATCAGCTCGATAGCTACAGTAGTCGGGTGCGGTGCTGGCGACCTTCTCGCCCAGGCCAAAGAGTTCGATCTCCGCCGCCGAGGTAGGCGCGAAGAAGGCCACCAGGGGCGTCTCGCGGGCCACTGCCAGGTGCAGGGCCAAGCTATCGCTGGTGAGCAGAAGATCGAGGCCGTCCACCAAGGCCCCGAACTCGGTGAGGCTCCAGTCCACGCCGCCATCGGAGAAAGCCACGGGAGCGTCTTCCTGGGCCCTCTCTTCCAGGGCAGCGCACAGGCGCTGGTTGCGTTCGGCCTCCTCCGGGCCTCCGAGGACGATGAAATGCACGGCGCGGCCAGCGGCGCGGGTCATTTCCACGGCGTACTCGACCACCCGTTCGAGGGGCAACTGCTTGGAAGTCCAGCGCCCCCCAGCCCCGGTGTTGAGCCCGATCAGCGCGGATTCAACGGAACGCTCCAACCCCGCCCGCCAACGCGCCGCGCGCTCCAGGGTCTGCGCATCAAGAGCCAACTCTGGCCGTCCCAACTCAAGGCCCAGCATGTCGGCGTAGATCGCCGCGTGGGAGCGCGTGTTCTGAATCTTCAAGCGGTCCGCTGCGCTCTTGCCGTGGACCGAGAGGAGTCCCATGTCAAACCAGGGCGCCACATCCTCCGTGTAGCGCCGCTCGCCGCCTTCGTCGAGGTAGGCCCCCGAGAGTTGTTCGGTCTCGAGCCCCGCCGCCAGGCGGCACAGGGACACTTCGTCATCGAGGGAGATCACCCAGTTCCAGCGCGTCCTGGCGAGTCTGATCCCCAACTCCCGTAGCTCTTCGCCGTCTCCCGGATCGACAAGGTGCACGCCAGCGAGCTGCGGGTGGCCGCGCACGAGGTCCTCCGCGCTGCGAGCCGTGACCCACTCGATGCGCGCTTCGGGACTCCGCTTGCGCAGACCGAAGAGAATCGAAGTCGTGCGTAGAACATCCCCGAGGGCGCCAGTTTTAAGGATCAGGATGGAAGGCGAGTGCATGGGCTGGCGCGGAGGCGCGGATCGCGTGGAGTGCGGTCCATTCTACTCCTCCGTGAGGAAGCGCCCCGTGGATCCGTACTGCTTTCCGTACTGCTTGAGGGGACGGACTTGCTGGCACCAAACAGCGAAGCGCCCTGCGCGACCACCGAGCGTGCGGAGAATGGACCCCCTATTCACCGCACATGATGCGGAGATTAGGCGTGCGCTCTCCTCCCTGGGATGTCAGAATGAGCCCAGGAAGCTCCCCCCATGCACTTCATTCACCAGCTTCCCGATTGGCCGCAGATGATTTGGAAGAGCGAGTCCCTCGCAGCGCCCCTCGCCGCCGTGCGCCACGAGCAAGGCCGGCACCTGGGCAAGATGGAGGTCCTGGGGTTCGACTTGAGGGCCGAGGCCAACCTTGAAGTCTTGACCACCGAGGTGGTCAAGTCCTGGGCCATCGAGGGCGAGACCTTGAGCACCGATGAAGTGCGCTCCTCCATTGCGAGCGAGCTGGGCCTTCCAACCGCCGGCCTCCCCACACCCAGTCGCGAGGTCCAGGGCATCGTCGAGTTGATGCTCGATGCCACCACGAACTTCGGCTCGTCACTCACCGCAGATCGCTTGTTCGGCTGGCATGCAGCTCTCTTCCCCACAGGCAGGAGCGAACTGACGAAGATCACCGTGGGCGCATGGCGTCCCAAAGAGGCAGGTCCGATCCAGGCGGTCTCTGGATCCCTGGAGCGCCAGACCGTCCGCTTCGAGGCCCCCGACGCCACGCGACTTGAGTCCGAGATGGCCTACTTCCTGGAGTGGTTCAACTCAGGGCCCTCGATTGATCCTGTGCTCAAAGCAGGCATCGCGCACCTCTGGTTCCTCACCATTCACCCCTTCGAAGCTGGCAATGGCCGCATCGCCCGAGCAATCGGTGCATTGGCCCTGGCTCGCGCTGACAAGACCAAGGACCGCTTCTACAGTCTGTCCACCCAGATTGAGTCGGTGCGCGAGCCGTACTACTTTGAGCTCGGGGCTGCGCAGCGCGGCAAGCTCGACATCACGGACTGGTTACAGTGGTTCCTCGAGTGCCTGGACGGAGCGATCGCCGGTGCCGACCAAACCTTGGGAACAGTGCTTCGCAAGGCAAAGATCTGGCAACTCATAAATCGCGCCCCGGTCAACGAGCGCCAACGCCTGGTCATCAACAGGCTGCTCGAAGGGTTCAAGGGCTTCATCACGACCACCAAGTACGCCAAGCTGGCGCGTTGCTCACCTGACACCGCGTTGCGTGACATGCGCGAGTTGGTGGAACGCGAAGTGCTCACCAAGAACCCCGGTGGAGGGCGCAGCACGAGCTACCGTTTGGTTGACTAGGGGAAGTGCGCCGGGTTGATTCGTGGGGGGTGGCTCCTCCCTCACGGAAGGCGGGCGGCGAGCCCTCGACCAGCCCTTCGCGCTGGCCCTGGGCCCTTCGCCTTCGGTGCGCAAAGCCAGGCTGCAACTACCCTGAGACCGGGGGGCATGCTTGGCAATCTGCGCCCCTGCTTGTGCGGTAAGTGTCAGAGCCGCAAAAACTAACTACGGGGGGGCAAGCAGCCATGGTGTGACCCTCCCCCGTTTCAGTGGACACCGGGGTTGTGTCGCTGGACAAGTGACGAGCCTGGAGATCAATATCGCGGGCGGCCTGGAAGATTTGGTTCTCGCCGGGAATTTGGCTCTTGCCATTCAGGCCAGCGCGGGCTCAAGCCATTCCTCTCAAGGTTGGGATCGAGACCCTGGCGGCCTGTGCGGCAACGACTTCAACACGACCGGGGCCGTCGAAATCACCTGTCAGCCGTGACCCCTACCCACCGCTGATCAGCACGACGAGGTCCAACTCAGCGCCTTCGTGCAACAGATCCTTGGCGCCCAGGCGGCGGCCCTGGCTGTGCACCAGGGCTCGTTCGATGAGCGCGCGGGCCGAGGGGCCTTGGTGAGCCAGAGCGGCGAGAAAGTCGCTGACGGTGATCGGCAAGTCGGCTTCCAGTTGACCCGCGGCGCCCAGATCCTCTGCGAGGGCGCCACTCGCACGCCAACGCAAACGGCCGAGACTCCTGGGGCCAGGCGCAAGTGGAAGCTCCGGGGGTGCGCAGGGCGCGAGGCTCTCTAGGCCCACATCGAGCAGGGCCGCCTGGCCCATGCGGGCTAGCGCCTCCTCGGACACGGCACTGTTTTGGTCCAGCCCGCGCAGGAGAGCGTACTCGTCGTACATCCCAGGAAGTTCCAGGAAAGGCGCCAGCCAGGGGGCTTCCTCGACGGGCCCGGGAACTCCGAGGAGCGCCAGGAGTTCGCGTTGCAGGAGCACCAGGAGTGCTCCCGCGGCGAGCCATTCGCGGCCGCCGGAGGGCAAGCAGCGCGGCGCGAGGAGCGCGGCGAGGTCGTCCAGACCAAAGACGCCGTCGCTCACGAGACCCGCGGCGGAGAAGGCGCAAAAGCCACTCACATCAATCATCGTGGCCAGGTTTTCGTGCCACCAAACCAGGCGTCCCTTGCCCGCCGGATCGCGGGGGTCAAAACTTCCGGGCGGCAAGTCGACGGGCGCGAAGAGTTCGGCGAGCCGCGCGCTGTCGCCGCCGCTCTCGGCCAGGAAGGGAAAGCTGCGCATGGGGTCGGCGCCCCGGGCGCTGACCCATTGGCCCAGGAGACCCGCCAGGGACGAAACCTCGCGCACGGCGAGTCCGCGGGCTTCGCGCAGGTGATCCGTGAGTCCAGTCTCGTGGGCCAGGTCTCGGGCGCTACGCGAGAGGAGCGTGTCGCGCCCGGCATCGCCCAGGGCGCGCAGTTCCGCCGCGCAAGCCGAGGCGCTGCCAAAAAGTGGCGGCCCGGGCGCGCGGCCCGCCTGGCGAGCCGTGGCCAGGAGCGCCAACAGAGCGCCGGCTTCGCGGGCGTCCACGCCCACTTCGCCGCAGGTCGCCAATAGTTCCAGGGCATCGTCGAAGCTCTCCAGCTGCAAGCTCGCTCCCAGGGCGGCGACCGAGCTGAAGCGCGCACCCTGACGGCCCTTGCCGTCCGTCTGGCTGGCGCGCATGACGATGTGCCGACAGGCCGTGGGGCAGCCGGCGCAAGCCAGGCGCTCGAGGGTCTGGCGCGCGGCCGCAGCCTCGAGTTCGCGCGCCGCGGCGGGCGACAATTTGCCTGCGGCCGGGGAGCCGAGATCGCCCACGGCGGCAAAGGCGCCGAGCATCTCCAGGGTGCCGCCCAAGCCGCGGGCCGCGAGGCGCGGCGAGCGGGCCAGGCTGGCGCGCAAGGCTTCGGCTTTGGAACTGGCAGCGACGGGCTGGCAGGTGACCACCAGGGCCACGAGACCCAGCTCGCGAAAACGAAGCCCCAGTCCACCTCGGCCGCTGAAACTCGGTGGCGACGACAAGTTGGCGAGGCAGGCGTAGCCCACGCCCTGATCGGCCGCGGGTCCCACGACCAGACCGCCCAACGAGCCCTCTGAATCGCCGTAAACCGAGCGCAAGAAGTCGCCGCGCGCGGGGAGCTGGGCCTCCAGAAGAGCCGGGTGGCTTGCAAGGCGGAGTTCGCCTTCCGCGCCGATCACCAAGACCGCGCCGAGAAGTTCCGTGTGCCCCTCAAGGCACAGGGCGTCGCACACCCGGGCCAGGCGACGGGCGAGCCGACCCCCGATCTGGCCGTCGACGAAGAGGCCCGTTAGGGGCGAGATGCCCGCCACGGTGGCGCGGTCGGCGGTGGGCAGTCCCCCGCGCACGGCCTCGCCCACAGCCACCGTCAAGGGGCCAGGATGACAGCTCGCGCGGGCTGCGGCGAGGCTCTGGGCCAGGGCCAGACCCGCTCCTCCGAGGCAGCCGGCGCGGTCGAGGTTGGGCTCGTCGTGGCGCCAACGCTCCCGCACAGTCTGCACTGTGCGGGGCTTCAGGCGGGCGCGGATCACCCGCGGCCGAAACTCCTCGCCGTATTTGCCCAATAGTCGCTTTTGAGGGATCCAGTATGATCGTGCCCTCACGGGCCGACCCCAGAACCCCCAGCATGACACATTCTATCCCCCTCGGCCGAGCCTTCGGCATTCCCATCGTCCTCAGCCGCTATCTGGTCATGCTGGTGGCTCTGGGAATGTTCCTGTCGATGCTGGGTGGCATCAACCCCCTCATCGTCCTGGTCTTGGCGGCGCTGGTTATGGGCCTCGTGCTGCTCCATGAACTGGGTCACAGCCTGACCGCCAGGCACTTTGGCGTGCATGTCTCGCACATCACCCTCTGGCCCCTGGGGGGCGTGGCCTGGATGAACGAGCTGCCGCGGGATTCGCGCATCGAGGCTCTGGTGGCGGTGGCCGGTCCGGCGGTCAACCTGGTCCTGGCCCTGGTGAGCCTGCCCATCGCGTTCTTCGCGGGCCCGCTTGCACCCTTCGCCTGGTTCTTCCTGAAGATCAACCTTGCTCTGGGCTTGTTCAACCTGCTGCCCGCCTTTCCCATGGACGGCGGACGGGTGCTGCGCGCCTTCTTGGCGCGCCGAGGCGACTGGCTCGGCGCCACCGAACGGGCGGTGTCCATCGGTCGCTCCATCGCCCTTGTGATCGGGGTGGGCGGACTCCTGACCGGCCACCTGATGCTGGCCATGGTGGCGGTCTTCCTGTGGATCATGGGCCAGCGCGAACTCCTCGCCATGCGCCTGCGCGAGATGGGTGCTTCCTGGCCCTTCAACCCCGGTGCCGCCGACGCTGGCGGCCAGGAGCCCCCGAGAGACTGGAACGAGCCCGCTGCACCGCGGCGCCCCGCTGACGGCCAGCCGAACTCGGACGGAGGTTTTTCGGCAGCCGACATCGAGCGCCTCGAACGCCACCACGGCCGTCTCCCCGGGAACTGGCAGGACGAGTAAGGGACCTCACTCCCCGCCGCGGCGGAACTCACGAGCGAAGAGGTAGAGTTCCTTGAGGCTCGTGCGGGTCATCTCGGAGGGGCTGAAGCCCAGTCGAGCGGCGTAGTGCTCGACGATGTCGCGGTACAGTTTTTCGCGCAGCTTCTTTGGCATGCGTCGGCGCAGAACCGCGTCGCGCAAGAGGCTCTGGTCCTCTTCTTCCAGGCGGGCCGCCATGCCGGCGGTCAGGGCCAAGTGTTTCTTCTCGCGAGCCGTCCAGGTTTCCCGAGGCCAGGGCTCCTCGGTCTTCAAAAGGGCCGTGTCGTGGACCACCAGGGTGTCCGCCGCCAGATCGCCCAGGCGCCGCGAACGGGGAGCCGCGCCGATCAGGATGAAACCCAAGGGCACGGGCACCATCACCAGGGCGTCGACGAGCCAGAGCAGTCCGCGCAGGGTGTGCTGGCCCGTCGAGGCCGAGTAGCCGCTGGAGGCCACCACCCGCAAGCCCAACATGCGCTTGCCCGGGGAGCGGCCGTCCATGAGCACATGTACCGCGCTGAAATAGACGGGAAACAGGATCAGCACGCCACCCAGGAGCAAACCGCCGAGGAATTCCGAGAACTCGGTCACCGCATCCAGGCCCACCTCGTCGGCGGCGAGGTTGGCGAGGTAGAGGATCAATCCCAGGGCGATCAGGCCCGAGATGAGCAGCACCAGGTCCAGAACCGCGGCGGCCACGCGCGAGCCGAGGCCGGCGATCTCGGTCCGAAGAGTGATCCCTTCGGGGGTTTCGAGGGTCAAGGTGGGCACGGGTGCATGATGCCCCTTGGAGCGGGCTGATTGCTGCTCTAAAGTTTGGAGAATCATCACGGGCCAGCCAGCCCTCTAGCCTCTTTGAGTGGGCCTGCTCTTGAGAGGGCGCTGGATGGGACGGAACCTATACCCATGCAAAAGACCGACAACGAACTCCTCGGCCGACTGGATCGGCTGATCCTGCGAGCGCGGCGGCGCGGCGTGGGCGCACTCTCGGGCGAGGAGCTGCGCGACCTGCCTCGGCTGTACCGCTTTGCCTCGTCGCTGCATGCGCGCCTGACCACCCACGGCACCGAAGCGGCCACGCTTAGCAGGGTCAGCGCCGCCGTGGGCGCGGCCCATGCCCTGGTCTACCGCGGCCACGGCGAGGCCCCGCGCACGCTGCGCGCGCGACTCTGGCAGTTGTACTTTGTCGATGCACCCCGAGCGCTCAGGGCCGAGTGGCGGCTGGCGGGCAGCTTGCTCGTCATCTTCTACGGCCTGGCCCTGGTCTCGTTCCTGGCAGTGCAGTCCGACCTTGGCCTGGCCTTCACCCTCTTCGATCCGAGCGCCACGGCAAATGAGATCGCACAACTGCGCGAGCTCGAACCCGGCGAGGAGTTTCGCGGCAACTTCACCTTCGGCCTGGGCAAGTCCCCCGAGACGGCGGGCTGGATCATGGCCCACAACATCGGCGTCTCACTCCTGTTCTTCGCCGCGGCCCTGGTACCGCCGCTGTTCCTCTACATCCTGGCCCAGAACGGCCTGATGCTCGGCACTTACACCGGCGTAGCCGCGCACTGGGACCAGGGCCTCTCGATCTCGTCCATCCTGTGGTGCCACGGCACCCTGGAACTGCAAGCCATCGTGATCGCCGGCCTGGCGGGACTGATCCTCTTTCGAGCCTGGATTGCACCGGGAGTCTGGAGCCGCTCCCATGCCATGCTGCTCGAGTCACGGCGCGCACTCCTGGTGCTCGCGCCCATGGTGCCCATGCTGATCATCGCCGGGTTGATCGAGGGCTTCATCTCTCCCCACGCGAGTCTCCCCGTGCGCCTGGCGGTGGCGGTCATCACCGGCGCGGGCTTTGTGTACTGGCTCGTGGCCGCCGGACGGGAGCGTCCGGCAACCGGCTAACCCGGATTATTCATGCAAACGGGCTAACCCTGGCCTACAGCCCGAAGCTCACCGCCAAGCCGTTTGATAGGTTGAAGAAGCCGCCACAGGGACCGGCGGGGTCGCGGTACCAGAACTGGAAGTTCCAGGTCGAGCCGCTCGCGATGCAGCCGGCGGAGGAAAAACTTGAGCAAGAAAGGGCCACGATGCCCGGCCCGCGGCTGACAACGCCTGAGCTGTTGGATTGAGCCGGGTAACGGAAGATGCCCGCGCCGCCGCCGCCCACGCAACGTAGACCATCGCCAAAGGGCAGGGCGATCTGGTTGCCACCCATGTAGAAGATGCCCGGCTGGCCCGTGGGCAAGCCGTCCACATTCAAGACCAGGTCATCGGCCAGGACGCTGGCCGTGCCGCTGGAGAAAAGGTGCGCGCCGCCGCCGGTGGAATTGGTGCAGCCCGCGCCAGGGTCGCTGTTGGCGCAGCTTCCCGGGGCCGAGGGGCACGCACAGTACTCGTCGATGTCCTCGCACTCGTCGGGGATGCCGTTGTTGTCGACATCGCTAGAAGCGCCGGTGGAGATGTCCACGCTGTCCTCGACGCCATTGTTGTTGCAGTCGAAACAGGCCGCCACGGAGATGTCCATGGCGTTCAGGTCGTCGCCGAAGCTGCCGCCGTGGGTGCGCACCGTGCGTAGGCCGAGGCTCTCGGCCGCGAAGAGAATGCCGGGAAAGAGCGAGAGGCCGCCGGAAAGGGGGGTTGTGAGCACATCGCCCGCCTCAATCGGTACGCCAAAAATCGAGTCGGGAGATCCGATCACCGCCGAGCCGCGGCGCACCGAGAAAAGCAGCATGTCGGTGCCTCCCGAAGTCCAGTCGTAGGGCGTCGCCGAGGGCTGGAAGACGCCATCGCCGTTTTCGGAGAGCACCAGGGCGTCGAGGTCGTCGCTGTCAACACCGAAGAAGTCGAGACCGAGCGCTGCTGCGGAGGCAAAGACCGAAGGTGCAGCCCCTGGACTTGCGACCAGCAGCACATCGGCGCCGGAGACGCCTTGCAGGGCAGCCGTGCCGGTGTTCGGCACACCCTCGAGGGGATCGAAAAAGGCGGAATCCAGGGAGACGAAGTAGCCGCCCGGGGGAAACCCCAGCACGGTGGCGATGTCGAGGGCGTCGACATCATCGCCAAGGTCAGGCAGACCGGGCATGGGCGTGTTGGGCTCGATCAAACCCATGCCCGGGTAGAGGTTGCCGGCGGGCGCGGCGCTGCGAACTCCATCGCCATCGAAGACGCCCACATGGGTGCCCATCCCCGCCGAGGGCCCCACCGGGCCCAGACCCAAGCCGAACTCGACGAAGATGTCCGCCGAGCTGTCACCGGCAGGAGCCTCGCTGGCGACATCGGGCGAAGTTGTGGAGATGGGATCGCCGGCGGCCCACTCGTCCACGGAGAACCACAGCCGTCGGCCGCCGGTGAGTTGGGAAAAGTCCACGAGCTGGGGATCGAGGCCCTGAGAAATGGAATCGACCTCGATGCCGCAGGGATTGCCCGGCGGATGCCCCTGGCACTGGTTGTAATTGATGAGCCCGAACACATCCCCGTGGAGCACCACGGTGGGCGGCGGCAGCGGTCCCGTGGTGCCGGGAAATCCAGGTGCCCCCGGCCCGAAGCTGAGCAAGTCGGCTTCGGTGATGCGCGTGGGCTGCTGCCCTGAATTCAAGAGGGAGATGGTCGGCCCTTCGTAAGTCACGGAGAAGGTCAACTGGAACGCCACCGCCTCGCCGCCGAGGGTCAAGGCGGCGAAAAGGGTCGCGGTGGGCATCCAGAAACCAGCAGTGGAGTGCAAGGCAGTCATGATGAATTGGGTCGCATTGGGTGGGTTGAGAGGCCGTCGCAGGGGCTGATAGCGCGCCTTTTCCCCTTCTTTATTCAGGTTCCATGCAACCCTAGCCCACGCTGGCAGATGCCGCCAGCCGCGCCGCGACCAACTCTCAGGGCTGGCCCGCAGGGGACCCCGAGAGAGCCTATTGCGCTTCACATTCATCGGGAATCCCATTGTTGTTGGCGTCGGCGGAGCTTCCCAAGGCGATGTCCACAGCGTCCTGGATGCCATTTTTGTTGCAGTCGAAGACGAGGGACAGGGATCCCCCAAGCTGACCTCTTGGGGGATGGCCGGTGGCCTCCAGGGGCGCAACAGGCTCGAGAAAGGACGCGCAGAGAGCGAAGAGGAGGGTGGTGAGAGTCGTTTGCATGGCTGGAGGGATGGCAGAGGGCTCACTACCAAGTGATTCCGAGCCGCCGGACCGGACAGGTTTTCTGGAGCCGATTTCCTGGCTGGCGGGCGCGAAGAACGCATTCGAGGTTGGCTATATCCTGACTAACGCCTCCTGTTATGGTCATGGCCGCCTTGAAAAGCCCGAAACGCCGATACGGGCCCCGCCGTGTGGCCGGATTGCCATCCCATTCCTGGCCGTGCCGCCCCCTGCAAACTCGCCGGGCATCGCCTCAGAGGGACAGCAGCAAGGCGCTCCCCAGAGCCGCATCCTCAGCGGTACTCGAGGGGCTTCGCCAGGCGTATCTCCCGGGCGACTTCCCACTCGTAGAGTTCGCGAGGCTTGCGAGCGCGGGCGCCGGCGAGGGGAAAGACATGCCAGATTCTGGCGCTGCCGTCCTCGCAGGCGGCAATCACGCGCAGGGTGCCGGGGCCGCTGCTGAAGGAAGCGCGGCGGATCGGTTGGCCGTCACCTTCCAGTTGTACGACCGGACCGCCGTCGATGACATCGCGCACGAAAATGGTGCCGTCCTTTGAGAAGGTCATGACCAGGGCTCCATCGGGTGAGAAGGAACCCCCGGTGATGTCGTCGCGGTGGAACACATTTACGCGCATGCGCTGGTCGCTGGCGAGTTCCTTGACCATGAATGCGCCGCGGCCTCGAATGCCGGTGACGAGTAGGCGCGATCCGTCCGCCGACCAGTCCAGGGAACGCGGGAGGAAGACGCCCAGGGTATCGCGACTGACGCTGCCGTCCGTGAGGTTCAAGAAACGCACCGTGCGGTCGCGGGAAGCCAGGGCGACCTCGCTGCCATCTGGAGATGTGCACAAGGCAATACAATCGGCATCGGCTGTGGTGCGCGGACGCGTGCGCCAAAGCTCCCTGCCGTCGCTGTCGTCGTGGCAAGTGATCCAACCACCAGCTCTGGCCACGACCACGCGGCCTGCGGCGCTCGATAAACGGGCCAGATAGGCTTCGCCCTGGCCAAGTACCAGGGTTCCTGGCTTGGGCTCGCTACAGGACACGATTTCCACCCGCGAGCCCCGGAGCAAGAGCCGCTCGCCACCCGCGAGGAAAGTCGCGCTCTGCACGCCGCTTGCCGCGGGCAGAAGCGTCTCGGTACCGGTTTCAAGGTCCACGAGCAGGGGACCGCCCTCGCCGATCATTACGAGATAGCGACCGCGGGCCGAAAGGCTGGCCGAGGTCGCGGAGCCCCCGGGGTAGCGGCTTTCGCTCAACAAGACGCCCACCGGCGCTGCCCGCGAGGCCTCTCCCGGGGTGGCCCAAACCCGCGCACGGCCGTCAGCGGTGAGGGTCACCGCACGCTCGCCGTCTCGCGCGAAAGCGGCCTCGAGAAGAGCTCCGCCGCCACCGAATAAGCGGTAGACATCGGGCCGCGGCGTGGCGAGCCAGACTTGAGCCAGCGATCCACGGGTCTGGGCGATGAGAAAATCGCCGCCGGGCGTCCAGAGCAACTTGACGGTCTGCATCAAGCCCTCAAAGAGCGCTAACTTGCGGCCGGTCTCGGCATCAAAAAGTCCCACGCCGCCACGGGAGGAAGCCACAGCCAGCCGAGTGCCGTCGGGTGAGAAGGCAGCCGCGAGCACTTCCCCCGCTGCGGGCTCGGCCAGGACGACGGGGGCGAAGGCCACGCCCCTGACTTGCCAGCGGAATTGGGCTTCGCGCTCAGCAGCCTCGAAGACAAGGGCCCCGTCGTCGCTGGTGCGCGTGAAGGCCATGGGGCCCGTGTCCTCCGGCGCGCTCTCACTGGCGAGCGAGCGCCGTACCGACGCGCCGAATTCGTAGCGTTCGAGAACTGCTAATTCGGCGGCGGATAGCTCCTGAACCAAGCTCGAATCCTCCTGCACGAGGGCATGGCCACCTGCCGCGAAGCTCACCAGGAGGACCTCGCTCTCAGTACCTGAAGATTCCTCATCCCCGCACGCCGTACCAAAGGCCAGTTGCGCAATCGCCCCCGCCCCCACATCGCGGCGATACAGTTCTGCACCGTCGCTCACGGAATAGACCAAGACTGCGCCCGCCTCGCCAGCCGTAGCCACGCGCTGCCCGTCGCGGGAGATGGCCACCGCCGTGGCCTCGCCGTCGTGGGCAGGCCAGCTCGCGAGGAGGCTCTGGTCGGCAACCTCGTACAAGCGTCCGCTGCCATCGGAGAGTGCGGCGGCCAACCGCAGACCGTCCCTCGAGAGGGCCAGATCCCGAAACCTGCGGGCAGGATCGCCGTCGAATTCGCCAGCTAGAAAACAACGCTCGAGAGCCGCGAAGAGTGCGCTGCGAGTCTGGTAGCCCGGCGCCAACTCCACGGCTTCGATCCCCAGGGCCAGGGCCGCGGCGGGATCCTCCTCCACCACCTGTGTCGCGCGCTCGGCCAGGTGCCGGCCGAGAGCGTGTTCAAGGGCCTGGCCTTCAAGGCGCAAAAGGTACAGGGTCCAAACCAGGGCCAGGGCCAACACCAGACCCACGCTGCTCATCGAGACGAAAAGCAGCGGATGGCGCTGACGCCAGCGTTTGAATTTCAGCCTGGCGCCGGCCTCGCGAGCCTCGATGGGCTCGTAACGGCAGATGCGGCCGAGTTCATCGGCCAGCTCGCCGGCACTCGCATAGCGCCGGGCCAGGTCCTTTTCGAGCCCGGTCCGCAAGACAACCTCCAACTCGTCGGTCACAGCGGGGTTGATCGCCGCCGCCGATATGGGCTCGCTGGTCTGCACGGCAAATATCACAGCCTGCACGCTGGCTCCCTGGAAGGGGCGCACGAGGCACAGGGCTTCGAAGAGCGATACAGACAAGGCCCACACATCGAGGCGCGGATCGAGGGCAATGCCGCGGCCCGAAAGCTGCTCAGGCGACATGTAGGCTGGAGTTCCAAAGACCTCGCCCGTGAGAGTCAATTGCTCTCCCTGGACGCTCGTGTCCCGCGCCTGACCAAAGTCGAGCCAGACCGGTTCGCCCAAGGGGGTAACCATCAAATTGGCTGGCTTGACATCGCGGTGCACCACGCTGACTTCATGGGCCGCGTGCAGGGCGCGCGCCGCGCGCTCGAAAAACTCGAGGAGCGCAAACAACTCGACCTCGCTCGTGGGAAACATCGGCGGCCCCGCATCGCGGACGGGCTCCCCCACTGCGCGCCGCCGGCTCTCATCGGCGATACCCTGGGCCAGGGTCTGGCCTTCGATGTAGTGCATGGCGATGTACGCCAGCGTGCCCGATATCTCGGCGTCGAAGATGCCGCAGATACCCGGGTGGTCGAGGCGCGAAATGACCTCGGCTTCGCGGCGCATGCGCGCCTTGCGGTCGGCGCTCAAGAGCAGCGCCTCCGGTGGCAACAACTTGAGCGCCACACGCCTCTCGATGCGCGTGTCCCGCGCGAGATAGACCACGCCTTGACCGCCTCGGCCGATTTCCTTGTCCAACCGATAGGGCCCGATGCACCCACCCGAATCGAGATTCAGGGAGTCACCGACGTGGAGATTGCCTTGCAGCTTGCGCCGGTGCCACTCAAAGCTGATGGCCTCTTCGTGACCGGGGAAGTGCTTGAGATAGTGCGCGAGCGGAAAGACCCTGCCCGACTCAGTGTCTCTGAGCAGTTGCTCGACGAAGTCGAACACTTCAGGGCTACTGTCATCGAACTCGGGTTCCACGCCCAGAGGTTCGCACACGGACCACGGGGCACGGGGCACTTTGTGGGGCTTCTTCAACAATTCCGATCGATGCGGGCCGGGACGCGTTAGGGTCGCTGCCATGGATGCCAACCCCCCGCCGCCGGAGGAAATTGACACGCAACGCCTGGCACGGGCGGCGGCAAGGGGCGAAGGCGATCCACTGACGGTGCTCTACGAACGGTTGGCGCCAGCGCTGTACACCTGGGCCGACTTCCGCATCCGGCCCAGCTTGCGGACCTGGATCGAACCGGCAGACCTGGTACAGGAAGTCTGGTGTCGCGCTCTATTGATCTTCGAGCGCTACGACGCGGAGCGCGTTTCGTTTCGCTATTGGATCTTTCGCGTGGCCAAGATCGTGCTCCTCGAAGCCACGCGCAAAGTGGGCGCGGCCGAGGGAGGTGCCCTGCCCGCGGGAAGCACGGCCCGCCAGCGTGTCCTTGACGATGTGCCCGACGCGGTGGCGGGAGTGTCCCGGAGACTGGCGCGCAGTGAAGCCATGGCGAACTTCAGCGGATGGATCGAGGCCCTTGAAGGCGAAGATCGCGAGTTGCTCTTGCACCACGGACTCGAGGGCATGCCCCACGCCCAGGTCGGCGTGCGCCTGGGGCTCAGCGAAGAAGCTGTAGGCAAGCGCTGGCAGCGTCTGCGCACGCGACTGGAAGACCAAGCCCTACCCCGAGAACTCCTGGCGGCGCTCTCGACCTGATCGGAGCCCGCTAACTCGAAATGCGCGCGTGCCCGCCGCGGCGGGCGTCGAGCCAGGCGCTCAAGAGTCCACCAGCGGCTTCGGCGGGCAGGGAGTCGAGTACTCTGGCGCCGCTCTGCCGCAGGAGGCCCAGAGCCACTCGGCGTTCCTCTTCGAGCAGGAAGGCCGCAGCGCGTTCCGCAGGCCGCGCATCGGACTCTCCCGCGAGCACCGCGCGCAGGGCGGGATCGTCGAGGGTGGCGAGAATGCATCTGTGCCGCCGCGAACCGGCCGAAAGGGCCGCGGCCTGGCGAGGCACGCTGAAGGGATCGGCTACATCCGAAATCACCACCAGGGTGGCCCGCCGGCGGTGCAGGACCGAGACCTCGCGCAGGGCTCGGGCCAAATCGGTGTCGAGGGACGAGGGCAGTTCCGCAAAAACAGCCTCGCGCAACTTGCGGAATTGACGCTTGCCGCGGGTGGGCGGCACGAACAGGCGCAAATTTCGGTCGAAGAGTGCCAAGCCCACGCGGTCGCCGGCTTGCAAGGCCACGGCAGCGAGTTCGAGGGCACCGTCTAGGGCGTGGTCCAGCTTGGTCCAACCGCGCCGGGCGTCGGTGGCGGTGGTGGCCGCCATGCGGCGACCGGCGTCCACCAGGATAATCAACTCCTGGCCGCGCTCTTCGCGGTACTCGCGAACGATGGGGCGACCGCGGCGCGCGAAGGCCTTCCAGTCAATCAAGCGTGGATCATCGCCGCGCACATAATCGCGCAGGGACTCAAACTCGGATTGACCTCCCGAGCGCCGCAGGCGACGCACTCCCAGGTCGTGCCAGCGTTCACTGGCGGCCAGTCTCAAGGTCGCGTCGAGGTTGGCGAGAGCCGGTTCGATGGAGATTTCCTGGGTGCCGAAGAGTTGGGCCTGGCGCTGGACTAGGCCCAAGGGACCGGTGAGTCGCACGCGCATGCCGCCAACTCGTTGCACGCCCCGTCGCAGACCGCGGTAGCTGCGCACGAACCTGGCGCGGCCATCTTCGAGCCGTCCGCTGTCGGGACCGCCTGTGGGATCGTCCGCGGCGGGCGGGCTCTTGGGATGTCCCGCCAAGGTCCGTTCGACGACTTCGAAGTGCTCCGAAAACTCCTCGCGCAGCTCGACGCCAAGTCCCAGGGGTGTGGCGATCGAGAGTTCCACCACGCGCTTGAAGGGAACCGTCAGCCCCGCTCGCTCGGGCAAGCTACGACCCATGGTCAGACGAGTCGGATTGGGGGTGCGCAAGCGGTCCACAAGGAAAGCCAAGGCAAATGCGCCATCGAGGGCCCACAGAAGCGGACGAACGGAATCGAAGGGCACGCCCAGGAGGGCGAGTCCCACGAGACTCCCGGCGAGCGCCAGGCACCGGCGCGTGGGAATCAGCGCGGGACCTCCACCGTGTCGAGGATATGTTGCAGGACTTCGTCGGTGCTGCTGCCTTCGATCTCCTCGGCGGGATCGAGCAACACGCGGTGACGCATGGCGGGCAGGAAGACGGTCTTGATGTCATCGGGGGTGACAAAGTCGCGACCGGAGAGAGCCGCGCCTGCTTTAGCCGCGCGCAACAACATGACCCCCGCCCGTGGGCTGGCACCCAGAACCAAGGCTGGAGCCGAGCGAGTGGCATTCGAGAGTCGAACCACGAATTCGGGTAGATCCTCGCGCACTTCCACCGTGCCGACGAGATCGATCAGCTCGATCAATTCCTCCGGAGAGCAGATGGCTTGGACACCCAACTCACTGGGCGCGGCCGCCGGAGAGCGACCATGAACCTGCGCCAGGAGCTTGGCCTCCAGGTCCGGTTCCGGATAGCCCACGAGAACCTTGAACAAGAAGCGGTCGAGTTGCGCTTCGGGCAAGGGATAGGTGCCCTCGTGTTCCAGGGGGTTCTGGGTGGCGAAAACTGCGAAGGGCCGGGGTAACTTGTGGCGCACGCCGTCCACCGTGATGGCTCCTTCCTGCATGGCTTCGAGCAAGGCGGCCTGGGTCTTGGCCGGGGCGCGGTTGATCTCATCAGAGAGCAACATATTGGCGAAGATCGGGCCGGGTTGGAACTCGAACTCCCCCGACTTGGGCCGAAAGACGCTGATGCCGGTGATATCCGAGGGCATCAGGTCGGGCGTGAATTGCAAGCGCCCATACTCGCCGCCCAGCGCCGCCGCGAGGGCGCGCACGAGCAGCGTCTTGGCCACTCCGGGAGGTCCTTCGAGCAGCGCGTGGCCTCCGGCGAGGAGGGCTGCCAGGCAAGCGCGCACCTCGGCTTGCATGCCGATCACGCAACGGCCAACCTGTTCTTCGACATCCGCGCCGAGCTGTTGCACGCGACTCATGCGGCCGGGGGCGGGACTCGTGTCTTCGGGTTCGGGAGGGGATTCGTCCATGATGGTCTACTTGGCAGGTGCGCGTGCTTCAGCGCGTGGTTTGCAGGTTCGTTTCCAGGTCGCCGAGTTGCTCGACGAGTGTCTCGAAGTCGGTCTGGCGGCCCTCGTTCGTAGCGCTGAAGAGTCGCGCCCAGCGGGCGGCAGTCTCTTCGGTCTCACCCGAGCGCAGGGCCAGGGCATGGGCTACGCTGCCTATATCCTCGGCGCTGGCGTCTTCGTTCAGTTGTCGCAGCGATCGCGTCATGCGCCAACGCCCGGCCATCCGTCGCAGCACACCCAGGCGCAACTCGCGGGCGAGCAGATCGTAGCGTCCCGCGCGTTCGTAAAGCCGCGCACCCGCCTTGGCGCGCAGGCGCGGGTTCATGGAAAGGGCCTCGGGGTCACGGGAAAACTCCCGGGACCAGGAACTAAAAAGGAGCAGGCAAAGGACGAACAGGAGCACCTGCAAGGTCACCTCGCGCAAACCCGGCGCCGCCAGGAGCCCCACGCTCGAAGGTGGTTGCCAAAGCCCCAGGGCGTACTCGTCGAACAACAACTCGCCGCCGCGGTGGATGGACTCCAAGAGGCGCACGGCGAATAGCGCGTTCTGATCATCGCCCAGATGGGCATTGCTCAGGAAGCCGTCGCCCGCGAGCAACACCACGCGGCCCTCGCCAATCTCGCACCAGGCGGCGAAGCCAGCGCCTTGGCCGTCCCAGGCCAAATCATGCCAGTCCGCCGCGGTGCCCTGTTCCTCGACCGCCACCAGGGAACCGGTCACCCTGAGGGTCTCGTCGGTGTCCAGGGTCAACTCGTTCAGCTGGCCGGCGCGACTCAAGCCATGCCAGAGGGGCACATCGAGGTCGGCGCTCCCGCGCAACCAGTTCAGCATCTTCTGGCGAGCCGGCACCACCAAGGTCCCGCCGCCGCGCACGAAGAGGCCGTAGTTCCAGGGATGGCGCGGATCGGCGAGATCGCGCTCGGCGCTTTCGCTTGAATCCCCGGTGGCTGGCTGGTCCTCTTCGCTTTCCTCTTCGCCTTCATCGGGGCCGCCCATGAGGGGTGGCGTGCTGAGCCACAAGGTGTGCTCGCCCACCGGCAAGGCGACCGGTGCCTGATTCCAGATGCTCGGCTCAAAACCCAACTCCTGGAGCACCAGAAAGAGGGCTCGCCGACCGGAGTCCTTGGTCGAAGCGACGCTCAGCCCGGTGGTCGCCTCCTCCCCCGATAAGAGCATCAGGGCTCCCGCGCCGGCCACGAAGGCGAGACCCAGGAGTCCCGCGAGGGCGCTCGACATGCCCTGGCGCAGGTTCACGCGGCGTCCTCCCCGAGCAGTTGATCGCAGAGCGAGGAAAAGCGCCGCACATCCTCGGCCACGGTAACTCGCAGGCCAAAGCTGTGCTCGTCGAGTTCCCCCATGAGGGGTGCCAGGGCCTGCTCCACGCGAGCGGTCGGCTGTCCCCGGGCGAGCAATTCGCGGTGAGTCCAGGCATCGCGGTAGGCGAGGTCGCCCCGTTCGCCAAGACCCACCAGAGCCGCGAAAAAGTGCAGCCGCAAGGCCCGCGTCCAATCCTGGTCAGCTTCGGCGCTGCGCGCAGCCTGGCGCAGCGTCGACACGCGCTCGATGACCAGGCTAGCGTCAGTGAGGGCTCGTTTGCGCGCCCACCAACTCCCGATGCCCGGCACGCCCACCGTGAACAGAAACCACAAGAGTCCCAGCGCGCCAAGGCCCACAACGATCCAAAGCAAGAGCTCCGCACCCTCAGCGATGCCAGCCCTGGAAATATTCGGGCCACCGCCGAAGAAGCCGTCGATCCAATCGATTACATCGGCGAAGAAGTCACTCACAGGGGTGGCTTCTTCCTGAAACTCCTCCCGTCCGAGAACCTCGCGTAGCACAGCGTCGACCTCTTCTTGCGGCCGCTGCCCCACTCGGGCCTGGGTCACGCGAGAGGCTCCACGGCGATTCTGCGCGCCCGGCGCTCGAGGCGCATGCGCAGATCGAGCCCTTCGGTGCGGATGCGATTGTCGAGGTAGAAGGCGGTGGTCGCCACGGCTACGATGGCCGTGGCGAGTCCGGCAAAGACCGATGAGATTGGGATGAATATCACATCAAACCAGAGCGGCGGGATCTCCATCATCTCAAGGAAGCTAGCACGTATAATCAGGTTGTCGCTCAGCTGGGAGCCGCTTGTGAGTCCGATGGTCAAGAGCGAGGCCAGGCAGTAGATACCCAGCCAGCGCAAGAAGCTGCCCTCGGTCAGTTTGAAACTGCGCTTGATCGTCTCGAAGACACCGAGATCCTCGAGCATCAAGGCGCAGGGTGCCACCGACAGTTTCCACGAGAAGTAGATCCAATAAGCGACGGCCGCCAAGAAAAGCGGCGGGCACATAATGCCCAGGACGGCAAGGAGCATGGCGCCGCTGAAAAGCAGGAGGAACTTCACCAGGAACAAACCGAGCAAGGCGAAGCTGCGTTTCACGGTACGCAAGAGGGCAGCCTTGGGTGCCAGGCGCCCCCCCACCAGGGCCTCGTAACTGATCAGAGTCAGGGTCATGGTGGCCAGCACTTCGACCAGCGCCGCCACCACCGAGTAGCCCGACATCGCAATCCAGAACTCAATCAATCCCTCGCCCATGCCCGTCTTGGGCGCCAGGGACATCAAGAGCGGTGTCAGCGCGCGAATAGGCAACCAGAACAGGATGCTGAGTGCCACGCAGGCCAGGAAGTTGCGACGCAGAACCTCAACGGCCAGATCCACGATGCGGGGAGCCGTGCGCGGCTCCAGGTGGTACTCGTCGCCCAGAACCGGGGCTGCTGCAGAGCTCGGCGCTTCGCTGAAGAGTTGCACCAGCGGCGGCTCGAGCTCGTCGTGGGCCATGGATTAGAGATTGCCCAGGCTGATGGCATTCGTGGGGCAATTGCGCGCGCAGGCGTGGTCGCGGGTGCACTCGTAGTTCATCAGCTTGCGCACCGAGGCCTTTTCACCACCAGCCCAGAAAGCGTCGGTCTCGCAGACCATCTCGCATATCCCACACCCGACGCAGAGCGAGGGGTCGATGCGCACGCCAACAAAGTCGCGCGGCGTGGAGGGACAGCTAAGCCCCGGAATAATGCGATCGGTGGGCACCAAATTGCGCGTGGCGGCATGGGAAGTTAGCACCCGCAGGGCTTCGTCCTCGCCCATTTTGACCACGGCCGGCACATCGTCGAAATCAAAGCGCGCCAGATGGCCAACCTTGGGCTGAATCAGGACCGTGCGCCAGTCCACATGCATATGCAGCGAGTGCTCAACGAGCACTTCCTCGACGATTTCGAAAGAACGATAGAGCGTGGAGAGCACGCGGCTCTTGTAGTTTGGCGTCTTGTAGGTGGATTTGATCGTCAAGTCCACGGCGATGATCAACTCTGGCTCGAGGGTCTTGGCGAAGCGCAGGGGCACGGCATCGACAATGCCACCGTCCATGTAATGGCAGCGCTCGAGTTCGAAGGGCTCAAACACGCCGGGCAGGGCGCATGAGGCGTAGACCGAATCCACCAGGGAGACATGGTTGAACCCCGGAGTGCCGAAAAACACGCTGCCGCCGCTCTCAAGGCGCACGGCGTTGCAATAGAAGGGCACATCGAGCTCGGCAAAAGTCTTATCCGGCAGGATCTCAGCCAGCCGCGCACGGAAAGTGTCACCACGGTACATCGACGGCGCCCGGGTGCCCTTCATCAGGAGCTTGACAAAGTTGAGCCGGAAGTAGTCTTCCTTTTGAACGCGAGCAACGATCTCCTCCATCTCCTCGATGCCGTAGCCCGCAGCCGCCATGGCTCCCACCAGGGAGCCGATGCTAGTGCCGACGATGGCGTCGTAGCCGATGCCGAGGGTGGCCAGGGCTTTCAGGATGCCCACATGAGCCATGCCGCGCATGCCGCCGCCGCCGAGTACCAGGACCGTGCGTGGCCGGCGCTGGCCTTTTTGGCCGGGAAGGCGCAGGGGCACTTCGCTTCTGGGGATGAGATCCAAGGTTTGAGGCTGTGGGGCTAGAGCGGTTCGGTTCGGAATCGGCCCTCGCTGAATGGGCCATCAGAATAGGAGCATCTAAAGCCTTTGGAGCATCCATGTCCACGATCTCAGGCAGTAGCCGGGTATTCGCGGGGGTTCCGGCTTGAGCGAGGGAGGCCCAGCCTCCAATATGGTGAACAACTCTGCCCTCAAGGCGGCGTCCGCGCACATCAGAGCGCAACCTTGATCGATTCCTTGCCCTCCCACGCTCGCATCCTCATCATCAGGCCAGAGCGGCGCCTTCGTCCATGACCACCTACACCCGAACGAGCGGAGGACCGGAGATTGTTCTGGCCGCTGGCCTGCGCACCCCTCAAGTCAAAGCGGGCGGCCTCTTCGCCAAAGAAGATGCCGGACACCTCGGCTCCGGGCTCTGCCGCGAACTTCTGGCCCGTAGCGGCCTCGACGGCAGCGAAATCGACGAGGTCCTGGTGGGCTGCGTCGGCCCTCCCGCGGGTCAGGCCAATGTGGCCCGGGTCATCGGCCTGCGAGCCGGCGTGCCTAGGTCCGTTCCAGCCCGCACCCTGGCGCGCAACTGCGCCAGCGGCATGGAAACGGTGAGCTCCGCCATCCAGGCCATCCTGGCCGGGCAGGGCGACACCTTTCTATGCGCGGGCGTGGAAGTGATGAGCGCCTACCCGCTCATAATGGGACCTGGGTTGACCAAACTCTTCGGGCGGCTGGCACGCACGCGCTCCCTGGGTGCGGCCCTCGGAGTTTGGAGCAGTTTTCGCCCCAAGGACTTGGCTCCCACCATCGCCCTGGTCGAGGGCCTCTCCGATCCGGTCAGCGGCATGATCATGGGCAAGACCGCGGAACTCCTGGCCCGCGAAGGCGGCATCTCCCGGGAAGCCGCCGACGAGTATGCCTTTGCCAGCCACCGGCGCGCCGCGCGCGCCCGCGACGGGGGGCGCTTTGAAGCCGAGGTGCTCCCCTGGCTGCCCCTCGGCTCGCGGGAAGGCGCCCGCGCGGTGACCGCTGATGACGGCATCCGCGACGGACAGACCACCGCAGCCTTGGGCCGCATGAGGCCCTACTTCGTCAAACCCGACGGCACGGTCACCGTGGGCAATTCGTGCGGCATCAGCGACGGTGCCTGCGCCCTTTTGGTCACCACCCGCGAGCGGGCGAGAGAGCTCGGGATCGAGCCCCTGGCCACCATTCGTGCCCTCAGCTGGGCTGGCCTCGATCCCGCGCGTATGGGCCTCGGGCCGGTCTACGCCAGCGCCAAGGTGCTGGACGCGGCCGGAGTGGCCTTGAGCGATGTGGGCTCGGTGGAATTGAACGAGGCCTTCGCCGCCCAGGTGCTGGCCTGCCAAAAAGCCTTCGCCAGCGACGAGTTCGCCCGCAAGGAGCTCGGCCGCGGCTCAGCCCTCGGAGAACTCAGCGACGAAATACTCAACCAGAACGGTGGCGCCATCGCCCTGGGGCATCCGGTGGGTGCCACCGGGGCGCGGCTCCTGCTCACCAGTGCCCACGAACTCTT
The DNA here is from genome assembly GCA_012959785.1 of Planctomycetota bacterium. Classification (GTDB taxonomy): domain Bacteria; phylum Planctomycetota; class UBA1135; order UBA1135; genus DUCM01. The sequence goes on along the minus strand of DUCM01000021.1, from coordinate 136,660 downwards.
GCAATGCGACTCGGAGCTGGCCCTGGCGACGCTTTGTATCGGCGGGGGCCAAGGCGGCGCTGCCCTGCTCGAAAGGTGCAGCTCATGATCGATCTCAACGGACTCCCGATCCCTCCCGACGCGCCCATGGAAGGCGCTTGCATCCGCATCGAGCACCCCGAGCCCGGCTTGGCCGTGATCGTCCTCGATCCCCCCCATCGCAGTCTGGCGGTGCTGGACTTGTGCTTGATGCGCGATCTCGACTTGGCTTTGGACAAAATCGAGCGCGAGTCGGGCCTCAAGGGCCTCGTGATCCGCGGCAAGGAGCCCCTGTCCTTCGCGGCCGGCGCCGACATCGACGCCATCGAAGAAATCCGCGAGATCGAGATCGCGCGCCGTGTCCTGGCCCTGGGGCAGGCAGTCTTCCAACGCATCGACCGCCTGCGGGCGCGGGGCATTCGCACCGTGGCCGCCGTGGGTGGACCGGTGCCCGGCGGTGCCTTCGAACTCTCCATGGCCTGCGCTCGAATCGTGCTGGCGGATGACCCCAAGAGTCGCATCGGGCTGCCCGAGACCAAACTCGGCATCCTGCCCGCCTGGGGCGGCTGTCAACGACTGCCACGGCGCATCGGCGTGCCGGCGGCCATGGCAGCTATTCTGAGTGGCACCCTCCTGCCGGCACGCGCTGCCTATAAAAAGGGCTTTGTCGACCGCCTGACACCGCCGGAATATCTCGTGCGGGTGGCCAGCGACATCGCCATGGGGCGCACACGCTGCAAACGCCGCGAGCGGGGCATCTGGGCCTTTCTCATCGATCGCAACCCCCTGGCCCTCTGGATCATCGAGCGCCAGACCAAGCAGCAGATCCAGCGCCAGACTCGTGGCCAGTATCCCGCCGCGAACGCCGTGGCGCGGCTGGTGGCCTGGGCACCCTTAAAGAGCATCGACAAGGGGCTCGCCGACGAGGTTCGCGAGGCCTCCAAGCTCGCTATCGGCGAGGTCTCCAAGAACTTGGTGGGCATCTTCAAGTTGATGGAGGGCGCCAAGCGCCTGGGTAAGCGCGAGGACGGCTCGAAGCCCGAGCCCATCGAGCGCGCGGCAGTCACCGGCGCTGGCGTCATGGGCGGCGCCATTGCCAGCTCGATGGCCACCAAAGGTATCGCCTGTCGCCTGTTCGACATCTCGCCCGCGGGCCTCGATGCGGCTCAATTCGAACACCGCCGGGATCTCGCCAAGCTGCGCAAGCGCCGTCGCATCCAGCCCCACGAAGAACGCGACGCCATCGACCGCTTGGACACGGCCACCCTCTTGGTGGGTTTCTCGCGCACGCAACTGGTGGTGGAAGCGGTGGCAGAGCGAATGGAGGTCAAACGCGCGGTCTTCGCGGATCTCGCGGCGGCCCTGCCCGACGATGCAATTCTGGCCACCAACACCTCCTCGCTCTCGGTCAGTGCCATCGCCGAGGGCCTCTCCCACCCCGAACGGGTCGTGGGACTGCACTTCTTCAACCCGGTCAAGAAGATGCCCTTGGTGGAGATCGTGCGCGGAAAAGCCACCTCTTCGGAGACAGTCACCCGCGCTGCCGCCCTGGCCCTGGCCTTGGGCAAGACGCCGGTGGTGGTGGCGGATGTGGCCGGCTTTCTGGTCAACCGCCTGCTCGGTCCCTACCTCGACGAAGCCCTGCGGCTCTACGCCGGTGGCGTCGAGCCGGCGCGACTCGATCGCCTCGCCCGGGAATTCGGCATGCCCATGGGGCCCTTGCGACTGCTGGACGAAGTGGGCTTGGACATCGCCGCCCACGCCGCCGAATCGCTGCACACGGCCTACGGCGGGCGCATGGCGCCCTGCACCGCGATTCGCGGTCTCTTGGACGCTGGACACCTGGGCAAGAAGACCGGCGATGGTTTCTATGTGCACCTGGCTTTCGATCCCAAGGCACGGCCAGTGCTCGCGTCGGACCTTGCGCACCTCGCGCCGCCGCTCTCCAGCCATGAGGAGTTCCTCACGGACGATCAGATCGTCGATCGACTGATCCTGGCCATGTTGGGCGAGGCCACCCGTTGCCTCGAAGAGGATGTGGTCAGCGGTCCGCGGGAACTCGACCTTGCCACGGTCTTCGGCATGGGCTTTCCGCCCTTCCGCGGCGGGCTCCTACGCTGGGCAGACACCCTTGGCGCGGAAGAAGTTGTGAGACGCATGGAGCACTGCGCCTCTTCGGTGGCGAACGCCCCGGAGCCTGAACGCCAGGAACGCTTTGCGGTTCCCGAGCGCTTGCGCACCATGGCTGCTGACAAAACGCTCTTCCACGGCTAGCCGCAACCGGGATTCCCAGCATTGGTCTCTGGAATTTTGGGGGCTGTTTTGGCCCCATCCCGGGTAGGGAAAGATGCCGCCCCCCGGGGGTAACCACGCAAGGGAGTGCCGCCAGAGCCGGTAGCCAATCGGAGCCATCGGGTAAATAACCTACTGGAACGAACGGTGCTTGGCAGTGTGCGCAACGCCCCCGCAGCGACTTGGGGTTCATACCCGATTACTTGATCTTCAGAGGGTCGTAACTATAAGGGTCCAAACCCATCCCATGCAGTCCGACATGCAAGCTACCGTCGCGCTGCACCTTTTTAGAAGGACTCACCCTACGAGGAACACTGCCATGACCTGCAAACTGCTTGTTGTCGACGATGACGAAATGATCCGTCAATTCCTGCGCACCGCCGCCCAAGGCCTCGGCTTCGAGGTCTCGACCGCATCGAGCGCAGAGACTTTTCGCACGATCTTCAACGAACAGCAGCCCGACATCGTGCTGCTGGACTTGATTATGCCAGGCACCGACGGCGTCGAGCTGCTCAACTACCTCGCGGCCATGCACTGCACGGTCCCGGTGGTCTTGATGAGCGGCCTCGAGGGAGGAGCGATCCGAGCCGCGATTCGCCTGGGCGAGGCCCACGGCCTGCGCATCGTGGGTGGGCTCGAAAAGCCCTTCGACATGAGCACCCTCAAGGAGACCCTGGGGGAGTTCAGGCAGGAGCGCATGGAGCTTTCCCAGTCCAACCTGACCGAGGCCCTAGAGAACGACGAGTTCCGCCTGCACTACCAGCCCCAGGTCCACGCTGAGAGCGGCCAGCCCAGGGGTTTCGAGGCGCTATTGCGCTGGGAGCACCCCGATTACGGCCTCTTGCTGCCGGCCTACTTTCTCAGCCTGGCCGAAGAATCAGGCTTCATTACCAGTCTCACGCGCTGGGTGGTGCGCCAATCAGCAGCCCAATTGGTCCAGTGGTGCCCCGCTGAGCTCGGCCTGACCATGTCCATCAACCTCTCCATCCACGACCTCCACAGCCCCAACTTCCCCGAATGGATGGACCAGGCTGTACGGGCCGAAGGTGCCTCCCCGCACGACTTCGTCCTCGAGGTCACCGAACGAGAGGCCAGTGATGACCCCGAGCGGGTCCTGGAAGTTCTAACGCGCCTGCGCCTCAAGGGCTTTCAGCTCTCGATCGACGACTTCGGCACGGGCTACTCCTCCCTCTCCATGGTCCAACGCGCACCCTTCAACGAGCTCAAGGTGGACAAGAGCTTCGTCCTGGAGTCAGAGCACGATAGCGACGCTGATGTGATTGTGCGCATGGTGGTCAACATGGGCCACACCATGGGCCTGCGCGTCGTGGCGGAGGGGGTCGAGAATGAAAGGGCTCTGAGGCGTATGAGAGAAGTCGGCGTGGACATCATCCAGGGCTACCACACCGGCCGCCCCATGCCCGCATCTTCCTGCGCCCAGTGGCTCAACATGGCCTTCGCCGGCAAGCAGACAGCCCGACCAGCAGAGCAGACAGCCCGACCAGCAGAGCAGATAGCCCGACCGGCAGAGCAGACAGCCTGACCGGCAGAGCAGCCGCCAGGTAGCCAAACGGTACCGTCTGGCTAAAGTGCGTAATACACCAGAGCCGCCGCAGCTCCCAGCAAGAGGAGCGCTCCCACCATGCGCGGCAGGATGGCCAGGAAGTCGCTGCCGTGGGGTTGATCGATTTCGACCCAGTTGAACATCATGCGCACATTGGCTTCGAGTTCGGTGCCGCAGTGCGGGCAGTGGGCCGGTTGGTTGGGGTCGGCGGGCTGGCGGCGGTCGTAGGTGAGTGGGATCAGACCGTGGCAGTCCAGGCAGTAGTGGTTGCGCTCCTCACCGCCTTCAGCAACTCCAGGCGCACGGGAGCGTTCGCGCAGGAACTCGATCTCCTCGGCATTCATGTCGCGGCGAGTGCGGGACCAGTGCTGGTCAGACATGGCACCGGTGCTCTTTTGCGTGCGTGCTCGCTCGGGGTCATAGGCGGGCTCGGGCTTCTCTTCGGCGCCCTTCATCGCAAAGCATCTTCGAGTGCCGTGGCCGCGTCGGTGTGGGCATCGCGGTACTTGCGAATCACGGCGCAACGGCCAGACAGGCCGCGTTCTTTTGCCCAAGCACCTTCCAGGGGGCGCGTGGCCGAAGTCACCACGGCTCCAGGCGGGACTCGCAGGGGCTCGCCGGGAGATCCCGAGAGCTCTCGCTGCTCCACCAGATCGTAGAGCCGGGTGCCAGCGGTGAGCACGACGCCGGCTGCGATCACGGCCCTGGCCCCCACCAAGACGCCCTCAAAGAGACCGGCTTGGCCACCCACGAAGACACCGTCCTCGCAGATCACCGGCCGGGCACCGGAGGGTTCGAGCACGCCACCGATCTGGACCCCGGCCGAGAGGTGCACGCCGGAGCCGATCTGAGCGCAGGAACCCACCAGGGCGTGGCTGTCGATCATGGATCCAGGACCTACCCAGGCGCCAATGTTGGCGTACATGGGCGGCATGCAAACCACGCCCTCCCCAAGAAAGACGCCGCGCCTCACTGCCGATCCGCCGGGCACCAGGCGCACGCCTTCGCGCTTCGTGAAGCGCCGCACACTCAAGAGTTCCTTGTCGCGGAAGGGCATCCTGCGCAAGTCGAGGCGCAGGTAATCGGAACGCTCCAACTCGTTGCCCATGGAGACCGTGGGAGACGAACGGAAGATATCGAGGATGGCTTCCTTGACCCAGGCGTTCACGACCCACTCGCCATCCACCGTGGGATTGGCCACGCGCAAGTCACCGCTCTCCAGGGCTTCGAGCAGCGCTAGCCCGCTCAGATCGGAATCGCCGCTCACTCCGCGGCCTCTTCTTCGAGGAAGGCTGTGGCGCTCTCCACATGCCGAGCGACGGCCATGGCGAGTTCGCGCTTGCAGATCTTTTCGCCGTCGGTGTGGGCGTCGATGATCGCACCGGGGCCAAATAGCAGGGGCGTGCCCCAACGGGCGAGGTGCGGCGCGTCGGTTCCGAAGGCCACCACCCTTTGCGGCGCGCCGGGGGGAACCTCGAACTCCACCGGCGCGTAGGCCTTGACCTCACCGAGGATCTCCACATGTTCGCCGAGCAGAGCGCCGAGGCGCGCCAGAACCAACTCGGGCTCCTCGACAGTACGCACCAAAATCTCAGCGCGCGCTCGGTCGGCCACTACATTGACAGCCACGCCGCCCTCAATCTGACCGATGTTGATCGTGCCCGCGCCGAACAACTCGTGTTGGCCCCAGGACTCGTCGAGCAAGCGGCAGGCGCAACGGGCTAGCTCGTGCACCGCTGAAGGTCCGATGTCCTGGGACGAATGGCCCGCCACGCCCTTGGCCTCGAGGCGCGCGTACAAGAGCCCCTTGTGTCCACGGATGAACTCGTTCTCGGTGGGCTCCCCCACGATCACATGGTGCGGACGCCAGGGGCCCGCCAGGAGTTGATTGGCCAGGATCGCGCCGGCGCTGTCCACCTCCTCGCCGGCGGTGAACAGAAAGCCAAAGTTGCCGAGGCCCGCAGCGAGCAGTTGCCGGCCCGCTTCGATCATGGCCACGGCTTGGCCCTTGGCATCGCAAGAACCGCGACCGTAGATAAAGTCGGAGTCCTGGCGCGCGCCAAAGTAGGGCGGCACCGTGTCGAGGTGGGTGCAGAACACGACCCCCGGCTCGCCGGCACGGGCGAGAAGGTTGAAGCGACCTGGAGCCAGGTCCTGACGCTCGCAATCGAAGCCCAGAGCTTCGAGGCGTCGCGCCAGGGCATCCCCATAGTCACCCTCCGCGCCGGTGACTGACGGAATCTCGATCCAGTCCATGAGGTCCTTGAAGAGGGCTTCCACGGCCTTCAAGTGTACCCGCCGATGATGAGAGGCTGCTATGCTGTTCGCCATGCTACTCACCCTCCTGGTCGCCAGTGTGCCCCTCGCCCTCCCCCAAGAAGACCGCCGCGCCCAGGTGACGGCCAAGTACCACGAGCTCTTTCTGACCGACGACGCCGCGGGCCTCCAGAAGCTCTGGAGCGAGCATGAAGGTCTGGTGCTGCAAATCCTGGACGCGGATCTCGAGGGCAGCCTGGCCCTTTGGGAAGCCCAACCCGAGGATCCGCCCAAAGCCGAGATTGAAGCCCTGCAGAAGCGCGCCCTGTTCGCGGCGAGCTGCGCCAGCGAGGCCTTCCGGCGACCGATTTTCCTCGACTACGCCTCGTCCTTCGTGGGCTGGAGCGACGAGCAGAAGCACGACTTCCGCGCCGGCCAGGAAGTCTATGGCCGGGCCGCCCAGGAACTCAGCGACAACAACGCCGAGATGGCCCTCGCAGCCGCCAAGGAAACCGTGCTGCGCGCCGTGCCCCTGGGCGACTGGTGGGGCACCGCCATGGGTTACGCCGCCCAGGGCCGGGCTCTGCAAGAACTGGGCGAGTTGCAGGATGCCCTCAGCGCCTACTCCCAGGCGCGACTCTTGAACGCCGACCTGGGCCTACAGTTCGCCGAGTACCAATCCATACAGGGCATGCTGACCTGCGCCCGCGCCCTGGAGTGTTGGCAGCGCGCCAGAGTCCTGGCCGCGGCCGTGGTGGAGTACGCCAAAGGCTTCGGCGACGAGCAAGGCCTGAAAGCGGGACAGGCGGCGCAGAAACAGATCGAGAAGGAACTAGCCCGCCAGGGCTGATGCTGAAACCCCGCGCCGAGTCCTGCGGGCAGCCTTTCTTTTGTTAAAGGACATCGCCCCCCTGACTTTCATCAAGGGGGCGCTGTCGGATCCCCAGCGCAGCTCATCGCTGCAACAAGGGAAGCCACCTTCGACGGACTTCCGAACGGGGAGCTTCAAAAAACATTTTGGGCCTCGCTCTGGAGAGGGCTAGAGGTCCCGCTCTAGCACAGCAACCAGTTAGGATTCCTCAATTTGCACGAGCTTCTCTCCGGAGGCTAGCGCCTGCCCGGACTCGACAAATACAGACCTGACCACCCCCGAGACGGTTGCCGCGATCTCGTTCTGCATCTTCATGGCCTCGAGAATCAGCAGCGGCTGCCCCTGCTGCACCTTTTGGCCCTCCTCCACCAGGAGTTGGACCACGATGCCAGGCATGACGCTCTTGATCAGCCCACCGAGTTTTTCAGCGGAGCGCTCGGCAGCGCCGGCCGCCCGCTCGCGCTCGTCTTCGACATGCACCCCAAAGAGCGATCCGGTGATGGAGATGGAGAGCTCCCGTGTGTTGCCGTCGATGGACACGCCGTAGCTACGGCCTTCGGAGAGCACCAGGAACTGGCCCAGGCCATCGACCTCCGAGTACTCGAGGTCCAGGGTCTCACCATCCACTCGCACACTCACCTGGCCCAAGTGGTCTTCGAGCTCGACCTCGTGGGGCCGACCATCGATGTCGACAAAGTACTTCATCGCCCGCCTTCCCAACTGTCCTGGCGAGCTTGGTGCGCGCGCCCGCGGGCCAGCCAACCCTGACGGCCACCGCTATCCATCGAGAGCGCCCGCCTGCGAGCTCCGGCGCGGCGATGCACAACCGCGAGGGCCGCCACCAAGCGTTCCTCGGGACCCTCACGACTGGTGAGATCGAGACCTTCGAGAAACTGCGTGGAAAAGTTGCCCGCGCGGAACTCCGGCTCGCGCAGGACGGCCAAGAGAGCCGGCGCGCTAGTGCGCACTCCGCCCACATTCAGTTCTTCCAGAGCCCGCCTGCAGCGCTCGATGGCTTTTCCACGGTCCGCTCCCCAGACAATGATCTTGGCCAGCAGCGGATCGTAGCTGAGCCCCACTTCAAGGCCGTTGTACATGCAGGAATCCACACGCACCCAGGGACCGGCGGGAAGCCGCAGGTTGCGGATGGTGCCCGTGGCGGGCAAAAACCCAGCGCTGACATCCTCGGCATTGATGCGCACCTCGATGGCGTGACCTCGTAACTCGATGTCAGCCTGGGCGCGAGCGAGTTTCTCGCCCGCCGCGATCTCAAGTTGGTCGCGCACGAGGTCGATGCCCGTGACCATCTCCGTGACCGGGTGTTCGACTTGTAGGCGTGTGTTCATTTCGAGGAAAAAGAACTCGTCACCCACCATCAAGAACTCCACCGTTCCGGCGCCCACATACCCCGCCGCGGCGCCCACCCGCAGGGCCACTTCACCCAAGCGGGCGCGCAGGTCCGCATCAACCGTGGGACCGGGTGATTCCTCGAGAAGTTTCTGATGGCGGCGTTGGATCGAGCATTCGCGCTCGCCGTAGTGCACGGCACCGCCGTGTTCGTCGAACATGACCTGCACTTCGATGTGGCGCGGGTTCTCGAGGAAGCGTTCGAGGTACAAGCGGCCATCGCCAAAGGCGCTCGTGGCCTCGCCGCTCGCGGTGCGGAAGGCCGAAGCCATCTCGGCGCCGTCGCGCACGATGCGAATGCCCTTGCCGCCACCACCGGCGGCGGCCTTGATCATGATCGGAAATCCGATCTCCTTTGCAGCTTCGAGGGCCGCGTCGACATCGGTGACGGGATCGGTCAAGCCCGGCACAAGCGGTACGCCAGCCGCGAGCATGGCGCGCCGGCTGGCAATCTTGTCCCCCATGAGTTCGATGGCGCCAGGTGGCGGCCCAATCCAGGTCAGCCCACGCTTCACCACAGCCCGGGCAAACTCGGCGTTCTCGGAAAGAAAACCGTAGCCGGGATGGATCGCTTCGGCTCCTGTCTTGGCCGCGGCGGCGAGGATCTTCTCCGCCACCAGGTAACTCGTGGCAGGCAGATCACCGCCAAGAGGCACGGCCAGGTGTCCCATGCGCGTGTGCAGAGAGTGCACATCAAGGTCCGAGTACACGCTGACACACTCAACGCCCATCTCGCGGGCGGTTCGAATGACGCGCAGGGCGATCTCGCCGCGGTTGGCGATCAGGATTCGCTTGAACATGTGGGGCTCTTTTTAGAGGGGGATGTTGCCGTGCTTGCGCGCGGGTTTCTCCTCGTTCTTGCTGGCAAAGAGCCCCAGGGCTCGGATCAGTTGCGGGCGCGTCTCCCTGGCTTCGATCACATCGTCGATGAACCCGCGAGCGGCGGCCTTGTAGGGATTGTTGAAGGTCTCGTCGTACTCGGCGGAGCGCTGGGCTTCGAGGGCAGCGGGGTCATTGGTGGCCTTGATCTCGCGGCGGTGAATGATCTTGGCGGCACCCGCGGCGCCCATGACGGCGATCATGGCTCCCGGCCAGGCCAGATTCAAATCGGCGCGGATGTGCTTGCTGCCCATGACATCGTAGGCGCCTCCGTAGGCCTTGCGGGTGATCACGGTCAGCTTGGGCACGGTCGCTTCGCAGTAGGCGTAGAGCAGCTTGGCTCCGTGACGAATGATGCCGTTGTGTTCCTGGGCGGTTCCGGGCAGGAAGCCGGGCACATCCTCGAAGGTCACGATGGGAATGTTGAATGCGTCACAGAAGCGGATGAAGCGCGCACCCTTGACCGAAGCATCGATGTCGAGGCAGCCGGCGAGCACCGCGGGCTGGTTGGCCACGATTCCCACGGTGTGGCCGCCCAAACGAGCAAAGCCCACCAGGAGGTTCATGGCGTAGGCAGAGTGGACCTCGAACCAGGTTTCCCGATCCACGACCCTCTCAATCACGCCGCGCATGTCGTAGGGCAACGAGGGATCCGACGGAACCAATTCGTCGAGTTCCTCATCACAGCGGTCCGCGGGATCGTCGCAAGCCACGAAGGGCGGACTCTCGGCGTTATTGAGAGGCAGATAGCTCATCAAGCGCCGCAAAAGCGCCATCTGTGCCCGGCCATCAGGCGAGGTGAAGTGGGCCACACCCGACTTTGCCGCGTGCACCGAAGCCCCGCCGAGTTCCTCGCTGGTGACTTCCTCGTGGGTCACCGTCTTGACCACATCAGGCCCGGTGATGTGCATGTAGGAAGTGCCTTCCACCATGCAAATGAAGTCGGTGATCGCCGGGCTATAGACGGCGCCGCCAGCGCAGGGGCCGACGATGGCGGAAAGTTGGGGCACGACGCCCGAGGCGCGGGTGTTGCGCCAGAATATCTCTGCATATCCGCCGAGACTGTCCACGCCCTCCTGAATGCGCGCGCCGCCCGAATCGTTGAGCCCGATCACGGGCGCGCCGACCTTGGTGGCATGGTCCATGATCTTGCAGATCTTCTGTGCGTTGGACTCGGATAGGGAACCGCCAAAGACCGTGAAATCCTGGCTGAACAGGAACACCGGCCGGCCGTCGATGCGCCCGTGACCGCAGATCACGCCATCGCCGAGGATGGCCTGGCTCTGCATGTCGAAGTCGGTGCAGCGGTGGGTCACGAAGCGGTCGATTTCGACGAAGGATTCCTCGTCGAGGAGCAGGTCGATACGCTCGCGGGCAGTCAACTTGCCCTTGGCGTGCTGAGCCGCGATGCGCGCTTCGCCGCCGCCCTCGCGGGAGGCCTCGCGCATGCGCTCGAGCCGCTGGGTGGGTGTCTCTCTGGTCATGGGGTGTTTCGGGGGGGGGGCTCCGGCCCTCATATCCGGGGTCCTGGGGGTGCTGGGGGCATGATTCTCTCGCGGGGAAGTCTAACCGACAGGCTCCTGGGCCTAATTATTCATGAGCGGGTGTTGCCCTCGATCGTGAATAATTCCTACTGGTCAGCCAGGCTCCGAAAACGCGCAATATCCCCACCCCCCCGCCGTAGAGCCCTCCCGGCCCGCCCTACCTCATGAAGATCAAACTGCTCCTCGCCCTGGCCTTTGTCGCTGCCCTGGTGACCCTCTCTGCAGGTGCATTCCTCGTCTGGGGCTGGGTGGCTGCTCCGCCCGAGTCCGTGGGGCCCGATGCGAGCGCCACGGAGCGCGTCCTGGGCAATCTGGCCGAGGCGGTGGGCATGGAAATGGAGATCGAGGAGGAGAGCCGCGACCCTCTGATCGGGACCCTCATCGAATCGCTGCCCCCGGCAGCCGTGGCAAGGGCTAGGCTCAGGATCCACGGCGCGGTGAACCTGTTCGGCCTCTGCGACGAGGATAGTGGCCTCGTCGTCTTCGCCACAGCCGAGGCGACCACCCTCGAAGCTGTCATGGAGCAGCGCGCCATCAATCAGGGCCTCACCGAAGGCACGGCTGAGCTCGTCATCGCTGAGGCTGAAGTCACAGTCACGGGCGAGTTCGAGCTCGAGCTGACCGGCGCACCGCAACGGGTGCATCTCTTGGTGGCGGGCGACCACGGCTACCAACACCATTCCCAAGCCGTTTCCCTGGCGAGTGATTCGACCCGCACCAGCATCTCGCCCTCCTGTGGCGCCTCGATCACGGGCCGCGTTTTTCTGCCCGGCCTGGCCCAAGAACCCGCCGCCGACCTGACAGTGCGCCTGAATTCGATTCATACCGATGGCGGCATCGATGCTCGGCGCACCGAGCGCTTGAGCAAGACCGATGCCGAGGGCCGCTTTAGCCTCACCGCCCTGCCACTGCCCGGGAACTACACGGTCGAGATCGAGGCAGAAGAGTTTTCCTCTGCACCAGTAGATGCCATGGATCTCGCCTCGGGCGAGACCCGCAAACTGGTCTTCCTTCTGACGGAGGGCGCGCAGCTCAAGGGGCGCGTGATAGATAGCGAGGGACGACCCGTGGCCGCTGCAAAAGTATCTGCGGGAATCCAGGCCACGGTGAAGCGCGGGGCCTACGGCTCGCGCAGCGCCGACACGGACGAGAATGGAGTATTCCACCTGCGCGGCCTGCTGCCGGAGCGCGTCACCGTGAGAGCCAGCCAAGAGGCTTTTGTCGAGAGCGATCCCCTGCGCATCGACCTAGCCCCTGGCGAATTCAAGAGCGATCTCATTCTGGTGCTCGATTCCGGTGCGAGCATCGCTGGCCAGGTGACCTGGGCTGACGGTTCGGTCCTGGAAGGCGGAACGGTCGAGGTCGGATTCGATCAGGCCCGTCAGTTTGCACGCTTTGGGTCGCTGAACTCTTCCCGTGGGGCTTCGGGGTCCGCTACAACCAGCGCCACGGGGAACTATCTGGTCATGGGCCTGGGCAAGGGGCCCTTCAGCGTGACGATCAGCGCGCCGCCGCCAGGATCCCCCGATGCGAACGAGGAAGAGCACTGGAGCGCCCGCGCCGACTCGATCAAACCGGGCACCCCCGACCTGGACCTCGTGCTCGTCGCACCACTCAGCCTCAAGGGCCATGTGCGCGATTCTAGCGACCAACCTCTCCCTGAATTCAGCTTGCGCCTGGTGCTTCTGATGGACACCGACATCGGTGCCATGGCCCGCAGCAAGCGGGACGAGGACTTTGGAGGAGAGCACACCAGCGGCGCCCCCGGTGAGTTTGCCTTGCACGGGCTCAGTCCAGGCCAGTGGGCCATCTACGCCTCCGCCGCGGGCCACGCCAACTCGCCGCCCATCACCCGCAACCTGCCCGACGAAGCCCAACTTCCCCTAGAGTTCCGGCTGGAACGCGCGCTCAGGGTCTCGGGCATCGTGCTCTCGCCGCGCGGAGTGCCCGTGGCCGGCGCCGAAGTCAAGCAGACGCGCGAAGAAGCTAGCTGGCGCGAACAGGCGACCGGGGCTCCGCGATCACCCCAAGCCATCTCAGGCGACGATGGCAGCTTTCTGATCGAGGGGCTGGTGCCCGCTGATCTGCACCTCACGGCCAAGGCCGAGGGCCACGGCAGCAGCGTGCCTCTGGCCATCGAGACACAGGGACGGGAGGACTGCAGCGGAATCGAACTCTTCCTCAGCCAGGGCGGCCAAGTCACCGGCGAATTCCATGGCAACAAGGGCCGGCCAGCCGCAGGCGCCTTGATCCAATTGATCTCGATGCCGGGTTTCGAGATTCTCTTGGGCCACGCCGACAATGAAGGTCGCTTTGACTTCAAGCATGTGACGCCGGGACGCTGGCGAGTGATCGCCATGCCCGATCTCGAACGCCTGGAGGGCATCGCCCGCGAAGAGGGCAACAGCCAGAGCGCAATAATCGGTGAGATGAAGATGCTCATGATCACAGTGGTCGAAGGTGAAACACAGCACATCGTCCTGGGTGACGCCCCCGCGGACCCTCTCTTGTTGAGCGGCCTGGTCCTGGGCCGAGGCCAACCCGTGGCCGCGGCCATGATCGGCTTCACCAAGCAAGGCAGCAACCTCCATCAACAAGCACAGCTCACCTCCAGCGACGAAAACGGTGCCTTCCAGATCACCCTCGACGGTGGCGGTGATTACATTGTCACGGTTTCGCGCACCCTGTCGGGCCCCATGGACGAGGCCCGCGACGAGTTCCTGGCGGAGATCGAGGCAGGCGGCGAGGCGGGCCTGACCCTGCACCTGCCCGAGAGCCAACTCTCCGGCTCGGTCATGGACCAGGACGGTGCCCCCGCCGTGGGCGTGCGGATTACCCTGAGCCCGCGCGGTGCGGTCTCCACGAAAAGCCCCGTCTCCCAGCACTACACCCAGACTCACACCGATGGCGCGGGCCACTTCCGCATCGAGTACCTGCCCGGCGGCACCTACACCCTGGCCCTGGGCGGCATGCACGCTGGCGGCTTGTTCGAGCGCACGGCGGAGTACGGCCGCGTCCTGCAAGCGGTCCACCTGACCGAAGGTGAGAAAACCGAACTGGCCCCCATCGTCCTGCGCCGACCCACAACGGCCCACATCGTGGTCAGCGATGCCAGCGGCCGCCGGATCGAGGGAGCGACGATCTTCGCACGAAACGAGGCCGGCGACTTGCTCGAAGCCATTTCCATGTTGACCACTTCAAGCGCGGGAGTCTGCGAGTTCGCGGGCTTAGCCCCGGGCAACTACAGCTTTTCGGCCCGCAAGCGCGACCGGGCCTCGCTGGAGAGCGCGCTCTTGCCCGTGGGCCTCGGCGCACCCCAGGAAGTCGAGCTTGAGCTTCTGGAAGGCACTCTGGTCTTCGTGCGCTTGCGCGATCCTAAGCACGAACCGGTCACCGGAAAGGTCTTCCTCCACGACAGCGAGGGCCGCGAACTGCAATCCATGATGTCCCTGGAAAGCCTTCTGGGAGGCGGCGAGGAGCGCCTCTTCGACCTGCACGAACTCGTGCTGGGCCCCCTGGCTCCGGGCAAGTACCGCGTGACCGCAGAGAGCGGCAGCCTCAAGGCCTCGCGGCCCCTGGTGCTCACTGGACGCACCGAGCGCAAGATCACCTTGCGCTTGCGCTAGCCAGCTGAGGGAGCCTTCTCACAGAGGGTTCTTCATGAACACACGCACCAAACTTCGCAATGCTGGTGTCCACGAAAGTGGGGCAAGATCAGTTTCCAATTCCCCGTGCGCGTGTTGTGGCCCCTGCGCGTGTTGTGAGTAGTACCCTAACCAAGGTATAGTTGTCCGGATGTCGGCGGCTGTCAAGATTTCAGAATTGTTGCCGCCGCACCCTTCAACAGGGGAAGCCATGCGCAGCAATCTGGCCTCTAGTCCAGCCTGTTCATGCCCTTGAATCATCCCAAATGGCCGGCTTTGCGGCCCTCTTGGTCCCGAGTCTCAGGCAGCATGCGCCAGCGAACTGGAACGCGAGCCGGGCGGGCGGGACTCGGCGCTTGGGGCGTCTTGGTCCTGGCCACCGGCTGCGCGCGCCAGACGCCCCAACCCAATCTGCTCTTCGTGGTGGTGGATACCCTGCGGGCGGACTGCGTGGGGTTTCTCTCGGGCGTTGACCTGACGCCCCAACTCGACGCCTTCGCTGCCGGGGCCGTCGTCTTCGACCACGCCACAACGCCGCGAGCCAAGACAACGCCGGCGGTGGCCAGCTTGATGACCGGACTCTACCCCCACGACCACCGCGTGCGCGACTTGACCACGCCCCTCGGGAGCGATGTGCCGGTCTTCGCCGAACTCCTGCGCAAAGCCGGCTACAAGACCGGCGCCATTTTGGGCAACTTCGTCCTGCGCGACGAGCTCTCGGGTCTCGCCCGTGGATTCGACCTGTGGGTCGAGGATCTACCCGATGTCTCCGGCACGGGCCCCAATGCCGTTGCCTTTCGCGGGGCGCTATCGATTACCGACGGCGCCCTCCAGGCCCTCGGTATCGGACCCGCTGCCAAGGACGGCGCCGGCCCCACGCGGCCCTTCATCGGGGACGCGCGGCCCTGGTTTCTGTGGTTGCACTATGTCGATCCCCACGGAAGCTACGACCCGCCGGCAGCCCAGCGCCGAGCCCCGCGCGGCCCACAGGAGATCATCCCGCCCGCGCCGCGGCCCGGCGAAGGGGTTTTTCACCGCCAATGGATCGCGGAATACAATGTGCCCGACGAAGCGCGGATCGAGGGCGGCATCGACGCCCGTGTCGTGCGCGAGTTGTACCGTGGCGAAGTGCGCCACAGCGACCTACAGATCGGACGCCTCTTGAGGGAACTCGATTCGGCAGGCCTGCTCGAGAACACCTTGGTGGTATTTGTCTCAGACCATGGGGAAAGCCTGGGCGAACACGACTACTGGTTCGAACATGGCCGCTACGCCTACGAAGCCACCTGCCGCGTACCGCTCATGATCAAGTTCCCCCCCGCCATGGCAGGCTCACCGCCGCCGGGACTCTCCAGCGGCGACATTTCCCTGGCGGACATCGTGCCCACCCTGACCGAAATCTTGAGACTGCCTTCCCTGCCGCCGCCCTTCCGCGGACGCTCGCGGATCACGGGAAAATCGCGAGCGGCGCTGCTCCTGGGACGGGCGCCCAGAGCCCATCCAGTCTTCTGCGAGAAGATAGAGCGCACCGAAAAGGCCCGCGCCGTGCAATCCAAGGCCGTGCGCCTGGGTGACTGGAAACTAATTCGGCGCTACACCCACCGCGTCGATCCCACCAGCAGCGAGCGCCAGTTGTTGGTGCTCTCGGAGGAGTTGTACGACTTGGCCGCCGATCCTCGGGAAGAGGTCAACCTCGTGGCTGCGATTCCGCCCGAAGCCCCGGTGCGCGCCTTGCAAGAAGCCCTGGCCGAGTTCTCGGCGGCCGACGAGCACCTGGCCGAATTGGCCCAAATCCTGCAACGAAAGCGTGACGACTTGGGCCGCGAAGACCCCGAAACCCTGCGCGCCCTGCGTGCCCTGGGCTACTGATCGCGGAGCTTCGCAAGTCGCACCTCGATGCCCCAATCCCCGTTGGGGGAGCGCAGGTCCATGGAACAACCGGTGATCAGCGCGCCATCGGTGCACCTGGTGGGGCTCCAGCGGTCGGCGCTGGGTCGATCGCTCACGAGGCCCCGGGCCAGGCTATCCTTGAAGAGCTTCTCGCAGATCGCGCTGGGATCGGCGTCGGCCTCGAGGGCGAGGCCGAGTTGCAGGCGACCGGGAAGCTTGGTGTGGGGATGAAAAGTCGTCAGGCAAACCGAGAGGTTGGCCGGGTCCTTGGTTTGGATCGGCACCAGAATGCGCAAGCTCGTGGGCGCAGCATCGGTGGTGGTGATGCTCGCGCTGAGGCCAGAGCCCAAGCGCAGGCGCACCAGGCTGGCGTGCTCGAGAAAAATATGGGCCAGGCTGTCGTTGCTGCTGGTGGCGCCGGTGTACTCGAGTTTGGCTCCGGCGCTGCGCAGGCGCGCCACGAGTAGCGTCGCCAGATCGCGAGCGGAGGTGCCGCCCGCGAGGTGCAAGCTGAGATCCACGCGGATCTCGGTGCCATCGCGCCAGAAGCCCGAGGAGATCTCCATCAAGCCGCCGCCAGGGGTGAGCAAGATGCCGCGCAAGGTGAGCTGCACCATGTTCCTGGGGGCCTCCTGGAGGGTGCTTTGAGACGCGCTCGCGACTTGAGAAGCAACAGCTGGGGTGGCGCTGAAGAGCGCCGGAAACACGCAGAAGCACAGGACAAAACGAAGGTATCGAGGCATTTGGAACTCCCGCTTGGTTGGACCGGATGGGTTGGATGAAGGGGGGCCAGACCCGACCATCGACGCGCCGCCCCTGGTGATCTTCCCCGCGCCGCGGGGAAGCTGTCGGCTCCGCTGGCGGCTGCCCGCCCGAGGATTGGGCGCAGTGCTGGCTGGCGTGCATCCAATGCCAGCGGAAAAATGGTTACCCCACCAGGACTTGAACCTGGAATGTCTGGACCAAAACCAGATGTGTTGCCAATTACACCATGGGGTAGCGGGGCCGCGAGCATAGCAACGAGAGCCCACCTGTCGAGCCTTGCCTGACCGATTCCTGGCCCCCTGCGCGCGGGGCGCGGGGCTGGGTTAGCGGTCGCCGGTGTGGCGCACGCCGCCGCTCTGGCCGCCGCCCTGGTTGCCTCGAATCGAGCCCTGGCCGCCGGAGCCGCCCGTTCCCTGGGAACGGCCGCCATCGAGAATCTCGATCTCGTCCGCTTCGATCAGCTTGCGCAGGGGCGGATGGTCCGCGGCCTTGGCCATGATCTGGCCGGTGCCGCCGGGGCCAAGGTGCAGACGCTTGCCCCCGGGCAGCGGCACCCGTAGCGGCCTCTTGGTGGTGTTCCTGATCTCCATGGGCCTACCCTAGCAGGCTGCGCCGTCGAGGGCCATTCCCCTCACCCTTGGAGAGCTACCGCATTGAGTGAGCTACCGCAAAAGCGCCCGGCGAGCCAGTTCGCAGCTGGCATTGACAGCCCAGTCTCGTACGAAGGAGCGGCCTCGGGGGCGGAAACGGCGGGTGTAGGTGCGGGTTGCTCCGGCGTGGGTGACGCCGAAGCAGACCAGGCCCACGGGCGTTTTGGGGTTCCCGCCAGAGGGCCCAGCTATGCCCGTGGTGGAGATCGCGAGGCTGGCCCCGGCGCGCTCGGCGGCGCCCCGGGACATGGCCCCGGCGACTTCCTCGGAGACCGCGCCGTGGGTCGCTAGATCGGCCGGAGAGACGCCCAGGCGGACCTGCTTGGCCTCGTTCGAGTAGGTCACGAAGCCCTCGCGGAAGACCGCACTGATTCCCGGCACCTGAGTCAGAGCCGCTGCCAGGGCGCCGCCGGTGCAGGATTCGGCGGTGGCGCAGGTCATGCCGCGCTCGATCAAGAGGCGCCCCAGGGCCAGGGCGGGCTCGGCGTCCTCTTCGGAGAAGATTTCCTTCGAAAAACGAGTCCGAAAGAGCTCCACGCGGGCCGCCAGGATCTCCTGGGCCTCGGCTTGGTTGGCGCCCGTGGCTTCGAGCTTGACCTTCAACACGCCGCGGCCAGCGCAAACGCCCATGCGCGGATTGGCCTCGCGCGCCATCCAAGCACCCACGGCCCCGGCAAAGTCGGACTCGGCCAGCCCCATCAGAAAAAAGCGCGCCACCGAGCGTCCCAGGGCGGGGCGCGGCAGACCGAGCAGGAAGGGTTGCGCCTGTTCCTCGAAGACCACCTGCAATTCGCGCGGCGGTCCAGGCAGCACAACGAGGTGGCTGCCCTCGATACCCAGCACAAAACCGGGCGCGGTGCCCACGGAGTTGGGTAGCAGCCGGGCTCCGGCAGGCAGCAAGGCTTGGCGCTGTGAGGCCGGCGAGGCCTCGGTGCCGCGGGCGGCGCAATGGGCGCGCACTTGGGCCAGGGACTCGTCGTCGAGCACCAATTCGACCCCTGCGGCAGCGGCAGCGGCGTGGCGCGTCAGATCATCCAGCGTCGGTCCCAAACCGCCGCTCGAGAAGACCAATTCGGCGCGGTTCGCCAATTGACGAAAAAGCGCGGCAATTCCCTGCTCGTCATCGCCCACCAAGGTCGCGATCTCCACGGTGTAACCCAACTCGCCCAGGCGCTGCGCCAGCCAGGCGATGTTCTTGTCCGGCTGTTCGCCGGAAACCAACTCATCCCCCACCGCCACGATCGCGGCGCGGCCCGCGATCGTGCTCATGCGCCAGCCCGGGCCACGCTTTCAGGGTGCGAGCGGCGCACCATGATTCGGGCGAGCAGGATGCCGAGCTCGTAGAGCACCACCATGGGGCCGGCCATCATGAGCTGCGTGTAAGGATCGGGAGGCGTCAGGATGGCGGCAAAGATCAGGGCCCCAAGCAGGAAGTGCCCGCGGAACTTGCCGAAGGAACGCGGGTCCACCAGGCCGGTGCGGGCCAGGACGATCATCAGGATCGGCAGTTGGAAAACGATCCCGAGCCCCAGGCTGAGTTTGGTGAAGAAGTCGAGGTAGAGTTCGAGGCGCAGGTCAAAATAGAATTGCTCCAAGCCCATCTCGGCCAGGAAGTACTGGGCGTAGGGCACCATGTAGTAGTAGCCGAAGACCACGCCAGCGATGAAAAGCAACATGCTGAAGGGCGCGTAGACATAGACCACGCGCTTTTCCTTGTGGTAGAGCCCGGCGGCCACGAAGGCCCAGACCTGCCAGAGGCAGAACGGTCCGCCGAGGAAGATGGCAAAATAGAAACAGACCTTTAGATAGAAAACCATCCCCGCGGCGCTGGCGTCGGCGCGCAGCTTGTTGGGGATCGGGTGCACGAGGTTTCGGATCGCGGGCAAAGGCTCGCCCACGAGGTTCACCAGGGCTTCGTTCTCCAGCTCCTCCCCGCGCGCCAAAGTCGAAGTCAAGAGGCGCGACTCGAAGGCATCCAGCCAGGGACCATCACGGAACTGCAACTCGAGCTCTTCGCGGCCGGGCACTCCCCCGTCCACGAGTTCGCGTGTGGTGCGCTCGAGGAGCAATTGGTTGAGCCACGGAATGGCCTTCACCTCGGCGGGAGCAAGCACCGCGTCGGCGATGCGCTCGTGCATCATCCAGCCGGCGGCGAACACCAGGGCCAGGCAGACGGCGCTCCTGATCAAGCGCACACGCAACTCGTCGAGGTGCTCCCCGAGGGTCATGCGTGTCCGCAGGACATCGTCATTATCGCTCAGGTCCGCTTGGCCGCTCATGTGGATTTCATCAGCACCACCCTGCTGACGCCCCGGAGGGGCTGGCACGGAATCAGCCCTCGGTCTTGCGGAAGTAGTCCGTGATCAACTTGATCGGGACGATGCGCACGCCCATGGCTTCGGCTTCCTTGTAGGCCGCCAGCTCCGAAGGTTGCATGGGGTCTTCGAGGGGCTCGCCATCTTCGTCTACATAGATCTCGGCGCCCACCACGAGGTAGTCGGTGGTCTTGTCGAGCTTGTCCTGAACATTGATGCGGATGCCGTCTAGCAGGGCCCGCAGGTCCTTGTGGTTGTAGGTCCCGGTGAAGCGGCCCACGAGCACCGCGTTGCGGATGCCCACGGGGTCGTAGATCGGGTTGTAGATGATGTCACCGGCGGTGGGCGGATCGAACTCGTCGCGGATGTCGCTGATCACAACCTCGGACATGGAGTCCTCGACCTTGAGCACCTCGCAGTAGGCCTTGATGCGCTCGACTCCAGGGGTGCCGTCCTTGATGGCGAAGCGCATGCCTGCGTAGAGGCGGTTCGTCTTGCCGATATTGATCCAGGCCAGGCCCAGTTGCTCGGAGGTTTGCAGAATCTGGCCGTCGGCGCGCTCGGGTTCCTTCTGCCACTCGAGCACCTTGGTGCGGTTAATCAGGCGCGTGACGAATTCTGCTTCGCGCTCGCGGGCGACGCGCAGGGCATCATCGGTTTCAGCGCGCGAACGGGTGAGCTGGCTCTCGGTGTCCGAAAGGGTCGAGCGCACCCGCGCCACTTCGGACTCGAGCTCACTCTGGCGCGCCTGGGCGGCCTGGTTGGCGTCGTTCAACTGGCTCTGCAGGCTGCTGAGGCGCGAGTCCTTTTCAGAGACCAGGCTGCTTTGGGCCTCGCGGTTGACTTCGATCTCGCCGGTGAGCTTGGCCACCTGCTGCTTGAGGTCGTTGATCTCACGGGCGCGGGCGTTGTAGAGCCCCACGGCGGGACCTGCGGCGGCCTGGAAGTCAGCCACGCTGGCCTCGGTGACGCCAAAGGCGTCCTTGAACGAGGCCAAGCCTTCTTGAGCCGTGGCGGCCACGGTGCGGGCCGAGGCCTGTTGCTTATCGTAGTAGCCAAAGACCTCGGAGATGTCGCGGATGACCGAGAGCTCAACATCGAGTTGGGCTGTGGCTTCGGCTTCCTTGGCCTCGGCGGCAGCGGCTCGCGTCTCGGCATCGGTCACTTCGCCGTCGAAGACGAAGACCATGGACAGGGCGGCGAAGAAGGCGATCACCACCACGATGATCCAGGTGATGCTGACACGGGCGGCGCCACGGCGGGAACGATTCATCATTCGCTTGGGGGGGGGCGAGGGGCTCGCGAGGCGCGAGCGTCAGGGCGGATTCGAGAAGAAGAAGGCGGATTCTAGATCAGGGCGGGACGGGGCGCCCAGCGATGCAAAGGGGGCCCGGAGGCCCTCTTCTGGGGCCACTTGATACCCGAAGCAGGCGGGTCGCGGCAAGGGAATTCGCCCTCGCTTGACCCTCGAGAGAGGCTGCGTACCCTGTGCGGCAGGACCAGAAGCCACGAGCCGGGCGGGGCACCGAAAGAACGAAGCAGGCAGAGGCCTCCCGCCATGCTTGCCCTACCCGTGCCCTGGAGCCTGGTTTCGCGATCCTCTCGGCGGCCCCCCACCCCTCCAGCCCCCTTTCTTGGCCCGAAGCTCTCCTCCCGAAGCTCTCTTCCCAAAGCTAATGTCCACGAACTCCTCCAGCCCCCGCCCCAAGAACCCTTCCCGGGTGATCGGGATCCTGGGTGGTATCGCCTCGGGCAAGTCCGAGGTGGCCCGCCGCCTCGCGGGCGAGGGTGGGCTTGTGATCGACGCCGACCGCCATGCTCGGGCCGTGCTGGACTCCCGGGAGGTCCTGGGGCACCTGAAAGAGCGCTTCGGCGCGGAACTTCTCGGCGCGGACGGCCTCGCGGACCGTGAGGCCCTGGCCCAGAGGGTCTTCAGCGACCCCGAAGCCCGCCGCGAGCTCGAAAGCTGGATACATCCGGCTGTTCGTGCGAAGATACTCCAAGAACTCTCCGGGGCCCGCGCCGCTCTGCGCTCGCCCATTGTTCTCGATGTGCCCCTGCTACTCGAGCACGATGACCATCACCAGCTGGTCGGCGAGTGTGACTTTCTCGTCTTCGTCCAAGCTAGTGCCCCCTCCAGGGAAAGCCGAGCCCAAGCCAGCCGCGGCTGGCCCCGAGGCGAAGTCGCAAAGCGAGAGCGAGCGCAGCTCACCCTGACCGAAAAGCAGGCCCGCGCAAAACACACCATCACCAACGACTCCGGGCTCGATTCCTTGCAAGCCCAAGTGCGAGCTCTGCTCGACTCCGAGTGTCTCTAGTCCAATTTCCACACATCATGGCGACGGCGCAAAAAAAACGACCCTTCCAAAAGCGGCAGTTCAAGAAGAAGCAGCACCAGTACAGCCGAAGTAACAAGCCTGACCGCGGTAGTTACGACGACGGACTGGTGCACCTCGACTACACGGCCCTGCCCGAGGACCTCAACGCCGAGGCCCTGAAGGAGTTGATCGAATCGCTGCCGAAGAGCACGCGCAAGACCAAGCCCAAGAAGGTCGAGTTGAAGGACCTGCAAGCCCTGACCATCGAGGAGTTGATCGAACTCGCTCAGAAGGAAAAAATCGCATCGCCGGGCCGGCTGCACAAGGATGTCGTCTGGTCGATCACGATCCAGCGTTTCCAGAAGCACATCCCCGTGGTAGCCGAGGGCACGGTGCAGATCGTCAGCGAGGGCCACGCGTTTCTGCGCTTCGGTCAATTCGACTACATGCCGAGTTTCGAGGATGTCTTCATCCCCCCCTCGGTCGTCGAGGAATTCGCCCTTCTGCAAGGCATGACCGTGCGTGGGCTCTTGCGGCCCAACAAGGAAGGTGAAAAACTCTTCACCCTGCAAAGCGTCGAGACCATCGACGGTGGCCCCCCCGGGGATGTGCGCACGCGCACGCCCTTCAAGGAACTCACGCCGCTCTACCCCGAAGAGCGCATCATCCTCGAAGGTGCCGGCGAGAACCCCCTCGAGATGCGCATCGTGGACATCGTAACGCCCGTCGGACTGGGCCAGCGAGGCCTGATCGTGGCGCCGCCGCGCACGGGCAAGACGGTGCTCTTGCAGATGCTGGCCCGCTCGATTGTGATCAACATGCCCCGGGCGCACTTGATCGTGCTGCTCGTGGACGAGCGCCCCGAGGAAGTCACCGATTTTCAACGCACGGTGCCGGGTGTTAGTCACGAAGTCATCAGCTCGACCTTCGACGAACCCGCCTCGCGCCACATTCAAGTGGCCGAGATGGCGCTCGCCAAGGCGCGCTCCATGGTCGAAGCCGGCGAGGATGTAGTCATTCTTCTGGACTCGATCACGCGCCTCGCGCGGGCCTGTAACATCGAAGCGCCCTCCAACGGCAAGTTGCTCTCCGGTGGCCTCGAGGCCACGGCCTTGCAGATGCCCAAGCGTTTCTTTGGTGCCGCGCGCAACATGGAGCACGGCGGCTCGCTGACGATTCTCGGCACGGCTCTAATCGAAACAGGCTCCAAGATGGACGAAGTCATCTTCGAGGAATTCAAGGGCACCGGCAACATGGAGATCGTGCTCGAACGACGCATCTCGGACCGCCGCATCTTCCCCGCCATCGACATCAACCGTTCCGGCACCCGCAAGGAAGAACTGCTCTTCGAGGAAGAGGAAATGCGTCGCGTCTGGATGCTACGCAAGGTGCTCAACGAGCTAGACCCCGTCGAGGCCATGGAGATGCTGATCCAGAAAATGCGCAAGACCCGTGTCAACGGCGAGTTCTTGCTCTCCATCGGTTCCTGATTCACCCTTGCGAATCCTGGTCGTCACCACGCGCTGGGATCTGGTCGGCGGCTCCGAGCGCTACGCCGGAGCCGTGGTGCGCGGCCTGTGCGACCGCGGTTTCCTGGTGCGCGTGCTCACAGGCGGCGGGCACCAGGAGAGCTCCGCCGAGGTCCTGATATCGGCCGAGTTGGCTGCGCCCGGCCTGAACCGCGAGGGTGCGGGGGCTCTCCGTGAAACGGTGCGGGCCGCGGCGCCCGATGTGATTTACCTGCTCAGCCGCGTCTCCGCCGATCACCTGCGCATTCTGCTCGGGATCGCGCCCCTGGTGCGTTTCGTCCAGGATCACACCCTGTTCTGCCCCGGCCTCAATAAGCTCCATGAGGACGCAAGTGCCTGCTCCTCGCCCCTGGGCCAAGTCTGCCTGGAGCGCTATTTTTCCACGGGCTGCTCGGGCTTCAAACCCGAGGGTTCGCCGAGCCTGCGCTGGCCGCTCAAGACCCTGGCAGCCAACCTACGCGAGCTCGAGCTTAGCGGCCAGGCCAAGCTCATCCTGGTCGCTTCGGACTACATGCGCCGCGAGCTCCTGCGCGCGGGCCTTTCGCCGGCGCGTCTGCGAGTCCTGCCCTACTTCACAAATTCGATTGCGATGCCTGCCCATGACAGTCCCACCCTCGCTGCCCTGCCCGCCGAGACGGCTGAGTTTCTGGCGGCGGACGATGCTCCGCTCTTGCTGACTCCCGCGCGCCTGACCTTGCCCGACAAGGGTCTCGATTACCTACTCACGGCCCTGGGCCAACTCGAGCGGCGCGCCAAACTGGTCATCGCCGGCGACGGCCCGGCGCGAGATCACCTGCAGAACAAGGCCCGCGCCGAGGGACTTTCAAGCCGAGTTCACTTCAGCGGCTGGCTCGCGCCCGCCGAGTTGGAGAGCCTGCTCTGTGCCGCCAGCCTGGTCTTGTTCCCTTCGATCTGGAACGAGCCCTTTGGCCTCGTGGGCCTAGAGGCCATGGCCCACGCCAAGCCGGTGGTGGCCTTTGATGTGGGCGGCGTGCGCGAGTGGCTGATCCCTGGCGAGACTGGCCTGTTGTGCCCAGCCCGGGACGCTGCGGCCTTCAGTCGTGCCATGGCCAAACTCCTCGACGACCCGCACCAGGCGCAAACCATGGGAGCCCGCGGCCAAGCCCACCTGAAGGCCAACTTCAGCCGCGAACGGCACCTTGCGCTGCTCGGCGAATGGCTTTCCGGTTGAGGGGCCGCGGCGCACGGTGTGCCAGAGCGGCCCCCTCCACGCTCCCGCTGAGGGCCGCGGCCGATGACGAGGACGGCGTGGAAAACCACACCGAGCCCAGCACCCCGCCGATAACGAGCCCGAGCAACAGGCCAGGGCTCAGTTGCTTCATTGTGACTACCTACCTTGGCGTGCCCGGCCCGACTATGCGATCGATGGGAATTGCCTGGCCCGCCTGGTCGAAGGCCTGGAGCTGTTCGAGGGCCAAGAGCAGCCAGATCAATTCCTCGCGCTCTTCCGCAAGGGCCTGCTCCACAACGCGGGTGGAGAGGGCTTCGAAGTGCTGGCGGCGTTTGTCCGAGTCCGCTAAGTGCTTCCAGGCGAAGAGCAGGCGGTTTTTCTCGATGGCAGCGCGCACCACGCGTTCGGGCACTCGGCTGGCGATGGTGCCGCGCAAGTGATGCTCGACCACGGCGCGCGGATCGCAAAGAACCTGCCGGCCGGCGGCCAGGGCCACCTGGGAAGCGTCCACATCCTCCCAATAGAAGGGCTCGAAAAGCGGGTCGAATGGGCGCTCTAAAAAATCGCTGCGACGCATCAACATGGCGCCGCCCAGGGCGAAGGCCACGGGAATACCCGCGGGATGGTCGGGGTGGGTCTCGCCTGGAGTCAGCTCAAGCTGGCGATGGCGGATCACGGGAAAGCCGCCCTCCTGAACCAACTCGGGCAAGGACTCGGCCGCGGCCTCTTTGCCTGGGAGCAGAACATAGGGCGATACCGCGTACACGCCTCCTGGCAGGGTTTCTGCGAGCAGAGTCTCCGTGAGGCAATCAAAGATCCCCGGGCCCACGCGAATGTCGGGGTTCATGGCGAAGAAGAGCTCGCAGCGCGCTGCCTGCACGCCAGCGAGAAGGGCCGGGCCAAAGCCCAGGTTCTGCGAATTTTTTACGCAGCGCACGGAGGCGAACTTGTGG
Source organism: Planctomycetota bacterium (assembly GCA_012959785.1). GTDB lineage: Bacteria > Planctomycetota > UBA1135 > UBA1135 > DUCM01. The sequence continues at coordinate 110,573 of DUCM01000021.1, read as the reverse complement.
GCTAGAAATTCCTCCAGGGCACCGCTGCCGCTGTCATCCACCACGATCACTTCGTCGCCCAAGGCGCGGCCCTGCACCTCGTCCAGGACAGGAGTGAGGGCCATGGCGAGCAACTCGCGGTCCGCGAGGCTGGGGATCACGATGCTGATCGGGGTTTTCACGAGGGCGCCTCTCCGGAGGGCCGTGAGGGCTTGCGCCAAGAGTCCGCCCGGCGCTGCAAGGCGCTTGGCAGAAGGCGCGCACCGAGGCCCTGGGATTCCTCTGTCGCGGCGGCCATTTCGCCCGCGCGCCAGTCGAGTTCCGTACTCCAGCGCTGCAGGCCTTCGAAGGCCTGGGCAACCAAGGACTCGATTTCGTCAGAAGCCTCGCAGTCACCTGAATCCTCGTTTTGAACCACTTCGAAGACCCGCAGCAACTCCCCGCGCAACCACGACTCGTGGAGTTGCAAGGCCTCATGGGCCCCGCGCAAGGAATTGTAGGCCGCGCCGAGGGCTTCATGGGCGGCGCAGAGGGGCTCGTAGGCCCGGCGCAGCTCGTCGTGGGCGGAGGACGACTCGTCGCGTTTCGCGTGGTCGAGCCTGAGAGCGCGCAGTTCGGACTCGCGTTGAGCCAACGCGCTGCAGAGATCGTCGCGTTCGGCGAGGGCTGCCTGCAGCCCATCATCGGCACTCCGCAAGCGCGCCTGGGCTTCGGTGAGGTGGGCGCGGCGATCGTCGAGAGACTCCCCAGTCCAGGCCAACTCGGCCTGCAAATCCACGCTGGAACGCCGCAACCAATCGCGTTCGCCAGCTACCGATTCCAGTTCGCGGGAGAGCTGACCCTGGCGTGCTTCAAGGGCCGAGAGCGCCTGCTCGCGGTCAGCCAACCCAGCTCTCAGGTCAGCGCGCGCCGCTCTACCGTGGCGTTCGGTTTCAGCGCGCCAGTCCGCGGTCCGCTCCCGCGCAGCCAGGCGCTCGCGCAGGCCCTCGGCGGACACTAAAGCCTGGGTCAACCCCATGGGCTGCTGACCGAGTCGTGACGCGAGCTGCGCCAGGCCCGCGAGGGCGCGCTCCACGAGTTCCCCGGTGGGCAGAGCTTCGAGGGCCTCCAGGGCTTGGGAAAAGGCCGCGAGGTGAGCGGGCTGGCGAGCACGCGCCCGGGTTCGCCGGGCGCTGTGGTGTTCGGCGAGGTCGGTGTAGATCTGCTCCAACTCGCGGGCGTCTTCAGCTGTCGTCTTGGGAGGGCGCACACCTCTGCAGAGTTCGGCAAGCTCGTCACGGTCCCTGGCCAATTCGCAAAGGCAAGCGGCCCAGGCCGCGGCATCACCGAGATCGACGAGGCGCCCATCCACGCCGTCACGCACGCTCTCGCGCAGGGCGGGGGTGTCGCTGGCGATTACTGGCCGACCCGCGGCAAAGGCCTCGCGGATGACGAAAGGAGCATTCTCCGGCCAGATGGAGGGCAGCGCCACAAGATCGGCAGCAGCCAAGAGCGCGGGCAATTCGTGGCGCTCATAGGGGCCGCCGAGGGTCGCGCCGAGGTCGGCCGCGCGGCTCGCGAGGTGCGCGCCGTAGTCGCTGGAGCCGCGCGAACCGCGGAGGGTGAGGGCCACGCCGGCCGCACCTTGACCCGCACAAAGAGGCAAGGCGTCGAGCAGGATGTGTGCGCCCTTGTGCTCGAAAAGACCGCCTAGAAACAGAACCCGCAGGGGACCTTGGTGCTGGCCATCGACCGCTACAACTTCGCTCAGGTGCTCGACATCGTGACCACATGGGCGACAAGCCACGGGCGCACGCAAGCCCTGGGCGCCGAGCAGATCGGCGAGGAAGGCGGTGGGCGCTTCGACGCGATCGCAACGCGAAACAGCGGCCCGGCGTTCATCGAGTTCGAGGGCCAGGCGCGCCATGGCTTGGGTCAGATCGTCCCGGTCTTTTTCCCCCGGCACCTCACCGTGGAGCACGCGCTCCACTTCCCTGCGCAAGGCTTGGTCGCCGCAGCCTGGGGGCAGGAATCCGTCGTGGGCCTCGAAAGCGCGGTCCAAAAGACCGAGGGCTCGTTCGTTGCGCGCCGCGGCAACGAGGTCGCCGGGATCGAGGGGCGAGAGGTCGGCGGACAGCAGGGTGTAGTCGTTGGTGACCGGGAAAGGATCGTGAGCGCTGTAGACCGTGACGAGTCCGCGCTCGCGGGCCTCGTCGATGAGCTCCCAGCCGAGCTTTAGGATGTGCTGAAAGTGCACCACCTGGGGCTGTTCGCGGTCGAGAAAGCGCCCGAAGGCCGCGGCGGCCCCGTGGCGCGCGCGGCGTTCGGCGCCGGTGTCGGGGTCGCGGCCCAGGGCCAGCCAAGTGATCTTGTAGTGCTTTTGCTCCTCGCTGGTCTGGCTCAGGTGCTCGCGGCTGTCGTCGCGACGGGGCGCGAAGATGTGCAGGTCATGGCCGCGGCCCGCAAGTGCCCGGGCCAGGGCTTCGGTGTAGGTCTCGACTCCCGTCCGTGACTGGGGTGGGAAGGCGTGCAGGCAGAGGGCGATGCGCATGAACGAGCGATGCTATCAAAGCATGAACGAGCCGCCGTTCATGTCGATGGCCTGGCCGCAGATACCCCGGGCTGAATCCGAGAGCAGGTAGGCCACGCAACCGGCCACATCCTCAGGGTTTCCCATGTGCCCCTCGGGCACCACGCTCATGGCATTTTCGAGGGCCTCTTCCACGGAGATGCCCATGCCCTGGGCCATATCCTTGAGACCGTCGTGAGCCATCTCGGTGTCGATCCAACCCGGGCAGATAGCGTTGACGCGAATGCCCTCGGGCGCGAGTTCCGCGGCAAAGGAACGCACCAAGCCCAAGAGCCCTGCCTTCGACGCACAGTAGCCGGTGTAGCCGGGCACGCCGATGCGACCGAGGATCGAGGAGATCACCACGAGCGAGCGCGCACCCGGCCCCTCGGCCAAGCCATCGATGGCGGCGCGCATGCAGTTGTAGGTGCCGATCAGATTGGTGCCCACGAGTTCCACGAAGCGGTCATCGGGACCGGGATGATTGGCACCGCCGATGCCGCTGTTGGCCACGAGTCCGTGCAGCGGACCGCGGGCCTCCACCGCGGCGGCGAAGGCGGCTTGGACTCCGGCGCCATCGCGGATGTCGCAGGAAGCGAAGTAGGGAGCGGTGCCCCCCGCACTGGTGATGCGGGCGGCGGTCTCTTCCAAGCGGCCAGTGTCGCGGGCCAGGAGGCTCAACTGGGCTCCGTCTGCCGCCAGTCTCTGGGCGATGGCTCGGCCGATGCCCGTGCCAGCGCCGGTGACCAGGATGTGCTGGCCAGAGGTTGTCTCCTTCTTATCAGTCTTATCAGTCATGGCGCCATTCTCCCCCGCCAGCGGGGCTACACGCAAGGCAGGGCGGGCCAGGCAGCCCTCCTGGCAAGCTCCCGGGCGATCCTGGCTTGCCCAATCACCTAAATGCAATTTCCTTTCAGGAGGACTTCGCCCACATCCGAGAGAGTATCCAAGGGAGGGCAAATACCCTCACCGATGAGCATTCTGGGCCAAAAAGGGGCCCTTCGAGGAAACACACCATGTTGAGAGCAAAAGTCATTCGAGGAGTCCGCGGCGCGGCCTGTGCCCCGCGCAGGGGGGGCTTCACGCTGGTGGAGATCAGCTTGGCCATGACGGTCCTGCTGGTGGCCATGATGGCCATGAGCGCGTCCACCATCCGTACCCACGCCCTGCGCCGTCAAAATCACGAGCGCGCCATGGCCCAGAACGCCATCCGCCAGATGTCCGAGGAGATCCACGCCCTGGCCGACGAGTTGCAGGCGCCGGGCGCCGGTTCGTGGTCGAGCGACTTCATCGCAGGCCTCTCCCCCGGCGGCAGCCTGGGCAACACCTTCGCCATCGGTGAACTCAACGCGCAGGTCGGCGCGGCCTCGGTGGGAACGATCACCGTGGTGCTGAACGAAGCCATCAGCGACGACGAACTGGGCGTTGAGCTCGGCATGCCCCGGGACCTCGACAGCGACGGCCAGGCGGATAACGCCGATGTCACAGGTACGGCCCTGATCCTGCCCATCATCATCACCGCCCGCTGGCACGGGGTTTCCGGTGATGTAGAGATCAAGCACCCCTTCTATGTCATCGGCTACTAAGCCAAGCCAAGCATGCAGCACGCCAAAAGTACACACGACCGCAAAGGCACCTCGATCCTCGAGTTGCTCTTCTCGCTCTCGATCATGAGCACGATCCTCATGTCGGTCTTCGCCATCATCCAGCGCGATACCAGCCTGGCCCAGTCCACCCTGGGCATCTCCCTGGCGGAGACCAAGGCACAGCAGATGCTGCGAAAAATCGAAACAGAGCTGGCCGACGCCCGCGGTGCCAACCCCATCGCCAGACTGACCGCACCACTAGAGGAGGGCAATTCCATGGAACTCTCGGTGGACTCAACCCTCGGCTTTCCCGACCAGGGCATCTTGCTCCTCGAGCGTGGCAGCCAAAACGAGGAGCGGCTTCTCTACGAATCCAATAGTCTGAGCGACAACAGCTTTACGAGCCTCTTCCGCGGAAAGCAATGCACCGTCGATGTGTCCCATGCAGCTCACACCGAACTGATCTGGGCTGGGCTGGCCGAAGTGGTAAGCCTCGGTCCCGATAGCGGCGCCTCGGACTATGATGGCCTCGCCACGGGCTATCGCGGGGACATGTTCTTCCGCGGCGATGGCTATGGATTCTCCTACCGCGTGCCCATCGATCCCACGCAGTCCGTGCCGCCCAACTACCTCGGCAGCGATGACCAGTTGCAGTGGGGCCATGTTCTGCGCCAGCCCGACGGCTCCGAAGCGCCCGACCTCGGCGCCTGGGCATGCCTGTACTTCGTGCCCAAGTTCACCTTCTCCGAGAGCACCTCGGGTGATGATGTGAACCGCGATGGGGACACCACGGACATCTTTGATGTGGGCCAGATTCGGCGCCGCATCTGGAGCACCAATGACCCCAACAAGGCCGCCAGCGAACTGGGCATGGGCCCCTCCAACATCCTTCAGGAGCGTTGCGAATGGGGCAGCGATCTGAACGGGGATGGCTTCGAAGATCCGATTTTCCTGTGGGACCGCGGCAGCCGACGACTGCAGATAAGCCTGTTCATCCTTGGACGCACCAACGCCGACCAGCCCATCGTGCGCCAGGTGCAATCGGTTCTTTTCCTGCGCAATATTCCGGAGAGTTGAGAGTTACAGAAACAGTGAGAGACAAACGAATGCGAACCAAGATGATATTGAACCAAGAAGGCAACCGCGGGTCGGCGCTAATCACCGCGCTGATGATTTCGTCGCTGATGGCGATGCTCGGCCTGTCCATGTTGAAAGCCACCCTCGACGGCGCACGGGTGGTCAACTACCAGGGCGACGAATACCGCCTGACCAGTGCCGTGGAGAGTGTGGGCATCATCGCCACCGATGGCATCTGGTCGGCCTACCTCGACAGCCAGGGCGGAGCTGCGGGGACCATCAAAACCTTCCAGGCCTTCCTGGACGGCATTGCACTGCCTGATGCAGGTCCCGGCGGGCCGCCCTCTGCAGAGGAGGGTGAGGACTACCTGGCACTCGCCAGTATCCCCGGCGCCGGCTTCGGGAACCCCGAATTTGATGATGTCAACATCGACGCCCTGCGCATCCTGCGCCGGGATACGGGCAATTCCACCCACCTCTATGTCACGGTCTCCGCCAGCACCAACCGCGGCAAGGGCATCATCAACCCTGTGCTCAACCGGGCCATCCAACTGGTCTACACCATCGAACCCTCGCAGTTTGAAGGGTTCGACTACGGCGTTCTTGCGAACAATGTCAACTGCGTCTTCTGTCACAGCGTGATCGACTCCACGGACCGCTTCTACAACACGGATCCCGACCAGTACAGCACCTTCGACCGCATCAAGGTTGGCACCCTGGAGAGTTTGATGATCCGTGACAACTGGGACAACCGCCCGGAAATCACCGACTGGGACTCGGACTCGTACATTTGCGGCACGCTCTACCTGCGTGGCAAGTTGACCGATCACGATGGCAACTTGATCACCTCCGGGTTCGATGACAAGTCCTTCCAGTCCTATGACTTCAATTCCCAAGGGCAGCTCGTTCAGGACGGCTCCGGTGCCATGAGCAGCAACCCCTTCGCGCCCAATCCCGATCCCGGTGCCGCGGGCGGAAATATCTACCTCGACTATCCCACGGCATACAGCGACATGCCCGATGGAGCGCTGCCGCAGTCCTTCCCGCCTCCCTTTCCCGACAACGGCGGCATCGATCCGGCCACGGGCCTGACCGATGCAGCTGGCTCGGGCAACAAGCAAGTGGATGCGTTCGAGTTCTTTGAAGCTTCCCAGGCGGCCGAGGGAGCTTTGATCTCCGGCATCATCAATGTCAGCGATCCGTCCTTCAAGATCGACACCGTGGACGAGTACTCGGCGGCGCTCTTTACGGGCAACGCCGCGAGCCTGGGCTCGAGCACTTCGGGCAATGTGATCCTGTCGGGCACCGAGGACGACCCCATCGTGATCGACGGCACGATCGCTATCGAAGGCGATCTGGTGATCAATGGCTACATCCAGGGCGAGGGTTCGATTCTGGTCAGTGGCAATGTCTACATCCCCACCGACCTGCAGTACCTCGACGGCCAGTCGTACATGCCCGGAGACCCCGCGGGCTCACCGTCGGGGCCGCGTACCTACGGAGTCGCCCAGGATGGCACGAAGAATGTCCTGGGCCTCGCCGCTGGGGGCAACATGCTCTTGGGGGACTACCTCAAGCCTTCGGTATTCACTTCGCCTGGCAAGTACGAGTACATCGACGGCAGCGCCGCGGGCGGCTTCAACTTCGCCCTGGCCGAGCTGTCGCTCTTCAATCGTGCCGAGTGGGCCAAGACGCAACCTGTTCTGCCCGGCGAGGGAGAGGACAAGAACGATCCCGGGAGCTGGACGGTGGCCAACCCCGGCTATGTGGCCCCCGATAGCGATGGCAAGGCGTACATCCCGCGCTACTACAACTTCGGCGACGGCGACGAGATCCCGGTTTACAACATGGGGAACATCTACTTCGACCCGAGCTCCGGCACCTGGAAGGGCGACGAGGAGGTTCCCCTGAGTTGGGACCCGGACAAGCTCTCGATCTGGGACCCCGCGGACCTCGGCAATGCCGAGCTCTACGATCCCGAGAGCGGTGCCGCGCTAGCCGCCGTGCTGCAGCTCACACCAAAGGACGGTTGGCTCGATGACTACATGCAAAAGCTCGCCATCGAGTACTTCGAAGCTGGCCACGCCTACGACACGCCCATGGAGATCGACTCGCTGCTGTACACCAACAACGCGATCTTCGGCATCGTGCATCGAGGTGACCGCATGCGCGGCCAGTTGCAGATCAACGGTGCCCTCGTGGCTCCGGACCTGGGCGTTCTGGCGCCGGGTCGCAAGAATACTTCTGGCCAGGGCACGGAGGCCAACCCGCCCAACTCGCCCTACAAGGTGGGTCTGCGGCTGAACTACGACAAGCGCGTCAAGAACATGCTCAATGTGTCGAACCCCGGCCAGGTCATCATCAAGCGCACGCTCTGGAATCCAACGGCGAACATGCTGTAACTGTCACCAGAGCGAGGCTGGTTTAGAGAGAATAGCCAGCGGCCGTGCGAGGGCATGGCCGCTGGTTTTTTTTGTCGGCCGCGCTCTTCGTCGCCCGCAGCCGACCCTCAGTGGCCTTGGCTCTCGAGCCAGCGCTCGGCGTCCATGGCTGCCATGCAGCCGGTACCGGCGGCTGTGATGGCTTGGCGGTAGGTCTTGTCCATCACATCGCCGGCGGCGAAAACGCCTTCGACGGAGGTGTGGGTTCCATCGTGGACGGCGATGTAGCCGCTGTCGTCGAGGTCTATCTGGCCCTCGAAGATCTTGCTGTTTGGCGTGTGGCCAATGGCCATGAAGACACCATCGCAAGCGACCTCGCTGCGCTCGGCGTTCTGGGTGTCCTCGAGGATCACGGCGCGCACCTTGCCATCGTCACCGGCCAAGATGTCCACCACGGCTTTGTTCAGCATCCAGTCGATCTTCTCGTTCGCGTGGGCGCGGTCGATCATGATCTTCGAGGCGCGAAAAACCTCGCGGCGGTGCACGATGGTCACCCGCGTGGCGAAGCGCGTCAGGAACTGGGCTTCCTCCATGGCGCTGTCACCAGCGCCCACCACCAGAACCTCCTTCTCTTTGAAGAAAGCGCCGTCGCAGGTGGCACAGGCCGAAACGCCATGGCCCATGAGGCGCTTCTCGCTCTCGAGGCCGAGCAGGCGCGCCGTGGCTCCGGTGCAGAGGATCAAGGCGTTGGCTTTGAACTCCTCGAAGTCGCTCTTGATCACGAAGGGCCGCTGGCTAAAGTCCACCTCGGCGATGTTGTCAAAGCGGACTTCGGTGCCCATGCGTTCGGCCTGGGCCTGGAACTCCTCCATCATCTGAGGTCCCTGAACACCCTCGGGGTAGCCGGGATAGTTCTCGACCTCGGTGGTGATAGTAAGTTGTCCGCCGGGCTGCAGGCCCTGAAAGAGCAACGGCTTCAGGTTGGCACGGGCGGTGTAGATGGCTGCGGTGTAACCGGCGGGGCCGGAACCGATGATGACGAGATCGTGAACGCTGGACATGAAGAGCTGGTGAACTGCCGAAGGTTATGGGGAACGGGAAGAGTCTACGTCATGGGCAACTTGCGGCCAACGGGAACCGCTCGCAGAGCCCTTCCGGCGCAGCTGCTTAGACTCGGTCGCGGGCCACATCGAGGCGCCGCAACATGCGACCGCCTATCCAGGCGAGGAAAGCCACCATGGCGCACATGACAGCGGCGCCGATGGCGCTGGCCATGGCGGCGCAGGCCGCCCAGGATAGCCCCAGGGTCTCGGGCCCCAGGCTGAAAATCACGAAGGCCGGTACGAAAATCAGACCCAAAGTGACTGCGGCCAGACTGAAACGCAACAGAACCAAAACGATCGCGCGCCCAGCGTGGTGCAACGAACCATCCTGCCCAGGCAGGTAGCGCACCGGCACGCACAAAAAAACCGCGTTGTCCACGGCGAGCCAGGCAAACTCGATCCAGGGCAAGGCCAGGACGAGCAGAAATAATGCAGGATGAAAGCTGCCAAGCACCAGGGCTCGGATCAGAATCGCCGCTGCCAGGGCTCCGGAGATCAAGAGCGCCTGGGGCAAGAGGGTGGCCACGAAAGTCGCCGTGGGCCCCACCGGCCAGGCCTTGATCTGGACCATGGAGTCGAGATCCGAACGGAAATCAAAGCGCAAGACGCCCGAGAGATACAGCACGCCAAGCAAGGCGATCACGCTCGAATGGCCCAAGACGATCCAGACATCCCCCTCGTCGCCCTTGAAGGCCAATCCCGCGGTGTTCTTGAAGAGCAGCGAGACGCCGATGGTGATGGCCGAGACGATCAGGAGGCCCAACAGCAAGGTGCCGCGGGACTTGCGTAGGATGGCAGCCGTCTTGATCCAGGCGATGGCCCCCCCCGGTCCCCGGCCAAAGAGCCAGGGCACGCGCCGGGCTGCGGCGAACTGGGGCACGGCACCCTGTCCAAAGCCCCCACGTCCCATGCGCTTCAAGCGCACGGCGATATCGGACGAAGTTTGGATCGAGGCCTCGCGGAAGTCGACGCGCAGGCGCGCTGTGATCTCGAAAAACACTGCCCACAAAAGAAGCGAGAGCCCACCCCAACCCAGGAACTCCTCGCCATCGCCAGCGGTCATCATGCGCACCCAGGGCGTGAAGGGCGCCAGGAGCACATCCAAGACCGGGTGCTCGAGAATTTCGCTGACATCGAGATTCAATCCCACTGCTGCGAGCAGACGATCCTTCACACGCCCCGACACGAACAGCCCCATGATGATGAACCAGAGCACGATGGCCATGACGATCCGGAGGGGGGTGAATTTGCGCCCCTCGAAGAAGCTCCCGAGGCGGCTGTGTACATCAGCCAGCAGGATCGAGCCCATCTGGCGCACGACTCCCAGGGTCAGCACAGCGAGAATGGTGCCGAGAAAACCATAAACCGGCACCGGCATGCGCCTGAAGCACAAGAGCGCCAGCACCAGGGCGCCAAAGAAGCTGCGACCGGAGTCCAAGAGCAGTCGGTAGCGCACGATGTTCGCACGGGTGGTGGGCGCGGCAAAGAGTCGCTCGATCTCGTTCTTGGGCAAATACACGCCGCGAATCGAGAGCGCGCCGAATCCCACAACCGCACTGAAGGCCAAGATCCCAAGGGCTGTCCATCGCCGCAGGGTCTCGACATCGGCTGGGGCTTCGCGGCTGCCAGCATGACCGAATACCAGGGAACCCAACCATGCGCACGCCAGCAGGGTGCCTACCACGATGAAGAAGAGCCCAGCGGGAGTCTTCAAGCGCCGCCACAGGCGCCGCAGGCTGCCGCGCAACTTGAGCGCCGCCAAGTGCACAAGCGCCGGATCCCCGGCGATCAGCCCCACTCCTCTCCATCCTCCGCTGCGCCTTCTCCCGTGGCCGCCATGAAGATCTCCTCCAAACTCGACGCGCTCTGCTGGGAAAGACTCTCTCGGGCTTCGCTCAAGGTGCCCAGGAACACGCACCGTCCGTGGTCGATGATCAGCAAGCGATCCGCCAGAGCCTCAATCAATTCCAACAGGTGCGAAGAGAGGATCACCGCAGCCCCTTCGGTGGCGAGGTCTGAAATCGCATCGCGGGCCGAACGGATACCCCGGGGATCGAGACCCGAGAGCGGCTCGTCCATCAAAACCACCTGGGGTCTGGAAATCCAAGCGCAGCAGAAGGCCAACTTCTGGCGCATGCCACGGGACAGTTCGCCGCCCAGGGCCTTGCGTTTTTCTTGCAGCGAAAAGCGCGTGAGCAGGTGCTCGGCGTCCTCCCGCCAGTCCGTGCAACGGAATAAGTGCGCAGTGAACTCGAGGTGCTCTTCCACGGTCAAGGTGTCGAAGGGCTGGGGGTCCTCGGGAACCCAGGCGAGAGCCCGCTTGGCCGAAACTTCGTCCCCCGCAAGATCGTGGCCGCAAATCTCGACCGTGCCCTCCTGTAGGGGCAGGACGCCCACGATGGAACGCAAGCAAGTGGTCTTGCCCGCTCCGTTGGGGCCCACCAAACCCAGGATTTCGCCCGGCTGTACGGAGAAAGAAAGCTCGTCCACGGCCCGCTCGGCGCCAAAGCTCTTGCAGAGCCCCGAAACTAGCAGGGCGGGCCGCTCGGGGCGGCCGCTGGGATCGTTGAGGGTGGACATGGGGGGGGAATGGCTGGTCGATTCGCTGGCAGGCCATCGGAGCGCGGAAGAGTCTACTGACCGTCGGAAGAAGGCGCCACAACCGGAGGGGTGCCAGCTTCCGGGGCCCGCTCAGTCCTCGCAATCCTGCTTGGGACTGCCTTCGGCGGGCGGCGTTTGACAGACTGCCGGGGCGCCCATGACTGCTTTCTCCCTCGTCGCACACCGTGGCTACCCGCGTCAGTTCCCGGACAATTCCTTGGCCGGCATTCGCGCCGCCCTCGACGCCGGCGCACGCTACCTAGAGGTCGATGTGCAGACATCCACCGACGGCACGCCCTATCTCTTTCACGACGACGACCTCTGGCGGGTGGCGGGTTGCGCGGGCGAGCTAACCGAGCTCGACGATGTCGCCATCGGCAAACTGCGCGCCGCGGAGGCCGCCCGCCTGGGCACGACCTTCGCGGACGAGCCCATCGCCAGGCTGAGCGACCTCGCCGAAGAATTGGCCCGCTGGCCCGAGGTCTTCTGCTTTGTCGAGATCAAACCCATCGCCGCCCAACGCTCGGGTGCCGGAGCCGTGGTGCGCCAGGTCCTCAAGGCCATCGAAGGCCTTGAAAAGCGCACGGCGATCATCTCCTTCTCACTGGCCTGCCTGCGCGAGACGCGCGCCCTGAGTTCCCTGGCCCTCGCGCCCATCATCGAGTCTTGGTCCGATCTCGATTCCCCGGCGCTGCGCGGCTTGCAGCCCGAGTTTCTTTTCAGCAACACTCGCCACTTGCCCGAGTACGGCGAAATCAATCTGCCCCAGATCGACGGCACCCGTCTAGTGGTCTACGAAGTCACCGACCCCGACGAGGCTGTGGCCCTGGCTGAACGGGGTGCGGAGTTTGTCGAGACCTTTCACTATCCCGAGATGCGCGCGGCTCTGGCGGGCCGCACAAGTTGAACGGGACCATGCAGGCAAGCGCGTATGACCTGGTGGTGATCGGCGGCGGCATCCACGGGGTGGGTGTGGCCCAGGCCGCTGCGGCAGCGGGGCACAGCACTCTGCTGCTCGAAAAGACTTCCCTGGCCGCGGGCACATCAAGCAAGTCGAGCAAACTGATCCACGGCGGCCTGCGCTACCTCGAGAGCTTTGAGCTGGGTCTGGTGCGCGAGTCCTTGACCGAACGCGCTATCCTCCTGCGCATCGCCGCGGAGCTCGTGCACTTGGTGCCCTTCTTCGTGCCCATCTACGCCACGACGAGCCGCCGTCCCTGGGAATTGCGCGCGGGTCTCAGCCTCTATTCCCTGCTCGGTGGCCTGCGCGCCACGACGCGCTTTGAAACCGTGCCGCGTTCTCGCTGGGACGCTCTCGACGGCCTCTCAACCGACTCGCTCCAGCGCGTCTTCAAGTACTTCGACGCCCAAACCGACGACGCGCTCCTGACCCGCGCCGTGATGGACTCGGCCCTAGAGTTGGGCGCCGAGATCGAGTGCCCGGCGCGCTTCCTCGGAGCCAAGCGCACCCCCCAGGGCTACCGCGGACGCTTCGAGGGCGCGGGCGGTGTCCATGACTTCGAAGCGTGCGCCCTGGTGAACGCCGCGGGACCCTGGGTCAATCTGGTGCGCGAAAAAATCGAGCCCCAGCCTCCGGGCTACGACATCGAACTCGTGCAGGGGGCCCACATCGAACTCGAAGGCACTCTCGAGCGCGGCGTGTACTACACCGAAGCGCCCTCGGACCGCAGGGCTGTCTTCTCCATGCCCTGGCGCGGCCACATCATGGTGGGCACCACCGAGAGCCCCCACGCCGGAGCCCCCGAGGACTGCGAGCCCAAAGCGGCGGAGATCGAGTACCTCTGTGAGACCTTTGCGGCTCATTTCCCGGGGCAATCCACAACCGTCCTCAATGCCTGGGCTGGGCTGCGCGTGCTGCCTGCGGCCAGCGGCGCAGCCTTTGGCCGCACGCGCGAGACGGTCCACCGTCTCGACGACAGGGCCAACCCCCATTACCTCGCGATCTATGGCGGCAAGTTGACCGGCTACCGCGCCAACGCCGAGAAGGTCCTCTCCCGCCTGCGCGCCTGCTTGCCGAAACGCGCGGCGCAGGCGCGCACCGCAGACCTTCCTCTGATTCCGCCGCCGATGGCTACTGCACGGGAGCCGCGAGCCGCGAGAGATTGACGAGGAAACGGAAGAGCACTCCTCGGGACTCGAGATCGGTGGCCGGGACCTCCTTGCTGTGTGCCAGATCCTCGCGCAACATGGCCTCCACTTCGCCGGCGAAGCCGCGGTCCACGGCCACCATGGTGATCTCGAAGTTCAGGCGAAAGCTGCGGTTGTCGAGGTTGGCGGTGCCCACGACCCCCACCTGGTCGTCGACGAGGAGCACCTTCTGGTGAAGAAAACCAGGCTGGTAGCGATAGATCTTCACGCCAACATCCACCAGGGGCCGGATGTAGGCGAAGGACGAGAGGTAGATCGGGTAGTGATCTGCCTTTTGCGGCAAGAGGATGCGCACATCGATACCGCGCAGTGCGGCGAGTTGCAGGGCTCCCAGCACGCGGTCGTCGGGCACGAAGTAAGGGCTTGAAATCCAAACCCGCTGCTGGGCACTGTTGATGGCGTGGACATAAAACAGGCCTGCGGTGTCGAGGGCATCGGCCGGACCGCTGGGCAGGGCCAGGATATCCGTGCCCACGCCGCTGCAAGGCTCTGGATCCCAGTTCAACTCGGGAATGGCGCGGCTGGCCCAGTACCAGTCCTCCACAAAAGAGAGCTGCACGCAGGTGGCCACCGGCCCCTCGTAGCGCGCGTGGGTGTCGCGCCAGGGTCCCAGGTCGGGATCGAGGCCGAGGTATTCGTCGCCAACATTCAAGCCGCCCACGAAGGCGACTCGCCCGTCGATGACGACGACCTTGCGGTGGTTGCGGAAGTTGATCTGAAAGCGGTTCCGCAGTCCGCGCCGGGTGTGGAAGGGTCGCACCAACACTCCCGCGGCGCGCAGTTTGGCAATGTAGCCCCTGGAGAGACCGATGCAGCCCACCTCGTCAAAGAGCAAGTAGACGCGCACGCCGGCCTCGGCGCGTTCGATCAGGCGGCGCTGAAATTCCAGGCCGAGCCCGTCCTCCTCGATGATGAAGAACTGCGCCAGGATGTACTCCTGCGCCTGGTCGAAGCCGGCGAAGATGCTCTCAAAAGTCGCCTGACCATCCTTCAAGAGCTTGACGCGGTTGCCGCGGGAGAAACGCAGTCGAGCCAGTTCCTCGATGGCGGCGTGGGGCGGCCAGGTTTCGCTGAGCTCCGAGCGGTGCTCTTCGAGGGCCAATTTCAGGTTGCTCCCGATGTGATGTAGCGCGAGGTCGCCGGCGCGCCGGGATTCGATGTAGCCCACGAACTTTCGCCGGCCGAAGACGAGATACAGGGGCAGAGCGAAGTACGGCAGAGTCACCAAGGAAACGGCCCAGGCCACGGCCCCCTGGGCGGTGCGGGTGTGGGTGATGGCCTGGTAGGCACAGTACAACCCCGAGATGTGCACAAGAGGCACAAAGAATGCGAGGACGGCGGTCAAGGGATCCATGTGTTCCGACTGGATTGGCTTGTGGAGGCGCCCTTCAGCAAAGAACCGCGGGCGCGTTGCAGACCGCGGCCAGGTCGCTGATCTCGCCGCGGGCGATACGCGCTGACTCCACGAGCACATTGCGTACCCCGTCCGTGGCCTCACCGGTCAGGTGATTGACAACATGCATCTGGTCCATGTAGGGAGCCATGCAGAGCACCCCGGCACCGGCACGGTCGGGGGCCAAGAGGGCCAGCACGGACTCGTGAATCTCGGCGCCATCGAAGACGCCACAGCCGGACAGGACAACACCGACTCTGGTCATGGGTTGCGGAGGGGCAAGAAAAAGGAGGCTTGTGAGCCCCCTACTGTACGCCTCGTTGACCCTGATTGGCTCAGGCTAGGCAGGCGCAATGGTGACATCGCCCTGGATTTCGAGCTGGCAGCCCAGGCGCGCGCCCTCCCCCGATTCGAGCTGCTCCAGGGTCTCGAGTTCCCCCTCGCTGGGGGGATTCAGGTTCTCCCCGCCGTTGGTCACGCGACAAATGCAGGCCCCACAATGGCCCACAGTGCAACCAAAGGTCTGGGGAGTCTGGGTTTCCTGGCAGAAGACCAGCAGCGAAGTACCCGGGGCGAGGTCAAAGGTCTCGCCAGTCTGAGTAAAGGTGAGCTTGGGCATGGAGATGGCCGTGGGGTGTGTAACAGATGCCCGGGCGAGTCGAGGGATTGCCTTCTCACACGCTACCTTGCGTAAGGAAGTAGGATAATAGCCTGCGAACACCTTGCTCTACCCCATGCTCGGATTTTCTTTCGGCACCTCGGCCCATCCTTCTGGGGCCGTCCCCGTTTCTTGACCGTCTTCCCTGTTTCGTGACCACCTGCAGAGAAAACAAGCCGGTGTATGGGGTGAGATGGCTGGCCTTTTCACGCCAGTCTGACTGGCACGGGTGATTCATGAGGTCTTCATACTAGACTGCCCCCGTGCAACTGATCGGCCCCCCCCCGCAGCCCGCTGATTCTCCACAGCCTGCCCCTCCTCCGCCCGCCGCCAGGGGTCTGAGGAGCGGGGCGCGGCTGTGGCTGGTGCGTCATGCGGAAGTCGAGGCACGCTGGCACGAGGTCGCCTACGGGGCCATGGATGTGGCCCTCTCCGAGGCCGGACGGGAAGCGACCATGATCCTGGCCGGGGCTTTTGGAGAGCGCACAGTCACCCGCGTCATCGCCTCGGATCTCGAGCGCGCGGCTCTTTTGGGGCAAGCCATCGCCGAGGGGGCTGGAGTGCCCCTGGCCCTGGATGGTCGCCTGCGCGAGATGGACCGAGGCTCATGGCAGGGCCGCCCGAAATCCGAGTTCCGCACCCTTTGGGACCGGGCGGCCGCCGACTACTGGCGCGATCCCTACCGTTGGCATGTACCCGACGGCGAGGGCGACGAGTTGATCTTTGAACGAGCCTGGCCGGCGCTTCTCGAGGGCCTCGACGCCGTGGACGGTGGCACGCTCGTGGTGGCCGCCCATGGACAGTTGATCCGGGTGGTGATCGGCCGGCTCCTGGGAGTCAGCTCTCCGACAAGCTACGGGTACGCCCTCGAACCCGCCCACGCCCATCTCCTCGTGGACGCTGAAGACGGTTGGTCCCTCGCAATTCGTCAGGCGGGTCCCAAGGACATTCGCTGAGGAGGACACACCATGCGCGTCCTGTTCCTCACACCCAGCCTGCCCTGGCCCCTCGACGCCGGCGGCCGCATCCGCACCTGGCAACTCCTCCGCGAAATTCAGTCGCGCCACGAGGTGCACATCTACTGCGTCCGTCAGGATGGCGCGGGCGCCGAAGCTGAGTCACGGGTCGCGGATGTTTGTGCCGACCTGCACGTTTTCGAGCGCAGCCCCATGCCCGTACCGCGCTACTGGCTGGCCCCAGCGCCCGAGTCCTGGTTCCACTCAGCGGCCTTCGAAGAGGCCCTGGCTCCGGCCTACAAAAGCGGCGACTATGATCTGGTACACATCGACGAGTTGCTCCTCATTCGCCCCCTGTGTGAGCTCTCTGGCCCGCCAGAAATCCTGCACCACCACAAACTCGATGTGGAACTCTGCCGCGGGCTGCACCTCGCTGGGCGTGCCAGTCTGGTCGAGACCATGCGTTGGCGCGGTCTGGAGGAACTGGCCGCGGCGCGTTTCTGCGAGCACATCTTCTGCAGCGATCACGATGCCACGGAGTTCCGCGAGAGGCACCCGGGAGCTGCAACCCACATCGTTCCTAACGGCGTGGATCTCGAATATTTCAAGCCCCGCGACGAGCCGCGGGACAGGAACGAATTGCTCGTGCTCGGCTCCCTCGACTACGAACCCAACTTGCAAGGACTGGAGGTGTTCCTCGATTCCGTCTGGCCCAAAATCCAAGGGCGCCGCCCCGAACTCTCCCTGGTCGTGGTCGGCGCCAGAGCGGCTTCTGGATTCCTCAGCCGGCCCCCGGCGGGGGTGCACCTCGTGGGCGAGGTCCCCGATGTGCGCCCCTATCTCGCCCGCGCCGGCGCCTTGTTGGTGCCCCTCGACATCGGCGGCGGTTCGCGACTCAAGATCGCCGAGGCCCTGGCCATGGGCTGCCCGGTGATCTCCACCGAGATCGGCGCCCAGGGCCTCAAGGGTGACTTTGGCCCACTCTTGGCCCGGGCTTCGTCGATCACCGACCTCGCTGAGCTTCTGCTTGACTGGACGAGGCCGCCCTCTCAAGGCGCACGCGCAGCATCCGTCACGAATCTCGCCTGGTCGCACGCCGCCGACGAGCTACACGCGGCCTGGACCGCTGTCGCCACGCCTCCCCAGGCGTAACGCCGCTGTCCTTTTTCAGCACGAGCCCCCAAAACTCCACGAAGACGCCCTGCTTCTGATCCTCAAGTACGAACAAGGCACTGTGGGGGTGAGTCTGTATACCTTCGGCCTCGCCGGAGCCATTCTCGCCGAATCTCTTGCCCGCCAAGCGCCTGATCGCAGGGGGGAGGACTTCATCCTTGAGGTTTCCGACTCCACGCCCCTCAGAGCTGACCGTTCGCCGGGTCTTGTTGGTCCTTTTTCGTGCCTGAGCATTTCGTGCCAGGCACGAAAAAGACCAACAAGACCTAGCGCACCAGGGCGCAGTAGTCCGCTTCGAGCTGGTCTGCCACGGCGCTCATCGAGCGCGGGGCGGCGCACTCTTCGGTCAGGCTGGCGCGCCAGGCGGAGTCGCTTCGGAAGCGTTCGAAAGCCGCCATCCAAGCACCCTTGTCACCGGGCGCGATGAGCTCGAAGTCGCCCTCGGTGAGCCCTCCCACCCGCGCAGCAAAAACCGGAAGACCCGCCAAACGGGCTTCACGTGCGGTCAGGCCGAAGACCTCGTTCCAGAGCGAGGGCACGGCGATGAGGTGCTTCGTACTCAGAATCTGGGGCAGCTCGTGGGCTGCGTAGGCGGGGTGCAAGTGGACCTGCGGCGAACTTCTTGCCAGGGCCTCGAGGGCGGAGGTGTAGGCCGAGTCGCCGTGGTAGGAAGGCCGGGGGCCGTGCACATGCAGCTCGATGCCCTGGCTCCCGGCGATCCAGCCCGCGAGTTCCAGAACACCCTTGGAAGGCTGCACCGCTCCGAGCACGCCCACCCGCAAGGTCTCGCCGAGGCTACAACGCGGCAGCACCAGGGCGGGCGTCAGGCCGTTCTCGCACAGCTCGCTTGCGATTCCATGGCGACTCAAGAGCGCCAGGGAAGCGCGGGATGGTGAGTAGACCCGGGCACAAGCCTCGAAGGCTGCTCGAGCCGCTTCGAAGCGCAGGGCCAGAGCGGCCTCAGTGCCAGCGGGGGCGACTAGCTGCGGCCATGTGCGACCTGCACACTCGCCGCAGGTGGCGACGTCGGCCAACTCGCAGAGTGTGCCCTCGATATGCAGCATCTGGCCGCGAGGACAGAGTGCCCAGTAGTCATGCAAGGTCCAGACCACCGGCAGGCCCAACTCGGCGAGCCGCGGGGGAACCCCAAGCCCAAAGCCACTCAAGTCGTGCAGGTGCACCAGATCGAGTTCGAGGTCGGCGGCCCATGCCAGCACCCGCGTCTCCTGGGCAGGAGTTCGCGCTAGATCGCTGAGTGCCTTGTCGGCCTGAAAACTCCAGGCGATGCGGCGCAGATGCACACCCGCCCGCCGAAAATCGCGCCGCTCGCCATCTTCCTCGCGGCCGCTGCGGTCCAAGCACAAGGCCGCGACCTCGTGGCCGCGCACTTGCAACTCTTCGGCAAGATCACGAGTGACGGTCTCGACGCCGCCCGGGGCCGGGCTCCAGCCCGCGCCAACGAATCCGATGCGCAGGCCTCTCACACCGAACCAGTGGCAACCGACTCGTCCCGCTCTCTGAGGCTCGCGCTGCGCATCACGGACGGCTCGCGCCCGCGGTGGATTGCTTCGATGGTGTCGAGGTGCTGGGCGAAGGGCATGACCGCCGTGGGGCCCACACCCTTGAAACGGCCCAGAATGATCTCGCCCATGGCATCGGCCATGGCGTGCGCATCGCCCGCGGGAAACAAGAGGCCGTGGGCGCCCGGTTCAAGAACCTCGCGCACGCCGGGCACATCGCTGGCGATCACCGGCACGCCAGCGGCCCGGGCTTGGAGCACGGTCAGCGGTGCGTTCTCGTGCCACTCGGACGGAACCAGGACACAATCGGTGCGCGCGAGCACCTCGGGTGCCCGCAGGGGCTCAAAGGCGCCGCGATCCTTCACTCGCCGGGGCAAGCCCTGGTCGATCAGATTGTGTGCGTACAAGCGCGCGCGATCGCTGCCGCCGTTGCCGTGCAATTCGACCTGCCAGGGCTCTACCGACTCGGGCAGGCGCGACTGGAGCAAATGAACGGCTTCGAGCAGACACCTAAGGCCCTTGTGGGGCATGTACTGGCTCATGTAGACAAAGCGCACGCCGCGCCGTCCGGGATCGGTGCGCGGCAGGCAATAGCGTGCTTCGTCGAGGCCGTAGGGCAGACAGGTCACCTGCTCGGGAGCGAGGTTTCTCTCCCGAAAGATTCGAGCCAGGGAACGAGTGGGAAAAATCCAATGGTCGACGGATTCCAGAGCCGCGGAAATGCAGGCAGCGCGCGCCTCGATGTCGCGAGCCACCACGACCTTGCCCAATCCGCCCAACAAGGCGGCGGCGCTGACCACCAGGCGACGCGCTTCGCGCTCCACCGGCGGCGCATCCCAGGGCGCGGGTTCTCGCACGCAACGAGCACAGGCAGCGGCCGAGACAGCGCCGCTGCACTCGCGCAGGCGCCAGTCGATTAACTGTCCGCGGTGGCACAAGAGACCGAAGTCGGTGACGGTTAGTACCGTGCGCACACCGGCCTCGCCGGCCATGCGCGGCAGGCCCACGGAAAGGCCCCATAGCATGTGGGTGAAGTGCACCACGTGCGGTTGGAACTCCTCAAGCTCCGCCGCAAATATCTCCTCGATGCGCGAGTTCGAGTAGCTATCGGCGAAGCTCTTTTCGGGATCGCCCATGTTGGCGATCTCGATCACCTCGACGCCGTAGCGGCGTTCGCGCCAGAGGTCGTAGCGCGGACGCTCGGAGTCTCGCGAGGGCACCAGCACGTGAACTTCCGCGCCTCGGCCAGCGAGTCCCACCGCCAACTGGTGGGTGTAGTACTCGGTGCCCCACTGCCCGCTCGGAGGGAATCCGTTGGCTACCAGGAGAACTTTCATCGGGGTGGGTCTTCGGGGCGGGGAAGAGAGCCGCAGCCCCCCAATGCAATAAAATGGGGAAACTCGGGTCCTCAGACCCCTGATTCTACATGAACCAGGCGCCCAACTGGAATGCCCTCGAGCAGATGGCTCTTGACGATCTCCTCGGCGTCCTCTGGGGTGACCCGGGCGTAGTTCGTCCCATCGGGGTAGACCACCATGTTAATGCCCTGCTCGCATGGCCCAAGGCAGGTACAGCCGTTGAGTCGTGTGGACTCGGTCAAGCCGTGCTTCATCAGGGCCAACTGCAAGGACTCCATCAAGAGCGCCGAGCCGGCAGCGCCGCAGGATTCGCCGGCCATCGGCGGGCGGTTGGCGATGCAAACGAAAATGTGCTTCATCGAAAGTGGGTGCAAGTGACCGGAGTCAATTGCTGCTGGAGGGATTCAATGCTGCTTGCCGAAGAATTGAAACTGGCGCCGCTAGAAAAGGAGTATACACCCAATCCGGTCAACGGTCCAGAGTGAAGGCATCGTTTCCCCTAAGCCAACCTCGGCGTCCGCTTGTCAGTCGTACTTGCAACCAATCAGGATAGACCGCCAAGCGTTCCAGGATTTCGCCCGCCGGGGAAGTTGCCATGCGCTCAGCGTCACTGCGCGGCTCTGTGTGCACTGCGGCTCCTCGTTCCGCTATCACGAGCACGGATTCTTCATTGGCGCTGAGGCACGAACTGACCCACGGAATACTGCCAAGGCTCGCAAGAAAAAGTGCAACAAGACACGCCCACCGTGCGGCTCGACCGCCGCGCAAGGCTTCGAAGCCGAGAGCCAGCGCCAGGGGCATCAACGCCAACCACGCGATGATGCGACTCTCGCCACGAGTCCAGGCACCGAACAGTCGGGCCAAGGTGTCCTTCAAATCGCCGCGGTCCGCCGGTTCGAGCCCGGTGCCGAGGCGCGCGAACTCGAGGTTCGCCCAAGTGTCCGCATCCCGTGGACGCAAGCGCAAGGAAGCTGTGTACCAGCCCACCGCTTCGAGATCAGCCTGGGCCCGCAGAGCCAGGTTGCCCAGGTTGAAGAGCACGCGCCCCCGCTCGGCGCCACGCACGACTCGCGGTTCGGCCTCTAGCAGTTCCAACCACAGGCTGCGCGCCGTATCGAGATCGCCCGCGCGGTAGGCCGCCACGGCCTCGGCGTCGATCCCCAGAGGCGCGGCGACCTGGAAGGCACTGGCGCTGACAGAGAAGCCCAGCCAGAGGACCAGGCAACCGAAGAGTCGTGTGCTCCAGAGCATTTAGAGGCCCTCCTTTTGCCAGCGATCAGCGAAAGCCTTGAGAGGTCCGGGGTCGACCGGAGCGTCGTCACCAGCCCAACGCGATTCGTCCAGGCCATTCTCGATAGCCATGAGTTCGCGGCCCAACTCCGGTGCCGGCGGCTCCTCGCGGGCCGCGCACCAGGCCAAGCCATCGCGGCCCTCCCAGGCCTCGGGATCCTCTCCGCTTCGCGCCGCCAGGAATTTGTGCCAGGCGCCGGCCTGCGCTGTCGCCGAGTCCGTTTCGCGCAGGGCGCGGATGAGTGCTCGCCGGGCGCCCCGCCTGCGGCGGGCCGCCGGTGCGTTGGGGTCTCCACGCTTGCGAACAACACGCCGCGCCACAAGCCAAAGAGCCGGCAGTGAAACCCAACTCGCCAGGAGCAACACACGGCTCACGCCGCCGGCTTCTCCGTTGGGTTCCGCCCTGGTCTGGATGTCGTGGGAGAAGAAGAGCGCCTCGCCGCTGCCCTCGAGTTCCGCCAAGCCTTGCTCCCCCACCAAGGCACGCACACGCAAGGGGATGCGCTCCGTCTCCACGCGCACATACTCCGCTCGCACAGGATCGAAGACCGACAAGGAGAGCGGCGGGACTTCGTAGACCTCGGCCGAGAGCGGCGCGAGGTCGTAGATGACTCGGCGCCTGTCGCCGTAGAAGTGGTCGCCCGACTTGCCGTAGACGCGAAAACCCTTGAAGGCCTCCATGCGCGATGGGTCGGGCAGGACGAAAAACTCCAGGTTGGCGTCGCCGGTCCAGTCCACGGTGAGCTTGATCGAATCGGCCACATCAACATCGCGGCGACTGACCTCGGCCTTGACCTCGAATTGGCCCACGCCACCAGAAAAGTCGAAGGGCCGGCCCTCTTCGGGCAGGGGCTCGACAAGAATCGAAAAGGCCGCTGCACCAGAATGGTAAGTCTCGCGGGACTCGCTGAAAGCTCT
Organism: Planctomycetota bacterium; assembly: GCA_012959785.1. GTDB lineage: Bacteria > Planctomycetota > UBA1135 > UBA1135 > DUCM01. Next base: position 87,863 of record DUCM01000021.1, on the reverse strand, counting down.
TCGCGTCACGCGACCAAACTCCAGCCAGCTCTGGGAGATGCCCAGGACCCCTGAGCGGGTAGCCACGAAGGTTCGCGAGAGACTGAGCATACGAAAGGGTTTGCCGTCCATTGTGCGCAGCCCCAATTCCAGGGCTCGCACGCGCACACGGGAGTTGACATTGATCTCAACGAAGCGCCCGCCGAGGCTGTGCGCGGGGCTTTCTACTTCGAGAGTCCCGGGCAATTCATTCCACCAGGGCAAAATCAGGTTGGCCGTGTTGACCATAGAATCCAACTGCGTGTCCCAACCGAAGTTCATGCGGATGGTGAAAGGCTGGCCTTCAAAGATGCGCTCAGGGACATCCAGGAACGACAAGCGGCCGAGTTCCTGGCCATTGAGGTCTTCCACCACCCGCAGGGACAGTTCGCGGGTAAAAACCTGCCGGCCATCGACCTCGAGGGCGATGGGCGGGATGACAAACTCTCCGGCGTGGAGGGGCCGCAAGGTCACCGCGAAAGTAATCGTCCGGCTGTAACTCTGGCGACCGTTGATGAATTGCAGGGACTCGTTGATGCTCGGGCCGCTGGCGCGCTCGAGACGTATCTTGTCGATTGGTGGCACGCTGCCGAGGCTCGCGTTGCGTGCGCCCTCGACCTGCACGGTGCAAGTCACCGTGGCGCCGAGCTTGACCACGCCGGAACTCAGCTGGGCCGTTACGCGCGGCGCTGATGAACCCTGCAAGCAAAAGGCCGGTGTGGCGCAAAACAGCGCGAGCAAGCCGCAGAACGCGGCGGTCAGGGATGTTCGGATAATCATTACCAATCTCGGGTGCTCTTGCGTCGTTGGGCCTGGCGCGCTTGAGCGCGCATCTTCTCGCCCTCTTCTTCGTGTTCCTTCAGCATATCGAGCAGGCGTTGGACCTCTTCGCGGGTCAGGAACTCCTCGCTGGGCTGGGGCTCGCCGTCCCCTCCTTCTTGTTCCTGAGAATCGTCCTGTTCCGCGGGCTCCGGCTGTTCTTGCGGCTCATCAGGTTCCGGTTGCTCTTCCCCGGGCGACTCCTCGTCCTCTGGATTGGCGTCCTCGGATTCTGACTCCTCCTTCGATTGAGAGTCGTCTGAATTCTCGGAGTCCTCGGAATTCTGTTGTTCCTGGTCCTCCTCGGACTGCTCGGACTGCTCGCGCTGCTCCTCGATCTCTTCGAGTTCCTTCAAGCGGCGCAGGCAGAGTTCGAGGTTTGCGCGGGTGTCTGCGTCGCGCCAGTCGAGGCGCAATCGCACGCTGAGGAGCTCGCGGGCTTCCAGGTAGGCCCGGCGGGCTTCCTCGAGGGGACTGGGAGATTCAGGTGTCGCCGCAGCAGCACCGAGGGGTACGCCCATGGAGGGTCCGCCGGGTGCCGCCGAGGGGCCGGCGATCTCAGGGATCTGGGACCGCCACCCCTCGCCCGCGAGGAGCGCCAGGGTGCCGATGTTGTAACTCGCGTCGGCGCGTAGGTCCTCGGCCACGGCCAGGGCCAGGGCGCGCTCGAAGCCGCCGCGGGCGGTGGCGGCGGCGGCCTCCTCCGAGGCCTGCGCAGGAGCGGCGCCAGGAGCCTGATCGCGCCGGTGGAGCACCACGCCCCGGGCGTAGTGCAAGGCGGCGCGGCGGTTGACGGAGCTCGTGCCCAACTCGAAGCGTTCGAGCCAGGGATCGAGGGCATCGAAGATAGGCGCCAGGAACCAGGAGCCATCGAGTTCGAGCTCGCGGCGCCAATTGTCGAGCCAACCCAGGCGCAAGAGCTGCTCGCCAGCCGCGAGGGCCTCGTCGAACTTCTCCTCGGCGCACAGGCTCTCAATTCTCTCGAAGACCAGGGCGACCTCTTTGCGCGGCGGACCGGCAAAACCGGTGCAGAGGGCAATCGCCCCGGCGACGAAGAGGGCGCGCTTATCGAGTCCCGGGAACCTCACGAGCCCTGCTCCACCGTGCGTTTGCGTTCGCGCAGGCTGGCCTCGAGGACCATACACGCGAGCGCCAACACCAAGGGCCACTGGTACCTGTCGTGGGGAATGCGCTCGCGGCCGGCCCATAACTCTCGGGCTTCGAGGTGCGTCATGCGCTTGGCGTACATCTCCTCCAGGGGCAGGGCCGAGCGTGCTGCGCTGAGGTATTCGCCCCCCGAAACCTGGGCGATGCCTCGCAGAGTGCTGCCGTCGAGGGCCGATATGACCTCCACACCGGCCTCGTCCTTGATGAATCCTCCGCGCCCATCAATGATCTTGCCGCCCTCCTCGGTGCCCATGCCCACGACATAGATGCGAATACCCGCCTCGCTCGCCTTTTCGGCTGCCACCAACCCCTTGCCCTCCAGGTCCTCGCCGTCGGTGAGCAGCACGATCGCCTCGTGGGCTCCGGTGCGACCATCGAAGAGCTCCAAGGCGCTCTCGAGGGCCGCGCCGATGTTGGTGCCGCCCAGGTGATTGTCCTCTGGCGAGAGCGTCGAGACAAAACCCGCCAGGGTGTGGCGGTCGTGGGTCAATGGCGCCACGGCGCGCACATCGCCAGCGAAGGCCAGGAGCGCCACGCGATCGCCGCCGAGTTTATCGAGGAGCCCAACGATCTCGCGCTTGGCGCGCTCGAGGCGATTGGGGCGCAGGTCCTCCACGAGCATCGAACGCGAAGTGTCGAGGCAGACCACGAGGTCGAGGCCGCGGCGCTCCACATCGCGCAGGCTGAAACCGCGCACGGGACCTGCCAGGGCCAGGGCACACAGGCTGGCGCCCGCGCAGGCCAGGGCCACCCGTAGCCCCGCCAGCCGCCGCGACGCCGTGGGCGTAAAACGCTGGCGGTGGCGCGGCGCCACCAGGGCTGCAAGGTCGCGGCTTCTCTGCGCCGAGGCCCACAGCCAAGAGCCCAGGATCGCGAGCCCGCCGAAGAGCCAGAGCAGCTCGTCGGGACGCAGCAGACTGAAGCCGATGCCACTGCCGGTATTCACGGCAGCCTCCGGGCCAGGGTGCAGGCGCACAGCCACGCGGCGAGGTATAACCCCAAGCCCCAGGCCAAGAGTGCGGGATAGAGGTCGTAGTGTTCGATGAACTTGCGATCTTCCCGGGGCGTGCGCTCGAGGGCTTCGATTTCCGCATAGGCTCTTTCCAGGGCGCCGCGGTCGCGGGCGCGGAAGAAGCGCCCGCCGGTCGTCTTGGCGATGTGCTCCAGCTCACTGGTGTCGATGGCCTGGTCGGCCTCGCGCATGCGGCCAAAGGCGTCCATCACGAAGCGCCCAGCAAAAACGGTGTAGACCCGTACGCCCTCCTCGGCCGCCAGCTCAGCCGCCTGAGCAGGAGTGATCAGATCCAGGTTGTTCTCGCCATCGGTGAGCAGCACCACGACCCGCGACTTGGCCTCGCTGGTGCGCAGCACCGCCACGGCCTTCGCCAGAGCGATGCCGATGCCCGTGCCGTCCTCGTCGCGGTTTTGGGCCAACTCAACGCCGTCGAGAAAACCCCTCACCGCATCCACATCGAGGGTGAAGGGGCACAACTCCTGAGGGTAGCGCGCGAAGGAAAACAGGGCGATGTAGTCGCTGGCACCCTCGCGGTCGGTCATGCGGCGCTGGGCGAAGTCGCGCACGACATCCTTGACCACCGACAGCCGCGAGCGGCCGCGCTCGAGGTCTTCGTGACCCATGGAACTCGAGCGGTCGATCAAGAGCGCGAGATCCACGCCCTCGGAAATCGAAGTCGTCTCCACATCGCCGCGCAGGGGGCGGGCCAGGGCCACCACCACCAACAGCAGGGCGAAGAGTTGCAGGGGCACAGGCAGCCAGGCGCAGCGCTGGAGCAGGGATTTCTTTTCGGGGCCCGCGGGCAAGACCGGCACGAGAGCCGCAGCGCGACCGCGACGCGAGCGGCCGTGCCAGACGGCGACGAACACCAAGGGCAAGATGAGCAGAAAGACGGGATCGGCCAGGAATAGATCGCCCCACAGGTGCAGGCGCCCCTCGGCGGCGCTCTTGGCGGGCAAGGGCGCGCCAGCCTCAGCGCTGCCCTGGATGAAGAGCGCGAGTTGTAGGCAGGTCAGCATGGAAGCCTCCCGCTTTGCACAAACAACCTAGTCACCTGGCAACCTCGGGACTCTTTGTGGACTCGTCTTGAACCAGAGCTCGGGCGCTGGTCAAACAATCGCCCAGAGCCCAGCGGGTGGGATCGCCCTGGGCGTACTTGACGGCCTCGGCGGAGCGCAGCAACTCGCTGGCGCGGGTCAGTTGTTCCGCGTCGAGGCCGCTGCCCGGCGAGCGCCGGGCGATCCACTCCTCGTCACTGCAGCCCGTGAGGTCCTGGCCCACACGGCGGTCGATGGACTCGCGCACGGCCAAAACCGCCAGGGCGAAGAGTTCCCGGGCGCGCCCGCTTTCGCCAGGCCCCAGGACGAGGTCGGGATCGAGGGCCAGCAGGGCCGCGCTGGCGCTCTGTGGTTGGGCAGAAACTTGGGACCCGCGATTTCGCGCGCGACGCACAAGGAAGGAAAAGCCCATCAAGCTCACGAAAGCCAGAGCGACAAGCGCGCCCGCGGGGCCCAAGGGCGCGGGCCCCTCCCCGGGCGGCGGCCTGAAGCCCACCAGATCCCGGGGCGTGTCTTCGCCTTCGGCGAGTTCCCCCAGGATGGTCACGAAGACCGGCGGCAACTCCACGCTCAGCGGCGCCAGGGAGGATTCGATCAGCCCCGGAGCGAACTGCAACTCGTGGCTGCCGACCTCGATGCTCACCAGGGACCAACGCACCTGGGTCAAGGCTCTGCCCGGCGCACCGTCGAGGTCGCGGGTCACACGCCTGGAAGGCCCCGCGTTCCACCAGCCCTCGCCCAGGTCCAGGTCACTAATGCGCGGCACAAGGCCCGCGTCGTGTTCGCAGTCGAGAGTCAGGACAAAAGGCTGGCCCATGAGGACCTCGGCGGGCAGGGCGGTCAGGCTGACCTCGACCTCGCCGGCAAAGGCAGGTGCCCATGCCACGCAGAAGACCGCGCAGATGCGACCAGGGCTTCGCCGTCTCATGCCGAGCGACCTCCGTGGCGCCGTATGCGCCCGCGAAAGAAGGCCTCCAGCGGCTCGGCTAAATTTCCGGCGCTGGAGATCTCGAGGGAATCCACACGCGAACGAAAGAAGGTCGCCCGCAGGCGCTCGTTGCGCTCGCGGGCGTCGCGGGCCCAGGCGGCGCGCACAGCGGCCGAGCGCGTGTCCAACTCAAGGGGCTGTCCGCCTTCGATGTCCTCAAACTGCACCAAACCAGCCCGCGGCAGTTCTTCCTCCAGGGGATCGAAGACCCGCACGCAGATCATGTCGTGGCGCAGGGCCAGGCCCTTGAGGGGCTCGCCCCAAAAACCGTCCCTGGCGCCCGGATCATCCTCGTCCGCTGGCGCTCCGAGGAAGTCGCTCAAGAGAAAAACCATGCCCCTGCCCTTGATGCCTCGCAGGGATTCGTCGAGGACGCTGAAGAGGTCGGAGCCGCCGGGTGTGGGCCGGGCCGCGATGACCTCGCGCACCACGCGCAAGACATGGCGGTTGCCCTTCTTGGCGTCGAGGTGCAAACCCGGCCGGTCGCCGAACAAGGTCAGCCCCACGCGGTCCTGGTTGCGCATGGCCACGAACGACAGCAGGGCGGAAAACTGCGCCGCGGCTTCGCGCTTGGTCCAGCGCGCGCTGCCGAAGTCCATCGAACGGCTGATGTCCACGATCAGATGCACGCTGAGCTCGCGCTCCTCCGCGTACTTTTTGATGTGCGGCACGCCCGTGCGCGCGGTCACATTCCAATCGATGGAGCGCACATCATCACCGGGTTGGTAGTGGCGCACTTCCTGGAATTCGAGCCCCGTACCGTGAAAAGTCGAGCGATAGCCACCGGCCAGGGCCGTGTTGACGAGCTTGTGGGTGCGCAGTTGAATCTGCTTCACGCGCGCCATCAACTCGGGCACGAGCAAGCCGCCCGCAGCCCCTTCGTGACTCTCCTTGAGCTTGGTCAAAACGCGGCTTGCAGGTCAGGGCACCGGGACGGTCTCGAGCACGCGCGCCACCAGGGCGTCGGAATCGAGGCCTTCGGCTTCGGCTTCGTAGGTCGGTACCACGCGGTGCCGCAGGACTTCGGGGGCCACGCCCTTGATGTCGGCCGGCGTCACATAGCCACGGCCAGAGATGAAGGCGTGGGCTCGGGCGCAGAGGGCCAACCAGATCGTGGCCCGCGGCGAGCCGCCGTACTGGATGTGGTGTTCGATCTCGCTCAAGCCGGCCCGCGCGGGTTCGCGGGTGGCGAAGACCAAGCTGACGATGTACTCGCGCAGACGGTCGTCGATGGCGATGCGGTCCACGAACTGGCGCGCCTTCAAGATCGTCTCGATGTCCACCACCTGCTTGACCTCGGGCACCGGTGAAGTCTTGGCCATGCGGTTCAGGATTTCGAGTTCATCTGCCCGGTCGGGATAGTGCACGAGGACCTTGAGGGCGAAGCGATCGAGCTGGGCCTCGGGCAAAGGATAAGTGCCTTCCTGTTCGAGGGGGTTCTGGGTGGCCAGCACGAGGAACGGATCGGGCAATCCAAAGGTCTCACCGCCAATGGAGACCTGGCGTTCCTGCATGGCCTCGAGCAGGGCCGACTGCACCTTGGCGGGAGCGCGGTTGACTTCGTCAGCCAGGACGAAGTTGGCGAAGATGGGCCCGTTGCGCACGACGAAGGAGCCCTCCTTGATGTTGTAGATCTCGGTGCCGATGAGATCCGATGGCAAGAGGTCAGGGGTGAATTGCAAGCGCGTGAACTTGCCGCTCACGGCCTGGGCCAGGGCCGAAACCGCCAGGGACTTCGCCAGGCCGGGCAGGCCCTCGAGCAGAACATGCCCGCCAGTAACGAGCCCCAGGAGCAAGCCACGCACCAGGCCGCTCTGGCCGACGATGACCTCGCCCAGGGAGGCCTCGAGTTCGCGCATCCAGGCGCTCTGGGCTTCGATTTCGGGGGCGGAGGGGATGGAGGGGCTGGCGGACATGGGCGCGAGAGTTGAGGGAGACGAAGAGAATAAGTAAGGAGCAAGCAGCGCTACGGGGCCGCGCAGGGGCTGTTGGCACGAGATCTGTAGGCTTGCTGTAGAGGGCAGAATTCGAAAGGTGCCGTCAGGAAACGAGAGGCTGACGAAGGCGGCCGTTGGCGAAGTTTGGTTGGCGTTTGCATGAATATTCTGGGCAAAGGAAGCGCTTTCGCCGACTCAGTCGATGACCACCGCGGCGGGTTTTTCACCGCCGAAGCGCGCCAGACCGTCCTTGACCACCAGATCGGCCAGTTCGCGGCCCATGCGCTCGGCGTCCTCGACGCCCTCGGCGAGGGGCGCAGAGGGCGCGCTCTCGGTGGCCACATGGATGGTCTGGGTGGGATAGGCGATCTCCACTTCAAGTCCCTCGGCGACCTTCAGAATGTCGAGGAACAAGCGGTGCTTCTCGCGCAACTCGGTGCTCCAGTCGGGAGTCTCCACGAAGCAATACACGAGCACATCGAGGGATGAAGCTGAGAGGCTGTTCATGTAAACATGGTAGTAGTCCTTGCGGGTGTAGGGGTGCTTGCGAATCAACTCGCGCACTCCCTCGCAGAAGGCCTCGATGCGCAGGGCTGGCGTGCCGTAGGCCAGGCCAACCGAGGTCTTGATGCGCCGATAACGGCGCTCGCCCATGTTGTCCACATGGGCTGAGATGAAGCGGCTGTTGGGCACCGTGATCAAGCTCTGGTAGAAGGTGCGCACACGGGTCGAGCGAAAACCCACCGCTTCCACGGAACCGTCGATGTCTCCCACCGTGATCCAGTCGCCCAATTGAAAGGGCTTGTCGAGCAGCACGGTCACCGTGCCGAACAGGTTTTCGATCGAGTCCTTGGCGGCGAAACCCACGGCCAAGGAGCCGATGGATAGACCGGCAACGATGCCGTAAAGGTCGTCGGACACATAGGAAGCGACAAACACAATGCCCACGAAGGTCACGAACATCTTGAGCGAGCGCCGCACCAGGGGCACGAGTACATCGTCGAAACGCGTCGCCGTGCGACTGGCCTTGGCACTCAGCATGCTCGCGATCACATCCACCATACGATAGGCGGACCAAACGCCGGTGACCGCCATGAAGAACGCGCAGGCGAGGTCGATGACCTGGGCGTAGACCACCGGCAACAACATGGCGGGCCGAGCCAGGAGAATCATCCAGACCATCACGAAGAGGCTGAAAGGGCGCTCAAAACCCACGAGTACCGCTTCGTCGATCTCCAGCCTCTTGCTCTTGCCGAGGCGCACGCTCAACCGCCGCAGGAAAAAACCCACGGCGCGACCCAGGATCACACCCAGGAGCGAAACCGCCGCCAGGGCCAGCCACTTCCAGTTCTCAATCAGGAAGGCCTGGCCGTGGAGGGCCTCTGGCGCCCAGGCCGAGATCTCTTCGCCGAGCGCCTGCATGGCGGACACCGGCGCAGCCGAGTCGTCCTGCCAGAAAGCGGTTCCGGCCACCTCGATCTCATGTTCCCGAACTTCGCGGGACTGGGCGGCCGAGTCGTCCTGCCAGAAAGCGGTTCCGGCCACCCGCGCCGCCAGGGCATGACTCGCGCTGAGACTCCAAGCGGCCAGACAGAAACCGAACGGGCGCAAAACGCTGGTATGGATTCGAGACATCGGGCTAATCATCGGGAGTCGTCTGGTTGGCGGGGTTCGGAGGTGCGAGGGGGTTCGCGGAGGAGGGCTCGCAGGCCAGGGACCCACGGTCGCAAAAAGTCACCGTGTAGTCGAGGATGCGCCGCGCGTAGTTGAGCACGGGCGAATTCCCAGCGCGCTGCCTGCCTGAGCGCCAGGCGGAGTAGCTGCCGGCTTCGCGGATCCAGCGCCGCAGCCTGGCGCGCCCGGCGTTGTAGGCCACCAGACCGCGCTCCAGATCGCCTCCTTCGTTGGCGAGGGTCCAGGCAAAGTGCGCGGCCCCCAGGCGTAGGTTCAGCCCGGCATCCTCCAGGAGTTCCTCACGGCTGGGCTCCTCCAGCCCCAGGCGCCGGGCGGCATCCCCGGCGGCATCGGGCAGGAGTTGCATCAAGCCCAGGGCGTCGGCTTTCGACACGGCGTCCGGCCGCCCGCTCGATTCGCAGTAGACCATGGCCGCCAGCAGACAGGGATCTAGCCCCGACTCGCGGGCGGCGAATTCGATTTCGTTGGCGAATGCCTCCACCCGCAGGAGGACGACCATGTCGGTCACCCGGCGCTTGACCCCACGCAGCGAGCCATTCGACCCGTAGCCCGCCCAGCCCGCGGCCATCAGCGCCAGGGCGGCACAGAGCGCAAAGATCAGCGTGGCCCGCGAGGATCCTCGGGCCACGAGTCGTGCTTGCCCTGTGCCGTGGAGCGAGGCCAGCCGATCCCTCGTCACTTGAGCTGCTCGGCAGCGCGCGAGCTGGCGAACTGTTCGAGCACAGCTTCGCGTAGGGCCGATAGCCAAAGCTCCCGGGCGTTTTGGCCCAAGGGCAGCCGGCCGAGGTCGCGGTCCAGAATGCGGCCAAGTTCGCGGCGCGCGCGTTCCACCAGGAAATCCTCTTCGCGGCCGAGCACATCCAACAGCAAGAGCGCCGCCTCGGGACTGCCTCCCACGCCGTATTCGGCACCTGGGGGTGCGCTCATGCCACGCCGTTCGAGGGCCGCCAGGAACCAGGGCAGGCTGCGGTCGTGGACCACTTCATCGTACCACTCCGCCCAGAGCGCCGCCGGGTCCAGCGCTGCGCGCGCATCGACGCAGGTCAAGGTCGCGAGTTCAAAACCCACGAGGGCGTCCGTTGCATCGTCCTCGATCATGTCGATCAAGGCCGGTACGATTTCCGGCGCGCACATTTGACCCAAGAGCAAGGCCACTTCCCGCCGCGCCCGGTGAGCGGGCGAGCGCGCCACACGCAGGAGGTCTTCGCGAGCCAACGGCCCGAGCCGGATCAAACCGCGGCGCGCAGCGGCGTAGATCTCTGAATCGCGGTCCTGGCGCAAAAGAGCGATGAATAGCGACGCCGAGCGCGGGTCCTGGAGATCCGCCAGGCCCTCGGCGGCACCGAGTTTGATGTTGGGGTCTGGATCGGAGACGCCCAGTACCAGGGCATCGAGCACATACTCGCCACCGAGATTGCCCACGGCCCTGAGCGCCGAGCGGCGCACGAAGGGTTCGGCTAGACGCGCGCGCAGGAGCAACTCGGTGCGGGCTTCCTCCACACCGGCCTGACCCAGGGCCAGGGCCGCAGCGGCTTCCACCGGCGCAGCGGGGTCATTGAGCATGGCCAAGAGCAATGCGCCGTCGCCCTCTTCGAGAGCACGACCCAACTCGGTCGCTGCCACGGCCCGCAGGGCCGGTCTGTCGTCCGTCGCCAGGCGCCGCACAAAGTCGCGGCCAGCCTTGCGTGCCACCTTGCCCATGGCGGGCAGGGCGTCGAGTTGAAAGCGCGCCAGGAGCAAGCGCAAGAGGTCGTCGCAGGCACTCTCCAGGGTCTGGCCGCGCTGCCCACCGTCTGCGCCACTGCTGGCGGCCTGAAGGGCCAGGTTCACGAGCTGTCGCGCGCGGCCGGTGAAGAAACCCTCGTCACGCAGGAGGTCAAGAAAGAGGCCAAAATCGCCCTGATTCGCCACGCCCTCCACGGCGTAGATCTGCACAAGCTCCTTGAGCGCCGCCGAACGCATGGACGGCGCATGGTTCGTGACCGAAGCTGCGACCAGGCCCTTCATGCGCTGGGCGCGCTCGAGTTCGCTGTGTTCCAGTGCCCACCAACCGGCCTCGGTCTCCCAGGCTTCACGCGGGCTGGCGTAGTTGGCCTCGTCCGGGTAACGCTGCCACAGGTTGCGCTGGCCCAAGTCACGCACGGCCGCTACCAGACGATCAAACCAAGGCGCCGCTTCGCCGGGGCCAAAGCTGAAGATCTTGCCGCGCCCGTCCACGAGGATCTCGAGGGTGCGCATGCCCGTGATCATGCGGCCGCGCCGGCCGGGAACGCGTTCGGGACTGAGCACGCCCTCGCGTTCCATGAGCGCCAGAAGATCGCGACACTCGCGCTCGGTCAGGTAGTAAATCTGAGCCACGCCTGCGCGCTGCAAGGCTTCGTTCGTGGGCGCTCCGGCTCCGATCAAGCTGATCGTGGCCCCATCGCTGCCGGTACTGCGGAAGTGCACCTCGAGCCGGTCGGCGCCGCCTGCGGCCACGCTCAGCCAGGCCCGGCGGGCGTAGAATCCAGCGCGCTCTGCGACCCACCAGATGGTCCAGGCCGGACCGTTGCTGCCGAAATCCTCGCCAGTGAGCAGCACCAGTCGTTTCAGGATGCGCGGTTGCAGTGAGGAGAAGTCGGCGTGAAAGTGCTGGCCCGAAATGGCCGCGATCATGAAGCCCACTACATCGCGATCTAGCCAGGCCGTATCGAGGGTGCGCGAGCTGCGGTAGCCGATACCCGCGAGAGCCGCGGCGCAAGCACCCACGGTCAAGGCGTCGCCCGATTCAAGTCCCATGAGTAGGGGCTCGATGTGGCGTTCGTCGAGGATAGCCTTGAGGAACAGATCCTCGCGTGCCACCAGGGCCAGGAGGGCATAGGCGTTCTCGCGCAGGATCCAACGGCTGCGAAAAGCGCGCGCCAAGAGTTCCAGGTCGATGCGCGCATCTTCGCGCTCGGCCAGGGCAGTCAGCACCCGCGAAGACACGCGCGCTGACTTGTCGGGCAGGTGTTCGAGCAGGATGTCAGTCACTGCCGGATCATCGACCTCGATCACGAGGTTCATGGCGAGCAAGCGAGTGTCGGTGCGCTGGGCCACCAAGGCAGCTTCGAGCAGGGGCAGGATCGCGGGCGAAAGGCGCGCGGCGAGGGAGCGCTGGGCTGCCTGACGCACCGGTTGTTGGGGGTGGTCGAGGAGCTCGACCAAGAACTCCGGCGAGGCGTGGACAGGGTCGCGACGCACGAGTTCCGCGACCAGGATGGCGCCCGCCTTGCCGGGCAGAGGATCGCGCAGGCGCGCCAGCAAGCGTTCGGCATCCGCGGCGCCCGCGCTGCGAATCAGCACGCGCCCAGCGGTGACCACCACCACTGCCGAGCTGTCGTGCAGTGCGCTGCGAGCCGCATCGAGTCCCTGGGCCCCCATGCCGAGGAGCGCTTCGACGGCCTTGCGCACCAGAGGATCGCTGGCCTTCTTCAGGCTGGCCACTTCGCTGAAGATAGAGGCCGCGGGGCCGTTGGCGTAGCCGCTTGTTGCATGTTGCGGGACGGGACGACCGGGTTTGGGCAACCTGGCCGGTGTCGAGTCCTGGGGCAGGTGCAGGCGCTCGGACTGTTCCACATCCTTGGCCCGCGAGTGCTTCATGTCGCGGCCGCAGGGCGTGCAGTAGGCGAGATAGAAACCGTCCGGCGTGGGGCGCCCCATCGTCGAGCCATAGTTGTGCTTGGCGCATCTCGTGCAAACCAGGTGCGGTGCCAGGTTGCGGCCAGCACTCTTGCGCTGCGCGCGAGCCTCCCCGTCGGTCTCGTCCGAAGACGACGCGCTCGACTTGCCGGGCAGGTCGAGCTGGGCCGTGGCGTCTGTTGCCAGGGTGGCGAGGATCAGGAGCCCGGCCAGGAGGCTCTCGAAGCGAACGCGGGTATGAAAGAAAAGGACCATGAGCTGAAGAGAGGGAGGGGGCGCGCGGGGGCTCTCGGGGCGATCGCCGGGAGGGGGCCTACCGGGCAAGGCCCCCGAGGATACGACAAACTGCCGGAGCAGGCCGTCGCAGGCCAGCACCGAGCCCTCTGCGCGGGCTCGGGAGCCTGCCACGGGGGCTACAAGCCGCGACCGATGTTGGCCAGGCTGCGCTTCGAGCCGAGGCCCTGAAGCGAATAGCTGCGGCGCTCGGGGTCCATGTCCGCTCCGGCGGCATCCCAATGCCACCAGAAGAGCCCCAAGGGCTCGAGGCCCTGCTGGGCGAGATCGGCGATGGCCAGGGACAGGGCGTTCAGCGCCTGCTCCTGCGTGTTCTCGTCGGCTGGCCCTGCCCCCATGCGCGTGTCCTGGGTGCCGCCGCGGGTCGAGCGCACGCCGAACTCCATCACCAAGAGGCGCTTCTCCGCCTTGGCGGCGATGCGGCCCAACTGGGTCAACTGAGCGTTCCAGGCGCGCCGCAGGGCTGCCTGGCCGCGGGCGCCTGCGTCGCGTTTGTAATTCGAGGGAAACCACGAGACGCCCATGAAGTCAACCTGATCCCAGTGGCGGAAATGGCGCGCCTCGCCGGGCCAGTCGGCGGCGTAGGTCAAGGCTCCGCCGAAGCCCGCCCGCACCCCCTCCAGGACCGCGCTCAAGTTGGCCCGGCGCAAGCTCAAGATGCTTTCCCTTTGCCCGGTGGAAATCTCCGGCGCCGCCAAGCCGCTGCCCAGGCACAAAATGTCGAAGTCGCACAGCTCTGCCACGAGAGCGTAGTGGGTGGCCATGGGCCGATACTCTGCGTAGAAATCCTCCCAGTCGATGGACCTGGTACGCGGCAGCCAGGTCGCATAACCGGCGCTCTCGCTCAACAGAAGTTGCGGTCTCAGGGCCAGCAAGGAGAGGCCGCGGGCACGGGCCGCGCCAGAGACTTGGGCGATGGCAAGGTCGCCTTCGAGACTCTCGCGGCCGTGGCGCAAGCCGGCGCCGGGCACGGCCAGGGGCGCGGCGCGAGCGGCGTAGAAACTCGTCACGCAGGCGGCGTTGGCGGTCTGTCGGCGCGCGCTCTCAAGACTCTGGCCAAGTTGTCGCAAGTCGTAGCCGCCGCCGGGTTGAGCGTTTGAAGCGTAGGCCACGCCGCGCCAAAAACCCGACTCGTTGATGCGCCCCAGGTGCGCGGCGCGGGCGGCGGGAGCCAGGCTTTCGAGACCCCCTGGATGGCCGCCCAGCCAGGCGTGAAAGGCCTCCTCGTCGATCTCCAGCGAAGCTTCGCCGCGCCACAGGGAGCGCAGCACCGGCGCACCGCGGCTCTCCCGCAAAAAACTCCACAATAGGCCTCTGAGGGGTGCCAGGATGTGTTGTGAGTGCTCGGCGGCGGCGCCGGCGTGGACGATGTCTGCTTTTGGAAGCAGGAGGCCGAGCTCGGCCAGGCGCCGGCCCCAGTCGCGCAGGTCGCTGCCCCACCAGGAGCCCGCGGCGTCGATGCCGGCGGCCTCGAGCATCCAGGCGGCGGCCGGTTCGCCAAGATGGGTGCGCAGGGCGCAAGCCGCCGCGCCCGCACCGCCGTCGTCGGGAACTCCCGCGGCCACAAGGGCGAACGCGCAGTCGCTGCCGCTGCCCGCAACCCACTGCCCGGCGCGGCCGGCCAAGGCTCGTTGGCGTTCGCCGCTTTGCACGAGAAAGATCTCCTGAAAACCCCGCGGGCCCGCGCCGGCCCAGCCCTCGAGGGAACCGATGGCGTCTTCAACTCGTCTCCCATAGGCCCGGGCGAGTTGCGGGTTAACTGCGGGGCCGCGCCTTGCATGGAAGTACTCTGATCGGTGCGCGCTTTGCCAGGCAGGCGCGGGGAGAGTTCCGGGTCCAGCCACGAGAGAGCGCCCGCCGCTCGAGAGGTGCAGGTCGAGGGAAGGCCGGTCGCGGTGCAAGAAGCGCAGGCCAGCCCGAGCGCACGGCGTCAGGTCAAGGGCGAGGGCCGCGAGTCCCGCGGCGTCGGAGGCCAGAAACAGATTGAGCGGCAAGCCGCGACGCTCTGGATCTTCGAAGCAGGCCAGGAAGGCATCGCCAGCGTCGAGTAGGACGCAACCGTTCCAGGAAAGGGTGCCGTCTTCTTGCAGGCTGGCGCCGCCGTCAGTGAGCAGTTCTTGAACGAGGGCATCCGCAGGTGAGCCCAGGACGATGCGCGCTGCACGGGAGTCGCCCGGCTCGTCGCCTTCGAGCACCACAACCTCCACCGACCAGGCCTCGGCCAGGGTGGCGGCCGAGAGGGCGACGCGCTCGCGCAGGCCCTCGGCCGCGGGTCCCGAGGCGGACGCCAGCAGGCGTACCTCAATGCGCTCCGCCGCCGCGAGGGCCCGTCGCAACTCACCGGGAGAAGCCGTTTCCGCCCGCTCGGCGCCACAGGCAACGAGGAGCAGGGCAATCCAGGGGAAGAGGCGGAGAAGCAAGGGGCTCGAGGGGTTGCGGGCGGGGGAAGGGGCTCCTGAGCACTTTCCCTGACGGGGAGGCCCGGGGCAAGGCCCCTTCAAGAAGACACCGGGGCAAGGCCCCTTCAAGAAGACACCGGGGCAAGGCCCCTTCAAGAAGACACCAGGGCAAGGCCCCTTCAAGAAGACAACCGGGCAAGGCCCCTTCGAAAACACCGGGGGAAACACCGGGGCCGGGTCCCGCCAGACCCGCCCGAGGGCAAATTCGGTCCAGGGAGGGCTTTTTCTTCGACAAACCGGCGCCTTGTGTGCGACAGGAGTGGCATGTCACTGCTCCTTTTCCTCACCCTGGCCCTGAGTTTTGTTTGGGCCTGGGGCCCCGGTCATCACCTCGAGTTCTCCGAGCGCGTCTTTCGTCGGCGCAGAGAACTCCTGCCGCGCTCCATGGCCATCCTGCTCGGCGAGGAGAAGGACGCCTTCTTCTACGGCTCGATCGCCGCCGACATCATCAACTTCAAGGCCTACGGCGGTGACTACAACCACTGCCACCGCTGGGGAATCGTGGAGGAGATGGGCGCCCTGGCCGACACAACGCGCAAGGAGGCCTTCGTCGCCGGCTACCTCTCACACCTCGCCGCCGATGGGATCGCCCACAACCATTTCGTGCCCTATCATCTCAGTCGCTACGCGCGCACCCGCGGGTTGGGGCATCTGTACTGGGAACTCAGCGCCGACCAATTCATTCCAAAGGCCCGTTGGCAGATCATCAACCGTCTGAAGAGCCTGCCCGAGTTGGCCGAACTCGATCAACTGGTCAATGACACGGTGCCCCGTAAGGCGCTCTCCATGACCACCAACAAGTTGATCTTCAGCCATGTGCTCTTGATTGCCGAGCGCGACTCCTGGCGGCGGGCCATGGCGCGGGTCAATCCGCATCGGAAAATGCTCCTCAAGAAGGGGTTTCTGGCGACATTCCAGCGGGCGGCGGTGAGTCGCATCCGTCTTGCCCTGCGGCCCCGCGGCTTGCGCGCCCTACAAGCCGTGGATCCCAACGGCAAACAGGCCCAGAAGCTGGCCCTGAGCCAACGCTTGAGAATCCTGCACCGCCTGGCTCCGGGGCGGGTGCGCGATGAGGAGTCAGAACGCCTCGCCGCTCCGTTCCTGGAAGGTATGCAGTCCCCACCACGGGGCTGAGCAGGCCTGCCCAGCGAAGTCACGACTCGGAGAAGATATTATCGGATTTCCAGGTCTTTTTATCGTATAGTGATTCGGCGTTGGCGCAGAATCCCGGGCTGAGCATGGCGGCAGAACTTTCGCGGCACTCGCCTTTTCCGTGCAGAACCCGGGCGCTAAGCTCACCGCCTGACAGCGCTTGGAGTAACCTCTCACGCCCAAAAACTCCCCACACACTTCTTCTCAACGGACAAGCTCCTCCACAGACAATGAAACTTCACTTCGTCGGGATTCTATCCCTCATCCTCAGCGCAACCTGCAGCAGCGAAACAGCCACCGCCCCCGCGCAAGAGTCCAAGGTCGCCCCCACCGCTGCCGAAGCCGACGCGTCAAACGAGACCCCAGGCCTTGCGAAGACCGCCATGGAGCTCGCTCCCGCGAGCTCCCTTGGCAGCAGCTCTGCCGGAGCCAGTCCCCTCGAAGACAAAGAGAAGTGGGACGCATCCAAAGGCGACGCCACGGTGTCCGGGCGCATCACCTTCAAGGGTAAGGCCCCCGAGCGCAAGACCATCGACATGGGTTCGGACGCCAAGTGCAGCGCCCACGAGAAGGCCCTCGAAGAGACAATCATCGTCACCGATGGTGGTTTGCAAAATGTGGTCATATCGATCTCGAAGGGCCTCAAGGGCTGGAAGTTCCCCAAGGGCGAGGGCGCGGTCAAGCTAACCCAGAAGGGTTGCGTCTACCGGCCCCATGTGCTCGCCGTCCAGGCTGGGCAGAAGCTCGAAGTCTCCAACAACGACAACACCGTGCACAATGTGCACACCTTCTCGCGCCGCAACCAAGCCTTCAACATGGCGCAGCCCGCTGGCGCCGCGCCGATCAAGAAGGCGATGAAGAGAAAGGACAAGTTATTCCTGGTCAAGTGCGACATGCACGACTGGATGAAGGCCTATGTAGTCGTCTTCGACCACCCGTTCTTCACCGTCAGCGACGCCACGGGCGCCTTTTCCCTGACTGGCCTGCCCCCGGGGACCTACACCATTAGTGCCCAGCACGAGACCCTCGGCACCCAATCCGCCGAAGTCACCCTCGCAAAAGGGGCCAGCGAGACCCTGAATGTCGTCTTCGAACCGAAGAAGGCTGACTCGAAGTAGCAAGACAGTCGAGCGGGCAGGACGCGCAGCTTCTCGGGCAACCGGGACTCTGTTCGCCCGGCCTGCTTCATGACCAAGCACATGGAACCAGGCCAGGCGAGCTCTGCCCAAGGCAGTTTTTCGCAACGACCATCCACCGGCTTTCCCTTTCGGCCCACTCAAGAGCATCCATGAAACCTGCAAGCCTTTCCCTCCTTTCTATCGTTGGCGGCCTGGTCATCGCGCTCAGTTCCTTCCAGGGAGACGCGAGCGAAGACGCCACCGAACACGAGGCCAGCGCACATGTTCCCGACGCACCCCATGTGCGTGCGCCGCTTAACATCAACCTCGTCATCGATGAAGGCACCTGGTTGCGGGCACCTGGTGAGGAGTGGTTCGCAGCCCAGGCCGAGTTGGACCTCGAACGCTACAGCTATGACGAGGACCTCGGTGACGAAGGTGGCTGGAAAGACGCCCGCGGCGCGTTCGAGCTACGCTACGACGAAGAGGAAGAGGAGTACGCCTACTGGCAATGGATTTCTGCCGCGCAACTGACCCGCGGGCGCCAGGATTTCGTGCAGTACTGCTCCAGTTGCCACGGCTTCGAAGGCGACGGCTACGGCCGCTCGGGCCAACACCTGCGCCCTGCCCCGCGCAGCTTCCTGCAGAAGAACTTCAAGTTCGCCAAGGTTATCAGCACCCTGCCCAGCGACGCGGCCCTGATGCGCCTGGTCAAGCGCGGTCTCGCGGGCACGCCGATGCTGCCCTGGGACCTCTCAGATGAACAGCTGTACGACATCTTGCAGTACATCAAGAGCCTCTCCCCCCCAGGCGAGGGCTGGCGCGACATCTTCACGGAGATCGGCGAGGTGGTCGAGTCCGGCGAGGATCCCTGGCAGTCCGACGCCAAGGGTGCGCTCAAGCGCGGAGAACTGGTTTACCACGAAGTGGCCAGTTGCTACCTGTGCCACCCCGGCTATGTGACCCCGACCAATCTAGCCGCCTTGCGCGGCGAGGACGCGGGCACCAAGTACCGTGACAACCTGACCCTGCCGGTGCTCAAGGAATCGAGCTACGAAGTGCTCGGCAGACCCACCAAGATCCTGCCGCCGGACTTCACCTGGCATCAGATGCGCGCCGGCACCAGCACCCTGGATCTCTTTGAAACCATCGCCGCAGGCATCAAGGGCACGGCCATGCCACAGTGGAAGGATGCCCTCTCGGACCGCGACATTTGGGCCCTGGCCCACTATGTGAAAGGCCTGATCAAGAAGTACAAGGACCAACCCACAAAACGCGCCGCCTTCATGGGCGGTCTGCGCCAGGGCCAATAGCTTCAGAACCAAAAATATCATGCAAATCATGAACAAGACTGCCGCGCTGCTCGCCCTCGCGTTCTTCGCGGGCCTGGCCCAGGCACAGGAGGTCACCCCGCGTTGGACGCCCGGCTCCCCGGCTTCGGATTACGGCTATCGCTTTGGCGAGCTGTTCTGGCTGATCACCATGCTCTGCGGCGTGTCCTTCCTGTTGGTGCTGGTCATGATCGGCATCTCGGTTCTGCGCGACCGCGAGCGCCCCGGACACAAGGCTTCCTTTGACCACGGCACGAGCCTGCACGACAAGCGCCTGACCGCCTTCATCTCGGTGGTAACTTTTCTCGTTCTCGACGCCTGGGTGTTGACCATCGCCATGAAGGACTTGCGCGAGGCCTACTGGAAGATTCCCGAGGCGGCAGCCGCCGACACCTACCGAGTCGAGGTCCTGGCCCAGCAGTGGGCCTGGAGTTTCCGCGCAGCGGGCCTCGACGGCGAGTTCGGCACCGCCGACGACATCCTCAGCATCAACGAGTTGACCGTACCCAAGGGCCGTGCGGTGAGCTTGCAGATGACTAGCAAGGATGTGATCCACTCGCTCTTCCTGCCCGAGATGCGCATGAAAAAAGATGTCAACCCCGGCGCGATCAATACCACCTGGTTTCGGCCCACCGAGGCCGGCCAGTTCACCATCCTCTGCGCCGAACTGTGTGGCTTCGCCCACTACAAAATGTTCGGCACAGTCCAGGTCCTCGAGACCGAAGAATTCGACCTCTGGGAACAAGAAGCGAGTCCCCTCTCTGCCGCCGCCCACGATCAAGACGACACCGAAGCCCAGTGGGCTTGGGAGTGGCAACAGTAATTCATCATGAGCACTGATCACATCCATCCGGAACCGACGACTTTCCTCTCGAAGCACGTCTTCTCCACCGACCACAAGGTCATCGCCAAGCAGTTCATGTGGTTCGGGCTGATCTGGCTCGGCATCGGCGGCATCATGGCCATGATGATTCGCTGGCAACTCGCCAACCCAGGCGAACCCGTGCCGCTCATCGGAGCGCTGCTCTTCCCCCGCACCGAGGGAGTGCTCGACCCGGCGACCTACAACACGCTCTTCACCATGCACGGGACGATCATGATCTTCCTGGGGCTGACGCCCCTGATGATCGGCGCCCTTGGCAACTGGTGCATCCCCCTTATGATTGGCGCCCGGGACATGATCTTCCCGACCCTAAACATGCTGTCCTTCTGGGCCATGTTCGCAGGCGGCGCCGTGGGCTTCTACTCCCTGTTCGTGCCCATGGGAGCCACCGAAGCGGGTTGGACGGGTTACCCGACCCTCTCCACCACCGTGGGCACCCAGGGCCAAGGCGAAACCCTCTGGGCCCTGGCGGTTTTCCTGATCGGCGCCAGTTCGATCATGGGTGGCATCAACTATATGACCACCGTGATCCGCTTGCGCGCACCGGGCATGACCTGGGATCGCCTGCCGCTCACGGTCTGGGGGATCTTCCTGACATCGGTCCTGAACGTGCTCTTCATCCCGGTCATCGGCTCGGCCATGATCCTGCTCTTCCTTGACCGCGTCTTTGGCACGACCTTCTTCGTGCCCGCCTCGATCATGCAGGGTGGCGGCGGAGGCGACCCGATCCTCTACCAACACCTCTTCTGGATCTTCGGCCACCCAGAGGTTTACATCCTGATCCTGCCCGCCTGGGGAATCATCGGCGACCTCTTGTCGTTCTTCGCACGCAAGCCGGCTTTTGGCTATCGCATTTCCGTGGGAGCCATGGCGGCGGTAACGATCTTGTCGGCGGTAGTCTACGGCCACCACATGTTCACCACCGGCCTCTCGCCCATGCTCGGTGAGAGCTTCATGCTCTTGACCATGATCATCTCGGTCCCAGCCGAGATCCTGTTCTTCAACTGGTTGCACACGCTCTGGAAAGGCAACCTGCGGCTGACGACACCGATGTTGTTCTCCATCGGAGTGATCTTTGTCTTCGGCCTCGGCGGTCTTACGGGCATTTACTGCGCAACCATCGGCACGGACATCTTCCTGCACGACACCATGTTCATCGTGGGCCACTTTCACCTGACCATGGCCGCCTCTGCGCTCTTCGCCACCTTCGGCGGGATCTACTTCTGGTTCCCCAAGATGTTCGCGCGGCAGATGAACGAGACTTTGGGCAAGATCCACTTCTGGGGCTCCTTCGTGCCCCTGGTGACACTGTTCTGCCTGATGTTTGTCATGGGCTACGCGGGTATGCCGCGGCGTTACTACGACCACACCTCGGTCGAATACCTAGAGGCCTTGCAGCACATGAACCGCTACGCCACCCACGCCGCGTTCCTCCTGGGAGCCGCGCAGTTGGTCTTCGTCTACAACTTCATCAAAAGTCGTTGGTGGGGCCCCAAAGCCGACTCCAACCCCTGGCAAGTCGGCACCCTGGACTGGCTCACCGAGACCCCGGTGCCCCACTGCAACTTCGTGCAAATCCCCACGGTGCTTTCGGGCCCGCACGAATTCAGCAACCCCAAGTTGGGCCCGGATCGCGATTGGATCCCCATGACCGAGAAGATGCCGAGCTGAGACTCGCGCTCCCATGACTTCCGCATCCGTAATCCTCACCAGAGAAGAGCAGCGCACCCGGGTCGATGTAACCCTGGGCATGATCTTCTTTATCGGTTCTTGGGCCATGACCTTTGGGACGATCTTCCTGTCGTTCCTGGTCTTGCGGCAACGCATCGGCGTCTGGCCGCCAGAGGGCATAGCCCTGCCTTCGTTCCCCCTGGCGAGCGCGGCCACCGCGATTCTCATCGCGAGCAGCGTCTTGATCCACCGCGCAGCGAGGTGCGGCCAGCGCGGCGAGGCCGGCTTCGCGCGTCTTTGGAGCGCCGGGCTCATCCTGGGCCTGGGCTTCGCTGCCCTCCAGGCCTGGCTCTGGTTGGACTTGATCGGCGCCGGGCGCCTGCCCACCTCGGGGCTCTATGAATCCCTCTTCTTTGGACTGACCTGGATTCACGCGACCCATGTGGTCCTGGGCCTGGCGGCCCTCGCGTGGGCCCTGATCGGTTTTTCCTTGCAGCGTTACGACGCGCACAAATTCACCACGATCAGCAACATCGCCATCTTCTGGCACTTCGTAGATGTTGTCTGGATCGTGCTCTTCCTTGGAATCTTTGTCTTCTAGCTTGAACAGACAGATGAGCGACACAAACGCCGCAACAATAGATCACGCAGACCTCCCCAGCGACGACCCGCACTTTGGCAAGGCCACGGGCGGCAAGATCGCCATGTGGATGTTCATCGCCCAGGACGGTATGTCCTTCGGCGGTCTCCTGTTCGCCTACGGTGTCCTACGGGGGACCGCCAACGACTGGCCGGTGCCAGCGGAGATCCTCGGGATTCCCCTGACGGCCTTCGCCACCTTCCTCCTGATCTGCTCCTCCTTGACCATGGTCTTTGCCGTGCTGGCGGCCAAGGAGAAACGCCAGGCTGACCTTTGCAAATGGCTTGGTGCCACCATAGTCGGAGGCCTCGCCTTCCTGGGTATCCAAGCCTACGAGTACACGCACCTGGCCCACGCCGGCATCGGTTTCACCCACAGTGCCGTGGACGGCGTGCCGATCAATAGCTTGTTCGGCACGACCTTCTACGCGGTGACGGGCTTCCACGGCTTGCATGTCCTCTCCGGGGTGATCTACCTCACCTGCATCCTGAAGGGCGCCATGGCTGGCAAGTACACCCAGGGCGGGCTGAGTTTCAGCCCGGTCGAGTTGGTGGGCCTGTTCTGGCACTTCGTCGACCTGGTCTGGATCCTGGTCTTCACCTTCATTTACCTCCTGTAGCCCGATGGACGACTCCATGACCCAGAGCCCCACGAAATCCGCCCACGGCGGCCACGTCAGCACGGGCCCCGACCAAGCCTCCGGCGAAAAGCAGACCCAAAAGGCGCTCTACATCACGATCTTCCTCGTCTTGGGCTTTCTGACCCTGCTCGAAGTTTTCGTTCCCAGCGTCTACTCCGCCGAGTACAGCGGCAACACCAAGATGCTGATCCTGTGTTTCCTGGCGATCCTGAAAGCCAGCTTGGTGGCCATGTTCTTCATGCACCTCGACCATGAGAAGAAGTGGGTGCGCTGGATCGCTTGCATGCCGATCTACATGGGGGTCGCGGTGATCCTGATCATGCTGGAATCGATCTACAGATGAGATGAAGAGTCTTCTGTTCACCGCTCCCGCACTCTGCGCCCTGGCCCCCGCGGCCCTCGCTTGTCCTTCCTGTTCGGTGGGACAGGGCATGGAAACCCTGCTCTTCGTGATGGGTTTCTTGGGAGTGCCCTACCTGGTGGTGACCGGCGTGTTGTTTTGGATGCGCCAACTCACCGCCGGCGAACGCATCGATCCCTGAAGGCCCGGGCCGAAGAGCTGCCCCCGCGGCCACTGCAAATCTTGACCCGGCCGTGGTTCTGGATCGTGGTCCTCTGCATCGCCTGGTCTGTACCCTTGATCAAGAGCCTCGGCGCCGAGTACCCCGATCCGCCAGCCGGCGTTGAAAGGGCCGCCGAGATTGTCGCCCTCAATGACGCCGACGGCCTTCCCGTGACCCTGGCGAATCTCAAGGGCCACCTGGTTGTGGTGCACAGCCTTGACCTCGCCCAGCCGCAGGCCACCGAGGCCGATTTCGTGGCCTTCCGCGAGATGCGCGATCGCCTGCGCGGCCTGGGGTCCTCGGTGGTGCACATCATCCTCTGCGCTGGCGGCGATGCCGAACAGGTCGTGGCCTTGATCGACTCCAAGACCGCCCGCCGTCCGGGCAACCTATTCCTCCTCGACCCCGGTTGGAAGACCCGCACGCGCCTGCGCACGGGCTGCGCCAACGAGGAACCGGCCTTGATCCTGCTCGACCGCCACGGACGCCGCCGGGGCGACTTCGTGCGCAGCCCCGAAGACCTCGACCGTTTCGCCCAGACGATCAGCCTGCTCGCGAACTGGCTCGGCTCGGACCCCGAGCCAGGCACGGCAATCCACCGCTGAACTTGTGGGGGGGGGCTCTCAGCCCCAGCGCAGCGCGCCGAGAAGGCCGCGGCGGCGGATGTCCTGGGCTTCAGCCGCCAAACGACGAACCGTTGTGGATCAGGTTCCTGGCCGCACCTATTCCTACGGTCCCCAGGTTACCTCAATCGCGTTACTGAGATTGAATCCGGACCCGCAAGGTGCCCCCGGCCCATCGCTGTACCAGAGTTGGTAGCGCTTCAGATTGCCGGGCTGGATGCTGCCGCCCACAGGGATATTGACCGTCGTGGCGGACAGGCCGCCCGCGTTGGCCATCACAGCGGAAAGCCGCACGACTCCCGATCCCACGCAGCGCAGACCATCTCCGAAGGGCAGCCCGGCGCCGCCACCGAGGGCCAAATCGCCCTGGAAGAAGACGCCCATGCGGCCGGGGACGAGTCCGCTGGCGTAAAGCATCAAATCGGCGTTGCTCACCGAACTCGAGCCCCCCGCCGAAAGCGACACGCCGCCTGAGTGGGCGCTGTTGGCGCAACCCGCCGGCCCGTTCGAGCCGTCGTTGCCATTGCCGCAGGGGCAAGCCACGATCGTTCCCTGGCACGAATTGGGGTAGGGCGTGATGACCGACACGACGCAGCCCGTACCGCCGTCGGAGAGCACCTGCACATTCACCCCCACCTGCGCCGGGGCGCTGTCGACGGATGTCTTGAAGAGATGCTCGGCGATGTAGTCCGCCACGGTTTCGTTTTTGAAAGCCAAGACCGCGCTGGGCGTGAGCTTCATCTTTGACAGGTTGATCGGGTTCGCCCCGCCGCCGAAGTCCGCGGAGCACAAGGGCCCGAAGAGCAGGCGTACGCCATTAGTGATGAACTGAGGATCAAATTCTGCACCGCCGGCGAGAATCACCCAAGGCCCCGCGCTGGTTCCAGAAATGCCACCCACTCCGTCGTCGCCCAAGGCCGTGAGGGTCGACTGATCCAGGGTCAGGGTGAACCCATCGCCCACCTGAAAGCGCACCTGCCCGGGCAGGTCGGGGATCTCCACCGAACCCCCGGTGATGACAATATTGTCGTTGATGGTCTGGTTCGGATTGACCGCCGTCACCGTGGAAGCGCTCAGGTCCCAGTTGGCCTCACGGAAGATGTCCTTGTCGACCGCCCCGGTCCACCGGATGTCGGCCTGTGCCGCACCACTCAAGACGATCAAGCAACCCCACGCTGCTTGCGAAATTCTTCTTTTCATTGTTCCCCTTAGCTCCTCTCAGTGGTGGGTGCTGCTGGCCAAAAAAGAGCTTGCGCCGGAGCGCGAGCCAGGGCTTCAAGTGTGCCACAACTCCACAAGAACAGATCCCAAAAAAAATCCCGCCAAGAGAGCGTTGCCGAGGCCGTTCAGGCCCTCCAATCAGCCCTGGGTGCCCTCTGGCCCGACCGAGCGGCTGCGTGTGTAGGAGTCTTGCAGCAACAACTCGAAGCGCTGGGCTACTTGATGCGCAGTTTGATTTTTCGCTCCGGGCGGCTGCCCAAGCGAACATTCTTGTGAGTTTCTCGGCCATCGGCCAGGGTCGCCGTGACCCTGTACTTGCCCGCCGGCAGAGGGCCCACGCGCTGCACACCGGCCGAAAAGCCTGCGCCGAGCTGGGCCATGATCTCGGTCATGGACAGCAGGCCGCTCATCTCATGCCCCGCGCCGTCGATGACGCTGATGCGCGCCCGCAGCTCGGCCTCAGCCTTGTCCACCACGGTCACGAGCAGCATGAACCCCGGCTCGAGATGCACCGTGGCCTCGGCCGTTCCCGCTTCGGCCAAACGCGCCGGTGCGGAACTCATGCTCACCGAATCGCCCTTCTTGGCGAAGATCGAATAGGTGCCTGGAGCGAGCCCCGCGTAGGTGAATTCTCCTGCGCCGTCGGTCTCCACCATGGCAAAACGCTCTAGTACATGGCCGTCGGCGTTGCGCACCCATACAGCTGCGCCCGCCACGGGCAGGCCCGCGGAATCTTGCACGTTTCCGATGAGTACGCCGGGACGGGGCAGGGCGAAGTCAATGGACTGCAACCACTCGCCCTCGCCGATTGTCAGACCGTTCTTGACGACGCGCCCCGACGAGGCGCCATCTCCGCCGAGAAGTCCGCCGAGCAAAATGCCGCCCGCGGCGATGGTGTAGGTCCCCGGCCGCAAGTAGGGAATGTCATAACGGCCGTCCTGGTCCGTCGCGACCTCGGCGTACTGTCCACCGAGGAACGAACCGTAGGCCACGCCGCCCTCGACATTCAAGGTCACCCGGCAGTTGGCCGCCGGGCTGCCGCCGGGGCCCTCGATGGTGCCGGAGATGCGCCCCAGGGGCAGGTCGAGTTCGAGCTTGTGCTCCTCTCCCTCCTGGGGAATGGTCTCACCGAACTCAATCGAGTTTTGGCGGCCAGTGGCCACATTGTTCTGCACCGTGACGAGGTACTCGCCGCGCTTGTCAAGGTCGACTTGGAATTCACCGCGCTCGTCGGTGTAGGCCATTTTCAAGTCGCCCAAGCCCTCGGAACCCTCGGGAACGAAGGACACCACAGCGTCCGGTACCGCTTCGCCAGCGTGGACCACCGATCCTTTGAGCGTGATCGGATTCTCCGGGGGCTGGCCCAGGATCAGGTGCAGGGACTCGCCGTCGATGATCTCGGCCGTGGCCATTTTCATCTTGCCCAGCAGGTCGCCAAGGCCCTTGCCGCTCTCGCCATTGGCTTCGCCGGTCAGGACATTGGGCATGGCGATCACCTGCCAGTTGCCCGGCTCTAGGTGTTCAAAGCGAAACTCGCCGCGGGCGTCCGAGGTGCTCATGAACTGGCGGTTGTAGCCCGGCATGAGTTGTACGATCACCGAACGGCCAGGCGCGGGTTCGCCCTCGTCGTTGCGCACCTCGCCGGTGAGCAGGCCGCCCACCCTCAGCTCCAAGACCAGGCCGTCCACGACCTCGCCCGAGACCAGCACGATGGGCTTGGGCTCACTCGAAGCAAAGCCCGGCATGCTGGCGGTCACCGAACGGCTGCCTGGCTCGACGCCCGCCAGCTTGAACTTACCCTCGAAGTCGGAGATAGCCTCGGGCGAGTCGGGGTTCTGAGAAGCTGCCACGCGATCGGCCAGACTCAATTCGAGGCCCACCTGGGCGCCGGCGAGCGATTGACCGAAGGTGTCGAGCACCACGCCCTCGATACGTGCCGCGGGGGCGAAAATGAACACCAAGTCTGGAGCGCTCTCGGGCTCGGGTAGAACCACTTCGATTCCATCGGGGGTGCCGTAGCCGACACTCGTGGCGCGGACATCCCAAACGCCCGAGCGCAGGTTGGGCAGGCTGAAATTGCCCTCGTCGTCGGCATCAAACTTGCCACTCTGGCGTTCGGCGCCGATCCCGAGCATGCCGCCGGTGCCTTGCAAGCTGGCCACCACGCGGAAACTCTCAAGGGGCGCGCCTTCGAGATCCACCGCGCGGCCACTCAAGGAGATGACCTTTTCGAGTTCGATGACGAGATCCTCAACGCCCGGCTTCACGCCGTTTTGCGCGGTGCGCCAGACCCCCGCGTGAGGACCTTCCTCGACCTCGAGTTGGGCCGAGACCTTGAAGGGCCCAACTCCCAGACCGCTCACCGCAAAGGCGCCCTCGGCATCTGTTTCGTCCACCCCGTTTTCGAGCATGGCCCTGGCGGCGTTCTGACCGTTCAAATCCACCTGCGAAAAGTCGGCGCTCACGCGCAGAAACACGCCCGCCGCCGGCGTGCCATCTGGAAAAGCGACGCGGCCCGCCAGACTCTGGCCCCGGGAGAGGGTCAAGACCAAACCCTCCACGGCGCCGCCATCGATCAGGTCCTGATCCACTAGCAACTTGGCGCCGACATAGCCTTCGGGGGAAGTGCTGAGCTCGATCGCCCCCAAGTGCACAGCCTCCATGCGAAAAACGCCCGCATCATCGGTAGTGGCCTCGCGCAGGACACCGATGCCTTCGCCTATGGGTCCCGCCAGGCGCGCCAGGATCTCTGCCTCGGCCACCGGTTGGCCTTTCTCGTCGACGACCTTGCCCGCGAGCCTCGCACCTTGGGAATGGGTGAACTCGCGCAGCAGATGAGCGCCGGGCAAGGGCTCGATGCCGCTCGACAATTGCGCGGCGAAATCGTCGTGCTTGAGGGCGATACCCAGGTGCATGCTGACCGGCAACGAGCGGAACTCGAAGAGCCCGCTCTCATCGCACTCGACTTCGATGCTGAAAGCCTGGCGGCCGATTTCGAGGGCATCGAAAGATCCAGTGATATCGGGGCCGAGATCCACGCTGGTGCCTGCAACCGATTCAGGCGCGGCGCCCGGGGCCGGTTTGACCCTGCCCGTGAGCCAAGCGCCGAGTTCTGCGGCCAGGACGACTTCCCCCACCCCAGGTGCTTTTCCATCGACGAGCTCGAAGGCTCGCGAGGCCTTGCAGTAGGAATAGCGACCGCTGAGCGCCAGATGCACGCGGCCCGCTGCGCCCGAAGCCCGCACGCGGAAGTTGCCCTCCTCGTCCACCGTGGCTTGGTCGAGGAGCACCGCGGAACTGCGCGAACTGTCCCAAGCCGCCGCGGCAGCGCCGTCGTCGGAGTAGATCCGTTGCGAACGCCGGGGCTTGGTCAAGGAGAGAACGAGGAGCTCCTCATCGCCCGGCGTCATCGGGCTGAGCACCACGCTACCTGCGATCCAGACGGTGTCCTCGGGGGAGAGGACGGACTCGCTCGGTGCCTCTTCGGCTGTAACCTCGAGGTCCTCACGCACGGGCTCTGGGGAAGAGGCCTCGCGCTGGAGTTCCTCCGCGGGGACCTGGGCCAGCTCGACCGGGGATGTCGCTTGTATGGTGCCCTCTTCGGCCCTCTCGGTGCCGCTCTCTGGAGCATCGACGGGAGAATCAGTCAGGGAATAGAAAAGAGCGCCAAGGGCGGCGAGGGTGAGGGCACCCACGATAATCAGGGTCTTGGAAGTCGAACGGTAGGTCATGGCTTGGGGAGGGCCGGGGGCAAGGGGGTGACCACAGCCTACGCCAGAAGACAAAAATTATTCTGTCCCGAGGAGCTTCCTCGGCACCCAAGCCGGGAGCTATCCTGAGCCCTGTGCGCTGTCTCCTGGTTCAGTCCCCCCACCGCGACTCCTTCGGCTACTCCATGCCCCCGCCGGGGCTCCTGCGCCTGGGTGGCGAACTCGAGCGGCAGGGCATCGAGGTCGAACTCGAGGACCTGGCCTGGTGCCTGGCCGCCGGCAAACTCGAAGGCGACCTCATCGAGGCCTGCGCACAGCACCTAGCCGGACGCGGCACCTTCAGTGTGGTGGGCTTTTCGGTCATGGGCGCGACGCTGCCTGCGGCACTCGCCATCGCCGCGGACCTCCGGGCCCTGTCTCCGGCCACGCGCATCATCCTGGGTGGTCCTGGCACCACGGGCATCGACCGCGAACTCCTGACGCGCTTTCCCGTGCTCGACGCCGTGGTGCGCGGCGAGGGCGAAGTCAGTTTGGTGGCCCTTTTGCGGCGCTGGGAAGAGGGCGCCGACGCAGCCGGTGTGGCTGGAGTCACTTGGCGTTCGGCCAAGGAAGTTGTGGTGCGCGAAGAAGAAACCGCGCCGCCCATCGACCTCTCCCAGGTGGCCCCCTATGCGCGGCACCTCCTGCCGGCTTTGGTGGAATACAAACACCTGAGCGGCGAGAGCGAAGGATTGACGCCCATCGATTCCGGTCGCGGCTGCGTCTATGACTGTAGTTTCTGCACCATCGGCCGATTTTGGCAGCGCCGTTCGCGGCCCTTGCCCGCCGCCAAACTCGCCGATGAAGTCCAGGAGCTACGCAAACTCGAGGGCGCACGCCAGGCCTATCTCTGCCACGACATCTTTGGTGCTGGGCGTGCCGAGGCCCTGGCCTTTTGCGCGGAAATGTCGCGCCGCGGTCCCTGGCCCTGGGAATGCCGCGCGCGGGTCGATCACCTCGACCCAGAGCTCCTCGACGCCATGGCCCAAGCGGGCTGCTACCGCGTGCTGCTCGGGGTGGAGTCGGGAGCGCCCGCGGTGCGCGAGTTGTGCAACAAACAATTGCGCGCGAACACCGATGTGCTGGCCATGGTACGCGCTTGCATAGAACGCTCGATCACGCCCATCCTGTCCCTGATCCTGGGCTTGCCGGGCGAAGGCGACGCGGAACTCGAAGCCTCCCTCGAACTCTGCTTGCGGGCCAGCCTGATAGGCGGCGCTAACATCTCCCTGCACCTCGTCAACCCGCAGCCCGGTTGCTCCTTGGCGGAGGAGTTCGGAACCGGGTCGCGGCCCATCGCGGGGATCGCTCCCGACATGGCCCTGGGCGCAGGCGAGTCGCCTCGCGAACGCGAACTCATCGCCCGCCATCCCGATCTCTTCAGCACCTGGTCCCTGCTCCCGGGCGACGAGGGGAAAATGCGCTACCTGGCGGAGCTAGCGGCCCTGCTGCCGCCGATCATGATGCACTTCCCGCGCACTTGGGCGCTCATGCTGCGGGACAGGGGAGGCGGGCAGGCCGATATGTTCCGCGCCTGGCGCAGCACGGGTGGTAGCTTCGAGGAGTTCGTCCGAGCCCGAGGCACGGCGGTCTGCCTCGAGGCCCTGGCCTGGGAAGAAGCCATCCAGCGCGCGGCGGCGGCCAGCGCCCCGCGCTCCGAGGAAACCGCAAGCCACGCCATCCCCCGCGTCCTGGCGGAACACCTCTCCCTCGAACATGACCTGCCCACGATCGCCGACTGCCTCGCCCGCGGCGAGGAGTTCGAGTTGCTCCCGGAGCCCACACGCCTCTGTGTTCAGCCCTCCGCAAAGGGTGCACGCACTTCGCGGGTGGGTGCCCATGTCGAGGATTTGCTGTGCTCGCTGGACGGCGCGAGTACCCTGGCCCAACTTGAGGCCCGCAACCCCGGCATCAGCACAGCTCTCGAGCCCCTGGTGCAGGCTGGCCTCGTGAGTTTCTCCAGCAACTGATCTCCGACACGCAGTATCTTGTAAAGAGCAATGCCTTCAAGCGCGATGACCATACCCCGAGACTTCCCCGTTTCCCTCGCCTTCCCGCCCCAGGGGCACTTCACCCAGCCTTATCTTGCGCTGCCCTGCTTGAAGGCCTGGTTGGAAACTGGCGGGTTCCGCGATGTGGAACAGCTTGACCTCTCGATCGAAGCCTACGACCACTTCCTCTCGCCGAGCTACCTCGAACGCGCCGCCACGCGGGTCCGCGAGCGGTTGCCTCTCGCGGAATTCGAGGAGCGCGACGAACTCCCCTACCGCGACATGGCCGCCTTTCGCGCCGCGGCCGAGACGGCGGTCAGCGCCGCCGAAGTGGCGCGCCGGGTGGAGCAAGCCAAACGCATCGTGCGCGGCCCAGAGAGCTTTGACCCGGACCTCTACATCCCTGCCATGCGCACCCTCTACCAGGGACTGCGCATCGTCTCGGCGGCCCACTTTCCCGCATCCCTGACTCCTCACAACTTTACCACGGGTTATTCCATCGACCGCTCGAGTGAGGTCCTCCGCGCCACCCTCGACGGCGACCAGAATCCCTTCCTGGCCTTCTTCCAAAACCAGGTCATGCCGCGGCTTCTGGCCCGCCGCCCGCGGGTGCTGGGTTTGAGTGTGATCTACGGCAGCCAGTTGATCCCGGCACTCACCTTGGGCCGCATGGTGAAGGCCGCCCTGCCCGAGTGCCACATCACAGCCGGTGGCGGATTCTTGGCCTACATCGGCGAGAAGCTGATGAATGCCGCGGGCGTCGAGGAGTGCCTCGACTCGATCATCTTCCACGAGGGCGAGGCACCCTTGCTGGCCCTGTGCGAAGCGCTCCGCGCGGGGCACGACTTGGCCGATGTGGGATCGCTGACCTGGTTCGAAGGCCGCGGTGCCGAGCGACGCACGCGGGTCAACCCGCCGGCTCACCCCGTGTGCCTGGAGGACGCCCCGGCCCCCAACTTTGACGGATTGCCCCTCGACAAGTACTTCTCCAGCGAATTGGCCCTGCCCTACGACCTCAACCGCGGCTGCTACTTTGGCGAGTGCACCTTCTGCACGCTGCCCACGGTGATCGGCCCGGGCTACCGCACCCGCAGCGCGACGCGCATCGTGGATCATGTGGTTGAACTGAAGCAGCGCTATCAGTGTTCGCACTTCTCATTCGTTACCGACTGCATGCCGCCGGGCATGATCGCCGATCTGCCTCAGGAATTGATCGCGCGCGAAGCCGACATCAAGTGGTGGTGTGACGCCCGCATCGAGCGCAAGGCCTACGACGAAGGGGGTGCGCGCCTGTTGTACGAATCCGGCTGTCGCAAACTGCTCTTCGGCTTCGAGACGGCCACGCCGCGGCTCTTGAAGATGATGAAGAAGGGCCAAAGCCTGGATGCCGTGTCCGCTGTGGCGCGGTCCTGCAATGACGCTGGCATCAGCGTCACGTTCTATTGCATGGTGGGTTTCCCCAGCGAAACCCGCGAAGAGGCTCGGGCCACCTTGCAGTTCCTGCGCGACATGGCTGGAATCGTGCGCGAGGTCTCGTTGCAGACCTTTCACATCGACGAAGTGGCGCAGACCTACCGCGAGCCGGAGAAGTTCGGCATCCAGATTCTCGATGACGAGGGTGCGGATTTGCAGCTGTATCACGACTACACATCGGAGAGCGGCATGACCCAGGAGGAGGCGGCCGAGATGTTCGAGGAACTCATGGCTGGCATGCGCGAGTTTCTGCCACTGTTCGCCGGAGACAACATCCTCTACTTCATGCAGAAGAGTCACTACTTTCTGCATCTGGCGCGTGGTACGACGCCCGATGAGTTCGCTCGCCAGTGCTTCGAGCGCGCCGAGCGCAGCATGCCCGCAGGCGCCCACGGATCGCTGGCGGTGCGCGCCGGAGTACGCACCCAAGCCCTGCCCTTCGACTACCAGGCGGTGCTGGAAACCCTGGCCTCGCCCCTGGCGCAAGCGGCCCGGCCGGATTTTCTCACGGGCCGTTTCGTGACCAGCGCCGAGGACCAGGCGGCGGCCCGCCTGGCCCCCCTCGGCCGTGAAGCCCGAGTACTCGTCTACCACGGCGCCCAGGCGGAATTCATGACCCTTCGGCCCGACGGCCTGATGGTGCTCGAGGCCTTGCGGGCCGCCGGCAATCTGGCAGGTCTCCAGGCGGGCATCGATTCCGAGGGCCCCGGCGGCCGAGGGGCCCGCCTCGCTCTGGACAATTTCGCCGGTGACCTGCATCGCCTGGGACTCGTCGAAATGGGCTCCCCGAACTGAGCCATCCCGCCTCCAGGGGCTCAGAGGCGCGCTCGGCTTGACGCCTGGGCTATTTGCTGCGATCCTGGAACTGGAGGACCCCTGGCACTACCCTGCGCCTCATGAAGCAAGAAAAGACCACAGCGCCCGCCGAGGCTCCCGCGAGCCCCGCGCCCTCGAAAGCGCAACAAGGAAAGGTCGAGACCCCTGGCAAGGCGCAGCCGGTCGACCTGATCGACTACGCGAAGCTCGATCTTGGCGTGGAGAAGGTGGACGAGCGCATCAGCCCGAGCGAGACGAACGTCTTCGACAAGTAGTGTCGAGGTCCTCATGGGTGCGAAGCGCCCGGCGCTGGCTGGGTGTTTTGGCGTGTCTCACGGGTCTCTTCCTGGCCTCCCAAGGCACCGCCCAAGATGAGCCGGCCGAGGTGCCGGTCGAGGACTACGTCTGGAACCTCAAACCGCCCGCACCCCTCGCCGAGGAGCGCCTGGCACAGAATCCCGTCTGGCGCGAGGTTTCCTGTGCCCAGTGCCATGAGGAGATCGCCCGCGAGTGGAGTCTCAGCCTGCACGCCCTGGCCTGGCTCGACGAGATATTCTTGGACGAGTTGTCGTCGGTGCGGCGCAAGAAGAATTGCTACGGATGCCACGCGCCCTTGCCCATGCTCGGCAAGGATTGGAAGCTGCGGCCCGAGGTGCGGCCTATGTGGCGGGATCACGGTGTGGACTGCCGCGCCTGCCACCTCGGTCCCGACGGCGCGATCCACGGTCCCTTTGGTGCGCCCTCCAACGGTCACGCTTCGGTGCGCGATGAGATCTTCAGCCCTGCGGGTTCGAACGAGTTGTGCATCTCTTGCCACCGGGTCAGCATCGGCCCCGTGATCGGCATCGCCCGCGACTTCGAGGACCAGGCTCTGGCCAGCCGTGGGCTCTCGTGTGTGGGCTGTCACATGGCGCCGGTGGAGCGTTCCATGGCCATCGACGACATCACCGGCGAGCCCCTGCCTCCGCGCAAGGGCCGCAGTCACCTACTACAAACCCCCCGCGACCCCCATTTTCTGGCCCAAGCTTTTCGCCTCGCAGTCGAACGCACCTCTGGCGGTGCCCTCTTCAGCATCCACAACCGCGCCGGCCACCGCATCCCAGGCATCGAAAACCGCCGCCTGGTCTTCGAGGTGGAACTACTTGACGAACGCGGCAAAGTGCTCGTCGAGGGCCAGCTCCTGGTGACCCGCCGCGAGTTCCTGCCCTTCGATAGTCACCGCAGCCTGGCCCTCGAAGCCCCCAGCAAAACCAAGGCTACCCACCTCCGCCTACACGCCACCCACGACGCCCCGGCCTACAA
Source organism: Planctomycetota bacterium (assembly GCA_012959785.1). Lineage (GTDB taxonomy): Bacteria > Planctomycetota > UBA1135 > UBA1135 > DUCM01. Next base: position 53,580 of record DUCM01000021.1, on the reverse strand, counting down.
ACGCCCAGTCCTTTTCCTCGAGGCGGTCTTGGAGATTGACTGAATCGTACCAGGTACTCTGCCGCTGTTTTGCAAGCAAAACAGCGGCAGAGTACCTGGTACGATTCAGTCAATCAGGGCAAGAATGTCAGCTTGATCCAGTCCTGGGTCAAGCGGCGAGGGGACAGGAACAGCACTTGGTAGTACCCGGTTGTGCCGATCAGCGCCGGGTCATTGGCAATGCCAAAGGGGACGGCAAGGGTGCCGCTGGCGGGCATGCTGCCGATGTGGGTGATCAGGATCGTGGCGCGGTGGACATGGAGCGTTCCGAGGGCCGGGAACAGGATGGGCGGGTCCTGGGGTTGGCCCGCGGAAAGCAGGAACGAGGGGTTGCCGGGGGGGCCGTGGATCTCAAGAGCGGGGATCCTGCCGATCTTCGGCGCGCCGCGCAGGATGAGATCCTCGCCTCCGGTGTCCACGAGGTCCACCTGACCGCCGTGGCCAAAGGTGTTGGCGTGGACAGCCTTGCTGCCGGCCACGACCCGCTGACCATCGGCGGAGATGTCGATGTCGAAGACCGAACCCGGCAGGTTGGCGGTCTGCACGGGCGCATCGAGAGTCTTCGAGTAAACCCGCACCTCATCGGCCAAGCCAGCCTCGTCGCCCCACAGGCCCACGGCAAAGCGCGAGCCGTCTGCACTACAGGAGATGTCGGCCACCAGGTTCTGGAAGGTGCCAGCGCCGACCACGATGTCGGTCATGGTCACAGCGCCACTGGCTACATCAAGGGCGTTGATCTGGATCGTGAGCCCCGGAGCATAGTAGTACCAGCCATAGGCCACCGTGGAACCATCGTCGGAGATATCCACCTGAGCGCAATAGACCTGGCCGCCCAGAGTCTTGGTGATCGTGTTCGCGTAGGTGCCGCCGCTGCGCTCCCAGATGCTGATGGAGTTAAAGCGGCCAAAGGCAAACACGGATCCATCCCCAGAGATGGCGTGGCTGTCAAAGCCCGAACCAATGTTGGTCGTGAAGATCACGCTGGCCGTGCCCACATCGAAGAGGTGCACGGTGTTGCTCTGGGTGAAATATAGTGTCGACCCATCGGCGGAAAGATCCCAGCCACGGAAGTTCGTCGAACTGCCCGGAGGCAGGACCGTGTACGAGGTCGGCGTCCCCGAAAGGGCGTCGAAAACCGCGATCTCCATGCTGGCCGTGTTGTTGTTCATGATCGCCGCCACGATGATGGAACCGTCGCGGGAGATGGCGACCTTGGCGGTGGAATCGATTACGGGAGCAAAGGTATAGGTCCAATCGGGGCTGGCGGAACTCGAGGTGTACTTGCGCACTACGGCCTGACGCGTCTGAAAGTTGCCGCCGAGCACAACCTGATCCAGGGTCACATGGTTGGCCGTGCTACGCGCGGAATCGACGCGCTGGAATTCCGAGTCGAGGGGCGTGTTGTCGGTCCAGACCACCGCAGGAGGATTCGCATCGTAGCTGGAGAGCAGGGCCACGGCCTCGTTGTTGAGGCCGTACTCCACCAGCACCTGGCCGCCCTCATCGCCGATAGCCACGGCCTCGGCCACCCAGGCCGCGCCGCCGTCGGTGTGGGTCCAGAGCGAGCCCGCGCTGGTCAATTCCTGGGTTCCACCGATCCGATTCGCGGTCCCGCCGAAGCGCGCGTGTTCGCGAACGCCCGCTTCACTAACCTGGATGCGTGTGGCCCGGGTGCGCAGAGTGTCGGCCTGAGCGGGGCTCTGCGCGGAGAGGGGGCTGACACTAGCGAGCAAGAGTGGCAACAGTAGAATTTTCATGGGAAGGCCTTTATTCATGGGATTGGGCTCGTTTTAGATGCTGTATCCATCGGCGCTCGCAACGAGCGACTCTTCGAAACCAGGGTGCCCGCCAGCCAGTCGGCCAGGGGGTAGACAATGTTGAAGTTCTCGGTGTGCATGCGGTCGTGGGCATGGTGCAGCCGGTGGTGATCGCGCATGTAACGGAAGGGCGGGAACCAGAGCAGGGGGTGATCGTCGCGCAGGTGCGAGATGCTATGGACGATCTCGTAGCTCGAGAAGTAACCCGCGCTGCCCGCCAAAAGGAGCCAGGCTGCGTTGCTACTGACGAAGCGGTCGAGGAGGAACCAGCCCGGCAGGTTGACCAAGCCGAGCACCAAGGCCACAACCCAGAGCGGAAACAGGACGGCGTGCAGATCGCGCATGGAGGTGCAGACGATGTGCACATCGGTGAAGAACATGTGATGCACTTCCGAGTGCCGGTAGTAGGCAAACTGCGCGAAGCGCCGCCGCCGGTGGAGCAGGTCGCGGTGGATAAAAAACACCGCCGCATTGCCGAGCAAGGCGACCAGCGCCAACAGCCCCCACTCCAGAATCTGCACCGCGTGCAATTGACTCAACCCCCAGACCACGAGGGCACCCATGAGCCCCGCGCTACTGGCCACATGCAGCCAGCCGTTGTAAAGCCTGGGTATCCCCTGCCGCCGTTCCCGCTCGCGAAAGCCCTCGACATCAAAGTCCGCCATGCTATCCAGACTAACCCCTATCCTCACTTTTTGGGCAGACCTCCCCCCTACTCCCGCCTAATGCAGGTCCAGATGAATCTCGCGCGGGGAGCACGCTCCGAGAATGTTGCTGCCGGGGTAGACCTTGATGCGCGCCGGCGCCTTGGCCGCCGAAGGCTTGAGCAGCAACACATCACCAGCGCCCTCAATGGGCGAAAGAGGTTCTCCAGCACCCGATCCGCTCGCAGGGCTGCTCGCATCTTCAGGCTGTCGAGCGGTTCCTGGCTCGTGCAAGGCGTCTCCAGCGGTGTGGTGTTGCGGGCCGAGGGGCCCCGGGGGACCAGGAGGGCCCAGGGCAGAGTGCGACAGAACTATCCTGGCCGAGGGACGGCTAGTCGGGGGCTCCTTCCCCCAAAGAGACGCCAAACCCTCACCCGGGGTAAACCCCTCCCACGCCCAACCTGGAACGAGATAGGAATCCCCGGCCTAGGAGCCCCCAGGAGAGGCTGGCCGGGCTGGTTTCTTGTCAGGCGGGATGATGAGTGGAGTACCAGGTACTTCGCCACTGCATCTGAGTGGAGTACCGGCGAGAAGTACCTGGTACTTCTCGCCGGTACTCCACTCAGATGCAGTGGCGAA
>DUCM01000021.1:0-50426 GCA_012959785.1 Planctomycetota bacterium | reverse complement strand
TCAGGCGGGATGATGAGTGGAGTACCTGGTACTCCACTCATGCTCGAAGCCCCGGCGAGGTTGGGGGCGCTAAATTCTTGGAGGTCCACGGGTAAGCCGGGGGTGGTGCTTCCCGAGACGAGGTGGCCTCGTTAATATGTTGCGCATCCTGGGGACCCCAGCCGCTGGCAGAGACCGCATCTGCGCGCCGCGCGACCCCCCCCAGACCCCATGCCCACACCCTACACCGCCCTCTTCATTCTGCTCGGAATCGTTGTCGGTTTCGTGGTGCTGGTGACCGTGGCCAGCAACCTGCTGGGGCGCAAGAGACAGAATGCGGAGAAGGACAGTCCCTACGAATGCGGCATGGATAGCGAGAGCCCGGCACGGGTGCGCATCTCGATCCATTTCTATCTGGTGGCGGTGCTCTTCATCCTCTTCGATGTCGAAGCGCTCTTCCTCATCCTGTGGGCCGGCAGCGCCGAAGCCTTCAACGCAGCCGGCCATGGCGCCCTGGTCTTCGCCGAAGTCAGCGCCTTCGTGGCCGTCTTGGCCCTGGCTCTAGCCTATGTTTGGCGCAAGGGAGGACTCGAATGGGATCGCTGAAAGCCGTGGACGGTACCCTGGCGGAGGAAGGTTACTTCGCCACGCGCCTCGACGCCCTGGTCAACTGGGGTCGCAAGAACAGTCTCTGGCCCATGCCCCTGGGGCTCTCGTGTTGTGGCATCGAAATGATGGCCATGGTGGGGCCGCGCTTCGACATCGCGCGCTTCGGCGCCGAAGCCCTGCGCTTCTCGCCACGCCAGAGCGATGTAATGATCGTGGCCGGCACCCTGACCTGGAAGATGGCCGAAGCAGCGCGCACGATCTACGACCAGATGCCGGATCCCAAATGGGTCATCTCCATGGGAGTCTGCGCTTCCACCGGCGGCATGTACGACACCTACTCGGTGGTGCAGGGAGTGGACATGATCCTGCCCGTGGATGTCTATGTCCCCGGTTGTCCGCCGCGGCCCGATGCAGTCATCGACGCCCTGATCAAACTGCAACGACGCATCGAACGGGAACGGCCCGTCAAGGCGCTCTTCAGCGACCGCGCAGCAAAGGACGAATGGCTCGAAGGCCACGGCAAATTCAATCTCCAACCCAATAGCTCCATCGCAGCCGAGGATCGCGAGCTGTGACCAACACCCGCGCACGCATTGAGGCCCGGGTGGGCCAAGAGGGGCTCGTCTGGCGCGAGAGCGCCGATGGCATGGCCTGCCTCGAATTGGCCGCCGGGGACCTTGCGGGGCTCGCGGCCCAGCTCAAGAGCGCCTGCGACTTTGAGATTTGCACCCTGGTGACGGCCATCGACCACTATCCGAGGGCCAGCCCGGGCCGCTTTGAAATCGTCTGGCAACTCCAGTCGCTGACCCTCGGTGACCGCCTGCGACTCTTCGCCACAGCCGCAGGCGAGCCGCCCACGGCTCCCAGCGTCACCCACCTCTGGCCCGGAGCCGCCTATCTAGAGCGCGAGTGCTACGACCTCTTCGGCGTGGTCTTTGAAGGCCACCAAGACTTTCGCGGGCGCAGCAACTTGCGCCGCATTCTGATGCCCGAGGCCTTCGAACACCATCCCCTGCGCAAGGACTTCCCCCACCAGGGCATCGAACCGGACAAGCTCTACAAACGCTGGGACGCCGCACGGCGCCGGGGCGCGCAAGAGGGAACGCAGGCGGGGCCCTCATGACCAAACAGTTGTTCGAATACGCCGCCCTTCCCACCGATGCCGACGATCCCCTGGCAGGCGATTTGATGGAGCTCAACATGGGCCCCTCGCACCCCGCCACCCACGGTGTCCTGCGCCTCAAGGTCAAGGTCGACGGCGAGATCGCCCGCGACATCGAACCCATCATCGGCTACCTGCACCGCGGCAAGGAAAAGGCCTGCGAAGGGCTCGGCTGGCGCAAGTTCTTCGTGCATACCGACCGCCTCGACTACTTGCAGCCCCTGGCCAACAATGTCGGCTACGCCCTGGCGCTGGAAAAGCTGGCGCAGTTGGAAGTGCCCGAACGAGGCCAGACGATCCGCGTGCTCTTGATGGAAATCAGCCGCATCATGTCGCACCTGATCGCCGTGGGCGTGTCGGCCATCGACCTGGGCGCGGTGTCGATCTTTTTCTTCACCTTCCATGAACGCGAGCGGCTCTACGATGTGCTCGACGCCTACACCGGGCACCGCATGAACAACACCTATGTGCGCATGGGTGGGGTCTACGCCGACCTCGATGAAAGCATCGAAAAACTACTGCACGAATTCCTGGCCGAATTCGACGCCAAAGTCGACGAGTGGGAGAGCCTGCTTAGCGGCAATCGCATCTGGCACAACCGCAACCGCGGGGTGGGCACGATCAGCGCCGAGGATGCCCTGCGCTTCTGCCTCAGCGGCCCAAACCTGCGTGCTTGTGGCATCGACTTCGACCTGCGCAAGCAGGAACCCTACTCGGGCTATGAGCACTACGACTTCGAAGTGCCCGTGGGCACCGTGGGCGACGCCTTCGATCGCTATCTGGTGCGCATCGAGGAACTGCGCCAATCGGCACGCATCTGCCGCCAAGCTCTCCAGCGCCTGGCAGAGAGCCGCGGCGAAGATTTTCTCTCCCGCGACCGGCGCTTCGTCTTGCCGCCCAGGGGTACCGTTCACACCCAGATGGAGGAGTTGATCCACCAATTCAAGATCGTCACCGACATGGCCCTGCCCCGCGGGGAGGCCTACGCGGGAATTGAATCGAGCAAGGGCGAGTTGGGTTTCTTCGTCGCCTCCGACGGCACAAGCGCCCCCCTGCGCTGCCATGTCCGCGCGCCGAGCTTGATGAATGTGCAGGCCATTCCGCTCTTGGCGGAAAACGGTTTGATCTCCGACCTCGTGGCCATCATTGGCAGCCTGGATTTCGTCATGGGCGAGGTGGATCGCTGATGGCTTTCCCCGCCGCCCTGCAAGCTGAGTTCGAGGAACTCATCAAGAACTACCCCGATCGCAAAGCCGGGCTGATTCCCGCCCTGCACCGTTGCCAGGAAGATCTCGGTGGCTGGATCACGCCCGAGATCATGGAAGACTGCGCGGAATTTTTCGGCCTCGAACCAGTGGAGGTCTACGGCGTGGCGAGTTTCTACCCCATGTTCAAGCTCAAGCCCCAGGGAGAGCATGTGATCGGCGTCTGCCACAATCTCTCCTGCGACCTGCGCGGGGCGCAAGCCGTCCTGGCGCGGGTGATCGAAAAGACTGGAGCCAAGGTCGGCTCACGCTCGGCCGACGGCAAGTTCACTGTGGAAGTACTCGAGTGCCAGGGCGCCTGCACCAACGCCCCCATGTTCGACCTCGACGGCGTCTACCACGAAGACCTCGACGAAGCGCGCGTCGATGAGATCCTGGACGGTCTGAGATGAGCGCGCCCGAGCTGTACCTGCTGGAACGCGCCGGGCGCGAAGGGTCCGAGACCCTCTCGGTTTACCACGGAAGCGGCGGCTACAAGGCCCTGGAGAAGGTGCTCAAGACTCCCCTGACCCAGGCGGAAGTCATCTCCGAGGTCAGGGAAGCCGGTCTGCGCGGCCGAGGCGGCGCGGGTTTTCCCACGGGGCTCAAGTGGAGCTTCATGCCCGACCACGAAAAGGACTCGCGCAAGCGCTACATGGTGGTCAACGCCGACGAGTCCGAACCCGGAACCTGCAAGGACCGCGTGCTCATGCGCGAGGATCCCCACGGCCTGATCGAGGGCTGTTTGATCGCGGCTTTTGCCATGCGCATCGACGCGGTCTACATCTATGTGCGCGGCGAATACCGAAAGCCCTACAACAGATTGCAAGCGGCCATCGACGAAGCCCGCGCGGCGGGACTCGTAGGGGACGCGATCATGGGTTCGGAGTTTTCCTGCGAGATCCACATGCACAAGGGCGCGGGGGCCTACATCTGCGGCGAGGAAACCGGCTTGATGGAGAGCCTCGAAGGCAAGCGCGGCCACCCGCGGCCCAAGCCGCCCTTCCCCGCCGGTGTTGGTCTCTGGGGTCAGCCCACCACGGTCAACAATGTGGAGTCGATCTTCAACGTGCCCTTCATCATCGACCGCGGAGCCACCTGGTTTGCCAGGTTGGGCTCGGAAGAGAGCCGGGGCAATTTCCTCTGTGGCATCTCCGGCCATGTCGAGCGCCCCGGCGTCTATGAAGTGCCCCTGGGTACACCTGCCCGCGAAATCCTCGAGGACTACGCCGGAGGCATTTGGAAGGGACGCAGCCTCAAGGCCTGGTTCCCTGGCGGCTCGTCCACGGGACTCCTGCCCCCGGACTTGATCGACACGCCCATGGAACACGACTCGATCAAGGCCATTGGATCCATGTTCGGCACGGGCGCCATGATCATCCTCGATGAAACGGCCTGCACGGTGCGCGCCTCAGAAGTCCTGGCGCGCTTCTACGACCACGAGAGCTGCGGCCAGTGCAGCCAGTGTCGCGAAGGCACCGAGTGGTTGCACCAGATATTCCGCCGCATCGAAGAGGGCGGCGGCAGCATGGAAGACATCGCCAACCTCGAACGCCTGGCCATGGGCATGGCCCCGGGCAAGACCATCTGCGCCCTGGCTGATGCCGCTGCGATCCCCACCCTGGCCGTGATCAAGCATTTCAAGAACGAGTTGGTGGCCCATGTGGAGCAGGGTTGCTGCCCGCTCAAGGCAAACACCGCCCGAGCTCAAGAGGTACGCGTATGACTCGCATTCGCCTCAATGGCAAGGAAATCGATGCGGACAAGGACCGGCCCCTGATCGCCGCAGCCCTCGCGAACGGCGTGGATGTGCCGCACTACTGCTATCACTCCGGCCTGACGCCTGTGGGTTCCTGCCGCATGTGCCAGGTAGAGGTCACCGAAGGCGAGCGCCCCGCGCGAGTGGTGGCCGCTTGTCGCACGCCCGTCAGCGAGGGCATGCAGGTCGAGACCCAAACGCCCGCCGCCCAGGCTGCGCGCCGAGAGTGTCTCGAGTTCCTGCTCAAGAACCATCCCCTCGACTGTGCCATCTGCGACAAGGCTGGCGAGTGCCAGTTGCAGGACTACACCTACGCGGAGGGACAGTCCGAAGGACTCAGCGCCGAGCCGCGTCGCAAACTGGACAAGCGGCGCTCCCTCGGTGAAGTGATTCTGCTCGATCAGGAACGCTGCATCCTGTGTTCACGCTGCGTGCGCTTCTTCGAGGAAGTCGAAGGCCAGGCGCAACTGACCATCGCTGGTCGCGGCGCGAACTCCACAATTCAGACCTTCGCCGGCCGCGACCTCTCCGGCAACTACCAGGGCAATGTGGCTGACCTCTGCCCGGTGGGAGCGCTGACCCTCAAGTCCTTCCGCTTTCAGGCGCGGGTTTGGAACCTCACCAAGCGCGCCTCGACCTGCGGCGAGTGCAGCCGGGGTTGCGCCATCTCGGTGGAGGTCCTGCGCCAAGGCCAAGTCAAGCGCATCCGACCGCGCTACGAGGCTCTGGTCAACCGCTGGTGGATGTGCGACACGGGGCGCTTCGCCTTCGAAGGCGCGACCCTCTCCGGTCGCCTCGAAGGCGCACAGTTGCGGGGCTACAGCGGCCTGGAAGACTGTAGCACCAGCGAAGCCTTGGCCGCGGTGGCCACGGGCTTTGCCGTGCACACGAATCATGTCTTCATTGCTTCGCCCTGGCTCACCGTGGAGGAAGGCCGGGACCTCGTGGAACTGGCCCAGGCCGTGGGCGCCGTCTTGCGCATGGTTTCGCCCGAGGAAAGCGGCCTGGCCGACAAGATCCTGAACACAGGAGACCCCTGCCCCAACCGCCGCGGCCTAGCTGATGTCGGCATCGAGAGCGCCAGCGCGCCAGAGTGCCTTCAATTGTGCACCGGCGCCGAGACCGCCACCCTCGTGGGCGAGAGGGTCGTGAACCTCGTGGGCCGCGAAGCCCTTTCCGAGCACGATGGCAAATCAAGGCTTTTCGTCTTCGATACCCAAGCCCTGGACGCTGCCAGAGTGGCCGTCCAGGTCGGCGTGGCCTCCTGGGTCGAACGCAGCGGCACCTGGGTCAACGCCGACGGCCACGAGAGCCCCATCGCCGCGGCGCGTTCGGCGCCGGCCGGCGTCTGTGGAACTCAGGGACTCTTGGACGACCTGCGCGCCCTTGTGGCGACCTGCGCGCCGGGGAGTGTTTCCAGGTGACCGTGCTCCTCGCCACTCTGCTCAAGGTCCTGGTAATCTTCGGCTGCCTGATCAGCGCCGCAGGCATCTCGACCCTGGCCGAACGCAAAATCTCGGCCTGGATCCAACTGCGCCGGGGACCCAACCGCGTGGGACCCTTCGGTCTCTTGCAGCCCCTGGCCGACGGCATAAAGTTCATGTTCAAGGAGGAATTCGTGCCGCCGGGCAAGAGCCGCTTCCTGTTCATCCTGGCTCCGGCACTGGCCGCAGTTCCGGCCATGATGAGCGTTGCGGTGATTCCCTTCACCGGCCGGATCGCCGAGATCGATGGCACGCCCATCTTGGGTTCGGTCGCCGACCTCGACATGGGTGCGATCTTCATCATGGCCGTTTCGGGTCTTGGTGTGTACGGCATCATCCTGGGCGGTTGGGCCAGCAACTCGAAGTACCCGCTGCTCGGCGGCCTGCGCGCTGCAGCCCAGATGATTTCCTACGAGCTCTCGATGATCCTGATCATCCTTGCCATCGTGGCCATGAGCGGCACGCTGAACCTGCGCGAGATCGCCGACGCTCAGAATGATCACACGCTCCTCGGCTTCCTGCCCGCCTGGAATGTGTTCTTGCAGCCCTTGGCATTCGTGCTGTTTGTGATCTGCACCTTCGCCGAGACCAACCGGCACCCCTTCGACTTCGCCGAGTGCGAGTCGGAACTCGTGGGCGGCTTTCACACCGAGTACAGCTCGATGAAGTTCGCGCTGTTTTTCATCGGCGAGTACTGTGCCATGATCGTCATGGCCTGCCTGACCACCACGCTGTTCCTGGGCGGGGCCTCGGTGCCCTTCTGGGCCGAAGCGCCCTGGTTCATCGGCCTTGGCAGCTTCGTTTTCAAAGCCGCTGCATTCATGTTCCTGTTCATCTGGGTGCGATGGTCCCTGCCGCGCTTTCGCTACGACCAGTTGATGGCCCTGGGTTGGAAGGTCTTCCTGCCCCTTGCCATCACCAACATCTTCATCACTGGCCTGGTGCTAGCTCTCTGATGGTCATCGTCAAGCGCAAGCAACTGACCCTTGGGGAACGGCTCTATCTGCCGGAGATCGTGCGCGGGCTGTCGATTACCGTGCGCAAGATGTTCGCGAAGCGTGCCACCCGGCAGTACCCCGAGGAGCCCCTCGTCACCACGGCCGTCACCCGCGGCCAGCCGCGGCTGGCCATGAATCCCGACCAGACCCTGCGCTGCGTCTCGTGCGGCATGTGCGAGGCAGCCTGTCCGGCCTACGCCATCACCATCGACGCCCATGAAGTCGAGCGCGAGATCGAACGCGAGCCGGAGCACTTCGAGATCGACATGCTGCGCTGCATCCTGTGCGGCTTCTGCGAGGAGGCCTGCCCCAAGGAAGCGATCTGGATGAGCGACGAACTCGAACTCGCCGACTACACCCGCGCCTCGCTCGTTTACAAACTCGACCGACTCGTGCGCCCCGTTTCCCAACTGCAAGGGCGCATCGACTACATCGAAGAAATCAATCGCCGGTGGAACAACTAGTCTTCTACAGCCTCGGCCTGGGGGCCGTGATCGGTGCCCTGGGTGTCGTCACGGCCAAGAATCCGATTTTGAGCGTGCTCTCACTGCTTTGGACCTTCTTCTGCCTGGCGTGCGTCTACCTCTTGATCGGTTTTGAGTTCCTTGCCGTGGCCCAGATCCTGGTCTACGCCGGCGCCATCATGGTGCTCTTCCTGTTCGTGATCATGCTGCTGAACCTCGGCACATCCGAGGCCGCCGACTTCGACACAGCCCGTGCCATGGGGCGGCGCCTGCCGCTGGTGCTGCTGGTTGGCTGCACCCTCGCGGCCCTGTCGATCCTGGCCGCCCAGCAAGTTGGCGGGACAAGCGACGAGGCTAGAGCGGACTTGAGATCCGTGGGTTCCCTTACAGATCTAGCGCAGGTCATGTTCGGCACCTACCTGCTGGCCTTCGAGGCAGCTTCGATCCTGCTCCTGGCGGGCACGGTGGCGGTGGTCATGCTGGCCAAACGGGAACGGAGGAAAAACGCGGCATGAACATCCCCCCGCAGCAGCTCCTGATCCTGGCCGGCATCCTGTTTGCCATCGGCGTGGGCGGTTTTGTCATCCGTCGCAACCTGATCGTAGTGCTGATGAGCATCGAGCTGATGCTCAACGCCGCCAACCTGACCTTCATCGCCGCCAGCCGCATGCATTCGACCTCCGAGGTCCAGAACCTCGATGGCGCTGTCTTTGCGATCTTCGTGATCTGCGTCGCCGCGGTGGAAGCCGCAGTGGGCCTGGCCCTGGTGATTGCCTTCTTCAGGCGCCATCAGTCCATATCCCTCGACAGCCTGGGGGCGGGAGAATGATGGAGTGGCTGTAGTCAACTGGTTGTGGTGGATCCCGGCCCTGCCGCTCCTGGGCAGCGTCATCGCGGCGTGCCTGCATGCCTGGACCCTGGCGGCGCGCAAGCGCGCGCCAGAGGCCAGCGCAAACGACACCGATCGCGCCGCGCGTCTGGCCTGGCCCGTGGCCTCGCTCGCCGTGGGCCTGGCCTTCGTCTTGAGCGTCGTGGCCTGGTCCGCACTCTCCGACCTGCCGCCCGAGGCGCGCGTCCTGGAAAGCAGCACCTGGAACTGGATCGACGGCGGTTCGATCTCCTTTGGCATTTCGATGCTGGTGGATCCGCTCTCGTCCATCATGCTGCTTGTGATCTGCGGCGTGGGCGCTTTGATCCACATCTACGCCGGCGGCTACATGGCGGACGATCCGGGCAAGGCCAGGTTCTTTGCCTACCTGAACCTGTTCGTGGCCATGATGCTTCAGCTGGTCTTGTCCTCGAACCTGCTCGGCCTGTTCATCGGCTGGGAAGGCGTGGGTCTCTGCTCGTACCTGCTGATCGGCTTCTGGTACGAAAAACACGGCACCTCCCAGGCCGGTCAAAAGGCCTTCGTGGTCAATCGCATCGGCGATGCGTGTTTCCTCATCGGCAGCTTCTGCCTGATCGACCTCTTCGGCACATTGGACATGTCGGACATCGGCGCCGGGGTGGCCGACCTCTTGCAATCAGGCGAGCACAATTTCCAAATTTCCCTCGCGGCTCTGCTGCTGTTCGGCGGGGCCTGCGGCAAGTCGGCCCAGTTGCCACTTTTCGTCTGGTTGCCCGACGCCATGGCCGGTCCCACTCCGGTCTCGGCGCTGATCCACGCAGCCACCATGGTCACTTCGGGGGTCTACCTCGTGGTGCGCCTGAACCCGCTCTTCGCGGCCGCGCCGGGCGTGCTGTTCTTCATGGGCTTGGTGGCGGCGGCCACGGCCTTCATCGCGGGGTCGGCGGCGGTGGCTCAACGCGACTTGAAAGGCGTCCTGGCCTACTCCACCGTGAGCCAATTGGGCTACATGTTCCTGGGGCTCTCGGCCGGAGCCTGGTCGGCGGCCATCTTCCACCTCGTGACCCACGCCTTCTTCAAGGCGCTCTTGTTCCTGGCCGCGGGCTCGGTGATCCACGGTGTGCACGGCAATCAGGACATGCACAAGATGGGCGGGCTCAGGAAGCATATGCCGCGCACGGCGGCGACCTTCATCGCTGGCGCCGCGGCCCTCTCAGGGCTGCCGCTGCTGGCGGGTTTCTTCTCCAAGGACGAGATTTTGACCCTCACCTTCGCTCGAGGCGGCGGACACATGGGGCTCTGGCTGGTGGGCTTGGGCGTGGCGGCTCTCACCGCGTTCTATTCCTGGCGCATGGTTGGCCTCGTGTTCTTCGGCCCGGCGCGCTTTGACGAGCAAAAACAAAAGCCGCACGAGTCGCCGACCTCCATGGTTTTGCCGCTCATGATCTTGGCCTTCCTGGCGGTTGTGGGCGGAGCGCTTAACCTGCCAGCGGTCTGGCCCTTCGAAGGCAGCGCGGGAGTCTTGCACCACTGGCTCGCGCCGGTGACGCGCCTGGGCGACGAGATCCTCTTCCACGGGCTCGCACCGCACCTCACAAGTCGCACCGAATACATCTTGCTGGCCATCGGCGCTGGCTTGGCCTTGATCTACAGCCACAAGGGCTTCCACGCCTACAAGCACGGCCTCGAGCGCGACGAACAATTCCAAAACCAGCGACCTCTGTTGCAAGGCACCCTTAGAGACGCCTGGGGCATCGATGGGGCTTACACCCGCTGGATCGTGCAACCGATCAAGCTGCTCGCCTTCTGCGTGTCGGTCATGGTGGACAAACTTTTGATCGACGCAGCGGTCAACGGTGCGGCCCGCGGAGCCCGTGCTTTGGGCGAACGAGCCAAGCGCATGGGTGACGGCAGTGTGGCCCAGACGGGGCTCTGGATGGGCGCGGCCGCGGTCTTGTTGGCCCTGGTCTGGATGGCCGGAGGTGGCCTGTGAATCTGATCCTCCTGACCTTCCTGCCCCTGGCGGGAGCTGTATTGTTGCTTCTGACCCCGGCGGGCAGTGTCAAAGTACAACGTACCATCGCCCTCGTCACCACCAGCGCCGTGGCGGTCCTGGGGGTCATGCTCTTCGGAAACTTCGACGGCATCAGCGCCACCGCCCAATACTTGAGCGAGGCTCCTTGGTTCCAACTTGCCGGCAAGGAACAACCAATCGATGTCTGGTTCCGCCTGGGAGTGGACGGGATCTCGATCCTGCTCGTCAGCCTGACCGCGATTCTAATGCCCCTGGTGGTGCTCTCGGCGCAAGTCCACATCGACAAGCGCGTCAAGGAATTCTTCTTCTGGCTGCTCCTGATGGAGACGGGCATGTTGGGCGTCTTCCTGGCCCTGGACTTGATCCTGTTCTATTTCTTCTGGGAGCTGTCGCTGATCCCGCTCTACTTCATCCTCGGTATCTGGGGAGGCGAGCGCCGGCTCTACGCCACGATGAAGTTCTTCCTCTACACCGTGGCCGGCAGCCTCTTGATGATGCTCGGCGTGATCTGGTTGACCTACCAGACCGGCGAGTCGGATGTGCGCGCCCTGATGACCCTGGCCAGCGGCATCGAACCGACCGTGCAGCTTTGGATCTTTGCCTCCTTCGCCATCGGCTTTGCGATCAAGGTGCCTGTGCTGCCGTTCCACACCTGGTTGGCTGACGCACACACCGAAGCACCCACATCCGGTTCGGTGGTGCTGGCCGGCGTGCTGCTGAAGATGGGCACTTATGGGCTGTTGCGTTTCGGCGTGGGCATGTTCCCCGCTGCCGCCCTCGAAGCCGCGCCACTGTTCATGGGCCTGGGCGCCGTGGGCATCTGTTATGGCGCCTTCCTGGCCATGGCGCAAACCGACATCAAACGCCTGGTCGCCTGTTCCTCGGTGAGCCACTTGGGTTTTGTGGTCATGGGCATCTTCGCCTTGACCGAAGCCGGGCTCGTGGGCAGCGTCTTGCAGATGGTGAACCACGGTCTCTCCACTGGACTTCTGTTTCTGCTGGTGGGCATGATTTACGAGCGCCGACACACCCGCGAGCTCAGCCAGTACGGCGGCATCGCTCGGGTCATGCCGCTCTTCGCATTCTTCTTCGTGGTCTCGGTCCTCGCCAGCATGGGCTTGCCGGGTCTGAACGGTTTTGTGGGCGAGTACCTGATCCTCCTGGGCAGTTTCCAGGCCTCGCCGCTGTGGGCCACTGTGGGCGTCAGCGGCATCGTTTTTGGCGCCGTCTACCTGTTGATGGCCACCCGCAAGCTGCTCTTTGGAGCGCTGACGGTGGAGGCCAACGAAAACCTCAAGGACCTCGATTTCCGCGAGACCTTCATTCTGGTGCCCCTCGTGGGCCTCTGCCTCTGGATCGGCGTGGCGCCCAATTCTTTCATCCACAAGACCTCGGGCTCGATCGACGCCGTCATGTTGCGTATCGAAACGGCGCGCGACATGCGCACGACATCGTCCGCATTCAACGCGCCTCCTGATGCCCCGGCGACCGTAGCCGCAAGCCATCACGAGCAGCCATGATCGCACTCCTCGACATCACAGCCCTGGACGCCGCCGACCTGCGCGGCGCGGCCCCGATGCTCGCGGTGACCTGTGGTATCTTGCTGGCCCTCGCGGCCGAGATCGTGCCCGCCCTGCGCCCGGCTCGTGGGTTGGCTTTCCTGGGCAGCCTCGTGGCGGCCATCTTCCTCGAGGTCCAGCTCATCGCCGCCCCCGCGGGCGAGATCTTCAGCGGTGCCTTCGGCGCCACGGCCAGCGCATCGCTCTTTGGGCTCTTGTGCGCCACCTCCGCGATCATCGCCTGGGCCTACAGCCTGCGTTACTACAAACTCGAAGCGCCCTACAAGGGTGAGCACGATGCGTTGATCCTTTGTGCGACCCTGGGCATGCTGATCATGTGCGGCGCATTGGACCTCTTGACCTTCTTCGTGGGGCTCGAGCTCTTGAGCGTGCCGCTCTACGCCTTGGCTGCCTTCCGCCGCGCGCGGCGTGACTCGGTGGAAGCGGGGCTGCGTTATTTTCTCCTGGGCGCCTTTGCCGCGGGCCTATTCCTCTTTGGCGCGGCCCTGCTCTACGCGTCGAGTGGCACCCTCAGTTTGGCGGGCTTGCGGGCAGCGTCACTCGACGCGCCCCTGGCGCTCATGGGCGGTGCGCTTGTGATCTCCTCCTTGTTCTTCAAGGTCAGCGTCTTTCCCTTTCACTTGTGGGTGCCGGATGTCTACCAGGGCAGCCCCACGCCGGTGACGACCTTCATGGCAACGGGCACCAAGGCCGCTGGCTTTGCCTTCCTGTTCCAGGTGGCCTTCTTGATGCCCGCGGGGGCGGCGGCTCTGACGGGAGCCCTGGCCGTGGCCACCATGGCCGTGGGCAATCTGGCCGCTCTGGTGCAGACCGACCTCAAGCGCCTCTTCGCCTTCTCGGCGGTGGCCCACGCCGGCACCCTGCTCCTGGGGGTGGCGGCCCTGGCCGCTGGTGATCCCGTGGCTTCTGGGCCGCTGGATGCGGCTCTCTATTACATGGGGGCTTACATCTTCACCGCTGGCGGCGCCTTCGGTTTGGTGGCGCTGATGGAGTCCGAGGACGAGCGCTTCCTCAAGCTCGATGCCCTGCGAGGCCTGGGTCGCCGGCGCCCGGGACTGGCCGCGGCCTTGTCCCTCTTCATGCTCTCCCTGGGCGGTTTCCCCCTGACAGGCGGCTTCCTGGGCAAGTACTTCATCTTCGCCAGCGCCCTGCGAGCCGACCTGCTGCTTTTCTCGGTCCTCGGCATCCTGCTTTCTGTGGTGGCCCTGGGCTACTACCTGCGGGTGGTCATGACCCTTTGGATGCTGCCCGCCGAAGAAGGCGCACCGCTGCTCGAGTCGAAACTCCTGAGCGGGCGCCTGGTGACCTGGCTCTGTACCGTCATGGTGCTGGCCCTGGGCCTGGCCCCGGGCTGGTTCCTCGAGCGCTTCTTTTAGGCGCTGACGCCGGTCGCCGGCGCTAGTCGCGGTCGAATTCCACGGCCCAGCCGCGGCGCTCACCCTTGACTCGTTCGCAGCGTACGAGGCTGCCGGTGAAGGTTTGGGGGCCTTCGGGGCCGTCGATTTCGACGGAGACCTTCAACTCGCCCTCGGTGAAGAACAGGATGCCCGACTGAGAGAGGTTGGCGGACTCGCCTTCGAGGCAGGGAGTGTCGATCTGGATGCGCACATGTTCCTCACAGGACCGGCGCTCGGCGCGGCGACGGTTGGAGGTCGATGCTGATCGTGAATTGGGCTGGTCCATGGCGGGTCGGAGTCGGGTGAAAAGGGGCTTGGGAGCCTCTAATTCATCGACACGGACCACGGCCGCCCTTGAGGAACCATGGAAGAAGGGCCCCGGGGACTCTGGGAGCCCTATTCGTGGCAGCAAGAGCCGCTGTTTTTAGTGTCCGCCCCCACAAGAGGAGATCTCGGGCGGCGGGGTGATCTTCGGCTGGGAAGGGGGCTCCAAGAGTTGCGCCACCTCGGGGATGATCTCCGGTGCCCCCGGACCCGGGATCTGATCGGCCAGGGCGCATAGCTCTTGGTGATACTCGTCCAAGCTCAGCACGTGGAGAGTCGCCTCAAACAACTCGGCCCCCTCGCGGCCAGCAATATCGAGGTAGTTGATCGAGGGGGTGTGGTAGGCCACAAGGAGCGAGAGTACCTCGGGCCGCTAGCGGAAGTGTTCGTGGACGAAGAGGGTAAAACCACCCTTCGGCCCCTGGGGCGAGACCTTCGCAAAGGCAAACTCGCCAGGCATCAGCTCGGTCTCGGTGAGCTCGATGCTGGTGGCAAAGCGCACGAAGTCCCCGTCGCCAAGGAGCGCCGCGCATTCGGATGCCGAGAACTCGGGCCCATAACGGGCCCGAGCCTGTCGCGCCTTCCCCTCCACATGCCCGCGCAAGGCAGCACAGCCGTCTTCTTCACCGAACTTGAGGGGCTTCGTCGCAGGTGCCAACCGGGGAAACTACTTGTTGTAGCGTTTCTTGAACTCCGCGGATGCCCTGGCACGCGCCTCGGCTGCAGCGGGATCCATATTGCCCAGGTACCACTTGTGGCCCTTCGACTTGCGCACATCGTGGATCACCTTGCGCAGCGCTTCGGCGGCAGCCACGCGGATCTCATCACCGGAGTGCAAGCCCTTTTCGGCGAGTTCCTCGAGTTCGGGGATGTACTCGGCGTAGAAGTTCTTGGCGAGGTCATAGGTGCCATGCCAGTGGGTGTAGTCGGGACCCATCATCGGTGCACCGTGGCGCGCCCGTCGGCCCTCGTGGTGCCAAATCTCGAACCAGATATAGTCCAGCTTGTTGCCGAACTTGACAGGTCGCAGCAAGGGCTTGGCCGCGGCGTAGAGCGCAGCACCCGCTCGATGTCGCCCGGATCCACCTTGTGGCGCGGGCCGGTCTCGATCGATCCTGGACCGGAAAACTTCGCGAACCAGATGGCCAGCGAGAAGAAGATGTTCGTGATCAGATGTGCATGGAAATTCGTTGTACCCGCTGCTGCACGCTGTGCCTGACGGGTCAACGGAAGTGTATGTCTTCGACTGCTCAGCCCTCGTTCTAACCACTGCTTGTCTGCATCCGTTTCCGAGGTTCATTCGCGCAACAACAGACGCGTACGCGCATCGACCAGGTGCCAGGCACGCGGCCTACAAACCACTTGGGCAGACGGCTACGAACTACTGCCCAGTCTTGTGCCGCAAGTCCTGAGCGAGGTCCGCGAGCTGCACTTCGTCCGACTCACCGGTAGCGAGGTTCTTGACGCTACAGATTCCGCTCTCCCACTCGCGTACACCCACGATCACGGCCAAGGAAAACCCGCGTCGGTCAGCGTACTTGAGTTGCGCGCCGAGCTTCTTCGCTTCGGGATAGAACTCCACCGCGAGCCCGGCCCTCCGCAGCTCGGCGCACAGGCCCAGATAGGAATCACGCCGATCGGCGTCGAAGTAGGGCACGAAGATCGGTGCACAGCTGGCGCGCTGGTCCAAACGGCCCAGTTCCTCCAGAGCCGCCAGCAAGCGGTCGACGCCCAAAGAGGCCCCTACCCCCGGCAGGCGCTGTTTGGTGTACAACTCGGCCAGGTTGTCATAACGGCCACCCGAGCAGATGCTGCCGATACCCGGCAGCTCGCCCAGGATCGTCTCGAAGACCGTGCCGGTGTAATAGTCGAGGCCGCGGGCGATGGACACATCCAGTCGCACGCGCTTCTCGGGCAGGCCCGCCGCCGCGGCGCCTTGCAAGAGGCTCTGCAATTCCGCCAGGCCCGCGGCGCCGGTTTCGCTCTGGTTCACCAGGGGACCAAGCGCTTCGAGAACGGTGCCGTTCGTGCCTTCCAGGAGGGCCAAGGACAGAACTTCGCGGGCTTGAGTCTCGCTGGCGCCCGCCGCCGAAACCATCTCGGCCGCGACCTTGTCCGGGCCAACCTTGTCGAGCTTGTCGAGGGCCCGCAGGACGGCACTGGCCGAGTCAACGAGTTCGAGTCGTTCGAAGAGACCTGTGAGCACCTTGCGATTGTTCACGCGCACACAAAAGTCGTCGAGGCCACAAGCGAGGATGAGATCGTGAATCACCTGGAGGGTCTCGATGTCGGCCACCAAGCTGGTAGTGCCGATGGTGTCGAAGTCGCACTGCATGAATTCGCGGTAGCGACCGCGTTGGGTGTTCTCGCCGCGCCAGACGGTTCCGCTGTGGTAGCGTTTGAAGGGCGTACCGAGCTCGCCGATGTGCTGGGAAGCAAAACGCGCAAAGGGAATCGTCAAGTCAAAGCGCATGCCGACCTCGCGCCCACCGGGATCGGTGAAGCGGTACATCTGCTTGTCGCTTTCCGCGCCGCCCTTGCCCACCAGAATGTCGAGGTGCTCGAGGGCCGGCGTGTCGATGGGCACGAAACCGAACGAACGGTAGACCTCGCGCGCCGTGGAAATCAGCCACTCACGGGAGCTGGCGGCGGGGGGCAAAAAGTCGCGAAAGCCCTTGAGCGTGCGGGGCTGGATCTTGTTCATGGCCTGGTCGTGGGCCTGGAGGGGCGGGGTGGGCGAGGAGTTCGAGAGGCGCACGATAGCAAGACGCACCGGGCGCGTCTCTTCGCGCCGCGCGTGTTGATGGAGAGTGAGCCGTGGGCTACCGTGCCCAGCATGCAACGCTGCCCCTCCGCCCTCGCCACGGCCCTGGCCCTTTTTCTCGTCGCCTGCGAAAAAGCGGCGCAAACTCCAGCATCCGAGGAAGCCCTGGCCACTGGCGCCAACCTGCTGCTCGTGACCCTCGACACGACCCGCGTGGACCGTATCGGCGCCTACGGCTATGCCCCCGCCGAGACTCCCCAACTCGACTCTCTGGCCCGCAACGGCGCCCGCTTCACCCGCGCCTACGCCCAGGTGCCCCTGACCTTGCCCTCCCACGCCAGCCTGCTCACGGGCACCTTTCCCCCCGAGCACGGCATCCACGACAACGGCCGCACGGCCCTCGGCTCCGAACTCACGACCCTGGCCGAGATTTTTTTGCGGCGCGGCTACCACACCGGCGCCTTCATCGCGGCCATAGCCCTCGACGGTTCCTTCGGCCTGGACCGCGGCTTCGAGGTCTATGACGACCACCTCGGCACCCAGGCCCCCCTCGCCCCACGACTGATCCAACGCCGGGGCGACGAGGTGGTCTCGAGCGCCCTCGCCTGGCTCAACAAGACGCCCGAACCCTTCTTCGCCTGGGTGCATCTCTACGATCCCCATGCGGGCTACGAGCCGCCGTCCGACTTCGCCATGGACGATCCCTACGATGGCGAAGTGGCCTTCATGGACGCACAGATCGGCCGGCTCCTGGGCTGGCTCGACTCGCGCCGTCTGGAGGAACGCACCCTGGTGATCGCCATCGCCGATCACGGCGAGAGTCTCGGCGACCACGGTGAACACACCCACGCAGCCTTCATCTACCAGGGCACCCAGCACATTCCGCTCTTGGTGCGCGGCCCGGGGGTGGCGCGCGGGGGCATCGTCTCGTCGGACTTGGTGCAGCAAGCGGATATACTGCCGACCCTGATGGAGCTCTACGGCTGGCCCACGCCGAGCGAAGTATCGGGGCGCAGCTTTGCCGCCAGCCTCTCGGGCGAGTCCGCGCCGGAGACCACCATCTACCTCGAGAGCGACTACTGCGCCTTGAACTTCGGTTGGAGCACCTTGCGCGGCATCGTGCAGGGCAAGTGGAAGTACATCCAAGCTCCCAAGCCCGAACTCTACGACCTCGAAAGCGATCCAGAGGAGGTCAGCAACCTGGCCGCCACCGAACCCGAGGTCGTGGCCGCCCTCGAACGCCGCCTCGTGGCACTGCGAGCCGCCATGCAGAGCCATGCCACACAGGTCCTGGCGCCAAACGCCGAGCGCTCAAAGGCCCTGGCGCAACTCGGTTATGCCCAGGGCCTGGGCGGCGCCGATCTAGATACCGCAGAGGGTCTGAACCCCATCGAGTACATCGAAGTCCTCGAGCTCTATCACGAAGCTGTGGGCTTTGGCCACAAGGGCCAGGCCCAACGCATGATCGCGCCCCTCGAGGAAGTCGTGGCGAGCTGCCCAAACTCGGCGGGCTTTCGGGCCATGCTGGGCGAGAGCTATGTGCGCAACGGTCGCTTCGCCGACGCCCAGCGCGAACTCGAGCGCGCCCTCGAACTCAACCCGCGTTACGAGCCGGCCTACTTCTATCTAGCCCACGCTCTCAAGGGCCTGGGTCAGGTCTCCCGGGCCATCACATGTTTTGAAGCCACCCTGGAACTGAGCCCCACGAGCTTGCTCGCCCTACAGGGACTCGCTGACCTGTTGTGGCAGGAGGGCAACCTCGCGGGCGCCCTCGGTTACCTCGAAAAGGCCGCCGGCGAGGACCCCAACTCCGTCGAGACTTGGATGAAGATCGCCAAGCTGCGCAGCGAACTCGGTCGCTGGCCGGCGGTGGTGGCAGCCATCGAAAAGGGCCGCGCATTGAGTCCAAAAGACGGCGGGCTGCGCGCCTATCTCGCCTGGGTGCTGGCCACGGCGCCCGACGACGCGGCCCGCGATGGCGAGCGCGCCGTTTCCCTGGTGGAGACTCTGGCCCTGGGCACCGAGCCACCCGACGCCAACCTGCTCGACACCCTGGCCGCCGCCTACGCTGCGGTCTCGCGCTTTGAAGTTGCCAGGGCAACCGCCCGCCGCGCTGAACAAATCGCCCGCGAGGCTGGCGCCGAAGCTCTGGCCGAGGAATACGCCGCCCGCGCGGCACTGTACGCCGCGAAAAAGGCCTTTCGAGGGGGTTAGCCAGCCTCAGCCGGGCACTGAAAATCTATTGCACGCTGCAAGAGAACCTCGATCTCATCCCCGTCGAGCTCGAGACGCTTGAGCGCCTGATGCGGCAGCTCCTGCTTGAGCACAGGCGTCTTTTTGCCCTGGAGTTCGTGGGCGATGTGGTTGGCAAGACTCACGATGGCCACCAGGGAATCGCGTTGCACCGAGCCGTCGAGGTCGTGGTGTTCGCCGATGGCGTGTACAGCCTTCAAGGGCAAACCCCAGCGTTCAGCGACCAGCGCGCCGACATCGGCGTGGGTGAAACCAAAAGCATGGCGCTCCTCATCACACAGGGAGCCCGAGGTCTTCGCCGCCTTCAGGCAGGCAATGAACTCGTCGCGCAGGTGATCGAGGAGCACGAACTTGCCGATGTCATGCAAGAGCCCGCAGACATAGAGTTCCTGGCTCGGGGTGAATCGTTGCAGGCGGGACGGCATCGAGCTGGCCACCTGAGCGGTGAGCACCGAATGCTGCCACAGGTCGAGGGGATCGAAATCAGAATCAGCATCGATGCTCTCGACAAACTCCAGCACGCCCACTTGTAGGAGCAGTGTGTTCAGGGTATCGAGCCCCAGAATCGCCGCCGCGTGGCCAATGTCGAGGACGGGCACGCTCAAACTGTAGAAGGCGCTGTTGGCGATGCGCAGAACGCGGGCGGTGAGGGGTGGATCGCTGGCGACAACCTGGCCGAGGTCTTTCATGCCCACGCCGGGATCACGCAGCAGTCGTTGCAGCTCGACAATCGTGGCAGGCAAGGAAGGCAAGCTCAGCTTGCCTTCGAGCTTGCTCTTGAGGGCCGCGGTGTTCATGGCCGCCAAGACATTAAATGTAGAAGCTGGTGCATATGGGTCGCGTCGAGTGCAGCGCTTGCGCCCGGGTGGGTTGCCCGTTCGGGATTTTCCCCGAGCAGAACTTTCTTCCAGAGCTGGCTCTATCGACCGCGGAGACCCTGGATCTTGCCCGTCAAACGCGATCCAGGAGCACTTTCTTGGGGGTTGCCCTCGCCCTGCTCAGAGCGGCACCAATTCCAGCACACACACAGCGGTTTCAACAGGACCCCTAGAGCGCCACAGTACTTTGGCGTCGGCTTGGCTCGCGCGGCTGCCGCGCCGCAGGTCTTCGAGGGCGGCGGCGAGTTCCTCGGACCAGCCGAGTCGCCGGGCGCTCCTGGGCGTCAGGATCCAATAGCGCAAACCCACCGCGCGCGAGGTAGCGATGAAATCCTCAAGGTTCGCCGCGCGTCGCACGCTGTCGAGGTCTGCGCTTGCGGAGCCCTTCGCCCAACGCTCGCCAAAACCAGCCGCCGCTCGGCGGCCGTGCCAGAGAAGCTGTGGTGCGCGCTCGGGCTCGATGCCCACGGCCCACTCAAGCACCGCCGTGGCCGAACCCCAGGCGCCTGGCGCTTGCGTGTGCGCTTCCAACCAGGCGCTGGCTCGGGCCACCTCGCGGTTGCCGGCGGCGACGCTACCGGGTTCCGTGCCCGGTAACAGACTCGCTGTGCAAAGTGCCGCGGCGACGGCGAGAATCGCCAGCCGCGGGCGGGCTCGCTGGGCCAGACGCGCCGCCGCAAGCGCCAGGGGCGCGATGCCCAGCACGATGTAGCTCGGCGCAAAGAGGGCTCCCACGAGACCCAGCCCACCCATGATCGCCAGAAAACGCTCCTCGCTCGTGAGATTACCCCGCGCGCCAAAGGTCCAACGGCAAAGGATTGCGAGGCCGACTGCTGCACCAAGCTGCGCCGCAAGGCGCGGTCCTTCATCGCTCGCCACCACATCCTTGGGCGCCGTCAAGACAGCCCGCGCCGCCTCGCTGAAGGCAAGCACGGCGACCCAGGCCAGAGCGCAGAGCCCCACAAGCCATAGCGCCCTTCCGCGCGGCACCTCGCGCCGGGTCCCGAGGATGACCAGCGGCAAGACCCAAAGTAGAAAGACGCCTCCCAAGAGTGCTGACCACTCGGCGATGATGCCCTCCTCGGCGGGCAGCCACGGTCCGCCCAGGGCTGGCAGTTGCGACACGAGGGCAGCGCTGATCCAGAACAAAAGCCCCGTGCGCGCCGTGGTCTGGCGCTCTTCGCCGTGGCTGTCCACGAGTTGCAGGGCAAACACCGCGCAGGCCGCAGCCAGGGGCGCGAGGAACAAGGGCGAGGTAGCAAGCCCCAGGCCTACTACTCCCCCAGCGACCATGGCCCAGGTCATGGAATCGAGAACATCGCTCGAGCGCCATAATCCGCTGAAGAACATGCACGCGAGCAGCAAGCCCAGGCCCGCGAAGGCTTCGATGCTGACGCGCCCCGGCAAACCCAACTCCACAAAGCCGGGCAAAAAAGCCACGAGTGCCAAGCCGGCAAGGGCTGGCGCTGGCGCGCAGCGATCGCCACTGCGCAGCCATCCGTAACACAAGGCCAGGGTCGCCGCGGCGAGGAGTGGTGCCAGGGCGCGCAGGAGTTCCTGCAGCTCTCCGCGGTCGGGCAGGCGGCCAAACTCCTCGCTCCAGAG
This sequence comes from Planctomycetota bacterium, assembly GCA_012959785.1. Taxonomy (GTDB): domain Bacteria; phylum Planctomycetota; class UBA1135; order UBA1135; genus DUCM01. The sequence goes on along the minus strand of DUCM01000021.1, from coordinate 29,041 downwards.
TCCCAGGCAAAGCCGCACGCCAAGGGCCATGACTTCATCGTGCACCGGCAGTTGGGTCAGGGATCGGTCGCCGGGAAAGGACAGGGCACGGTCCCGTTGCACCAGGCGCGGCGAGCTGATGGCGAGGGAGATGCGGTGCAAGCGCCAGGCGCTCTCCACATGACCGGTGAAGGGGCGTGGCCCATCGGCGGACAACGGCAGGAGGCGCGACTCCCGGGCGAGCAGCGCCATCAAGACGATTAGCGCGGCGATCACGCGACCGCCGCCGCGGCGCATCACTCCCGACTCCACCAATCGAGGAGCAGGGCCGGCACTTCCGGCGGGAGCAAGAGGTCCGCCTCGCTGCGCGAGATGCGGGTGCGTGGGGTGCCGTCTTTTGTGTAGCCAGACCCGGCGCTCGCGCCGCTAACAAATAGCATCGGACAGGGCGCCGGCGCCGCGAGGGAGCTGAAGGTGGCCGGGGAAGAGTAAAGCACCAAAGCGGCGATCGAGGCCGCCGGCGCACGCTCGATGGCTTGGGGCAGGAGCAGGGCCAATTCGCCCCGGAGAGCGAGGATCATCTCGTCGCCCTTGCCGGCCTCGGCGAGTTCGGCGATCACGCTCAGCCAGGGGGCCACGGCGTGCTCGCCAGCAGGCAGGCTGGCCACGAAGACGCGCAAATTCGAGTTCCGGGCGAGGTCGCGCCAGGCGCGGCCTTCGGGCCCGAAGCAAGATTCGATGGCACCGCGCCCCGGCGCGCTGGCCACGAGCACCGTGGCGGAGCGCCGCATCGGCGACTGTGGATTCAACTCGCACAAAATAACGCCAGCCACTGCGCTCGGCATCAGGAGCACGCCTGCTTCTGGTGCTCCTCGCAGGATGGCGTGTTGTTCGGCCAGGGTGGCCAAACTGCCGCGGCGCAGGCCCAATTCCAGGAGCAAATCCAGGCGTTCGGCAAAGGCCCGGCCAGCGGCGCTGTCCTCGGGTTCACGCCAACTGGCGAGGTCAGCAACGCAATCCACGGGAATCGGGATGCCCGGCGCCGTTTCTCCGGCGGCTTCGAGTTCCACGGTCAGGTGCCAGCGGCCTGGCGCTGACATGGGCGGCCGGATGTACATCTCAAAGCCGCGCTCGAAGGCAGCGGCGGTCACGGGTTCGGACCGCGCGCGGCTGCGCTTTCCATCAGGAGCGACCCAAAAGAGGCTCACCCGCGCGGCTCGCCCCGGGCCACGCCAGAGTCGCTCAAGACTCACGGTCATGGCTTCCCCGCGGCCTTCCCGGCGCACTTCAAAGCAACCGGGCACGAGACGCAGGTCGAGGCTCAGACTGAGCGCCGCCAACTCTCCACCAGTTGCTCCCAGGAGCGCCTGCCGCGCAGCGGCCAGGACCTCGAAGTCCACGGGCCGCATGGCTGGCCGATGGTCTCCGGGCGTCGCCGCCAAGAGAGTCGAAGCCAGGGCCCGCTGCTCCGCCGAAGCCGCGGCCGCCAGAGCTTGCAGTTCGGCCTCGCGCTCGGCGCGCACGGCATCGATGTGCTCGGCGCGGTAGAACACAATCCGGCGTCCACCGTCATCGGTGCCCTGGACCGCGTGGGGCTCGGGGGAACCCGAGTTGAACCAAGAAACACAAGCGATAAGCAGAGAGCACAGCATCAGCGGGTGGGGTAGGTCTCCAGCACCCAGGCCTTCCAGTCCTCTTCGAACTTGAGGGGACTTGTGCCATAGATGCGCTTGAGGGCGTCGCGGGTGACTTCTTTGGAACGCAGGCGCTTCATGAGGGCGTTGAACTTCTTGCCATCGAGGTGCAGCAGGTAGTCCACATAGCTAAAGGACACGGCGTGTTCGGCCAGGGTCAACTCGTCAGTGGTGCGCGAGAAGACCTCACCCACCCCCGGTTGCTTGCCCCGGGCCACCATCTTGCGCACGGCCACGCGATAGCGTCCGCCACGAAAGTCAACGCGCGAATTCTGTTCCGTATAGCAGTAGTTGGTGCACTTCTCGAAGTAACGGTACTCGAACCAGTGCGCCAGCCCTTCGTCAGCCCAGCCGTACTTCTTGTCGCCAATCCAGAGGCTCGGCGTTTGGTGAGAGAGCAACAGGTGAGTGACATTGTGCATCAAACTGCGGTGCAGGTCCTCGTCGCCGCGAAAGTTCTGCTTACTGGCGCAGACTGAAAAGCGCGGCGTGGCGCCCAACAGCTTGACGCCCGTACGCGAAGCGTTGCTGCAAAACCGGAGCGAGCCGTCCATTTGATCGCTGGGCAGGTACCAGACCAGAACCAGGCTTTTCTTGCGCCACTCGCCCGCCCGGGCGCCGAAGGTCTCGACGAAGTCTCCGAACAACTGTTCGAGGCGCTCGGCGTAGATGTGCATGGTCTCGTGTTCGTTCTTGCGCTTGCGACCGATCTTGATCCCTTCCATCTCCCAGACCAGGATGAAGTGCTCGGTTTCGACCTTGCGCAGGACATCGGGACTCGAGCGCCCCTTGTTCCAGATCTCATCGACCCAGCCGATATGTTTGGCAGAGCGTGCCGATGCCTCGCGGCGCAGGCGCAGGGCCTCTTGCACGGGTTCGTTCTCGCAACGCGGGCAATCCACAAAGCCCGCACCCTGGCAGTCCGCGCAAGACGCCACCAGGCTGCAATAGAGCACCTGGTCTTCGAGCTGCGCTTCGTCAGAATCGTGTTGCTTGCAGACCAGGCGCCCCTGGTGCTTGCACTTGGTGCAGCGCACCTCTGGCGTTTGCGGCCCTTCCTGCTCGTCCTGTCCAGAAGCCACCGCCCCAGCCAGGCAAGCCAGCACCATGACCCCCATTTTATTTGCCCAGCCCTGCATGGTTAGAACTCCACTTCGGCGCGTTCGTAGACCAGCTCGCCGGCCTTGATCACGGTGCGCACGGGGTTGCGGCCAAACTCGTAGGTCAAAAACTTGTGGTTGGGCACATCGAGCAAGACCAGGTCGGCCTGCTTGCCCACTTCGATCGAGCCAAGGCGATCGGCGCGGCCCAGGGATGCGGCGGCATTGAGGGTGGCCGCGGTGAGGGCTTCGGCGGCGCTCAACCCGTAGCGCAGGGCAGCCCAGGTGAGCACTTCGGGCATCGACTGCACGAAGCACGAACCGGGGTTGAAATCGGTGGCGAGGGCTGGCGCGAGTCCGGCGCGGATCATCGCGCGGGCCGGTGCTTCCTGGGTTTGTCCCAGGTAGAGGGGCACCAGGGGGCACAGAACTGGCGCGACGCCCGCCGCCGCCAGGGCTTCGAGGCCCGCGGGGCTGACGCATTCCAGGTGATCGGCACTGGCCGCGCCCAGTTCCGCAGCGAGTTCCGCGCCGCCCAGGGCGGTCAGTTGGTCCACATGCATGCGCAGGCCCAAGCCCAGGTCGCGGCCCGCGCTCATGATGCGACGGGAATCCTCCAGGCCGAAGACATGGCTCTCGGTGAACACATCGCAGTACTCAGCCAAACCGCTCTCGGCCACCTGCGGCAACATCTCGTTCACCAACAGTTCGATGTAGGCTTCGCGTCGGTCCTTGTATTCGGGGGGCACATCGTGGGCGCCCAGGAATGTCGGCACGATTTCCACCGGATGGGCGAGCCCTGCATCGCGCAGGACCTCAAGGCATTTCAGCTCGTCCTCGCAAGTCAAGCCATAACCGGTCTTGGCCTCGACGCAGGTGGTGCCCAACTCGAGAAAGCGATCGAGGCGCAGGAGCAGTTGTTCGAGGAGTTCTTCCCGCGAGGCATCGCGCACGCCGCGCAGGGAGGAGCGGATGCCGCCGCCTGCCTGGGCGATCTCGACATAGCTCTTACCTGCCACGCGCTGTTCGAATTCATCTTCGCGGGTGCCGAAGAAGATCGGATGGGTGTGGGCATCCACGAAGCCCGGCACGAGCACGCCGCCCTGGCCGTCGATCACATCATCCGCCTGCCACCCAGCTCGCACCTCGTCCTCTGGGCCCACGGCCACCACGAGCCCGCGTTCCACCACCACGGCCAGGCCTGCGCGGACCGTGGCGGCTAGGCTCTCGGCGCGGCAGCCCTCCTGGCCGAGGGGCGTGGCAACCTCGGCGAGGTTCACAACGATCAAGTCGGCTGTTTCTGTGGCTCTCCGCATGGGCAGGAGACTGTACGGCAGAGACCCCACCAATACCCTCCCCGGCCGCCGCATTGTGGCCTGGCGCCCTCTGGCGAGGATTCTGGTCTCGCTGAAGAGGCCGAGCCTCTAGCCCGCTCGCCGCTGCGTTGCTCTCTCTCGGGGCTCCTCGCCCATGGCCTTGGCGATGTGGGCTGCGATGCGTTTGCGCGATCGGAACATGATCATCTTCATGTTGGACATGCCCAGTCCCAGGATCTCGCAGACCTCGGCGTAGCTCTTGCGTTCGACCTCCACGAGATGCAGGGCGGCCTGGGCGCGGGGCGAGAGTGCTTGAAAGGCCGCTGCATAGTGCAGGAGGTAGACGGAAAGAAGTTGCAGCAGGGCCGTGCGATCTTCGGCCAGGGAGGCGCACAGGGCAGGACCGGCGCGATGGTCCACGGGCTCGAAGGGTCCCTCGGGCAGGGCTTGTAGCGAAGGTTGCGATCGGCGCGAGATGTGGCGGCGGATGATGTTGCGGCAGATGACCTGGGACCAGGCGTGGAATGAATAGGGCTTTTGGTCGCGGAAACTGGAGGCGTAGCGGTACATGTTGACGAAGGCGTCCTGGCAGAGTTCCCGAGGGTCAAGCCGCCTGCCCTGACCGCGGCAGCCCAGAGAGATCTGACGCAGGAGCCGCGGCGACGCGTACTCGTGGAGTGCTTGAAAGTCCGTCCCGCGCCGGCTGTCGCGGAAGAGCGCCATGAGCGCCGTCTCGATCCGCGCCCCCAGGTCCTGCCTCGTCTCCCCCAATTCGCGCACAAGCGTCACTCCGCGGCGCGCCAGCCGGGCCAGGATTTGGGGGTCACGGGGCAGGTGCAGGGCACCGCTGAGGGGGGGCGCGAGGGTGCTTCGGCCTTTGGCGGCCTCTTCCGGGGCGATCTCTTCAGCGCCCTCTTCAGCGATGCAATCAGTTTGATTCTCCATGGCGCCCGCTCCCATGCACACACCGTGCCCGGGCTCCCAGGATTTTCATTTCAACTTCCCTAACCCCTCGTTCCATGGCCACTTACGCTCTCCGCATGCTTCCCTCCAGCCTTCCAGCTCCACCCCACTTGTTACGCCAGCGTAACGATCTCCCCCGCAGGGCAAGCCACTCTGCATCGATCCTCCCTGGCGGGGGCCAGGGGTGTATAGGGGCTCTTGCTCCTGACATACCGGTCCATCCCTCGGCCCGATTTTGGTGGCCGATCCCCATAGGTCGATAAGATGGGATCACTGACTTGGTTCCTGTCCAAGCGCCCCCACCTCGCTCCCATCCCCTCCCGCCTTGCTATTCAGCCACCTCGGACCCGCTCTTGCGGGTCCGCCTCCACCTCTCTACCTGCCCGCCACATTGTGGACCGTGGCCTGGGCCCTGGGTCTCTTGTTTGGCGCCACGGGTTTTGCCCTCTTGCGTGCCGCTATGGAGTACTCGCGCAGCACCCGGGTGATCTCCCTGGCCCGCAGCGAACGTTCCCGAGAGCGCCTCACCTCGGCGCTTGCGCGCATCGACGAGCTCTCCACCAGCGCGGGAGTTCTCAAGGTCACCTGCGAGCTAATTTTCATGGCGCTGCTCCTCGGTCTGGTTCAGGCTGAGGGCGATCCGCTCCTGCTCACGATTTTTAAGTTGGTGATGATCGCGGTACCCGCGCTCCTGCTCTTCACCGAATCCCTGCCCCACGCCCTGGCTCGCAAGCACGGTGATGCGCTTTTGGTGCGCGCGCTCCCCGGCTTTCGCCTCATGCAGTTGCCCTTGCAAGCGCTTGTGGTGACCCTCGAAGCCCTGCGCCGCGCGATTTGGCGCATGACCGATACGCCGGTTGAGACCCCCGAGACCCGCGAGCTCGTGGAGGGATTGCGGGAAGTATTGCACGAGACCACGCGCCACGGCGACTTCGATGACAGCGAGCGCGAGCTGATTGAGAATGTGATCGAGTTCGCCGATGTTGATGTGGCCGAGATCATGACGCCGCGTACAGAGATCCACGGCGTGGACCTCGAGGACGGTCTCACCGCGGTCATCCGTCTGGCTGCCGAGGAGGGCCACAGTCGCATTCCGGTTTTCGAGGAGAACCTCGACAACATCGTGGGCTACCTCTCCGCCCGCGGCATCGTGCAGATTCTTTCCGACCAGCAGCTCGAAGGAGCCAATCTGCGCGAGCACCTGCGCCCGGTCTACTTCGTCCCCGAGACCAAGCAGGTTTCCGAACTGCTTGCCGAGTTCCGCAGCGAGCGCCGCAAGCTGGCCATCGTCCTCGACGAATACGGCGGAACCGCCGGCCTCGTGACCCTGGGCGATATCCTGGGTGAAATAGTCGGTGATATCGGCGACGAATACGACCGCGAGGACCCCCCCGACCTGCGCATTGTCTGCCCCGGTATTGCTGAAATCTCCGCCGGCGTGCGCATCGCCGAAGTCAACGAAGCCCTGGCCCTCAAGCTCCCCGAAGAAGCCGACTTTGAAACCCTGGGCGGTTTCGTCCTGGCTGAACTGGGCCACTTCCCGCGCCGCGGCGAGGTGTTTTCCAAAGCCCTCGTCAAGTACGAGATCCTCGATGCCAGCGACCGCCGAGTGCTCCTGGTGCGCGTGGTCCTGCCGAATGCGGAGGCGGGGTAGGGAGAATCAGGGGGGGATGCGAGATGGACTCGTCACGGCCCAGGGGACGACCCGGGCTCGGCGCTACAACCTCCAGACTCTCCTGGAAGAAACAGGGAGCTTCGCCTGCGGGGGGTTGAAGGAGGATTCCGTCGTGAGGCAGGTGGTGCTGCCCGCTGTCGACGAACTGCCCGAAAGCGTCCGCTGGATCTGACGGTACGCCGCCTCGGAAGTGATCAATCACGCCATCGACCACTCCGGCTCGGAGTCGCTGCGCGTCGACCTGCGGCGCAATGCACTGCACACGGAGGCGACCCTCCGGGACCCGGGCGAGGGAATTCACTTGAAGATCCAGGCTGCCCCGGGGCTCGATCTGCGCGAAACGATTCTGAAGTGGGCCAAGGGCAAGCTCACCACCAACCCCGAGAACCACTTTCGGCGACGCTTCAGGAGCGCTCTGCGAGTCTTGGCTCGCTGGAGATGTTCGAGACCCCCCAGGCGGATTGTCGCTATCGGATCTTCGCGGCGAAGCCGCTTTCACGTGCCGCCGCAGGCGCGGTAGGATCCCTCCGTGAAGAACCAGCCCGAAAGAGCCTTGGTCCTACGGCGGTTTCCGTGGTCGGAGTCGTCGCTGGTCGTGCATGTCCTGACTCGGGAGCACGGGCGGGTGAACCTGCTGGCCAAGGGAGCCTATCGGCCGAAGTCGAGGTTCTTCGCGGTGCTCGACCTGTTCGATGAACTCGAGCTGGTCTGGACTGGGGCACAGGAACGGGAGCTTAAGACCCTGGTGGAGGGCGAACTTTTGGTACGGCGGGCGGGGATTAGTCGGGATCTGGGGTGCTATGAAGTCGGCGTGGCGATCTTGGAGCTGGCGCACCTCGGGTCGCGGCCAGAAAAGAATGAGCGCGAGCTGTTCGACCTGGTGACCAAAACCATGGACGGGCTGGAAAGTAGGGCCCGGAAGGGCGGCGGGAAAAGCGCGGAGAGATTGCGGGTGGAGTTCGAGCTGGGCTTTTTGAAACTCCACGGCCTGGCGCCGGCCCTTTTGGGCTGCGCAAGCTGCGGCGGCAGCGCTCCGCCGGTGGCAGCGGAAGGAGCGGGGAAGGCCCGAGCCTGGTTCTCGGCGGGCGCCGGCGGGCGGCTGTGCGGGACCTGTGCCGGCGAGGCGCGGGCCAGCGGACGAAGGGTAGGCACCTTGCCCTTGGATGTTCTGGCCGAGGCGGACAGAATGTACCTCGCCAAAGATCAAGCTAATGATCACGCCCTGCCCGAGGAACGGCTCGAGCGAGTGCGCGATTTCGTGGAGCGCTTTCTCGACTACCAACTCGAGCTGCGGCCACGCAGCCACCAGAAGTTCCTCGAACACGCCAACCGCAATTCCCCCTGAGCCACAAATGTCCAAGGCCCTAGTCCCAATCCTCTGTCTCTTCGCCACGAGCCTTGTGGGCGGCTGCAACTCTAGCGGCTTCAATCGCTCGGACGAAGTGCCCTCGTCCCTCGACGCCGATGAGGTGGCGGACGCCATCACCAGCGCGGAGGCAGCCCTGGTGGAGGGACGGCCGCAACTCGCCCTGGACTGGATGCGCACCGCCGCAGAGTTGCGCCAGATGCCCCGGGAACAACGCAATCGGGTACAGCACCTGCTAGAGATCTCCGCCGACCAGTTCATCAAACGACTCGGCGAAGATGCCGACCCTGAATCCCTGGCCGACTTCCTGGACCTCGGGCTGCCGCGCCAAATCGCCGTCACGGGCGCCATGCAGGCAGCCGCCTTGTACCTCGCAAGAGGCAAATACACAGCGGCCAAGAGCCTGATCCAGAAAATCGACCAGCAGTTCCCCACCCACCACCTGCGGCCCGAGGCGGGAGGTATCCTGGTGGAGGCTGGCTTGCGGCTCTCGGAACACAAAGCCGCCTGGCTGATCTTCTCCAAACGCGACGATGCCCTGGCGGCACTCGAGTACTCGTCGATTCACTATCCGCAAGCCCAGGGCGGCGACCTCGTCTTGCGGCGACTGGCCGAGATGTACGAAGAAGACAGCCTGTGGGCCCTTGCTATCGACCGCCACGAAGAACTCGTGCAGAGCTTTCCAAGGTCGCCACTGGTCCCCTTCAGCCTGGCGCGCATCCCACACCTGCGCCTCGCCAGCATCGCCAGCCCCGAGTACGACCGCGAAGCGCTGCAAAGCGCGCGCGATGAATTGGAACGCTGGCTGGAAGACAACGCCGGCCACGAAGTCACCGATACCGTGATCGCAGACCTCGAAGACGCGCTGCACCGCTTGGGCGAGAGCGATCTCGTGATCGCCAAGTTCTACCGCGCCATCGACCTGGACTACGGCCAGCGCTTCCACGCCCGGCGCGGACTGGCCGAGGGCCTGGCCGCAGGCGACACGCATCAGACGAGCACAGCCCAGGCACTCCTCGACGAACTGCCCGCCGAAGCGGCCCTTGCCGGGGAAGCTACGCCATGAGCCGCTGGGCCTGGCCCCTGGCCTTGGCGACGGGCCTCTGCGCCTGCGGCTATTCGTCCAGCCTGCGCCTGCCCGAGGGCCACGAGTCGGTAGCTGTCGAAGTCTTCGCCAACGACAGCCCCGTGCCGGCACTCGAACGCGCCCTGTACCAAGCCCTCGACGGAGAAGTCGCACGCCTGGTCTCCGCGCCGCAACGGGCACCTTCGGGAGCCGATCTCCTGGTGCGCGGGCGCATCGTGGACTACTCCCGCATCCGAGGCCTCTTCGGCCAGGAGAGCGAACTGCTCGAAAGCGGAGTCAACCTGCGGGTCCAGGCCTGGCTCGTGGATGCCAAGAGCGGCGAACGGCTAGGCGCCAGGATCGAGTTGCAGCGCGAAGTGCGCTACGCCCTGGGCGTGGGACAGGGCGAAGAAGGTGCCCTCGCCCGGGCCCTCGAAACCCTCAGCCAGGGCTTGGTCCTCGATCTATTCTCAGAGAGCAACTACGGGCTGGAGTGAAGGCAAAGGCCGCCTGGTGCAGTTCCAAGCGAGGCTCTTCGGCCAGCACCACGCTCAGTAGTCCCACACGCACGAACTGCTGGTGCCCGGGTGGCCGGTCCGAAAAACCCGACCGGCTTGTTGCGCACGCGTGACCGTGGTCGAGTCCTTTCGGGTCCACAAATTGGCAAATGCCGTCAGGTCATGGCGAGTCGCGCGACCGAAGGCAGTGCCGTCTGTAAGCAGCAGTGCCGTCTGTAAGCAGCAGTGCCGTCTGTAAGCAGCAGTGCCGTCTGTAAGCAGCAGTGCCGTCTGTAAGCAGTAAGAACTGCGCGGGGCGGTCGGGGTCACAGAATTCTGAGCGTTTTTTTTCGGGGAGGAACTGGCTCCTCACGCCTTTTCTCGCAAGCTCGAAAGAGAGCATGCGGGTCGACCAAGCCAGCCCGGAGGGTACTTCCGCCGTGGGTCCCTGGGAGCGCGGGCCAGCCTGCTGGCCCCTCGTCGAGGATTCAGGTTGACGGCGGCACGACCGCCGACGAGCACCGGACTCTCGCGGAGCCCTGGCCGTGAAAGAAACTTCCTTCCTCTTAGGCGTCTTGGGCGTGCTGCTGAAGGGGCGGGCGAGGCTGGTTAGAGCCACGCCACCGCAGGCACTCGCAGCAGCACGGAGATGTTGGTGCGGCCTGCGATGCGGTCGCCTCGGCCCAGCGCTGGGCTCCTCATCTTCACAGACCCCTTACGCCCTGGCGTGGGTTGGCTGGGTGTGAATGTCACTCAGGGGCTGTTTCGAGGACCGAAAGTGCTCTAATAGGGAGCTCAGAGCCTCAGCGCGGTGTAGCTGCGGGCCTGCAACGCCGATAGCCAAGCCATGACCGACGAGAAAATGCCCCAGCAGGGGGGTCCCCAACGCAGCCGTTCCTACGGCTCCTTCCTGCTATTCCTCACGATCCTGGTCGTGATTCTGTTTCTGGTGGGAAAAAACTCCTGGGCCCCGGAAAAGTCCTTCACCCAGGATGAGTACCTGTGGCGCCTCTACACCGGCGAAGTGGAGAGCCAGGAGATCAAGGGCCAGAACCAGATCCAGGGCAAGCTGCGCAACGGCGAAGTGTTCCGAGCCAAGTTCACAAGCCTCGTAGGCCTCGAACAGCGCATCCAGGAACTGAAATCGATCCCGGAGTACAAACGCATCGACGAAGCGAACTTCCGCCAAGCCGTGGGCATGGGTTACTACCGGCCCCAACTCGTGCGCCTGGTCACCGAGTACAAGGAGCGCGAACTGGTAGCCACGAGTGGCGAGGATGAAGACGCCATCGAGAGCCGCCCGGCACCGCGCATCACCGGCCACCTCTACGCCGAGGTCCTCGCACGCGGAAAGAAGAGTTCCGCCTCGAACGCGCCCTGGGAATCGAGCGACAACGACGGCGCGGAAATGCCCTTCCCCCTACCCAAAGGCAGCGGGCCGCTGTGGCTCGAGATTCGTGACTGCGATGATGTCGCCCAACTCGTCGACGACATGAAGGTGGCAGGGGCGACCTACGAGAGCCACTTCTTCGACACCACATCCAGCAAGGGCACGACCTGGACCGAGAGCGGTTCGGTGATGCAAACCGTGCTGCTGGTCTACGGTCCCTGGATCTTGATTTTCGCAGTCTTCATGATCGTCATGCGCCAAATGCGCAACCAGGGCGGCGCTGGCGGTGTGATGAGCTTCGGGCGCTCGCGGGGGCAACTGTACACGAAGGAAGACCAAACGAATGTCACCTTCGACGATGTGGCCGGCGCCGAAGAAGCCAAGGCCGAAGTCTCTGAGCTGGTGGAATTCCTCAAGAACCCCGGACGCTTCACGCGCATCGGCGGACGCATCCCGAGCGGCGTCTTGCTCGTTGGCCAACCGGGCTGCGGCAAGACCCTGCTCGCCAAGGCCATCGCCGGCGAAGCCGAGGCACCCTTCTATTCCATCTCGGGCTCGGACTTTGTCGAGATGTTCGTGGGCGTCGGCGCCAGCCGCGTGCGCGACCTGTTCAAACAAGCCCGGGAAAATAGCCCCTGCATTATCTTCCTCGATGAAATCGACGCCGTGGGCCGCCGGCGCGGCAGCGGAATGGGCGGAGGCCACGACGAACGCGAGCAGACGCTCAACGCAATCTTGGTGGAGATGGACGGCTTTGGCACGGACGGGGGCATCATCGTCATCGCCGCCACCAACCGTCCCGATGTGCTCGACCCGGCGCTCCTGCGACCCGGCCGCTTCGACCGCGAAGTGCAGATCGACCTGCCCGACATAGAAGGCCGCCGGATGATCCTCGAAGTGCACCTGAAAAAAGTCAAGACCGGGGGAGACATCGATGTCGGCGTGCTGGCCCGTTCGACGCCGGGTTACTCCGGAGCGGATCTCGCGGCTACGGTCAACGAGGCGGCCATCATGGCCGTGCTCAATAAGGAAAACGAAGTCCGCATGGAGCACATGGAGGAGGCCCGCGACAAGGTGCGCTACGGCCGCCAGAAGAGGTCGCGCAAGTTCGAGGAGGCCGATCGCAAGATCACCGCCTATCACGAAGCCGGGCACGCCCTGGTGGCGGAGGAACTCGAGGACACCGAGTCGCCTCACAAGGTCACCATCGTACCGCGCGGCCGGGCCCTGGGCTCGACCATGATGCTGCCTGAAAGGGAGAGCTATCATGTCCAGAAGAAACGCATGTTGGCCCAACTGGCCGTGCTGTTCGGCGGCCGCATCGCGGAAGAGGTCTTCTGTGGAGATATCTCTGCCGGCGCCTCCGACGACATCAAGCGCGCCACCGAACTGGCCCGGGCCATGATCACCGAACTCGGCATGAGCGATACCATCGGTCCCATCAACTATGCCGAACGCCAGGGCTCGGATTTCCTGGGCACCGAATTGGGCGCCAAGAAATGGCACTCCGAGGAGACCTCGCGCAGCATCGACGCCGAGGTCAAGGTCACCATCATGGCGGCCTACGAAACGGCCGAGAAGATCGTGCGCCAAGGCCGCGAGAAGGTCGAGGCCCTGGCCGAAGCCCTCTTGCACTACGAAACCCTCAACGCCGAAGAGATCAGCCGCGCCTTCGAAGGCATCGCCCTCGAAGACCTGCGGCCCTCCCCCTCGGAGCCCGAGGAGGCCCCCGTCGAACCGCCCAAGGAAGCTCCCGCGCAGGCGGAGCCCGACCTTGCGGGCGAGTTGCACGGAGAACTCCCCGGAGACGCTTCGCCCTCGCCGGCTTGAACGCTGGCGCGGGAACGGTGAGTCAGGGCGCGGACCTCGTCTTCGGCAGAGATGCGCTGGCCCTGGGCGCGCGCGCTTGTGGCACAGAAGGCGCACGGGTTCGCATTGCCTTCCAATCCGGCCAGCGCGCCGCCGTGGCCGAGTGCAGCGCCGCTTGGGAATCGGCGCAGATCGAGGAGCACGCCTGGGAGAGCCTGCTTTCCATCGACCTCGAGGACCTCGAGGGCCTGGCGCGGACGACTACCGTGGGGGCTCAGCTTCTGGCCGCCCACTCGGCTTGGGCCGCACCAGTCCCTGAACCGGAAATCATGGGCGTGGTCAATGTGACGCCCGATTCCTTCTCCGACGGCGGACTCTTTCTCGAACCAGAGCAAGCCATCGAACACGGCCTGCAACTGGCCGCCGAGGGCGCCGCCTGGCTGGATGTGGGCGGCGAGTCCACGCGGCCCGGAGCGCCCGAAGTCAGCGTCGACGAAGAGTTGCGCCGGGTCCTGGGCGTGGTCGAAGCCCTCGCCAACGCCCAGCCGGCGCAGGTTTCCATCGACACGCGCAAGGCCGAAGTGGCCCGCGCTGCCCTCGACAGAGGAGCACGCATGGTCAACGATGTGGGCGCGGGCCTGGACGACCCGGAGATGCTCGCGTTGCTGGCCGAGCGCGGCGCCGACTACTGCTTGATGCACCGCCAGGGCTCGATCGGCGAGATGCAAGAGGACCCGCGCTACGGGGACCCCGTGGCCGAGGTGACCGAATTCCTGCGCCAGCGAGTGGCCGCCTGCCTGGCGGCGGGGATAAAGCTCGAACGCCTCTACCTCGACCCGGGAATCGGCTTTGGCAAGACCCTGGACCACAACCTGGAGCTTCTGCGGCGCCTGGGCGAGCTGCGTTCACTCGGCTTGCCGCTGCTTCTCGGCGTCTCCCGCAAGAGTTTCATTGGAGACCTGAGAGCGGCCCCCCAGAGGCCAGCAGGCCACAATCGCCCTCCCTCCTCGCGCCTCGGCGGGACAGCCGCAGCAATCTCCTTTTGCGTCAGCGGCGGCGCCAGGGTACTAAGGGTGCACGATGTGGCGGTCATGGCTGAGGCAGCCAGCGTGGCACGAGCTCTCAAGCTCCCGCCGGCGCCCCGCCCAAAGCGCCCCGCCTGACGCCGCCCGTGGACCATACCAATACCATCAAGTGGATCCTGCAGATCGCGATTCTCGCCACGGGGATCTATATGTTCCTGCGCTTTTTGCGCACGACCCGTGGCGGCGGTTTGATCCGCGGCCTCCTGTACGCCTTGATCTTCGGCGTCATCGGCCTCTTCGGTCTGGCGGCCTGGCTCGACCTGCAAGAACTCCTGCACATCATCGAGGCCTTCACGCCTTACCTGGCCGTGATCCTCGTGATCCTGTTCCACCCGGAACTGCGCCGCGGCATCACGCGTCTGGGCCAGCAACGCCGTTTCGCCCGGCTGATCTCGCAACGCAAGAAGGGCACCGTGACCGAAGTTGCCCAGGCCGCGCGAGCCATGGCCTCGCGCCGTCACGGCGCCTTGATCGCCTTCCAGCGCGAGATGCCACTCGACGCGTGGAGTGCCAATGCCGCGCACCTCGACGCCGAAGTCTCCAAGCTCCTCTTGCAGAGCATCTTCCACCCCGGTAGCGCCTTGCATGACGGCGCGGTGGTGGTCGATGGCGATCGCATCGTGGCCGCCGCCTGCCTCCTGCCCTTGACCGAGAGCATCGAGATCAGCAAGTCCACCGGCACGCGCCACCGCGCGGCCCTGGGATTGACGGAGGAAACCGATGCTGTTGTGCTGCTCGTTTCCGAAGAGACAGGAGCTGTGTCGCTCTGCCACCAGGGCGTTCTGGATCGCGATGTCCACTCGGACAAGATCGAGTCGCGTCTGCGCGCGCGTCTGGGACTGCCGGAGTTGGATGAAGAAAGCCAAGGCTCCCCCTCGCTCGAGGATCGCGGCTTGAGTTTGAAGTCCTGGATCGTGGCCCTTTTCAGCCAGGACCTGTTGCGCAAGGCCGCGGCCATTGTCCTGGCCTCGGGGCTGATTTACCGCTCCCACGGTGCCATCGTGCTCAACCATACCTGGCCGGTGCAGGTGCGTTCGCGGGTCGCTGGTTCGGGCGGCGTGGCGAGCGTGGGCTTCCTCGACATCCTGATGCCCGACGATTCCTTCCATTTGGTTGCGCCCAAGACTGGTCAGACGATCCGCGTCTGGCTCTCGGGAACTCGCACCGAGATCGAAGATCTAGGTGGCGGCATTGGTGGCGTGGTGCGCCTGGGGGATGACCTGCCCGCGGGTCCCTTTGACCTCTCCTGCGCCGATGTGTCCTGGATGAGCGGCACATCCAACCTGGCCATTCGTTGGGACTCGGGGCGCGCGCCGCGGATCGAGTTGCAGTCCTACGGCAGCCTCTCCCAGGACCTCCGCGGGTCCCATGTGGCCGTGAACCTCGGCGCCCTCGACGGACACTACACAGCGCGCGCCGGTGCGCTGATCTTCGAGCCAACCTCCATCGAACTCGAAGGACCGCGGGCCGCTCTGGCGGAGATCGAAGCGGGCACCCTGGCCTTCCAGCTTGAACCCTTGAGTGTTTCGAACAGCGACAAGGCCGACAAGCGCGTGCAACTGCGCCTGCACGAGTCCCTTGTGGCACGCGACATCTCGCTCGCCAAGATCGACACGGTGGGCGTGACCCTGCCCATCGAGCCGGCCTCCTATCCCCTGCCGTCCATCGAGCGCGATGTGGTCATCCGCAACATGAGCCCCTCGTCAGAGGTGGACCCCAAGGCATTCTCCCTGGCCCAGAGCGACCAACTTCGCCAGTTCAGTATCGAGGTCGCGGGGATCTTCGACTCAGCCCCTGACACGGAAGCCTACAAGGAAGCCAGTCGCATCTTGCGCAGCTACATCGACGAAAACCTGCGGGTCTTCGTGGATGTCTCCGAATTGCAGGACGGCGGAACCTCGGTGCCCTTGCGCTGGATGTACCCCGACAACTGGTGCGAACAACTGTTCCCCGGCCTCGAGGGCGCGGCGGTGCTGCGCATCGAGCCGGTGGAAAGTGCCCTCGTGAAGCTGACCCCCAAGACCTGAAGCAGACCGACCATCTCATTCCATGGCAGGGATACGCATTTTCGGCACCGATGGCATCCGCGGTCGGGCCTTTGAGGGCTGGCTCTCGGAGGACCGGGTCTCGGCCCTCGGCCGGGCCGTGGGACTGGCCCACGCGCCGCACCTCGCGGCGGGCGAACAGCCCCTGGCATTATTGGGCCACGACGGGCGCGCCTCGGGACCAGTGCTGCAAACCGCCCTCGCCCATGGACTCCACGCTGCGGGCTTTGAGGTCAAGACCTGTGGCCTGATCTCAAGTCCCGGCCTAGCCCTCCTGACCCGCATCGAGCCCTTTTCGCTGGGACTCATGTTGAGCGCCTCGCACAACCCGGCCGAGGACAACGGCATCAAGATCTTCACCGCACGCGGCGAAAAACTCTCCGAGGCGGAAGAGCTCGCGATCGAAGAACTCCTGCGCGCACGGCCCGAAGCGGTGGCGCAAGGGCCAGAGCCCGTCTTCGACGGTGGGCTGGAGTCGCTCTACGTGGAACAGCTCATCGCCCGCGCCGCCCAGGCCCTGGACCTCACGGGCCTCCAGGTGGTCGTGGACTGCGCCAACGGATCGGCCAGCCACTACGGGCCCCTGGTCCTCGAACGACTCGGCGCCACGGTCACGGCCCTCTCTCACAACCCGGACGGAAAGAACATCAACTCAGGCTGCGGCTCGACTCACCCCGAACTCCTCTGCCGCGCCGTGGTGGCAGGTGCCGCCGACCTGGGCATCGCCCTCGACGGCGACGCCGACCGCTGCATCCTGGCCGATAGCCGGGGAGAGATCGTCCACGGCGACGGCATCCTGACCGTCCTCGCCCGCCACGCCGCCGACAAGGGCACCTGGAACGATCCGCGCATCGTGGCCACGGTGATGAGCAACCGCGGCCTGCACCGCGCCCTGCGCGAAAAAGATGTGAGCGTCCTCGAAGTAGGCGTGGGCGATCGCTTGGTGGTGGAAGCCATGCGGCGCGAGGGACTGCAACTCGGTGGCGAACAGTCCGGGCACATTGTCTTCGGAGCCGACAACCACTACATCGGGGACGGGCTCTACACCGCTCTGCGCGTGATTCAGGTACTCATCGAGACCGGCCGCTCCTTGGCCGACCTGGCGGCGCCCTACCAGGCCTTCCCGCAGGTGCTTCTGAATGTGCCCGTTTGCAGCAAACCGGAACTCGCCCAGGTGGCCGGCGTCCCCCAGTTGCTGCGCCTCGCCGAGGACGAATTGGGCGCTGACGGCCGGATTCTCCTGCGCTACTCGGGCACCGAACCCCTGGCCCGGGTGATGGTGGAAGGGCCCAACGAAAAGCGCATCCAGGAGTTGGCCCGGGCCATCGCCGACCGCATCGCGGCCACCATCGGCGGCTGAGAAATCCATGCACATCGCCATCGAGACCTCCACACGGCACTCCTCGGTGGCCCTGGCCGGACCGCACGGCATCATCGAGCAAATCATCGGCCCCGAACTGGACCACGCCCGCAACCTGGCCCCGGCCCTCTCCGAGTTGCTGAGCCTAGCCGAGTGCGAGGCGCAAGACATCGAAGCAGTCTTCGTGGGCCTCGGGCCGGGGTCGTACACCGGGTTGCGCGTGGGCATCGCCACGGGCCTGGGCCTGGCCCGGGGAACATCGGCCACGATCCGCGGCGTGCCCTCGGGCGAGTTCCTGCTTTGGCGTGAACTTGAAATGGGCCAAAGCGGCGTGCACCTCTGCGACGCGCGGGCAGGTCGTTTCTATTTCGCCCGCTTTCGCCGCGAAGAGCAAGGTATGCACGCTCTGCGCGCGCCCTGTTTATTGACCGCCGAGGAAGTGCGTGCGGAGCTCGCGGACGACAACGGTCCGATTCTCACGGAGGCCACGGTGCTGGAAGGGGCAGCACTCAACGCGGAATGCGCCCAACGCGCACGCAGCGGTGCCTACCCCCAGGCCGCTGCGTTGCTTGAACTCGCGGCCGCCGCTCCCGGCGGTGATTGCGCAACCTGGGACGCACCCCTCGAGCCCCTGTACCTGCGCGAGTTCGAAGCCAAGCCGCGCCGGCGCTGAGCCCAGCCGCAGTCCCACGAGAAGAGCCGCTCCCCCCGAATGGAGGGAGCGGCTCTTGTTTTGACTTCGCAGAAAAGAGGTCAAGCCCCTCCTGCGAAGCTCGTCGGCTGGCTTACAGGTCGTGCGGGCGCAGGGTACGACGGTTGTTCTGGTCAGCGCGCGCTTCGGCCTTGGCGATCATGTCGCGCACGGCACCGTCGAGGGCAACATAGAAATCGCCAGAGACATTGATGCCAGAAGCCGCCTTGGTGCGGCTCTTGCTGATGATCAGATCACCGGTCTTCTTGCGGGCGCCGCGCTTGGCCTTGGTCTTGCCTCTTGTTTTGCCGCGTGCGGCCTTCTTGCGAGTCGCCTTCTTTTTGGTCTTCTTAGCCATGTTTGGTTCTTGGTGGTTGACCCGGCAGAGCAGGTGTCCCGCTGCAGGGTGTGTTTTCGATGGAATCTGTTTTCTCGCAGGGTCTTCGAAGGGTTCTCGAAGCAACCTGTGTTCTCGAGAGAGTCAATGAAACCTCTCGGGATCCGTTACGCACTGAAGAGAATGGCGCACACCGGGGCGGCTGTCAACAACGCTACAGCCGAAGAATCCCGGGTTTCTTTCACGGATTCGGGCCTTGCTGGGGAATTTGACTGCGGAGGGAGAAGCGCCAAACTGGCAGCTTAGGGCGTTGGAACCGGACCCCGCGGGCGCTACTCTGCGGTGGTGAATCACCACCGAGCCTGGGCCGAGATCGATCTCGACGCCGTCACCCACAACCTGACCGTGATCCGCCGCAAAGCGGGGCCAGGGGTCGCTGTAATGCTGGTGGTCAAGGCCGACGCCTACGGTCACGGTGCCGTGGCCATCGCCCACCATGCCGTGCGCTGTGGCATCGGATCCCTTGGAGTGGGCACCTCCGCCGAGGCCCTCGAACTGCGCGAGGCCGGAGTTCGCGTGCCGATTCTGGTGCTTGGCACGCTGGTTGATGAAGAAGCCGCAGCCGCCCTGCACCACGGAATCGAAATTGGTATCCACTCTCGCGACCGGGTGGGCATGCTGGAGAAACTCGCGAAGGCCCAGGGATTGCGGGCACGAGTGCACCTCAACATCGACACAGGCATGGGGCGCCTGGGTGTCCTGCCCGGGAACGCTCTTGCGCTATTTGAGGAAATCCATGCCGCAAAGCACCTCGAATTGGCGGGCGTGATGACACACATCAGTTCCATGCGGGGCGCCCTTGATGAGACGGCCCACGAGCAATCCCAGGTCTTCGAGAGAGTCCTCGACCAGGCCCGCGAGCGCGGGCTGTTGAAGGGCGCGATTCATGTGGCCAACTCGGCGGCGCTGTTCACCGCGCTCAAGCCCTTGCACAGCACGGTCCGGCCCGGAATCAGCGCCTACGGGATCCTGCCCGGAGGTCTGCCGGGCGCGGAGGAGCTGCGACCGGTCATGTCTCTCACGAGCCAGGTGGTGTTCCTAAAGGACTTGCCACCGGCGACGCGGGTGGGCTACGACTCAACCTGGACCTCGGTGCGCGCGACGCGCATCGCGACCTTGCCCGTGGGTTACAACGACGGCGTCTCGTGGCGCCTGGGCAACCGCGGTCAGGTCCTGGTGCGAGGCCAACGGGCGCGCATCGTGGGGCGCGTCTCGATGGACTACACCACGATCGATGTGGGCCACATCAAGGATGTGCATGTGGGCGAATCCGTGACTTTCTTCGGTGGAGTTGGCGATAAACGCATCTCTCTCGAAGATGTTGCCCGCGAAGCGAACACGATCGCCTACGAGCTCTCATGCGCCGTGGGCAAGCGCGTCAAACGCATCTACATCGGCGGCGAGGAATCTCAGTTGCCCACCCAACCCGCGGGGGATGGTAGGCTCCTGCAAGGCGTTCAGAACCATGAACCAAAGCCCCACTCGACGCACGCGCCTCGGTGAGCGCAGCCGCCGGGCTCGGCCCTTGGTGCTCGCCATCCTGGCGGCCAAGGCCCTGGGCTGGTTGAGTCTTGGTCTGGGGACGCTTGTGCTGCTATTGGAAGTCACGGGGGTGGTCGATCTCCTGGTGCGGCGTGAGTTGACCCGGCGCCTGGAACCGTTGGGCAGCGTGGCGACTTATGACGGCATCAAGGTGGACTGGCTGGGCCCAGGTGTCACCCTGACGGGTTTTCGCGTGACAAAGGGGCAGATCACTCACCTAGCCGGCGAGCGCCTGTATGTAGCCCTGGCCTTCTCGCCCGAGCGCGGACTGACCCTCGGCCGGCTGGGCCTCTCGGGCGGTGTGTTGCGGGTACGACCGCCGCTGATCGAGGACCTACGCGGCCTGCTGGAGTTGCGCAAGCAGCAGGACCAGCCGCGCTTGGCGGATGTCCGCCTGCCCTCGGTGGAAGTGCGCGGCTTTCGTGTTGAGTTCGAGGGCCCCGAAGGGAACACCCACAACCTGGGCAGCATCGACTTCTCCCTGGTGGCCAAGCCGCACCGACCGGCGAGGATTCACGGGCGACTCGTCCTGCCGCGGCGCGCCATGGCCGAGCGCACCCCAGAGCTCTATCTGCACGGTGTAGCCAACCTGAGCGGCAAGCTCGAACTCTTCGCCAGCGCCAAGGACCTCGCCATCGAATCCTGGCACATGCCCGAGATGGCGCCCTTCACCGAAGCTGCCTCCATGCAACCCGCCGGAAATGTTCAAGTCCAGGCCCGGGCACGCTTTGACCTGGTCAGCGGCGTGCTGCCCGAGGTGGAATGGCACCTGGATCTGAAGCGCGCGCGGCTATGGCCGCCCTGGGTGGATGCGCCCCTGAACGAGGTCGACTTACGCCTCACGGCGACCTTCGATCCCACCCTGGCGGAGGGCTTCACCGATACAGCGGCCTGGTCGGGAGCCGGCGACTTCAGCGGCGACTGGGCCGAGCAACGCATCCAGGGCGGCCTGCGACTGGGCAGCTCGGCACGCCAGGGAAACTACATCGAGAGCTGGTTCCATGTGCCGGGCCTCGACGTAGAGACCCCTCAACTCGTGGCCCTGGGCGAGCGCTCGGTGCTAATCCAATCGCTCTTCGAAGCCCTGCGCCCGGCAGGCGAAATCGAGGCGCGTTTCGCCCTGGCCTGCCGCGAACCCTGGCATTGGGGTCAACCCATGCTGCCCACTCTCGAGTACAGCCTGTGCGTCGAACCGCACTCGACCCTGAGCGGCGCCTGGCATGGCTGGCCCCTGCCCGAATTTCCCGAACTCATCCCAATGGCCTTTCCCCTGCCAGTGACCGCCGACGAGGGCACGGTGCTCTACGCCCGCAACGCGCGCTTTGCGCGGCGAGAACTCCTCGATGTGGATTTTATCGTGGATCAGCATTCGGGGCCGTCCCATGTCACTTACCAGGAATGGTCGAATCGCATCGACATGCCGCCCTTCGCCTCGGGCTACGGGAAGACGGAAGCCGACCTGGTGATCAGCGTGCCGCACCTCGCCCTCGACGAAAAAATGAAAGCGTGCATGGTCGGGCTGCGCCAGATCCCCGAGCTGGAGACGCTCTTCGATGACTACGGCTTGACCGGCGGCCGGGCCTTCGTGAACCTGCATGTGTCGGCGCGGGCTGGAATTCCCGAGCCCATGGTAGAGGTCCAGGTGGATGTGACCGAGGCCCGGGCTGCCTGGCAGGAGCTGCCGGTTCCCGCCCAAGACATCTCTGGCCGCTTGCTGGTGCTCGACAACGGACGGGGCGAAAACTCAGTCAACTTCGCTCTCCAAGCCCAAACCGAGTCTTCCCAGGGAGTCGCCATCAAGGGCCGCGTTCGCCACCGCAGGCCACCGGGAGCCCAGCCCGGAGACGGCCAGCAGAGCCTGCTTGAATTGGACCTGATCGAAGTCGAAGTCGAGGGCCTCGACTTCGCTGGCGGAGACCTCGATATCCTCAGCCAAGCCCTGCCCGAGGTGGGCGAGGCCCTGGAGATCTTCAGCCCCACGGGCCGCGGCGATGCACGCTTGACCCGCGTGAGAAGCGCCGCCGGACACAGCCTCGAAACGCACATCGAAGTCACCCCGGGAGAGGATGTCGTGCTCGTGCCCGAGATCTTCCCCATGGTCTCCTCCAACATACGCGGCAGGGTCATCGTGGCCATCAGCGAAGCCGGGCAGTCCAGCGCGACCCGGGCGGCACCCGCCGAACCCCAGGTCACCACCACCATCGCGCCCCTCATCGGTCGTTGGGTGGGTGGCGTGCCCATCACCCTGAACGCCGAGTTTCCAAGCCAGGGGGTCTCCCGGGGCCAGGTCCTCAGCGCCGGCTTGCGACCCACGGACTCGAACCTCGTCGACGGCCTGGCGCGGGCCCTCGGTAGCGCTGGCGAGCGCGTGCTGAGCGAGATGGGAAGCGCACAACTCAGCGGTGCCGTTGATATGGCCTACGCTTTTGAACTGCCCGAGGAGGGCGGCGATGTCACCGGCGACTATATCTTTCACCTGCGCGACAACGCCCTCGGTTCGGGCGCGGCCGAAGCGCTCGAATTGCAGCACCTCGCGGGAGAGCTCTACATCGCGGAGAGCGAGTTGCGCTCGGGGAAAGTCAGCGGAGTGTTGAACGGCACGCCAGTCACGCTCTTGGACCTTCAATTGGCGCGTGGCGAGGGCGGGCCGGTCATGCAGGCGGACCTGCAAGCCATGGCGATCAGCCTAGACCGGCAGCTCCTGGCCCAACTCCTCGACGAGCAGACCCTCACGACCCTGGTGGACGAATTCGGCTTGCGCGGCAAGGTCGACATCGAATCGGCGCGCTTGAGCTTGAAGAGCGCGCCTCGCGGCGGGATCGAACTGGCTCTCTCGGGCGAGGCATCCCTGAGCGATGTGTTCGCCAAAATCGGCCTGCCGCTCTCGATTCTCTCGGCGCGACTCGATCTCGAGGAACTGATCCTCTCTGGCGGCGAAGTGCGCGGTTGGGGCCGGGTGTACGACCTCTACGGGTTGGCCCTCGACCGTGACATCAGTCAGACGAGCCTGCTCCTCTCCTACTACAACTCGCGTCTCAGCCTGGACACCCTGGAGGGCAGCTTTTGCAAGGGACGCATCCACGGCCTCGGTAATCCCGGCGATGGTTCCGGCGCGGGTCCTCCGGTCTTCTCCGTGGACTTGCAGGAACCCTTTGAGTTCCAAACCAATCTGGCCCTCGACGATCTCGATTTGGGGGTCTTGCTCGACGGTGTTTTCTCCTCCGACATCGCCAACGAAGGGTTGGCTTCGGGGGAAGTACGCCTGCGCGGCAGATTGGCGAACCTGCTCTCGGTGACTGGACTCGGTTGGGGCGAGGTGCGTGACTCGGTGCTCTGGTCGGTGCCGGTCTTGCGTAGCTTGTTTTCGCAGCTGGGCTACGACGCGACGGCCATCTTCGATTCCATGCGTACCGATTTCCATGTGGCGGATGGCCTGATATTCATGGAGGACATGCAGGTGCACAGTCCGATCTTGAACCTCTACGGCCACGGTACCCTGGGCCTCGACGGCGCCTTGCACCACGAATTGCAGGTCAAGTACAGCCTGGCCGACAAGGCTGGCCCCCTCGGCTCGCTGATCCACTTTCTTCAGAACACCCTGCTCTCGGTGGCCATTCGTGGCGACATGGCGCGGCCCATGGTATTCCTGCGCGGCGCCCTCACCGGTCCCTTTAGAGGCGTGGACGATGACTGGCATGCCCTGCCCCTGCCCGGCCTGAGTCCCCTGCCGGCGCGCTTTTGATAAGTGGCCCGGACTATGCATGAATATTCCGAGATAGACTCTTGACCATGCGAGATGACCACCTCTTCGCCGTAATCATGGCGGGCGGCAGCGGCACGCGCTTCTGGCCCGCCAGTCGGCGTTCGCGGCCCAAGCAATTCCTGCCCATCGTCGGCCGTACCTCCATGATCGCCCAGACTGCTGAGCGCCTCGCGGGACTCGTACCCATGGAGCGTGTGTTGGTGGTCACGGCCGCGCACCTTGCAGGCGAGGTACGCGGTTGCCTGCCCGCATTGCCCGAAGAAAATCTGCTGCTCGAACCCGTGGGCCGCAACACCGCGGCCTGCATAGCCCTGGCGGTGCTTGAGATCGAGCGCCGCGACCCGTCGGCTGTGCAGTTCGTGTTGCCCGCCGACCACATCATCTCGCCGGCTCTGGAGTTCCGCGCCAGCCTTGAAGCGGCAGCCGCCGAAGCCCGTCG
Source organism: Planctomycetota bacterium (assembly GCA_012959785.1). GTDB lineage: Bacteria > Planctomycetota > UBA1135 > UBA1135 > DUCM01. The sequence goes on along the minus strand of DUCM01000021.1, from coordinate 4,864 downwards.
CGCAAGCCACCTGGTCACCCTGGGAGTGCGCCCCACAAGACCCGCCACCGGCTATGGCTACATCGAAGTGGGCGAGGTCCTCGCCAGTCACGGTGAGCATGCCGCCCACGAAGTGCTGCGCTTTGTGGAAAAGCCCGACGAAGCTCGGGCGCGGGAGTTCCAGGAGTCGGGCCGCTTCCTGTGGAACGCCGGTATCTTTGCCTGGACAACCTGCTCTGTGATCGAAGCTCTGCGCACCCACGCCCCCGAGATCATCACGCCCCTCGAAGAGGCCGCGGGCACCGGAGACCTCGACAGCTGCTATGCAAACTTGCCGGCTCTGCCCTTCGATACGGCGGTCATGGAACGCACGGCACTGCGCAGCGTGCTGCCCATCGAGTACGCCTGGAACGATGTGGGATCGTGGACCAGCCTGCCCGAGTTGCTCGACCTCGACGACGAAGGCAACTGCGTCAGCGGCGGCGCAAAACTCGTGGCTCAAGAGGCCCGCAACAACATCGTGGTGGGCGAGGAGGGCCTGATCACCGCGCTGATCGGCGTCGAGGGCCTGATCGTGGTGCGCGCCGGCGATGCGCTCCTGGTCTGCCCGCGAGAACGGGCTCAAGAGGTCAAGTTGATCGCCGAACGACTGCAGAATGAAGCGCCCGACAAACTCTGATGTCCGGCGCAGCCCTCGCCATCGATCACGGCACCAAGCGCACGGGGTTCGCGAGCACAGACCCCCTACGAATCGCTACTCGGCCCCTGGAAGTCTTCGAAGGTGACGGCGACGGGCAAGCCCTCCTGGAACGCGCGGCCCACCTGGCCCGCGAACACGGCGCAGACACTTTGGTCGTGGGCCTGGCCTACAACATGGACGGCAGCCTGGGGCCGCGGGCCGAGGAGACCCTGGCCTTCATGCGCGCCCTGATGGCGCACCTGCCCGCCTGCCGGGTGATCCCTTGCGACGAACGGCTCTCCACCAAGGAAGCCGAGGAACTCCTGCGCGAAGCCGGCCACCACGGTGCCGAACGCCGGGCGCGGCGCGATTCGTGGAGCGCTTTGGTGCTCCTGCGAGACTGGATCGAAGCCGGCGAACCACAGACGCCCCTGCCCGGGGAGTAGGGTGCGGCTCTTGTCAGTCTAAAGCGCGCTGTACTTACCGCCGTTCTGCTCCGCCAGAGAACGCAAGAGGTACGCATCCTGGGCGCCGGATAGCCCGATGGTGTGGATCACAATGCCAGCTGAGGCGTTGAGGTCGCGCACAAAGCCAAGGATCTCGTCGGGGTCGGTGGTGATTCCCAGGGAGGGCCGGCCGTCGGTTAGGAAGAAGATCGTGTCGATCTCCGGGCGACTCCACTCGTCGCCGCCTTCCGCGCCCGCCATGTCGAGGGCAAAGGCCAGGGCGCCGTAAATATTCGTGCCCCCCACCGCGTCAAGTTTCTCGATCATGCGTTGGGCTTCCGAGCGCGTCTCGGAATCCATTTCCACGAGATCGTCCTCCCAGGCCCAAACATCCGACGCGTAGAAGACGATGTTGAACACGGCGCCGTCCTCGGTGCCGCCAATGGCCTTGTTGAGAGCGGTGCGCGCTTCCTGCAAGCGCGAGCGTTCCTTGCCCTTGGGCTCGTCGTAGGGCCGCGAGGGATCGTCGTCCGGGTTGTTGCGCGGGATCATCGAAAAATCCATCGAGCCCGACAGGTCCAGGACAAAAAGCACGCGGCGACTCTCGGTGGAGATGCCGAAGAAGGTCGTGCCCACCCGCTCGCGGGCCTCCAAGCTGGCCTTGATGAAGACCTCTGCGAGGGGCGGAACCTCAAACTCGGCCTCGTTCTCGTCCCACCAACGCCGCCAGAGGATCGCGCTGGTGCGAAAGTTCATGGCAGTCAGCGAAGAGAGCGCTTCCTGGGCGTCGGTCCGCAAACGGCCTTCCTCAACGTCCAAGCGTTCGATCAGGAGCGGAATGGCGGCCTTGAGGCGCATTTCGGCCGCGGCCTGATAGGCGCTCGAACGCACGAACCAACTCTCATCGGCCAGGGATGCACCAAGCAGCCATTCGACGAAGTTCAGGTCCCCCGCTCCTGCCAGGGCCTGCACCAGGAAGGCCCGACCAGCGGCTTCCTTTTCGACCTTGAGCAGCTCGCGTAGGGCGGCCAGCACGGGTTCAAGGCCCGAAGAGCCAAGCAGGGCCAAGATGCGCCGGCGAGCGCCGCCGCGGCTCTTTTTCTGGGTGGACAGGAGCTTGCGGAGGGATTTTTCCAGGGTCGCCGGCTCCTCGTGGCACAGGGCCAGGCCGCCGGCCACACTTGCGGCGTCGCATAGGTAGCCGAAGCGAACGATCGCCCTCTGCATTTGCGCGGCTTCGGCCTTGGCACGTGCGTACTGGGCGCCCATGGATGTGCGTCCGCCGGTCTTGACATTCTCTTCCTGCATGCGCTTCTCGAGCTTGCGCACTTCCTTCATCAACTTGGGCAGCTTGCGTTCGAGGGACGCGCGCTCCTTTGTCAGGCTGCCGATTAACTTGCCCAAGGCAATCGCTGAGCCGTCACCGCCGATGTAGCCCAGGATCTCGATCGCTGCCAGGCGATCGCCGAAGGTTTGACCGTCATCGATGTCGTTCCAGACATCCTTCTCCACGCGCTTGCGCTTGGACGAGCTGAGTTCTGTTGCAAACTTCGCTGTTGCCTCGCCCAGGGTGGCGTGCCAGGGACCGTAGTCGGCCACATGCTGTTGTTGCTTGTCGAGTTTGCGCTCGAGTTCGGAGAGCTTCTCCTCCTGGCCCTTGAGCGAATGCCCCAGACTGCTGTCCTTCTCCACGCGCAACTTCAACTCATCGATGAACTGGCGCTTGCGCTCGGCGGCGTAACGCAAACGGTGGACCTCGTCGCCGGATTCGCGCAGGCGCGTCGAGACGCGACCGAGCTCGCCCGAGAGCAACCCCAGGGCAGCGGGCTCGCCCAGCGAGACCAGGGCGTCAAGGGCAACGCGGCGATCCTCCAAGCTGCCTGTGGCGGTGGCCTTGTGGAAGGCCGAGACGGCCACCTGGTAGTCCGTATCGGGGCCCGGGATAGCGGCCTTGGCCAAAGAAACCAGGAGGGCCAGGGTCGAGAGCAGGGCGAGGAAGCGGAGGGGCATGGAGAGCATCGGGGGAGGGGCCTTGTGGGGAGCCGACCCCTGGATCGTAACGGGCCCAGGCCCTATTATGTGGCTGCGGCGCGAGAAGACTGGACGGCCGTTCCGGGGGCCCTTGGGCTCCTCGGGGAGGAAAGTCCGGGCTCCTCGGGTCAGGGTGGTTGCTAACGGCAACCGGCCGTGAGGCCAGGGAAAGTGCCACAGAAAAGATACCGCCCCCCGCCTCGTGCGTGGGGTAAGGGTGAAATGGTGCGGTAAGAGCGCACCGCAGCCCTGGTGACAGGGCTGGCAGGGCAAACCCCACCCGGAGAAAGATCAAGTAGGGAAGGATTGGCGATGACCCGCGCTTTGCCTTCCGGGTAGGTCGTTTGAGGCCGGCGGCGACGCCGGTCCCAGAGAAATGGTCGTCAGCCGCTTCGCAAGGAGCGGACACAGGATCCGGCTTACAGGTCTTCTCGCGTCGCACCTCATGCCTCTCGGTTCGGGAGAGGGCCTCTCGGTTCGGGAGAGGGCCTGAATCCCAACCGGCAGAGTCCCGACTCGGAAGGGGGCGAGCCCACGCCCGCCAGGAGGGACCCGCTTGTGGAAGGGCCCCGCTCTGGAAAGGGCCCAAAGAAACCCTGCAGTCTTCTGATTTTTTGGAAACAACACCGACTGGGGTACGAAACCGGAAAGGCGCCTGATACTAGCCTGGTACCAGATGGTCCTTGAGATGCAGATCCCTACTCGGAGCGTCCAACCATCACACTCTTGTACGAGTTTCCGGCAGCCTAGTTAACTACTCAGTTCTCGCGACTGCACACCTTGACGGTTTCTGGGATCACGCTTAGACTGGTTTTTGGCCCAGCAAACGGCACCAGGAAAATCGGCACCAAGTAAGGCGCTTGACTTCGAGCGATAGACTTCCTGGCCTTGACTTCGCGCCGATGCGACCTGTTCACCTTTTTGGAACAGACAACCGCTGCTCGCTGACCTCTCTCCACCCGTCCCCCTCGCGCAGCGCCACCGCACGCCGCGCGAATCACCGCCTGATTCACCGCCTAGGCTCTTCATGGAGTTCGTATTCGTCGTGCCGCGGGAAGACATCTTCCCGAAGAGTTACCCCCACGGGCTCCTACCCTTCGGTCCGGAGTTCCGTCGCGAGGATTTCGAAGCGAGGGCGCTCGAGGGGGGCTTTTTTGTCGAACGCGAGTACGCCGAGCGCTCGCCCCACCTCAAGCAGATCATCCCCTACGCCCTAGTTTGCGCGGGAAACGAGGTGCTGGTGGTGAAACGCCTCAAGAAAGGCGGCGAAAAGCGCCTGCATCACAAGCTGTCCATCGGAATCGGTGGGCACATCAACCCGATCGACGCCAAGGCCGAGACCGACCTCTTCAGCGCCGCCACGGCCCGTGAACTAAACGAAGAACTCACGATTTCCACGAACTTCACGGCCCGCGCCGTGGGGCTCATCAACGATGACTCCAACCCGGTAGGTGCAGTACACCTCGGACTGGTCCAAGTGGTCCAGATCCAAGGCTCGGTGGCTATACGGGAAACTGACCAGCTTGAGGGGCGGCTCGCTGCCGCCACGGAGCTCCAGGCGCTACACGCCGAAGGAGCTAACTTTGAAACCTGGTCCGCACTGCTCGTCGAGGCCCTCGACGAGTTCCTGATTCCAGCGACCGCCGCCCTCGCCTGAGGGTCTCTCTCTCCACCACCCCCCCCCACGCGCTTTCCCGGCGCACCGCCACTCCAAACGATCGATGAGCAC
>DUCM01000020.1 GCA_012959785.1 Planctomycetota bacterium | reverse complement strand
CGTCACCAACACCGACGCCGCTGGCGGCGATGTTGATGTCGAGTTCGTCTACATCGGTCGCTACGGCCCCGATCCCCACAACTACGACATCGACTGCGAAGAGTTCAACCGTACCGAGACCCTCACGGCCAACGATACGCTGACTCTGCTCACCGATGCCCATAACCCCCAGCACGAGCAGGGCTACCTGTACGTGTTCGCTCGTGACGGCGTCAACAGCCCGATCGCCCACAACTACCTGATCGGTAGCACCCTGACCGTCGACGGCCTCGATTCGTTCGAGTACTCGATCAACCCCGTGTCCTACGCTGGTATCGATCCCGGTGCCAACAACAACGGCCTGCGCAGTCTTGACGGCGCGCAGTACGAAGAATCTGCCGGCGAGATCCTCGTCCCGCGTTTCCTCGGCCAGGATGATAAAATGTTTCAAAGCGAGCTGATCCTCATTGGCCTCAGTGGCGGCGCGGCGTTCGATACGACTGTGGACTTCCTGATCTACAACGACAACGAAGAAGGGTTCTCCGCTGAGCACACCTTCTACTGCTGGGACCGTGTGTATCTCGGGGCCATTTCCGGAATCTTCGATAATGACTTCCTCAGCAATTTTACGAACCAGGACCCTGGCGAAATCCTCGGGGCTCCCTCGCATGAGTCGGGTTGGTTCCGCATGACAGGCGCCCAGGCCAGTTCCTCGAGCACCACGATTGCCAACCCGGCCGTCTACGGTGTCCTCGTCGAGCGCGTTGGCAACAAGGGCGCGTCTGATCTGCCCTTCGAAGCCGGCAGCAACGCCAACGGCGCGCTGCTCGCCCGCAGCCTCGACGGCAGTTTCTAGGAATAGCTGTCACGGCTTTGGGCCCGGGAAACCGGGGCAATTGATCGCCCCTCCCGGTTCCGCGAGCTAGATTACGAGGGTCAGAGGGTTTACCTTCTGACCCTCTTTGCGTGCCACGGTCTACTCCCCAGGAGTCACTCCGGCCGTTCGCTCCGCCCCCCCCTCATTCGATCCTCAGATCACCAGAAAGATGAAGACGCCCTTCAGACTCGCCAGCTGCCTTTTGCTTCCCCTCCTTCTCACGGGATGTGACTCTCGGGGTACCGAGGCACTCAGCGCCCCAACTGGAAGCCCCGCGAGCGCCGAGGCCGACAACAACTCGGTTGCGGCTGAAACTGCCGCGGAGCCGGATCTGGATCAGGTGGCCGGCCGCTCAGCGGCGCGTTGGGAGATGATCGTGGCCACCGACTGGATCCAGGCCTACGACTTTATTCACCCGGCCATAAAGGAGCACCAGAGCCTGGCTTCGTACTTGGCGGGCAAGGAGCACCACGAGTACCGCAGCCCGTCCACGCCAGTTTTGATCGGGAGCGAGGGCGCCCAGGCCTTCCTGGAACTCTCGGTTCTATGGCAAACGCACCACCCCCAGGTACTCGCCGCCAGCAACATCGGCGACGACCTGACCCAGGAGATGCAAATCATCGAGACCTGGATCTGGCAGGACGGAACCTGGTACTGGAGCAGCACCGAGCGCCAGCGCGAGTTCCTTGAGAAGCACCCGGACCTGGTGAAGTAGGCCGCTGCGTCGTGCGGTAGGCTGCGCCGCGCCGCGCAGGAAAGCGTTCCCGGTGGGTCTTCAAAGGAGGGCCCCTCCGGGAAGCTCCGCCGGCTCTTTGGGGCATCCTAATCTCTTGGAGAATCCTGTTGAAAAGTTCTCCCTTGTTTCGGCGCGGCCCCGACTCCGCGGCGAGGGCCAAGCTAAAAAAAGGTTGATTCTACAGGGTTGACTCTACAGGTACTTCATGGCTTGCTCTTCCCAGTCGGCAAGCATCTGCCGTAATCCTGGGTCGCTCACCTGGCCCTATTGTTTCATGCTCTGGTTTGCTGGCCTCAGTTCGCTGTGCAGCAACGGGCCGATTTCGATCGGCAGGGCGCGTGGAAGTTGAGGAGCCAGGTTCGGCGGGCCGAATTAGAGGTCCGAGGCGGGGTGGACCGCGGATTTCTTTTGACCAGATACCGCCCTTAGGAACACACACCATGATTTACCGCAGAATCGCCACCCTCCTCGCGCTGGCTGGCCTGGCTGGCAGCGTGCTGGCCGTGGACGGCCGCAACGCGGGCAGCCTCTTGCTCTTCCCCGAGTTCGATAACAGCATGGGCTGTGTCACAGTCGTGACCGTCACCAACACCGACGCCGCTGGCGGCGATGTTGATGTCGAGTTCGTCTACATCGGTCGCTACGGCCCCGATCCCCGCAACTACGACATCGACTGCGAAGAGTTCAACCGTACCGAGACCCTCACGGCCAACGATACGCTGACTCTGCTCACCTACTTCCATAACCCCCAGCACGAGCAGGGCTACCTGTATGTATTCGCCCGTGACGGCATCAACAGCCCGATCGATCACGACTACCTGATCGGCAACACCCTGACCGTCGAAGGCCTCGCATCGTTCGAGTACTCGATCAACCCCGTGGCGTATGTGGCCATGGCGTCGGGCGATACCAACGGCAACGGGCTCCGTGACCTGGACGGCACCGAGTACGAGACTAGCGCCGACGAGATCCTCGTCCCGCGTTTCTTCGGCCAGACCAAGAGTATTAGGAGCGAGCTGATCCTCATTGGCCTCACCGGTGGCGCGGCCTTTGACACCAAGGTGGACTTCTTGATCTACAACGACAACGAGGAGGAGTTCTCCGCAGAACACGACTTCTACTGCTGGGACCGGGTGTACCTCGAGGAAATTAGCGCCATTTTCACCAACGACTATCTTGCTAACTGGACCAATGATGACCCTGGCGAAATCCTCGGGGCTGACACGTATGAGACGGGTTGGTTCCGCATGACAGGCGCCCAGGCCAGTTCCTCGAGCACAACGATCATGGACCCCGCAGTCTACGGAGTCCTCGTCGAACGCCTCGGCAATAAGGGTGCCTCCGACCTGCCCTTCGAGGTTGGCTCCAACGCCAACGGCAAGCTCCTCGCCCGCAACCTGGACGGCAGTTTCTAAGGCAGCAGGGACCCGTCGAATATCGTCAAGAGAGCCAGGGGCCTGCAAGGCCCCTGGCTCTCTCTTTGCCTCTTCGATTGCTTGCATCCCTGGGTGGGATAGAGAGGGGGGGGGGCTCTATTTGGGCGGCGGTCTTGGGCTCCGCGACTCACAGGCCTCGGAGCGCTGCGTAGATCGGGATGAATCTAGACCGTGAGGATCCCAACCACGACCACACCATGAAAAACTCGTCCCGTCACAACGCTCCCGCGCCTCTCTGCAGTGGCTTTGCAAGAGCTCTCTCGATACTCGCGGCCAGCTTGGCGGCTGCTCATTCCTCCTGCCACAGGCCTCCCACCGAGGCGCTCCCGCCTCCTCGGAACCCCACCGTTTTCGAGGCCGCCCCCGTGCTCCGAGAGCCCGATCTCACCGGGCTTTCCGGGAGGATCCAGGCCCGCTGGGACGCCATCGTGGTCGGGGATTGGATTGAGGCCTACGACTTCTTGGCGCCTGGCCGCAAGCAAGCCCAGAGCCTGGGGGCCTATATCGACGGCAAGGATTACCACAAGTACCGTGATCCCTCAGTGCCCGTCTTGATCGGCGCGGATGGCGACCAAGCCTTCTACGGCCTGAAGGTTGTGTGGAAGCCGACCCATCCCCAGATTCCACAGGACCCCGACCCCAGTCAAACGATGGACATCATCGAGACCTGGTTCTGGCACGAGGGCCGCTGGTCCTGGCAGACCGCCCAGCGCCGCCGGGAGTTCCTGGCCATGCACCCCGACCTCCCGGGCTGATGCCGCTCGTCGTCGGTTCCAAAATAGGCCGCTCCGGATCGCAATAGGCCGCAGGCACGGCCTTTTCGCCCTGCATCCTGGCTTTTGCCGCGCTCCTTCCCGGAGTGGCCGTAGGCCGCGGAGAGCCACAAGCGCTATGCAGCATCCTAATCCAGGGCGCGTGTCCGGGTTGCGGTATGGCAGGACGGCGGCAATGCTGAAAGGGGTGTTGCATTTCTCGTCGATCCGTGCCTACATGGCCCTGTTGGCAACAATATGCCGCAGCCGCGAGTCGCTCACATGGCCGATTTCCGCTGCCCACACCCGAAAGGAAGAGCACCGCGCTGTGCTTCGAGGGAGGAGGCACTCGGAGAGAGAAGAGGGCCGGAGCCGGGGGACTCACGGGGGAGATTCAGGGCGGGGTGGACCGCGGATTTCCCAGGAGGAGTAGCCACCCAAATAGGAACAACAACATGATTCACCGCAATATCGCCACAGCGCTTGTGCTTGCTGGCCTCGCTGGAAGCGCCCTGGCATCGGATGGCCGCAACGCCGGTAGCCTGCTGCTTTATCCCGAATTCGACAACCGTACCGGAGCGATCACCGTGGTTACGGTCACCAACGCCGACCTGAAGGTTGGAGCATCCGACATCGGGGTCGAGTTCATCTACATTGGAAAGTTCGGCCGGAACGGTCAAGACCTCGGCTGTGGAGAGCAAAACCGATCCGAGATCATGACTCCGGCGGACACGATCACGCTGCTGACCAACATCCACAACCCCAATCAGAGCCAGGGTTACCTCTATGTCTTCACCAAGGACACCGTGACTCCCTTCGATCCCATCAGCCACAACTACCTCACGGGCAATGTCATGACCGTCGATGGTATAGCGGTCCTTGAGTACTCGATCAACCCCGTATCGTATGTTGGCTTGCCCAACATGGGCACCACCGACCTCGATGGCGATGGTTTCCGGGACATGGATGGCTGCGAGTACGGAGCCAACCCGGCGGAGATCCTGATTCCCCGTTTTCTCGGTCAGGGCGGAAATTTCCAAAGCGAATTGATCATGATCGCCCTCTCGGGTGGCACCGCTTTTGACACCACGGTGGACTTCCTGATCTTCAACGACAACGAGGAGATCTTTTCCAGCGAGCACACCTTCAATTGCTGGGAGCAGATCTCCCTGCTCGACATCTCGGGCATTTTCGACAACGAGTTCCTGGCTATGTGGACCAACCACGACCCGCTGGAAATGATCGGAGCGCCGACAATGGAGACCGGCTGGATCCACATTGAGGGAGCCCAGGCCAATTCACACAACACGACCATCGTGGACCCCGCGGTGTACGCCGTGCTCGTCGAGCGCGTCAACGGTAACCCGAGTCTCGGTGCGGCGGACCTACCTTTCGAGAAGGGTACTCGCACCAACGGTGAGTTCCTGCCCCGCAGCAACCTTGGCGACATCATTGATGTGAACTGCGGCCCCTGAAAGCTTGTCAGGGGGGATCCTGAACAGTCCCCACGCACGCCTGGGTGTTGCCGTTCTATCCCTCACTTCTTGGTGGGGGATGGAAGACGAGAAATCGCGAGCCTCGCGGCCCCGTTTGCTAATTGCGGCGGGCGTTTGGCGCAGGCAGATTTTCCAAACACACCCGCGCGTTGCGCCCCGGGACTCTTCACAGCCCACTGCGTGACGGGTTTATCGAGCCAAGTCGGTGACATTCCACTCCGTATGTCACCATGCTGGCTGCCTAACCAGGAGCCATCGACGCTCCCTGTCGGTTCCTCTGCGTTTGGAAGGAGATGCCGAGGTCGTCACTATGTGAGCTTGCCGCCCCGGAGGCCAAACGGCCTGCGGGGCGGCGTCTTTTTGGGCTGAGGCCGCAGGGTCTGCTGGATTGAGGCCTCAGGGCAAGATCGTGATCTTGAGGTAGTTCTCCGAGAGGCTACGCGGCGCGAGGCCCACCCCCTGAAAGTAGATGCTGTCTCCCAAGCCTTGGGCCGCGGAGCTCCCGAGGTCGAACTGGGTCTCCAGTTGGCCTTGGGAATTTTGCGAGCCCTGGGGCAACCAGGTGAGCGCGGCGCGCTCGAGGTACAGGAGGCCCACCGAAGGGAAGAAGGATGGGGTGGCTTCCAGGCTATTGGAGCGCAACATGCGTGCGATGTTGCTGCCGCTCTGGGCCTGGGAGAGGGTGATGGTAGCTCCCTGGCGCGGCACGCCCTGGAAGCTCACTCCAACGCCCGGGACTTCGAAGAGCATGAGCGAGCCACCGCCGCCGAACTGGGTGGCGTGGGCTCCTCGTGCGGCGATCACCACATGGCTTCCCGAAGGCGACATGTCGAGGGCCGAGATCGAGCCCCCGGTGGCAAAGCTCGCAAGAGGCGTATTGTTGCCGGCTTGGAACAGGAGCAGTTCCGGCACCTGGTCGTTTTCGTCACCCCAGAGTCCCAGGGCGATGCGCTGCCCGTCGCCTGAGACCTCGAGGCCTTCCGCGAGGTTCAAGTAGGAGCCGCTACCTGGATTCTGATAGTCGATGAGGGTGGCACCGCTCAATAGATCGAAACCATGCAATTCGATGCGAGACGGCGTGCTGAAATTATTGACCGACCAGTAGAGCGCCTGGCCGTTGCCTGAGAGCCCCAGCCGCGTGGCGAAGTTGCCCGCGCCGAGGGGCTCGCTGAGGATCTTGGCGTAGTTGTTGCCACCGCCCTCTTCGAGTTGGTAGGCCAGGACCTCATTGCCGGTACCCATGGCCAGGGTAGAACCGTCGGCCGAGAGGGCCAGGGCTCCGTAGAAGGTGCTGTTGAGGAGATACTCCTCGTGTTCCAGGACGCCGCTCTCGAGGTTGAAGATCACGAGCTTCATGGTCGATCTGAAGGCGGCCCGCTTGCCATCCGCCGAGAGGACGAAGCTTTCGAAGGCCCCGAAGGTGCTGACCTGATGGGAATAGAGGGGCGTGCTGCTCTGCTCGCCGAAAACGGCCACATGGGTGGCGAGAGCAGCGGAATCGTAAACTGCGCCAACGATGCGTGAGCCGTCGGCGGAGACCGCGACCTTGCTATGCGAGTGGTTGACGATCAGCCCTGGGAACTCGAAGCTCCAGTCGGGCACGGACCTATCCGAGGAGTACTTGAAGAGCACGGCCCGCTTCCAACTCATGTTGGCGTCCACAAACGCCTGGTGCATGGAGGCGTGGACATTGCTGTCGGCGGAGGAGGCAACTTGCCGATGGAAGTTGAAGCCAAGTTGGGCATCGCTCCAGATGGCCGTCGCGACTCCGCTGTCGCCGCTGGAGAACAGGACCCGCGAGTTGACATAGGCACCGACCTCGGAGAAGACCTGGGCGCCGCGGTCGCCCAGGGAGACCGTGTCCGCGATCCAGGATCCGTCGCTGTCGAAGCTCCAGGTAGGCTCTAGGGTTTGCGCCAGAGTCGTTCCAGAGAGCCCCAGACAGGCGCATAGCCAGGTCAGGCTGAGGGTGCGAGTGGTGGCGTCTTGTTTTTTCCCTGATTCGATGCGTCTCATGTTCAATCCCGTTCAATCCCAAGTGATGACAAGCGATCGAGCCAGCCACGAACCGACCCCGATGGGGAACAACTTCGGGTGCCGAGGTGGGACCTCGGGAGACAAAAGCCCAAAAATGCGACTTCCTAGGGAATGCCCCACGCTCTTGGCCCTTTGGCGGGAGTCTGGCCTCCCTGAAGGCGACTTAGGGCAAGATCGGGAGCTCGATCCAGTTCGCCGAGAGGCGCCCCAAGGTCAGATCCACGGCCTGGATGAAGTAGCTCGAGCCCCACAGGGCGGGGTCTTGGGGTAGCTTGAGCTCGCTAACAGCCACCCCATCCAGCCCGGCCAGTTCGAGGGGCAGGGACCACAGGGTCGCGGGATCGAGGACCAGGCCGTTGCTACCAGGGCCAGGGCTGAGGGCCCTCGCCACCAGCACCAGGCTGCGTGAGCCCGGTCTTATATGGTGCTCGATACGCATCCGTGCCCCGGGTCGAGCCCGGCCGCTGAGGGTCAGTTCGGCCTGCCCCACGCGGTACAGCGAAAGCGAGCCTGCGCCACCCCACTGCATGGCGTGGGTGCCCTTGGAGGCCACGGCGAGATGCGTCCCATCGGCCGAAAAGTCGAGGCAGGTCACCGATCCCGGCAACAGGTCGGCCAGGATCGGGTGAGGGGAGTCGCGGCGCAGGACGAGTACTTGAGGCACGAGACCGGCACTGTCGCCCCACAGGCCAGCGGCCACGAGCGCACCGTCCCGCGAACACTCGAGTTGTGCGAAGAGATTCAGGTCCGTGCCCGATCCCCCCAGGGTCCTATCGAAGAGCACCTGGCGCGATGGGATGTCGATGGAGATCAAGCGAGCGGCGTTCGGATCGTCCTGGCAGTTGATACCCGCGAAGAGACTCAGGCCGGCTTGCGAGATTCTTATCCGACGGCAGTAGGCCGCTGGCGGCAGGCTGTGGCCGTAGATTTCGTTGTAGCCGCCGGAGGATGCGCGCCTCCAGAGGGCGAAGCGTCCAAGGGTGCCGGTGGCCAGGAGGCTGCCATCGCCGGAGAGTGCGAGAGCGCCGAACTGTGGCGTGTTCAACAGGAGGCTATCGTGGATCACTGCTCCCGCAGCGATATCGAGGACCACCAATCTCAAGTTGGAGGTCAGCGCCAGGGTGCTGCCGTCGCTGGAGAGGTCGAAGGCCAGGGGCGCACCGAGGGTGGCCACGGCGAAGTTGGAGAGGGGTGCGGCCGAGGCCGGACCCATGACGGTCACCCAGGTCTCAAGGGTTGCGCTCGAATAGGTCAGCAGTACAGAGGTCTGGCCATCGGCCGAGAGAGCGCAGGCCGTGTGCTCTTCGCTGCTCGTGAGGATCGGGGAGCTGAAGCTCCAGTCCGCTGCGCCGCCGGGGAAGTTTGAGTACTTGCGCAGGACGGCTCGTCGTAGGAGCTGCGTTGGGCCGCTGTACTCCTGGTGCAGGGCCAGGTGCACCGCACCCGATTCCGATGAGCAAACTTGCCGCGCAAAGTTGAAGACGAGTTGCGAGTCCTGCCAGATTGTTGTGGGAGCGCCAGCTTCGAAACAAGAGTAGAGCTCCGCGTTGTTCAGGTAGGCGCCCCGTTCCACGAAAACCAGGCTGCCATGGGTGCCGAGGCCGATCGCTTCGGCGATCCACGAGCCGTCACTTTCGATGCGCCAGCGCAGACCGGGGGGCGGCTTGGTCTGGGTCTGGAACTGCAGGGCCCTGGCAGGTTCTCGCAGGGCTGTCTCCCGGGTGAGCCAGAGGCCTTGGGGCGAGAGCTCGACAAGCACCCGCGAGTGGGGCAGGACGCCTTGTGCGGAGAGCGCCGCCGGTACCGCGGCCAGGGCACACAGCAACAGGAATAGCCGGATGGCCGGGGCGGGCCGGGTGCGAACCATAGATGCAAGGTGTGGAATCGGGAGCCGTCGCCGGGGTGGGCGATGGCGGGGTGGTCTTCACTGCTGGATCTCTCGGGATGGAGACAGGAGAGAGACCCTCCAAGTACCCCTTTTTGGAACAACGCGCAACCCCTGTAACCCGATATCGAGGCGGCAATAACAGAATTATTTAGCAAGTTGCAAAGGTGTGTTGACTTGTGAGAGCGATCCCCCGTGAACCCTTTGATCTGTTAGCGGCAAGAGCTCTCCAGGACGCTCGAACGAGTTTTCCGAGTCCTTGGCTCAAGTGAGCACCAGGCCAACAAGGAAGTTGTTTTGAGTTGGAAGGGGGGACGCAGCCCCCACTCTAAATGCAACATAGTAATAGGGGAGGAGCAGGAAAGAACTTGCACCAATGGCCGCGACAAAGGGCGAACTCCAGGGGGAATTGCCCTGCCCCGCGGGCTTTGGTTGGGTGTAGCATGACCCTTGTTCCCCCTTGCTTGTGCGTCTCTCGACCGCGCAGGCTGGTAAGCGTGACGGGGAATAATCAGTATCAGAGCAGCGCTGCATGACTCGCGTCAGGCGAGAAGCGCCGCGCAAGAAGCTCACAAAACCCGCAACACTCTTAGGAAGGAGAGTTTCGCAGGAGCGCTGGCACCGGGCCATGGTCCGGGAATGGTGCACCCGCGGGGCAGTAACAACCCATGATCGCCAATCGAATTTCGGTGGAGAGCCGTTCATTCAACGGGGCTACCGCGGCCCCTTGCAGTGCCCTGTTTTATCGTTTGCTCAAGGCCGGAGCAGCCCTTGCTGCGTCGCTCTTGGTTCTGGTGCCTGTTGTCAAGGCCCAGTCCCTCGCGGGCACGCCAGCTTGCCTGGACGGAACGCCGCCCGCTTCGCTGCCCGCGAGCCTGGGCTGCTATCCCCTCGACTGTGTGTCCCTCAGCACTTTGGATTGGGGCTCGGGCGGTGTGCCCACGAAGGGCTTTGGGGTTCCCAAGTTCGATCCGAATGTGGGCACCTTGATGCGCGTTGACTTGGTCTACAAGGCACGTTTCGTGGGCTCCATGTGCGCGGATAACACGGGGCCCTCCTGCGGCTTGGCGCAACTGACAGCCACCTTCATCAGCACCGCCATGGCGGATCCGGCCAACAATCCCCCGGTCACGGGCCTGCCACCGGCGTTGCAACTCATCGGCGATAGCGTGCTCACCCCATCCGGCTTTTCCCTGGGGGCTGCCGATGGCTTTGACGATTGCGCCACGCCTGGCACGACCATGGGCGGGATGTCCGTGGGTGACTGCACTCCCTCGGAAGATCATGTGATCGTGGCCTACGACGAAATTTTCAGCCAACCCATCACGAGTCTCTCGGGCGCGGACCTCCCTGCCTGGATCGGTTCCCCCGGCAGTCTGGTCACCTTTGACACCACGGCCACGGGCCTGGCTGGCGGTACCTTCTCGCCCAATGTCTCGATCAACCTCAGCGCCAGCGCGCGCATCTGGTTGGAAGCCACCTACTTCTACTGCCCCAACATTCCCCCCATCTGTGTTGCCGACAACGCCACGACCGATGAGGCCGTGGCGATTGAGATTGATGTGCTCTTCAACGACATCGACCTCGATGGCGAGATCGATTGCACCACCCTGACGATCACTCCCGGCAGCGGCCCCCTGAACGGCAGCGCCATGGTGTTGCCCGGTTGCGCCAGTGCGAGCAGTTGCCCAGATGCTTCCTGCCGCATCCTCTACACGCCGAATCCAGGCTTCTGCGGCGCAGACCAATTCACCTACGAGGTCCGTGACGACGAAGGCGCCCTCATGCAATCGTGCCCGGTGGATGTGCTGGTTGTGCCGGTCAACGAACCCCCAGTGGCCGTCGACGACGGCAAGGGCACAACGGAAGGCGCTCCCGTGCTGATCGATCTCTGCGCGAATGACTTCGATCCCGATGCCATGACAGGTTGCGGGGATGCTTTCGATTGTCAAACCCCCGGCGTGGCCAACAACCCGATCACGATCGTCAACCGGCCCGCAGCGGGCAACGCAGCCGTGATCTTCCACGGCGGGCGTTGGAAGATGCGCTTCGATCCCCCTGTGGGCAGCTGCGGCCAATTCTTCATCACTTACGAGGTACACGATACCGGAACGCCACCCCTGGTCTCCAATGTGGCCACGATCACGGTGGATGTGGCTGCGGTCAATGAGGTCCCCGTGGCCCTGGCCGACATGGCTTCCACGGCTGAAGGTTCTCCGGTCTTGATCGATATCGGCGACAACGACAGCGACCCGGATGACATGAGTGGCTGTGGCGACGGTTTGGACTTGACGAACCCTGGCCAGAACCCCTTCGGGCTGGTCTCCGCACCGGACTGCGGCGGAGCGTTGAGCTTTGTCTTCAGCGCTGGCCGCTGGCAGGCGCGCTATGCCCCGCCGGCCGACTTTTGCGGCATGTGCCAGTTTAGCTACACCGTGCGCGATGCGGGAAGCCCCGCACTGACCTCGGGCACGGCGCTGGTGACAGTCGATGTGACACCAGTCAACGAGGCACCGCTGGCCCAGAATGATCAAGGCAGCACCCCTGAGGGCAGCTCCGTCCTGATCGATGTCTGCGACAACGACTCGGATCCCGATGATGCGAGTGGCTGCGGTGCGAGCCTCGACTGCCTCTCCCCCGCAGCGAATCCGATCACAATCGTCAGTCAGCCCTCAGCGGGCAACGCCACTACGGTTTTCGATGGCGGGCGCTGGCAGGTACGCTTCAACCCCGCTGAAGATGTTTGCGGCTCCTACCTCATCACCTACCGAGTGCAGGACACAGGCACGCCGTCTCTGGTCTCCAATGTGGCCACGATTACTGTGGATGTGACTGCGGTCAACGAGGCGCCCGCGGCCGGGGGTGACGGCGTTACCACGGCCGAAGGCTCGCCAATCTTGATCGATATCGGCGACAACGACAGCGACCCGGATGACATGAGTGGCTGTGGTGACGGTTTGGACTTGACGAACCCTGGCCAGAACCCCTTCAGCTTGGTCTCCGCCCCCGGATGTGGAGCGACGGTCAGCTTTGTCTTCAGCGTCAGCGCTGGTCGCTGGCAGGCGCACTTCGTCCCGCCGGCTGACTTCTGCGGCATGTGCCAGTTCAGTTACACCGTGGACGACTCCGGAACTCCCGCACTGACTTCCAAGTCAGCCGTGGTGAGCGTTGATGTGACACCAGTCAACGAGGCACCGCTGGCCCAGAATGATCAAGGCAGCACCCCTGAGGGCAGCTCCGTCCTGATCGATGTTTGCGACAACGACTCGGATCCCGATGCGTTCAGCGGCTGCGGCGCGGCCCTTACCTGCACCGATCAGCTGAAGAACCCGATCACCATTCTTGCCCAGCCCGGGTGCGGCAGCGCCTCGACAGTCTTTACCGCTGGCCGCTGGCAGGTGAGATTCGATCCTTTGATCGGCACCTGCGGTATGTGTCAGTTCAGCTACAGCGTAAAGGACCAGGAGGGTCTAAGCTCCAATGTGGCCACGGTCAGCGTCGATGTGACGGCGGTCAACGAAGCCCCTGTGGCGACGATCGACAACGATTTCTCGCGCAATGGTGAAAGCCTCATGATCGATGTCTGCTCCAACGACACAGACCCCGATGACGCCACGGGTTGCGGTGCCCCCATGGTTTGCGACGATGCGGGGAACAACCCGATCCAAATCGTCATGCAGCCCGCCTGCGGCACCTTCGTGCCGCAGTTCTTCGGCGGCCGCTGGCAGGTACGCTACACACCCACCGGTGGCTTCTGCGGTGATTGCGTGGGCTCATACATCGTCAACGATACCGCCGGCTTGAGCTCCAACGCGGCCCCCATCGTGATCAATGTCGCCCTCAGCAACGGCCCCCCCACGGCCGTGGATGACCATGTCACCACGCCCGAGGAGACTCAGATTGTGATCTCCTTGCTCGACAACGATACGGACTTCGACTTGCTGCCGTGCACCTTCCCGGTCGACCCGGCCAGCGTGACCATCATCACGCCGCCCAACCCCGCCCATGGCAGGCTGAGCGGGGGCCTTTCGGTCGGTGGTACCGTCACCTTTGTCCCGACCCCTGAGTTTTGCGGTGAGGCCAGCTTTACCTACCAGGTCTGTGACAGTGACCCCAAGACCCCCTTGTGTGACACGGCGGTGGCTTGGATTACGGTCACACCGGTCAACGATTGCCCGGTGGCAGTGGACGACATGGCCAGCACCTACACGGACACCCTGGTCGATGTGCCCGTCTGCAACAATGACTTTGACATTGACGACCTCGGATCCTGCGGCGACGGCCTCAACTGCGCCTCGACCTTGGTGATCCAACAGCCCGTCTGCGGCGGCACGGCCACAGCCCTCGGCGACGGCACGATTCGCTTCGAGCCCGCTCCTGGCTTTTCGGGCGAGTGCATCTTCACCTACCAGGTGGGGGACCACGCCAAGCCTGCTTGCATGTCCAACACGGCCCAGGTTGTGATCCAGGTCGTCGAACAGCCCTGCCTCACGGCCGATCGCCGTGCGCCCGGCAGCCTGCTTCTGATTCCGGAGTTTGACAACCGCGCGGATGTGGTCTCGGTCATCACGGTGAGCAACACCGGAGACCAAGAGATCGTGGTCAAATTCGCCTACCGTAGCGAGAGCGATTGCTCCGAGTTCGCGCGCGATGAGACGCTCACGGCCAACGACACCCTGAGCCTGATCGCAAACTTCCACAATCCTCAAATGGAACGCGGCTTCTGTTACATCACAGCGCTGTGCCCAAATTCAAATTCCAATGAACCTGTGGCCTACAATCACCTGATCGGCCAGATCTTGGTGGTGGATGGCTTGGAGTCGTTCTCGTACGGCATCAATGCAGTGTCGTTCCGAGGAGTGGGGGGAGCTGCGGGTACTAACTGCCCAAGCATGCCCCTGACCGAACTGAACGGCAACGGCAACCACGATCTCGACGGCCTCGAGTACGAGATGGCCCCAGATAGCCTGTGCGTCCCGCGCTTCTTTGGTCAAAACGAGGACTACTCAAGCGAGCTGATCATGATCAGCTTGACAGGCGGTGCCCACTTCGAAACGACCCTTGATTTCCTTGTCTACAACGACAACGAGGAGGAGTTCTCCACGGAGTACACCTTCACCTGTTGGGATCGCGTGGCCCTGGCGGGTATCTCGAACCTGTTCAGCTCTGAATTCCTGGTCGAATCTACGAGTCATGACCCGAATGAGGTCCTGGGTGCCGAGCACATTGAAACAGGCTGGATGCGCATCGACGGCGGTATCGCCCAGTCGACGGCCACCTCGATCCAGGATCCGGCCTTCTACGCCGTGCTCGTGGAGATGGTCTCCCCCGACCGATTCGTGGCTGACCTGCCCTTCGAGTTCTGTACTCAGGACAATGGCAGCTTCTATCCCGGTGGTCTGGACGGCCTCTGATGCCCCCCCTCCCGGGCCCCCCTGGCGAGGGAATCTGAAGGTAAGGAGCTGACAGCGGCTCCTGACGCTTGCAGGCGCCGAGGGTTGCATCAACCCTCGGCGCCGCTCTGCGTTCTTGGAGTTCGCGGGCCGGTCGTCTCAGACCGGATGCACGGGCCCCGAACCCTGAGCCGCCGCCGCCAGGGTGCGCCGCACCACCAGGGGCACCATCTCGCGGCGCCACTCTGGATCGCCGGGGATGTTGGCCAGGGGGTGGCAGCGCTTGTAGGCCAGGGCGCCAGCTCTTTCCGTGGCCCTTGCGAAGGCCTCGCTGGCCACGGCGAGACCATCGAAGAGGCCTCCCAATCCAATCGCCAGGGGCCGCGCCGCCAGGGCCGTGACGCACAACTCGGCGCGGGAAACGAGCCCCTTCCCGTCGATGTCCAGGCGCGCCGCCACGCCCAGAAGCGGGAAGTCTATGGAGTTGCGGTCGCGCAACTTGCCGTAGGCCCCCAGCCGGCCGAGGGCCGCGGCGGGGACGCGCACGCGGACCAGGATCTCGCCCGGCTCGAGGGCCAGGTGCAGCGCGCCGTCGGCTCGCCACAGGTCGCGGATGGCGAGTTGGCGCTTGCCCCTGGCGCTCTCGAAGACGAGTTCCGCATCGAGGACCATCAGGGCCGGTGCGCTGTCACAGCTCGCCGCAGCGACGCATTTCTTGCCGCCCTCGATCACATGGCAGAGGCTGCCGTCCTTCTTCAAGCAGTAGCCCAGAGCCTGGCGCCAGAAGTGGGTCTGGTTGTACCACTCGCAGCGCGTGTCGAGCAGGATGTTGCCGCCCAGGGTGGCCGCGCTTCGAATCTGCGGCCCGGCCACGAGGCCCGCGGCCTGGGTCAGGGCGGGCACAAGCCTGTTCAACTCGTCGTTCGCCGCGAGGCTGGCGAGGGTGGTCATGGCGCCCAGGCAGAGGTCGCCGTTCTCTGCGCGACGAATTCCGCGCAGTTCTTTGATGTCCTGCAGGGAGATCAGGAACTCGGGCTCGAAGAGCCCGTGTTTCATGTTTGGCAGGAGATCGGTGCCACCGGCGATCAGTTGCGCCCGCGAACCGTGCTCGGCCGAAAGGGCCAGGGCCTCGTCGAGGGTCGCCGGCCGCAACAGGCTGAATTGGGGCAGGCGCAGCATCAGCCCATCGCTCCTGCGCTCTGCGCCGAGCTCCGGCGTTTTTTCCGCAGGGCGGCGAGGACTCGGCCGGGGGTGAAGGGCAACTCGGTGAGGCGAATCCCCAGGGCGTCGTGGACGGCGTTGGAGATGGCGGGGATGGCCGGGTGCAAGGGGCCTTCGCCGGCTTCCTTGGCGCCGTAGGGTCCCTCGGGGTCGAGGCTCTCCACGATCAGGGCGTGCAACGGGGGGGTATCGGCCGCCGTGGGCAGGCGGTAGTCGAGGAGATTCGGGCCCCTGTGCAAACCAAAGCGCCCAATGGTGTGTTCTTCCATCAAGGCCTCTGCGGCACCCATGTAGGCCGAGCCCTCCATCTGGCCGGCCACCAACATGGGGTTGAGCGCCCGCCCGCAGTCGTGGGCGATCCAGATGTTCTTGAGCGTGATGCGGCCGGTCTCCTCGGAGACACAGGCCTCGACCACATGGGCCGTGAAGGAATAGGCCGGCGAGGCCCCGATCGAGCCCCCCCGGTAGTCCCCGCCGAGGGTCGGTGCGTTGTAGGAACCGGTGCTGCCCAGGGTGCCCAGGCGCACCTCCGCGATCTGAAAAGCCTCGGCCGAGGTCAAGCTGCGAGCGGGATCCTCGAGGTCGATGGCATGGCCCTCGACGAGGCGCACGCGCCCTGGCTCGACCTCCCACTCGGCGGCCAGCGAGTCCACGATCTGCGCCCGCAGCTTGCGTGCGGCGTCGATGGCCGCGTTGCCCACCATGAAGGTCACCCGCGAGGAGTAGGCTCCCAGGTCCACTGGGCAGAGGTCGGTGTCGGCCGCCACCACGCGCACGAGGCGGTGATCGAGACCGAGTTCCTCGGCCACGATGTAGGCCACCATGGAGTTCGAGCCCTGGCCGATGTCGTTGCCGCCGGTGAAGACCGTCACCACCCCCGAGCGATCGAGCTTGATTTGAATGCCGGCTTGGGGCATGTCGTTGGGGTAGACCGGGTAGGCCGTGCCCGAGATGTACATGGAGCCCGCGATGCCCAGGCCCTGGCCCGGGGGCAGCTTGCCCCGGCGTTCCTTCCAACCGCTCTCGCTCTCGACTCGTTCGAGGCATTCAAGGAAACCGTTCGAGGTGATGCGCTGGCCGTTGACTGTGTGGGTGTCCGCGCCCACAAAGTTGATGCGCCGGATCTCGATCGGGTCGATGTTCAGCTTCTCCGCCAGCTGGTCGAGCTGGACCTCGAAGGCGAAGCGCGGCTGCACCGAACCGTGGCCGCGCTTGGGGCCCGCGGGAGGCTTGTTGGTGAAGACGCGCGTGGAGTCGAAGCGGTAGGCGGGAAACGCGTAGGGGCCGGTGAGCAGTTGCCCCGCGTAGTATGTCGTCACCAGGCCGAAGGATGAGTAGGCGCCGCCGTCGATCAGGAGCTTGGCATCCACGGCTACGATGCGTCCGTCGCGGGTGGCGCCGGTCTTGTAATGCATGTGCATCGCGTGGCGTCCGCGGTGGGCGTAAAACACCTCCTCGCGGGTCCACAAGAGCTTCACCGGCCGGCCCGTCTTCTGGGACAGGCGCGCCACGACGAACTCCAGGCTGAAGGGATCGGATTTGCCGCCGAAGGCGCCGCCCAGGCAGGGTTGGATGACGCGGATGCGCGCGGGGTTGATTTCCAGCACCCGCGCCAGGGCGCGGTGCACATAGTGGGTGATCTGCGTCGAGGACCAGACAGTCAGGAGACCCTCTTCGCTGAAATTCGCCAGGGCGCAGTGCGGTTCGATGGCGGCGTGAGTCGTGGCGTGGAAGAAGAAATCGCCCTCGACCGTTTCCTCGGCGGCTTCGAACCCGGCCTGCACCGAGCCGAACTCGAGCTCGACATGTTTGGAAATGTTGCCCGTGCGGTCGGGCCGGGGGTGGATCTGGGGTTCGCTGCTGGCGAGGGCTTCGTGTGGGTCGAGGAAGGCCTGTAGCAGTTCGTACTCCACCTCGATCAGGGCCAGGGCGGCGTTCGCCGTGTCTTCGTCCACGGCCGCCACCGCGGCCACTTCATCGCCCACGAAGCGCACCTTGTGAAGAGCCAGGGCGTGCTCGTCCTGGGTCCAGGGGATCACGCCGTAGGGGATCTCGAAGTCGGCGCCGGTGACCACGGCATGGACGCCCGCGAGGGCCTCGGCCCGCGAGGTATCGATGGACTTGATAAGAGCGTGGGCGTGGGGGCTGCGCAGGGTCTTGGCGTGCAGCATCCCGGGCAATGCGATGTCATCGGTGTAGAGCGCCGCGCCAGTGGCCTTCGCGAGACCATCAACCTTGCGCAGGGGTTTGCCGATGACGCGGAACTCGCTCCAGGGAGGTCCCTCGCCGTGGACGCCGCCTCCGTGTTCGTCGCGGGCGCTCATCAGGAACTCGACGCCTGCTCGGCGGCTTGCCACGACGGCCGAGGCACCTCTGGGCCGCCGGCTGCGTGGGCCGCGGTCAAGACGGCCGTGATGATCTGGGTGTAGCCGGTGCAGCGACACAGGTTGCCACCCAGGGCGGCAGAGACCTCTTCGGCGCTGGGAGTGGCGTTGTGGGCGAGCAGTGCCCGGGCCGAGAGGATCATGCCCGGCTGGCAGAAGCCGCACTGCAAGGCGCCACATGAGTCGAAGGCCTCCTGCAGGGGGTCCGCGCCCTCACCGCCGGCCCGCCGGTGTTCGGGAGCCAGACCTTCGATGGTGGTGATGCTCGCGCCCTCGGCTTCCGCGGCGAGTTGCAAACAGGAGATGCGCGGCTCGCCATCCACCAACACGGTGCACGCGCCGCAGTCGCCCTTGTCACAGCCCTGCTTGGTGCCGGTGAGTCCAAGGCTGTAGCGCAAAACCTCCAGCAGGGTCCAGTGGTCGGGGGCGGCGAGGCGCACCTCGTCGCCATTGATCTCAAGCTTCAACAGGCGCATGCCGCGCATTGTCCTTCTCCTTGGGTCTGCGGTCAATCGCCGGGCGGGGTGCAGGCTTGAAGTCGGCTTGGCAGGGCCGGCGCGACTTGCCGCGACCAGGAAGAGCTTGGCGCTGGGATTAGCCGTAGGGATTGGGCTCGAAGTCCAAATAGGCCAGGGCCGCGGCGAGGGCCACGGGCAGGAGGGCCAGGGCGAAGATCAGAAGCGCGCGCCGTCTGCCCCGTGCCCCTTCAAGGCGTCCTGCGCGAGCCAGGAGGGGGGTGGCCAGGCTGGCGGCGAGGAGCAGCGCACAGCTTCCCCTGGTGTCGCTGAAGTAGTGGGCGTTCAGGCCCAGGGCCACCAGGGCGAAGACCGCCGTTTCCACCCCGCCGCCCTTCAGGGAGAGCCGCGGCCGCCACCAGGCGAGGGCCGCCACAAGGACCAGGCTGGCTGCCAGTGCGGCGGCCAGTTGGGCGAAGAGTAGGCTGCCCGAGAGGCCCGCCACCAGGGCCAGGCCTCCGGCGGAAACCGAGAGGGCCAGGGGGCTGGCGGCACCTTGCTCCTGGCGCGCCACTCGTTCCGCGCTCCAGACGAGGAACACCAGGCCCGGGACCAGAAGCACCAGGGTCGCGGCCACAGTCTCGGCCGAGTTGCTGATGACCTGGGTCGAGAAGAGCCCCGCAGCGCACCAGGAAATCCAGCGCGCCTTTTCGTTCGCCAGCCAGGCCTCGCGCACCAAAGCCACAAGGGCCAGGGCCAGCACGCCCAGAAGAGTCCAGTCGAGTCCCGTAGGTGTGACACCTGACCCCGGCCAGAGGGGAGCTCCCAGGCAGAGGGCGAAGCCCGTGGCAAACCCAGCTCCCAGGGCCAGGCCGCCAGCCCCAGCTGGCTGGCGATCTTCATCGACTCGCCACAGGCGCCAGGCCACGGCCAAGAGGCAGCCTGTGACCACGGCGGGCAGAATCAAAGCTAGCGAGATTTTGGCCACGGTTCCGCGCTACTTCCTCGCGCCCGCTTCGAGGCTGATGATCAACTCGAGGGTCGTGCCGAGCATGTTGGTCATGTAATCCATGCCAAAGTCCCGGCGGTCGATTTCGAAGCGCGCGTGAAAACCCACCACCTTCACTCCGCCAGAGCCCTTGCCCTCGCCGACCTTTTCGAACTCGAAACTGACCGGTTGGGTTACGCCGTGCATTTCGAACTGACCCTCGGCCTTCCATAGTCCGCCCTCGCGGGAGATCTTTTCGCTCTTGAACGAGAGGGTGGGAAATTGCTTGGCGTCGAGGAAGTCAGGGCCCCTGGCGTGTTGGTCGCGCTTCTTGTCGGCGGTGTCGAGGCTGCTTGCCTGGACTGTGATCTCGACCTGACAGTTCGCGGGCTCGGCCTCATCGAAGATGATCTCGCCCGCGACCTCGTTGAAACGCCCGTAGAAACGGCTGGCTCCCAGGTGCAGGATGCTGAACAAGACCGAGGAGTGGCCGCTGTCCACCACCAGGGTCTCGGGAGCGGCGGGCACAAACGGGGGCGCTTCCAGGGGCGAACCGCCGGCCAGGCCTGGGCCCGGGGCCAAGAGCGCGGCGAGGGTTGCGGCGGACGCGAGGAGAGTGGTGGGAAGAGGCTTCAAGGTCATGGCTCCAAGAGGTGGGGGGAGACCCCGGGTTCGGGGTCAGGGAGGGCCAGTATGGGCCCTGGTTTGCCGAAACAGGCCCCGAGCGCCCCGCGGCGAGCCCAGGGGAACGATTCTGAGCCCAGGCTTTACGCGCCTCGATCGGGCCGCGACCTGGCCGCGCAGAATTCAGCGATTTCCGCCAGGAAGCGCGGGCCGAGGTCGGCGGCTTTCTTTTCGCCCACACCCTTGATGGCCAGCAGGTCGTCGTCGGCTGCTGGTTTGAGCGCTGACATCAAAGCCAGTGTGCGGTCATTGAAGATCAGGTAGGGCGGCACGCCGCGCTCGCGGGCCAGGGCGCGGCGCACATCGCGCAGGTGTTCGAAGAGTGCTTCATCGGCCACGATGCCCTCTTCCGCGGCGGCGCTGGCCGCTGCCTTGCGGCGGGTTTGCTTGGGTTTCTGGGTGACGAAGAGATCGACCTCTTCCTCGCCCCGCAGGGCGGCCACGCCGGTCTTGGTGAGATACAGCGTGGGGTACTGGCCGCCGGTGGACGCCAGGAGGTTGCGGCCCGTGAGCTGTTCGATCCAGCCGCGCACTTCGCGGGCGCTGTACTCCTTGAGCAGGCCATGGGTCGAGCGCTGGCTGTGGCCTGTGGTGTGCATGCGCTGGGTGTCGGCGCCGCGCAGGACATCGGTGATGTGACCGGCACCGTAGCGTTGGCCGCAGTGCACCACGCAGGAGAGGATCTTCTGGGCCAGGACCTGGCTGTCGGGCACCCGGGACAGTTCGCCCAGGCACACATCGCAGGCGCCGCAGCCCGCTTGCCGCAGCTCCGGGGAGGCCTTTTGGCCGAAGTACTCGAGCAGGAAGCGGTGGCGGCAGAGGGCGTTCGTGGCAAAACCATAGAGGTCGCCCAGGCGGCTCAGGCCGGCTTCTTTCTCGACCTCGGCGTTGTGGCTGCCGCGCGCCCGGGCCTCTTCGGCCGAGCGCTCCATGAGGTGCTTCCAGTTGTGGTAGTCGGCGCCCGAGTGCAAGAGCACGCATTCCGCCGGCAAGCCGTCGCGGCCGGCGCGACCGGTTTCCTGGCTGTACTGTTCGACGCCCTTGGGCAGGCTGGCGTGAACCACAAAGCGCACATCGGTGCGGTCGATGCCCATGCCGAAGGCCACCGTGGCCACGACCACGTCGATGCGTTCGCCCTGAAAGTCATCCTGGACACTCGTGCGCCGTTCCTTGGTCATGCCCGCGTGGTAGGGCTGACAGCGCACGCCCTTGGCGGCCAACTTGGAGGCCAGCGAGTCCACGGCCTTGCGCGACAGGCAATAGACGATGCCCGCCTCGCCGCTGTGACTCTGCACCACGGCCAGCACCTGGTCCACCAACTGGCGCCGCGGCATGACGCGGTAGGTCAAGTTGGGCCGGTCGAAGTCGCCCACCAGAATCTCGGGATCCCGCAGGCCGAGTTGGGCCACGATGTCGAGTTGCACGGCGGGGGTGGCGGTGGCGGTGTAGGCTTGGATGGAGAGGTCCGGGCGGCGTTCGCGCAATTCGCCGATGCGCCGGTACTCGGGGCGGAAGTCGTGGCCCCAGTGGCTGATGCAGTGGGCTTCGTCCACGGCCAGGGAACGCATGCCGAACTCGTCGAGGCGCTCGATGAAACCGTTCATGGCGAGGCGCTCGGGCGCCAGGTAGAGCAGGTCCAGCCGTTCGGCTTCGAGGTTCTCGTAGACCGAGCGCAACTCAGCCGGCCCCTGGGCTGATGAGAGCATGGCCGCCCGCACGCCGCTGGCCAGGAGTCCGTCGACCTGGTCCTTCATCAGAGAGATCAAGGGCGAGACCACCACCACCAAGCCGTTCTGCACCAGGGCCGGAGCCTGGAAGCAAAGACTCTTGCCTCCGCCGGTGGGTAGCACCACCAGAGCGTCGCGTCCCTCGAGGGCGGCCCGGATGGCGCGATCCTGCAGGGGCCGCAGAGATTGAAAGCCAAAGTGCCGTCGCACCGCAGCGGCGGTCTGATCGGCGAGGCTTTCCATTTGGCTGGCTGTGGGGGGCAAGGTGGGCACTGGCTCTTCTGTCGAGCCCTCCTCCGGAAGGCCCTCCAGGACCGATTGAAGCAGATGGCCGTGGCGGAATAAAGCGCCGAACCCCCTTCGGCTGTGTCCTTTTCTCGCGCCAGGCCTCTGGCCCGATTTGACCCCGGCAGGCCCTCAGACCAGCGCAGCCCCTGCAGAGCAGAAGGCCCGGAACGACCAGGCGCCCGCCCGTCGCGAAGGACGGGCGGGCGCCTGGTCGTGGCCTCGCAGGCGGCTGGTTGGCTACTTTCGCTGGGGCATGGCCTCGCCGCGTAGGAACTTGCTGACTTCCTTCGGCAGGCGCGTGTCCGTCAGTGGTCCCTTGTCCTTCTTGGGCTTGAGCACTTTGAACTCGACATATTCCAGACCGTCGTTGCCTTTATGGGCCGCGGCCTGCAGGCGCTCGGCCTGGCGTCGGTCGTCCTTGGGCGCCATGATCAGGGTCGGCAGACCGCCCAGGTCGAAGACATCCCGGTACATGTCATAGCCAAAGGCTTCTGGTTGCGGGTCCACGAGGACCACTGCCCGGGCGTTTTCATCGCGCAGGGCGTACTTGACTGCCAGGGCTGCACCAGCGCCCACGCCCACCAGGGAGAGGTTCGAGGTGTGCACATCGCCCCGCGAACGGAGGTAGCGGGTGGCGGCATCGAGGTCGCGCATGGCGAAGGCCCAGGTGGTGATGTGAGTATCGTCCGAGGCCTTGATCCAGTCGTACTCCTCGGTGACGCTTGAGCCGTGACCGCGAAGATCGACGGAGAGCACCGCGAAGCCGCGCTTTTGCAGGCTCTGGGCCATCTTGTTGAAGAGGGTGCGGTCGGAGCCCGCATCGTGCACGAGCAGCGCAGCCGGCGCGCGACCTGGGCGCTTGGAGGGGAAGAAGCTGCCGATCAGGTCCTGGCCGTCTTCCGTTTTGAAGGTGATCTCCTCGACCTTGCCCGTGGGTCTGGCATTGCTCTTGACGGCACCGCTCTTGACGGCCCGACCCCGGACTCTGGCAGTCTGACCGTCCTCAACCGGTTCCGTAGCCAACAGCTCCTGGGGAGCTGCCGCCGACGAAGCCAGCGAGACGCGGATCCTGTCACCGTGCTGGCCTTGGGGCACCAGCGTCACGGCAGCGAGAGCCACGAGGAGAGGAAGTTGGATCATCTAGGCCGGTGGGGCTGTGGGGGCTGCCGCTGGAGAGATGGATGACCTCTACCCCAACGCCGCCAAGAACGGCATTTGGGGTGGGGAGGATGGCTCTATGAGTTGGGTTGCGGCGACAGTGCCGCAGTAGAGTTGGGGACCAGTCTAGATGGGACAGCGCGGGGGCACAATGCCCCAGAAGAGCCCTTCTTCGGAGGCCAGGAGGTTCAGATCAGAAATTGGAACAGGTCAGGAATTCGAGAGGTCCAAGACCCGGCCTGGATAGGGCCAGCCGTTGAAGGCCGCCATGCGCCGTGGGCACAGTTCCTAGTCAAGCTCATCGGACGCGGATACCGCTTTTTTCGCCCCAAACCTCGATGGTTAGCCCCATTTCTCTCCCTCCAGGGCCCGCTGGACCCCTTTGTGGGTGTTCAGGGGTGCTCGCGACCCATTTCCGGCGCCACCTCAGCCCAGCTCCAACTGCTGCCTGGCGTCCACTTCATCGCGATTGAGGCCCTCCATGGCCTGGCCCAGGGCGCTGTAGAGGTCCCAATCGCGGTCGATCACCCGCCGGACCTGGCGCATGAGCTGGATGGCCATGCGGAAGGAGCGGCACAGGTCGCCGGGACTGGCGTCGGTCAAGGCGTCGAGTTCATCGAAGTCGACCCCTTGCAGCCACTGCAGCACGGCGGGGGTCAGGCCCCACTCGGGGCGCTTGGGCGCCGAGGGCAGGTCGAAGGCTCCGGAGCGCCGCAGGAGGTCGCGGGAGACCTGATCCACCTCGCGGCGCAGGTCGCCGAACATCACCTGGGGGATGCGCACGGGTTCGAAGCGCCGGCGCTCCTCGTGGATCAGTCCCACGAAGACCACCGCCAGGCCCGCGGGCTCGACCTCCTCCAGGACGCCGCGGAACATCAGCTCGGTGACCTGCAACTCGAAGCCATTGATCGCCTGGGCGACGAGACCACGGCTTTTTAGTTTCTCATCGGAGAGGTAGCCGAGGTCGCCGAGGAAGTCGATGTGCCGGTCGATCAGGCTGTGCTGACCGCGGGCATTTTTTAGCCGTTGCTTCTTGGTGCCGCCGCGGTTTTGGAACTGGTTGAAGGATTTTTCCCAGGCCTCGTGGACGCGCTCGCGACCGAGGCGGTCGACAAGGTGCAGCAGGGTGGCGTAGGAGAGTCGGAAACGACTTTCGATGGGCTCGGGTTTGCCAGCCAAGAGCCGCTTGAGCGGCGCGTCCTGGAGGTCGGTGGGCGAGAGCAGGGTGTACACGAGACCCTCGTCGTCGAGACCCTGGCGGCCCGCGCGCCCGGCCATCTGCATGAAATCTCGGGTGCGCATGTAGTCGAAGTTGACGCCATCGAACTTGCGCAGGGAGTGAAACACCACGGCCCGCGCTGGCATGTTGATACCCAGGGCGAAGGTCTCGGTGGTGAACAGGAGCTTGGTCAAGCCAGCGGTGAAGAAACGCTCTACGACTTCCTTGTGGGCCGGCAGCATGCCTGCGTGGTGGTAGCCCACACCCCGCAGCGCCATGCGGAAGATTTCGCCCTCGGCCATGCCGGCGTCGAGTTGGAAGAGTTCGATCAACTCGTCCTGCAAGGCCTCCATGCGCCGTTTCTCGTCCTTATCGAGCAATTGGCGCCCCATGGCCTTGCGTGCCATTTGCTCGCATGCCTTGCGGCTAAAGGCGAAGATCAAGGCCGGAAGGAGCTGTTTTTCTTCGAGTTCCTGGAACAAGGGTTCCACTGCCGGCGGCAAGTTCGGGTTGGGGCCGCGTCCCCGGCCGCGCCGTCCCCGGCGGCCGCGCATGCCCCTGCCGCGACTCTTCGAGGCCCTGGGTTCTGTTTGCTTTTCGCGGCTGCGGTTGGCGCCTAGTTTGGATGGCTCGAAGCTGCCGGAGCGCTCGGTGTAAAAGCGGAAGTGCAGGGGCACGGGCCGCTTCTCCGAAAGCACAGTGGTGATTTTTTGCTCACGGATTTCCTCCAGCCAGCCGCTGACCTCATCGATGTTGGAGATCGTCGCGGAGAGACAGATGAAGCGCATGGCAGCCGGCGCGAAGATCAGGCTCTCCTCCCAGACCGTGCCGCGCTCGAGGTCGTCCATGAAATGCACTTCGTCGAAGATCACATACTCCACATCGCTCAGGCCGGCGGAGTTCTCGAGGATCGAGTTGCGCAGGATCTCGGTGGTCATGATCAGGACTTGGGCCCGAGGATGGATGGTGACATCACCTGTCATCAAACCCACATCGATGCCGGGCTCGTCGCGGAAGTCGCGGTACTTCTGGTTCGAGAGGGCTTTGATCGGCGCGGTGTAGATACAGCGCTTGCCGCGGGCCACGGCATCGGCGATGGCGTACTCGGCCACCAGGGTCTTGCCCGCGCCCGTGGGCGCAGAGACGAGCACATTCTGGCCCTGGCGGATGCCACGGATGGCTTCGCGTTGGAAAACCGAGAGCACAAAACCTTTCCAGCGCAGGGGCGCCTCGAGGTCGTCGGGCTCGTCGGCTCCCCGCCTGGGGGCGCTCTGTGGCCGGGAGGGCAGTTCGGGGTGGCCCTTTTTGGGCTGGGTCATGGAGGGCCCGGGTGCGATTCTTGGGGGAGGGGGGGAATGCGCGCGCTTGAGACGGCGCGCCGAAGGGTGTATCTAACAGTCTTCGACCCCCACGAGGAAGTGCCCCACGAGGAAGTGCCCCGCCCGCAAGGCGTGGCGCTGCATTTGTTTCTCTGCATCTTTCTGCGCACGCGAGTCTCGGCAAGCGAGAAGGGTACCCCGCGCGGGCCCGAGGCGTCTCTTGCTCGAATCCTGCTCACAAGCACCAGCTTACCTTTATCACAACTTCCCGGCGGCGCCCGCGATGGCATCCCGCTCAACACCTCCAGAGTCAATCATGATGGACCCCTCGACCAAACAGCGCTCCGGCGCTGGATCGCAGCGTCAACTCGCCAGCCTCAAACTGATCTCACGCCTCTTGGGCCACGAACTGCATTCCCAGCCCAGCGCCAAGTCCATCACCCTCTCGCGCGAGTCGGTGACGGAAATCCAGTCGACCCTCGACCTCTTCATCGAGGATGTGAGCAGCGGCCGTTCGGTCAGCATGCCCCGCGGCGCCGCCGCTCCCTCGGTGCGTTCGGTCACCCCCAGCTGAATCCCTGGCCTTCCCCTGGAGACCCTAG
This sequence comes from Planctomycetota bacterium, assembly GCA_012959785.1. Taxonomy (GTDB): domain Bacteria; phylum Planctomycetota; class UBA1135; order UBA1135; genus DUCM01. The sequence continues at coordinate 38,468 of DUCM01000020.1, read as the reverse complement.
CCCAAGCTCTGCCAAGGCACTCCGCCGGGCACTCCGCAAGGCGCGGCGCAGCGCCCGTGGGGTTGATCGCGATTCTCTGCCTGTGCCTCTGCACCTTCGCCGCCCGCGAACTTGGGCACTCGGCCGAGGTGCGTGGTTTTCACAGCATCGACGCCGCCCGTGTAGCCCTCGATGCGCCCGGGGGCACCACTGGTTGCCCTCCGGAGTGGAGCTCCCTGGTGGCGGCGCGCCTCTGCGCCCTGGGCAAACTCACGACCCTCGACGGCGGAGCACAAGACGAGTTGCGAGCGGTCCTCGGCGACCTTGCGTGTGTTTCCGAGGTGGGTGAAGTGCGCGTTATCTGGCCCGATGGTTTGCAGGTAGAAGTGCGCTTGCGCGAGCCCGTGGCCTGCGTGCAGAGCGGTTCGGACTACATCCCCGTGGCCGCCGATGGCACCTTGCTGCCGGGCTACTGGTCAGCGCCGCCGGACTTTGGCCTGGGGCTGCTGCCGGTCCTGGGACCGGGCGACGGCGCCTTCGACCTGGCCCTCGCCGGTGATGTGTTGCAAGAAGCGCGGCACCAGAACGCCCTTTCGGTGGCGGTCTCCATGCGCGAACACCTGAGCCGCGAGGAGATCGGTCGAGTCGGTCGCCTCCTGATCGACGCCGGCTCCGCGCACCTCGCCAGCGTCAGCGAAGCGGGCACGCGTTTGAAACTCGAACAGCGGCGCCTGGTCTTGTGGGGCCGGGTGCCCCGCAGCATGGCGCCGGGCGAACTTCCCGAAGCCCAAAAGTGGGCCCATGTGATGGCCGCTTTGGGTTACCTGGAAGGCCCCGAAGCCACCGATTGGGATCTTGTTGATGTGCGTTGGGACACGGCGACCTTGAGGCCGCGGTGAAGGACGCGTGCGGGGGCCGAGTCCTCTTCTTTTCGGCCTGCTTCCTGGCCTGGTTTTCGTCCCTGATCCTGGCCCTACCCTCGGCGACTCTCGACGCCAGCCTCGAGGGCGTCAACCGCACGGCCCTCGCCTGGTTGCCCTGGTTGCTGGTCATGGGCTTGCCCCGGGGAGGCTCGCGGCCCGAGGACCTTGGGGACTGGAAGGTCGGTCTGGCCCTGGCCTTGCCGGTGGTGGGACTCGTGGCTTGGTGCGACGGGCGCGCCGGACTGGAACCGGCGATCCTGCGCGCCACGGGGCTCTTGGGCCTCTTGCTTTGCATCGCCTGGGGCGAGGGTGCACGGCGCGCGGCGCGGGCGGATCTCGCCTGGTATGGACCGCTTTGGCTGGTTCTGTGCCTTGCCGCGCCGACCCTGGCGGCGGCCCTGGAGTGGGCTTCCCGCGGCGCCCTCACGGCGGGTTCCTTCGCCGAGACCCTGGCTCGCCTCTCGCCCCTGGGCGCCCTCAGTTTGCGCGCCGCAGCCTTCGCGCCGCACGGCGCGGAAATCATGAGCCCCGCGCTCCTCAGCGCCGGGCTGACCCTCGTGGCGGTGACCCTCGCCGCGGGCGCGCGTCGCGGGAGCAGCGCTCATGAAGAATAGCGCCGCAGTTTCTGCCGGGAGGCTCGCCTGCCTGCTCGCGGTTTCGATGGGCAGTCTGCCAGCGGCCCACGGCCAGGACTCCCTGGGCACCGTGGAGTACTTGCTCGAGGGACCCGTGGGTGAGGTTCTGGTGGACGCTGGCCGTTCCCTGACCTCCCTGCGCCTACAGCTCGCCGCGGGAGAGTCGCGGCGCGTCCTGGTGCCGGTGGAAATCTATAGCCGGGCCTCCGAGCACGCTCTCACCAGCGATGTTGGGCCCGAGTGCGCCCGAGCGTTGGAGACGGTTTCGGCGCCAGAGCCCTGGACGGCCCTGCCGCCTGCCTTGCGTGCCCGTTCCCTGCCGGCCCTCGAAGTCGACCGTCCGCGCCCCGCCATTCCGCGCTGGACCTGGCTCGCGGCGGCGGGGCTCTGCATCCTGGCCCTGCGGCGGCGGCCGAATCTGGCCCTCTGTTTGGGCAGCGTGGCTTGCGCGGGAATGTTCTGGTTGCCCGCGCCCTTCTCAGCCCGGGTGGCGGCTGAGGTGCTCGAAGGCGACGCAGCGAGCGGGCGCTGGATCGAAGTGCGTGGCGCCCGCGACTGGCTCGACATGGAACCAGCCCGGGGCCTGTGGCTGCGCAGCCTGCCGCGGCCCGCGGACTTTCACCTGGAGGTTTTCGATGTCGAGGGCCAGCCGCGCTGGCGGGCCTGCGGCCGGCGGGCACGGATCTTCAGCTTCCGAGAATTGGCCACGGCGCCGGGGCTCGACCTGGCCAGCAATAATTTGACGGACTTTGACCAGATCTGGCTGCGCGAAGGGCCCTCGCCCTGGCTGGCTCGGGGTCCCTGGTTGCGAGGCGAGCCGCGGCCCAACATCCCCGCGGACGCCCAAGAAAGCCTGCCCGGTTGGCTGGCCGCAGGCCTGCCCCAGGGCGTCGAAGCCTTGGTGGGGCGTTCCCGGGCCCGGGGTCACACCCGCTGGGTGCGCCTGGTGGGGGAGTAGGTCCTTTGGGGTGAACGGCGGGGTCCAAATCGCCCGCAAGCCCTCCGCTCAGCCCATTTTTTGCCTTTAGCCAGACCCTGCGCGGGCTAGGGCCAGGGGAAAGCCCCGGAAAGCCGTTGATGGGCCGCGCCGTCCGGGCTAGCATCTTCGCCCGCAGATCGTTGGGGCAGGCCGTCGGAGGTCGCTCCTGCCTTGGTGCGTGACTCCAGTTTGATGGCTCCCGCCAGACCTCTTTCTTTGCCAGAGGCCCCCGGGCGAGGGTCGTCGGCGGGGGTGTCGTGCCCCAAAGGCACGGCTGCTTGACTCCCCCGCAGATTCCAACCGTCCACCACCCGCCTCAAGGCACGCTAACCCGATGCGCACCACCCACAAGAAAGCGACCGATGTCGAGGAGCGCTGGCTCCTGTTTGACGCATCGCAGCACAATCTCGGCCGCCTCGCCGCGCGAGTGGCCACCGCGCTGATTGGCAAGGACCGCCCGACCTACACGCCCAGCGAGCACGGCGCTACCCATGTGGTGGTGATCAACTCTGCCCTGGCGCGCATGACCGGAACAAAGCAAGACGCCAAGGTCTACCAGTACTACACCGGCTACCCCGGTGGTCGCCGGGAACTCACCAGCGCCGACATGCGCGGACGCCGCCCCAACGACATCATCACCCTGGCCGTGCGTCGTATGTTGCCCAAGAACAAACTCGGCCGCACCATGCTGAGTCACCTCAAAGTCTATCCCGCAGGCGAGCATCCGCACTCGGCTCAACAGCCCACCCTGGTCGAAACCCTCTAAACATGGCCGTCAACAACCCGTACACCTGGGGTCTGGGACGACGCAAGTCTTCCGTGGCCCGCGTTCGCATCAAGCCCGGCGCTGGCGCTTTCCTCGTCAACGGCAAGCCCCTCGATGAGTTTTTCGTCACCGAGCAAGGCCAAACCCGCGCCAAGGCGCCCCTGCTCGCCACCGAGTCCGAGGGCACCTACGATGTCTTCTGCAATGTCAATGGCGGTGGCATCACAGGCCAGTCCGATGCTGTGCGCATGGGCCTCGCCCGGGCGCTCAACAGCATCAACCCAGCTCACGATCTGATCCTGCGCGAAGAGGGTCTTCTGACCCGCGACAGTCGCATGAAGGAACGCAAGAAGTACGGTCGCCGCGGTGCGCGCCGAGGCTTCCAGTTCTCCAAACGCTAAACGCTGTTTCGCGAGCTCGCTCCTGGCCCATGGGGGCGCCCCGCTACTCATGGCTGGTCACTCACACTCAGCGAACATCAAGCACCGCAAGAATGCGGTGGACGCCAAGCGCGGCAAGCTCTTCAGCAAGCTGGCCAAGATCATCATGTCGGCAGCGCGCCAGGGCGGCGGCGACATCGACGCCAATCCCAAGCTGCGTCTGGCGATCGAAAAGGCCAAAGCGGCCAACATGACCAAGGACTCGATCGAGCGCGCGGTCAAGAAGGGCTCTGGTGAACTCGGTGACGGGGTCGAATTCGAGGAATTGATCTACGAGGGCTACGGCCCCTGCGGCGTGGCGGTGATGGTGGTTTGCCTGACGGACAACCGCAAACGCACCGCCCCGGAGATCAAGCACACCTTCGAGAAGCGCGGCGGCAACTTGGGCTCGCCGGGCTCGGTGGCCTTCATGTTCGACTTCCGCTCGATCTTCGTGGTGGAGAATGGCGAGCGCGACGAGGAGCAGATGATGGAACTGGCCCTCGAGGCCGGCGCGGACGATGTCGAGGTGGACGACGGTCTCTCCACGATCTTCGCCGAGGCCACAGACTTCCTCGATGCCAAGTTGACTCTTGATGGAGCTGGGGTCAAAATGCTCTCCGGCGAGACGGGTTATGTGGCCCAGACCACGACCAAAATCGAAAGCCTGGACGATGCCCGGAAGATCCTCAAGCTGCTCGAAGCCCTCGAGGAAAACGAGGATGTCCAGAATGTCTACGCCAACTACGACATTCCCGACGAATGGCTGGAAGAGCTCTCTTGAGCCATCTGGCCGACCATTTGGGGCTGGTTCCCAATGCCCTTCCGATCCTGGTCCCTGGAGCACCATGTGCTACAGTAACCAGAGTCCCTTTTGGGGCGCATGCGCCGAGGCGCACTGACGAAAGACCCACGAGCATTGACTGACTCCAAGGAAACTAAAATGGGTGATGGACTGCGCACGATCCGAGTGATCACGACCGACGCAACTCTTCTAAGTCAAGCCAGTGCCGCTGCCGCGAGCCTGGAAGGCTGGGAGGTCGAGGGGCTCGATTCCATCGAGGCCCTCCTGGATCGCGCCCCCGTGGCGGGCGATGTGATCCTGATCGACAAGTACCTGCGTGGCGAAAATGTCTACGAGCTCTGCCGGGCCTTGACTGGCAAGACACGCTGTCGCACCTGGGTCATCTGCCAGCACGACAATTCCCTCAGCGAGGGTATCGCGCGCTTCTGCGGCGCCACCGGCGTGCTGCATTCACCGCTCACCACCAGCAAGCTGCGCACGGCATTGGATTGCGTCGGCGGCCAGCTGTCCGAGATCCCCAGCGACTCCCGCGGGGACGAAATCGAGGCCCTGTTGCCCGAGAGTCTCTTGGTGAGCATCGCCGACGGCACCCCGGACAAGAGCTTGGTCAGCGCTCTGACCGATCCCGACACCAGCCTGTTCAACTTTGCCTTCCTCAACTACAAGCTTGACGAGGAGTTCAAACGCGCCGTGCGCTGGAGCGAGTCCCTGGCTTGCGTGATGCTGGGCTTTGAAGGCCAGTGTTCGCCCGAAGTCCTGCGTCAGCTAGCGGGGATCATCCTCGAAGCTTCGCGGGACACCGATGTGCTCGGCCGTTTCGACGAGAGCTCGTTCCTGTTCCTGCTGCCGCGCACCGGTCCCGATGGGGCCGAAGTGATGGCTTTGCGCGTGGGCCAGGCCGCCCAAGATATTTCCCTGTGCGATCTCGTGGGAGATCCCCTGGTGATCTCGGTGGGCATCTCCTCCTGCCCGCACCCCGATGTGAAGCGCCGCGAGGATCTCTACAGCCGGGCCCGCGAAGCCTTCCAGACGGCGACTTCCGATGGCGGTGGCGTGGCCTGTCGCTAGGCGCTCGGGGCAGCTGCGCCGCGGGGTCCCGGGGGGGCTCTTGTGAGTGACTGGGCTCCCGACATAGCCCGGCTGCAAGCTCTCAACAACGACGAGTGGCTGCGAGTCGAGAGCACCTTCTGTGGTCGGCTGCTGGCCTACGCAGCCCGTCGCGTTCCCGATGCTCAGGCTCGCGAGGACATCGTTCAGGAGACTTTCCTCGGGGCGTTGCGCGGCATCGATAACTTTGATGCGGTCTACAGTTTCGAGCAGTACCTCTTCGGTATCTGCCGCAACCGCACGATCGATTTCCTGCGTCGCCGGCGCGTGGTGGGCCAGGGGCAGGAGGCTGATTCCCGGGACGCCCCTCTGGCGGTGGACCAGCTCCTCTTCGAGGGCACCACGCCTTCGGGCATCGTGCAAACTGCCGATGCCGCCGACCGCGGTCGCGAGCTGCTGGTGGGCGTCCTGCGTCAGTGGGTCCAGGAGACCTGGCAGCAGGGCGAGTTTGTGCGCCTACAGGTGATCGAGGCCCTGTTCTCCGGCGGCTGGCGCAACCGCGACACCTGGCAGCGTTTTGGTCTGCGCGACGAGACCGCCGTGGCGGGGGTCAAGTTTCGGGCCCTCAAGCGATTGCGGCACCTCGCCGAGGCGAGCGATGCCTCGGGAGAGATCCTGGCCGCCCTGGCTGCGGTAAGCGAGGAGGAGAAGAGCCACTTCGACTTCGATGTGGCCGTGACCTGGCGCCTGGGGCGGGTCTCCTGCCCGGCGCGCTATTGGCTTACGCGGCACCTCGCGGGTGACCTCAAAGGTGCCCCCGAGGAATTCGTCAAGTTCCATCTCGAAGAGATGAAGTGCCCCTGGTGCGCCGCCAACCTCGACGACCTGGAACGCGCCGAGGAAGACAGCCTGACGCCTTTCCTGGAATCCCTGCGGCAATCCACCGTGCAGTACCTACGCTCGCGCAGCATCTCGGGCGAAGGCTCCTGAGTGCCCTGGACTTTTTGTCCTGGAACGCCAGAGTCCCTGCAACCCCGAGTCCCTGCCCCGCTTTCTTATGCGACGAATCTGCCTCTTTTGCGGCGCGAGTTCCGGCCGCTCGCCGATCTTCAACGAGGCTGCGGCGGAATTCGGACGCGCCCTGGCCTCTCGTGGCCAGGGCTTGGTCTTTGGCGGTGGGCGTGTGGGTTTGATGGGGGTCGCGGCTGATGCCGCGTTGGCCGCCGGTGGCGATGTGATCGGGGTTATCCCCCGGGCGCTCTGCGATCTCGAGGTGGCCCACACGGGCCTCGATGATCTGCGGGTGGTGGAGAGCATGCACGAGCGCAAGCAGTTGATGCACAACCTCTCCGACGGATTCGTGGCCCTGCCCGGCGGCCACGGAACCCTGGATGAGGTCTTCGAGACGATCACCTGGGCACAACTCGGCTACCACACCAAGCCGGTGGGTCTCTTGAACCTCGAGGGCTTTTTCGATCCTCTCCTGGCCATGCTCGACCGTTCTCACGAGGAGGGCTTCATTCCTCCTCGTATGCGCGAGCTGTGGCTTGTGGAAGCCCGGGTGCCTGCCCTCCTGGAACGCCTGGAGAACTACCAGGCCCCGGTCGCAGCCCGTTGGCTTGGCCCTGGCGACCCTTGATGTTTTTGGCCCCCGCGTCCCGGGGTCTATTGGACCGTCACGGCGACGATGTTGCTGCGGGGGAAGAGGGGGGGCGTCGCAAGAGGCCGGGGTGCGGCATGGGAACTGGCAAGTAAAACGGGCGCCGGGGTTGATTCCGGCCGATGAATCGCCCGCTCGGATGAGGGGGCTTACAGCCGAGCGCGAATCGCTGCCTGGGCGGCGGCGAGGCGGGCGATGGGGATGCGGTAGGGCGAGCAGGAGACATAGGCGAGGCCCAGTTCGTGGCAGAAACGGATCGACTTGGGTTCGCCACCGTGCTCGCCGCAGATGCCGAGTTTCAAGTCGGGGCGCGCAGCCTTGCCGTCCATGCTGGCGATTTGCATCAACTTGCCGACCCCCGGCAGGTCAATCGAGGAGAAGGGGTCGTCGGGCAGGATATCCAACTTGCGGTAGGCGGGGATGAACTTGCCCGCATCGTCGCGGCTGATGCCAAAGGTCGTCTGGGTCAGGTCGTTGGTGCCGAAAGAAAAGAACTCTGCCTCCTTGGCAATCTCGCCCGCGGTCAGGGCGGCTCGCGGCAATTCGATCATGGTCCCCACGAGGTACTTGATGCGGCGGCCTTCTTCCTCGAAGACCTCCTCGGCCACTTCGCGCACGATGCGCACCTGCAACTGCAACTCCTCGCGGGTGGCGATCAGAGGAATCATGATCTCCGGTCGCGGCATCTTCTTTGAAGTGCGCGCCACGCGACAGGCGGCCTGGAAGATGGCCCGCACCTGCATGCGCGTGATCTCGGGGTAGGTGATGCCCAACCGACAGCCACGGTGGCCGAGCATGGGATTCAGCTCGGTGAGTTGCTCGACCTTTTGTGCGATTCGCTTCGCCGGCAGCCCCAAGTCCTTGGCCAGGGCGCGGATCGCCGCGGGGCTGTGGGGCAGGAACTCGTGTAGCGGCGGGTCGAGGGTGCGAATGGTCACGGGCCGCTCGCCCATGGCGCGGAAGATGCCCTCGAAGTCCGCGCGTTGCAGGGGCAGGAGCTTCGCCAGGGCCAACTCGCGAGCCTCGGAGCTTTCCGCCAGGATCATCTCGCGCACGGCTTCGATCTTGTTCTCCCCGAAGAACATGTGCTCGGTGCGACAGAGGCCGATGCCCTCGGCGCCAAAGGCCACCGCCAACTCGCACTGGTCGGGCTGGTCGGCGTTGGTGCGCACGCGCAACTGACGCACCTCGTCAGCCCAACCCATGAGGCGCTTGAAGGAGGCGTAGATCTGGCCGCCTCCGCGCGCGCCCTTGCCCTCATGGAACATGGCCTGCATGACCTCGCTGGGGGCCGTGGAGATCTGGCCCTCGAAGACCTCGCCGGTGGTGCCGTCGAGGCTCAAGAACTCGCCTTCACCAAAGCGCCGACCATGGACCTGTAAGGAGCTCGCCTTGTAGTTGATCTCGAGGTCCGCAACCCCCGCCACGCAGACCTTGCCCATCTGCCTCGCCACCAGCGCCGCGTGGCTGGTCATGCCGCCGCGGGCTGTCAGGATGCCCTCGGCAGCCTGCATGCCCTCGATGTCCTCGGGGCTGGTCTCGATGCGCACCAGCAGCACTTTTTGGCCCTCGCCGGCGCGTCGCACGGCCTCCGCGGCGTTGAAGGTGACATGGCCCGAAGCGGCTCCGGGGCCCGCGTTCAGGCCGCTCGTCAGGAGCCGGCCCGCGGCCTTGGCGCGTTCGAGTTCGGCGGGGTCGAAGACCGGTTGCAGGAGCTGGTTGAGGGCCTCGGGGTCGATGCGCATGAGAGCCTCGTCGCGGCTGATCTTGCGCTCGCGCACCAGGTCGCAGGCGATGCGCACCGCGGCGAAGCCCGTGCGCTTGCCTGTACGGCATTGCAACATGTACAGCTTGCCGTTCTCGATGGTGAACTCGAGGTCCTGCATGTCGCGGTAGTGGTTCTCGAGCAGCTTCTGGATGCGTTGCAATTCGCGCCAGAGCTTCGGAGAGGTCTCCTTGAGGCGCTCGATGGGCTCGGGGGTGCGCAGGCCCGCCACCACATCCTCGCCCTGGGCGTTCATCAGGTACTCGCCGTAGAAGCGTTTTTCACCGCTGGCGGGGTCGCGGGTGAAGGCCACACCCGTACCCGAGGTTGTCCCCAAGTTGCCGAAGACCATGGCTACCACGCTGACCGCCGTGCCCCAATCCGAGGGGATGTCGTTCATGGAGCGGTAGAGAATGGCGCGTTCGTTGTTCCAGGAACCGAAGACCGCGCTGATGGCGCCGCGCAACTGCTCCATGGGATCCTCGGGAAAGCTGCGCAAGGCCACGCGCAGGGCGATGGCCTTGAAAGTCTGCACGAGGCCCTTCAAGTCGTCGGCATCGAGGTCGATGTCGAGGCTCACGGCGCGTTTTTCCTTGAGCTCTTCGAGGGCCAGGGAGAAGGGGCTCTGGCCGTGTTCGTCCTCGGCGCCCACGCCCATAACCACCTCGCTGTACATCTGCACGAAACGCCGGTAGGCGTCCCAGGCGAAGCGCTCGTTGCCGGCCGAGCGCGCCAGGCCCTCGACGGTTTCGTCGTTCAGGCCGAGGTTCAAGACCGTGTCCATCATGCCCGGCATGGAAACCCGCGCGCCCGAGCGCACCGACACCAGGAGCGGGTTATCCGGATCGCCGAATTTCTTCTGCATGGCTGTTTCCAGCCGTTTCATGGCCGCCAACACATCCTTGCCGAGGCCCCGCGGGTAGCTCAGGCCGTGGTCGTAGTAATAGCGACAGACTTCGGTGGAGAGGGTGAATCCCGGAGGCACAGGTAGGCCCAGGTTGCACATCTCCGCCAGGTTGGCGCCCTTGCCCCCGAGCAGGTTCTTCATCTCGCGGTCGCCGTCGGCACCGTCGGCGCCAAAGTTGAAGAGGTAACGCCGACTGCCACGGGAGGGCTCGGTCATACTGACAGGGCTGGCGCTGGCCGCGCGCTTTGACTTGCTTGCTGCCGGCTTCTTGGAGGGCGTTTTCTTTTTGGATCGGCCGGTCGTTTTGGAGGGGCGCGCCTGCGCGGCGGAGGATGCAGTGCTCGTCTTGGATCGTGCCATGTCTGCGTCAGGAAAGGGAAAGGGGGAGATTCAGGGCTCGAGTTGAAAAATGTCGTCGATCTTCCACTCCAGGGCCACGCGGAATTCGGTCAAAGGAGCGTCGGCCAGGGGCGCGATGTGGGCGGGTAGTTCGGCGCCAGCGATGACTGTGCGCGGCGCGCCCCGGGGAGTCAGGAGTTCCACCGCGCTCGAAAAGCTGCCCGCGGCCAAGACTTCGTCGGCTACCAGGAGAGTGCCCTGCCAGAGTTGCCAAAACTCCTCGGCCACCAGGAGCAACTCAAAGCTGCGGCCGAGGTTTTCCACCACCAGGCGCCAGCGGCCTGGGCCTTGGCGTTCCGAGACCACGATGCGTGCTCCGGCCACGCCCAGTTTGAACCAGGGATTGGGGGAGAGGGCGCGCTCGCGGAGTTCGCGGTAGGCGAGTTGCGAGAGTCCCTTGCGGGCGCGGTAGTCCATGGAGAAACAGCGGTACTCCAGGCGCGGCAAATCGCCACGCACGCCAGCTTGGAAGGTCTGTAGAGTTTGCTCGGGGCTGCGAAAGCCCAGACCCATGACCTCCCACGCATCGGGAGGCGTGGCGCAGCAACCCGCCAAGAGGGCGAGCGCGAGGGCTAGGCGTGAGAGAGGGCCGGAGGCCATGGCGAGCCCAGTCTACGGCGATCTGGGGCCGATTTCGACGCTGACGGACATGGCGGCCCCGGGCCGTGTACACTCTCTGGCCACTTTCCAGCCGCCTCATGACCCAACTAAGCTGGAATCTACAGAAAGAATGGGCTCCGCACTCGCCGATACAGGAGCCTGCTCGTATCCCCGGCCCCGCCATTGGACTGCCCCGGGGCCTTCCGCGCCTCCTTTCCACTCACCACCATAGCGCCTGCCAGCAGGCCGTTTCTCGATGTCTGACTTCCAGCCTGCCACCCTCAAGAACCCCCTCGGCGCCCTGCGCCTCGGGCTCATCGCTCTTCTGCCGCCGCTTTTCATGCTCGGCGCCTGCTCATCGGGGGAAGCCCCCACGGCCACTTCCGGCACCAGCTCCGAAGAGAGCGCGAAGCTCCTCGAAGGCCTCGGCTACGCAGGGGGCGAGGAGCCGGTTGAAGCCGCCCTCACCGGTTTGGCCACCAGCGAGCCTGCCAAGAAACCCACCACCAAGCCGGTAGCCGAGTCCAACCTGCCCGCCGGGCACTCTGCAGATGATGGCCATGATCACGGCGTGCAAACGCCCCGCCTCGCTGACCGCGGCGTGGACGAGGTCATGCCGCCCAAGGTGCTCGACCACGACGATGGCCCGCGCCTGACCTATAAGCTCAACCAGGAAAAGCACGAGTTTGGTCGGCTGATGCAGGGCGCCGTGGCGCACCACACTTTCGAACTAGCCAACACCGGCACCGAGGACCTGATTGTCAAGCAAGTCAAGCCCACCTGTGGCTGCACCGTGGCCGAGGTCTTCGTCGAGAGCGATGCCGGTGAAATGGAGCGCTACACCTTTGGCGAGCCGATTGCCGTGGGTCGCAGGATTCAGTTCCCCGCCAAGCTGCATACGGCCAACAAGAGCGGCCACCAGAATGTGCGCATCAACATCTTCTCCAACGATCCGCGCGGCACGATTCAGCTCGGGCTCGTGGCGGACATCGATCCCTTCTTCAACATCGCGCCGCGCTTCCTGAACTTTGGCCAAGTGCAGGTGGGCGAGATCGTGGTCAAGAAGGCCACCCTGTCCTCCTCCAAGGGCCAGGCGCTCATGTTGGAAATGGATGATGCCTCCCTGCCGGCGGGCGCTTCCACCGAACTCGTGCCGGTCAACCCCGACGCCGAGGGCCGCGCGGCGCGTTGGGACCTGACAGTCACCGTGGGCCCCGATGCGGCCGAGGGCAACCTGTCTCGCTCCCTTTCCGTGACTAGCGATGTCCCCATCCCCGGCGCCGATGTGGGCCTCGATGGCAAGGTGCCCTCCTACCAGGCCTCGATCATGATCAGTGCCCAGGTCGTGGGACCTTTCACATTCAGCCCGGCCTATCTCTCCATGGGACTTGTGCGTCCCGGCCAGGTGCAGGTGCGCACCCTGCGTATCGAGTGCCACGATGACAGTTTCTCCTTCGCCAGCGGCGCCCCCGAGGTGACCGTCGTGGGCTTGCAGAACCCGGGCACGGACACCTTCCGCGAGTGGGAATACAGCGGCTTCTTCACCCCCACACTGCGTCCCGTAACCGGCAAGAACGCTATCGATATCGAGCTGCGCCTCGAGGGCCTGCCCGACGACGCCGCCGGTTCCTTCCGTGGCACCCTGCTCATCAATCTGGACCACCCGGACAAGTCCCGGATCTCCCTGGTGATCACGGGTGTTTGCCGCGGCGGGCCCGTCAAGTAGGCCCGTCAAGTAGGCCCGTCGCCTCGGGGCACGAGCCCCCAGCCCAAAGCGGCCTCTGCTCCCTGACCGGGAGTGGGGGCCGCGTTCGGGTTTCGGGCGCCTGCGGGGCAGCCTGGCTCCCGGACAGGGGGCAGAGCGGGTGCAACTCTCCCGAGCTGGGTGGGTAGGGCCAAGGAGGCGTGGAATAGGGGGTCAGGTGAGGCCTTCTGGCTCTTTGCCGGGCCTTCGAGAGACGCTACCCTCTGCGCTCAGCATGCACTCCGCCCCCAGCCCCGCTCTACCGTGACCCGCACCCTCGGGGAACAACTGGTCGCAAACGGCCTGCTATCCCAGGAACAACTGCGCGCAGCCCAGGCTTCGCAGCGCGGCGGAGACCTGTCCCTGGCGGCCGCCGTGGTCAAACTCGGCGCCGCCGACGAGAGCGCCGTGGCCCGGGTCCAGGCCAAGCTCGAGGGGCTGCCCTTCGTGGACCTCAGCCGGGCGGGCCTCAGCATCTCGGACGCCCTGCTCGACAAAGTGCCCACCGAGATCGCCCAGGACCAGGGGCTCCTGCCGGTCCTGGAAAAGGACGGGCGTCTGATCATCGCCATCGACGATCCCTTCAAGCGCATGATCGCCGACCAACTCTCCTTCTCCACGGGCGGCGAGGTGGCCTGCGCCCTCGCGGCGCCGGGCGCCCTGCGCCGCGCCATCGCCAAGTTCTACGGCGGCTCCGCCGAACAGGCCGTGGCTGCCAGCCTGGGCGGGTCGGATGACGATGAGAGCGACGCGCCCATCGTGCGCTTGGTCACGCGCATGTTTCAGGACGCCCTCCGCGAACGCGCCAGTGACATCCATATCGAGCCCGGCCACGGGCGCGTGCGGGTGCGCATTCGCGTGGATGGCATGTTGCGCGATGTCGCCGAACACCCCGAACACCTGCACGCCCCGCTAATCAGCCGCCTGAAGATCATGGCGCGCATGGACATCGCCGAAAAGCGCAAGCCCCAGGATGGGCGCATGGGCCTGAAAATCGACGGCCGCGAGATCGATGTGCGCGCCTCGATCCTGCCCTCGAACCACGGCGAAACAATGGTCATGCGTTTGCTCGATCGCAGCGCTAGCCTGATCGGCCTGCGCGAGCTCGGTTTCGACGAAGAGGACTTCGCCTGGTTCAAGCGCCAGATCGCCCGGCCCAACGGTATCTGCCTGGTGACTGGGCCCACCGGTTCGGGCAAGACGACTTCGCTCTACGCCGCCCTGTCGGAGCTCAACCGCCCCGATGTCAAGATCATCACGGCCGAGGACCCGGTTGAGTACCACATCCCCGGCATCAACCAGGTCCAGGTCAACTCGCGCATCGGTGTGACCTTCTCGCGCATCCTGAAGGCCATGTTGCGTTGTGCGCCCAATGTCATCCTGGTGGGGGAGATCCGCGACCTGGAAACGGCCGAGATCGCCATCCAGGCCGCGCTCACCGGGCACCTGGTGTTTTCCACGGTGCACACCAACGATGCGCCCAGTGCCCTGACACGCCTCTCCGACCTGGGCGTCAAGCCCTTTTTGGTCTCGGCCGCGGTGCAGTTTGTCATGGCTCAACGGCTGGTGCGCAGGCTCTGCCCCGAGTGCGCCGAGGAGTACGATCCGCACCCCGCCGAGCTGCATTCCCTGGGCCTCGATCCCGGCTTGATGGAGGGCCAGCGTTTCAAGCGCCCCCGGGGCTGTACAGCCTGCGAGGGCGCCGGCTACCGCGGACGGGTGGCGCTCTTCGAACTGATGGAGATGAATCACGAGCTGCGCGAGCTGTGCTTTCGCGGCGCGGCCCTCGATGAACTGCGCGTCACGGCCCTCAGCAGCGGCAGTTTGCGGCCCTTGATCCGCGACGGCGCGCGCAAGGTCATCAAGGGCGCGACGAGTGTGACTGAAGTTCTACGCGTTTGCCGCGAAGAGCACGCCCCCAGCCTGGAAGAAGCCTGATCCTTTCGTCAGGAACAGAACCCACTAGCCCGGACACGACTTGACTGGAATCCAAACATTCCTGGCCGCCATCGTTGAACGCGGCGCCTCGGACCTGCACATCAACCCCGGCCGGCCTCCGGTGGGACGCATCCACGGGAGCCTCGTCTCCCTGACCAAGGAAAGTCTCGTCGATGCCACCAGCGAGGCCTTGGTGCGCGAGTTGTGTGACGAGCGGCACTGGCGGGAACTCGAGGAGTGTGGCTCCTCCGACTTTGGCCTGGCCCACGAAAGCGGCAATCGCTTCCGGGTCAGCGTCTACCGCCAACGCGGCCGCTATTCGGCGGTCTGCCGTTTGATCCCCTCCAGGCTCCTCTCTTTCGAGGAGATCGGCTTGCCCGAGCCCGTCCACGAGCTGCTGCGCCGACCGCGCGGGCTGGTCTTGATCACGGGCCCCACGGGTTCGGGCAAGACCACTACCCTGGCCAGCATGATCGACTGGATCAACCAGAACCAGTCGCGCCACATCATCACCATCGAGGACCCGATCGAGTACTACCATTCCCACGGCGCGGGCCTGGTCTCCCAGCGTGAGGTGGGACAGGATGTGCCCAACTTTCCCGAGGCCATGCGCCGCGCTCTGCGCCAGGATCCCGATGTGATCCTCCTGGGCGAGATGCGCGACCTCGAGACCATCTCGGCCGCGATCACAGCCGCCGAAACCGGCCACCTGGTGTTCGGCACCCTGCACACCACCGGCAGCGCGCGTACGGTCAACCGCATCATCGATGCGTTCCCCTCCAACCAACAGGAGCAAATTCGCGCCCAGCTCTCGGTCTCCCTGATCGCCGTGGTGAGCCAAGTGCTGGTGCCGCGCAAGGACGGCACGGGGCGCGTGGCGGCTTTCGAGGTCATGCTGATGACGCCGGCGGTGGCCAACCTGATTCGCAAGAACGAGACGGCCAAGATCCAGTCGAGCATCCAGACCTCGCGGCGTCTAGGCATGGTGACCCTCGATGACCAGTTGCTCGATCTCGTGCGCAGGGATGTGATCGATCCCGGTTGCGCCCTCGACTACGCCCAGGACCCCAAGGACATGGAGACGCGCCTGTGAGCGAGGTTCCCGAGCCCCCCCAGGATCCCCGGGCCAAGCGACGGCTTCTGGGCCAGATCCTCAAGAGTCAAGGCGCCGTGCGCGAAGGTCAGGTGCAGGAAGCCCTGGCTTTGCAGCAAAAGCAAGGCGGCCTGATAGGCCAGGCCCTGGTGAACATGGGGCACTGCGATGAAGCTGCCATCGTGGCGGCTCTGGCCGAACAGGTGGGCCTCGAAAGCGTCGACCTCGATTCCCTGACGCCCTCGGAGGAGGCCCTGGAATTGGTAGACTCGTCCACTGCCCACGCCTTTGGCCTGTTGCCCTTGAGCCTTGTTGGCGATGAGTTGACCGTGGCCCTCGCCGACCCCCTGAACACCGCCGTGCTCGACGACTTGGGCTTCTCCACGGGCAAAACCGTGCGAGGCGCCCTGGCCTCTGCCCAGAGCATCAAGGCCGCGGTGCATAAGCACTACGGGGCCGAGGTCACGGTGGCCGAGGCCATGGCCGAAGCCGCCGCCGCCGTGGCCGGGGCCGACCCCGAAACCGCCGCCTCCAGCCAGCCCGTGGCGCGGCTCCTGAACTCGCTGCTGCTGCGCGCGATCGCCGACCGCGCCAGCGACATCCACTTCGAGACCTTTCCGGACGAGTTTCGCGTGCGCTACCGCGTCGACGGTTCGCTCTACGAGATTGAGGCCCCGCCGCCGCACCTGGCCCTGCCCCTGGTCTCGCGCATCAAGGTGCTCTCGAACCTCGACATCACCGAAACGCGCGTGCCCCAGGACGGCCGCATCGAACTCTCGATCAATAACAAGCCAGTGGACCTGCGCGTGGCGACCCTGCCGGGCGTTTCTGGCGAGGGTTGCGTGCTGCGCATCCTGGACCGTTCGGCGGTTAGCCTGGATCTCTCCGCCCTGGGCCTGGCCGAGGATGAGGGGGCCGAACTGAGCCGCCTGACGCGCCTGCCCCACGGCATTGTGTTGGTAACAGGCCCCACGGGTTCGGGCAAGACCACCACCCTCTACGCCATGTTGCAGGAGGCTAACCAGCCCGACTGCAAGATCATCACCGCCGAGGATCCGGTGGAGTACGACATCGAGGGCATCGTGCAGGTGCCGGTCAACCCCGACATCGGTGTGACCTATGCATCGGTCCTGCGTTCGGTCCTGCGCCAGGACCCGGACAAGATTCTGATCGGCGAGATCCGCGATGCAGAGACCGCCGCGGTGGCCGTCGAGGCCAGCCTCACGGGCCACACGGTCTTCTCCACCGTGCACACCAACGACGCACCCAGCACGGTCACGCGCCTGGTGGACATGGGCATCGCGCCCTTTCTGATCTCGGCCACCCTGGAGGCCGTGGTGGCCCAGCGCCTGGTGCGCAGCATCTGCCCCGACTGCCAGGATACCTTCGAACCGGATGACGACCTGTTGATGGAGTTCGGCGCCGACCGCGAGCGCCTGGCGGGCGCCAGCTTCTATTTTGGCAAGGGCTGCGCAGCTTGCCATCACACTGGCCACAAGGGCCGCACGGCGATCTTCGAGATCATGCTCGTGAACGACGCCATCAGAGCGGCCGTGCTGGATGACAAGTCCTCGGGCCACCTACGCGAGATTGCCCTGCGCTCTGGAATGCAGAGCCTGCGCGAAAGCGGCATCCGAGCCCTCATGGCTGGCCGCACGACCATCGAAGAGGTCCTGCGGGAGACTTCTCTCTAACATCACGATCCATGGCCAAACGCATTCGACGCAGCACAACTTCCCCGGCAAGCCCCGCACCCGCGGCGGGCGGCAAGGGCGGCGGCGCCAAGCCGCCGCGCCGCGGCGGGCGCGTGGCCGCACAGCAGGTGACCGACTTCACTATTCAGCTTTCGACCCTCAGCGAGGCCGGCATTCCGGTGGTCAAGGCCCTCGTCATTCTCGAAGGCCAAACCAAGGCGGGGCCCTTCAAGACCGTCTTGCAGGATCTCGTGGAAGATGTCTCCGCGGGCACGCCGCTCTCGGAGGCCATGTCGAAACACGAGCGCTGTTTCGATGAGCTCTACACGGCCATGGTTCGTGCCGGTGAGGTCGGTGGTGTGCTCGATGCGATTCTGAATCGTCTGGCGAGCTTTCGCGAAAAGGCCAGCGAGATCCGGGCTCAGGTGCGCGGCGCGATGATCTACCCCAGCGTCATCTTCGTGGTGGCCATGGGAGTCATGTCGGCGGTGATCGTGTTTGTCATCCCGAGCTTCAAGGAGATCTTCAAGTCTTTCCGGGTGGACCTGCCGCGGGTGACTCAGGTCCTGCTCGACATCTCCGACTTCGTCATGGGCTATTGGTACCTGTGCTTCGGCCTGCCGCTCCTGCTCTTCGTGGGCCACACGGTCTTGATGAGCCGTCCGGGTGCCTACCGCTTTCGCGTCCACGGCCTGTACCTCAAGTTGCCGATCATCGCTCCGGTGGTGCGCACTTCGCTCGTGGCGGGTTTCACGCGCACCTTCGGCACCTTGATCCAGGCCGGCGTTCCCCACATCGATGCTCTGGAGATCGTGCGCGACTCCACGGGCAACGATTGTTTGCGAGCAGCCGTCGAAGAGGTGCGCCGCACGGTACGCGAAGGCGAAGGCCTGGCGCGGCCCATGGGCGAGACCGGTCTCTTCGATGACCTGGTTGTGAACATGGTCGATGTGGGCGAGGAGACCGGCGAACTCGATGCCATGCTGGTCAAGGTGGCCGATGCCTACGAAAAACAGGTCGACCGCCGCATCGATGCCATGTTCAAGCTCCTGGAACCCCTCATGCTGGTCTTGATCGCCGCGATGGTAGGCTTCATCGTGATTGCGCTCTTCATGCCACTGCTCGAGATCATGACCCAATTGGGTCAGATGTAGCGCGCGGCGCGTGCCTCCCATGCCAGGATCCCCGAAGCTTTCCAGCGAGCCTGCCGCCAGCCAAAGGCGTGGCCTGCGAGTTTCCCTGGAGCTGCGGGTCCTCTCCCTCGTGGCGGTGATCAATCTGGTCGTTTTCGGGGCCGGCCTCTGGCACCTCTCGACCAAGTTCGACGAGGAGCGCAGCCGCGCCCAGCAGGAGGTCGTGGAGCGCGTGCTCTACACCCTCAAGAGTTCCATCAGTCCAACGGGAGAGTTGCGCGTGGCGCAGATCCTTTCCTGGCCCTACTGGAATGTCTTTACCGACGCGGTTATCAGTGACCTGAATCCCCACGGGGTGACCCTCAATCCCGTGGGCAGCGCGGGCCGCGGCATCGAGTTCGACAGCGACTTGATTCAGAGCGAGATGCGCAGCGCCGTGAATAGCGGCGGAGATGTGCTCGTGGCCGGCGGCCGTGCTCTGGCCATCGCTGATGCCCGCGGCCGTACCTGGGGCGGCGTTTGGTTCCGGGTCGCCGACGCCGAGGGCGCCCTGCCCCTCTGGCGCGGGCTCTTGCCCTGGTTCTTCGCCTCGACCCTGCTCCTGTACGGTGGCACCTTCGGAGTCTTGCGTCGCTATGTGCTGCAACCCGTGGGGGCGTTGGCCAGTGCCGCCCAGAGGGTGCGCGGAGGCGACCTCGGTGTCGAGGTGGACCTGCCCGCGCACCGCGATGAGCTGGCGGACTTGATGGCGAACTTCAACCACATGTCCCGCGAGGTCAAGGACTTCCATGACCACCTCGAAGTGCAGATTGACCAGGCCACCCGGGCCGCCTTCGAAGCCGAATCGGCGGCCCTGCGTCAGCGTCGCCTGGCTGCCATGGGCGAGTTGGCCGCCGGAATCGCCCACGAGATCAACAATCCCCTTGGCGGTATGATCAACGCCGTGGAGACCCTCGACCGTGGCAAGTTGGAGCCCGACCAGACTCGCCGCTATCTGCAACTCGTGCGTGGCGGCCTCGAACGCATCCAGAACACCGTGGCCAGTCTGCTGCGCTTCACCCCGCGGGCATCCGAGCGGGTGGCGGTGGACCTGGCCGGACCCGTGGCCGATGCCATCGAGCTCATGGGCCATGCGGCCTCCCGTTCGGGGGTTGAGATTCGCTTCGAGAATCATGCCCCAGGCGTGTGCGTCATGGGGTCGACCTCGGAATTTGGTCAAGCCATACTCAACCTGCTCAGCAATGCGCTGCATGCCATTGAGGATCGCGGCAGCAGCGGCGGCCTGGTCGAGGTGCAACTCGCCCGGCTGGGGGATGAATTGCGCTTGCGCGTTTTGGATGACGGCTGCGGCGTGCCCGCTGGAGAACTCGAGGCCATGACCGATCTGTTTCACACCACCAAGGAAGTCGGCCGCGGTACCGGGCTGGGTCTGGCCTTGGTGCTCTCGGTGGTGAACGAGTATGGCGGCCGGGTGCACTTCAAGAACCGCCCGGAGGGCGGCTTTTGTGTGGATATGATCTTGGCCGTGGCCGATCTCGATGGTGCCGGGTCGTGATCGAATTCTTCACAAGCCACTGGCCCCTGTGCGCCCTGTTGGCCCTGTCGGCTTTTTTCAGCGCATCTGAAACGGCCCTCTTCAGCCTCTCCCGCGAGCGTCGCAAGAGCGCGCCGGCGCGGGTTTCGCGGCTCTTGGCGCGGCCCCGCGAGCTGTTGATCACGGTTCTTGCCTGCAACCTCCTGGTCAATGTCTTCTTTTTCTCCCTGGCGGCCCAGCTCTACCAAGGGGATTCGCCGCAGGCCAAACTGGGCTCTGCCCTGGGCGCTCTGGTGGCGCTCTTGGTGTTTGGCGAGATCCTGCCCAAAACTCTGGCCCTGCGCGGTTCGGGCGCCGTGTCGGCCATGAGCTCGCTGGCGCTGACTCCGCTCGTGGTGATCCTGCACCCGGTCACCGTGGCTTTTTCGCGGACCCTGGAGTTGGTCACCCGTGCCCTGGGCGAATCGGGCGGCGACGAGTTGGCCATCACTCCTGAGAATCTGGCCGAGGTGCTCTCGAAGAGCGCCGAGGCCGGGCTGCTCGAAAGCGCCGAGGCGGACATGTTGAGCGAGATCGTCGAGCTCGGCGGCGTGCGCGTGCGCGAGATCATGACGCCGCGGGTGGACACCTTGATGCTCGATGTGAATGACCCCGACGAGGGTATTCGAGAAGAGGCCATGGAGCGTCACTTGAGTTGGCTGCCGGTGATCGAGGACGACCCCGACCATGTCCTGGGCTATGTGCGCCTGCGCGACTTGTTCGTGCGCGCAGACAAGCCCCTGCGACAGTTGATCATGCCGGTCAAGTTTGTGCCCGAAGTGGCTGGCGTGCTGGCCCTCCTGCGCGAGTTCCGCGAAGACCGCACGGCCGAGGCAGTGGTGGTGGACGAGTGGGGTGGCACCGCTGGCGTGGTGACCGTGGAGGATGTCTTCGAGGAGATCGTGGGTGAGTTGCGCGTGGAGGGCGAGGCCCGCGAGACGCCGGTGGTGCCCCTGGGCGAAGGCCGCTTCCGGGTGGCCGGGGCCCTCTCGATTCGCGAATGGAACGACGAGTTTGGGTTCCGCGTCGTGCCCAACGAGTTCGAGACGGTGGGAGGCTTTGTCACGGCCCTCTTGGGGCGCATTCCCAAGGCCGGCGACGAGGCCCGCGCCGGCTCGCTTTGTTTTGAGGTCCACGAGGTTCGTGGTCGGCGCATCGTGAGCGTGGACATGTTCGTCAAGGATGACGGGGAGCGCGCGGCATGACGACCTGGCTGCTTCTGGCGGGCATTTTTCTGGGGCTCTGCTTCTCGGGCATCTTTTCCGGGTCGGAGACCGGGCTGTACTCGGTGTCGAAGCCGCGCATCGACCTCGAGGCCGAGAACGGCCTGCGCGGCGCCTGGCTCGTGCGGCGTTTGATCCGCGGCCGCTCGGCGCTTCTGATCACTATCTTGGTAGGCAACAACTTGAGCCTGGAATTGATGACCCTCTCGGCAGAGGAGTTACTCGCGGGCTATGACCTGTCCCTGGTGCAGCACGAACTGGTCTTGATGCTGTTGCTCTCGCCCACGGTTTTTCTCTTTGGCGAGCTCTTGCCCAAGGATCTTTTTCGCCGCCGACCGCACATCCTGATGCGCTGGAGTGCGCCAGTGTTGGCCGCTTGTCGCGTCTTGTTCTGGCCTCTGGCCGTGGTGCTGGGCCTGTTCAGCCGTGCCCTGGAGCAATTCGCCGGTCTGCGTCCCGCGGAGCTCGCCGAGCGCCCGCGGCGGGATGAGGTTCTCAGTGTTCTGGCCGAGGGCCGTGCCGTGGGCGCCCTCGAGCCCCATGCCGAGGAGCTTGCCCACAACGCTCTCAAGCTGCGCAGTCTGCCGGTGACCCGGGCCATGATTCCCTGGAACGAGGTCTACGCTCTCGACGCGGACCTGCCGAACGAAGACCTGGGCCAGCGGGTGCGGGCCTCGGCGTTTACACGCCTGCCCGTGGTTCGGCGGGGCCAGGTCGAGGGCTATGTGCACCAGTTGGCGGTCCTGGCGGACGGCGGTTCGCGCCCGATTCTGGAGCACTCCGAAGCGATTCTGTGCATAGCCCCCGAGCTTTCGGTGGACCGTGCCCTCTCGCGCCTGCGCCACGCTGGCCGGCGCATGGCCGTTGTGGGCCAGCCCGAGGCCCCCCTGGGGCTGGTGACCCTCAAGGACCTGCTCGAGGAGATTTCGGGCGACCTCGGTGGTTGGTAGGAGTGTGGCTGGCAGGCATAGCTGGCAGGAGCGGGCAGCCGTATTTTCTCTGGCGGCGATTTCCAGGACAATCTCAAACCCTTGGTGGCAACCGACCCGCTGCGCTAGGATAGTGGTCGCTATTCGCCAGCCCAGCAACAGGCTGGGCGCCCCATGCAGTCCCCGAGCCCTCGGGGGCACGGCCAAAAAAGTAGATTCGATGCAGACTCACAGCCCCAGCCCTCAAAAGAGCCAGAAGCGCACCCCGAGCGCCCGGGTGTCCGTGTTCTTGGCGGGGGTCTTTCTGTGCTCCGCCGGCTACCTGCTCGCGCCCGCCGGAGCCCTCCAGGGCGGCGCTGACACGACCCACCCGCCCCCGAGCACGCAGACCTTCGCACCGCCGGCTGCCAGCAACGCCGATTCCAACAACCGCATGATCGCGGTCACCGGAGTCGACCTGACGGGATCGGCCATCCTCTACCTGATCGACACCATCAACCCGCACATCGCGGTCTACCAGGCCAGCGGCGGATCCAAGGGCACCCAGAGCATCAAACTCGTGGCCGCCCGGCGCATCGACCTCGACCTGCAACTCGACGGCTTCAACGACAAGTCCGAGTTCAGCTACAAGGACCTCGCCTCGCGTTTTGCCAAGCTCGAGAACGATTGACAGATCGAGAAGGGCTGACCCGGTAACCGCGCCGACCCTCACACTTCCCCCTTTCAGAACCACCCCTCCACCACGAAGGCTCCGGCGCTTCTCTGCCAGGCTCTTCTCTGCCACTCCGGCAGATAATTGGTGCGACCGACTTTCCATCAGGAGCCAGACCCGTGACCAACGAAGATTTCTTCAGCTTCGACGAAGCCCTTTCCGAGCTGCGCCTCAAGGAAGAGGAGCTCAAGCGCCTCGTTTCCGAAGGCGAGATCCGCGCTTTCCGCGAAGGCGACACCATGAAACTGCGCCGCGGTGATGTGGAGGCCCTGCGCTCAGAGCTCGGCGGCGAAGTCGTCGACCTCGGCGACGGAGGCGAAGAGTTGGTCTTTGAGGATGACGATTTCGCCGATGCCGGCATGGCCACCGAGGAGATCTCGGATGTGGACACCATCATCGAGGACGACATCGAGGATGTGGGCGAGATTGAGATCGCCGAGCCCGTGGCGGCAGCCCCGGTGCGCCGCACCTCACCCCGCGCGGCTGCCAGTGCCAGCAGCGAGGAGGAGAGCGAGCCCATGGGCATCCGCGCCGCCCTGATCATCACCGCCCTGATAATGGTGATGGCCTTGCCGGTGATCGTCTCGGTCTCCGATGGCGAAACCAACAGCATCGCCAAGGGCATCGCCAGCATGTTCTTCGGCGACAAGTTCCAGTAACCAAGAGGCCCCCGGGTAGGACACGAGGCGCCTTGCCCGGGCACTTCGTGTCCTCGGGTTTTCTACTCCTTAGAAGCTCCCAGGGCTGGACTTAGGGCTGCCTTGGGTTTTTGGCGAATGGGGCCCGCTTGTACCCAAGGTCGCCAGCGCTAGACTTTTCCATGGCTGACCCGGGCGCGAAGTTTGCGCCAACTTTTCGCGGTCTTTCGACGCGTCGGGGCCTCATGCCGCCCCTGAATCACACACCACCATGAAGCACACACACATCCTCGGAGCCCTGGGCCTTGTTCTCGTCGCCTCCTGCGCAACGCAACAGCAGTACGAAGAAGCCGTGGACCTCGCCCAGCACTACCAGGGGGAACTCCACAGCCTGGAGGTCACAGAAGCGCGGCTGCGCTCGGAGATCGATGCCATGCGCCAGGAACTAGCCCTGGCCGAAGTCAACGCCCTCGAAGCTGGCGGCCACAGCGATGACCTCATGGCGCGTCTGGCCGATTACGACCGACGCCTGGCCGAGATGCGCGGCACGCCCGACGCCATCACGCGCCTGGATCTCGCGGATGGTTCCTACATCTATATGGTGCCCGATGCCGTGCTGTTTGAATCTGGCTCGGCCGAGATCAGCGCCGAAGGTCGCGCGGCTCTCCTCGCCGATGTGGCCCAGGACATCCTGAGAGCTGGCCACGGCCGCATCTGGATTCGCGGTCACACCGACAGCCAGCCCGTGGCCAAGCCGGCCACCCTCAAAAAGTTTCCCCACGGCAACATGCAGCTCTCCACTGCCCGAGCCATGGAAGTTTGGGCTGTCTTGACTGCCGATGGCGGCGTGCCCGAGGCCGAGGTGGTTGTGGCGGGCTTTGGCCCCTACGCGCCCTTGGCCACCAACGACAGCGACGAAAACCGCGCCCTGAACCGTCGCGTGGAGATCCTGGTCACTCCCCAGGCATCCGCCAGCGGCGCGGGCCGCTGACCGTTCCACCTTCGAGGCACTCGTCAGCTCAGGAGGGCGGAACGCGACCGCTTCATGGCTCACTCGCAACGCTTCCTCCGCGCGCGTCTGGGTCGGGGCTGCGTCTTTGCTGGCTGCGGTCTCCTGCTCCTGTTGAGTGCCGCGGGTTGCGGCGAAGAGCCCAGCGGTCTGCGCTTCGAACTCCTCGAGCGCATGGCTTTTCTGCCCGCGGGCAGTTGTGTGCTGTTCGCTGGCAGTCACGCGCCGGTGGACTGTTCGGGCGCTGAGCCCCTGCTCGTCGATCGCTTCGAAACCACCCAGGCTGACTGGAGTCGCTGGAGCCTCGCGAGCGCTGGAGGCCAGGCAGGCTTGGCTGCCCAGGGCTTCTGGAATGACCTTGCGCCCCATCATCCAGCCACGGGCATGACCCAGGCCGAGGCCCAGGCCTTCGCGGCGCACCTCGGCATGCGCCTGCCCACGGCCCGCGAATGGATTCGGATCGCTGCCGGCAGCCGCGCTCAGGTCTGGCCCTGGGGGCCCTTCCCGGCGCGCTCGGCCGCCAACACCCTGGACCTGGGACTTGAGCGCCTGGCGCCGGTGGGGTCCTTCGAGTCGGGCAGCACGGCCCTGGGGGTCCACGATCTGTTGGGCAATGCTGCCGAGTGGGCCAGTGACTTGCTCACCGATCCGGCCGCGGCGGAGGGCCCCGAGGATGGCCGGGTGTGGGCCATGGGCGGCAGTTTCCGGCGCTTCAAGCGCGAGACCTACTCCCCTGGAGATGACCAAAGGGCGCGCTACAACGCGGAGTTGCTCGACCCCAGTCACCGCAGTCACGACTTGGGCCTGCGCCTCGTGGCTGGTGCCGAGGCCTGGTTGCGGCGCGAGTCTGAAGACTGGCCCGACTCCCCCGAGGCCCATGCACGCCTGCGCGCGGTGGGCGCTGCGTGGGGCCGTGCCGCCGTGCCGCTCCTGCGCCGCCTGTCCCGCGCTGAAGGTGCCCGGCCGGGATTCAAGGCGCTCCTCTTCGGGGCTTCGCAGTGAGCGAGCAGGAGCCCGCGGCCCTGCCCTGGAGCGAGGCCCGCGCGCGCCTCGCGGAGCTTGGCTTTCGGCCTTCGCGGCGCATGGGGCAGAACTTCCTGGTGGATGGGAACCTGACCCGAGCTTTGGTGCAGGACGCCGGGGTGCAAGCTGGCGATTTCGTGCTCGAGGTGGGACCGGGGCTGGGTTCCTTGACCGGGCCCCTGCTCGAAGCCGGCTGTGATGTGCTTGGCGTGGAACTCGACAGTCGCCTCTTCGAACTCCTGCAGGACAGCCTGGGCAGTCATGAACGCCTCAAATTGCTCAACACCGACGCCCTGGCCGGCAAACACAATTTGGACGAGGGGCTGCTCGGGCTGTTACCGGGGAGCGGGCCCTGGTCCCTGGTGTCCAACCTGCCCTACAGCATCAGCGCGCCTTTGCTGGTGGTCTTGAGCGAACTCGAGAACCCGCCGCTTGGGATCAGTGTCCTGGTGCAACAGGAAGTCGCCCGACGCATCACGGCCCAGCCCGGCCATGGCGAGTGGGGGCCCGTCTCGGTTCGTTTGCAGGCGGCCTATGAGGTGCGCGCCGGACGCAAGGTTGGCCCGGCCATGTTCTGGCCGCGGCCCAAGGTGGAGAGCTTGGTGGTGCACCTCGAACTCCGCCCGGGAGCCAGCGAGCCCAGGCAGCGATCCCGGCGGCGAGAGCTCTC
This sequence comes from Planctomycetota bacterium, assembly GCA_012959785.1. Lineage (GTDB taxonomy): Bacteria > Planctomycetota > UBA1135 > UBA1135 > DUCM01. Next base: position 12,205 of record DUCM01000020.1, on the reverse strand, counting down.
GGCCCTCACTGGCGCCCTGTTCCAACGCCGCCGCCAGGGCCTGGGCCGGGTCTTGGGTGAGGTCCTCGGGGACCGTGCCGCGGTGGGGAAACTCCTGGAAGACCTGGGCCTCGATCCCCTGCGGCGGGCCGAAACCCTCGACATCGAGACCCTTTGGCTCCTGGCCGCCAGCCCGCTCTGGAGGGACCGCGTGCAGGCGGAAAAGCGGCCAGGGGCTGAGCCGGTGGGTGAAAGGGGAGATGAAGGGGGAGATGAAAGGGCAGGGCCAGCTGAATGAGCCCTCCCAGCCACTGTTTTTTGGCCTTTACACGATACTTTCCTGGACCCCGGCTGGCCTCTGAGCTCCCATGTGCTATTCTTACGCCTTGGATTGATTGGCTCGAGAACATTGGCTTGAGATCGAGTAGGTCGCTGATTCGGGGAAGCTATACGCCCACTAAAGCACCCCGCCGGCCCCTCGAGGACCCCCACCAGATAGGCTGCTCCGCCTCCCCGACCCGAACCTTGTCGTTCGGCGTCATGCGGTAGTTGAGCCTCGGCGAGGGGACCGAAGTTCTTCGCGCGTGTTGGCCCTGCGCCCTGATTCTAGTACGGCTCCGGTTTTTTTTGAAACGGCCCCCTCATGAGGCCGCAACTTTAGAGGCCCCGACTGGCGGTTTCGTACTGATTCACCCAGGGAAATCTGACCCGAGATTTTCTCCTCTTCCCCGGCAGTGCTCCTGCCCGGGACTGGAACCCCCGCATCGAACTCTGGACGCCATCTCTGACCGCCCCTCGGCACTAGCCCGCTCAACGCCAACCTTGTCCCACGATTTCCAACGCGCCGTTACCGAGATCAAGCTGCGATCTCCCATAGAGGATGTCGTTCGCGGGTATGTTTCTGATCTGAAGCAGCGGGGAAGCGGGCGCTTGTGGGAGGCCTGTTGTCCCTTCCACAGCGAAAAGACGCCCTCCTTCAAGGTCGACCCCGCCAAGGGCACCTGGCACTGCTACGGCGCCTGCGCCGAGGGCGGCGACCAGATCTCCTTCGTCATGACCATCAACGCTTGGAGCTTCATGGAGGCCTTGCAGCAATTGGCGGATAGCACCGGGGTAGAGTTGCCGAAGAAAACCGGCCGTGATGACTCCGAGCGGGGCCCGGATCCGGCCTACGATGTCCTGAGGCGCGCGGCGCAGTTCTACGCCGAGGCCCTGCACGGGCCCGAGGGCGGTCAAGCCAGGGACTATCTCGCGGCTCGCGGGTTTACGGCCGAGACCCAGAAGAGCTTCCGCGTGGGGTACTCGCCAGCCGCTGGCCAGGCCCTGGTGGATTGGGGGCGCAGGGAGCAGTTGCCCTTCGAACTCCTCGAAAAGGTCGGGTTGCTGCGCAAGAACGATCGCGGCCGCCCCTTCGACTTCTTCCGCGGCCGATTGATGATCCCTATCGCCGACGACCGCGGGCGTACCGTGGGCTTCGGAGCTCGGCGCCTCGGCGGCGACGCGGGGGGACCCAAGTACATAAACACAGCCGAGACGCCGCTGTTCAAAAAGAGCCGCTTGATCTACGGCCTCGACCTCTCCTTACGCGAGGCGCGGCGCGAGGGGCATCTGATTTTGGTGGAGGGCTACACCGATGTGATGGCTGCCCACCAGGCGGGATTGGCGCGGGTGGGGGCGGTGCTCGGCACCTCCACCACCAATGACCACGCGCGGCTTGTGCGCAAGAGTGGCGCGCGGCGGGTCAGTCTGGTCTTTGACGGCGATTCCGCCGGTGCGAAGGCCGCGCGGCGTGCCTTGCACGGTCTCCTGCCCTTGGACCTCGAACTCGATCTTGTGACCTTGCCCACGGGCCAGGATCCCTGTGACATCCTCCTGGGTGGCGGCTCCGAGGCCTTTCTGGCAGAGATCGAAACGGGCCGGAACTGGTTCGAGCAGAGCCTGACGCGCCTGGCGACCCTGCGCGGGGCCGAGCTCTCGCGGGCGGTTGACGATCTGCTGGCCTTGGTGCAGCGCATCCAGAGCCCCGTGCACCGCAACTCCCTCTGGGAGCAGTTGGCCCAGCAGCTCGGGATCTCCAAGGCGGATCTCAAGGATCAATGGCGCAAGAGCGCCGAGGGCAAGCACCAGGAGCGCCGTGCCGCGTCGACCTTCAGCCCCCGCGAAGTGGCCCCCGAGACCCCCGCTGAGCCGCTCCAGGAGCCTGCCCTCAAGCGCAGAATCGACCCCCAGGTCGCCCAGGTCGCCCGCGCCTTTGGCGAGATCATCGGTGCCGTGCTGCTCGACAGCAGCCTCGTCCCGCTGGCGAAACCCATGGCAAAGTTTTGTCAGGAACCTGACCTCAAACAGATCCTTGAACTCGTTCTGGAGATGTACGAGGACGAGCACCAGGCTATCGATGTGACCAGCGTGCTGTCTGGCCTGGGCGATTGTCCCGCCCGGGTGCGGGTTACGAGCCTGGCCGTCCATGCTGAATCGGCCTCCAGCCCCAAGGATCTGATGGACGGAGCCCTTGGCTACCTGAACAAACGCCGCGGCGCGCGGCAGCGATTAAACCTGGAGGGCCAGGCCCGCACCCTTGAACAGCAACTATCCCAGGCGCGAGGCGAAGACGCCCGAGCGATCAAGACAGAGCTCGAAGAGACCTTGGGCGCCCTGCGCCTGCTCTTGCAGGCAGAACATCCACCGAGCGAGCCCGAGGGTTCGCGCCATTCCCACAAGGCCGATTCGCACGGCTCTTTCCATTCCCAAGCAGACGAGTTGCACAGCTCACCTGCGCTTCACCCAGTTGATAAATAGAGGTATCGCATGTCAGTCAAGTTTGACGACACCATCAAGCTCCTCGTAAAGGAGGGCCGCAAGAAGGGCTACCTGAGCTACTCCGAGATGAATCGGTTGCTCGAGGACCAGTTCGTGCCGCCCCAACAGCTCGATCAAGTCTTCATGGCCCTCGAGGAGGCTGGCGTGGATATGATCGACGAGGCCGACGGCGAGGACGGGGGGGCAGACTCCTCGGGCGCCAAGGCTGCTCCCAAGGCCAAGCAGGCCAAGAAAGCCAAGAAGGCCAAGAAGGCCAAAGTCGCGAGCAAGGCCAAGGACTCCAAGAAGAAAGCCAAGAGCCCGGCTCGGACCGTGGCCGCCAAGGCTGCTGCGGCCCTCGCCCGCACCGTGGCCCTGCCTGAGAAGATCGACGATCCCGTGCGCATGTACCTGACGCAGATGGGTGAGATTCCGCTTCTGACACGCCCCGAGGAGATCTACCTCGCCAAGAGCATCGAGATCACCCGCAAGCGCTTTCGCAAGAAGACCATCGCTTCGGGGTTCTGCATGGACGAGTCCATCACGACCCTCTTGCATGTGGCCCGCGGCGAGTTGGCCTTTGATCGCACCCTCAAGGTCAACCCCAACCCCAAGCCCGACGACGATCCCCTGATCGTCGAGACTCTCGGCAAGCCCTTCCTGGCCAAGCGTCTGCCGGTCAACATCGAGACCATCGAGAGTTTGATCGCTCGCATTCGCGAGGAGTATCGTCCCCTGCTCGACCCGCAGCTCGACGAAGAGTCCGCCTCGATCCAGAAGTGCCGGGTGCAGAACCTGCGCCGCAAGTTGGTGATTCTGATCGAGGAGTGCCACCTACAAGTCAAGAAGGTGCGCCCCTACCTCGAACTGATCGAGGAGCGTTACCGCGAGATGCGCTCGATCGAGCGCAAGATCGCAGCCTTCAAGGGCAACAAGAAGGGCGGCGAGCAGCTCATCGAGCTGCAACAACGCCTCGCTGAACTCGAACTCGAAGCCCTCGAACCCGCCTCGCGTCTCAAGCGTCGTTGCGACCAGGTGCGCCTGCACCACGATGAGTACGAGGATGCCAAGCGCAAGCTTTCCAGCGGCAACCTGCGACTGGTGGTCTCGATCGCCAAGAAGTACCGCAACCGTGGCCTGTCCTTCCTCGACCTCATCCAGGAGGGCAACACCGGCCTGATGAAGGCCGTGGAGAAGTACGAGTACCGCCGCGGTTACAAGTTCTCGACCTACGCCACCTGGTGGATTCGCCAGGCGATCACCCGCTCGATCGCGGACCAGGCGCGGACGATCCGCATCCCGGTGCACATGATCGAAACCATGAGCAAACTGCGCAATGTCAGCAAGCGCCTGCTCCAGCAGAAGGGCCGCGAGCCCAGCGTCGAGGAAGTGGCCGAGGCCACCGAGATCACGGTGGAGGAGGCCAAGCGGGTGATGAAGATCAGCAAGCACCCGATCAGCCTCGACCGCCCGATCGGCGACTCCGACGACAGCTACTTCGGCGACTTTATCGAGGATGATTCAGCCGAGAGCCCGCTCGCGGCCGCCGGTCAGGAGATGCTTCGCGAGCGCATCGACGAGGTGCTCAAGACCCTTACTTTCCGCGAGCGTGAGATCGTCAAGCTGCGCTACGGCATCGGCGATGGCTACACCTACACCCTCGAAGAGGTGGGCCGGATCTTCCGCGTGACCCGTGAGCGGGTGCGCCAGATCGAGGCCAAGGCCGTGCGCAAGCTGCGCCATCCGGTGCGTGCCCGCCAACTGGCGAGCTTCCTCGACGGCGTGGTCGTGCCCGACGAAGGCGAAGACGTGGTCTAGCCGGACTATTCATGCAATCGGGCTCCAGACACAGCCCTTGGCTGAAATTGGTGGGCGTTTGCATGAATCACCCGGGCTAGCCCGGGCTAGAGGTCCGGCCGGTCCTCTGTTGGGCCAAAGCCGCCGCGTCGCGATCCTCGCCAGGGGCTCACGGCGCGGCGGCTGTTCCTTTGGGACCCTTGAGCCCCGAGGGACACAGGAGTCATAGGGGCCGGGAGACGCTCTTTCGAGGCGCGGCTGGGTGGGGACGCTGGCCGCTCTCCAAGTCCCCGAAGTCCCCGCAGGAATCTCCTACGAGAATCTCGCTTGAGAGATTGGGTCGCTACACTATTCGCCCGCTCAACCCAGCAGACCCCATGGTGAATCTCGTGCAAGCCCTTCTCGTCCTCCAGGAAATCGACGCCGATCTCTTCACAGTCAACCGGGAGCTGGAGCGGCTGCCCGAGGAGCGAGAACGGCGCCAGGCTGCACTCGACGCGGAGCAAGCGAAGATTGAACAGATCCACGCCGCATCCCAAGCCCGACAAGTGCGGGTCAAGGAGATGGAGGACACGGTGGTGGTCCAGCAGCAGCGCATGCGCAAGCTGGAGAAAGAATCCCTCAGCGCCCGCGATGTCTCCGTGGTCGAGGCCTGCCGCTACGAGATGCGCGGCCTGCGACGCCAGATCGATGAGGGCGAGCGTGAGGCCTTTTCTTGTGTCGAACTCATTGAGGCCGACACGACCGAGGTGGCGGCGCTCAAGGACCGACTGGCTGCGGCGCAGACTGAGTTCACTGAGTACTCCGCCAATGTCGAAACCGAGTTGGGCCAGGCCACGGCGCGCCAGGAAGACCTCCAGTCCAAGCGCGATGCGCGCCTTTCCAAGGACATCGATGTCAACACCTTGGCCCTCTACGACCGCCTGCTCCTGGCCCGCGGCGGCGAGGCTCTAGCCCCCCTCGACGGCGGCGTCTGCCAGGCCTGCTACATCCAGGTTCCGCCCAACCTGTCCGTGCGCCTCGCCCGCGGCAAGGATGTGATCCAGTGCTCGTCCTGCGATCGCATTCTCTACCTCGCCTGAGTTGGATTCTCCTGGGACCCTGAGCTGGATTCTATAGGGCTCTGATCTCGGTGTCTCAGGGCACAGGCTGGGACCGCTCGCCCAGGCGACAGCCCTGGCGGCTCTTGCGGCCTTCGAGTTCTGCCAGCAAGCGCATCCGAATCTCGCTGGCGTGAACTTGTCGAGTGGGCGCGATGCGTTCATCAGCGGGAGCATCCCCACTCAGCCGGTGCAGGATTTGATGCGGCGCCAGGCGTTCGATGAAGTCCGCCAGCCAGTCGACATAAGTCTCGGTGTCGAGCACGGCCACTGCGCCCTGGCGGTACCACTGTTCGAGTTGCGTGCGGCGCAAAACCATCAGGTTGTGGACCTTGACGCCATCGACGCCCGTCTCCGCGAACAACCGCGCCGTGCGCCGTGCGCCCTCGCGGCCGTCCCCGGGGAGCCCCAGGATGGCGTGACCGATGACCTCAAGCCCGGCTGCCTGGGAGCGTTCCACGGCGCTTGAGAAATCCTGCACGGTGTGGAAGCGTTTGATTTTTGCAAGCAGCGCGTCATCGGCTGCTTCGAGGCCCAGCTCGATCCAGACCGGCACGCGCTGCGCAAGCTCCGACAGCAATTCGAGAGCTTCCGCGGGCAGGGTGTCGGGCCGCGTGGCGATGCTGACCGCGCAGACGCGGTCCTTGAGGTAGGGCTCGACGACTTGCAAGACTTCCTTGAGCCGGGAGCGCTCCACATAGGTGTTGGAGTAGGACTGGAAATAGGCGATCACCCCCGAGTTGGGGTCGCGGCGCAGGACTCGCTCGATTCCGCGCTCGAGTTGTTCCGCCAGCTGAAAGCCTGATTTCAGCTCGGCATTTCCCGATCCGTCCACATCGCAATACACGCAGCCGCCGAAGCCCTTGGAGCCATCGCGGTTGGGGCAGGTCGAGCCCGCGTCGAGGGCCACGCGGTGCACTTCGCGGCCAAAGCGCGCGCGCAGGTAGGGGCTCAGGGATCGAAAGGGAAGTTCACTCACGGGGCTTTGGGCAAGGGGGGCTGGCTTCACGGCAATCACTCCACGGCGATGACTCTGCTGGGCGCCTGCGCTATTATGACCAACGCCATGGAAATCCAGCCCATCGTTATCGGTACTGCCGGCCACATCGACCACGGCAAGTCGACCCTGGTGCGCGCGCTCACGGGCGTCGACCCCGACCGTCTCAAGGAGGAGCGAGCTCGGGGCTTGACCATCGACCTCGGTTTCGCGCCCCTCGAGCTCCCCGATGGCCGCACCGTGGGCATCATCGATGTGCCTGGCCACGAGCGCTTCATCAAGAACATGGTGGCCGGTGCCTCGGGCATCGACCTGGTGGTGCTGGTGGTGGCGGCCGACGACGGCGTCATGCCCCAGACCCGCGAGCACCTCTCGATCATGGGCCTTCTCGGCGTCGAACGCGGCCTGATCGCCCTGACCAAGATCGACATGGTGGACGAGGAGTTGGTGGAGCTGGCCGAGGAGGATGTGCGCGAAAGCGTGGCCGGCACCTTCCTCGAAGACGCTCCCGTCCTGCGCCTCTCGGCGATCTCGGGCACGGGCCTGGAGGAGTTTCGCCAGGCACTCTTCAGCGCGGCGGGGGCCATCACACCGCGCTCGGACGAGGGTCTCTTCCGCATGCCGATCCAGCGTGTCTTCAGCTCGCCGGGCTTTGGCACGGTGATCTGCGGCATCCCGGTCTCCGGTCGCATCACGGCGGGGGAGGACCTCGAAATCCTGCCCGGAGGACTCAAGGGTCGCGTGCGCGGCTTGCAGGCCTACGGCCAGACAGCAGAGAGTGCCCGGGCCGGTCACTCCACGGCGATCAATGTCTCCGACATCTCGCACAAGCTCGTGGCCCGCGGCTGCGTGGCCGCCGTGTCGGGCATCTTCCGCGCCATGCGCATGGTGGGCGCCAGGCTCAGCGCTCTGCCCAATCTCGAGCGCCCCATCCAGAACCGCGCCGCCGTGCGCCTGCACACGGGCACGGCGGAGATTCTGGGCGAGGTGGTGCTCCTCGACAAGGCCGAGCTGGCTCCCGGCGAAACCGCCCTGGTGCAGTTGCGCCTCGAGGCTCCCGTGGTCTGCGCGCCGGGTGACCCCTTCATTCTGCGCCTCGCTTCGCCCCTCGTGACCCTCGGCGGCGGCCGCATCCTGGAGGAGAGCCGCCACCGCTTGAAGCGCTTCAAGGGCTTTGTCCTCGCTGAACTCGGTCGCCAGGAGGATAGCCTCGAATCGCCCTCCGAATTGCTCGAGGTGGCGCTCCTGCGCAGCGGCCAGACCCTGCGCACGGTGCAGGAGCTCGAGGTGGAGATCAAACGCTCACGCCCAGAGACCCGCGAGTTTCTAGCCGAACTGGCCAAGCGGGGTCTCGTGATCAGCGCCGACCAGGGGCACAAATGGCTCCACGCCGAGGGCCTCGAAGCGGCCCTCGACAAGTTGCGCGGAGCCTTGCATGCCTGGTTCGAGGAGCATCCTCTGCGCGAGGTGGTGGAGACCCGCGAGGTGCGCCAATCCACCGGTTATGAGGCTGCCTTCCTGAACTTTTTGCTGGCCGAGGAGGCCTGCCGAGGCGGGCTCTCGGTAGAGGCGGGGGGCCGCGTGCGCCTCGCCGGTCGCGAGGTAGGGCTCGATCCGCGCTCTCATCAATTGGCTCGGGCCCTCGAGGAGCGCCTGGAGACGGCTGGCTTTCAACCACCGGCCGTGGCGGAACTCTGCCTGGACCTGGCGGCGCCCGAATCCGAGTTACGGCCTCTGGTGGAGATGCTCGTGGACCGCGGTAGTCTGGTGAGCCTCTCCACGGACTTGCTCGTCACGGCCGCCGTGGCCGAGCGGGGTCGCGAAGCCGTGCGCCAGAACTGCGAGGCCCACGGACAGCTCCAGATTCCAGAGCTCCGCGACGCCCTGCAAACCAGCCGCAAATTCCTGATTCCCCTCCTCGAGCGCTTCGATGCCGAGGGCCTGACCCTGCGTCAGGGGGGCCACCGGGTGCTCAAGAAGCGCTGAGCGTCGTTCTGGCGGCGTGTTTTTCGTTCAATGTCTCCGATTGTGGGAGATTTCTGCCCACCAAGTTTGAGTCATGGGGGTCCTGCGTGCCGATACAACCCTGATCCTCCCACCCCGGTGCGAGACTCGCAGAGGCCCTTCTCGAGGGGGTCTCACACTTCTATTCCATGACGGACCAGCCCTTGCACAACGTCGACCCCGAATCGGTTTTCCCCTCCGATCCCTCCACCGGGGGGGTCGGTTTGCCCTCCTTCCTGGACGATTCGGATCTGGAGGGCTCGGCCCAAGCCGGTCAGACCCAGGCTCCAAAGGAGGCCAGCCGCAGCCAGGCGCTCGACACCGATCTGCCCCCTTGGGCTCTGGAGACCGAGGAGGCCGAGGAGACCGAGGGCGCCAGTTGGCTGATGGAGTTCGAGGATGGCGAGGAGTTCGACATCTCCTGTGCCGTGCCGCCAGGATCCGAGGTCACGGCGGATGGGGGCGAGTTTGGAGGGGAGAGTAGCGGGGGAGATTCCGACGAGCTTCTGGAATCCGAGGCCAAGGAGTCGCGTTTTGCCTTGCAGCACCTCGTCATCGCCAGCATCTCCCTCGGCTTGGGATTCGCCGGTGCGCGCTACTTCTCCAGCCGCGAGGCCGTGCAGCCGCCGCCGCTGGAAGTGGCTCGGGTGGAGGTTGCGGGCGAGGCACTGCCCTCGAAGGCACTGCCCTCGAAGGCACTGCCCGTTTCCCCAACTGCTTTTGCGCCGCAGCCGACGCCCCCGGCTGCGCTACCCACGACGCCCGCTATAGCCCCGGAAGCTCCCGCGCCCTTCGCGCCGCCCAAACCGCCCGGTCCGGCACTCGCTCCCCTGGCAGACCTCGCGGCCACGACGGCTCCCGCGCCAATCACGCCCATCGTGCCCAGCATTCGGGCAGCGGCCCCGAAGACCGCCCCGGGCCCCACCAAGGAAGTGGCGCGCCCCTGGGCAGGCCGCAACCCCAGGGTGCGGTTCACCGGCCCTGGCAGGCGCCAGTTCCTGACCGTGGTGCCCCCCTTCATGACCCTTGACGGCCGCATGCCGCGTTCGGCTCGGCAGCTTCGCGCCGAAACGCCCGAGGGTCTTGTCATCGTCGGGCCCTCCGGAGCCGCACCGGCGGCGACTCTTGAGCCCACGGCCACGAATGTGGCCAAAGCGCCCACGGTTCAGGTCGAGGCCCCTACTACCGAGAGCGGCGTCCGCACAGCCAGCCCCGAGGATCTCGCCGGTCTGTGGGTGGGTGGCTCGATTCCTCTCGACCGGTTGCACTCGGCGACCCGCTTGATGACCCCCGGTGTGGGCCGCGTGCGCGTTCTGTTGCTCGGCGGCGAGGTCTTCGAAGGCGATCTCTACGCCGTGGGTGAGAGCCGCGTCTGGTTGCAGTCCGACCTGGGCCGCACCGCCCTCTTCGCCTGGCAAGTAGAGAGTATCGAACACCTGCTTTCATCGGGCTCAGCGCAGCGTCCCGACGGCCAGGTCCTCGCCGGAGAGGAGCGCGTGCGCGTGCGCACTCCCGGCGGCGTCTTCTACGGACGCCTGGTGCAAAAGACCGAGGATAGCGTGACCCTGCTCACCGCCGAGGGCGCGTGCATCACCCTGTTCGGCGGCACCCTCGACGAAGACACGGTCCAGCCCGCCGGCAAGAGCGCCACGCACCTCGTGGATGCCAGCGGGGTCCTGGAATTGGACGAGCCCCTCGACGAGTAACTCCCGGCGCCCCCGGGCCGCCGATCCTCACTTGGCGCAAGGCGCACTCTGCCTGGCGGCCGGAGGATCCCGGGACCCCGGGAGTCCGGGACTCGCAGAGGCTGTAGTGGGGAAAAGCGCTTTTCCCACGCTGAGAGCCCTGCTCCTGGGTTTTGACCCGCCAGAGACAGCCGGGGAGCGCAGGCGTGGGGATTCCTACGCTACGGCTACTCTAGCTGCCTGGGGCATCCCTTATCAGGGTGAGGAAGGGACCCAGTCGGGAAAGATCGCCACAATCCGTGGCCAGCGGTGGTTGACAGGGTCGCTTAGGTACGCAGGATGGCTCTCAGGGACTCTCGCGGAAGGCGAGAACCTTCGATCCTTCCAACGCGACCCTCTCCCGACCGAACGACTCACCGACCGGAGCCAACTTGCACCAGCCAGGTCACCCTCACCAGCCCGAAGATCCGAGCCGCCAGGCGAGTGGTGCCGGTGAGGGGTTGCAGTCTTCGGCCTCCAAGGCCAAGCCCCGCCAGAGGACCTACCCCGGCAGCGAAGTTCTCGCCGGGCAGTCCCCGCGCAAGGTCCTGACCAAGATCCTGCGCGGCGACCCCTTGGGGATGGACAGCCGTTGCGCGGACCGTGTGGCGCACCATGCGAATCTGGTGGATCCTGACCGGCTGTACGACCATGCCACGGCCTGGGTGGCGCACCAGGCCTTCGGCTACGACGGGACGCCGCCTCTTGACGAGTTCTTGACGACCTGCATCGACAGCACGATCCGCACCCTGCTCGACGAGGACATCGAAGTGCAACGCCAGGGCATTCCGGCCCTTGGAGACCCTGACCAGAGTTCCACCACATCGGTCTCCCACTGGCTGGCGGATTGCCTGGGGATCGAGCCGCCCATCGCACGCAAGTGCGCCGTGGTCTACAACAACCTGCCGATCCCCGTGCGTGAGGCCTTTTGGGCCGTGGTGATCCAGTCCAAGCCCCTCGAGCGCGCCGTGGCCGAGGGCCACGGCGCGCCCGCAAAAGCCAAGGCCCGGGTGCGGTATGCTCTGGCCATGATGAGCACCCTGGGCACGACCCCCGAGCCCAACCCCGACCCCGGGGCTCCGAGCTGGAATTACGCCGAGGACATTTTCCTCGGCTCTGATAACACTGGGAGGAGTGACCGATGACCGATCAAGTCCAAATCCTTGACCCCGAAATCGAAGAGCTCCTGCGCGACATCGCCCAGGACCCCGATTCGACCCTGCTCTCAGTCGAGCGCCCGGCCGAGTTCCGCAGCTTGTCCCTCAAGCGCGGCGAGGTCAGCTCTCGTTCCCTCGACTGGACCTCACCAGAGCGCAAGCTACTTGACAGCTACCGCGAACAGGTGGCGTTCTTGCTGCGGTATCAGTGTTATGTTGGCTACAAGAACGAAGAGCGATTCGCCGCCTTGCGCCCCTTCCGCACCGAAACCGCCTTCCGCGGGATCGCTCAAGACTCGGGCCAGATCCGCAAAGAGGCCGCGAAAGAAGGAGCCTGTTTGGAGGCTGAATTCTCCGGTGACTCCGCCGCCGCGCTGATCCAAAACTGCGTTGGGCTTGTGCGGGACCCGGCTGTGAGCCGCATGCGCCTTGCAGCAGCGTCGCTGCGCTTGGTGCCCACGGATGTGGGGCGGCAGTACATGGGGTTGGAGTATGCGGTGGCTGGGCAGATGAGAAGCGCTCGAGCTGCTTTTGATAGCCTGATCCAGGATTCCTGCGCCCCCACAAGGATGGGGTCCACGCTCTGTCACCTAGGCACTGTCCTTGCCAAGATGGGGCGCCTCGAAGATGCACGACGCGCATACAGTGCGG
>DUCM01000019.1 GCA_012959785.1 Planctomycetota bacterium | reverse complement strand
CAAGAGCAGCTACTTCGGAGAAGAAGACGCGGAGCACATCCGCGAGCACCATGGGGATGGGCATAAGTAGGGCGGGGTTGAACTGGCCAGTGGAGGGCCTTCTCGTGGAGCCATCTGAAGGCGCCAGGCCCTCCAATCCCCCCCTACATTCCTGCCCCAACTGGGCCCTGGGCTACGGAATAGCGGTCGCTGCCGAAATGTCCTCCAGCCTCAGTTCGCAATGCCAACCAAACAACCCTCCATGAAGACACTATCTACGAACGCCCTTTTTGCCTGCCTGCTCATTCTGCTCGCGGGCTGCCATGCCACACGCCTCACATCTTCCGTGGGCAGAGCCGAATTGGGGGATGATTTCGACCCCGTGGACGAGCAGACGATCGCGGGCCTGGAGATCTCCCATGTACCCATCGAGGGCGGTATCGGCATGGAGTTCGGTCTGCGTTACGGCAAAGGCTCGGGCAGCTTGGGCGCGATCTATCATGAGCTTGAAAACTATGAGGTGTACGCCGGACCACGCTATGAGTGGAATCAAGCCCCCTGGCGTCCCTACTTGTCCGCGGGCCTCAGCGCAATCAGCGTCCGCGGCACGAGGACGGGAGCGGAGTCCGCGACCCTGTCCGATATCGGCTTCTATCTCGGTGGCGGCATCGATTACGAAGTCGGTGAGAACATGTACCTGGGTCTAGGCCTGAGAAAGACCTTCGAGCAGGAAGGCGAGTTGTATGGGCCCGGAGAACTAGACTCCTGGCAGTATCTCCTGCGCTTTGGCATGGCCTTCTAGCGCAGCCTAGAACCCTATGTCCGACTACAACCAAGAGCACAACCGCGCCGTCTGGTGCGACATCCCCGTCGCCGATCTCGATCGGGCAGCGAAGTTCTACAGAATCGGTGCTCGCCATCGAAGTCTCCACCACAGAATTCGGCGGCTTCCGCATGGCCGTCCTCGAACATGAGGACGGCAACGGTGGTTGTCTCTATCCCAAGCCCGACGAGATCAGCGGGAGCCGTGGCCTGCTCGTCTACATGAATGTCGAGGGACGCATTCGCGATGCAGTGCAGAAGACTCTGGCAGCCGGCGGCCAGGTGCTGGAGGATGTCGTGGGCATTGGTCCCCACGGTTTTCGTGCAGTGGTCCTGGACACTGAGGGCAATCGCATCGCCCTGCACTCGTCGCTGGATGAGTAATTAACGAAGAAAGGGAAAGGGGACCACACCAAGATACCCGGCCGGTGAAGGGCGGCAGTGGTCCCAGGCTTGTCCAGGGATGGGGCGGTGAGGGCACTCTGAAAGGGCAGAACGGGGCCTGCTCTCCAGAGGGCGAGCCGATTCGGTGGGGGCCGTGGTTGCGAGAGCTCTACACGGAACCATCGACCCGAGCGCTGTAGACCGGCCAGCCGGGTCTGGCTAGGGATTGCGGCACCGGCGCTGGTTCGGCCAAGGCATCCCAGAAGTTGTGCAGTTCTTTGCCTGAGGGCCAAGAGGGGCGAAGATGACGGCGTTGGGGAAGAGTGAACTTGCGGCCATGGTGGCCGTTAGGCTCTACAACCTTCTCTTGGCCTTGTTGGAACTCATTCATGCGAAACTCACTGCTCTTCACCCTCCTCGTCGCCTTCGGCCCCGCCCTCTCCAGCACGCCCCAGGACAATCCGGTGGGTTTTCTGGAAAACTTTGCCCTGGCTCCCGACCGCGCAGAGGTTCTGAAACAACTCGCGCCGGGAACAGCGGAGTCTTACTTCTACCATTGCCTGGAGAGACAACACGCGGGCGAGTTGGACGCCGTGGACCGGCTCCTGGAAACCTGGGTCCAACGCCACGGACGAGGCGGGCGGGTCGAGGAAATCGAGAACCGACAAGCGCTCCTGCGCGTCGGTGAACAGCCTGCAAAAAGCTACGCGTTCCTTCGCCAAAGGCTGCAACTCGCGTTCAACCACAAGCGAGAAGTGCCCGGCGAAGAGGCGCAACTGCCGGTCAGCTTGGAACAGAAACGGATTTCGGAAGAGACCCTCACCAAGCGCGCCCTCTCCAGGCACAACAACGGCCTGAGAGGTTTCGAGGACTCACGCCTCTTGACCCTGGACCACAAAAGCCTCGGCCATCGCGCGCGCCACGAACTGCTCACCCGTCTGTGGCATCCCGATCTCGACGGCCTCGCGGCCCTGGTGGTGCGCGACCTCAACTCGAAGTACAGCAGCAAGTTCGGCTCCCTCGGGATTCATGGGCGCCTCCTCCTCGAACAACTCGATGAGTGCCTCAGAATTCGGCCCGCGCTGCTCAACCAAGAAGCCTTCGTGGCCGCCTATCTCGCGCGCCTTGCACCTGATGACGATTTGGACTGGAGCCATGATGCCCAGGCACGCGAGGCCTACATCGAGCGCTTGTGGGCCTTTGTCCAGAAACTGGCGCCGGTGCACAACAGCCTCAAAGCCCATGTCCTCAGCCACTGGCTGCACCACGACCGGGCCCTGGGCCGGGTGGATCGCGGGCGCTTCTTGACCTGGCTCAAGCTCCCGCGCAGAGCCTCCTGGGTGAACCCCGATTACCTGCGGCGGCATCGCAATGAAGAGGTCATCTCTGGAAGCGACCAAGAGCCCACCCTCCTGGGCCGCGCCGGGGATGACGAAGAACTGCTGCGCGACTTGCTCGAGCACTTCTTCAAGGAGGACGCGGACTACGCTGAGTTCGAGGCCCTGGTCTCGGATGTGCTGCTGAAACGGATCTTCGCCGAGACCAAGATCCTCTTCGGCGTGGGCGACATGGAGCTGTGGTACTCGCTGCTCGACGATCCCGTCTACTACGAAAAACTTCGCCAACGGGTGGAGATCAGTTTTCTTGCCAGCCAACCCACCCGACTCGCCGCCCATGAGCCGGTGACCATCGAGGTGAACCTGAAGAATGTTCCCACGCTGTTGGTCAAGACCTTCGAGATCGACGCCTTTGCCTACTACCGCGCCACGGGTCGGGAAGTCGACGCCAGCCTGCCTCTGGACGGCTTGGTGGCGGGCAAAGAGACCACCTACAACTTCGACGTAAACCCCTTGCGCCGCGTGCTCCAAAGTTTCGAGTTCCCAGGCCTCGACCGGCCCGGCGTCTTCGTGGTGGAGTTCATCGGCGGCGGGCTCTCTAGCCGGGCGGTGATCCAAAAGGGACATCTGCAACTCAGAGAACGGCGCAGCGCGGCAGGTCACGCCATTGTGGTCCTCGACGAGAACGGAAACCGGGCTCCGGGAGCCAGCCTGTTCTTCGGCGGCCGAGAGTACAAGAGCGGCGCGGGCGGCGAGATCCTGGTGCCCTACTCCACGGAACCCAAGGAGCGCCAGGTGATCCTCTCCAGCGCGGCGCGCTGTTCCCTGGACAGCTTTCAGCACGCCAGAGAGAACTACACCCTCGAAGCGGGCATGTTGGTCAATCGCGAAGCCCTGCTCGCCGGTGAAGAAGCGCAGTGGCTCGTGCGGCCGCGGCTGCGCCTCGCGGGCGCCACGGTGGACCTGAATCTCGTCGAAGATGCGCTGCTGAGCCTCACGAGCACCCGCGCCGACGGCATCAGCTCAACCTTGGAAGTGCGCGACATCGAGCTTCTCGCCACGGGCGAGTGGGTGCAGAAATTCCAGGTTCCGCCGGGAACGGTAAAGCTGGTGGCCCAGCTCGTCGGCCGTGTTCAGAGCATGAGTTCGGGTAAGGCGATCAAGCTGGCCAGCGCGCCGGTCACCTATCTCTTGAACGGCATCGAGGTCACCGACGCAACCCATGCGCCCTTCCTCGGACGCGACGCGGACGGTTGGTTCTTGGAAGTGCGCGGCAAGAACGGCGAAGTGCGCGGCGGAGTCAGCACCAACCTGATCCTCAAGCACAAAGACTACAGCGACACCCTCACCGTGTCCCTGCAAAGTGATCTCCAGGGCCGCGTGCACCTCGGCGCCTTGGAGGGCATCGAGTCCGTACGAGTCGAAGGCCTGCCGAAGAACATCGGCGCCTGGCACCTGGGCACCACCCCCCCCCGAGTCCCGGCCTACCTGCACGGCGTTGCCGGCGGGGTGCTGCGCGTCGCTTACTCGGGTACGGCGACGGAAGTGAGCCGCCAGGTCGCCTCGCTGGTCGAGTTGCGCTCGGAACATTACACCCACGACCGCTGCGATCACATGGTCCTCGAAGGAGGCTACCTGGAGCTGCGCAACCTGCCGGCGGGCAACTTTGAATTGCTCCTTCAAGAAACCAACCAGCGGGTTGCGGTGCGGATCAGCGCCGGAGAGCCCGCCGAGGGCTGGGCCTTGGGTCGTGACCGCTGGCTGGAACTCTCCACCACCCGGCCCTTGCAACTGGATGGTCTGCGAGTCGAAGGCGATTCGTTGGTGGTCGCGGTTCAAGGCGCCACGGACGCCACGCGCTTGCACATCATGACCGCGCGATACTTGTCGCCCTATGACAGCGCCCGCAACCTGGCCTTCGACTTCCAGCGCACACCCAAACGCCACCAGGTTCTAGGGGGCGAAACAGAGTATCGCTCGGGTCGCACCATCAGCGACGAGTACCGCTATGTCCTGGAGCGGCGTTTCGCGGAGAAGTTCCCCGGCAACATGCTCGAGCGACCGCAAGTACTGCTCAACCCGTGGGCGGTGGATTATTGGAACCGAGCGATCGGCTTGGGCGGAGGTGCCGGCGGAAGATTTGGGGGACGGACTGGCAAAGCCCGCAAACAATCGGGTGGAGGTGCGAATGCGGCTCCGGTCACGCCCACCAAGCGAGCACCGGGTACTTACGGAACCCTCGACTTCCTGCCCGCCGCGTCATGGATCCTCGCCAACCAAAAGCCCGACGAGGATGGGCTGCTGCGCATCCCGCTGGCCGACCTCGGCCCCGGCCAGAGCATCGTGGTGCTCGCCGTGGACCGCGGCGCGCTGGTCGAAGCCCGTTTGAGTTTGCCCTGGCAGGGATTCGAGCCCCTCGACCGGCGTCTTGTCGTGGGCCTCGATCCAGAGCGGCACAGGATTGAACAGCGCCGAATCGATTTTCTGTCGGCTGGCCAGAGCGCGACGGTCAAGAGCGCCACGCCGGAGACGGTGGAAATCTACGACAGCCTGGACGATATCTATCGCCTGTTCCGCACGCGCCGTCCCAATTCCGGCCTGGGGCGCTTCGCCTTCCTGCTCGAATGGCCCGACCTGGATGAAAAGCGCAAGCGCGAGCTCTATTCCGACTATGCCTGCCACGAACTGCATCTATTCCTCTGGAACAAGGACCGTGAGTTTTTCGATTCGGTGGCATTACCTTTCCTCAACAACAAAGCCGAACGCACCTTCATCGACCACTGGTTGCTCGGCGCGGACCTCTCGGGCTACACCGAACCCTGGGCCTTCGCGGACTTGAATGTGATGGAGCGCGCACTCCTGGCGCAACGCCTGAAAAGCCGGGCGGCGGCCGTGACGCGACAGTTGCGCGAATGGGTGGCGCTCGATCCCACCAAACCCCAGGAGAGGGCCAGGCTGTTCGAGGAAATTCTGCTCGGGTCGGCTCTCGAGCTGGAAGAGGAAGAAGTAGTCTTTGACGAGTCGGCTTCCGCGGAACAGCGCGCCGCCCGCGGCCCCTCAACGCCAGGTCCGTCGGGTCTTTCGGCGGCGGTAACAGCGCGCCGCAACGGCTTGGAGTCCCTGGAATTTGCGAGTGACAAAGAGGAGGGCAACGAGGCCAAGAGCGGCAGCGATGATTTCTTTTTGGGGCTCGCCCTCCAAGAAGTAAACAATCTCGGCCGCGATGCCCGTCTACGCCAAGAGGTGCGCGGCCTGCACATCGAGATGCGCGCAACCGAGCGTTTCGTGGAGAGCAACTACTGGCAACGCACGAGCGCCGAAGCCGGGGCCAGCCTTCTCAGTGTGCACGAGTTCTGGTTGGACTTCGCGAGTGTTGGACCGGATCAGCCCTTCGTCTCGACCAACTTCCCCCTGGCCACGGGCCATCTGAACGAGATGCTCCTGGCCTTGGCGCTGCTCGACTTGCCGTTCAAGAGCGCTGAGCACACGGTCAGCGCATCCCAGGGTAGCGTCGAAATCAACGCCGCCTCGGGCCTCTTGTTGGTGCGCAAGGAATTGGTGGAGTCGCGAGTCTCCGGCGACGCTCCGCGGGTCCTGGTGGCCCAGAATCTCTTCCGCCTGGACGAACGCCATGTCATGCAGGACGGCCAGCGCGTGGAGGCCTTCGTCAATGGCGACCTGGAAGTAGGCGTGGCCTACGGCTGTCGGGTCGTGCTCACCAATCCGACCCTTACGCCCCACGAGTTCGAAGTCTTGCTACAGATTCCCCGCGGCGCCCTGCCGCTGCTCGCGGGCCGCTTCACCCGCGGCGTGCCCCTGGCCGTCGGTGCTCACGGCACCACCAGCTTGGAGTACGCGTTTTATTTCCCCGAACCTGGGAGCTTCGCTCACTACCCCGTGCATGTGGCCGAAGACGGCGCCCTGGTGGCTTTCGCAAAAGCGCTCCAGCTAACCGTCGTCAGGGAACCCAGCAAGTTGGACGAATCCTCCTGGGAGCACATTTCCCAGCTCGGCACGCAAGAGGCTGTCCTCGCCTACATGGACGCCACCAACCTGCAGGCCCTGGACCTCCAATCCATCGCCTGGCGCATGTCCGATGCGGCGTTCTTCGGCCGCACCCTCGAATTCTTGCGCGAGCGCTTCGTCTACAACAACACCCTCTGGTCCTACGGCCTACGCCATGGGGATAGCCGCGCGGCGGGGGAATACCTGCGCCACGCCGACGGCTTCATCGACCGCTGTGGCGCGGCCCTCAACTCGCCTCTCTTGGACATCGATCCCGTTCTGCGCCGGGCCTATGAGCGAGTCGAGTACATGCCCCTGGTGAACGCCCGCGCCCATGCCTTCAGCGGCCGGCGGGAAATCACCAATGTCGATGTGAAGAACCAATACCGGCGCTTTCTGAACATCCTTTGCCACCGGGCGGTGCTCGACGACCTCGATTGGATGAGCGTCTCCACTTTCATGTTGTTGCAGGATCGCGTGGGCGAAGCGCGGGCTGCCTTCGCGCGGGTGGACCCGTCGCGATTGGAAGCGCGCATCCAATACGACTACCTGGCGGCCTATCTGGATTTCTACAGCCGCGACCACAACCTGGCGCGCAGCCTTGCCGCTGCCTACCAGGACCATCCCTTGCCCCACTGGCGTAACCGTTTCCGGGCGGTTCTGCGGCATCTCGATGAGGCCCAAGCGCGCGGTCAGGCGGCGACGGGCGACGATCCCACTTCGAGCGAGGCGTTGGTGGCGAGGGAACCGGCTCTGGAGCTGAACCTCGAAGGTGAGACGATTTTCCTGCGCCACGAGGGCCTGGATTCTTGCGAGCTGCGCTTTTACGCCCTGGATGTGGAGTTCCTTTTCTCCACCAGTCCCTTCGTGGAAGAGGGCGAGAGCTCCTTTTCCTTTGTCCAGCCCAACCATCGCGAGCCCGTGGAGTTGGATCCCGCGGGCGGCGAGTTTCGAATGGCTCTGCCCCCCGATTTTTCCCATGCCAATGTGTTGATCGAGGTTCGCGGTGGCGGCATCGTGCGCCGCGAGGCGCGCTACGCCAATTCCCTCAGCGTGCGGGTGATCGAAGCCCACGGACAGCTCAAGGTGGAGAGCGCCGACACCGGCGCTCCCTTGCAGAGCGTCTACATCAAGGTCTATGTTCGCGAGGACGGCAAGGTGCGGTTCCACAAGGACGGCTACACCGATCTGCGCGGCCGCTTTGACTACATCTCCGTCTCCGGCAGCCAGGAAGCCGGAATTGAATCCATCGCGATCCTGATCCTCTCCCCCACCGACGGCGCGGTGATCCGCGAAGCCGCCCCGCCGGCGAGATGAAAAGCAGAAGAGGGCGAACCTGTGGGGTTCGCCCTCTTCTGGAGAGTTTTCTCGCGAGGCCTTTGGTGTGGGACCGTTAGGGGTCCATCACCGCTTGTTGCCGTTCACTTCCGGAGCGATCCGCTGGGGTCTCCCGAATTGCGATAAGAACTGTCGTTGCTGATCACGATCTTATCGAGACCAGTGCCGTCCTCAAGGTTGTGGATACGCACCGTATGGATTCCAGCCGCGAAGTTGGAGTTGGGAATCGGAATCCGCGACCAGGCCCACGAGCGTGTGGCACCAATTCGCCACTGCCTCCAAGGTTCCTCATCGATTTGAATCCAGAAGGCCGCGCCGCGCTCGCCGGCACCGGATTTCGTTCGAGCCCAGGCAAAGAAGGGGCCCGTGGCTTGGGTCTCAACGGCAAAGCTGAACTCCGCCTGTCCACCATGGCCAGGAAACTGCGAGTTGCCGGAACCCTCGGGAACCACAATGCACCCGGCCTTGGATGCTGTCATATCGGCGACAACAACCATCGGCGCTGTGAGCGCTGCATCTTCGGCCTCCAAATCAAAAATCTGATGAAGCTTGCCGCTGTCCACGCTCATGACCGATGCCAAGTCCTGCTCGAGGCCGTCCCAGGCCAGGTCCTGGCTGGAGACCTCAAGCATGACGACCTCGAAGTTGATGTTGCCATCGGGAACGCCATCTTCAACTCCCCGAACCGTGATGGTGCGGCGAACGAACCAATCCTCAGGGCTGAACAGAATCTCATCCGGCAGAACTCGAGCTTCGCTTTGGTCGACACCCAGCTTGACCAGCACATCGGCATGGGGCGGCTTGGCGAGGGCGACATTGAACGTCACCGCATAGCTCTCGTTGGCTTCGAAGATGATCAACCCATTCGGCTGACTGCCGATTGCCAAAGCCGGAGCCAATTGCGCGTGGAAGGGCTCAAGAGCCGTGCCGCCAGTAGCGCCCACGCCGGGGATGTGCAGCAAGTCCTCCGTGGCCTTGCCGGTACCGTCGTCTACCGGGCAGCTGGGGTCACCCATAGTCGTCGGATGGCCATTAGGCACAAAAATCTCGGGGTGATCAAAGGGAGCACGCTGGTGGCGAACCCGCTCGTCGGTCAAGGTCTTCAGGAAAGCGACAGTGTTGCTGATGTCCTCGGTCGTGGCTCCCGAGATGCCGTCGACATCCGGATCTGCATCGTGTTCGTTCTCCTGGATGAAGTGACCACCACCAACATAGAACTCCACCACCTGTTCCAGGGTGGCAAAGCCACCGTGGTGCATGTAAGGCCCAGTCAGTTCGATGTTGCGCAAGCTCATGGCACGGAAGCTACCGTTGACCGCAATTCGGTCATTGGGCCCGATGCTGGGGGCCGATCCATCACCGATGTCGTCGCCCTGTTGGCGCCGCGCAGACAGCGAGAAGGGGCCGAACGGACCGCTGCCACCGCCACCGATGTCGTCTTCGGTCAATCGCGCGCCAATGTTGTAGAAGCCGCTGTCATAGAAGGCGGGTTCGTGGACATGATGCATGTGAATCAGGCCCACCTGCATGCCACCAATCCAGACGGTGTAGTCTCCTTCCGGCTTGCCCGGAAAGGTCCAAGACATCTCAAAGCTGAGCCGCATGTTGCAGAAGACATCCACCTCAAAGCTGCCCGCCATCTGGAACGAAGAGTTCGCTGGTGCGTTGGAACCGTTGTTCAAGAGAAACTCGGTCGCGCGATCCCAGCAGAACCCGGCACTGCCTGAACTCGGAATCGTGCCCCAAGCTAGGGGGGCACCGAATCCTGACGGAGGGCGAATTTCAATCAACTTGCCCCGGGGGTCGGTGGTCAGCAGGCCATGGGGGCCACCGGGGTCCTCGGCCACGAAGTAGGGAACATCTTCCGTTTCCAGGGTCAAGTGCCCCTTGGCCTTGCCGTCGTGCATCAGCATCTCTTCGATGCGCCCCTCGTGCTCGTTGCCATTCGTTGAAGGGGTTGAGAACTCGCTGACATTCGCGCCGGCGAACTCAGCACCGCCGTGACAGCTGGTACAGCCACCTTTTGTGAGCAGGAACTCCATGCCGGCCATTTCATCGGCCGAGAGGATCCCGCCGCCATCGCTCATCTTGCCCGCCTCGGCCCACTGGTCGTAGGGCGAGTCGTCAGACACGAGGGTGCGTTCGTAGCACTGCACCGCAATGCCGAAGAAGAAGTCGAAGTTCTGTTCGATCTGAGTCAGACCCCCGAAAGTGGAGGTTGTGTCTTCCCACAGACTCGAGTCGAAGGCGTCCATGACCATCTCTCTGTAGGTGCCCGCCCCCCCGGGGTTGATGCCCATGTTCGGGGAATTCGAGAACATCCCCAGGAGACTGTCATCAACTTCTACGACCTGTTTGGCCAAGGGCGCAAGGTCCAGCATCTTGTCGCCCACATCGCCCCAGGTCCGGCCAACATAGGACATCTCCCGGCCACTCAACACCGGGCCTAGCGCCTGTGATGCCAGAGCGCTGTGATCAAAGAGGATCGAAATCGGCGCGGCAGCCCCGCCCATGCCGTCCGTCTGGAGGATGCTGGCACCGACATTGGTGTCACCCCAAATACCCTCGCCGTTGAAGAATCGATTGGCGCGCCCGTCCCAGAAGAGGCGATCCGCGAAGACGGCGTTGAACACCGTCGGCGCTTGTCGCGGCTCGACGCGGCGAGTGTTGACGCCGCACGGGTTGAACCCATCTTCATCGACAACCTGGGTGCCCGTATCCTCCGCGTCGCTCGAAATGCCCACGAAATCAAAGCGCGTGACGCCCTGGGGACCCACGCGATCCTCGCTGTCGAACATCGTCGGTGAGTCATTGTCGAGGGGATCCACGTTCTGATGGAAGGGAAAGTCGCCCGCGTTGAAGGTGTAGTTCGGGCCCATCCCTCCACTGGCTGTCGGATCGAAGATGCCGCTTAGGCCAGGGTTTAGTTGGTTCTTGATCCGATGATCGGTGCCCGCATGGTAGTGACAGGTGGCGCAGGCCTGGATGCCGTCACTACCGACCTGCATGTCCCAGAACAGTGCTTTTCCGAGTCGCTTCGCAGCTTCCATGTCGACAATGAAGGCCGAAAGGTCGCCAGGACCAGGCACGGGCACGGTAGCAAGTGACGGCGGTGCGTTTTCGGTAACATCCGCTCCTAGGCTGGCGGCGAGCAAGCCCGCTGAAGCAATGATGCCACAGCCGAGGCTGAGGGTGATGCGCCTCTTGGCGCTGTCATGCCTGAAATCTTCCTTCTTCATGATTATGAATTCTCTCCGGGGAAAGGGGGGGCCTGCAGGGCAGGCCAAAGTGAGTGAGGGGGAAGTAAGCCTTTGACACCGTCACCGACACCGGGCCAGAGTGGCTCGTGAGCTGCGGTTCTTGACTCATGACTTCATCCTGTCTGTTCCTCCAACAATCCCCCATGGAACTTGAGCTGGGGCTCTGACAAGGCGTGTCAGAGCTTGGTGTTTGATTTTGGTCGTTGGTCTTGGTCGTTGGTTATTCCCTCTTGGACCCGCCGCCAGAACCGCCGCCCGCCTGGTCCCCCAAGATGCCTCTGGGCAGCAAGTCGCCATTATCCTGGGTGCCGGTCTTGAAAGGCAGGTCGGCGACGCCGACCAGCCCGAGGCTCTCAACGAGGACCGCAAGAACCGCCGGGTTTGGAATGCTGAGCGCCGAGGAACTGGCAACCCCACCGTCGATTCGCATCCAACCGGTTTCGATGTAGTTGGCACCCAGGATCTCGTCCTGATCGTGGTTGGTCCAGTAAGACAGGAACTCGTTTGAAAAGATACCGCTGATGTCAAGCAAGCTGACCTTGTCCCAGCAGGTGAACGTGGCCTCGGCAGAGAATTCCTCTTCATTGTCGTTGTAGATCAGCAGATCTACCGTTGTCGAGAAAGAGGCACCTCCGGTCAGCCCGATCAAAATGAGTTCACTGTGAAACAAACTGTCCTGCCCGAAAAAACGGGGGATCATGATGACATCGGGAGCCTGCTCGTACTCGTTGCCGTCCATGTCCCGGACGCCATCTCCGGGGGCCTCCAGGTCGGTCAGGTCGCCCTCGGCGAGGCCGCTACCGGCCTGGAAGACGAATGGATTGGTGGCGTACTGGAACTGTGCCAAACCATCGATGACCAGGTTGTTGCCGATCAGATGGTCAAAGGCAATCGGCTCGCCGGCTGCATTCTTGGCAAACATGTAGACAAAGCCCTGGATATGATCGGGATTGTGGAACTTGGTGAGGACGGTCAGGGTGTCATTGGGAGTCATCTCCACCGTGCGGTTGAACTCCTCGCAAGACTCCTTGTCGATATAGACGAATTCCACGGAGATGGAACTCCATTCTGAAGTGTTGGTGATCGTGAGGGCATTCGCGACACCAGTACGGTTGTCGAATTCCGGCATAACCAACATGGATCCCGGCTCGGGCGCCTGCGCCCTCGCCCCCAGGCTGGTTGAAAGGGCCGCTGCAACGAGCAGACCCAGCCACTTGATTTGGTTCTTCATAGTCAATTCTCTCTGTCTCTCTTTCTTTTCATAGTTGAGTCTTGAGGCCACATCTCGCTGCCTTGCAACGCTCTCTTGATGTGAACCCCAAATGTTTGCGTACTACTGCAAGCGCCGAGCATAGAGCATGATTTTTTTTCTGGGGGAGCTTTTATCTTGAAAATTGCATTTTGCCCAATCGTCTCTATTACTCCCCGCTTCTCCAGCCCTTCAACGCGTTTCCAGCGCAATTGGCCGCGTGGGGCCCATGGGTCTCGGCCCAGTGGCCCCGCCAGCCAGTGCCCAGGAAGGTAATCTGGTAGGCGGGCCAATAGACGAGGGTCCAGCCCCGCATCCAGCGGCGCATCTGAATCTCTTGGTGGATGAACTCGTGCAGAATCAAGGTCACGCGGCTTTTTGCATCTTGAGCCAAGAACTTCGCTTCATCGGGAACGACAAAGCCCCAGCTGCGTTCCCAGGCAATGAAGTTCGCGGGCAGCATCCAGCGCATGAGGGGGCTTTCCTGGGCAGCTTGCACTCGCCGCTGCCCACCGGGAAAGGTCCAGACCAGGGTCTTGCCCCTGGCTTCGGTGCGGGTGCCCTCGGGCAGGACCATCTCACGATCATCTTCGGGGCCACAGCGCCAGGTCTCCGGTGCGCTGCTTTCGATGAACGCCAGGGCTTCGTTCATGGCCTCGCTATCGCGGCCGATGTCCACCGCCCTGGGGGAGACGAAGAAGAGCGGCAGGTTGACGGCGGCGGTGACCGTGGATCCCACACCGACCAGGGCCCGGTCCAGTCCCTCGAGGAAGCGCCCGCCGGGTTGAACCACCAGGCCCTCGACCATGAGCGCGGGAGCCTCAAGGAGATCCCCCACGGCGCGCACCAAGCGCCCGCCATCGCGCACCAGGGGCAGGCCCGAACTCTCCCCGGCTTCCCCCACCTGCAACAACGCCCGCGCCGGCCAGCCCAGAGGGTTCTCCGGCAGGGCCCGCGCCCCGGTGGTGGTGGCACAGGCCGCATGCAAGAGGCAGATCGCAAGCAGGATCGGACGCAGGCGCCGGGGGGTGTGGGTCATGGGGGCTAAGCTGGAGGCTATGTATTGGCGCGCCAGGCTGCCGCCGGGCCGCGCTCAGTCTTCCGTGGCCGCGGTCTCGCCTGGCCGCTCTGCGAGCAGGGCCTCGAGGACCCGGGCGGTTGCATGGGTTCTGGGGTGCTCGCTGCCGAAGGTGCGTTCGGAGGCGGCGTATCGTGATGCTCCTCGCCCAGGAGTATCGTGATGCTCCTCGCCCAGGACCCGCCTGCGAGCCTCCAGGGCTTTTCGGAGGAGCGGTTCTGCCTGGGTGAGCTTTCCCGGTCGTTGCAGCAAATCGCCCTCCGTTAGTGACAACCAGCCCAGCCACGCGAGGGAGTCCAGGGTATCGTGGTGCTCGTCGCCCAGGGTGCGGCGGCGTCCCTCCAGCGCCTCGCGATAGAGCGGCTCGGCATCGTCGTGCTTGCCCTGGGCGTGGAGCAAGCTCCCCATG
>DUCM01000018.1 GCA_012959785.1 Planctomycetota bacterium | reverse complement strand
GACTGCAATCTCAACGGCGTGCCCGATGACTGCGAGCTGGTCGGCAACGATTGCAACCTGAACGGCATCCCGGACGATTGCGAAGTGGACTGCAACCTCAACGGCATTCCCGATGACTGTGAAGGGCTGGCCGACTGCAACTTGAACGGTACTCCGGACGAGTGCGAAAACCTCGTCGACTGCAACCTCAACGGCACGCCCGATGTGTGCGAAACCGGACCCGACTGCAACCTCAACGGTGTGCCCGATGACTGCGAGCTGGTCGGCAACGACTGCAACCTGAACGGTGTACCCGACGAGTGCGACACGGACTGCAACGCCAACAGCATCCCCGATGACTGCGAAACCCTCGTGGACTGCAACCTGAACGGTACGCCGGACGAGTGCGAATTGGTCGGCAACGACTGCAACCTGAATGGAGTTCCCGATGAGTGCGACCCCGACTGCAACATCAATGGAACGCCCGACGATTGCGAGAACCTCCCGGACTGCAACGAAAACGGAGTGCCCGATTTCTGTGACATCGCCGGCGGCACCAGCCAGGACACAGATGGCAACGGAATCCCCGATGAGTGCACGCCCGGCACATCCTTCTGCTTCGGTGACGGCAGCGGCACACCTTGCCCCTGCGGAAACATCGGCGGCGCTGGCGAAGGCTGCGCGAACGGGACGGGTAATGGTGGAACCCTCGACGCCGGCGGCACCGACAGCGTGGCCGCCGACGACATGACCCTGCACGCCCACCAACTGCCAGGGAACGCCATGGTACTGCTCTTCAGCGGCTTGAACCAACTCAACGGCGGGGCCGGAGTGGTCTTTGGAGATGGCCTGCGTTGCACGGGCGGCGACATCAGACGCCACGGCATCCGCGTCGCCAGCGCCAGTGGCGAGGCTTCATGGAGCGCGGGTCTCGTGGCCGCCCACGGTTGGGGAAGCGGTACTCAACGCAACTTCCAGGGTTGGTACCGCGACGCCAACAGCTCGCCCTGCGGTCAGAACTTCAACCTGACGAGCGGCCTTGCGGTGACCTTCACCCCCTGATCGGACTGGGATTCGTCCGTCCTCGATAGCGAGGGCGGACGATGCTCATCGCGGCCCTTGGATCACATTCGTGGCGGCGGATGAGAGTTCAACTGAACTCCAGCGCCCGCCGCTGCCTTGCTGGCCATCGATCTCGTTGCCGATCAGTTCCAAGCCGTCGATGCGTCCGACATACAGGGCCGAGCGCGCGCTTCGTAGAAAGGTGTTGCCTCTCACCATGGATCCGCCGTGGCCCTCGATGTAGAGGCCGTGTTGGCCGCAATCGCGCACCCTGTTGCCCGTGATCCGCGTGCCAGTCCCCTGCCTGTCCGTGTCGTTGATACAGCGAATACCACCCGAATGAGCGGGGTTGCCGGGGTTGTTCACGAACTCGATGGTGTTGCCGCGCAGCACATTGAGCTCGGGGGCCTGACCAACGCTCGTGGTGTCGCACAGGATCCCCGCACCGGTGCCCCGTGAGATCTCGTTGTCGCTACAGATGATGTTTCTGCAACTCGATAATTGAATGCCAGCCCCCACTATTTGGCCTCCCCACTCATGGCCGCCGAAGTCGCTCACGCGGTTGTTGTGCACGACTCCGCCAGCGCAATCGTTGAGGTGAATGCCCGCACCGGAAACGCCTTTAACGACACAGTTCTCCACGCTCACAGCGCTGACGTGGGTGACGGTAATCCCATCCGCGTCGGCACCCACAACGCGCAGACCGCGCATCACTAAATCCGTGCCACCTGTAATCTGCACAAGGCCGTGGGACATGTTGCGCCCTTCTTGGTCTACGCCTCGCAGGATGAAGTTTTCGAGCAGCATGCCATCGACGCCCTCGGCGCGCAGCAGCTGGATTCCAGGCTGAACGCTGACAAGTTCCGATTCTCCAGAACCTTCAAGGCGCAGGCCGGGAGGCAACATCAAAGCGAAACCCGTCCCCTCGCGGGAATCCATGCGCAGGGGGAAGTTGGGTAAACGCACAACTTCACCGGAACTCGCATCCAGGACGGCCTGCACCTCGGCGCGGTAGTCCACGCTACCGTCGGTGACATGGCCATCGGGGAGAAAATCCCGCACCAAAATTGCAAAGCCAGCAGCTTGGCTTTGATCGGCCTTGAGGTCGGTAAGTTCGAGCCGCTGGGCTCGCGCCCGGGCTGCCGCGCCATGAGATGGTGCGCGCCTGGGTTTGGGAACAGCGAGGATGGCCATGCCGATCAGCACGGCGAGGGCGGGGTAGGTTGTCCAACGGGGCAGTTTCACGGTCATTTTCTCCCGAGCCAGGGCGCGAGCCCGGGCCATGTATGAATAGCTCGGGCCAGATGGTGTGTTTTTCCCATCGGATCAATTCGGCGGGGACTGAAGCTGGGCCGCCCCAGGTGGCCTCCAGCGGGCATCAAGGCTGCCAGGGGTTACCCAGGCTGGCCCAGCCGACGCCCCATGGCCCTGGTCAGGGGCTCGAGCTGTGCCCGCAAGTCCTCCAGGTCGCTGCGGCAGAGGGCCTGGTCCTTGTCGCACAGGGCCACTTCGGGATTGGGGTGCAACTCGATGATGAGCCCATCCGCGCCCACGGCAACAGCAGAGGCGGCCAGGGGTATCACGAGATCTCGACGACCCGCCGCGTGGGACGGATCGACAATCACGGGCAGGTGTGTGCGAGCTTTCAAGACCGGCACAGCACTCAGATCCAATGTCGCCCGGGTCGCCGTCTCGAAGGTGCGGATGCCGCGCTCGCAGAGGATCACCTGTTGGTTGCCGCCGGCGAGGATGTACTCGGCAGCCGCGAGCAGCTCGCCAATCGTCGCGCTCATGCCGCGCTTGAGCAGCACCGGCCGGCGCACCTTGCCGAGCTCGGTCAAGAGTGCAAAGTTCTGCATGTTGCGCGCGCCCACCTGAAGCATATCGGCCGACCCGGCCATGCGCTGTACATCCTCGGGACGCAAAACCTCGGTCACAACGGGCAAGCCGTAGGTGCGGCCAGCCTCGACCAGCAGGTCGAGTCCTTCCCAACCGAGCCCCTGGAAGGAATAGGGAGAAGAACGCGGTTTGAAAGCGCCGCCGCGCAGGACTTGGGCGCCGGCTTCGCGGGCCATAGCCGCGGCTTCCATCACTTGTTCACGGTTTTCCACAGCGCATGGTCCAAGGATCAGGGTGAACTCGTCTCGAGCACCTATGTTCGCTGTTCCGATGCGCACCACGGAAGGCTCGCGCTCGCTGGAATCTTCGCGCAGGATGGTCACGAGCGGACCAGCGGTGCTCTTGAGGGCGGGAGCCTTGGGCGGCGCTGAACTCGTCTCCTGGGCCTCGTCGGTATCCATCCAGTCATTGGCCGAGCCGCCCTCGGTCGAGCGATCGGGGTAACAGCCCAGGACACGCAGATGGTTGGTGTGCTCGGCGAGCTTCTTGAGCGAGTCGGCGAGGCGTGGGTCCTCAACATTGCCCTCAAGATCGATATAGAACAGGTATTCCCATGGTGTCTCGGGCAGGGGCCGGCTCTCGAGTTTGCACAGATTCAGGCCCTGACCCGCGAAGTATTGCAGGCATTCCGCCAATGCGCCGCGGCGGTGGTCGGCCGTAAACAGGAGCGAGGTGCGCGAACGCACTCGCGGGTCAACACGCTCGGGGGCGAGAGCCACGAGCACAAAGCGCGTCATGTTGTTCGGTCGATCGGCGATATCGCGCTTGATCACCTCGAGGCCCGCACGCCTGGCAGCCTCTTCGGAGCAGATCGCGGCCACGCCAGCCTGTCCAGCTTCGGCCACCGAAACCGCCGAACCCGCGGTGTCGTAGTGGCTCTCGGCAACGCAACCCACCAGCTCCTCGATGAAAGCCTGGCACTGTTGCAGGGCCACGACATGAGAACGAACTGTGCTGATGTCTTCGAGTTCTGCCCCGGGCAGTCCCGCGAGAACATGCTCCACATGCCATACCTCTTCATCGACGATGTGCACATGGCGCTCGGCCAGGAGCCGATAGACATCGTTGATCGAACCCGCGATGGTGTTCTCGATGGGCAGTAGCACATAGTCCAGGTCCTTGGCCTCAAGGGCATCGAGAGCTGCGGCAAAGCTGTGAAAACCGGCGCGCTCCCGGACTGCCATAGGCCGTGAGATGAATAGCTTTTCGATGGCGAGATCGCTGTAGGCTCCTGGCGCGCCCTGATAGCCCACGCGCACCTTGCGCGTCTCTTTCGAGTCATCATCGACTCGGACCAGCACACTTTCCTGGTCGCGGCGCGAGTAGTTCAGAACCTCGCGCAGGATGCGGCCCACAAAATAGGGCGAAAGGCCGAGTTGCTTGCCCTCGGCGCTCCACTTCTCGAAGACATCGCGTTCGCGCGCCTCGTTGCAGAGGGGCAGATCGGGGTTGTCGCGCTTCATGGCAGCGATCGCGCGCACGACCTCCATGCGAGCAGCCAGGGAGCGAATCAATTCGCTGTCGATGCGATCGATGTCCGTGCGGGCGTCTTCAAACTGGGTCATGGGAAATATAGACTAGTGTCGCGGGCGAGGCTTTGGAACGGGGGGAGTTTGGGACGGGGTGGCCGAGCGCAAGGGGTGAGGTATAATCGACCCAGCCTGGATTGTTCTTGTACTCAGAACGGGCGCAGGGACCATCTCTGCGACAGATTCCTGGGACCTGCGGCCCTCCACACCTCGGAAACAAGGGTAGGCACCGTCCCGCCGCCCTCCGCCCATGCGCACGCAAACCCTCTCCCCCATCCTATTCTGGACCCTCTTGAGCGGTCTGGCGGGGCATTCCTGCGCCGCGTTCGCCTCCCACGCGCCGGATGATCCGGATATCGAATGCGTGTCCCTCCTGGGAGTCGCGCTCAAGGCTCCCGAGCTCGGCGCAACACGCCGCGAGCAACTCGAGGCGAATCTCAGAACCGCTGCCGAGCACCACGAGCAAGCACCCCGCGACGAAGAGGCAACCATCTGGCACGGCCGCCGCCTGGCCTATCTCGGCCGCTACCGCCAGGCACAGGAGATCTACAGCGATGGATTGCGAGAACACCCCCAGAGCTTTCGGCTACTGCGCCACCGTGGCCATCGCTACATCACCCTGCGACGCTTCGACCTGGCCGTCAGGGATCTGCAACGCGCTGCGGAACTCGCACGCCATGTCCCGGACTATTACGAAGCCGACGGCGCCCCCAACGCCCACGGCATCCCGCGCTCCACGATCCAGTCCAACATCCACTACCACCTAGGGTTGGCCGAGTACTTGCTCGGCCACTTCAAGAGCGCACGCGCCGCCTGGCAGGACTGCCTATTCTTCGCTCGCGTCAACGACGACATGCTTGTGGCAACGCTCTACTGGAGAGTGCTCGTGGCCTGGAAACTCGGCCTTGAGGAGGAAGCCCAACAACTCTTGGGCGAGGTCCAAAACAAGATGCAAATCCTCGAGAACGACCAGTACTACAGACTGCTCTTGTTCTTCAAGTCCGGCCAGGGCGAAACGCAACTGCAGAGCGAACTCACGAGTCGTGACCTGAAGAGTTCCACCCTGGCCAACGGGTTGGGAGCCTGGCACGCTCACCACGGAGCCCTCATCCAAGCGCGCCGGGCCTATCGCCTGGCCATCGAGACGGATGTATGGGCTGCCTTTGGCTTTATCGCCGCCGAAGCCGAGCTCGCGCCCAAGGGCTTGTTCAAGTAGCTACTCGTCGCCCAACCGCAATTCGACTTCTGAGAAGCCCACGCTACCAGGGAATTTTCTGCCAGGAAGGCGATCTAGTACGCGCACGGTCAATCTGGTCACACGCACCTTGCGTGGCAGCACGCAGATAGTCTTGCGAAACTCGTCGGGGTTCATGTCGAAGAGAATAGGTTTGCGCTTGCCGCCCAAGTCGATCGATACACGTGTGGCGCGATCGTACTTGCCAAAGTGGATTTGGGTGCCGGAGCAGTGGCTCAAGACAACGCGATCAATGCGCAGGGCGCGGCGGAACTCGACGGTGACCGAGGGCTCCCCATCGTCAGCCGCACAGACCCAGGCCGTGGACTGCAAGTTGTCGAAGGCCAGTGCAGCGCCATTCCCGCCGCGCGTTGAGCTGGCGCGCATCTCCTTGCGAGCTGAAATCGCCAGGCTGGCGCGCTGGTCATCGGTGTAGTCGAGCATCCAGTCCTCCATCAAGGCGTCCACACGAACTTCAAGCAGAGCAGAGCTCACGGTCGCTGGACGGCCGCCTTCGGCGCCGGGCACATCGGCGAAGTGAAGTTTCAACTGCAGTGTGTGCACGCCACGCCGGCTAAAGGTGTGCTGCATCGCGAAGGTCTCGCCACGCCAAAGTTTCGTCGAGTCTGCTGCCATGCGTGCGATGCTCATGCCGTTGGCAAAATACTCCACGGCTTCGAGGTAGAGTCCCTGGCCCTCTTCGCCCTCGCGCCTGTGAGATGCGCGCACACTGGGCTGGATCTCGCTTAGCCACAGGCTAAGTGGTGTGTCGCCCTTGGCGCGCATGATGACCTGGGCATCCTCGCCCGAGGTCGCATAGAGATTGCGTTGGCCCGACGACGCGCCGGGCCCGCTGATGGTGCCGGTGGCGCGGTTGAGGAACAGGAGGGCAAAGGCGGTATTCGGCTCGGGCTCGCCATAGGCCGACGCCCACTGGCCTTCGTCTCCCTGAATCTGGAGGAGATGGCTGGCACCCTCCCAGTACCAGTTGTGGGTCCCAAACTCAGAAGCGCCAAGCAGAGCTGCGAGGCGTTCCAGGCCGTAGAGATAGTAGTACTTGTGTTGCGTGTTTCCGTCTCCACTTGCATGGGGATTCGTGCTCACCGTGAAGTGCTCGGCGAGCCAATCCATACCCGTGGAGTGAGCCTTTTCTAGCTTTTCTCGATCGCGCTTGGGGAAATCATCCTCACCAAAGTGCTGCCGGCACACGGCGATCACCGTCAGACCAGCCACAGTCATGGCACCGGTGGACGCTCCGTTGGGTTTGTAGGAAAAGCCTCCGTCGGGGTTGTGGAACTTGAGCGCGCTGCGGGCAAGGTGGTTCCAAGAGCGTTCGGGCACGGCATAACCGTGGGAATCCCCGATCCAATAGCCGAGGGCGCCGTATTGCGTGCAGGAAAGATCGTGCTCACCGGCCGGGTAGCCAAAACTCCCCTGCTGCCAGTCCACAAGCTGCTCCACGAGAGCTTCGATTCTCTCGCCATCGCCATCGCGGTGCGCCGCAGCCAGGGCCAGGATTTCCGTGGTCGTGGAATAGGTCATGCGCGGACGCCGTTGGCGCAAGTAGGCCAGCGCTCGCTGAACGGACTGATGCTCGACGCTGACGCCACTCTTGAGTATGGCGTAGAGCGAAAGTGCCGTCTGGCCATTGCGATAGCGACCCGCATGAAAAGCCCAGGATCCATCGCGCTGCTGAGTTCTGAAGAGAAACTCCACGCCGCGATCAATGGCTGCGTTTATACCGAGCTGCATCTTTTGGCGCACTGCCGGCGTGAATTCCAGCTTGCTCCACAACTGAAAACCCCACGCCCCGCCACCGTTGGCAACCTTGACCAGAAGGTGATTCAATCCCTCTTCCAATTCGAGCTTGAGGGAGTCATCACGGTAGATCACACCCCTCTCCATGTTGGCACTGTAAACCAGCTCGCCGTTGAGCCAAACCCGGCAACCGTCATCACTGCCGAGCTCGACTGTCAGGCTGGTCTTCTCTTCGGCGCGCACAGCGCGGTAGAGGTACGCCGCCGCGTTATCAGTCAACCCAGTGTTGTTGATTCCCTCAGGAAAGTGCTCGGCAAACTTGATGTGTGCCGTGCTGGGCTCGGCCCTCGGTTGGCTCTCTGGGTCGAGCCGCTGCCAATGCAGTTTGTGGCCGCCCTTGCCCGGATGGGTTGCTTCAAGATCGGGGCCCTGTTTGCCGGCGCCCATGAAGCGCAACTCCTCCTCGGGCGAGTGCGCAGGTGCGATCTGACCGGACCCCTCGGGATGGTCGATGGGCACGAGCAACATCCAAGGATCCCAGGTTACGCCATGAGCTTCAGGAGAGATCGCGAGAGGCTGGGCGGCGAGCGGCAGGGCCAGTAAGGCGGTCACCATGATCGACTGGGGGGGCACCATGGCAAGACTATAGGGTTAGCCCAACAATCGCGCCACAGAAGCGGCCAGGGCGCACAATCACTTGCGGGCAGGCAAACTCAAGTTCTGCGCAAGACCGGTGACGGGTGGATCACCAAATAGCCTGCACGCGACGAGAACCTCATCATCCAGCCGCGCAAGAGATGAGTCTGATAGGCTTCGGGCTCCTCTTGTAGAGCCTCACCCATACAAACAAACCACCATGCAAGCCCGCCTGATTCCCACGCTGCTTTTGGCCATGCTGTTCGCCGCAGGCAGCCGCAGCCTCGTCGCGCAAGACGCAGCCGAAGCACAAGAACCCCAGGTCACGCCCAGCGAACACTTCGACGCTCTCGAAGAAGAAGTCGCAGCGGCCGAAGACGCCTGGCGTGAAGAGCAGCGCGTTCTGGTCGAGAAGGCAGAACAGGCTGAACCCGGCGAGTCCATGCCCGCGCTCTCGATGATGCCGCCCTACGGCAAGTTCGTGCCTCGTTTCTTGGCTGCGGCCGAGGACTACGCCGGTAGTGAGGACGCGGTCCCATTCCTAATCTGGATTGCAAGCCGAGGTATTGGCGCCGACCAGGAAGCCGGTAAGCAAGCCATCATGACGCTCGTCGAGAACCACGCCAAGAGCCCTAGCCTGGCGCAGATTTCCTACAGCCTGCCGCAGCTCCTAAACCTCTTTTCCGCCGAAGAGGCCCTCGGCATGCTCGGCAAGCTGCAACGGGAGAGCCCCGTGGCGAGCGTGCGAGCCTGGGCGGTCTTCGCCCGCGTGGCCGATCCCCTCGCAAAGGCCCCCCTGGGTTCCGACCTGCACGAAGCCGCCAAGAAGGAGATCCGTGCCGCCATGCAAGGCGTCGACGACCCCTACCTCAAGGGACAGATCGCCCAAGGCATCGAAGTGCGCGAGAAATTCTCCACTGGCATGGTGGCGCCAGACATCGAGGGAGTCGACCTCGACGGCCAATCCTTCAAGCTCTCCAATTATCGCGGCCAGGTCATCTTCCTCGACTTCTGGGGCGACTGGTGAGGCCCCTGCCGGGCGCTATACCCCCACGAGCGGTCGCTTGTGGAAGAGATGAAAGACCAGCCCTTCGCGCTCATCGGCGTGAACTCCGACGAACTCGAGACAGCCAAGAAGGCCGTGGCTTCCAACAAGCTCAATTGGCGCAGCTTCCAAAACTCCCCCGCTGGCGCCGAGGCGTCCATTTCAAGCGAGTGGTTCGTGACCGGCTGGCCCACCATCGTGGTCCTCGACGCCGAAATGCGGATCCGCTACCGCGGCCACAATGGCGAAGCCGCCACCAAAATTGCCAAGGAGCTCGTGGCGCAGACTGCCAACGAATAGCCGCTATTTCCCGATCACCAGGGAGTCGAACAAGCGGTCGTCGAGGTCGAAGGCCTTCATCTCAAGGGTCTTGCCACTAATGGCCACCATGCAGTAGTGGTGGCCATGGCGGACATTGTTCTGGAAGAAGGGCCGGATGGGTCCGGCGGTTTCCAATGAGCCTCCGCCGCCGCCGGTGATCATGTAGACGGTGCCGTCCTGGGATTGGCGGGCGCGGTCGTCTCGCAGAGGCCAGGTGCGTTCGTAGGAATGGATGTGGCCGTTCCAGACGATATCGACACCATGCTTGTCGAAGAGCGGCACGAGGGCGCGCACGCGCATGTCGCCGCGGGTAGACGGGCCGCTCCAGGTGTCGCCGTAGTCGTTTTCGTCAGAGGTGTAGGCGGGATGGTGGTAGATGACGAGTTTCCAGGTGGCGCGGCTGCGGGCTAGTTCCCCGGACAACCACTTGTACTGCCGCGTCCCAGGGCCCACCTGACGGTTCGAGTCCAGCATGAAGAACTGGGCATTGCCGTAGACGAAGGTGTAGTGGTACTCCGGGTCCGGTAGGGACATGTATTCGTAGTAGAGCCGCGCGTCCTGCTCGTGGTTTCCGAGCACGGGGAAGAACGCCACGCGTTCGAACAGGGGCTGCATGCTGCCGAAGAACTCGTGCACCCACTGGGACTTGACCGAGCCGGTGTCCACTAGGTCGCCGGGGTGCAACACGAAGCTCGGGCGTTGAGCCCAGGCCAACTGGGCGATTCTGCCGTTGACGGAGGGATTGCCCTGGGTGTCACTGATAACCGCGAAGGCAAAAGGTGTGTCCCCAACACAGGCAGTCTGAAAACTGAGGAAGGTCGAAGCCAACTCGCGGCCGAGGTCGTCGTGGGTCACAGCCTGGTAGTAGTAGGCCGTCTCGGGTTCGAGTCCCTCGAGGCGCAGTTCGTGGTGCAGAACGAGGCTCGCGTCACTCTTGAGCTTGGGAAGCAGGCCGACCCGTGCGTCGCCTTCGCCGCTAAACTCCACGGCCCGTCCAAAGCGAATCTCGCTGGAGCCCGGCCGCGAAGTCTCCCAGCGGATGGTCATGCCGTCCTTGGTCGCCCACTGCAAATAGGGCTGCACCACCCAACGCAACTCTGGATCGATCCAAAGGTAGGGATCGGCGTGACGCAGCTCGCGGCCGTGGGCAAAGCCGGCGCGCACCCACCCGGAACTTGCGGCGCGATCGAAGAGCCGCACCGAGCGCAGGCGACCGTTGTGAAAGAAGCTCTCGTTGCGGTCGACATAGCCGCCCAGAACGAGCTCGGCGTGGTCGGGGTAGAGGATATCGCCGGACTGCGCTTCGCTCTCGGCATCGAGCTCGCCGTCGACATACAACTTCATCGTCTCGCCGTCGAAGGTACCGACCACATGGTGCAGGACGCCGATCTCGTAGGGCGTCTTGCCTTGCATGTATGTGATCTGGCCGTTGCCGTCGTCCGCCCCTTTGCTGGCTAGGCCAAAGGTAAAAACCTTGCCGTCGTAACCGAGGATCCAACCCGCCTCGGCATCGCCATTGTCCTGCAAGAGACCCAAGAGTCCGCCCCAAGCCGCAGGTGTGTTGACCGAAGCCCAGGCCTCGATGGTCATGTGGCGTGTGGGCAGGCGCTGCTCTGAAGTGGCGTGGTCGGTTGCGAGCACCACACGAGTCGCACGGCCGTCGAAGTACAGGGCGTCGCCATGGGCATCTTCGACGAAGGCCAGGGGGCCCTCGGCGCGGCCATGGACGCCCAACACGGCTTCGAGTCGGGCACCATCGAAGTCCGCCGAGGAGAGCGACCAACTGCCGATCGGGTCGGGGCCGTCGTGGCTTGAGGCGAGAAGAGCGGCGCAGAGGGCAGCGATGGAGGTCGAGAGCATGGGCTTGGAGGAGGCGGGAAGTGAGGGGGCTTTGCGCGGAGGCAGGCCTTACAGCGTAAGATTCCTTCCCAATACGGAGGCGGCAAGGAATACAAAAATACCCCTAACTCCTTGCCTACACTTACTTTACAAGACTCCAGATCGACCAATTCAGGGCGTCTTTGAGATCCGTCCCAAGGGCTTTCAATTCGTGCCTTTCAGAATCCGCAGCCGATAGTTCTACTAGGACCCGTGTCCGTTGCCGCAGAGCCCCTCGGGCCTCTGCGACTTCCGGACCCTATTTTAGTTGCCAAGATTCACGAACAACAACAGGAGCCAAGACCATGTTCTCCAAGAAGCTGTGGGCTGCAAGCCTTAGCGCCGCCATGATCGCCATGATGGGTGCCCCCTCCGGCGCCGTCCCCGGCTGATGAAGCGGTCCCTCCGCTGGAGCCGGTGCGGCTCCTGGTTCAACTCCTCCCCCTCCCTCTGGTGGCCCCACTAGCCCGCCGCCCGCAGGCGGTCCGACTTCGAGTCCCGCCGGTCCGGCCAGTATGCCGCCGGTTGTGCGTGGCCCGAGTGCGCGCAACTACCTGCGTATCGAATGGGATTATCCGGTCTACGCCCCCAAGGTCGAAGCCAAGGACGGTCGCACGGTGGCCCAAGTCAAGCGCTCGGCTCTGAGCCGCACTGACGCCATCGCCGTCATCGCTGGCGACGATCCGCGCCCGCTGCTTGTCTTGCGTGAGTGCAAGGTCTGTAACGGCACCGACGAGGCACTGCTCAAGGGCGGTATCGACAACGAGAAGAC
Source organism: Planctomycetota bacterium (assembly GCA_012959785.1). Taxonomy (GTDB): domain Bacteria; phylum Planctomycetota; class UBA1135; order UBA1135; genus DUCM01. Next base: position 234,570 of record DUCM01000018.1, on the reverse strand, counting down.
ATTCCTGCTTTCGCGCTGGTTCCACTGCGTGAAGCTGCCCGTGGATGTTCTCGAAGAAGATCACCCCTTCCATGTTCTCTTCGTTCAGGACAAGAGCCCCGAACACCTGTTCGTGTGTTCGGTCGACGGCAGCAACCATGACCCGCTCGAGTCCCAGACTTCGCGCACCGAGTTGTGGAACTCCATGCGAGACCTGCTCGCCACGGAGTACAAGAAAAAGCCCGACGCCCCCCTGAAGTCGATCGCCAAACTTCTCGACAAGATGGACAATGCGGATAGCCGCCTGGCCCACCTGATCGGACGCCAAAACGAGATTCTCGAAGAGGATGGCCCGAAGTCGAAGAAGCTGCCCAAGATCGCCAAGAAGATCCTCAAAGCCCAAGCGGCACGCGATGAACTCGACGCCAAGGCCGTCAATGCCTACAAGATCGAGCTCAAGCGCCAACGCGCGGACAAGAGTGAAACCGAGGTTGCCAGCAACTAAGCAACCCTCCGAGGTTCCACCTGCATAGAATCAGAGGGCGACGAGCACGCGGTGTTCGTCGCTCTCTTCTTTTGCCCCCCCCGTTCCGCCCACCGCCGCACCGCCATGCTGAATGCGCTCCGCGCCTCGCGCCTTCCCTCGAGGGTCTTCCCTGGAGGACTCACGGCCCTCTCGATTCTACTCTTCTCCTGCAATCTCACCCTGGCCAACACCCAGGGCCAGGGCAAGGGTGAAAAGGAGGGCATGGAGGAGTTCGAAGAAGAGGACCCCTACACCAAGGGCAAGGACGAGCTTGTCAAGAAGCTCGGCTATGTGCGCTTGGGGCACGGTCCCTGGCGACCCGGTGAAGACACGCGCACCTTGCAAATGAATCTGGGCGGCATCGACATGCTGTTCGCCGAAACCGAGCACTTTTGCATCGCTTCAACCCTGGGGACCTACAAGATCCCCAACAACCGCGACGAACGGAGCAAGCTCAAGGACGAGATCAAGCGCCTCAAGAAAAAGTTGGGCCGGCTCAAGGAACCCAAGAAGAAACTCGACCCGTGGCTCCGGCTGCACATCTTTGCCCAACGGGCCGAGGACCATTACGCCGAGTTCTGTGAGGACTTCAGTCTGACCGAGAGCGACTTCAAGAAGTCCGGACCCCACATGGGCTATCCCAACAAGATCGTGCTCGTCGTCTGCCAGCGCAAGAGCGAGTTTGGCCGCTATGTGCGCAACTATCACAACTCGGACATCGAATATGCCTACCGGACCGTCATGCGCAACGATGCTCTTTTCGTTGCGATCAACATCGAGGCCATAAAAGAAGGCCGGGAGATGGAAACCGAGCTGCCCTTCGACACCATGCTGCACAATATGCTGGCCTCGAACCTCACCACCACCTTCATGGACGGATACCAGGACAACATGTTCTCGGCGCCGCGCTGGTTCGTGTACGGCATGTCGCACCGGAACCTGCGTCGCATCGATCCACACTGGACGCTCTTTGACGGCCGCAAGGAAAACCAGGGCAGCAAGTGGGATGCCTGGAAGTGGTCGCCCAGAGTCTACAACCTGGTCGACAACGGCTTCTACGCCTCAGCCAACGACATGTTCACCTGGAAGAAATATGAGGATTTGCACCAACGCGACCACATGGTTTCCTGGTCCAAGACCGAGTTTCTGATGGACGAGCTCGAGGGCGACAAGCGTGCCTTTCTCTCCGCCATCTGTAATGCGAGCGGCGGGTTCTCCACGAACCAGAACGACGACGAGCTGGTCAACCGCCAAAAGAAGGCCCTCAAAGACCATTTTGGTCTAACGCCCGAGGAGTTCGACAAGGCCTGGTGCAAGTGGGTCAAGAAGACCTACCGCAAACGCTAGCCCGCCGCTGCTAGCAGGCACTCAGGACAAGTCCGCCAACAACGATTCTGCTTGACGCGCGGGGTCGCGGGTCGCGAGTGTCTGTTCGATAAGCCCCTCGGGACTGATGACGAAGGTGAAGCGCGCGGCAAAGCCGTCGCTCTTCTTCACGCAGGCGCCGAAAGCCAAGCCCAAACCGCGGCTCGTGTCGCACAGCAACGGAAACTTGATTCCGTGGCTCTCGGCAAAGGCGGCGTTGGCTTGTGGGCTATCAAATGAAGCGCCCAGAATCTCGACACCGAGGGCTGCAAAGTCCGGGGTTCGATCACGGAACCCCTTGGCCTGGCGGGTTCAGCCGGGAGTCGCCGCCCGCGGGTAGAACCACAGGATGTAGCGTTTGCCGCGCAGCTCCTCAGAGCTGCGCTCTTCTCCCTGGTGATCGAAGCAGTTCCAAACAGGTGCAGAGTCCCCCGCTTGGAGGGTGATCTTGGCTCCGCCCACGGGCAGGAACCTACGCACCAGGTCGCCGAACATGGACCCCAGGATACGACGGCGAACCTCACTCTCCCAGGGGATACTCCTCGGGCGCGTTCAGGAACACGGATGGGCAGTTCGGGCAGCAAAAGCCCACCACCCTATCGTCGTGGACCACCCGGAAGCGCGGGTCCACGGGCTTTTGGGTCACGGGGCAGGAACCGTTATGAGCATCGAGCTCGGGATGCTTGGAGAAGGACACCGGGGGTTCGGTTTCGAGTGCCAGAAGAGTGGCGAGGGCCCCCACTTCCAGGCGCAGGGCGGGCCGCGCCTCGCGCAAGCGAGCAAGGCCCTCCGCACTCAAACCCGTGCCCCAGAGCTGGACCCGCTCGAGAGCCGACATGGCGACCAGGATCTCGATGGCCTCATCGCCGAGGGCCGTGTTCGTCAGGTTCAAGGATCGCAGAGCAGGCAGACCGACAAGCCGTGCCAGGCCCTCGGCTCCACAAGCCGTGGCCGAGAGGTCCAGCCGCTCGAGCCGCGTCATGCCCTCCAGGGCCGCGAGACCGGCGTTCCCGAGCGCGGTGCCAGCCAAGGAGAGTTCACCGACAAAGCCCGCCAAGGGTTGCAGGTAGTCCGCCAAGAACTCGTCATCGACGCCGGGACGGGGTCTGCAATTGATCCACAAAAGCTGCGAGCTGGGATCGATGATCTCCACATGCACTTGCAGACGGCGCAGCGCTTCCACTGCTTGCGCGGATAGCACGGCGGGCGCGGGTTCGGCAACCACACCTGGAGCTTGTAGATCTTCATCCGCAAGAGCCTCGGGCGCCGCCGCGACAAGAGACGCGCCGGCAGCGATCCAACGGGCGAGTTCGCGCAAGTCCTCCGGTCGCGGCTGGTCCTTGGCCTCGGGAGGCATGTGGTCCTCGTGGTCCCTGGGAAGCCGCAATCGCTGAATGAGCGGACTGGCTTCCGCATCACCGGGAATCACGACTTGCAAGAACTCGCTGCCCGCCAGCATGATCTCGCCGGTGTGCAGGGCAAGGTCGCCCTTTTGTTTCTTCTCGCCGTGGCACTTGATGCAGTAGTCATGGAGGATCGGCGCGATGCGCGCCTCGTACCAGGTCGGGATGACTGGAGCCGGCGTCTGGTCAGGCTGCTCCTGGGCGACTGCGACGATCTCGCTCTCCGGTTTCGCCAAAAAAGCCTCACCTTGGGTCATGGATGACCCCAGGTGCCCGGCTCCCAAAACCGCCAGGATCGAGAGGGCCAGGGACAAACGGTAAAGCCCGCGACGCTGGCCCAGGGCGGCCAGAGCAGTCAAGGTGGTCGCGGCCACGAGCCCCAGACCCTGATGCAGGAAAAGGTCGCCGCTCGCGTGCCCGTCTTCGAGGCCGAGCAACCAGCCCGAGCCAGCACTCGCAAGGGCGCTGAGCCAAAAGAGCACGGCCAGCAACCCTCGCTGCATGGGCGTCACCTGCGCCCGTTCAAAAACCTTGCCCCAGGCCTCCAGGGCCAAAAGGGCCGCCAGAAAACCGATGGGCAGGTGCAGCACCAAGGGGTGCAAACGGCCCATGAAGATCAGCCAGGGTGTTTCCATGCAAATTCAGGCGAGGAGTTCCTGGCGCACGCGACCAAAGACATCGGTCAGGCGCATGCCGCGGCCCTGGTAGCGAAAGGAGAGCCGTTCGTGGTCGAGACCCATGAGGTGCAGAAGAGTCGCGTGCAGGTCGTGCACATCAATTGGGTTCTCAGTGATGTTGTACGAGAAGTCATCGGTACGCCCCACGCTCACGCCGGGTTTGACGCCACCGCCAGCCATCCAGATGGTAAAGCAACGCGGGTGATGGTCGCGGCCGTAGTTGCTCTCGGTCAACTGCCCCTGGCTGTAAACCGTGCGGCCAAACTCGCCGCCCCACAACACCAAGGTGTCGTCCAAGAGACCACGCCGTTCGAGGTCCAGAATCAGCGCCGCCTGGGGTTGATCCACGGCTGCCGATTGCAGACGGATCTCGGAAGGCAGATTGTTGTGGGCATCCCAACCGCGCATGTAAAGTTGGATGAAACGCACATCCCGTTCGGCCAACCGTCGCGCCATGAGGCAGTTCGAGGCAAAACTGCCTGGTTTAGTGACCTCGGGGCCATACATCTCGAGAGTTGCTGGATCCTCGTCGGATATATCGGTCAGCTCGGGCACGGACATTTGCATCCGATAGGCCATTTCGTACTGGGCCAGTCGCGTTTGAACTTCCGCATCGAGGGAACGCTCCTCTTCGCGCTCGTTCAACTCAGCCAAGAGGTCCAGCATCCGCCGCCGATCCGTGCGCTTGACACCAGCTGGATCGGCCAGGTAGAGCACCGCATCGCCGCTGCTGCGCATGCGGCAACCCTGGTGCTCGCCGGGCAGAAAACCGCTGCCCCAAAAACGCGCCGAAAGTGCCTGCATGTTTCCCAGTCCTTGCGAAATCAGCACCACGAACGAGGGCAGGTTGGCGTTGGAGCTGCCCAGGCCATAACTCGCCCAGGCGCCAAACGAAGGCCGACCGGGTTGCTGGGTGCCAGTCTGAAAGAAAGTGATCGCGGGCTCGTGATTGATCGCCTCGGTGTGCACCGAGTGCACAAAACACAAGCGGTCAGCGATCTTGGCCGTGTGCGGCATGAGTTCGCTGATCCAAAGGCCGTCCTCGCGATTGGCGTAGCGGCTGAAACGGAAAAGGGACGGCGCCACGGGAAAGCGGTCCTGGCCGCTGGTCATGCCGGTCAGGCGTTGGCCCTGACGAATGGAATCGGGCAGTTCCTCGCCGTAGTGGCGACGCAGGCGCGGCTTGTGGTCAAACAGGTCGATCTGACTCGGCCCGCCCTCCATGTGCATGTAGATCACGCGCTTGGCCCGCGGTCGAAAGTGCGTGCCGCGACCAGAAGTGTCGAGCAGGCCGGGACCGCCGAGGGCCTCTCTGGCGAACATGGAGCCCAGCGCCGCCGTGCCCAAAGCGCCCGAGAGTCCCCCGGCGCATGCGCCGAAGAAACGACGCCGAGTCAGGCCCAACTTTCGTTCGTCCATGGGGTTCAAGCGATCAGTCCTGGGTAAGGGTCTCGTGCAGGTTCATGACGGAACTCGCGAGCAGGGTCCAGGCTGCAAGTTGTGCGGTGTCGGTGCCTTCGGGCGCTTCGAACTCCCCCACGCTGGTCAGGGCCAAGGCGCCCTCGGAGTCCGCGAGGTAGCGCTCAAGAAAGCTCGCCAGGGCGTCGCCCAAAAGGGTCAGCTCGTCAGTCAGGGGAGCGCGGCCGGTAGCGGTGCGCATGATCCAGACCAGGCGCTCGCCGCGGTCCTCGGAATGGGCAAGCGTTCGCGAGGCCAGGGCCAACGCCGCCTCGACGAATTGGTCATCGTTCCAGAGCACCAGGGCCTGCAAGGGTGTGTTGGTGATCTGCCGCGCGACCACGCAGGACTCGCGGGTGGGTGCATCAAGAGTCTGCAAGGCGGGCGGAGGCACGGCGCGCTTCCAGTAGGTGTACAGGCTGCGGCGCCAGAGATCGCCTGTACCCCCACGCTCAAAGATGCGGGTGTTGGATGCCAGCATGGACACTTCCTGCCACAAGCCAGGAGGCTGATAGGGCTTGACGCTGGCGCCACCGAACTCTTCGATCAAGAGGCCAGAGGTGTAGAGGGCCTGGTCGCGGATCTGCTCTGCGCTCAAGCGCCGCCGTGGGTAGCGCGCCAGGAGCAGATTGTCGGGGTCGATCTCGGTCAACTCTGGCCGCATGCGTGAACTCTGGCGATAGGTGCTCGAGAGCACGATGCGGTGCAGCAAACCCTGTACATCGAAACCCGACTCCAGGAACTCGACCGCCAAGTAGTCGAGTAACTCGGGGTGCGTAGGCCAGGCTCCTTGCAAGCCAAAGTCTTGCAGCGTGGTCACGATCCCGCGGCCAAAGATGGTCTGCCACAAGCGGTTGACCGCCACGCGGGCGAAGAGCGGGTGCTCGGGCAGTGCCAGCCATTGGGCGAAACCCAAACGATTCTGGGGCGCACTAGCTGGCATGGGCAGCAAGAAGCCCGGCGTGGCGCGCCCCACCGGCCGCGACTCGTCGGGAGTCTCGTAGTTGCCGCGCATGAGCACAAAGGTCTGGCGCGGCTCGTTGAGCTCCTTCATCACCATGGCCCGCGGGATGTTGGCTGTGATCTCCACCGTCAAGGCCTGCTTGGCCTGCAAATCATCGTCGAGGACGCGGTAGCCGTCGAAGAATCCGCGCCGCCATTCGCGAGTCAAGGAATCATTCTGAGCCGCGGGCAAGGCCTCCTCGGGCAGCACCAAGAGGGGCATGACCCCCTTCAGAACCTGTTCATGGGGCAGCGCTTTGAGGTAGTAACCCGAAAGGCCGCCGGTGTTCACCACGCGCAAGACCAAACTGTTGGCGCCTTCTTGGAGAGCCAGGGTGAGCCGGTCCTGATCGGGCAAAGCGCCGCGGTCCACGCGCCTCTCAAAGACCTGTTTGCCATTGAGGTAGACGATCAAGCCATCGTCACTCCCAAGTGAGAGCTCCAACTCGCGGGCTTCTGGTGCATACAACATACGCCCCAGGAAAATCGCACTGATTTCCGGGGCCAGACTGACCACAACTTCATCGCGCAGACGGTCCTCGAAGGTCCAGCGGCGCTCGTCGGGACCAAAAGTCTGTTCGAGGTCGATGCGAGTCACCGACTCGGGGCCGTGCAGGGTCTCGTAGATGCTGGTCCGGTCGCCCGCGACTTCGGGCGGGAAGGCGTCAAGCGAATACCAGCGTCCGTAGGCCACCGGCAGGTGTTTCGCGCTTGCAAGGGGCGAGATTCGCCAACGCAAACGGCCCAGCGAGTGGGTTGAGTAGATCGAACGGAACGACAGGACCACGCGCACTTCGCTGCCTTCGGGGTGGCCGAAGGACTCGTCGGCGAGGAGCAGCAAAGTGCGTGGTCCCGCGTTGGCATTGCCGTCCACCGTCCAGCCGCGGCTGTCGTCCTCGAGCAAACAACAGGCCGAGAAATCGCCCCCGGCCTGGGTGTGTTCGGTCCAGGCCCAGGAAAGGGCCACGGATTGGAACTCCTCTTTCGAATGGAGTGGGCGAACCTCGAGGGTGGCGTGGTTGACAACGGCGTTGCCGTGGCTGGCACGGCCGGCTCCGGGGTGTTCCTCGCTGAGGGAGAGCGCTTCGAGCAGCAGCAAGCGCGAAGACGCGGCCTCGGTCTCAAGCACGAAGATGTAGTCCTCGGCGGCGGGCTGGGGTCCCTCCGCCACGATGATGCCATCGGGCTGGGCAGTGAGCGTCACGCGCTCGTCCGAGGACTCAGCCCGCAAGATCCGCGGGATCGACCAATCCACGCCGCTGGCCCCTGTCACCTCGGAAGAAAACTCCGCCCGCGCCCCTTCTTCGCCGGGCAGCGGCGCGTCCATGGCTTCGCGCAGGGCGGCCAGGTGGGCTTCGAGTTCAGCGAGTTGGGTGGTCTGCTCTTCGCTGGGCACCTCGATGAACGGTTCGTAGGCGCGATTGGAATCGGGGGTCTGCGAATAGAGCCCGGGTTGCTCCACGGAGTTGAAGAATGAAACCAGCGAGTAGAAGTCGTCCATCGAGACGGGATCGTACTTGTGGTCATGGCAGCGCGCGCAGCCCACGGTCAACCCCAAGAGCACGGCTCCGGTGGTGGTCACGCGGTCGATGGCGTACTCCACAAGGTACTCGTCGTCAATCGCCCCGCCCTCATCGGTGGTGACTTGATTGCGATGAAAGCCCGTGGCCACCTGTTGCGCCTTGGTCGCGTTCTCGATCAGGTCGCCTGCGAGTTGTTCGCGGATGAACTGATCGTAGGGCATGTTGTTGCGCAGGGCATCGAGCACCCAATCGCGCCAATGCCAGGCCTGGCGGCCGTTATCCATGTGGATGCCGCAGGTGTCGGCGTAGCGCGACGCGTCCAGCCAGGGAGTCGCGAAGTGCTCGGCCAGACGCGAAGCGAAGGGCTCTTCAGTGAACAGGCGTTCGACAGCACGCTCATAGGCCTCGGGATCTGTGTCCGCCAAAAAGGCATCGAGTTCCTCTACCGTGGGCGGCAGGCCGGAGAGATCGAAGTACACCCGGCGCAAGAGGGTAGCCCGCTCTGCCTCGGGCGCGGGGGCAATGCCCAAGGCTTCGAGGCGCGCCAAGATAAAAGCGTCGATGCCACCACGGGGCCAGTCCTCGCGACTGAGTCCGGGCAGCTCCGGCCGCACGGGTGCGACAAAAGCCCAGTGCTCCTCGTAGGTCGCGCCAGTTTCGATCCAGCGGGCAATCCGGGCCCGATCCTCTTGTGTAAACGGCCGCTTCTTGGCGCTCGGCGGCGGCATCTGTTCTTCGGGATCGGTGCTGTTGATGCGCAGCCATAGCTCGCTGGCGTCGACATCACCGGAAACAATGGCCGCGTACCCTCCGAGGTCCGCCGTGGCCTCGGCGCGCTGGTCGAGGCGCAGGCCGGACTCGCGGGCGGCGCTGTCGGAACCATGGCACTCAAAACAGCGGTCTGAAAGCAGCGTGCGAATATCGCGGCCGTAACGAACCTCTTCATCGGTTGTGGCGGCCTCAACTTGGACGGTTGCACTGGCCAGGCAAACCGCCAAAAGCCAAGCGCACTTTTTCGTTGGGGGGAAACTCACAGGCCCATCTTCCCCCAACCCGCCTTTCCCCGCAAGCAGCTCCGAAGCTAACCCTCAAGATGGTGGCAGGCCGTGGTTTTGAGAAGGGCAAAGACTGCGCAGCCGACCCTCAAGTCGAGCTCGCGCAGGGCGCCGGGGGTCACCCGCACGCGCAATCTCTGCGAGCCCACTCGCATGGAAATCAGGACCTCGTGGCCGATGGCGTCGGTGGCGTCGATCCGGCCCTCGAGAACATTGCGCGCCGAAGTGGCCGAAGGCGCCGCCCGGCAGAGCAGAATGTCCTCGGCTCGCACGCCCACGACGAGGCTCTCTCCTGGATTGGCAGCACAAAGGGGGCTGGCGAGTTCCTGGCCGCCGCCGAGATCGAGCAGCGTTACGCCGCTCGCTTCGTCGTGGCGCAAGACTTCGAGGCGCAGGAGGTTGTCCACGCCGATCAATGGCGCGGGTCCCGTGGCCTGTGGCCGAGACAGAACATCGAGGGGAGGCCCTTGCGCAACGACGCGGCCCTCGTCCAAGACCAAGCAGTCATCGGCGAGGGCGATCAACTCGGAGGCGCGATGTGTCACAAAAACCATGGGCACACCGAGACTGCGCTTGGCTTCGAAGAGCAACACGAGCACTTCGCGGGCGAGTTCACCATCGAGGCCAGAGAGCGGCTCGTCAAGCAACAAGAGCCGCGGCTTCGAAAGCCACGCGCGCCCCAAAGCCACGCGCTGACGCTCGCCGCCGGAGAGGTTTCCAGGTTCGCGCTCCAGGAGCGGCCCAAGGCGCAAGACATCCAGCACCTTCTGGCCCCAAGGGCCCGCGAGTTCGGCTGCGGCGCCTGGGGCGTAGACCAGGTTGGCGCGGATCGAAAGGTGCGGGAACAAGAGGGCGTCCTGGGGCACGAGAGCCAGGCCGCGCCCTTCAGGCGCCACCCAAATCCCGCCGGGTCGTTTGCAAAGCTCCTCGCCGTCCACAGAGAGCGAGCACACTTCGGGCCGTAAGAGGCCCGCAAGGGCGTGCAGCACGGTGGTCTTGCCCGATCCCGAACGGCCGAATAAGCCCAGCACCGGGCCCTGGGATTGAAAGGCGACATCGAGGGAAAAATCCCGCCAGCGCTGCTCGATGTGGGCCGCGATCATCGTTCCGCCATCCGCCGGCTGTGGGCATTGGTCATCCAAGCCGAGGTCAACATGGCCAAGAGGGCCAGGGCCACGCTGAGCCCCACCAAACGCCAAACGCTCGCTTCGGCACCGGGCACATTGAGCAAGCTGTATACGGCAAGGGGGATCTGGCGCGTCTCGCCCTCGATATTGCCGGCGAAGATGATCGTGGCTCCGAACTCGCCGAGGGATCGGGAAAAACACAGGACCGCGCCACCGATCAAGCCCGGGGCGGCGAGGGGCAAGGTCACGCGCCAGAAAGTCTGCCAGGGACCGCGACCCAGGCAACGCGAGACGAGTTCCAGGCGTTGGTCGACGCCCACCATGGAGAGGCGGATACTCTCGACAAAAAGCGGAAAGGCCACCAGCGCCGCAGCCACGACACAGGCGCCGGTGGTGAAGGCCACATGGCTCCCGGTGAGCTCGAACCAGAAGCGGCCCAGGAAACTCGTGCGCCCAAGGAAATGTAGCAGCAGATAGCCGGTGACCACCGGCGGCATGACCAGGGGCAACATGACCACGCCCTGCAAGAGTCCGCGCAAGGGCGAGCGCCAACGGGCCAGAATGCGTGCCACGATCACCGCTGGCAGCGCCGAAAAAACCACCGCCCAAGCGGCCACGCGCAGGGAGAGCGCGATGACTTCGAGTTCTTCGGAGCTCACGGTTGCTGCCCTGGCGGAAGAAAACCGGCCGCGATCAAACTGGCTCGCGCGTCTTTTCCCGCGAGGCGTTCGAGAAAGTCCCTCGCAGCGCGCTCTTTCGAGATCGCCACAGCCCAAACCTGCACCGCCTCATGGCTTTCGCGGTCCAATTCAAAGAGCACGGCGAGGCCGCCCGCGCGGGCATCGGTGGCGTAGACGAAACCCGCCACGGCCTCGCCCCGTTGCACGAGCCGCAGACAGTCGCGGGCGTCCGCCTGACCGACTAGATGACCGGCCAAGCCCTCCCACGCGCCCTCTGCCCGAAGACTCAGGCGAGCGTATTCTCCCACCGGCACACCGCTGTCTGCAACGGCCACCAAATCGTGGGGTTCCAACTCTTGAGCCAACTCGAGGGCATTGCCCACGCCACCCAGGGCTGGCCGCGCCCCTGGCGCAACCACGCAGACCACACGGTTGCCCGCGAGCAGGAGCGCTTCGCCCTCTGTGACTCCGGACCGCTCGAGTTCAGCGATCCAAGCAGCGCTGGCCGAGACGAAAACTCCCGCCGGCGCGCCAGCCATGATCTGCCGAGCCAGGGCGCTCGAAGGCCCCACGCTCAAGCGCACATCAATGCCTCGCGTTGCCCGTGCGATGGGCCCCAGCACATCAGCGGTGCTGGCCGCGGCAAAGACGATCAGGGACTCGGGCCCAGCGTCCCGCGTGCAACTCGCGGTGACCAAGACCGCGGCTAGAGTCCAGGCGGCCCGCCCTGCGCCCGGGGCGCGGATCACCGGCCGCCACCGAAACGCCGAGCGTCCCGCGAAGGTTCTTGACCACGGGCATTTCGCTCGAACTCCGGCGCCTCGCGGGCTTCCTCCGGCAGGTTCTCAAGGGCCTCTTGCAGGGACGCGACGAGGTCTTCATGCCCCTCCTTCGCGAGCCTTTCGAGCAGGGCCTTGGCGCTCATTACCGGCGTCAGGTTGAGCCCGTCGAGGTGGCCGGCCGCGCCCGGGCTTCGGCCAAAGGACTCCAAGAGCAGTCCATGGGCCTCGTGGTATTGCCCCTCTTCCAGGGCCATGCGCGCCTGGGCGGCGATGGCCAGGGCGATGTAGTGATCCGAACTGCTGCGGTTCTTTGGCACCTGGGTTGCAGCCCGTTCAAAATGCGCCATGGCGCGTTCGTATGCCTCGCCGGCTTCTGCCGCCGCGCCTGCGCGGCGCAGGTACTCCGCCGCCACAAAGGAAGCGTAACCAGCAAACCAGGGCAGATTGGGGGATGCATCGGGTTCGGCGAGCATCGCGGCGTAGATCGCTTCGAGTCCACCTGAGCCGCCCCCGAGGCCTGCTTCGAGGCTGCCATCGAGAGCGCTTTCGAGCGCGCGTCCGCGCAGACGATCGTGGAGCAGCCACGAATCCTTGAAGCGCGCAAGGCCCCGGTCGAGGGCTATCGCGGCCTGGGCGCCGGCTCCCAACTCGAGCAGAAAATCATGGTGCGCCGCGACCTGCCCATCGGTGCCGAAGGGATGGCAAGCGAGGGTCTCAAAGGCCGCCTGCAAATCGCTGAGCCACTCGGCCGGCCACTGCCGCCGCCGTTCGGCCGCGCGCCGAATGCGCGCCTCGCGGGACTGGGCGAAGAGTTCCAGGACCGCCATGGAGTTCCAGTCGTCGGCCCCCGCTGGCAACACGGTCAGGGCCCGTTCGATGCGCCGCTGAGCTTTGCCGCGCTGGCCCATGTAGTGATTCACCAGGCCCAGAATCGAGTCCACCCGCCAGCCCGTGGCGCCCAACTCCTCGGCCTTCCGGGCCGCACGCAGGGCGTCGTCGAACAGGACACGAGCGTGCCGCGCCGAGGCTTCGGGGCGCACGGCCAGGGCCAAAAAAGCGCCGGCGATGTCGAGTTGATGGTCTGCGTCGAGCGGTTCGCGATGGGCCTGGTCCGCCGTGCGCTCGAGTCGCGACTCGAGTGCAACATGGGTGGCGTACGAGGCGCTACCCACGGGCTCGCCAGCCCCAACCTGTTCCGCCAGCGCCGTTGACGGTTGTGCCAGGCCACGGTGCACCGTGGCGATGTCTCCCGCCCGCGGCCAGGTGGCGGAGAGGCGTTCGAGGGCCTCGAGCAGCGGCTGGCGATCTTCTGCACTCATGGGCAAGCGCAGGACGGCGGCCAAGAGGTCGACCGCGCTCTCGCTATTCGTTTGGCACAGCACCGCAAAGGCAATCGCGGAGAGTTCCGCATCGTCGCCAAAGAGCGCGCGGCGCAAGAGATCAATGTGATCGATATCGTGGATCCTAGCAGCGGCCTGGAGCAGTTCCTGGCGCACGGCAAAGTCGCCCTTGCTGTAGGCCTGCTCGACGATTCTGCGGTGGGCCATGTCCGGGCTGGCCACGAGCTGCACCAAGGAACGGTCGCCGCTGGTGTCCACCCTGGGCGTGTAGGGACGGTCCGCGGCACCTGCATGGATCGCCAACTTGACCGATTGGATGTCGAGGGCGTAGTACACATCCATGATCTCGCGCTTGTCCAACTCGACGCCTATGTGGCGCGGAGCGATGCGCTTGCCTTCAAAGTAGGTCTGGTACAGCTCGGGCTCGATGGAGATGTGTTCGCCGCAGGTCACGCTGCCGAAACGCGGGCAGAGGATGCGTTCACCGCGGCTGTTGTAGTCGCGCGCATTGTGGCGGTAGACCGAGGCAATCACGCACACGAAGGGCTCGTACAAGCGGGCCGTGTCGGCCTCTCGATAACGAATCCCGGCCCAGTGCTCGCTGGCGATCTCACCGTCCATATTGACCGCGATCATGAGCGGCCGCTGGGTCCTCCGGGAAACTTCCACGGCGTCCTGCCAGGTGCGCTGCCAGGAAATCAGGCAAGGCCGCGCCCAGTCCTCGGCGCTCGGCGCCGGCCACATCTGCTCGCGGTTGACTCTCGGCGTCTGCGCCCCGCTAGCGAGGGCAAACGCAACGATCAAGAGCAGCGCGGCGGCGAACCGCACGAATCCGGGAGTTGTGCGGCCAGTCATGCAAGGTCAAGCGCAATTCTGGCTGCCCACCTTAGGAGCACTGCGGGCTGCCGGTTTCCAGCTTGCTCAAGAGGTAGTCGAGGACATCCGTTGCGTGGTACGAATCGCCACCCTTGGAGAGGAAGCGGGCGACATTCTGCACATCATCGCCCGAAGTGAGCATGGGCAGCTCTTCGTAGCCACCCTTGCGCGACTGGCCGAGATCGATATTGGCTAGCAGGCCGTTGCAAACGCACTTGCGCCCTTCGGTCTCCTCGATCGGGCCGCCCTTGCGCAGAAAATCCTTGATGGGCTCCGAGGGGCAGCGCCAACCGAGGTCGCCGTTTTCTTTCTTGTAAGCGTGGCGCAGATAGCCGAGGTCGCAGATGCGCGTGCGCGCCTGGTAGGTGGACTCTTCGGAGATGGTGCCTTCGACCTGGACGACCTTGAAGGGAAAGCCCGTGGGTGAAGCCACCGGGTCGGTGAAGATGCGCGCTTCGCCGCGACGGCTCAGGTCGAGCACCTGCTCTTTGTACTTCTTGGAGAAGCCGGACTCGGCGCAATAGGCGAAGGCCGTGCCCACCTGGACCCCCGCTGCTCCGAGTTCGAGGGCTTCCACCACCCGTTCGGGCCGGGCGTAGTCGCCTGCCAGCCAGAAGGGAATGCCGAGCTTCTTCAGAGCTGCGAGGTCGGGCACATCGCGCTCGCCATAGAGTGGTTCCTTGCTTTCGCTGAGCTGCATTTTGCCGCGCGGCGGCGCGTTGTGTCCGCCGGCTGAGGGACCTTCAACGATGAAGCCATTGACCTTACCGCTGGCCCGCTTGGCCATCATGATCGCCATGGTGTTGGACGAGATGATCGCCAGAAAGTCCGGTCGGTGGAGGGTCGGGGCGCTGCCGCCACAGAAATCGCTGGGGTCGAAGTGCGTGGTGAAGGAATCCTCGGGACCGGCATTCTTGACATCCACGCGCAGCTCGACGGATTGGCCTTGGGCCAGGCGGTCGAGGACTCCGGGGATGGCTTTGGGAATCCCCGCGCCCATGAGCACATAGCCCACGCCGCCGAGCATGGCGCCGAAGATCGCAGGCAGGGTGGGCAGTTGGATCTTCTCCAGGAGGTTGATGCCCACGGCATTGTCGTGTCCCTCGCGGGCCAGAAAGACCTCGACAAAACTGCCGGCGACGATCAGTTCCAGGAGGTGTTTGGAAGGCTTCATCGCCAACATGGGGCTGGGTTTGAAGCGCGCGTCGGGTTCCTTGCCACCGTCCACGAAGTAGCGTTCCAGGATGCGCTCGGCCACGCCGGAAATCGGGAACTGCGCCAGGGCGCGGCGCATGTGCCCGCCGGGATCGCCCACTTGCAAACGCCTGGCCAGGATGACATCGAGGGCCGTACCCGCCACGACCCCGAGCTGGCCGGCCTTGGAAACGGCGTTGGCCAGAGACCAGGCAGAAACCCCGGCCCCCATGCCTCCCTGGATGATCTTCGGAAGAGGTTTGGCGCTCATGCCCCAGATTGTAGAGAACTCTGCGGCGGTCCAGGAACCTGTTGACCTCAGATGTGTCCCGGAGTGCCCTCCGAAGAGGCAGAATCGTGACCTCTTCGGCCCCAGGACGCCATTCGAGCTGTTTCCTGGCCCTGCCCCCCCCTCCCATCCCCACAAACGCCCGCTGCCCGCGGCCCAGCCCTCGCTGCCAACAGCGCGGCGAGCACCAAATCAGCTGCGCCCTAGCACGCCAGCGGCCAGCCAGCCCGGTCGGCCGCTGATGGCGCCGCCGGGGTGGGTGCCGGATGAGCCGAGATAGAGGCCCCCGATGGGTGTCGTGTGGCGCGAAAGGGTCAGGCTGGGACGCATGGGGCCGAGTTGGTCGAGGGAGATTTCGCCGTGCATCTCGTGGCCGCCCTCGAGGTCAAAGCGGCTGGCGATGTCGGCCGGAGTCAGGACCCCTGTGACCCGGGCGATGCTGCGGATCGTGGGAACGAAGGGTTCGAGGGACGCGAGGGTCAACTCGCCCAGTTCGCCACGGCGCGCGGCAGTCCAACCCCCTTTCAGTTCCATCGTGGCGCAGCGAATCAAGACCGTGGCGCCTCGGGCGTCTTGGCGAATGTCAAGGGGCAGCTCGCTGGGCATGCGGCGGTGCTTGACGGAATCGAAAGCCCGTTCGAGGTCGAGGGGGTCTTCGGCGATGAGGGCGCGAGTCACCTGAAGGTCCGGGCGACAGGCGTAGACCATGGGCCCGGAAAGTTCCAAGCAAACTCTGGCGAGGGTCCCGCGCAGGCGCAGGTTGGCCATCTGGCCCGCTTCGCGAATAGGCAGGGAATCGGGCTCGACTAATTCGAGTAAAGTGCGCCGGGGACCCACGCAAGAGAGCACGCGGTCCGCGCTGAGGAACTCGCCGCCCTCAAGGGTCACGCCCTCGGCGCGGCCCTGGTTGACTTGAATGCGCTGGACGCGGGCACAGGTCCTCAGCACCACTCCAGCGCTCTCGCAAGCGGCCACGAGAGCTGCGACGAGAGCTGGGGCGCCGCCCACGACCTCTTGGCCGGATTGGGCTTCGCCGAGGAGCAGGGTGGCCGTGGACGAAGGCGAGCGCGGTCCCATCCAAGTGCCAGAGAGGGCGCGGGCCGAGAGGGCCGTGACCAGGAGTGGGTTTTGGAAGCGCTCGGAGAGGGTGTCGTACACGCAGGCGGGCCCTATCCGAAGCAGCTCGTGGATGTCTTGCTTGCTCAAGCGCCGCAAGGCCAGGCCACGGCGCAGGAGCGGCAAGAGCGGCGCGCTGGTGCGAATGTCGGGGGCGAGCTGGTTGAGTTGCGAGGCGGCGAAGGGCCGCACGCGCTCCAAGAACCCGCGCCAAGCGGTGTAAGCCTCAGCGTCTTCCCCCAACTCCTTTGCGGCGCGCCTTGGATCTCTGTGCAACAAGAGCCCGGAACCCTCGCGCGAGGGCAAGAACACGGGTGCCGGCTCCTGAAACTCGAGTCCTCGGGAGGCGAGATCCAACTCGGCGGCGATCTCCGGGGAAAACGAGTCGGTGTCATGGAGGAGCCCTGAGGCCACGCCTCCGAAACAATCGCGACCCTCCAAGAGAGTCACTGCTTGCCCCCCACGCGCCAGGGCCGCCGCCGCCACCAAACCATTGTGGCCTCCGCCGATGACGATCACGCCCATCAGACCGCCCCGCTTAGCAGCATTTCCTTGGCCGCCAAGGCGCCCGGCGAGGCCATGATGCCGCCGCCGGGGTGGGCGCCCGAGGAACCCAGCCACAGGCCCTTGATGGGCGTGGAATAGCGCGCCCAGCCAGCCACCGGACGCTGGAAGAGGAGTTGCTCGAGGCCCAACTCGCCGTGAAAGATGTTCCCCTCGGTGATGCCGATCTGCTGCTCGATGTCCCAGGGCGACAAGACCTGGCGGTGCAGGATGTCATCCTTGAGAGTCGGCATGTACTCGGCCAAGGTGTCCACCACCGCATCCCCAAAAGCCTCGCGATGATCGGGCCAGGTGTCGGGACCACTGGCGAGGTCGTAGGGCGCGTACTGCACGAAGCAGGACATGACATGCTTGCCCGGCGGCGCCATGGTGGGATCGAGCAGGGAGGGGAAGACCACATTGATGAAGGGCCGCCGACTGAAGGCCCCGTACTTGGCCTCGTCATAGGCGCTCTCCAGGTACTCGGTAGAGGGGGCTATCGCCACATCCCCGCGCACATGCGGCCCCATGCCAGGCCGCTGGGCGAATTCCGGGAAACGGTCGAGGGCCATGTTCACCTTGCCCGAACTGCCGCGGTTCTTGTAGCGTTCGAGGCTCAAGGCAAAGTCACCGGGCAGGTGCTCCCGGCCCACGAAGCGCAGAAAGGTCAGGCTCGGATCGCAACCGCTGACCACCGAACGGGCAGCGATCTCGTCCCCGTTTTCCAGGATCACTCCCGTGGCACATCCGTTCTGGATGCGAATCCTGGCGATGGGCGCGTTGCAACGGATCTCGGCGCCGAACTCGACCGCGCTGGCGGCGATCGCATCGCTGACCGCGCCGGTGCCTCCCACGGGAAAACCCCAAGCCCGCGAGCTGCCGTCGATCTCGCCCATGTAATGGTGCAAGAGCACATAGGCGGTTCCCGGCGAGTTTACCCCCAACATGGTGCCAATGATCCCCGAGCAGGACATGGGCGCGATCAGTTGGTCGGACTCGAAGAATTGGCGCAGGAAGTCCACGCCGCCCATGGTTGTCAACTTGAGCTGCAAGGCGACGAGGTCATCACCCAGGGCGCGGAAGCGATCCGCAGCGCGCTTGAGCTGCCACACATCCGAGGGTCTCAGGGATGTGGGGTCCGGTGCGCGCTCATCGATGAAGGGCTTGGCAAAGCGCGCCAGCTTGCCCATTAGCTTGCCGAACTCGGGGTAGTTGTCCGCATCACGGGGCGACAGACGACGGATTTCCTCGCGGTTCTTGTGAGGATCGGGCCAACGGCAAAGACCGGGGTTGTCGATCTGGGGGGTGTAAGAGCACTCCAAGGGCACGATACGCAGGCCATGACGGGCGAGGTTCAATTCGCGGATGATCCACGGGCGCAACAGACTGACCACATAGGAACAGACCGAATACTTGAAGCCAGGCAAGAGTTCTTCGGTCACCGCCGCGCCACCCACCAGGTGGCGGCGCTCGAGCACGAGCACCCGGCGTCCCGCCCGTGCCAGATAGGCCGCCGAGGTCAAGCCGTTGTGCCCGGCGCCCACGACGATCGAATCGTAGGGCTTTGAGTCCGTGCCTCGTGCGCTCACTGGGAGGCTTTCCTTGGTGTGGCGCTGGGCGTGAAGGTCTTGCGCTCGGGATCGAAGAAGGGCCGGGGCACCACCCTGGCGGTGATCGTGCGGCGCTCGAACTCGACGGTGTACTCGACCTGTAGCTCGGTGCCAAGGGCCAAGAACTTGCGCTGCACTTGGGCCAGCATGAGATAACTCTTGAGGGTCGGCGACCAGGTGCTCGAAGTGGCCTGGCCCACAGGTGTTTTGGAACCTCCGCCGCCTGGATAGACCGGCACGGCGTTGCGACAGGCCACGGGACCGAGGTGCGGCGGCAGGCCGTACTCGGAGTGCAGGGCTTCAATCTCCGCCCAGTCGAGTTCCAAACCCACAAGAGCCCACTTGGGGCCCTCGGCGCGCTCCCGCAGAAGCGCCTCGCGGCCGATCCAGCCCTCGCGCTCGAGGTTCACCGTCCATCCCAGACCGGCGTCCTCGGGCGTGGATTTGCGCGCTTCGGTCAAGCAATGTTGGGCTGAGATGTAATCCACGCCCTGCATCACAAAGCCCGCTTCGATGCGAGCCACATCGAGGGCGTCAAGGCCAATGGGCTCCAAATTGTAGGGCTTACCCGCCACCAGCAAAGCGTCGTAGACCGCGAGCGCATCCTCATGGGCGATCCAAATCTCAAAGCCCAGGTCGCCCGTGTAGCCGGTGCGCGAAATCCAACCCCTTACGCCGGCTATGCGTCCGGCGGCCACGGCAAAAAAGCGCATGCCGTCGAGGTCCACGCCACAGATCTCTTGCAGAATCTTGCGCGAGAGCGGCCCCTGCAAGGCCAGCGCCGCGAGTTGGTCGGTGCAGTCCTCGATCTGTACCGTGAAGCCGCGACTGTGGCGCTCGAACCAGCCGAGCCAGGCTTCCGAGGAGGTCACGCGGAAGGTCTCGGGGTCGAGACAGGCCACCGTGCCGTCATCGAGCAACTTGCCTTCTCCATCGCACA
This sequence comes from Planctomycetota bacterium, assembly GCA_012959785.1. Classification (GTDB taxonomy): domain Bacteria; phylum Planctomycetota; class UBA1135; order UBA1135; genus DUCM01. Next base: position 215,085 of record DUCM01000018.1, on the reverse strand, counting down.
GGCACGCATAGGCTACTCGACCGGGTTTCAGGCGCGTGATGTCCCGAGTCCACAGGCGCGCGAGATAGCGAGCTGCGTCGGAGCCCGTGACCGTGTACTTGGATAGGGGGCTCAGGTCCAAGAGACCGGCGCTGTGCCGAATCGCAAAGTACTCGCGCTCGGAATGGGCATCAAAGTTGCACGGTGCCGCATACCCCGCCCACTCCTTCCAGGCCACGCTGGTCATCAAGGCGGCGGTGCGTTCAAACAGTGCGGTCCTCCTCGGCATCGTGCGACGATGCTAGAGGCCGAGCCGCCCCGAATCCAGGCTGGTTGTCCTGAGACCGCGAGCTCCTGCCCGAGTGCTCCGACAGCCGGGCTAGAATCCCTGCAATTTGCGGGCGAGTTCGTCCAGGTCCACCGAGCGCAACTCTGCTTCGCTAATTTCGCCCAGGGCCTCGAACTTCTGCTGCTCTTGTGGAGTTCGCTCGTCCATCACGGTGCCCAGGTCCTGCACCGAAGGGGAGGCTGCGGCCGCGGCTGGCCGCGAAACGCTGGAGAGCGAGTCGGGCAGATCGTTGGGCAAGGGTTCCTGACGCTCGATGGCGGTGCGAGCGCGCAGGCAGACATCCAGGGTGCTCTGCAGGTTGGAACGGATTTTGGTCAGGCGCTCTACATCGGGTTCGGGACCCTTGAGGGAGCGGCGTACCCGAGCCATGGCGACTTCGAGCAGGGCGATCAGGGTGTTGAGCTTGCGAGTCAGACGCTCGCGGTACTCGGGGGAGTCAAGGTGAGCCTCGGAGAAGGGCTCTTCGTTGTTTTCGTTCTCTTCCATGAAACTGGGCAGTCATTCGGGGTGCGAGCCATCGACGATGGCCTTCTCTCGTTACACCTCAAAACTACCCGCATTCCGGGGCTGGGGCGGGCCTCCTGCGGCGAACGAAGGCGATGGCCACCAGAGGGGCCGCAGGGGGTGGGCGAGGAAAAAATTTCGGACCAAAATCGCCGTAATGGGTCCTTCTGGAGCCCCTCTGGAGCCACCTGCGGCCCCAGGAGGGCCACGCGGGAGGCAGCCCCCAGCGAGCCGCGCCCTACCGGGTCTCGAGGGCCGACTGCAGCATGAGCAGCAGTTCGGCCTCGTCGACCTTGCCCACGGCGATGGTCTTGGTGCCGCGGATCTTGCCCTCGATCATGGTCCAGGGACCGAGGTTCATGGAGCGCAGGGTGTCGCCCTTGCCCGAGATAGACAACATCTGAGAGGGCTCCGTGGTGGAGAAGGCGAAGAAAACTTCGTCGACCCCATCGCCGTAGGTGAGCTGGGCCCAGGTTTCGCTGCCGTTCGCGAAACCCGTGAGGAGGCCAGCTCCCTGGAACGAGTAACCCGTGGGCGGCGCCGTGGGGTGCATCATCCTGAATCCCAGAGCGGCGGAGTTGTTGATATCGAAGGGCACCCAGACGCTCGCTCCGTCCCTGAGTTCGACATCGCTGAGGTCCGCGTTGTAAGCAAAGCTCTCGTAGGTCAACCGACTGATGGGCACGCCATCGTGGCCGGTGACTTCCTGGAACAAGATGATTCCCGTGCTGGAGTCGATGCCCAAGCGGTACACATGACCACCGCCGTCGAGGCGGCTGACATCAAAGACCGTGACGTTCACGCCGCAGACTGTCATCTGCAGCCCGGTATCGGTCACCTTGTAGTTCTGCCCGAAGAGCGCGGCATCGCGAATACTGAAGTCACGAGAATGGAAGAAGAAGCCCTCGCGACCGCTTTGCAGGAGCTGGAACTCGGCCAGGGAGGTGCTCGAGAGGTTTGGTGTCACCACAGCCCCGGGCAAAATCGCGTATTTTCCCAGGCCGTCGGTGGCGATTTCCTCGAGGTACTCGAGATCGCTGGAGTAGCCGCTGTGCGAATTGCGAGGGAAGAACATCTGGATCCGCCGCACGCCTCGGGTGGCCACCACGAGCGGTGCCGAGGCGATCTGATCGAAGAGCGGCGGAGCGCCGCCGGAGGTCAAGGCCTGGTTGCCCGAATGGCTGCCGCCCACGGTGCGGGTTCCGGGGTTCTGTTGGGAACCGCTGAGGGCGCTGGCCTGGTTGGCGCCGCTGGCGCCACCGCCGAGAGCCGCAGAGGAACCACCCCCCACCGTGGCGCCACGCGCGCCGCGCCTGGCGGCCAGGCCGGAGTTCGCGATGGCTTCTTCGCGCTGGACGCGCACCCGTTCGTGGGCGGACAAGGCGCCGCCGGTGAGTGAATTGAAGAGCCGACGGGCCGCCGGACTGAGGTCCGACCCAGCGTCCACGCTGATGACCACCAGGGGCGTAAGAGCCGGGGGGCTCACAAGTTCCGTGTTCTGGCCTAAGCCAGCCCAGATGGCCAGGCCAGCCGCTGCGGCAAGGCCAGCGGCGAGCCTGCGCTTGACGGTCAAGCTGAGTGTTCGGGGAGCCTGCGTACCCTGGCTTGCGGCCAGATCGGCCTCAATCCGGGCCGCTAGACTGTCCGGCGCCGAGAGACTTTCGAGCTTGCCGAGCATGTGAGCGCTGATCGCGCCGGGAAGATCCCGCAAGTCCTCATCCACTCGGGTCTCGAGTTCGCTCGGCACTTCGGGGGCCGCCAGCAGCCCCTCTGCGCGCAGTTCGGAGAAGAGGTCCTCGAGGCTGGCATCCAGTTCGGCGGGGGCGCCGGGGCCACCCACCTGGCTCAATTCACTGATGGCCCGATCCTCGCGATAGCCCTGGTGCAGGGCGGCCACGACTCGGCCTTCCAGGCTGGCAGGGACCTGCCGCCGGGGGAGCTCCACCAGAGCAGCAACCTGCCGCTCAAAGCTCGCCACCCAACGGGCGCAGGACTCGCAGGCCCCAACCCGAGACTCCACCTCACGAGACAGCGGACGCCCACGAAGGCCCTCGGCCATCATGAGTTCTCGGAGTTCGTTGCAGGAGTGAGTCATCGAAACGCTAGGGGGTGTTTCAGCTTGGGGTGGGAGCGGTGTGGATCCTGACAGACAGGTCGGCCTTATCCGAGGTAGTGCTTGTCCAAAACCGGTGTCAATTCCCGATCCAGGGCCTGATGGGCGCGTGCCAGACGGGATTTGACCGTGCCGAGGGAGATCTGAAGGGATTGGGCGATTTCGCCGTAGGAGAGGCTCTCGATGTAGCGCAAGACCGTGATGGCGCGCATCTTGGGCGAGAGTCGCAGGATGGCGTGTTGGATCTCCTCCTCGAGTTCGTGGCGACCGGCGGCTCGAAGGGGGCCTTCGGTGGCTTCATCGGGCAGCTCGAGGCGCGCGCCCTCGCGGGAGCCCTCGGCATCGCGGATCGAATCGAGGGACGCCACCCAGCGGTTGGAGGCACGGCGCTTGAGGTCGATACTGGCGTTGACGGCGATGCGGTAGACCCAGCTGGAGAACTTGGACTCGAAGCGGAACTCGCCGATCTTGCGGAAGAGGATCCCGAAGGTCTCTTGGGCAGCGTCGAGGGCATCGCTGTTGTTGCCGGTGATCCTGTAGCAAACACTGTAAACGCGGTCCTTGTACTGCTCATACAGGTCGCGAAAAGCTCCCTCCAGCCCCGCCGGGGAAGCCGCCTGGCAGCGTTCAATCAAGGGCTTGTCGGGATCGCTTATCATCGGGGGCACTCCAATTATATTCGACGCAGGGCACATGCCCTGAGTTCCCTTTCATTCAACCGGAATTGCCCCAGAAGTGGTACAGAAACTGCCCTATTAGGCTACCCAGAACTGCCCAAAACAGGCCTAAACAGACCCCTGGGCCCTACCTCGGGGGTGCCGCCAAACGAGACTCCCGAGATTGGACCCTGGACCCCTCCCCTGGGCGTCCTGCGCCGGGGCTCCGGGGGGCTACTGGCCCACCAGCCCGATGGGGTCGAAGGTGTTGAACACCTCACCCACCGAGGAGGAGCAATCGGCGCGGCAACTAGCGTCGTAGCCGTCGAGGCAGTCGGCGCCCACAACTTCGCGGGTAATGATGCCGCCCGCCACGCCCACGACGATGCTGGCCTGATAGCAGATTTCGCCGGGCACCCAGCTGCTGGGAATCGACCCACCGCCATTGGGCGGGATCGGGTTGTAGACCGAGCCGAAACCGGTACCGCCGCCGGGCAAGGCCACCATGCGACGCACGGTGCCCGAACTCTGCTTGAGCAGGATCACGCCGTCACGCATGAGAAGATCGGCGCTGGCGGCTCCAAGCACCGCGGCTTGAGTGCCCGAATCCAGGGTAGCAAAGATCGACATCTCGCCGCGAATGCCCACCAGAGCTGAGTTGATGGCCACATCCAGCACCAACAGGCTGCTGCCGTTGGCCGCTCCGGGAACCTGGCTGAACAGGGAGCTCGGCAGGTAACTGGTGGGGTTGAGCAGGAAGATCCTGCGGCCGATCACTAGGCCGATGTCAATGCTGTGGCCGGCGAGGTTGCCGTTGCCCAGATAAGCCACGACCACGGCCCTCAGTGAGCCGTTCTCGCCCCGGGCGGTCATGGCGATGTCCGTCGTAGCGGGCAGGGGGACGCTCTTGACATCGAGGGGCAGGCTGTGCCTGGCGAGCTCTTCGGTGTCCGAGAAGCCATCGCCATCGGTGTCCGCGAAGAACGGGGAGGTGCCCAGGACTTGTTCCTGAGCGTCGGTCAAGCCGTCCTGATCGCTGTCCAGGGGGTTCACCCCCGAGGCGCGCACGGTTACCGGCGCCAAGTTGATCCCGCGCTCCTTCAGACTCGCTCCATCCGTCCCGGCATCCTGATCCGTGCCAACCCCCACGCTCGACCAGGCGCTCACCCCAAAGCCAGCCGCCAGGGCGAGGGCCAGGGGCAATGCCGTGGCGCGCCAGGTCGGGTTGACTTGGTTCAAAGTCAGGCTGCCGTTGCGGCACCTCTTTGTGGGGGCGTTATTCATGTCAGTGGGGGAGAGACAGAACTGGGTGGCCAGGGCACCAGCGCCACTAGGCAACTGGGTTCGAAACAGCTGGTTAGGCGCTGCGTCTGCATCAGCCTGCATGGGCCTGATACGGGACGCATACCTCTTAGACCCCTAACGGGACGAGGCTACTATTTTCTGGCTCAATCTGGTGAGGATTCGGGTGATTTTCGGAACACGGAGGATGGGGGCCCCCGAGGCACCCCAGACATCTTCCCTGGGCCGTTCGAGGGAGCGGGCCCTTCATGGAAGGATCCCCGGCCGGCAAGGCCTCTCAATCCGGGTTAGCCCTTTCCCCGTACCATCCCCACAGGCTGGCCCGTAGGATGCTCGCCCCCATCGCGCCCGTAGCTCAGCTGGATAGAGTGCTTGCCTCCGAAGCAAGAAGTCACAGGTTCGAATCCTGTCGGGCGCACCACCCGGGGCCTGGCGCCGGCAGAGCCGATGCCCTCCGACGAGTCAGCGCTCTCCAGCGATTCGCTCCAGCGCGGCTTCGACCTCGGCGAAGGTCGACTCGCGATTGAAGGGCGCCTGGCGCTCGCGACTGGCTGCCACGAAGCGTTCGCCGAGTTTGGGATCGTCGAGCAGGCGCCGGATCGCCCGGGCCAGGGCGGCGGAGTCGTGAGGGTCGACCAGGAGGCCATTGTGCTCGTGCTCGACCACTTCGGGGTTCCCGCAAACCGAACTCGCAATCATCGGTCTATCGAGGTGCAGAACCTCTAGCAAGGTGTGCGAGAGGCCCTCGTAGCGCGAGTTCAGCACGAACACATCGGCGGCGCGCACGAAGGCCGGAATCTTCTCGTGGGGCACATTGCCGAGGAAGGTCACGCGCTCGGCAATTCCGGTTTCGCGGGCGAGTTCCTGCCAGGGAACCAACATGTCGCCGTCCCCCGCGACAAGGAGATGGACATCATCGGGCAGGTCGCGCATGGCCTCAAGAATGCCGTCAACGCCCTTCCAGACCATCAGGCGACAGATTGTAAGGACATAGAGGCGATCGCCTGGGAGCCCCAGTTCCGCCCGAGCAGCGCTGGCGGTCTGCTGCACCTGGTCCGCTGGCGGGCCGTGGTAAGCGTTGAAAATGCGCTGCACCTTGCCCGGCGGCACGCCGTGGTGCTGGATCAGAATCTGACGCAAAAACTCAGAGCACGAGATGATGTGTGAGCACCATCCCCACCAGCGCCGTTGCAGGAAACGGGTCAAGCGCACCTGCCAGCCGTAGGACTTCTCCTGGAAGGTGACGATGTCATCGTCGCCGCACCAGCCCTTGCGGTGCGCGATTTCCCAGGCGCCGTCCACCATGATGCGAATCATCACGGGCTTTCCGCGCAGGCGCGCTGCGAGAACATGCAAGAGCGCAAGGTGTTCCTGCACATAGACCACATCAACATGGCCAGCCTCGCTCAAGACGGCGAAGAAGGCTTTTAGGTAGCGCAGCGGCAGGGGGCCGCGGGAGATCGCGCGCACCTCGAAGGGATGACCTGTGGGATGGTCTTGCGAGCAGAAGGCCAGGACCTTGACGGTATGCCCGCGTTCCACGAGGAAGCGACCGAGGCTGGGCACATAGACCGCCGGACCGCCGAGGTCGGGCGGGAAGATCGGTGAGGTGATGAGAACGCGCATCGGGGAGGCCGAGAGTACGACCTTGGGCGCGGAGTGGCGAGGCAGAGGCGGGGCGAATCAGGTTGCAACCGGCTCGCCGCGCTGGGCACAACGGTCGACGGCGATAGCGCCAAGGCGGGCGGCGGTGATGTCGCCGGTGGGGTACTCGCCGGTGAAACAAGCGTTGCAGAAGGCCTCGATCTTGGGGTTGCCGGCCTGCGCGGCAGCGTTCATCGATTCGCGCTCAAGATACATCAAGCGGTCCACACAGAGGTAGGCCGCAATTTCGTCGATGGTCTTGCCGCTGGCCACGAATTCGGTCTTGGTGGCCATGTCGATGCCGTAGGGGCAGGGCGCTAGAAGTGGGGGCGAAGTCGAGGCGAGATAGACCCGCCGCGCGCCGGCGTCGCGGGCCATTTGCACGATGCGCTTGGCTGTGTTGCCGCGCACGATCGAATCGTCCACAAGCAGCACATCCTTGTCCTCAAACTCCAGCCGGATCGGGTTCAGCTTGCGCCGCACCGAAGTCTGGCGCTCGCCTTGGTTGGGCATGAGGAAGGTCCGGCCGATGTAACGATTCTTGACCAAACCCTCGCGGTAGGGCAATTCGAGCCCCTGGGCCATGGCGATGGCGGCATCGCGGGATGAGTCCGGGATCGGCATGACCGAATCCGGCATGGGGGCTCCAGCCTCGATCCACTGCTGTGCGAGGGCGGCGCCGAAACGGCCGCGGGTCTTGTAGACCGAGATATCGTCCAGCATGGAGTCCGGGCGGGCGAAGTAGACCCACTCGAAAATGCAGGGCCGGTGGGGCTTATCGGCCAGTTTGGCCATGTGCTGCCGACGGTCGTTGTCGATGAAAATCGCCTCGCCCGGGCCGACATCGTGGGTCTTCTTGTAGCCGTTGATGTCGAGCACCACACTCTCGGAGGCACAGGCGAACCAGGACCCCTCGGCTGTGGTTTTCTCGCCGCAGATGATGGGCTTGATGCCATACGGATCGCGGAAGGCCACCAAACCCACATCGGGCAGGGTCGCCACCACGGAGTAGGCACCCTTGACTTGGTCGTAGACGGCGCTAACCGCGTGAAAGATGTCGTCGGGGGCAATCTGCTCAGCGTCGCGATCTCGTAGTCGCTTGTCGAGAGCCTTGGCGAACACGAACAGGATCACCTCGAGGTCGCAGGACGAGTTCAAGCGCGTGCGGTTGCCCTTGAAGAAGCCCTCCACCAGCTCGGCGTAGTTCGAGACATTCCCGTTATGCGCCATGGCGATGCCCACGGGGTAGGTCAGGTGAAAAGGCTGCGCGTCCTCTCCGCGATTGCCACCGATGGTGGGGTAACGCACATGCCCCACGCCCAGGTTGCCGCGCAGGCGCGCCATGTTCTTCTCGTCGAAGACCTCGAGCACGAGACCGAGACCCTTCTTGACATGGAAGGAATCGGTGAAGGTGGTCATGCCCGCTGCGTCCTGGCCGCGGTGCTGCACGGCGAGTAGACCCTCATAGATTTCGCCCGCGACATCGACCCCGTCGGGGCCGTAGATTCCGATGAATCCGCACATGGAAGCTCCTGGAAAGCGCCGAGTTCGCGCTCTGGAAGTTGGACTTTGGGAATAGGGCCGATGGGAAGAGCAGCCAATCTAGCCAATTCGCCGCCGCTCGTGGTCGCCCGTGCATGAATAATCCGGGCTAGTTATGTAGGGGGGATAAGGAATGGGAAGCATGTAGGAATGGGTAGGGAGCCGCCGCCACAGCCTCTTCGAGAATGACCCCCCCAAAAACCGGCCCCCTCGATCACAATAGGAGGCTCGCCTTCCCTGCTCCCTTTCCTGCCGAAACTCCAGCTATGACTCGATCCATCGCCCTCGCTGCATTTATCTGCCTAGCCGCCACGGCCCAAGCCGACACCATCGTCGTGCAAGCAGGCGGCGGTACCTTTAGCCCCGCCAACCTCGTCATCCAAGTGGGTGACACGGTGCGTTGGGAGCACTCTCTCGGCATCCACACCGTCAGCGAGGGGACCGATGGCGTTGTGAATGGAAACGAGGCCTTCCACAGCCCGCTGACAACCTTCGTGCCAGTCTTCGAGCACACCTTCGACGCAGCCTTTCTCGCGGCCCATCCGCGCCCGGGCGACAGGTACGACTACTTCTGTGATGTGCATTGGCTGTTCGGTATGATCGGCACGGTGACTGTAACCAGCCCTCCGGGCACGGCTTTCTGTGACTGCCCGGCGATCAGCGCCCCCTGCTCCAACCCGGGCGGCGCGGGCGAAGGATGCGCCAACTCGACCGGAGCGGGCGGCAAGCTCAGAGGTTCCGGCTCGGCCAGCGCTGTGGCCGATGACCTGACCTTCGTGGCCACCATGCTCCTGCCTGGACAGCCAGCCCTGTTGTTTAGCGCCGACAACGCTGTCAATGGTGGCAACGGTGTGACCTTCGGCGATGGATTGCGCTGCGCGGGAGGCCAGTTGAAGCGCTTGGGCGTGGCCGTGCCAGGCAGCACCGGGCAGGCCTCTTGGGGGCCCGGGCTGGGTGTCGCGGGAGGCTGGAGCGCGGGCAGCACTCGGCGCTTCCAGGCCTGGTACCGAAACCCGGTGGGCGGGCCCTGCGGCAACGGCTTCAACCTGTCGAATGGCTACGAGGTCAGCTTCCACTGATCCGGGGTAGCTTCCAGCTGGAGCTGTAGACTATGAGGGCCATGGCCATGCGCTCCATCCCGATCCGCTCCATCCCAATTCAACGGTTGCAAATCGCTGACCGGCACCTGGGCCGGTTGGCGCTGGTCTTGTTGCAGCCCTGGCGTTGGCTGCGGTCGTCCATGCGTGGCGCGGGTGGCAGCCAGCCCAGGCGGGTGCTCTTGATCAAGTTCTGGGGCATCGGCAGCCTGCAACTCTTGACGCCGGCAGTGCAGGCTTTACGAGTGGCTCACCCAAAGGCACGGCTGGAACTACTCACCCTGGCCGAAAACGCCGACTTCGCCACGGGTCTGGGCATCTTCGATGAAGTCCTGCGCCTGGATGCGGGTTGTTCCAGTTGGATCCAAATCTTTCGCCGCATCCTGCGGCTGGTTTCGGAGTTGCGCGACCGCAGCTACGGCGTGGTCTACGACTTTGAATTCTTCACGCGCTTCTCGGCGGTGGTCTCCTTTCTAACCGGCGCCTCGCGCAGCGTGGGCTTTTCCACCGCCTCGGTTTGGCGCGGCGGCCTTCACACAGCTGGGGTGACCTTCAACCGCTACTGGCATGTAGCGCGCAACTTTCGCGCCCTGGCTGGAGGCGAAAACGGGCGCGAATTGTCGAGCGAAGAAATCACGGCCTACCAGCCCGACGCCCAGGATCGCGCAGTCGTGGCTGAACATCTGGGCGAGTCGGGGGCGGTGATCGTGCTCAACATCAACGCCGGTCGCCTGTCCCTCGAACGGCGCTGGCCCATGGATAACTTCGTGGGCCTGGCGCAGCGCCTTTTGGGCGAGACCGAAGCCAGCCTGGTCTTCGTGGGCGCGGCCTCGGAAGCGGCCTATGTGGCCGAGGCCGTGAAAGCTCTGGGCGATGAAGATCCCCGGGTTCTCAACCTGGCTGGCAAGCTCTCCATAGGCCAGTTGGTGGCTCTGTTAGACAATGCGGCACTGGTGGTCACGAACGACTCGGGGCCCATGCACCTGGCTGCCACCTTGGGCACACCGACTGTGGGGTTGTTCGGCCCCGAGACGCCGCAGATGTACGCGCCCCTGGGCGCGCGGGCCACGGCGCTCTATCGCCCCACTATCTGCAGCCCTTGTATCAATGTGCATGAGAACAAGGTCGCCACTTGCATCCATGGCCGGCCCGAGTGCCTGGTGAACCTCTCGGTGGACGAGGTCCTTGAGCGCTCGCTCACTGAGTTCCGCGGACGATCCGCGCTACTCATGTTTCCCGGCAGCGAAAACCTGCGGCACGACGCCTAACCCCGCCGTGCGCGTCCTGCTCCTCAACCCGCCCGGCGAGAGGGTCTACATCCGAGACTACTTCTGTTCCAAGACCAGCAAGTCGAACTACCTGTTCCACCCCGTGGATCTCCTGGTGCTCTCCGGCACCCTGGCCGAGGAGCACGAACTGAGCGTGCTCGACTGCATCGCCGAGGGCCTCTCGCCGCGGGCGGCGGAAGCGCGCATCGACACTGTCGCTCCCGAGGCCGTGGTCAGTTTGGTGGGTTCGGTGTCATGGGAGGAAGACCGTGTTTTCCTCGCCCGCCAGGCCCGGCGGGGTCGCCGGATTCTGGCCATCGGCGATGTGCTGCACGGCGACGCTGCCCTGCGCTTGGCTGAAGAGCCCTGGCTCGAGGCGGCCCTCGATGACTTCGCCAACGAGGATGTGATCAAGCTCCTCGCTGGAGAACATGCTGGAGTCCAGCAAGCCACCTTCCGTGTTCCCTCGGGTGAGATCGTGACCCGCGAAGAACCGCGCTCGGCCAAGAGCTTTCGCGTTCCCCGGCCGCGCCACGAACTTTTCCCTTCTCGCGGCTATCGCTTCTCCTTCTCCCGCAAGAAAACCTTCGCTACGGTCCTGACCGACTACGGCTGCCCCTATCCATGCAGTTTCTGTGTCATCTCAACACTCGGCTTCCGTGTGCGCGCGGTGGAAGATGTGCTCGAGGAAATCGATGCCCTGCGCGCCGCGGGCGTCCGCGAACTGTTCTTCATGGACCAGACCTTTGGTGTGCAAGAACAGCGGGCGTTGGAGCTCTGCGCGGCCCTCGAGGAGCGCGGCGATCTCTCCTGGACCGCCTTCAGCCGACCTGATCGGGTGGGTGACGAGCTCCTTTCCGCCATGGCTCGGGCAGGTTGCCACACCTTGATCATGGGTGTCGAGAGCGCCAGCGACGAGTTGCTTGCGCTCTATGAGAAGGGCTATACCGTTAGCTTGGTAGTCGAGGCTTTCGCCCGCGTCCGGCGCCACGGCCTGCGCACGGTGGGCACCTTTATTATCGGATTGCCTGAGGAGAGCGAGGCCTCCTTGCGAGCGACACTCGAGTTGGCCCTCAAGCTTGAATTGGATTTCATGAGTCTCAACATGGCCGTGCCCCGTTTTGGTACGCCGTTCCGTGCTCGCGCCCTGGACCTCGGCTTGACGGGCAGCAACGATCTCGTCATGGACCAGGCTGGCACCCAGGCCACCCTATCCACCAGCACCCTCGACCGTGCCACCATGCTGCGGCTAAAGAAACGCATGGTGCGGCGTTTCTACCTGCGCCCCAGTTTTCTCGGGCGGCGCCTCTTGGCCGTGGGCAGTTGGCACGAAGCCCTGGCCCAAGTGCGCGAGGGCCTGGCCCTGCTCCGGCGCAACGCCTGACCTCCACCGACTTTGGTCATTTCGTGCCAGGCTCGATCTCCCAAACAATTGAACAATTGAGCCTGGCAGGAAACGCCCAAAGTCGGTGGAGAGCGGATCGGGGTTAGCCCCAACCAGGGCAGATAAATTAGGGAATTCGCGACCCCCTCTGATTCAGTCACTGGCGCCCGCCCTCCGATAGATTTGGTCTGCCCGGGGACCCCACGCCCCTTGTCTATTCCACGCCTCTCACCCACCAGCCATGAGCACTCAACCCACCCAGGCGACAGCATCTGTCTCGACCCGATCAACCGATGATGGGACAACCTTGCAGTCCGGCTCGAGCGAATCCCTGCTCGAGCTGCAGGCCCAGCTACAATCCGCGCAAGAGGATCTGAACCGCTTCGAAGCAATCAGCCGCAACGCGCCGGTCAACATCATGCTGGCCAGCACCGACCGCATCGTCACCTACCTCAACCCCATGTCGTTGGAAACGCTGCAGCAAATCGAGCACCTCTTGCCCTGCAAGGTGAGTGAAATCGAGGGCCAGTGCATTGATGTCTTCCACAAGAACGCGCCGCGCGTGGCCAAGATCCTGTCCGACCCCGCCAACCTGCCCCACGAGGCCACGATCGGTCTCGGCGACGAGTTTTTGCGGTTGCGCGCTGACCCCATGTACAACTCCGATGGCAGCTATGCGGGGCCCCTTGTAACCTGGGAGATAATCACAGATAAGCTGCTTCAAGAGAAACAGCTCGAGGAGTCCACCGAGCGCGAGCGCATGAATGCCGATCGCGAGAAGGCCGCCGCCGAGGAGTTGCAGGCAAAGGTTGACCAGATCCTCAGCGTAGTCAACGCCGCCACCGAAGGTGACTTAACGCAACGGGTCACGGTCTCCGGCAGCGACGCCATCGGACAGCTCGGAGAGAGTCTCGGGACTTTCCTCGAGAATCTCGCCACGAGCATGAGTTCGATCAACGGTAATGCCAACACCCTGGCGGCTTCAGCCGAGGAGTTGACCGCTGTCAGCGAGACCATGGGCACCGCCGCTGGCGACACATCATCCAAAGCCACGGTGGTCGCTGCCGCCGCGGAGCAGGTCAATCAAAATGTCCAGACCGTGGCCACCGCCACGCAGGAGTTGGATGCCAGCGTCAAGGAGATCGCCCAGAACGCCACCGAAGCTGCCCATGTGGGCAGTGAGGCGGTCAGCGTGGCCAATTCCACGAACGAAACCATCACCAAGCTCGGCGACTCGAGTGCCGAGGTCGGCCAGGTCATCAAGGTCATCACCTCGATCGCCCAGCAGACCAACCTCCTGGCCCTCAACGCCACCATCGAAGCCGCCCGCGCGGGCGAGGCCGGCAAGGGGTTTGCGGTGGTCGCCAACGAGGTCAAGGAACTCGCCAAAGAGACCGCCAAAGCCACCGAGGACATCAGTCGCAAGATCGAAGCGATTCAGACCGACACCAACGGAGCGGTGACCGCCATCGGCGAAATCAGTGGCATCATCAACCGCATCAACGACTTGCAAACATCGATCGCATCTTCGGTCGAGGAGCAGACGGCAACCACCAACGAGATCACCCGCAGCATCACCGAAGCCGCACGCGGCTCGGGCGAGATTGCCGAGAACATCTCCGAGGTTGCCGCCACGGCGGAAGCCTCCACCAGCGGTGCTGCAGACACCAAGACCTCCGCTGATGAACTCTCGCGCATGGCAAACGCCCTCCAAGACCTCACCAGTCGCTTCAAGTACGAGTGACTTGGTCATTTCGCGTCAGGCTCGATGTCTCAAACAATCGAGCCTGGCTCGATTGTTTGGGACTCTAACCAGACGATGATGTCCTGGGCCGTGGTGATCGGATCGGTGGTGGTGAGCCGCAGGGCGTAGCTGCGGCCGGTTTCGGAGTGGCGGTAGAGGGGGTCGTAGTAGTCCCTCAGCAGGATTTTCACCAGCTCCGGCTCGCGCTTCTCGTCGAGCAGGCGCACTAATTCACCAGACCACTTGCGCGGACCCAAGCGCTCCTCGATGAAGGGCAACTGACGACGCAACTCGGCGCGGCTGGCGTCATCGTTCAAGTAGTCGGCCATCAAGACCTCCACGCGGTACTCGTCTGATGCCTCGATGTAGATGTTGGTGCCCGCTTTCAGAGTGCTCCAAAGCGCTGCGGGAATGATCACATCGCCCACCTTGCGGCTCTCGCCCTCAAAAACCACACAAGGGCCAAAGGGCTGGCGCAGGCGGCAGAATAGCTCGGAGTCGAAACTCTTCTGCGAACGAGGTTTGAGTCCCACCATGCCCAGGATCGAACTGCGGTGACCCGCGGCAAGTTCCAGGTCCACGGTCAAGCCAGGACGCAGCCGCTCGATTTCGCGCAAGACCAGGGTCTTACCCACGCCCGTGCCTCCGCGCAGGACAAAGCTGCGCGGAGGGCTCCAGGCGGAGAGGCCCTTGAGCACACGGGTTCGATAGCTCTTGTAGCCGCCCTCGAGGGCCACGATATTTGTCCAGCCCAAAGCGCGCAAGAGCGCCAGCACCGAAGAAGAGCGCATGCCGCCGCGCCAACAATGCAGGACCAAGGTGGATTCAGATATCTGCGCCACACTGACGGGTTGCAACTCCTTCTGCATGCCCGCCAGACCGCCCTGGGCCATGGCGCGCACCCGCGCTTCGAGATCGCTGGCGCGCGCATCGCGCCCGGACACCTGGGCAATTCGCTGCACCAGGGCGCTGATGTTCTGCACTACGATGAGAATGCCGCGGGCGAAGGCCTCTTCACTCGAGTGGCGGTTGTAGAGAGTGCCCACCAGAGCGCGCTCGGCATCGTCGAAGAGGGGCACACTGTGCGCACCGGGCAGGTGGTCGATGGCAAACTCACCGGGGCTGCGCAAATCCACGATGCAACAACCCGGCTGAGCGAGAACTTCGTCCATGGAGACGAAGGGCACCTGCCAGGGATCCTGAAGGTGTGAGGTGGAGGCAAGAGTCACGGGCAAGGGGTTGCGCGGAGTCGCGCCGGGCCAAGAGTGTAGCTTGGCCTGCTCCGGCGCGCTGGCCCGAGTTCAGCCTTGGCGTAGGTTGGGCCCCTGCTTGCCCTTCTGCTTGCGCTCTGGTTTGCCTTGGGGCTTGCTCTTCTGTTTGCCCCGCTGTTCGCGCTCGGGCGCCGCTCGCTGCGGCTTGCGAGACTTCTTCCCAGTGCCCTTCTTCTGGCGCGCCCCCTCCGTGTCCCGCGCCCTGGGCAGGGACGGCTGCTTGCCGCGGTCCAGGGCCTTCACGATGCGCCGCGCGTTGCGCAGAAACTCGCGAGTGTCCATGGCCTTGAGGACCTGGATCTGCTGCGCGCTCAAGCCCCCCCGTTTGTGCACCAAGCGCATTACGCGCTCGCGGCTGCGGCGCCCGAGTTCGCTGTGGCGATCCTCTCGCGAGAGCTCCCGTAGTTCCAGCCGTTCGGTGGGACGCGGTCGCATCTCGCGCGCGATGTCGCGGCCCAATTGGCGCAGCTCTTGGCGGGATCCCGCGACCGGCTCCTGTTTCCGTGCAGGGCGGCCCAACTCAGCCTCGGCGCGCAGGGCCATGATCTCCGCGAAGTAGGCCCGCGGAGAGAGCTGGTCGAGCTCCTTCCAACGCTGAGCCGTGATTCCCTGGGGCAAACCCGAGACCTTGATCTGGCGCTTGCTCAGGCTCTGGTAGAGCTCGAGCACTTTTTGCATACGCTCCTCGATGGGCAGGCGCTGCAAGCGCGCGATCTCCTCGGGACCGAAGCCTAGTTGCTGAGCCACGCGCTCGACGGCCTCGAGACTGGTTTTTTCGCGGCTATCACGCTTGAACAGCTCAAGCCGCTTGCGAAGTTCCTCGGGCGACGCCGTGTCCATCCAATCGCGCACATGGCTCGGCAGCTTGCCCATCACGCGCTGGCCGCGGTCCCGCATTTCTGCTTCCACGAGCTCACGCAAGAGCTGCGAGCGCTTCTCAGGAGGCTCGCTCATCAGTCGCGTGCGGTTCTCCGCGGAGAGCGATGCCACCACGCGGCGTTCGATTTTCCGCAATCGCTTGGCGCGCTCCTCAAGGGCATCGCGCTCGCTCGTTTCCATGGCCTGCAAGCGTTCAAAGCGCGCACGCAAGCGCTCGCGCTGCTTATCGCTCATGGAATCCCAGCGCTCCCGAGAGCTGTCCCCGCTCTGAGCCATGAGGGTTCCCCGCGCGGCCAGCAACCGGGCTTCGCCCCGAGGCACGACGCCGATGAGAAGCGCCAGCCAACAGATCATCAAGCCCGCGACCCTGGAGAGCGAGGTCGAGACAACCGGCAACTTAGTCAACGGCAACCTAATCATCAGAGGGGTCCTCCAAGAAGGCCAGCAGGAACTCATCATCGATGTCCACGGACTCGGAAAGCAGAAGCTCCAAGTCGGTCGGAGCCAGGGCGACACCTTGGGCGTCCGCGGCCCCGTCCCACAACTCTTCGCGTTCGAGCACATGTAGCATCTCGAGCAGAGCCGGATCGGGCTCGCTCTCATTCCGAACCAGGCCGGGGGCGTCCTTGGGATTCGTTCCCCCAGCGCCAAGGAAAAGATCCCGGTTGAGAACGAGCACCATCAAGAGTCCCGCCGCAGCGCTGTAGACCAGCACCTTTCGCAGGGCGCGCAAGCGCGGACGCTCCGGCGCCCCATAGCGTTCGCGCTCGAGGCCCGCCAGCACGCTGGTCGCCAGCCCCACGGGCTGTACCACCCTGTCGCGCTCGAGCAGGTCATCGAGGAGTGCCTCGGCGCGCATGGCGCGCTGCACCCGTTGGGCGAGACCCGCGGGCACGGCGGCATCATCGAGATCGAGCAGACTATCGAGGCCCTTTGGCGCCAGGCGGCGCACCACGCGACGACTCAGTTCCGGCGGCAGTTGCGGTTCGGGCAGGGTCGCCAGCAAGAGTTCCAGAGCCTCTTCCCGATCGAGCAATTCGCGGCAAGCTGCGCAGTCGAGCAGGTGCTCGTGCCAGCCGAGTTCGACAAGTTGCCGCGGTTGCGGCCGGCCTTCCAGGGCCCGGGCGAGCGCCGCGCGGAAATCGGTGCAGGGCTCTCGTTCGCTCCTTGAGGGTTCGTAAGACTTCACAGCAGGCCTCCTTCGGTTTCATTCAAGCCATCGCTCTCAATCATGAAGGGGGCCAGGCTTTCCCGCAGGGTTTCGCGGGCGCGGTGGATCAGGGACTTGATGGCCTTTTCGCTCGAGCCCAGAATCTCGGCGATTTCGGCATAGGGCGTGTCGTGGTACTTGGCCAGGATGATCGCGGCGCGTTGTTTTTCGGGCAATGCTGCAATGGCGGCCCGCACCGCCAGGACCACATCGCCTCGTTCGAGACTCTCGGAGGGATCCTCGGCGTCGCTGTCCTGCAATTCGAGCAGGCTGCCCTCTTCGGCACCCAGGGAGGGCCCGTCCAGCGACACATGGGTGCGGTTTGCCGAGCGTTGTGTTTCGTTGACCGCGATGTTGAACACGATGCGGTACAGCCAGGTCGAAAAGCGTGCCGTGGGTTGATAGCGCTCGCGGCTCCGCAGGACTCGCAGGAAGACTTCTTGCACCAAATCTTCGCGCCCCGCTCGGCGGCCCAAAAATCTGGTCAGAAGCGAATAGACAAGCCCCGAGTACTCCTCGACCAGTTGCTCAAAGGCCGTTTCGTCGCCGGCCTGCCAGGCCAGCATCAGTTGCACGCCCCTGTCGGAGGAATAGCTGCCGGATGAGTGTCTGCCGCTTGAGTCGTTGTTGGTCATGCAAGAATCCCCTTTGGAGGGGGCCTCGGAGACTAACCCGCCAGGGCCGGCAAGGTTCTGCCGGGATGAGCGCCAAATGAGTCAGGGCAGGCGGCGCATGTGGCCCGGGGGCCAGACCACGCCCAGGGGCCGCCCCAGGACTTCCCTGAGGAGTGTGGGGCCCCAATCCCGGCCGTCGCGGCTCGCTCGGGAATTGTCGCCCAGGACAAAAATTTCGGCCGGCCCCAGTATGAGCTCTTCGTCCAGGGCAAACACGCCTCGCGGCAGGTAGTGCAGATCGCGTAGGACGCGCACGCCTTTGAAGGTGGCGCGACCGGTCTCGCCGCCAAAAAAAACGCGCTCGGTGGGAGCCGAGAATCCACGCCGGGCGTGGTCGCTGGACAGGAAGGCGTTGCCTGCGTAGCTCTTCTGCAAGCGCTCCTCGCCGTCGAGGCTGAAGCTCAAGTGATCGTCGCGGTTGACAAAGAAAAGCTCATGAAATCCCGCCGTCCAAGACGCCTCGCAAATCGCCAACCGTTTCTCACCCTCGGCGTTACGTCGCAGCAATTCAAACCGCGCCTGACCCTCGGCGGGAGTGATGCGCACTTCAAAAACATCGCCCTGTTCCACGAGGCCCAAGCGCAGGGTGGCGGGTGGACTGTCCAGGCGCACCTGCAAGCGCAGCGCCCCATCAGCCACAACCACCTCGCCCAAGACCAACTCTCCATCGCGGTCGAGGTAGTGGTCTTTGAAAACTTGTCTCTGGTAGAGCAGCCCCCTGCCTGACCCATGCTCCACCTCCCGGGCGTCGAGCACCAACTCGTCTTCCACGCGAGACCAAGCTTCGGTGAAACGAAACCAGGATTCCACATCGAGCAGGCCATCGTCGAAGCAGGGCACCAGGGGCGGTCGCGGCTCATTGGGGGCGAGCAGTTGCCCGTCGATCCAGAGATTGCCGCCGCGCAAGATCAAGGACTCTCCAGGCAGCCCCACCAAGCGTTTGATGCGCGCTTCGCTTTCGCCACCGCCTGGCAAGAGGACAACCAAGTCAAAGCGTTCGAGGTCACGGGCGCCGCCGTAGCGCACGGCCAAATACTCGCCGCCTTTGGGCGCGCCGTGCACCGTGGGTTCCATGGAACCGCTGTCCACATAGTAGAGCCCCACGACGAAGACGCGCACGAACAGGGCCAGCCCCAAGAGGCCGGCCACAGTCCAGATCAGGCGCTTCATCCAGCGCCACGCCACGGCTTAGACCCCCACCAACAAGCTGGCCACGCCCAGGTACAGGGCGGTGCCGGAGATGTCGCTGACGGTGATCAAGAAGGGTCCGGCGACGATGGCGGGGTCGATCCCGATGCGGCGGCAGGTCATGGGAACGAGGCAACCGAGAAAAGCCGCCCAGGTGACGGCCGAAGCGATGGCCAAGCCGATGGCGAGGCCAAAATTCAAGCTGTCCGCGCCGTCTCCCGAGACGAAGATGGCCGCAAAAGTCGCCCCGCCGCAGATCAGGCCGATCACGAGCCCCACCAAGCTCTCGGATCCCAGCACGCTGAGTTCGCGATCACTTTCCACCTCGCCCGTGGCGAAGGCGCGCACCAGAATGGTCGAGGCCTGGATGCCCACATTGCCGGCCAGTCCGATGATGATCGGGATGAATCGCAGCAGATCCGCGCCGGCGGACAGCTCTGCCCCGCCGCTCTGGCTCTTGAGCACCAACTCAATCAGCCAAGCTGTGACCAAGCCTCCCAGAACCGTGACGCCTTGCAGGGGCAGGCGTGCCAGTACGCGGCGATGGATCGCGAGGCGCGTCTGCAATTGGGGCGAGGTACCCACCAGTCGCAGGATGTCTTCCGAGGCCTCTTCTTCGAGCACATCCTGGGCGTCGTCGTAGGACACCACCCCCACCAGCCTGCCCTCGGCATCTGTGACGCCGATCTCCTGCAACGAGTAGTGCAAGAGTTGATGGGCCACATCTTCCTGGTCCAGGGTGACGCTGACGCTAATGGCGTCGGTCATCACGGCGTCCACGGTTTCGTGGATCGAGTGGGTCAGGAGCCCGCGGTCGGCGATATAGCCCACCGGTCGCGAATCCTCGTCCACGACGAACAGGCCCTCGCCGTGCTCGGCATCCTCTGCCTCTTGTTTGAGCTGTTTGATCGCATCGCCGATGCGCGCGCCCAGGGTCACGGTGACGAACTCGGTGGTCATCATGCCGCCGGCGCTGTCGTGGGGATAGGCTGCCAGCTCGCGCAGGTCGCGCGCCAACTCGAAGTCGACCGAGTGCAGCACACGGTCGGCCACAGCCTTGTCCACCAAAGCCAAGAGGTCAACCACATCATCGGGCGCCATCTCCTGGACCAGTCGCGCCAACTGGCGCGGCGTGAGTTGTTCCACCAGGTCTTCGCGCAAGGAATCCTCGGCTTCGGCCAGGACAGCCGCGCTCAGTTCCAGATCGAGAGAGTCGAAGACTTGCCAGGCATCGCGCTCGGAAACATCGAGCAGCACTTCGGCCAAGTCAGCGGCGTGAACGCCCTCGAGCGCCTTGACCAGCCCCGCATGGGGGCCGCGCAGAGCGACATCCAGGGTCTCGCTCAACTCTTCACGCACGGAGCGTTGTTCTTCTTGCTCGTCGGCCGACATCTCTGCCGATCACGGTAACGAAAGAAGCGCTATTGAAACACAGCCTGTCAAACTCCCACTTTGGCGAAAAGTCCTCTGTGGACCACGGCCATGGCTCGAGCACCTTGGCCGGGCTCGAAGAGAAAGACCCCACTTGCACGATCATCGCCCAGGGCGGCGAAGCTCACATCCAGCCCGGCTTGGGCAAGAAGTCTCTGCGCCTCGGCGCCCGCCTTTGCCCCTCCGCCCACCACCGCCACCGAGGCCACCGGCGCCAGAACTTGCGCCTGTTCGCGCAGCTCCAGGCCCACGCCGTCCAGCCCTGCCCCTTCCGGCGCCCAGACGCAAACGCCCTCGGCCGAAGTAGAGAGCACCCGCGGCAGAACATGGTGGGCGTGCATCAGGGCGAACAAGGCGCCCAAGCCTCCCCCTGCGCCGCTTTTCACCCGCAGTCCTTCCAGTCTTGAGCAGCCGGTCACGCCCACGACATTTGTTCCCCGGCCGACTCCACCGATGCGCGTACCGCACACTTCTGGCCGTCCGATGTCGCGCACTTCGACGCTGATTTCGCAGCCCTGTTGTCTACTGTGCAATAGCGGTTCGAGGGCTCGCGGGTGCAGGACATCGGCGCCGTGAAAGGCGAGTTCAGCCGCTTCCATCAGGGACAATTCCTCGAGCAGGTGCGTGCCCTTCACGACCCGCGGGTCGGCGCTCATGATGCCCTTTACGCTCTTGAAGAAGACCAATCTCTGTGCGCCCACGGCCGCCGCCACCAAAGCGGCGGTCAGGTCCGATCCATTGCGGCCCAAAGTGGTCAAGTTGCCCCCGCCATCCTTGGCCAAGAACCCGGTCACCACGGGAACGCCAGGAATGCCCGCCAAGGATTCCCGTAGGCTGGCCGCCACGCCGGGCAACGGCCGCGCTTTTCCGTAACACGAATCGGTAGTCAGGCCCAGGTCGTAGGCATCCACTGGCGTGGCCTCTTTCCCTCGTCCTTGCAGCACGGCCGCCACGACTCGCGCGCTCAACCGTTCTCCGAACGAGAGCACAAAGTCCAGCTCTCCGGCGAGCAGCACGCCTTTGTGCCTGATCCCCACCAGGATCTGCCTCAACTCGAACAGGTGTCGATCCAAGAACTCCGGGTTCAAGCCCAACTCGCGTAGCAGCCCGCGATGTCTGACCCGCACTTCATCCGTATCCAAGCTCCCCCCCGCCGCTTTTTTCGCGCACTCTTCTAACAGGGCTGTTACGCCTTTATGCGCGCTAACCACCACAATCACCCGCTCGCCCGCCCCTTCGATCACATCACAGACTTTCCCCACCCCGCCACCGTCCGCCAGAGCGGCACCACCAAACTTGATCACGAGAGGGGAGAGCGCAGTCATTTGAGGTATCAGTCTAGCGCACTAGCGCATGCTGGTACGCCCGGCGGGATTCGAACCCACGACCCCGGCATTAGGAATGCCGTGCTCTATCCAGCTGAGCTACGGGCGCGATCAACACGGGGTAGGTTAGCGACTCGAGCCGTGATTGGCCACGGGGAATGCACGGCCCATGGCCGACCCAGCGCTCGCCCCGCCACCCTCACGCGTTATGCTGCTCGACATGCGCAGCGGAGTACTCTTGATGCAATTGGGCACGCCGGCGGGGCCGGGGCGGCGGGAGGTGGGGAGGTTCTTGGGGGAGTTCTTGTGCGATGGGCGGGTGCTGGATGTGCCCTGGATAGCGCGCTGGGTGTTGGTGCATGGAATCATCGTGCCGACTCGGGCGGGGCGCTCGGCAAAAGCCTATGGGAAGATCTGGGACGAGCGGGGGTCGCCGCTCCTGTACCACGGGATGGATCTCTGCGACGGAGTGCGGGAGGAACTGGGCGCAGACTGGCCGGTGGAACTCGCCATGCGGTACGGACAGCCCTCTGTCGGCGAAGCCATGGAAAAACTCGTGGCCGTGGGCTGCGAACGGGTGGTCTGCGCACCGCTCTATCCGCAAGAGGCCAAGAGCACGACGGAATCGTCCCGGGTGGCCGTGGAAGATTGGGTGCGGAAGTCGGGGCGGGATGTGGCCCTGGCTGGATTGGAGGCCTTTCACGAAGATGCGCGCTATCTCGACGCGGTGGTGGCTTGCGCCGAAGAAGCTCTACGGGAGTTTGGCGCGGAGGAAGTGCTATTTAGCTATCACGGCCTGCCCGAACGACATGTGAGGAAGAGCAATCCTGGCGGGGTTTGCCTCGAAAGCGCGGATTGCTGTGCGGCACTCGGGGATGAAAACCGCCATTGCTACCGCGCCCAGTGCTTTGCCACCACAAAGGAACTCGTGGCGCGCTTGGGCTTGGAAGAGGGTGAGTACGCCACGAGCTTTCAGTCGAGACTGGGGCGCTCAGCATGGATCAGGCCGCATACCGACAGCTGGATTTTGGAATGCGCAGGCCGCGGGGTTAGGCGGGTGGCGGTCTTCTGCCCGGCGTTCGTGGCCGACTGCCTGGAGACCCTGGAGGAAATCGGGATGGCGGCGCGGGATAGTTTTCGCGCGGCGGGTGGCGAGGACCTGTTCCTGGTGCCCGCACTCAACGCCCGGGCGGAGTGGTCCGCGGCGCTGGCGGAGATGCTGCGGGATCGGCTCGAGGAGCAGCCGTAAGCGATGCAACAGCGGAGCTGGTACCCAAAGGACCCAGGCGAAGCCCTGGCTCTCGCCGATGGCATCGTGATCGTGCACTTCGCCGTGGTGCTGTTCGTGGTGCTGTCCCTGGTGGCCATCCTCGTGGGGCGCTGGCGGAGCTGGCACTGGATCGGCAACCCCTGGTTTCGCCTGGGCCACACGGCGCTGATCGTCTTCATCGCCAGCCAGGCAGCGGCCGGCAGGCTCTGCCCCCTGACAATCTGGGAGAGGGAACTGCGCTGGCAGGCGGGAGTACCGATGGATGACACTAGCTTCGTTGCGCGGTGGGCCCACGACCTGCTCTTCATCGAAGCCTCGCCCCTGGCGCTGGCCGTGAGCTATGGGGCCTTCGCAGGCCTGACCGTCCTGTCGTGGTACTTCGCACCGGTGCGCTGGCGTAGAAGACCCAAGGAAGGGCGCTGAAAGGCGAGCAAAGGGGCTCAAGATGAGCCCCACCCGGAGCCGAATCAGATATTTGCGGCCTCCTAGTGAAGTCCGGTTTTTCCGCCTCATCAAGGCTCTATTATCTTCTTCAGCCAGCTCCCCAGTCCCATGCTCGAGCCCGAAAGCGTCTACTCCCAGGTCGGTGGCACAATCCAGATTCGCCGCGTGCAGAAGATTTTCTACGACAAGATCTACGCTCATCCGTGGCTGAGCCGCTTCTTCGAGGACATCGACCAGGACCTGATCGAGAGCCAGCAGACGGATTTCATCTCCAAGACCCTGGGAGGGCCCTCGGTCTACTATGGAGCCCTGCCCGTGCCAGCCCACATGCACATTCGCATCACGGGCGAACTCTTTGACCTGCGCTCGCAGCTCCTGGCCGAGTCCCTGCGGGAAGCCGGGATACCGGAGGAGGCGGCCGCGATCTGGCTTGAGCGCGATGAGGCCTTTCGCACGCGGCTTGTGAAAGGCTCACGACTGGAGTGCAAGAAGCGCTACACCACCGATGAGATCCTGGATTTTCCCCAGCCGGAGAGCTGGCCGGAGGGTCGCCAGGCCGGATAGAAATGAGGCTTATTGGGGTGCCATGTACCCATTTTTTCGAGACTGAGGAGGGGGCAACGACCCGAGAGGTGAGGGGCCAAAAAGTGAGGGGCGCAGCTGATGCCGCGCCCCTCACTGTGCCGTCCCACTAGTAGACTCTCTCAATCCTCAGCTCCCCCGAACCAAGGGCATCGACAGGCCCAGCGCCGCTGAAAGGAATCCCCCGGAAATGACCGTGGTGTCTAATCAAAGTGGGTGCAAATGCGCCCAGGGGGACCCAGTTCCGCGCCAACCGGGAGGCACAAGAGGAACACCCAAAAGATGGCTCAACGGGTATCCCTACGCTTATAAAGCGTCAATTGCGCAGTTGCGGGTCAGGGATTGTCGAAAAGATCGGTGAAAAGAGCTCTCTGGGCCCTTCGTTTCTGTGGGAATGACCCCTGCTGGCGATGGCCCTGAACCCTGCCCTGGAGGTCCAACTGATAGGTGATGGCTTTCCGCCAGGCTCCGCGGCCCCACACACAATCCGGACGAAGCCACGGGGTCTCGTGGGGCCCATCGTCCCGTACAAGAGGGCACTCAGGCAGCAACCCGTAAACCCTCACAGGTTGCCGCCCTTCTCGGGAGCGGTTTCTGCGATGCTGGTGGCCGCTTTCCTGGGCAAGCCCGTCCCGCTTCCCCCTGGACTCACCCCGCGCAACCGAAAACTCAACCAAGGATCTACCCGTGAAACAACTCACCCTGGCACTCGGCCTCTGCACTCTCACCGCTATTCCGGCCGGCGCCACCAGCCTGGGCGAAACCTGGCAGGCCGACTTCGATGTCGCCGCCAAGCTCGCCAAGGAACAGGGCAAGGACCTCCTGGTGGACTTCACCGGCTCGGACTGGTGTGGCTGGTGCATCAAGCTCCACGAAGAAGTTTTCGACCACGACGCCTTCCTCGTCGCCGCCCGCGAACAGTACATCCTGGTGGCCCTCGACTTCCCACGCTCCGACGAGGCCAAGGCCAAGGTTCCCAACCCCGAGCGCAACGACGAACTCAAGAACAAGTACAAGATCGGGGGGTTCCCCAGCGTGCTGCTCATGACCGCCGAGGGCGAAGTCTTCGGCAAGACCGGCTATCGCGACGGCGGGCCGGAGAAGTACATCGAGAACATGGCCAAGCTGCGCAGCGAGGGACGGCCAGTATTGGAGAAAACCAAGCGGATCGTGGGTGCATTCCAGGCCGCCGCAGAGCCCGAGAAGCTCGCCGCCTGGCAAGCCGTGATGGACTTGTTGGAGTCGCTTCCCGACAGCTCGGCCCTGGCCGCGCCGCTGATCGAGCCCGCCCGCTGGGGCTTCAACGCAGACCCCAAGAACGAAAAGGGCCTCAAGCTGCGCGCCCTCAAGGCTCTTCTGAGTCGAGGCGAGGCCGACGAGGAACTCCTTTCGGCGGGTCGTGAACTCGATCCCAAGAACGAGGGTGGCCTGTTGGAAAAGGTGGTCCAGGCAGAGTTCTCGGCTGTGCGCAGCGACGAGGCCGCCCAGGCCGCACGCGTTTCCCTCGACCTCCTAACACCTTTCGGCTTCCGGGACACCGAGCTCGGTTTCCAACTGAACTTCACCATGTGCCGCTGGTGCGCTGGCCCCCTCGACGACGCCGAGGGCGTCCAGAGCTACGGCGCCGCCGCCAAGGCCTGCGGCACCAAAGAGAAGGAAATGCTCGACTTCCTTGAGCAGGTCATGAACGGCTGAGGCTTGGCTGTCGCTTTGGAGTAGGCTCGGCATGCCTGCTGGAAATGGCGCCATGATCATTGACCTTGACGATATCGCCCTCGACGGTCTGCCGAAGTACGACCTGTGCATCGTGGGCTCGGGGCCGGCGGGGGCCACCCTGGCTGCCGAGCTGGTGGGTTCGGGGCTCAAGATCTGTGTGCTCGAGAGCGGGCTGAAGAAAACGACCCGCCGCGGCGATCTCCTGCGCGAGGTCGTGAGCGAGGGCATCAAGATCAAGGAGTACTCCCGCGAGCGCGTGCTCGGTGGCGCCTCGACCACCTGGGCGGGGCTCTCCAGCGCCCTCGATGAGATCGACATGGCCGAGCGTCCCTGGCTCGAACACGCCGGTTGGCCCATCAGCCGCAAGGAACTCATGCCCAACTGGCGCGCGGCGTCCGAGCGGTATCGCTTCGCACCCGAGGACCTGTACCGCCCCGGGGGCTTCGGCGTCTTGCGCGGCCAGGGTGATTGGCAGCCCTTCTGGGAGGCCGTGGAGGAAAAGGTTTTCTTGGCCTGCGATGAGCCCCAAAACTTTGGGCGCGAGCAACGCGCGGTATTCGAGTCGGAAGGCATCGACACCTACCTCGACGCCACGGTGACAGAGCTTGTGCGCCAGGGCGCGACCAGGGCCATCGGCGCCGCCCGGGTAAGAACGCGCTCGGGCCGCGAGACACTCCTGCGCGCGCGGGTCTTCGTGCTCGCCACAGGTGGGATTGAGAACGCGCGGCTCTTGCTTGCATCGCGCGATATGTGCGAGCAAGGTCTGGGTAACGAACACGGTGTGGTGGGTCGCTTCTTGATGAACCACCCAAAGAACTACTGCGGCATTCTGCACCTAAGAAGGCCGGTAGAGCAATTGCCCTACTTTTTTGGCTGCCTACACCAGGGCTACGCGGGTTACGCAGGCCTGCGCTTCAGCGCGCAGCAGCAGACCGAACGCGGCTTGCTCAATAGCTATGTACGCCTCGAACCCCTCTTCCCCTGGTCCGACAGCCAAGGCATCGAAGCCCTGGTATTGATCGTCAAACGCTGTGCCTTTGTCTTGCGTAGCTGGAAGAGCGGGCGCAAGGACGAAGTGGTGGAGCTGCGCGACTACTCGGAGACCGGCGACGACTCGGATTTTCAAAACGAACGCAAGACGATTCTTTCGTGGATCGCAGCCCTCTTCGCCATCGTCTTCGACGCCAAGCGAGTGCTCTCCTACTTGTACTGGCGCCTCGTCGCCAAGAAGAAGCCGCGCATCGAAAGGGTGCGCCTGCGGAACTTCATGGAGATGGAACCGCGCCCCGAAAACCGCGTCATCCTGGGTACGGACCTGGACGCCAACGGCGTGCCAATTCCCATCGTGCAGCACGACACCTCAAGCCGCGACCGCCGCACCCTGACCGAGCTGCACACGGCCCTCGCCGAGGAATTCAGAGCCAACGACATCGGGCGTCTCGAAAGCGACATCGCTACGAAAGACCCCTGGCCCATTTGCCAGGATGCTTCTCACCACCTGGGCACCACGCGCATGGGCCAGGACCCCACGACCTCGGTTTGCGATCCTCTTCTGCGGTTGCACTCGGTGGACAATGTCTACCTCGCCGGAGGCTCGGTCTTTCCCACCAGCGGCTGCGCCAACCCGACATTCACCATCGTGGCGCTTTCAATCCGCCTGGCACGGCACCTGCGCAACGAGGTCTTCCAACCACAAACAGCGAGCCATGGCTAAGCGCCGAGTTCTCATCGTCGGCTCGGGGGAGCGCGTGCGCAAAGCAGCCCTGCCGGTTTTTGCCCGGGCCTCGGAGCACTTCGAACTCGCTGGAGTCGTGTCGCGCCAGGAAAAACGCATCGAATCCGAAGGCCGAGAGTTCCAGGTCACAGCCCTCGCCAACCTCGACACCGCAGCGCTGGACGACATCGACCTCGTCTACATGGTGGTGGCCAAACAGGCGGTGCCCGCGGTGCTGGCGCGTCTGGCGGAGACTCCTCTCTCGGGAGCGAGTTTATTGATCGAAACGCCGGTGATGCTCTTCCGTCACATGGGCCACCTCGACCGGCTAGAAAAGTTTGCTGATGTGTGGGTCAGCGAGGACACGAGTTGTCTGCCCTGTTTTGCGCCTATCGCCATGCTGCAAGCCGCGGGAACGCTTGGGGAACTGCGCTCGGTGCGCCTGGAGGAATCTGGCTACGCCTACCACGGCCTGGCCATGGCGAAGGCTGTCTTGGGCTGCGAGGGAATCGTGCGCGCTCGCCAACGAAGCCTCGCTGGGGGCCGCCGCGAGCGACGGCTATCCCTCGCCCATCCTTCGGGCACGGAATGCGAGGCAGTCATCATCGACCCGCGCGATTACTCTCGGGGCAAGATGCGCTTTGAGTTCGAGGGAGGCGTCGTCAGCGACCACCCGCAGGGAGAATCAGAAGCCGTCCTGGCCCTCGAGGTGCAACTCGAAGGCGATCGGCCCGTGGCCTTCCGCGCCGGCGATGCCTCCTTCGAACTAGACGCTGAAGAACGCGACCTGATGGGCGTGCGCGGCGACGGCACGGGGCTAACGGCCTGGATGGATGGCATGAAACGCGTGGGCTTTCTCGCCCTCCTGCGGCAAATCGCCGCGGGCCGCGGCGCCTACCCCTTGATGGACGCCGTGGAAGATGCGGTGGTGGACTATCACCTCGAAAAGCTCGGCCGCTACTGGCGAACACCCCTCAGCGATCCGCGCCGACGCTTGGCGCGGCTCTCCTACAAGTTGGTCACGACTATCGCGCGCTAGCGCAGCAGAATCTCGACGACTGCGGAGGCTGAAAAGCCCGCTGTCACGCCGCCGCCGATGAGAAAGATGCGGTTGCCCTCAAGCACGGGAAAGATGCCGTGGCGCGCCGTGGGCATGGGTTCGTCCAGGGTCCAGATGTCGGTGGCGGGTGTATAGGCCTGGACATCATTGAAAACTTGGCCGCCGGAGCTCTCGCCGCCGAAGATGAAAAAGCGCTCGCCATGCCAAACCGCGTGACCGCTGCCACCGCGCGCCAAGGGCATGGGGCTCAAGGGCGACCCAGGTTGAGCGCTGTCCGTCCAGGTCGCAGTCGCGGGGTCATAGCGTTGGACATTCTGAAAACCGGGCTGGGGGGTGTTGGGCCCGGCGCGACCTCCAAATACCCACAGATAACGGCCATCGGTGCCCGACGCCGCATGGTTCACAGGCGTCGGCATGGACGGTAGCGGGCCGCTTGGGTTCCACTGGTCGAGGACTGGGTCGTAGACCGCCAGGTTGCCCACGGTGGTGCCACCCACGATGCCGCCGCTGGCATAAACCAGCCCATCGATGGTCGCTGAAGAGCAAGAGCCGCCAGCCCAAGGCATGGGCGCGCCTAGGGTCCAGGTGTCGCTGGCGGGATCGTAGATCTGTAACGAACCCTGGGAGCCGCCAAGACCGCCAAAACAATAGAGCTTGCCGTCCACGACCTCGATCGCGAAATGATGCGCCTGGGCGAAGATGCGTTGAGCCAATGTGCTGTCCCAAACCCCGCTGGCGAGATCAAAGGCGTAGGTCTTGGTCGTGCCTTCGCCCATCACAAACAGCTTGCCGTCGAGGTTGGCCACGGCCACCTCACCCAGAGCATCGGGAAGGTCGACGCCCGTGGACCAGGCGCCACGGGACCAGCCCGGAGCCCCGGGCAGCCAGCGGAAGGCGGCGGTGAGGGTGTCTTGAACTACGCCTACCTGCACTACGATGTCCACCAAGGTTGCGCTGGCGGCGCCGCTCGCAGCGGGCAAGAGACCCTCGATGCGCGTGGCCTCCACGGCGGTCAGGGTGGCGGGCAGACCGCCAATGAGGACGGTGGTGTTGGAGAGGTCACCGAAACTGCGGCCACCAAGGACGAAGCGACCGCCGCCGGTTTCAGGCGCGCGCCAGGGGTGCACATCGTAGACGGCCAAGACCCCGGTCGTGCCGCTGGCGGGCTCGATGAAACGCACCAGGTTGCTCGTGAAATCGGCGGTGATCAGCACACCGCCGGAGCCGCTAGTCACATCCAGCCCGTGCACTTCGGGCGAAACGAACATCAGGCTCTCCACCGAGCGACCACCGGGAGCGAGGGCCACGAGGTGCTGGGCCTCATTCCACTTCTGGACGACAAGGGTGCCGCGCAACTGACCATTGAACGCCTCGGAGCGGTACTCGACGATGCCGTCGACCGAGGAATCGAGGGGCGTCAAGGGCGGGCTGTAAACACCCGGCTGCGCCGCAGCCAGGGTTGAATGGAAGACATTCTGGCGTTCATCCGAGCGACCCCGGGAACGGTTGGGGTGGCCCAAATAGCGGCCCTCCTCGATCAACTCCAAGCTGTCGATGTCGTTGGCATGTTGGCCTCCTGAGTCAGTGCTGGCTCCCGTGCTCCAGGGTCCGAAGCCACCGTTGGGTCCGTTGTCGGTGGCGTAGATCAGTCCCGAGGTGGCCAGAACGAGGTCGTAGGCATTGCGCAGTCCCGGCGCGAGCACCGAAACATCGCCGGTGACGAGGTCGACGATCTCACCATCGCGCTGGTCGTTGCTGGGCGCGCCGGTCGCCGTGATGGTGTAAGTAATCTGCCCGTCAAAAGCGGGCCGCTTGATCCAAGCCCGCAGAATAGCCGCCGAGAGGGGCGACTCGGGCAGGTCGCCCATGATCGGCCAGGTCACGCCGGCGTTCGTGTTGCCGCCCACGGCGATCAGAAGGTTGCCGTCGTGATCAAACTCGAGGCCGTTGACGCTGTGGTCGTGATTTGACACGGGCAAACCCCAGATCAAGGGCAGCGGCGTGTCGAAGTTCGGGCCCTCGAGGACGCTCACCTGGCCGGAGTAGAACGAGGTACTGGAGAAGCTGCCGCCGCCATTGGCATAGTGCTCGCCGTGGCTCACGAAAATCCGCAACGAACCGCCGGCGGTGGCATCGTAGGGATCAAAAGCGATACCTAAGAGGTCCGAGTTGCTGAGATTCGACACGCCGAGGAAGCTATCCACGGCGATCACATTCCAAGCCGAGTCGAGGGTATAGGCTTGGATAGTGCCCGGCCGTTGGCCCACATAGAGCCGGCCATCGGGGCCGAAGGCCAGGCTCGTCGGTTGCAGCACGGAGATGTTCTGGGCGCTGAGTGAGTTCCAGACAATGGGCACCGGGCCGCTCGAGGTGTACTCGAAATCCACAGCGTTGCTAAGGCCCACAGGGGTCTCCACCCAGACGCTGACAATCCCCGTGCCGGACGGCGTGATCAAGGTCAGGCTGCCGGGCAAAACACCCAACAGAGACGCTGCGGGAAAACTCGTCGCGCCCCAGTGCAAGGTCACCTGGTCTTCAGGGACGAAGCCAAAGCCCTCGACCGTGAGCCTTGTGCCGCCAGCTTCAATTCCGGCACCGGGCATGCTGTGAATGACTGGCAGGATGTTGGTCTCATCATGGGTCACGCTGCCTGTGAAGTTCTCCATGAGCACGCCGTCCTTGTAGACAAGGAGGCTCACCGGCAAGAAGGTGGCATCGGGCACGGCAAAGCGCGCCACGAGATTGTGCTGACCTGGAGTCAGGGTGAGTGGCGCGCTGTGGAGCACGCCGTCCACAAGGACGCGCCGGTCGCTGCCGCCTGTGGCCATGAACTGGTAGTCGGCCTGGACTCCCACGGTAAAGTTGCAGCGCAACTCGACCATGCTGGAGCCCGTGAGGTGCGAGCCACCCAGGGTGCCATTTGTAAGGGCTACGCCGAGGGTCAGTGTGCGCTCGATGAAGTCAGCCCGTGCGGGGGGGTTGTCCAACAGGTTCGCAGGACTGCCTGCGGGGTCCAAGTAGTAGAGGGCCAGCACTTCGGGCACGCGATCGGCGGTGTGTACTTGGACCGCTTCATGGGCCGTGGCGCTGAAGGGCGGCAAACCGTCATCGGTCACTTCAAGAGACAAGTCGAACGTACCCACGGGGAGCAAAACGGTCGTGTCCACAGCGCTGGAGAAGGGCGCGCCATCGACGGCCCACTCGTAGCCCACCAAGTTCCGACCCGGCTCATGGGTGTGGGATTCGGCGCCGCTGAGCTGAAGGAGCTCTTGCCCGTCACCGTCGTAATCCACCATGAGTTGCGGGGTGCGAGCGATGGCGGGATGCAGGAAACCCCAGGTGGCCTCGGCGCTGCCTTCGGCATCAACGGCTACCTGGGTACTCGTGAAGTCACCTAGAAAAGTGATGTCGATGTGGTGGTGAGCGTGCTCGCTTGGCGTGAAGGTCAGCGGCATGGAGAGGAGCGCACCGGGCGCGATCACCTGATTCAGCAAGTGATTCACCTTCACGCCCGAACCGCTGTAGATGTCTCCATCCACCTCCAGGGTGAAATCCTGTGCGGAGCCCAGGTTGGGAGTCATGCTGATGCGAGTGAGAGTTGCTTCGCGCAGGCCGCTGTTGTGCATATTGATCACGGCCTGGGAGGGCAGACCCTGGGGCACGGAGCCAAAATCCACAAACACGGGGAGCGTCTCGATGACCGCAATGGAGCGCACCTCGAGGGCCTGGAAGAGGGCCTCGCCCACGCTAGCTGTGAGTTGCAGATCCAGGCCGCCGTCGGCCACCGTGATCTGCAGAGCGCCGCTCGATACGGCCAGATCCCATTCACCCGCAAGGGCGATCACATCGAAGTCGGAGACCAAGAGTTGCCCCTCGGCCACGATGTCAAAGACGCGCAGGCCGGTCAGGTGGTGCTCGGGCTCGGCAAAGTGAAAAACCAGCTCGTAGTCCCCGGAGGGCAGGGCGAAGGAGTAGGCGAGCTGAGCGCCCTGTCGTTGGGTCTGATACAGTCTGTCATCTGGGGTGCCTGTGATGGGGCGCCCGTGGGAGCTCAGTGTACCCGCTCCATCCGAACCAAAATCGGGGGCAAAAACCGCGCCGTTCTGGGTGGTCACCGGCTGCCACCCGCTGTGCATCAGAATGTCCTCGCCCAGGGGGCCGAGACCCAAAGCGCTCACGCTGGCTCCAGTTGTGGGTGCGCCCGCGGGACTCTGTAGCACTCGCAGGAACGCCGTGTGGTTCCCCGAAGCCGAGGGGCTAGTCCAAACCGTGAGACCGGCGGACTCGCCAGGAGCCAGAACGAAAGGCACAGTATGATCCACAAGGGTGCTGGAGAACTGCTCGGGGCGTGTGCCGCCGAAAGCGAGGCCCAAAACTGTGCGCGGGATGACGTCGGTGTTGGTGATCGAGAGCAGGCCTGGCAGAGAGGTCTCCCCCACGCGGGTTTGGGGCAGAACCAAGAGAGCTGGCGTGATCTGCAAGCCGTGGTGGATCACGGGCAGCGGTGCGCTGTCTTCGTCGCGGATCGTCACGGTGTGCACGCTCAAGGAACCGACAGTCGCGCCGCTCGTTAGGGCTGGATCGATCACCAAGCGCAGGGTCTCGGTGCGTTCTTGGAGCGCGTCATCGATCAAGGTCACGGGTAGGACGAAATCGAGACTGCCCGGAGGGATTTGAAGCAGGCTGCCGGAGAAGCTGAAGTCTGTGCCCATGAGAGCAGAGCCTGCGGAACCTGAACCCGCGGGGAAGCAGCCAAAATCCACGGGCAAGGCAGAGACTGAATCGAGTACTAAACGCACGGGCAGGACGCCTTGATCCTCGACCACCCAGGATCTGGCGATCTCAAAGCTCAAGCTGGGCGCGGGATCCACATCGCTCAAGACCAGGCTGTGTTCAAATACGGTCCCGAGGTCGGCGCCGGTGGGCGTCTGCAAGCTGATGCTGATGGACTCTGGCCCTTCGTGCAGACCATCGAGGCCCGCCACCAGGCTCAAGACAGCGCTGGTAGCTCCCGCGGGGATGACCAGGGGGCTGGCTTGAATGACAGAATAGTCATCCACCAAGACGGCGGTGCCAATGATGCTGAAGGGAACTGTGACCGGACCGGCCTGCGCTGCGGAAAGCTCCACCGAAATATCTACCTGCGCGCCGCCCTCGGTGAGAAGCAACGGCGCGGACGGGGCAATGGTCACGGTGGGCGTTTGCGGGCTCGCTGATCCGGTGGCGGAAAGCAGAGAGACGGTGACAAGCAAGGGCCACATGGCTACGGCTGGAGACAAATTCTTGGGGAGCATGGCAGCAGGGCGCGACGGCCTGCCGGTTGAGATCCACTCCAAGTCCCGCACAGCGCCGAGGTGCTAGAATGCCCCCCGCCGCAAAATCGCGCTACGAAATTGCACTTCCAGGGGGCCTCTTTTGTCCCTCTATTCGGGGAGATTCTCCCTGGTCCGAGCGACCCCTTTTCGGGGAGCCAGCCGACGGACCCAAGTCAGTTTGCGAGACCGTTCAGAGCCGCCCGCGCCGCTGCCAAATGCTCCGAACCCGCGCCGCAGCAACCGCCTACGACCTGAGCACCCCCTTGGACCAGGGCCACGAGATTTGCCGCGAAGGCCTGGGGCGAAGGGTCCCACACCCATTTCTCCAGCATGACGGCGCCCCGCTCAATCCGGGGTGTGCCCGCATTGGGAGCCGCGATCAAGGGCAACCTGGTGGCCTCACGGAGCTCGGGCAGGGCGCGGAGGAGTTGGGCACCGCCAGCGGAGCAGTTGATCCCCAGGGCCCCGGCGCCAGCGGCCTCGAGCTGTTGCGCCATCTCGACGATGGAGGCGCCAGCAAAAACCCGGGTCTCGTTCTCGTCGGCGCCGAGGGTAAAGCTGGCTGTGACGCAAAGATCGCTGGCAGCGAGAGCAGCGTCGAGTTGCACCCGCGCTGCCTCTGGATCGACAAGAGTCTCCAAGCTGATCCAGCCCACGCCCCCAGCAACGAGGGCCTCCACGACCGCCGTCGTGCGCTCGGCGATGTAGCCCGACGAAGCCCCCACCGGGGCCGGTCCAAGATTGCCCGCCACCTGGCCCGCGCCGTGGTCCTCTACCGCAGCGCGGGCGATGGCTGCCCCGGCTTGCACGGCCTTCAGATCAGCTCCAGGCCAATTGAAGGTGTTGGTTTGCAAATAGTCGCAACCCGCTTCGAGGAAACCGTCATGGACCGTTCGCACCTCCAGGGGCCGGGAAAGGTTCCAGTCTGTGGCGCGCTCAGCCGGATCGAGACCGCGGGCGAAGAGCGCCGTGGCCATGGCGCCATCTTTCAGAACGATGCATCTTCCCAGCGCTTCGGGATCTGTGGCCGTACCTCCAAACATGTCAGGCAACTTCATCAGGCAACCATCTCAGGCAATGCGCCGCACGCGCCAGGCGCAGAGAACAGACAGACCGCCGGCCACGATCATGAACCAGAATCCAACCAGGGGAGTGGCATCGGCTATACCTCCAACTTTGGTGAAGACCAACCAAAGCCCCAAGGCAAAGACATCCACCATGGTCCAGTGTTCGAGGGCGGAGAGGAGTGTCAGCCCGCTCATTTTTTTTCCTCGACACGACTGAAACGCGCAGGCCCCCAGGCCCACAAGCCAAACCAAGGGCAGCAGCACGACGAAGACCAAAACACCGCTGGCGAGGCACCACTCGCCTCCAGCTTGGGCCAGGTCGAGGGTGCCGCGAGGCAGGGAATAGGTGTGGCTGAGGCCGCGTTTCTCAACTTGCAGAATGGGCATGCAGAGCGCCGTTACCAAGCAACCCGCAGCGCCCCACGCTGCACAAACCACGGGCCAGCCAAGCACGCCTGGCCGGTTCTCTTCGGGCGCCCCCCGTCCTGCTAGCCGAGCCAGGCGAAAAGCCAGAGCGAGGGAGACGAAGATGGCCGCCGCGAAGGCGTACACACCGGGCTGTGCCGAGGCGTGCACCACGCTCACGAGAGCCGACAGCTGCAAACAGCCGACCAAGAGGACAACGACAAAGGTGTCGAGTAGCGACCACTTGCCCAGGGTCTTTAGGCGTCGACACCAACGATCTCGTTGCGCGCTCTTGAGAGGCCTGAGCCAGAGCCACGCGAGAGCTACCAGTTTAATCCAGGGGAAAACCACCGAGAAGGAAAACAAGATGGCTGCCAAGACGATGTTTCCACCGAGCCACAGGTCGCGCACGCCGCCCATGACGGAGTAGTGGCCCGTGTCGCGCACGATGTACTCGATCGTCACGACATCCATGGTGTCGCCAGCGACGAGGAGCAGCGCCGCCAAGCCAAACAGCCAGGGCACATCGCGGGCCGAGGACGAAAGACTCGCCAGGGACTGCGAAGCGCCTTGGTTGGCGTGTCCTGTGGGCTCCATGGCGCCGAATAGTCTACTCCAGGCGCGGGGGGGTGCGCGCCCTACAAAGGTTGCGCCAGTTTGACCGCGCGAGTCGCGAGCTGGTCGGCCAAATAGGCAGCCACCGGCCGCTCGTAATCGCGGTCTTCGTACATGGCGGTCAGGACTAGACCAGCTTTCAGTTGCGCGCCGATCTGCTGGTCCAGGCTGTGGCTGTACTCCACGGTGTGGTTCTCTTTGAGAACGCGAGCCAACTCCGCGGGCTCAAGGGAGCCAATATCCGAGTAGGGCAGCTTGAAACGCAAAGTCACGCGACCCTGATCCTCCTCGAACGGATCGAAAAGGAAGCTGGCAGGATTCATGAAGCCCGCCAACAAGACCCCTCCGGGTCGCAGGCAGCGCGCCACCTCGCTCCAGACCGGCTCGATGTGTTCGGTGTACAGGTTCGAGATTGGGTGGAACACGAGGTCGAAGCTCTCGCTTGAGAAGCGCGACAAGTCGTGCATTAAACCCTCTTCGATACGGAGATCGAGGTTCTCGCGATCCGAAACGCGGCGGTCCACGGAGAGCTGACCCGGCGAAGCGTCAAATACCGTGACCCGCGCGCCGGCTGCGGCGAAGATCGGTCCCTGCTGGCCTCCGCCCGAGGCCAAGCACAGGACATCGAGGCCCTCGAGTTCCCCAAACCACTCCAGCGGCACGGCTCGACTTGAGGTCAACAGAACGCTCCAGTCCCCCGCGCGGGCGCGAGCAATCTCCCCGGTGCTCACCGGTAGCGACCAGCGGTCTCCTTCCTTGACGCGCTCGTCCCAGCCCGCGCTATTGACCTTCGCGATGTTCACTCAGGGGACGAAAACAACTTGCAAGCCGTTGGTCAAGTCCGAACTGCCGCCATCGCGGAACCAGGCCTGATAGTTCCAGGTGGAACCCGCCAGAACAGTGCCCGTGGGGTTGCCCGGGTTGGCCAAGTCCACCGCGTGGAAGATCGTGCCCCCAGGACCTGAGTTGACCGCTGGTTGCAAGCGGAAGAGACCGCTGGAGCCGCCGATGCAGAGGGTGCCGTTGCCCAGGGGCAGGCTGTTTTGCAGGTCTCCGTAGAAGAACAGGCCAAAGATGTTGGTGGGCAAGCCCGTCGCCTGCAACACAAGGTCATCGGCACTCACGCTGGCCGAGCCCGTTCCCGAGATCGTCGCGCCATTGGGACCCGAGACGCAGTAATTGGTTCCCACCGAGTTGCCGCAGCTCATGCCACCCACCCGGAAGGCATCAATGCCAGCTTCGATGATGGACTGGGTTCCGCTGTCGTTAGCCGTGAAGCGCATCTGCACGCTGTTCGAAAGAGACACGCCAGCCCCAGTGAAATCTGCGCCGACAAGAGTATGGCTGCGCCAGAGGAGCTCTCCGCCAACTTGATGAATAACAACCGTAGCCCAGGCACCAGCGCCGTTGCGCGCCTCGACTTCGAGACGATCGACACCATCCTCGATGGTCAG
Organism: Planctomycetota bacterium; assembly: GCA_012959785.1. Lineage (GTDB taxonomy): Bacteria > Planctomycetota > UBA1135 > UBA1135 > DUCM01. The sequence goes on along the minus strand of DUCM01000018.1, from coordinate 177,883 downwards.
ATTCAAAAAATAGTCATAGCTCACGAAAACTCCGGAGGCCGAGAGGTCGAGGACCGGCGAAATCAGGCTGACATGGCCATTGTCCACATCGGTGTTGCCGACTTGATTCATGGTCAGGTAGCAACTGCCGCTGCCGTCTGCATCCGATGCAGGATCGTATTGCCAGCCAGCGTCGTCGACCGGCACGCCACGTTCCCAACTGCCCGTCGTGGCGCCCTGCACCGTCGTTGTCCAACCCAGATCGCTTTCAAAATCATCACTCAGGCTGATGCTGGCCGCTCCCACCGAGGTCGAATGGAAACTTGTGGGAGCGTTGACAGGACTGGTGAGCAGACCGCAGCTCGCGTCCTGGTAGCTGAAATAGAATTCCGCCGTATCGCCGCAAGCAGGCGCGGGAATGGAGCCGTTGAAGATCCCGCCGCCGCCGCCGGTCATGGCTTGAGCTGTGAAGCCGCCGCCTTGCAAGCGGTAGTGCAGGGTGACCGCTCCGCCGCTGCCTAGAATCTGGGCTTGCAGGGCAATAGGCACTCCGGGCGGCACAATCTCCGGCAATCCGCCGGGAAACACGAAGCCCGCGGAGCAGATGCCCTGGGGAGCCAAGAGGGCGGCTTGAAGCCCGCCGTGATTCACGCCGGTGCCCGAGTTCTGGCCGCCGGTGGAACTGCAACCACCGTGGGTGTGGATGCCGATCGCCTGACCGGTGCCCTCCCAGATCACGGGCGATCCCGAGTTTCCGCCGGTGGTGTCGGTGACATACTGCACGAGAGAACCGGAACTCGTGGCCATGGGGCCCACCTGGGTCTGCTGCACCTGGTTGTGAGTCGAAGGCGAACTGTCGGTGCCGTAACCTGTGATGCGGATGTTCGTGCCGGACACGGCCGGAGGAAAGGCGAGTTGATAGGTCGAGCCCGCCGCTTGGGCTGGGGTCAGCCCTGTGTTTGAGTTGGCAAAGGTGCCGAAGTAGGCCCAATCGTCGCCGGTGCCCTGACCGCCGTTGCTTTGCATGGAAGCCGCGTCCACCGCATACTGGTCATCGGGCGAAGGCTGGGTGATGGTGCCGCCAGAACTGGAAAGGGGCACATTGAACTGAGCCACACTCGTTCCTCCAGAGCAGTGGCCCGCGGTGAGGAAGCACTGACCGCAATCGTCGATCAGCCAGCCCGTGCAACCGATAGGCAAGAGGCGCGCGGCGCGCGGATCGCTCGACAGCACGCGATCATCGTTGGCGCCGCAGATCGATTCCTCGATTACGGGCCAGAGTCCCGCCACCACGGCTCGCATGGAGATGCGGTTAAAGCCGCTGCCGGGCTGAGCTAGGACCTCTACCAGGACGGTGTCGCCGTTGAAGTAGGCGCTGGAATTCCGCCACTGCTCCACATGCCGGGAATCCAACCGTTGCACTGCTCCATCCTGGAGCGCGGTCAGGCGCAAGATCGATCCGGAGCCAGCCAGAAAATCGCCCGACAGGGTCGCGTCATCAAAAAACAAACGCACCCATTCAGCGCCCTCCACGACCACGGGGAATGAGATTACAACCTCGTTCGAGCTACCTGTGTTCTCTTGCCAACCTGAGTCGTGGCTGTAGGCCGAGCTAACAGAAGGGGGGGCTTCGGTTTGGGCGGCAGCGCCCATCGTGAACAAGAGTAGGCCAAAAGAAGCGGGCAGGACAGATTCAAAGTTGATGGACAGCAACATGAGAAGAATAGTCGGGGCTCGGGAGACTGAACGGAAGGCGAACACGAGATCGCCGGGAATCGCAACTCTAGGATCGGTACTTGGACAGGGGGCAAATGATCCTACCCGGTCTTCCGGGGAATGGGGCGCCTTCTTGTGCAGCAGCCACCAATTCGCGCTATTGGAATCGAAACCAGCGCGCTCCAATCCCACCCAACACGAGCGCACCCCCCAACAGGCCGAAAACGGCGAGAAGCGCCTACTTCGCCCAGAACCTGAAAGAGGCGCGCCAGGTGCCGCGAGGCCCCCGCCATCGAGAGCATCAAAGTGTCTGTGTAGAGGATGCAACCGCCTTGCGCCGCCAATTCGCGCACGAGATCGAGCAGCTTGCAGCGACTCTGAGATCGACACCCACGCTAGGCTCGTCGAGCAACAGAACTTCGGGGCGATGCACGATGCCGCAGGCGAAGTTAAGCCGACGCTGCATGCCACCGCTGAAGTTCTTGACTGGTTCCTTCAAGCGGTCGGCCAGATCCACCTGTTCGAGTACTTCCTGCACGCGCCCATCGAGCTCTTTACCAGCTAAACCGTAGGCGGCGCCCCAGTACGACAGGTTGTCCGCGGCGGAGTGGTCTTCGTAGAGGGCCAACTCCTTTGGAACGACTCCCGGGGCGCGCTTGGCGGCGCTGCTCTCGCGCACGACATCATGGCCGCCAATCATCGCGCTGCCGGCACTGGGCGTGATCAGGTCCGAGAGGCAGCCGATGGTGGTGGACTTGCCAGCGCCGTTGGGTCCCAAGAGTCCATAGATCGTACCGCGCTCCGCAGAAAACGAGACGCCATCCACAGCCACGAGGCTTGCGTAGGTCTTTTGTAGGCCCCTGATGGTGATCATGTGAAAGGCAGTTTGGATAGCCCGGATTGTTCATCGAAACGGGCTCCAAACACAGCAACTCGGTTCCTGGCGATGCTTTGCGGGTGATGGCGACGAAGGCGGCCGATTGCGCAGTTTGGTGCGCGTTTGTTTGAATAATCAGGGCGAGAGCAGAACGCCAATAGAAGGGGACCGTGGAGCGCGCATGCGATCAGCCGGCACTTGACCCACATGCAGGCTGGCAAGAATCTTGTCACAACCCGGCCCGCGCTGCGGATAAGATCGCCCAAGACACTCGCCAGCCTGCCCTTTTCCAGCCCGGCTGTTCAGAGCGAGATCCACGGAACCATCCTTGTCGAGCCAAACAGAGACCATTGAAGCCCTCTTTGAGGGCGCGGCGCGCCTCGCCAGCGAGACCCTGGAAGAGAACCGCGCCGGCCGCGGGCCAGTGGTCCGACGCCTGTCCCCCGAAGAACTTGGGCGAGCCCTCGAATTGGAATTGCCTGCCGAAGGTCGCGGCCTCGAGTGCGTCCTCGAACTGGCCGCCAAGACCCTGCGCTACAGCGTCCAAACTGGACACACGCGCTTCACCAACCAGCTCTTCGGCGGAGCCGACCCCGCAGCGATCGTGGGCGAATGGATCGCGGCCCTCTCAAATACTTCGATGTACACCTTCGAAGCAGCGCCCGTGGGGACCCTGGTCGAGTTGGCGCTGCTCGATAAGCTCAACGATTTCGTGGGCTTTTCAGAGGGCGAGGGCGTCTTTGCCCCCGGCGGCTCGATCTCAAACCTGATGTGCGTCCTGGCTGCGCGCCAGCGGGCGTTCCCCCACATCAAGCGCGAGGGCTTGCGGCCCGAAGACCGACCGGTGATGTTCGTCTCGGAGGAATCGCATTACTCCCTGGAGCGCGCGGGTCTCGTCGCCGGCATTGGCACCGACGGCACGGTTTTGGTGGCGGTGGACGAGGTGGGGCGCATGCGCCCGGAGGAACTCGAACGCAGCATCGCCTCGGAACGCGCCAAGGGCCGCACGCCCTTCTTCGTGGCGGCCACGGCTGGAACCACCGTGGCGGGCGCCTTTGATCCCATCGCGGATATCGCCGATGTCACCGAAAGCCAGGGACTCTGGCTACACATCGACGGTTCCTACGGTGCCAGCGCATTGCTTTCCAGACGCCAGCGCGGCCTGCTCGCGGGCTGTGACCGCGCCGACTCGATGACCTGGAATCCGCACAAGATGATGGGCGTTCCGATTTCCTCCTCGGCCACCTTGATGCGCACCAAGGGCTCCCTGGAAGAAACTCTTGGCATGCACGCCGACTACCTTTTTCATGGCAATTCGGACAACGCCTACGACCTCGGCGACCGCAGTTTGCAGTGTGGCCGGCGGGTTGACGCCCTCAAGCTCTGGTTCTCGTGGCAGGTCCAGGGCGACCGCGGCTTCGAGGAACGCATCGACGCACTCTTTGGACAGGCGGCGCGCTTTCGCGAGCTCATGGAAGAGCGCCCCGGATTTCGCCTGATCCGCGAGCAGGAAGGCACCAATGTCTGCTTCCGCTACCTGCACCGCGAGAAGCGCGGCGCCGAGGGCAGCGAACGAGACCTTCACGAGCACGCCGCCACCCTGGCGATTCGCGCGCAGCTCGCCGAGGAGGGCTCATTCCTGGTCAACTACGCCTCCCTCGACGGTGCAGCGACCTTTCGCTTTGTGGCCGCGAATCCAGAGACGGGCGACGAAGACCTGACGGCGCTGCTCGAGGCCATCGAGGCTGCGGACTGAGGTGCAGTCGCACCGAACTTGAAGTCAGCGCACACCAAGCTGAAAACTCTTCCGGCCCGTTGCATTGCGAGGCGGCATGCAGTGGGATCGGGGCAACCCCGGAGAAAACAAGCCCCATGAAGATCCTGCTCAGCACACTTTTGGCACTGGCCCTCGCGCCCGGATGCGCCGTTCCCTCCCTCGATGTCATGCCGCGCTACGGCAGCCTGGACATCGACGGCAGTTTTGGCATCACGAACTCCGGCACTTTGACCCTGGCGGACCTCAGTCAAGCCGGCTTCGAGAAGGACAACGGCGTCCTGGGCTTGCGCGCCGATCTGGATTTCGGCGCACCACGCCTGGTGATCTCGCTGCAAGACTCAAGCCACGATGGAGCCGGCACCCTCAGCGCTGACCTTACCAACGGTGCCGGCGAGACAATCAGCGCTGGCTCAAGCGTGGACTCGGCCCTCGACATCGGCCTCTACCAGGGCGTCTTGACCTGGGACCTGTTCCCCGGCGACACCGGCGAGTTGGGCATCGGCCTAGGCATTGTGGCCATCGATATCGACGCCTCGATCACCGAGTCTGGTGGCTCCACGCTGGACATCGACGAGTTTGCGCCGATTCCGGTCATCAGCCTGCGCGGCGGGGTCAAGCTCGGGGACCTCGAGGTCTCTGGATTGCTCAACGCCATGGAAGCCTCGGTGGGTTTCAATGAACTCTCGTTTATCGACCTCGACTTGTTCGCGCGCTACGCCATCGTCGGCGGCGAGGATCGCCTGCGGGTTTCAGCCGGACTGGGCTACCGCCATGCCGAACTCGACATCGAGTCCAGCGAAGATGGCGAGGACATCGCCGTCAACTTCGCCTTCACGGGCCCCTACCTGCTCTTCCAACTCAGCTTCTGAGAGCGCGGCTGATTGCGCTGGCCTGCTGCGCTCTTCAAGGAGCCGTTCCCCCGTGTGCCAGGCGTTTTCCAAGCAGGCACTCTCCAAGGAAGGGTCAGCTTGCCGGCGCATCGCGGGGATGGCTTCGTCTTCCTGTGCAAGGGCCACCTGAAAACCGAACGCACGGGCGAGGGACGACTCGATGCCGATCGGCATGGGTTGCCTCGGCAGGCGGCGCCTGGGGCAAAGCTGAACTGGCGAGAGCGGCGCAGGCCAGAGCGGGACAGAGCAGAAATGGGCCTCTGAGAATGGATAGATGGGTCGACATGCTTGGCGGGCTCCGATTCATGAGTGACTGGATGGCCATCAGCGAAAGAGGGTGGCTCTGGGACCAGGGACGGCAGCTCCTGGCCCAGGAGGAGTCACAATCGGGAGATTTCTCCAGAGTGCAAACTCCAAACGCTCACGGCCCCCTGCTCCCCCTCGCGGTTGCCCAAACCCGCCATGGCCCTATACCTGCGGCCATCAAGGCCTGGCAGGCGTCGATCGAATTGCCAGAATAGGCCCCATGGCGCCCACTCCCTCACCCCTCTCGCACAGGCCCAGCCTGATCACCCAGGCCCCCATCACCACGGGCACCCTGGGCTTCGCCATCGCGATCACGATCTACTTCTGGTACGGCCACGATCCGGGGTTCATCCCCATGACCCCCCTGGGATTTTCCAGCGAACCTTGGCGGCTAGTGACATCGACCCTGGCCCACGGGGGCTTCTTGCACCTGATCTTCAATCTGTACTGGCTCAAGCTCTTCGGACCACTACTGGAAGAGCGCCTGCACCCGTTGCTCGTGGTGGGCTTGTTCCTGACAATCGCGGCGGGCTCGGGAGCGGCGCAGTTTGCCGTGGGCGTGGGAGGTGTGGGGCTCTCTGGAGTGCTCTACGGTTGCTTTGGCTTCTTGTGGTTCGCCAGTTCCCGTGTCGATGCTTTCCGCGGACTGTTGCCTCAGTCGACGATCAAGTTGATGGTGGGTTGGTTCTTCCTGTGCATCATCGCCACGCGCATCGGGGTGCTGAATGTGGCCAATGTGGCCCACGGCGTGGGCGGCTTGATGGGTTGGCTCGCCGCTTGGGTTGTGCTCAGCGAGCGGCGCACACGGCCCTACAAGACCCTTGGCTACTACGGGTTACTGGGGCTGTTCCTGCTCGGCGGATCGGTCTGGCGCGGCGGCTTGCTGGCCGCGTTCGCCGGAGAAGGTTACATCGCGTACTCGTCGGGCCTCGCCGAGCACGACGGATCAACAGCCTTTCTGGAAGCGCACGGAGAGTTGGAAAGGGATTTGCGCGGAGACACGGAGAACTGGGAAGATGAGGACTGGGAGTTCATCGCAGGGCGCGCCACGAGCCTGCTCGAACGCTTCGAGAAGGAATCGCATCCCGCCCCGGCAGTGGCTCGCATCCTGTACATGCGCGCCTTCGCGCGGATGCGGCAACGCGAATACGAGTCCGCGCTTGAAGACGCCGAACGAGCTCTAACCATCAACCCCAACGAGCCCGGAGTGCAGCCCATCGTCGACTCGCTCCAACTTTGGATGAAAACCGTAGAGCCGTAACCCGAGGCTAATTTTCTTGTCTTTTACTCGCCCCAATCAGAGCCAGCAAGGGGCGCGGAGTCCCGGCCTGGATAACTCTCCATGTGGCGTCAAAAGCCGCCCCCATCAGGAATAGATGGGTCTCTCGCGCCCCAAGAACCCCACTCTGCCCAATCTGGGGTGAACGAGTCGGCCTTCTTGGCTTCATAAATATAGGGTCTATTACCGATATGGCCCGAGTCGGAATCAAGGCCGGCGCGAAAGCTCCTGCACTCGTGCCCATACTGAAAAGAACACAGTAAGGTCGGGTGTGTGAGGCGATCCTCACGGAGCCTGAGCTCCAAAGCCCCACGCCATCCCCCCCCCCCCCCCGCGCAACCAGTTGGCCCCGGCCCTGGTTCGCGACTTGCGGTGCCACCCAGCACAACTCAATCACTATGGCCAGCAGTAGAACACGCAAACAGCACGCAGACTGTTCGCAACTCCTCTTCCTCCAAGGCATCGCGCTCCTGAATGCAGAACTGCACGCCACAGGACGAGGCGAAGAGCCCAATCTCGATCGGATCCTGCGTTACCTGGAGATCATCGCCGACGATGCCCTGACGAGAGGTGCGGAACGGGTCGCGGAACTTTGCTGCGGCCTACGGGACTTCATCGCCGACTTGCGTGAGGACCAGCTCGAATTTTCGCTGGCCGACCTCGACCTATTCCTGGTCACCGCCAGCCGTATTCAGAGCGAGGCGCAGAACACCAATCTGGCAGACGAGTGGAGCCAGGAACGGATCCCCGGCGCTGACCACAAGGAATCCTCCGAGCTCAAATTTGCGCCGGAGTTTCTGCGCTCCGGTCTGCGCGTGGAGGATCACCCCACAGAAGTACACATCATCTTTCCGCCCCTCGGCAGTCCCTTGCAAACCGCGCGAGCCTTGGCCGATCTCGAAATTCTCTGGCAGCGCGCGCCAACTAGTAAGCCCTGGTGCATCGACCTAACCCGCCTCGAACGCATCCCCGTCGCGTTCCTGGCCACTCTGACCAGGCTGCGCCAGGCTTCCGGCAAGAGCCCCCGCGAACTCCGGTTGCAGGGCAATTTCCAGGGCTTGGAATCCACCCAGTTGACCGAGAGGCTTGAGCGCAACTTCCTGCTTTCCTGAGCCCTCCCGGGCTATAGCTCCGTTTTATCGGCCCCTGATTCTTGGGGGCCGCGCTGCTTCGAAGATGCGGCGCTCCAGGGCAACACGAAGGGGCGCTCTGCGCTGCCCTCGAAGGAGCCATAGCGCAAACAAGGCCCATAGATCGGCTCGAGGACCTCGGGGGTAAGCACTTTTGAGGCACAGCCCGCCGCCACCAGCCGGCCCGCCTGCATGACCGCCAGGCGCGTGGCGAAGAGGCTCGCCAGATTCAGGTCATGGGTGACGACCAGGACAGCGCGGCCGTTGTCCGCGAGCTGCCGCAAGAGCTCGAAGACCTGCACCTGATGCTCGGGGTCCAGGGAGCTCGTGGGCTCATCGACAAGCAGCAACTGGGCTTCCTGGGCCAGGGCCCGGGCGAGTAGAACGCGCTGGCGCTGGCCTCCCGATAGCTGGGTTAGCTGTCGCTCTCCCAGGTCGGCCACCGCGGTGGCCTCCAGGGCTAGACGGCACATCTCCAAGTCGTGGGCGGTTTCCTGTTTCCAGAAACCGAGATGGCCGTAGCGGCCGCCAAGCACAAACTCGTCTACGGAAATATCAGGCAGGGCCCGCAGAGACTGCGGCACCACAGCGATGCGTCGCGCGCGCTCCGCGAGATCAAATTCCTTGAGCGGCTGGTCTTCGAGGCACACTTGGCCGCGCAGAGGTTCGAGCAAACCGGCGCAAAGTTTGAGCAGAGTGGTCTTGCCTGATCCATTGGGCCCGATCAAGGCCACCAGCTCGCCATTCTCGATGTCCAAGCCCACCCCATCCACGGCGCGCACCACGCCGGAGTACTCAAAGGTAAGCTCGCTCGCTGAGAGGTAGTTCACCAGCCCCCCATCACCTTGCGGTTCTTGAGCAGCACGACGAGAAAGAACGGCCCGCCCACAAGAGACATCAAAACCCCGGGCTTGAGCGGGTGCTCGCCCAGTATCCAACGCTGGCTTACATCCGCGGTGAGCAAGAAAGCCGCGCCCGCGAGCACGCACAAGGGCAAGAGCGTATGGTGTGATGAGCCGCAGAGTCGGCGCACGATATGCGGCACGATCAAGCCCACGAAGGCGATCTGTCCCGCAACAGCCACGGCCACGCCTGCTGCCAGAGAAGCTGCAACCAGAGCCACCAACTTGACCCAAGCGATGTTCACGCCCAGGGCGCGGGCGTCTTCTTCGCCGCCAGCAAAGAGATCAAGTTCCCGGGCGACGAAGGGAATCGCGAGCATCGCCAGGGCCAGGCCCGCCCACAAGAGGCCCACATGGTAGGGCGAGCGGTCTTGCAGGGTGCCGAAGGACCAAGCGAAGACGGCGCGGGTCATCTCGAAGTCCTGCAAGCTCGCATACTGCACCGCCGCTATCACTCCTCCGAAACAGGCGTTGATCGCAATGCCCACCAGTAGAAGGGTCGAGACCGAAATCCTCCCGCCGCGCGCAGCGAGGGCCGTGACCAGGAAGGCCGCGAAGAGGGCACCCAAAAAACCGCAGACCGTGATGGCCACGGGTGCCGAGCCGGTCAGTTTGGTGATGTCGAGATCGGGGCCGTAGCCACCAACCACCAACACGGCAAGGGAGGCGCCGAGCATTGCGCCCGAGGAGATGCCCATCAACGAGGGTGAGGCCAGGCTATTGCGGAAGAGACCCTGGAGCAAGGCGCCGCTGAGGGACAGCCCGGCGCCCACGCCCAGGGTCACGAGCACACGCCACAGGCGCAATTCAAGAATCACTTGGCTGTTGCCCGACAGAGGCTCGCCGAGGCCCACCAGGGCCAACACGCCGCGCAGGGCGCGTGCGGGCGCCATGGGTTCGCCGCTACCCACCAAGAGCCCGAAGAGCGAGAAGACAACGAGCAAGAGCACGAGGGCGATCCCCACGCCCCAGGTCTTCCTGACCGTTTTCGAGGCCTTCACTCTGCGGCCTCCTTTTCGAGGTCCACCTTCAGGCCTGCGAGATAGAGCCGCGGTCCGACCTCGGCGCTCTTCATGAAGCGCATCACAAATCGCAGGTGAGCGCCGAGCATGCCGCTGGCCGAGATGTGTATTTCCTGCTGCACGCGCAACTCCGAGCGGCCCTCGATTTCCCCGAGTTCGAGTATCCACCGGGTGACCATCAAGCCTCCAAGCCCGGTCACTTCGCGCTCCACGCGAGTGCCCGGCAGCACGAAAATTGTGCGCACCAAGGCCGTGTTGTCCTTCAACTCCTCTTCCCAGCCAGGGAGACCAGACTCGTCGCCGAGGTCGATGATGCGCAGGGTGGCACTGGAGTAGATGGGAAACCTCTCGTGATCCATGACCGCCTGCCAGACCGAGGCGGCCGGGCGCGCGATGACGATGCGCTGTTCGGCTCGGTAATCGTCGCCCAGAAAAGAGCCCACCGCCCAGGGAGTGACCGAGAGCACGAGCACCAGGAGCAACAGGCCCCAGAGCACCACCACAATCCGTCGTCCGGGCATCGCCATGGGTGCAGGTTACCGTGCGCCGCTGGTGAACGGTACCGCAGGGGGTGAAGGCGGCCACACCCATGCTGCAAAGCCTGACGCAGAACAAACACCGAGCACCCGCTGGTAAGCGTAGGATGGCCGCCCGATGAACGAGCAAGGAGAACAAGAAAGAGCCGGGTTTGGAGCCTCCGGGGGCCGCTGGCGCGGGGTCGTGTGGCTACTGCCCCTGGCCGTGGGGCTGCTCACAAGTGCCGCATTCATCAGCCTCTTGGGGGCTGTATCCCGGCGCTTTCGCGAGGGCGGCATGTTGCCCTGGATGCGAAGCTGGGGGCATGTGCCCCTGTGGGCCCTGGGGGTGCGCCTCGATGTCCGCGGCTTGGAACGCCGCGACGCGCCCGGTGCAAAGATCGTGGTCTTCAACCATGCCAGCCTGCTCGACCTGTTCGTCCTCGCCGCCCTCTGCCCGCCGCGACCCATCGTGCTTTACAAGAAGGAGCTCGGCCGGATTCCCGGGCTGGGTTGGGCCCTCTCATCCCTGGGCATGGTCTCCCTGGACCGCTCCAACCATGTGGCGGCTATTCAGAGCGTCGCCGCCGCAGGTGAGCGCATGCGCGCCGAGGGGGCCTCGCTAATCATGGCCCCCGAAGGCACCCGCTCGCGGCGCGGTGGCTTGCAGGCGTTCAAGTTGGGCGCCTTCCACCTCGCCACTTCGACCGGAGTACCCCTGACCCCCATGATCCTGCGGGGCACAGCATCGGTGCTGCCCATGGGCAGCATCCTCGCGCGCAGCGGGGTGGTGCGCGTGGACTTTCTGGCCTCCATCGAGAGCGACGATTGGCGAGTCGAGGATGTGCGCGCCCACGCTGCCGAAGTACGCGAGGTGTTCCTGGGAACCCTCGCATCGGAGATGCCCTGACTCCGAGGCGGAATTGCTCCGCGGCGAGCGCCAGCGCCCTCGCCGCCTTGCTCTTCCCGCCCCGGAGGAGTGATGCTATCTTGGTTCCCCGTCCCCCCCGTGTCGATTCCTGCCTCGACTAGAGATCCAGCCAGATCACCTGCCATGCCCGAACGCGCCTACAACTGGACCAACATCCTCTTCATCGCCAGCGCCCACATCCTGGCACTTTTCTCGATTGTTTACCTCGCGGCGATTCAATTCTCCTGGGCCAGCGTGGCCCTGGGATTCATTTGGCTGGCGGCCTCGAGCATCTCGATCACCGGCGGCTACCACCGCCTGTTCTCGCACCCCTCGTATAAGGCTCACCTCGGCCTGCGACTCTTCTACCTTTGCTTCGGAGCGGCGGGTGCACAAAACTCGGCGCTCAAATGGTCGATCGATCACCGCATCCATCACAAGGAAACCGACACCGACAATGACCCCTACAACATCGAGCGTGGTTTTTGGTGGGCCCACATCCTGTGGATCTTCTACAAGGACGAGCGCGAACCCGACCTCAGCCTGGCCCGCGACTTGACTCTCGATCCCTGGGTGATGTGGCAGGACAAGTACTACCTGCACCTCGCCATAGTTGTCGGCGCCGTGATCCCTTTTGGCCTCGGCAGCCTGTGGGGCGATCCCTGGGGCGCACTCTTGATCGCCGGCTTCTTGCGCCTCATATTGCAGTGGCACGCAACCTTCTCGGTCAACTCCTTCACGCACCTCGTGGGCTCGCGGCCCTTCAGTATCGACGGATCGGCCCGCGATAGTTTTTGGACGGCCTTCATCACCCTTGGCGAGGGTTATCACAACTTTCACCACAAGTTTCAGGTCGACTACCGCAACGGCATCCGCTGGTACCACTTTGACCCCACAAAATGGTTCGTCTGGTCGCTCTCGAAGATTGGCCTCACCAGCGATTTGAAGCGCACGACACGCGAGCGCATTGAACGCGCCCGGGCCCAAGTACGCGTGCTGCGCGCACAAGCCCCAGCTCGCAGCCAAAACAGCTCTTGAGGTAGGATGCGAGCCGCCATCGGCGACTTTCTGATTCCCCTCACCCCCCTCTCTCGCTCCATGAGAATTGCCAGCATCGGCGGCGGCCCGGCGGGCCTGTACTTCAGCATCTTGATGAAGAAGGCCTTCCCAAAGGCCAAAATCGAAATCTTCGAGCGCAACAAGCCCGACGACACCTTCGGCTGGGGCGTGGTCTTCTCCGACGAGACCCTGGGCGTCTTCGAGGTCGCTGACCCGGAGACCTACAACGCGATCATCGAGAACTTCAAGTATTGGGATCGCATCGAGACCTACTTTGGCGGCCAATGCACGGTCTCCCGTGGTCATGGCTTCTGTGGCATGTCGCGCAAGAAGCTATTGCAGATCATGCACCAGCGCTGCGAGGAATTGGGCGTCACTCTGAAATTCGAATCCGATGTCGTCGACTTCGACCACTTTGGCGACTACGACCTCGTGCTGGCTGCCGATGGTGTCAATTCGGCCATTCGCGAGCACTTCAAGGAGCACTTCAAGCCCTCCCTCGACTGGCGCCGGTGTAAGTTCGCCTGGTTCGGCACGGACAAGCCCCTGGAAGCCTTCACCTTTATCTTCAAGGAGAACGAGCACGGTCTGTTTCAGGTCCACGCCTATCCCTTCGAAGAGGGGCTTTCGACCTGGATCGTCGAGTGCCGCGAGGAGGTCTGGCAGCGGGCGGGGCTCGACAAGGCCAGCGAGCAAGAGACGCTCGCGTACTGCAGCGAGCTGTTCAAGGACGACCTTGAGGGTCACCGCCTCCTGACAAACCGCTCGCTCTGGCGCACCTTCCCCACCATCAAGAACGAAGTCTGGCACCACAAGAACATCGTCCTTGTGGGTGACGCCCTGCACACGGCGCATTTTTCCATCGGCTCGGGCACCAAGCTGGCCATGGAGGACGCCATCGGCCTCGTCGAAGCCTTCAAGAAGCACGGCACCGGGGACATCCCGCGGGTCAGCGCCGCCTACCAGGAAGCCCGGTCGGTCGATGGCATCAAGCTGCAAAAGACAGCCCACACCAGCCTCAAGTGGTTTGAGAATTCTGCCCGCTACCAGTCGCAAGCACCCGAGCAGTTCCTGTTCAACCTGATGACGCGCTCGAAGCGCATCACCTACGACAACCTGAAGCTACGCGATCCCGAATTGGTCGAACAGGTGGCAGAGCTCGTGCGCGTCGAAAGCGGCGCTCCGCTCACCTCGACCGGCGCGGTGCCCCCGCCCATGTTCACGCCGCTTTGCGTGGGAGGGCTCGAGCTCGCCAATCGGGTCGTGGTGTCGCCCATGTGCCAGTACTCGGCGACCGACGGTGTGCCCGGCGACTGGCACTTCGTGCACTACGGCAGCCGCGGATTGGGCGGCGCGGCGCTCTTGATCTGTGAAGCCACCGCCGTGACACCCGAGGGTCGCATCACACCGGGCTGTACCGGCATTTGGAATGATGAGCAAGGAGCAGCCTGGAAACGCATCGTGGCCTTTGTTCACGGCCAGAGCCGCACCAAGATCGGCTTGCAAATCGGCCATGCAGGTCGCAAGGGATCGTGCGCCAAGCCCTGGCAAGGCGGCCAGCCCCTCAAGACCGAAGCTTGGGATTGCCTGGCGCCCTCGGCGCGGCCCTTCAACGCGGGCTGGCCGACTCCGAACGAAATCGACCGAGTCGGCATGGATCGTTTGCGAGCCGAATTCGCCCAGGCGGCAAAGCGTGCCCAGGCGAGCGGCTTTGACCTGCTTGAGTTGCACATGGCCCACGGCTACTTGCTCTCGAGTTTTCTCTCGCCGCTCTCGAACTTCCGCGAGGACGAGTACGGCGGCAGCCTGGAAAACCGTGGGCGTTACCCGCTCGAAGTGCTGCGGGCGGTGCGCGCGGTGTGGCAGGGTCCCTTGAGCGTGCGCATCTCCGCCAGCGACTGGTTGGGCGCCAAGGGTTTTCGACCCAAGGACGCCACGGCTTTCGCGCGCTGGGCGCGGGAAGCCGGTGCGGACTTGATCGATGTCTCGAGCGCAGGCAATTCCCCCGCCAGCGAGATCGAGTACGGCCGCATGTACCAATTACCCTTCGCCGAGAAGATCAAGTTCGAGGTGGGCGGGCCGGTCTTGGCCGTGGGAGCCATCCTGGGCCCCGACCATGTCAACACCATCATCGCCGCTGGCCGGGCCGACCTGTGCGCCCTGGCGCGGCCCCACCTGACGGACCCCTACCTGACCCTGCACGCGGCCGAGACCTATGAGTTCTTCGATGTCTCCTGGCCGGATCCCTATCGGGTTGTGGCGCCGTAGCGGAGCGAAGTTGGTCATTTCGTGCCGGTCATTCCGTGCCGGGCTCGATTGTTTCGATTGTTTGGGAGATCGAGCCTGGCACGAAATGACCAACTTCTGACTCGGCACCCCCCATCAGTCTGCATTCAGGGGGACCTTGAGTGGTTTCAGTCCGACACGCTCAATGACCGCGTGGGCTGCTCGAACGCAAACAGGGGCGCTCCCCTGGTTTGTCCTTGGAACGGCGTGCTTGCCGTTCTTGCCAGGCTTCCTTGGGCACGGCTTGCAGGGACCCGCGGCTCCGATAAAAGCAAGATCGTATTTTGTTCCGACAATGGACCGGCTTTGGGCCTTTTCTGGGATAGGCTGAAAGTGCAATGCGCCTCACAGTTCTGCCTGCCATTTTGGCGGTTCAGCACCTCCTGGGGCCGCCCTTGGGCCCACTCAATAGGTCCCGGGGAATCGCAATCCATTAGTAAGTGTACGGCTCGTCCCTACAGGGGCCTTGCCCTCATATTGCGCTCTATTTTTCGATGAAAACTTCACAGTTCTCCCGACTCACCCTCAGCACCCTGGCGGCCACGCTCTCACTCGGCCTCCCTGCGCTGGCGGGCACCTTTCATGTGGACGCTGCGGCGACAATCTGCCCCGGATCCGGCAGTGCCGCAGAGCCCTTCTGTGAAATCCAACGCGCCCTAGACCTGGCTCAGAACGGCGACACGATCAGCGTGGCTCCGGGCACCTATTACGAGCGCCTGGTCTTCCGTGGCAAGGCCGTGCTGCTAACGGCCCCCGGCGGCGCAGGCAACACCACCCTGGATGCAAGCAGCTTGGGCACAGTGATCTCGATCACAAACGGCGAGGACTCGAGCACGGTCCTCGAGGGCTTCACAATTACCGGAGGGCTCGCGCCCTACGGTGCCGGCATTCGCCTCTCGGGCACTTCGCCAGAGATTCGCGACTGCGTCCTCACTGACAATGTCGCCAGCCAGAAGGGTGGCGGCATCTCCATGCGCAACAACAGCAACCCCCACATCCATGACTGCCAGTTCACAAGCAACAGCGCCCTGACTGGCGATGGCGGTGGCCTCTACCTGGACGGCTCCGCGGCCAGCGTGGAAGCCTGTATCTTCATCGGCAACCAGGCCGGTCAACTCGGTGGTGGCATCAGCATGGAGAATCAATCAGCTCCGACTCTCACCGGGGTTTTCTTCCACGCCAACCGGTCGGACGGGGGAGGCGGAGGTCTTGCCGTCAACGGCGGCAGTGCGACCCTCTTGACCTGTGTGCTCTTGGACAACATTAGCGCTCTGGAGGGTGGTGCAATTTTTGCGCAGAACAACGCCCAACTCGCCCTCGACCACACCCTTGTGGCTGCCAACGATGCCGAAGGCGGCACGGGCGGTGGGCTCTTTCTGAATAGCTCCACCGCGATCCTGTCCCAGGTCACCTTCGCTAGTAACTCCAGCCAAGTCGATGGCTGTGGCATCTTTGGCGCAAACAGTGCCCAGGTTTCCCTCTCGAATTGCATCTTCTGGGGGAATGGCGGCAGCGAGCTGATCGTACCCTTCGGCGCGGCCGCAGGTACCTTTACTAACATCGAGGGCGGACTGAGCGGTACGGGCAACATGGACCTGGACCCGCTCTTTGTCGATCCCGCCAACCGCGACTATCGCCTGAGCGCCGGCTCGCCGTGTATTGATGCGGGCGATCCGAATGGCACGCTCGACCCCGATGGCAGCGCTCCTGACATGGGCGCTTTTGGCCTCGGCACGGGCAGCACGGACTGTAGTTGGACAAGCTATTGCGAGACTTCGCCCAACTCCGTTGGCGCCGGTGGGATCCTGCAAGTCTCGGGCAGCGTCAGCATAGCTGCAGGCACGATGACCTTGATCGCCACGGGAGTGCCCGCCAACAACTGGGGCATCTTTTTCTACGGAGCCAGCCAGGACATGACAACCTTCGGCGACGGCTACCGTTGCGTGGCCTTTCCCGTCAACCGCCTGGGCTCCGCAGTCAACAGCGAAGCCGCCGGAACAGCAAGTCTCCCCTTGAACTTTGGGCAGTACTCAAGCGGGCCCTTCGGCATCACTGCGGGTTCGACCTGGAACTTCCAGTTTTGGTACCGTGACCCTCTGGGAGTCCTGACCTCGCACAACCTCTCCGACGCAGTCTCGGTCACCTTCTGTCCCTGATTGCCATCGGCCAGGGGGGTTAGCGCCTGGGAACCTGAAGGCGTGCGCCTCGCACGAGTTGCAGCTCGTCCACATGCCCCACCACGGGCAGGCTACCGGTGGTCAAGACATGCACATGCAGGGCGCTGTCGTGGTGGGTCATGACGCCCGCCATGTTCTCGGCGTAAAACCCCATGAGCGCGATCTGGGTGTGATCGAGCTCGGCCACATAGGGTGCGCGCTCGGGATCGGGATTGTTGCTCGCCATGGGGCAGGCACCGTTGAGCACATGCAGGCTCAAACCTGCTGCCGTGCCCTCGATGAGGAATGGAAAGGGCTTGGTCGTGTCGTAGCCGGCAGCTTCGCCAGCGGCGCGCAAGGCAGCCTCGAGGTCCACCATGCTGGCCATGGCGCCGAGCTCACTCGTAGCCCACTCGGAGACCTTCGCCAGGATCAAGATGGTGGCCTCTTCGCCCTCCTCGGGCTGGCGCGCGGGGCCCACGGCATCGGGTGCCGTGGCACACGAAACCCAAACCACCCCGTCATTCACCAAGACCTCGCCGCGCAAACCGGCCACGGCTCCAAGGCCGTAGAGCTCCGGCTCGGCAGCGGCCGCAAGAGCGACCCGGCCCTCGGTCTTGCCTTCGCGCAGCACCGTGCGCAGCTCGCCCCAGGATTGGATTTCGACGGCTCTTGAGGGAGCTTGGCAAGCACCGAGAAAGAGGGCCAGAGCAGCACTCAGGAGCAGTTTCATGAGTTAACTGCGCAGGGCGGCGATACGAGCGAGAATCGGCGGATGGGTGTGGTGCAGCCAAACATAGAACGGGTGGGGTGTGAGGTTGGAAAGGTTCTCAAGGGAGAGTTTCTTGAGGGCCGAAATGAGATCTTCGGCGCACGCTGTCGTCTGGGCCGCGAAGGCATCAGCCTCGAATTCGTTCTTGCGCGAGAAGGCGCTCATAAGTACCGACAGCACGAGTTCGATGGGCGTTAAAAGCAGACCAAAAAACAAGAGCCCCGCGTAGACCGGCAAGCCTTCCGTACCAGACACATCGAGTCCAAAGGCCTCGAATAGCTCCGGGGTCTGCAAGAAGTACGAAAGCATCCAAAACAATACCCCGAAGTGCGCGATACCGATGGCCAGGCTTTTCAGGATGTGTTTGCGCTTGTAGTGCCCTATTTCGTGAGCCACGACGGCTACGAGCTCGGCGGTGCTCTGGCCTTCGATCAAGGTGTCGAATAGGGCGATGCGTTTGCTCTTGCCAAAGCCGGTGAAGAAGGCGTTGGCCTTGGACGAGCGCTTGGAGCCGTCGATGACGAAAATGCCTTCGAGGGGAAACGAAACCGAGCGCGCGTAGGCCAGGATGGCGTCCTTGAGTTCACCCTCTTCGATGGGCGTGAACTTGTTGAAGAGTGGCATGATCCAGGTTGGCGCCAGGAACATGCCCACCAGGGTGAAGAGGGTGGTGACGGCCCAGCACCAAAGCCAGGCACCCTCGCCGAGGGAGTTGAAGAGCCACAGAATCGCGGCCAGAAGCGGCCCACCAAGGAGCACGGTGAGAACCAGCGACTTGACTTGGTCCTGCCAGAAAGTGCTCAGGGTAGTGCGGTTGAAACCAAAACGCTCTTCGATGGCGAAGGTCGCGTATAGCGTCGAGGGCAGGCCGATGAGGCGGCTCCCAAGGGCCAGGAGGCCAATGAACGAGAGCCCGCTGCCCAGGGGCCCAAAACCCAGTCCGCGGGCCCATGTGTCGAGCCAGGCAAAGCCCCCAGAGAGCCAAAAAACCAGCAGCAGCGCCAAATCGAAGCTGGCCATGACCATCGAGAAACGAGTCTTGGTGCGGGTGTAGTCCTGGGACTTGGTGTAGCGCTCGTCATCGAATGAGCCCCTGAATTCGTCGGGCAGGGCGAGCTGCAACGAACTCAGATTGAGGCGATTACCCACCAGATTGAGGCCGTACTCCACGAGCAGGGCGACGAGGATAATCCAGGCGTAGGCATTCATGGGAAAGCAGCATAGCAGCCCTCATCTGGAGCGACCTGCCGTCAGGGCCTTTTTTGGAGGGCAGCACCTTCTTGGGCACAGCGTAATTTTGGGGGAAAGGCTCAGGTCGGGGGACCCCGAGCCGAAAACCGGAACGCTGGCGCAACCCGCAGCCAGGCCTGGTCCCCGCTCTGTGGGCCGACCAATCCGCTCTTTTTTCCTCCTTTGTCGCGGCAGAACCTCATCAGCTGGCCTCCTCAGCCTGGCTACAAGAGACTCCGCCACGATCCAAGCTGCCTGCTGGCGCGTGGACAGTCGCGCCCGAGCCCCGGTCCCTCCACGGCCGGGACAACCAGGCAACCAGCCGCCGCCAAACTTCTCGTGCCCCCCTCGTTGGTGACGGACACCGCGCCTCTTGCACTCCCGTGCGAGGGGCGCTTTTTGTTTGAGCTAGAAACCAGCCCGCAGCGCCAAGGCGTCGATGCGTTCCACCCAGGGCTCGGCGGCGAGGGGCAGGATCAGATGCCCTCCGCCAGGGATGATTTCGAGGGTAGCGTCGGAGAGCACTCGCTTAATGTCACTCAGGCACCCAACCGAGGAGACGATCTTGTCCGCATCGCCAGCGTACAGGGCCGTGGGTTGCTTCACGAGCGCTAGCCGTGAGCGCATGTCAAGATTCTTGATCATCTTCATGCGCCGGCAGTAGCCCGCGTCGAACTCCGAACCCTTCAAGGCGCGGAAGTCCAGCAAGGCCTGCGGGTCGCGGCGCTGGCCAAAAAGCCGCATGGGAGCGATCCAGAGCCGAGCAAAGTGGAAAATGGGGTTTGGCATCACCTGGGTCATCCGCAGGGCGAATTCGATGTTGATGCGCTCGGGGAAGTAGGCGAAGGAGTTGATGATCATCAAGCCCCCCACGATTTCGGGGTGATCAGCGGCCAGTCGCAGGGCCACCGCTCCGCCAAAGGACTCGGCCAGAATCAAGCAGCGCTCGACGCCAGCCCTGCGAATGACCTCGGCAACGGATGCCGCGAGCTCTTCGTAGGACCCCGGTGTTGGCTCGGGCGACATGTCGTAGCGGATGGTGAGCAGGCGCTTATTCCGCTCGATGCGCTCCTCGAGGCCCAATAGAAGGGCGCCCGTGCCGTCGATGCCGGGGACATAGACCACGGGCAGGCCCACGCCCCGGTCGGATCGCAGGCTGGCGCTCACAGCCCTTGGCTTGCGGGCAAGAATACTCGCTCGTCGGTGCTCACGGTGCCAATCTACCATGAACGGACTTGGGATCTCCCAGCATCTCGCCCCCAAGCTACGCAGAGACTGGCCGAGCTTCTATCCTCTCTGGGTCGGCATGCCGCCTGCGAGTTCCGTAAACAACAGCCCCGTGAACAACAACCCCGCCACCGCCAAGCGAACGCCGTGCATGCCTCCCGGCGCAGCCTCGCCCGGCCCGCGCCCCTCGCGGGTCTCCCGCTGGCGGGCTCTGGTGCTTGTGGGAGTACACATCGCCATCGCAGCCCATGTAATGCACTGGTGGCTCAATGGCAAAACGCTTTCCCCGCTCGAACCGTCGGAAGCCATGGAGTTTTCGAAGAACTCGGTCATCAACGCCGGGCTCTTGTTCTTCGCCATCTCCTCCTTGGCAACCTTGATCTTCGGGCGCTTCTTCTGCGGTTGGGCTTGCCACCTGGTCGCCCTACAGGATCTTTGCTTTTGGATGCTGGGACGCGTGGGCCTGCGGCCCCGGCCCATGCGCGCACGACTCCTGCTCTTGGTGCCCTTCGCGGCTTTCTTCTACATGTTCCTGTTCCCCACCCTTTACCGCTGGTGGTACGGCCAGGGATTCGCCGAGCCCCATGCGGAACTCATGACCAGCGGTTTCTGGGACACCTTTCCACCTTGGCCTATCGCCGTCCTGACGCTCGTCATCGCGGGTTTTTCCATCATCTATTTCTTGGGAGCCAAGGGTTTTTGCGCCTACGCCTGTCCCTACGGCGCGCTCTACGGAGCCCTCGACCGTCTGGCACCAGGGCGCATCCGCGTTACCGACGCCTGTAAGGGCTGTGGTCATTGCACGCAGGCCTGCACTTCCGATGTGCAGGTCCACGCCGAGGTGCGGGAGTTCTCCATGGTGGTCGACGCGGGCTGCATGAAATGTTTGGACTGCGTCAGCGTGTGTCCCGAGGACGCGCTCTATTTTGGCTTTGGCAAACCCTCCGTCCTCGCGCGTAGGCGCCCGGCATCGCGGCTCAGGGGCGCTCTGGCGTGGTGCAAGGGTGTGCGCTGGTCGAGCTACTCGTGGCGTGAAGAGTTGGCCCTGGCACTCCTGTTTGCAGGGACCTTCGTGACCTTCCGCGGACTCTACGACTCGATTCCGTTCCTCTTCAGCCTGGCCATCGCGGGGATCGCCAGCTTCTGCTTTCTGCAACTCGCGCGGCTTGGCTACGCTCCACGGGTGCGCTTGCAACAATTCGAATTGAAATCGGGCGGGCAGTTGACGCGGGCCGGCCGGGGCTTTCTCGGCCTGGGGATCCTGGGGCTTTTGTTCACCGCGCACAGCGCCGTAGTGCAGCACCACCGCGCTGCGGCCGAGTCGATCTACGACGAGCTGTATCCGTTGATCACCACTTGGCTCTCCGCGCCGCGACCACTCACCAGCAGAGAGCAAGCCCTCGCGCAGGATTCGATTGAACACATCGAAAGTCTGCGCACGCTGGCACCCCTGGCCCTCTTCCCACGGGAGGCTTGGCGGGTGGCGATGATGGATGGCTGGTTGCACCTGTTGCTCGATGACGATGCGACCTTCGAAGCTCAACTCGAAAAGGCAACGGGCCTGATCCCGGCCGAAGCCGCGGCCTTCAACGGCCTGGCGAACTTCTGTGCCGCCCGCGGTCGCGTGGATGAAGCCGCGGCCTGGTTCGAGCGCCAAACCGCTGCCGCGCCGGAGGACGCTGAGGGTTGGCGCCTGCGCGCCTCGTGGTTGGCTAGCGATGGCCGCGAGGCTCTCGCCCTGGAAACCCTGCGCCGGGGAACCCAAGTGGCCGAAGAGCCTTCGTCCTTGTGGCTGGAACTCGCCAAGCGGAGCCGCGACCTGGGAGACGAAGCCGCAGCCCTGCCTGCTTTTGAAGAAGCCCTGACCGCGGACTCCACCAACCGCGAGGCCCGTTATCTTTTGGGCAGCTACTTCTACGATCTCGGCCGCCCCGAGGATTGTGCGCGGGAGTACGAGCGGCTGATCCTGGACACGCCGGGCGACACTCATCTCCTGTTGCAGACGGCGCTCGTCAACATGGAGCTCGGACGCTGGGAGCGCGCCCGGACCCACGCCCAGGCTGCCAGTTTGGCCTCTCCCGCCGCCCCCGAGCCCTGGGTTGCCCTCTCCCAGATCGCCCAAAGGGAGGGCCGGATGAGCGCAGCCGAGGCCCACCTGGCCAGGGCTAAACTCTTACAGGAGGCTCTGGATGAGAATAGGGGGCCGCGATAGGGGCCCCAAGGGTCCAGCAACGGGTACAATTGAGAACAGCGAGTGCCCCTGAAGGGCGCTGAAGGGCGCTGAAGGGCGCTTGCTACGGCTTCTCGGGTTGCGGAAACTCCCGGTTGTGTGGAACAATGGAGCTAACGAGAGGCTCCATATCGTAATTGGCCCGCGCTTCGGCACGGGCTGCCCCCTAGCAAGCCCCCCAGCGGCCCACCGGGAAGGCCCCTAGCACGCCAGATTCTCTTTGGACACCTGACTTCTTTCGACCCCAGAACTCTGAACCCAGTTGATGATGAACAAGACAATCCTCCTTGCGGCAGTTGCAGCCGCCCTGACCTCCAGCCTGACGACAGCTCAGGGCCCGGATGTCATCGCCTTCCGTATCGGCTTCGACGGCGGCAACTCAAACGACCTCCACTACTACGGCCAGAACGGTGGAATCGCGGCCTACTCCTTCGCTACCCAGTCGTGCAATGTCGGCTCGAGCTCGCTGTCCTGGAACAGCGGTGGAACCTCGCATCCTGTCATCAGCCAGAACATGTTCCGGCTCAAGGACGGCCGCTTTGAGCAACTTGGCCAGTCCTGGCTGAAACACGGCTTCTGCGCCCTCTGCGAGGGCGGCTGTGGCAACGGTTCGGGCTCAGGCTGCGCCTCGCAGCTTTTCGTCGGCTGCGCCGACACCTACTGGGCCACTCTGAATGATGGTGGCGGCGGCGGTCCCAAGTACACCGTCAATCCGGTCAGTGGCTCCCACACCCACCCGGACCCGAGCCCCTCGGGCAACAATACGATTCGAGGTCGCTTGCAATGCGCCGTTTCCGACATGGATCCGTCGCAGAACCCCAATGCTGAGTACCTGATCGAGGGCGGCTACATGGCAGCGGACGATGCGGCTAACGGCAACTCGGGCAACAACATGAGTTGGCGCCTGATCAATGTGTTGTCGGTGTCAAACCTCAGCGGCGGAGGCCCGACCAACGCGGGCGAAACCGCCCTCCACGGTTGGCGCAACCTGGATCCCAGTGTGACCCTGGTTGGCATGACTAACGCGAACGAAGGTGGCAGCGGCCGCCATGGCTACTTCTATGTGGGCTACACCGCGACCGACAACGGCGACGGGACATTCGACTACAGCTACGCCGTCGAAAACCTCAATTCGACCCAGGGCGCGGTGTCCTTCGAGATCCCCGCGGGCGCCGTGAGCCTCAGCAATGTGTGGTTCAACGATGTGCTATACCACAGCGGCGAAGTCCAGGACAACACCGACTGGGTCATGACCCAGCCCGCAGGCGGCATCAAGTTTTCCTGCACCCAGACCTTTGCCGTCAACCCCAACGCCAACGCCCTCAACTGGGCCACGGTCTACAGCTTTGGCTTCACCACAAACGCGGCCCCGGTGGCTGGCACTGGTGTGCTCACGCTGTTCGAACCGGGCACAGGCAGCCTTCTGACCGCTCCCATCGAAGGCCCCGGCACCCCCGGACCTTCGACCGGTGTTGCCTTCTGCTTCGGAGACGGCTCGGGCACGACCTGCCCGTGCAACAATCACGGATCCGCCGGCCAGGGCTGCCAGAACTCCACGGGCTCGGGAGCTACCCTGAGCGCCTCGGGTAGCAACAGCGTCTCTGGCGACACGGTTGTCCTCGGCGTCACCGGCGCCGTCAGTGGCCAGCCGGGACTCTTCTTCCAGGGCAACAACGCGGTCAACGCGGGACTTGGTAACGCCTTCGGTGACGGCCTGCGCTGCGCCGGAAACAGCACCATTCGCCTGCAAGTCGGCTTCGTCGACGGAGCGGGCACCACGGTCACTTCGATCGGCATCGCCAGCAAGGGCGCTGTCTCGGCCGGCCAGACCAAGCGCTACCAGTTCTGGTACCGCGACCCGGTCTTCAGCCCCTGCCTGAACGGTTTCAACCTATCCAACGCCGTCGAGATCGTCTGGGGTATGTGATTTTGGACTCGCGGGCCTCTTAGAAGGCCCCTGACAACTGGTTCCAAACCAACAGGGCGGCGCTCGTTTGAGCGCCGCCCTCTTTTTTTTGAACGCGGTGTGAGGCTGTGATGTGAAAGCCAGCCCTACTTGCTCGTCTCGGCTTTCGGCCGCGCGTGCCAAACGCGCCAGGCGAGCAGCAAACCGATCAAGGCAACGGGAAGCATCGAGATCGGCCAGGCCTGCCAGTTGCCTGGGTCCGCGGCAGGCACCACTCCATCGGAGCCGGCGGTGTCCGAGGGCAGGAGGTAGCCATAGAGGATCGACATGGTCGCCGTGCCCGCATAAACGAAGCCATCGATGATGCCCACGGCTATGCCCACATTGCGGCGGCCGCCAAAATCCATCGATGCCGTGCCCGAGAGCATGCCGTGTACGCCAATAACGCACATGCTCATGAAGATCACCAGGGGCCCAACCATGGGGCTGTCATAAAGGAAACAAAGGGCTCCGGCACTGATTAGCATCAGGCCATAGAGCACAGCGGCCACCGGCCCGCGCCGCGACTGAAAGAGGTGGTCGGAAATCGTGCCCGCAAAAACGCCACCCATGATCCCCGCGCAACACAGCAACATGCCCCAGTTGTCGTAGACGAAGCTGTCCTTGAAACCAAGGGCTCCATCGGTCTGGCTGGCAAAGGTCCGAAACCACTGCATGATCGCCTGGCGCAAGAAGCCGCTGCAGAACTCGATCAGTGCGATGGTGACGATGATTGGATTGGAGAGCATCTTGCCAAAGACCACCAGAGCCGATAGCGCCGGCCCGTCGTCCCCTGAGGATGCATCCGCGGTGTCAAAGTCGTCATGGTTGGCCTCGCCGGGGGTGTTCTTGACGATTCTGTAGTCCACGACCCAGAAACCCGCCAAAACCAGTGCAGGGATGAAGAACAGCCACTGCAATGGCAGGGCCTCCTGGATCATGTAGCCCCAGTCGAAGGCGAAGTAGATCCCGAGCGAGATCAGAATACCGAAGATGGCACCAAACACGCCCCGCTCGCGCACATGGAACCACGAGGAGTTGCACTTCACGATGGCCACGGCGCCAAAGCTCTGGAAGTACATGTTGACGGAATAGAGCACAGAGAAAACTAGCACCAGGTTCTCCGCGACCCAGCGCCCGCGTTCGCTGTCTCCATCTTCTAAGACCCATATGGTGCACAGGCCCAAGAGTAAGTTGGCTACGCAGGCTCCCCCGGCTCCGATGAGAATCGCGATTCTGCCGCCAAACTTGTCGGTCAGCGGGCCGTTCAAGAGGAACGAGCAACCGTAGACAAGTGTGCCCCAGAAGA
Source organism: Planctomycetota bacterium (assembly GCA_012959785.1). Taxonomy (GTDB): domain Bacteria; phylum Planctomycetota; class UBA1135; order UBA1135; genus DUCM01. The sequence continues at coordinate 152,366 of DUCM01000018.1, read as the reverse complement.
AGATGTCGGCGAAGTCCTGATTGCCCATCAGGGGAATGCCCTCGGCGCTCAACATGTTGCCAAAGGCGTGCTGGCTGACCTTGATGTTGTAGCGCCCCATGTAGAGGAACGAGTAGGTCAAGCCCAAGGGCAGCCAATTCAAGAGCCGGCGCCTTCTGTAGGCATCGGAGTGGATCACATTGCCAAGGTCCACCCGCGGCAAGCGAGCGATCACGATGGCAACGACAACCAGCAGGATGGCGATCGGCGCGAACTTTTCGAGGGCAACCCAAAGCATGGAGTCTTCGGCGAGGGCAAGGAACATGAGTTGGAGGGAAGGGGCCTTTAGAGACGGGCGAGAAGGTCGCAGAACTCGGAGAGTCCGTTCACGACATGGTCGATGGCCCCGCCTGCGCGTTCAACGCCAGACCAGGCGGGGGTGTAGGTGTTCATGGCCAGGACAAGATGGCTGGGCGCCCAACGCTCACCCCGTTGCCGCAAGGCGTGGGGCAGGGCCAGGTCGAGGGAAAACACATCGCCACAGATTACATCGGGGGCTTCGGCGCGGATGGCCTCGGTGTACATGGGCCGGTCGATGAAGATGCGGCGTTTACCGATGGTGAGCTGTTCGTCGCCCTCGCCCAATACGAACTTCCCCGCCGATCCGCGCACGAAAAGACAACGGGCGCCGTCATCCTTGCGCTCGGAAACCGAGCGCGCCTCGATGCCAGCGAGCTCAAACCAGTTCAGAATCTTGTCCTCACTCGAGTTCGACACGACGACCACCTCGAGCCCCTCTGCGAGCATGCGCTCGGCAGCCTCGCGCGCGCCGGGCAGGAGAGCCGAGGAGTGCTGCTCGCGAAAGCGCGCAGTGCCCTCGTGAAAAATCTTGTCCGCGTAGGCGTCCATGGACTCGTAGCCGCCGTCACGCACGGCCAAGCAGTACACCGCGCAGCGCCCTGCCACTGCCTGGCCGGAGGCTGGTGCCAGCTCGGCATCCGCGCCCCAGCGGCGCATAACCTCGGCCGTGGCGTTGCCGAGGATCAAGGGGTCCTCATCGGCAAAAGCCGAGATGCGACCGTGGGGAGCCCAGCCGTGCTCGGCGGGCTCGCCGAGGGCAATCGTCGCCAATGCCTCGAGATCGGCTTCGACTTGCTGTGGCGTTTCCCCGGAGAGGGCGGCGGTGCGCTCGATCATCAAGGATCGCACGGCCTCGGCCTCGGGCGCGGGATCGGTCCAGACGCCGTCAAAATCGGAGAGGAGTTTCATTGCAGGGCTGGTGGGAGCAGGTTCATGGGGGCTCTATTTTCCCCAACGCGCCGGTGCGGAGCGTTGGGCGTAGCCGAGGGCCATCACGGCGCAAGCCGTACCGTAATTGGCGGTGCGCTCAAACACGCGGTCATTCCAGAGGCCCTTTTCGAGGCGCACCTCAAACAAGAGCTCACGCAGGCGTCGGCGGTACTCTTCGCGTTCGGCCTTGGGCAACTGCTCGATGGCCTGGCCGGCGTAGTAATGGGCGTAGTAGAAGTAATAGGGTGCCACGCCGTAGGGCGCGATGTGAGTGCCGTTCTTTGCACGGCGCTTGTCCAACCAATCCCAGTGCACCAAGAAAGCGTCGATGCTGCCGCGCACGCGTGACAGGGATCCCTGGCCAGCGAGGTGCAGGGTGGTCTCGGTGACCAGCATGCGACCCACCGATCCGGGAAGCTGCCCGCCCCGGGATCGACCGCCCCGCCGGCTCGAATAGAGCACTTCCCCCGAGTCGACGCGGCTGCGCTCGAGGGCTTCGAGAGCTTCCTCAACGATTTTCTTCTTGACGCGATAACCCTGGGCTTCGGCGGCGAAGAGCACCTGCAAGGCGGGGCCCGTCATGAACGGCGAAGTCGGACTGGGTTCCTTCAAGCTGGACCCGCGGGAGTAGTTCCAGCCACCGCTCTTTGGAATCGCCGTCGCTTGCAAGCTGGCGAGGTAGAAATGGGCGGCCTTGCGGGCGGCTTTGGCAGGCTTACCTGCCAGGACATCCTCGCGTTCGAGCAAGAGCAAGAAGTCCAGGGCATAAATGTAACCCCAGACGCGCACATCGTAGCCACCGTCATAGTCAGCATCCATCAGGGGATCCTGGATGGCTGCGCACACGAACTCCGCGGCTCGCTCCACAGCTTGGCGGCGATCGGCGCTGCCCGAGAAACCGGGAGCGGTGAGGACCGCGCTGCCCACGATGGATGTGCCGCCAACTCGGTAGCCGAGGGGAATGATGTGGCGTTCGCGGCCCTTGGGATCGGGGTTGCGCACGCGGTAGACGCCCTCGTAGGGCCACTCTGCCTTGCTCTCGCCCTCTTGCATTCCAAGCAAGGCCTCGACGGCGAGGTCGATGGATTCAGCGACTCTCTCGGACCCGCTCTCCTCCGCGAAAGCGAGCGAGGTGAAAGCGAGCGACGCACAACACGCAAAAGCTGTGAGGGTCTGGGTCAAGCGAATCAGCGGCATGGGATTCTCCTCGGGCTGGGGATGGGCCCAGGATAGCAACCGTGAAGGGGCTCCAAAAGCGCCCTGGTGGGTTGGGTCACAACGGTGCCACAGGGTGCCAAATCCGGTAAGGTACGCCGCGCCTCTCCCACACCCCGCAAGACTCCCCCAAGGCCGCTCCTCCCCAGATGATCGACAAGACCCACACCTCGCTAGCCGGGGCGGTCAGCGCCATCCCCGATGGGGCCGTGGTGATGATCGGTGGCTTCGGTGAAGCCGGCAGCCCGATTGAGTTGATTCACGCCTTGATCGACCACGGCGCGAAGAATCTCACGGCGATCAACAACAACACGGGCAACGGTGATGTGGGCTTGGCGGCCCTGATTCGCAACGGCCAGGTGCGCAAGATGATTTGCTCCTACCCGCGCTCGAGCCACAGCCGGGTCTTTCCAGAGCTTTACCGAAAGGGCGAGATCGAACTGGAGCTAGTTCCCCAGGGCACCCTGGCCGAGCGCATTCGCGCTGGCGGCGCGGGCATTCCGGCCTTCTACACGGCCACTGCTGTGGGCACCCCCCTCGCAGAAGGCAAGGAAGCGCGCGAATTCAACGGCCGCACCTACCTCTGCGAGCGCGGACTGAGCGCTGATTTTGCCCTGGTGAAGTGCGCGGTCGCCGACCGGCTGGGCAACCTGATATTCAACAAGACGGCACGCAACTTCAGCCCGCTGATGTGCATGGCAGCCACCACGACCATCGTCCAGGCGCGTCGCATCGTAGCTCCCGGCGACCTCGACCCCGAGCACATCATCACCCCAGGCATTTTCGTCCAGAACGTCGTCGAAGTCCCTGAGCCCTTGCAGGAGTCGGTCCTGATCGCGAACGGTGAGGTCTACCCGTGAGCGCCGCGGAGTTGGGCTGGAGCCGGGATCAGATGGCTGCGCGCGCGGCGGAAGACATCCCCGATGGCTCCTATGTCAACCTGGGCATCGGCATCCCCGAACTGGTGGCGCAGTTCGTCCCCGCCGGCCGGGAGTTCATCTACCACACCGAAAACGGTCTCCTGGGCATGGGTCCGCCGCCGGCAAAGGAAGATGAAGACCCCGAATTGATCAACGCCGGCAAGCAACTGGTCTCCAGCGTGCCCGGCGCGGCGTTTTTTCACCACGCCGATAGCTTCGCCATGATCCGCGGCGGTCACATCGACATCTGCGTGTTGGGCACCATGCAAGTGGCCGCCAACGGCGACCTGGCCAACTGGTCCACCGGAGCCCCTGACGCCATTCCCGCGGTGGGTGGCGCCATGGACTTGGTGGCCGGGGTGCGCACGATCTTTGTCATCACGAAATGCTTGACGCGCAATGGCGACCCCAAGCTCGTGGAGCGCTGTAGCTACCCGCTCACCGGTCAGGGTGTGGTCTCCAGGATCTTCACCGATCTGGCCGTGATCGACATCACCGGGGACGGCTTCCGCCTCGTTGAACTCGCTCCTGGCGTGACCTTCGAATACCTCGCGGAGCGCGTTGACGCTCCACTGCTCAGGCCTTAATCGATGGCAAGGAACACTTCGAACAAGAGCGCCGAGCTGTTTGCTCGGGCACAGGCCTGGCTCCCCGGGGGAGTCAGTCGCAACACGCTCTTGCGCAAGCCGCACCCGATCTATGTCGAGCGCGGAGAGGGTTGTCGCGTGGTTGATGTAGACGGTACGGAATACCTCGACTTTGCCAACAACATGGCCTCCTTGATCCACGGCCATGCGCACCCGTCGATCGTCGAGGCCGTCACGGACCAACTCCAACGGGGCAGCGCCTTCAGCATGGCCACCGAGATCGAAGTGCGCTACGCCGAGGAACTCTGCGCGCGCTCGCCCAACTTCGAGAGGATCCGCTTCGTCAACTCGGGCACCGAAGCCGTCATGGCCGGGTTGAAAGCCGCTCGGGCCTACACCGGCAGGCCCAAGGTGGCCAAGGTCGAGGGCTCCTACCACGGCGCCTATGACTACGCCGAGGTCAGCCAGGCACCGGTCCCGGAGACATGGGGCGAGGCCGACACGCCGGCCTCCGTACCCCTGGCCCACGGCACGCCCGAAAGCGTCTTGAGCGATGTCATCGTGCTGCCCTTCAATGAGCCCGAAAAAGCCGTCGCGCGCCTCGATGCCCACGCGGGCGAGATCGCCTGCGTGCTGCTCGACCCCATCCCCCACCGGGTAGGTCTCGTCGCAGCCCACGAGTCCTTCGTCTCGCGTCTGCGACGCTGGACGGAGGAACACAACGCGCTCTTGATGTTTGACGAAGTGATCAGTTTCCGCACCCAGTTTGGTGGCTTGCAAGAGCGCCACACAGCGAAACCCGACTTGACCGCCCTGGGCAAGATCATAGGTGGCGGCTTTCCAGCGGGTGCCCTGGCTGGCAGCGAAGAAGTCATGAGCGTTTTTCAGTCCAAAGGCTCTGGCCCGCTCCTGCCGCACTCGGGCACATTTTCCGCCAACCCCGTCACCATGAGCGCGGGACGCATGGCCATGGAGCTCTACGACCGCGAAGCCGTGGAGCGCATCAATCGCCTGGGCGACCGCGCCCGCGCCTTGATCCTCGAGGCCATCGCTGAGGCCGATGTGCCCGCCAGCGTGACCGGCGAGGGATCCATGCTGCGCCTTCACATGAAGCAGCCGACGCCCTTCAACTACCGCTCAGCCTACGACACCCCGAACCAGGCTATGGCCTTGCAACAATTCCTGGCGGGCCTGAAGAACGAGGGCATCTTGTGCGTGCAAACGGGCACAGCCATGCTCTCCACAGTCATGGGCGAAGCCGAGATCGACCGCCTCGCGCAAGCCATCCTGACCAGCTTGGGCGGGATCGACCGGGCGCTCTTGGGTTGATTATCTCAACGCTCTTCCTCGGCGCCCTAGCTGTGGCGCAAACCCCCAGCCACGCTTTGCAGAGGTTGCCCGAGGGCGCGACTCCGCCGGTTATTGATGGGCTTCTCGACGATGCTGCATGGCAGCTGTGCCAGCCCCTCACCGAAATGCTACAGGTCGAGCCCGTGTCGGGCGCAGGCGCCAGCGAACGCACCGAGGTGCTGCTACTCTTCACTGCGACCGACCTCTACATCGGCCTGCGCTGCTTCGACAGCAACCCCGCCGGTCTGCGCGCCACCCAAATGGCCCGCGACGCCAACCTCGACCCCGACGACCGTGTCGAATTACTGTTCGACACCTTCCATGACAAGCGCACTGCCTATTGGTTCCAAATTGGCGCGGCGGGGTCCAAGGGCGACGCCTTGGTGGGCAACAGCAAGCGAGGCTTCAACAAGCGCTGGGACACAATCTGGTATGCCCGCACGAGCATCACAGACGAGGGTTGGTTTGCCGAACTGCGCATTCCCTTCGCATCGCTCAATTTTGATGCGGAGGGCACGAGTTGGGGATTCAATATTCGCCGCCATATTCGGCGCAAGAACGAGGAGGTGCGTTGGGCCAGTTGGGACCCTCGACTGCACTTTTTCTCGGTCTCGAGCGCCGGAACGCTTGCGGGTCTCTCGGGCCTGGAGCAAGGTGTGGGCCTCAACCTGACCCCCTTCATTGCGGGAGCCAGAACCGATGATGACACAGGCTCTCATGGAGACCTCGATCTAGGTCTCGACCTGTTCTACCGCCTTTCGCCGAACACAAAACTCACGCTTAGCTTCAACACCGACTTCGCCGAGACCGAAGTCGATGCACGGCAGGTCAACTTGACTCGCTTCCCGCTCTTCTTCCCCGAGAAGCGCAAGTTTTTCCTCGAAGACTCGGCGGTGTTCAGCTTCGGCAGCGGCGGGAATGCACTGGTGCCCTTCTTTAGCCGGCGCATCGGTCTCGATTCCGAGGGAGAGACGGTCCCGCTCCTGACCAGCGCCAAACTAACCTCAACCACCGAGGACTACAGCTATGGGATTCTGAACTCGGTCACGGGCGAACAGGGGGCACTCAACTCGCGCAATCTCTTCGCCGGCCGCTTCGCGAAAAACATCTTCGAGCAATCCAGAGTGGGGGTCCTCTTCACCCATGGCAGCCCCATAGGTGACCAAGAGAGCTACACCGCGGGTGTCGATCTCCATCTCCGAAGCGACACTTTTCGTGGAAGCGAAAGCCTCCGTTTCGGCTCCCACATCTTGAAGACCGGTGACTCGGGCAGCTCTGGCGACGACCTGGCCTACCGCGCTGGGATCTCCTACCCAAACGACGAAGTGGACTTGTCGGCCAGCTACAGTGTCGTCGAAGAAAACTTCGCGCCTGCCCTGGGATTTGTGCGGCGCACGGGCATCCGCGAATATCAAGCAGAAGCCGAATACCGGCCGCGACTGCACACAGAAATCCGCCGCTTGCTGTTCGAGGCGGACGCACGCCTGATTACGGACATTTCCGGCCACACTGAGTCCGCCGAAATCGGACTCATACCCCTGGGCATCGAATGGGAAAGCGGCGATTCGTTTCGTCTCAGTGTCACGCCCCAACGAGAAAACCTGACCGATGATTTCGAGATCGCCGACGGCGTCGTCATCCTCAGAGGCACTCACGATTTCTTGCGTTATGGGATCGGCTTCAGTACCGCCGACAAGCGCCCCATGAGCGCCGAAGTCGACGCGACACTCGGCAGTTTCTACGATGGCTCGCGGACCGAATTGAGCTTCGATATCAGCTGGCGCGCCAGCCCCCATGCGACCTTCGAATTCGAGTACGATTTCAATGATGTGAAACTCGATGGCGGTGACTTCCAGGTCAATCTCGTGCGCACCCGGGCGGATTTTTTCTTTAGCACCTTCGTCTCATGGTCCAACTTTGCCCAGTGGGATGACCTCTCCCGTGATTTCGGGATAAACAGCCGCCTACGCTACATCTTCGAACCAGGCCGCGAGTTTTTTCTGGTCCTCAATCGGAGCTGGAACGCCTTCGACAACCCCTTCGCCCCTTCCAACACCGACCTGCGCTTCAAGCTGGCCTACAATGTGCGCTTCTGAGGTGCTTGAACCGGGCTAGACCACACCGAGACCCATGCCGCCGGTCACGGATAGACAGACCCCCGTGATGAAGGCAGCGCGCTTTGAGGCCAAGAAACAAGCTGCGTAGGCCACCTCGTCCACGGTGCCGGGACGGCCAATGGGGGTCGCGCGCACGAGACAATCACGAATCTCTGGGTCGATGCTGCGCATGGCGCGCTCGCTGGCGATCAAACCTGGTGCGATGGCATTACAGGTGATGCCGCGCCGCGAGCACTCAGCCGCCAAGGCGCGGGTCATGCCCTCGAGGGCAGCCTTGGCGGCGGAATAGGCCACCTGTTGGGCCGCGCCCAGGCTGGCTGCCACGGAACTGATGTTGATGATGCGCCCATAGCCACGCTGTTTCATGCTGGGCAAGACATGCCGCACTAGCAGCAGCGCCGCGCGCACATCCACGGCGAAAACTCGATCGATCTCGTCGAGAGGCACATCCTCTACATCGCCGTAGCTTGCAAAAACAGCCGCGTTGTTGATCAAAATATCCACTTCGGGCGTCGTCTCGGCCAAGTGCGTAAGGAGTGCGGGATCGGCGATGTCGCCCGCGAGTGTCCGCACATCCAATCCCTCGGCGCACATTGCTTTGGCGGCTTCTTGCAAACGCTCGCCATCGCGCGAGATGATGACGACACTAGCCCCACGGCGCGCGAGCTCCCGGGCTACACCGTGGCCAATGCCCGAACCACCGCCGGTGACAACCGCGATCTGGCCCTCGAAATCGGCCCCCGAGGCGTCCCGAGGCTCTTGGGTCTCAGCTGAATGCACAACTGCGTCCGATAGAGGTCATCAATTCGAGCATCGCTTGCGACCGGCTCAGGTGCCGGCCTTTCCCATTGCCGCATCCGAACCCTGCAAACCGAACTCGCCTGCAAAAGGCTTCAGGGCATCGATGATGAACTGGATGTGAGCGCCGAGATCTGCACCCAAAAGTTCCACGCCAGCCGCGACCTCCCTGCGATCGACACCGGCCGCAAAGCCCTTGGACTTGAGCTTCTTTTTGACACTCCTGGGCGTCAAGGTAGAGATGCCTTCGGGTCGCACAAGGCAACAGGCACCAATAAATCCTGTGAGCTCATCGCAGGCGAGCAGTGCCTTGTCGAGAACCGTCTCATGGGCCACGCCCCACTGGGTAAAGTGAGCCGAAACAGCATGGGCCACGGCAGACTCGCCCTGCTCTTCAAGCCAAGCAACGATGCGCTTGGGATGTTCTTCAGGCCAGGCTTCGTAGTCAGCGTCGTGCATCAAGCCAGCCAAACCGAAGGCCTCGACATCTTCTTCGCCAGCGCCGTATTGCAAGGCAGCAGCGCGCATCACAACCTCCACCGAGCGCCCATGGATGCGCAAGGCATCGGTCAGCGTCCATTCGCAGAGGTGTTGCCAGGCTTGGTCGCGCGTGAGTTCCATGGCTTCGAGGTCGTGAGGCGCATGGCCCCTCACGGCCCGCCAGTCTACTCGATTTTCCAGGTCTCCCCTGCGTAGATCAAGTCCTGGAGGCTGCCGCGGCCTTTGGACGCGATGGCACTGGACACCTGGCTTGCAACCTCGTCCTCAAAGACAAGATCCTCAACGCAGCGGAAGATCCCGATCGGGTTCGGCATGGCGGGCTCCTGGTCGAGGGTGGACATGGTGAACGCCGCGGCGGCGGAGCGAGCACCCGGGTTCCAGACACTGGCTTCTTCGGGCGCGCAGCGGGTCATGTTGAAGCCATCCGCCCGCAAGCCCTTGTCGCCTTGCTTGCCGTAGATCATGGGTTGGCCCGGCTCGAGATCGACGGTGCGATCATCGCGCACCTTCTTGTTGATCACATCTTCAAAGGCGCCGTCATTGAAAATCACACAATTCTGATAGATCTCGATGAACGAGGTGCCCTTGTGAGCCGCCGCAGCTTCGAGAACGGTGCTCATGTGCTTGAGGTTGTTGTCTGCTGTGCGGGCGACAAAGGTCGCGTTGCATCCCAAAGCAAAACTGATCGGGTTGAAGGGCCTGTCCACCGACCCCATTGGCGAAGTCTTGGTGCGCGTCCCCGAGGGCGAGGTCGGCGAGTACTGACCCTTCGTGAGACCGTAGATCTCGTTATTGAAGAGCAGTATGTTGATGTCCAGGTTGCGGCGCAAGATGTGCGCGAGGTGGTTGCCTCCAATCGAAAGCGCATCGCCATCGCCCGTCACTACCCAAACCGAGAGGTCGGGATTGGCGGTCTTAACTCCTGTGGCCACAGCCGGAGCACGGCCGTGAATAGTGTGGAAACCGTAGGTATCCATGTAGTAGGGAAAGCGACTTGAACAGCCGATTCCGCTGACGAACACGACTTCGTCCTTGGGCTTGCCGATCGTGGCGCAGGCTTTTTGCACGACATTCAGTATCGCGTAGTCGCCGCAGCCCGGGCACCAGCGCACTTCCTGGTCGGACTTGAAATCCTTCTTTGTGAGGGTGTCATTCATGTCTACTTGAGGAGGCTCTTGATCTTGGACGCGATTTCGTGGGACTGCAAGGGCATGCCGAGCACTCGGCCATGGGAGACAAACTCTGTGTGTTGGTATTGCGAGCGCAGGATACCCGCGAGTTGCCCCATGTTGATCTCGCAGACGAGCACGCGTTCGAAACGCCCAAAGATCTCTTCCAGGCCGGCGGGCATGGGCCACAAGTGACGCATGTGCATCTGACCGACTTCGGTTCCGTCCTGCTTCAGCAGGTTGCAGGCTTCGGTGATGGCGCCGTAGGTCGAACCCCATCCGAGCACGAGCACGGGACCCTCTTGAGCGCCCTTTACCTCTGGAGTTGCGATCGAATCGCGGATTCCCATCACCTTGTCACGGCGCTGGTGGACCATGAACTCGTGGTTGTCCGTGTCGTAGCAGACATTGCCAGTGAGGTGCTCTTTTTCCAGGCCACCGATGCGGTGGGCCAGGCCCTTGGTACCGGGCTTGGCCCAGGGCCGAGCTCCCTTGTCGTCGCGGGAGTAGGGCAGAAAGTTCTCGGTATCGGTGTGGAACTTGACTTCAAAGCGCGGCAGGTCTTCCACCCTGGGCAGCTTCCAGGGCTCAGAGCCGTTGGCGATGAAACCATCGGTGAGCAGAATCACGGGGGTCATGTACTCGACGGCAATGCGGCAGGCTTCGATCGCGCACTCAAAGGCGTCGGCCACGGTGGCGCAGGCCAAAACCGGAATCGGCGACTCGCCGTTGCGACCAAAGATGGCCTGATTGAGGTCGGCCTGCTCGGTTTTCGTCGGCAAGCCGGTCGACGGGCCGCCGCGCTGGACATTGACCACAACCAAGGGCAGTTCTGTCATCAGCGCCAGGCCCAGGGCCTCGCCCTTGAGCGCCAGGCCGGGACCGGATGTGGTGGTCATGCCCAGCTTTCCGGCGAAGGAAGCTCCAATCGCCGCGCAAACGGCTGCGATCTCGTCTTCCAACTGAATCGTTGTCACACCGTAGTTTTTGAAGCCCGCAAGAGTTTCGAGAATCGTCGTGGCTGGGGTGATCGGGTACGAACCGAGCACGAGCTCCAGTCCGGCCAATTCTGCGCCCGCGATCAATCCCAGGCCCAGGGCCGGGTTGCCCATGATGTTGCGGTATGTGCCCGGATCGAGGTCGGTGCAGGGTTTAACTTCGTAGCGGCCCTGAAACAACTGGTGGATGTCCCCAGCGTTGAAGCCCGCCTTGAGGGCAGCGATGTTGGCCTCGGCCAATTCGGGGCGCTTGGCGAACTTCTCCTTGAGCCAGGCCTGGGTGGGCTCCATGGGCCGGCTGTAGAGCCAGTACATCAAGCCGAGGGTGTAGAAGTTCTTGCAGCGCTGGACATCCTTGGAAGACAGGCCGGAATCCGCCAGGGCTTCCTTGACGCGCTTGTTGATGTCGATCTCGATCACGCGGAAGCCATCGAGGCTGCCGTCGGCGAGGGGATTCGTCTCGCACTGCGCCTTGAGAAGATCCTGTTGGCTGAAACTGCCCGTGTTGGCGATGACCAGGCCACCGGGTTTCAGTTGTTTGATGTTGACCGCCAGCGCAGCGGGGTTCATGGCGACGAGCACATCGGGGGCATCGCCGGGCGTGTGAATGTCCTTGGAGCTGAAAGCCAGTTGGAAACCCGAAACGCCAGCGCGAGTGCCGGCTGGGGCGCGAATCTCTGCGGGATAGTCCGGCAGGGTCGCGAGGTCGTTGCCCACCAATGCGCTTGCGGTGGTGAACTGGTTGCCGGTCAATTGCATCCCGTCGCCCGAGTCGCCAGCGAAGCGGATTACGACGGTTTCGGCCAGCTCGAGAGGGAGCTCACCAGAGGATGTTGTGAATGTCATGGGTTCGAGTGGCCCTTCCAGGAAAGTGGGCGGGATGGACAGCCTGGAGGGAATTTCGGCAGAGATTCTATGCTCTTGTCACAAGAGACGCAGCCCAGATCGGCATATTTGCATGGGCCCTTGGGAGGGACACTCGGCCTCAGCCGGGACCCGCGGGCGATGGCCTGCGCTTGAAGCGCTACAGATTTTGAAAATCGAGCTTCCAGCGAGCACTACCCGCGCCAGCCCCGTAGGCTCGCCCGGGACCCAAACTGCCCCGAGCTGCCTCCTGTCTATGGAATCGCCCCACTTCGCCGCCGCCCTCTCCACCCGCCACGACAGCCAGCTGGCTGCCCGTGAGGCATCCAGGGCGCTCATGGAGAGCTTGGCGGGGAGCACACCCGACCTCCTGGTGGTATTTGTCAGCGGCGAGCACCGAGCAGAATTCGATTCGCTGGCGGCGCGCCTGGGAGAGCTCTGCCGGGCACGGGTGCTTGTGGGCTGCTGCACCCAGGGCCTGGTGGCAGAGGGCCGTGAAATCGAGAACGCGCCCGCCCTGGCCCTCTGGGCAGTCTCTTCGGAAGAGCTCGAGATGACCCCCTTTCGCCTCGAAGCCCACCGGCGCAGCGAATCGGAAATTGAATACACCGGCCTGCCCAACCTCTCGGAGCGGGACCCCGAAAGCGACAGCCTGCTCGTCCTGGGCGACCCCTACAGCTTTCCCATGGCCGACTTTCTCGTCGGCCTCGAGCACCATGCCCCGGGCATGCGGGTGGTGGGCGGCATGACTAGCTGCGACTCTCCCGCCGATCCAGGCGTGCTCTTCCTTGGCGGTAGCCGCGTCGACGGCGGCGCCGTGGGCGTGTTGCTCTCGGGAGGAATCAGCCTCACCTCGATCCTCAGCCAGGCTTACCGTCCGGTGGGCGATCCATGGGTCGTGACTGACTGCAAGCACGGAGCGATCAAGCACCTGGGCGGCAAGCCAGCCACCGAGGCCATGATGAAAACCCTCCAAGGCCTCTCCACTCCTGACCGGCTGCTGCTCCAGAATGGCCCCATCTTGGGCGCCGCCTGGGATGCTTCTAAAGCCGCTTTTAAGTCCAGCGACTTCCTCGCGCATCCTATTAGGGGTGTCGCTCCCGAGGAAGACGCCATCGTGATCGTGGGCCGCGTGCGCCGCGGCCAGACGGTGCAGTTCATGGTGCGCGACGCCAAGACAGCTGGCGAGGATCTCGTGCAACAATTAGCCGAGAAGGCCGGACCCGCGCCAGAACAGGCTCACGCAGCAGGTGTGCTCCTGTTCACCTGCAACGGCCGCGGCTCGCACATGTTCGCCGAGCCCAACCACGATGTGCGTCGCATCCAGGCTCAACTGGGAGAAAAACTGCCCATCGCCGGTTTTTTCGCCATGGGCGAGATCGGCCGCGTGGGGGGCCAAAACCATCTGCATGGTTTCACCGCCTCGGTGGCGGTCTACCGCGCTGCGCAGGACTGAGCCACCGGCATCGCTCGCACGCGAGATAAGATGCGGTGGCGCTCGAAAGGAAACACCGAGAAGCCCTCACCGCGTCAGGAGTCCAGCACCGAATCGACAAACAGTTCGCCGGTGGTGACGAGGGCAGTTTTCTTCGTTTGCGTCTCCTCGAGCATGACCTTCTCAAGCGCGTAGATCTCGGCCAGGAACGGATGGTTCACGCGCACACCACTAGCCCGGATGATTCATGCAAACGGGCCAGGGTCGACTCGCTGGAGCGCGCCGAGGGACCCGTCCCGTGCCTGGCGACTATTCCGCGCACGGAAGGTTGCCCCTATACTCTGCCCCATGGAAACCATCGCTTTCGCCCTCGCCATCTTGGCCCTGATCAGCGCCTGGAACATGCGCGCCCGCCTCTCGAAGCTTCAAGACGAACTCGCCAGCCTGCGCTCGGTGACTCCGGGCGCGAATCCTCCGGACGCGACCCATGCGGCCCAGGAGATCGATCTCAACCGGCGCTTTCTGGCCCGCCTTGCCGCTGGCGAGGCCCTCGACCCCGAACAGATTCGCGAGGGCCGGGCCTGGACCGATGTCTCGCCTCGGGCGGGAGAAACAATGGTGGCGGACGGTGTACGCCTGCTCGATGTGCGCCGCGCTGACGAAGTCGCCGCGGGTGTCATCCCCGGCGCGCAGTGGATCCCGGTGGACGAATTGCCCGAGCGCGTGGGTGAACTCACCCGCGACCAGGCTCCGATGCTGATCTACTGCGCTGCTGGCATGCGCTCGGCGGCGGCCTGTGAGTACCTCACCGAACAAGGTTTTGATGGCCTCTGGAATTTGGCTGGCGGTTTCTCAAGTTGGAGCGGCCCCAAGGGCAAGCTGACGAGTTAGGGGGCGACAGCCAGCCTTTCTCCAGCGGGCTCTGGTGCATACCATGGGCTACATGGAACCCGCCCTCAGCTCCGTGACCATCGCCCGCGACCTTGAGTTCGCGATTCAAATCGCCCGTAGCGCCGGGCGCCGAGTTCTCGATCTGCGCGCCACCGAACGCTGGGAGAAAAGGACCCTGGCCGACATCGGTGACCAGGCGGCCGACGGTTTTGTGCAGGGTGCGCTGCTAGGCCGCTACCCCGAAGACGGCGTGCTCTCCGAGGAGACCCGCGATTCGGCCGAGCGGCTTTCAAAGGAACGCGCTTGGATCATCGACCCCCTCGATGGAACCCGCGAGTACAGCCAGATGCGCGACGATTGGGCCGTGCATGTGGCCTTGACCGTGGGCGGCCGCTGTGCCCTCGCCGCAGTAGACCTGCCCGCGCAAGGCAAGACCCTGTGGGCTGTGGACATCGATGGCGAACGGCGCGGCGGCGTCGAAGGCGACGCAGAACTCTTGCGGGGCAGCAGTGATTCGGAAGACCCGCCGCGCATCGCTTGCAGCCGCAGCCACACGCCGCCCTGGATGGAGAGCTTTCACAGCTTGATGGGCGACGGTGAACTGGTGCGCGCCGGTTCGGTGGGCAACAAGGTCAGCCTGTTGCTGTTGGGCCAAGCTGATTTGTATGTGCACAAGGTCGGTCTCAAGGAGTGGGACACCTGCGCCCCGGAAACGATTGCCCGCGCCATGGGCTGGACCGTTTGCAAACTCGCCGGCGACGAACACCGCTACAACCAGGCGGATCCCGTCAACCACGAATTGGTCATCTGTCGCCCGAGTTGGCGCGAGCGCGTGCTCGAGGCGCTCTCAGGCTGCGGCGCCCTCGAAGACTGAGCGGAAGGCCTCTAAGCTGCTAGTGAAAGCGCTCCAAGGAAAGGAAGGCCGCCTCGCTTCGCCCCTCGCGGCCCAGGGTTAGGTCGCAGAGCTGTTCTCCGAGGGCCGAGGCGAACTTGAAGCCGTGGCCCGAGAGGCCTGCCGCGAAGGCTATCTGCGGAGCGTCCGGTACGCGGTCAACGATGAAGTGCTCATCGGGAGTCTTGGTGTAGAGGCAGGTTGCGTGGCGCGCGTGGGGCGTGGCGACGGCGGGCAAGTGTCCTGCGAGGAAAGTTTCCATGCGTTCCGCTTCGGCGGGCAAGACACCGTGTTCAAGGTCGAGGGGATCCGTGAGCAGCGTGCCGCCCGTGTGCTCGGCCACCTTGATCTCGCCTGCTTCGAAGGCCGGAAAGCCGTAGAACATGCCCGCTTCAGTCTCGAAGAAGAAAGCCGGCGCGCCGCAATCGGCGCGGTAGACCTCGTCGGCTCCCGCGTACCAGAAAAGTGACTTGCGCAGAACTTCGAGGGGCAAGGAAAGCGAAGCCAACAGCTCTCCAGCCCAGGCGCCAGCGCAAATCACCGCCCTCGCAGCCTCGAAGTCGCCGGCGTCGGTGGTGATCTTCACGCCTCGCTTGCAGGGCTCGATGCTCTCGACACGGACTTCATGACGGAGATCGGCACCGGCAGCGACAGCCACCCGCAGGTGCGCAGCCACGCAATCCTCTACGCACAGGACGCCGGCACGCGCCTCAAAAAGGGCTTCGTGCCCGGCGGGAATTTGAAAGCCCCGAAAGCGTTCCGCCAGGTCCAGCGGCCCGAGCTGCTCCACCGCGAGGCCGTGTTCGGCTGCACTTCGCTTGACTCCCGGCACCACAACCCCATCGGGCGGGCCCACCTGCAAGAGCCCGGTCTCGTGGTACAGGGGTTGGCCGCACGAGAGTTCCAACTGTTCCCAAAGTTCAAAGGAGCGTTGCAGAAGCGGCACATAGTCGGGGTGCTCAAAGTACGACATGCGGATGATGCGTGTTTCGCCATGAGAGCTGCCGTGGTCGTGGCCGGCAGCGAAGCGGTCAAGGCCCAGGACGGGCACACCCGCCCGGGCAAGATGCATCAAAGCGGCGCTGCCCACACCTCCGCAACCCACCACGATGACCTCCGGCTTCGGAGTCATGGGGGCTGGCTCACAATTTGATTTCACACACGAACTTGGCCCAGACCGCCTCCAGCTCAGCAAGGTCCACGCCTTCAAAGGCAGCCGCGTGGGCAGACTGACGGGCTGCGAGTTGCCCTTTGGCGCGTTCCTCACGGTCGTCCTGCATGCCGTCGGCTACGAGCTTTGCTAGCTCGGTGATCCAACTGGCCTTCAAGACATCAAAGTAGGTGGGCAAGATCAGCGACCACTTGGGGTGGTTTATCACCATCTTCGACTTGTTCAGGAAATAGACCATCGACCAACCCTGCGCGTAGTTCTGCCCGACCTTGGCGCGGTTGTAGTACTGAGGCTTCTCGTACTCGATGATCTCTCCCCACCGCGTGTGCCGGTTGCGTCTGATGGCGTTTTGAATGGTTTTCAGGCGCCAGCGATTGGGCAGGATGCGTTTGACCTTGCCGCCTTTGATCAGGGCCCCGGAAAAGTAGTCGCCGTAGCCCTCGTTGAACCATGTGTGGGGGCTGAGTTTGCCCGCTGAATAGTGGATGTATTGGTGAAAGGCCTCGTGGTAGAGCACGATGAATGTGTCGAGCTTGTCGGTCTTCTTGCCCTTCTCGCGCTTGGTGCCGTCGTAGAGCACGAGCTCTTCAGTGACCCAATTCCAGTAGCCCGCCGACCCGCTCGGCCCGCCGTACTGCATGTACTCATCACGGTCGGCGCAGATGCGCACGGTGGATACGGCCTCGATCTCGCTAGCGGCTGGAAAGAGCTTCACATACTCCTTTCGAATCGACTCCATGTCACGCACGATGCGACGCACGAGGGGCTGGTCGGGCGTGTTGTGGATGATGATGTAGTTCTCGGTGTCTTCGGCTTCCCAGTCTCCGTCAAGGCTGCCGCGTACACGGATGCGATACGCGGGCGCTTTGAACTTCGGCTTGCGCTTGTAGTAGCGCTCCAATTTCTCGACCTCGGGGTCGGGCTGGGGTTCGGCAAAGCGCATCTTCTCGGCGGTGCGACGCCAGATCTTGCCTTGGTCTTTCCAGTCCTTGTCGATCGACCAACCCAGAACGATGAAGGTGCGCGTGCGAGACTTATTCCAAACATAGGCCCAGCCCTTCATGGAAGAGCGGCCCTTCTTGACTTGCAATTCGTACTCGCTGGACTCGTAGCCATCACGCTCTCGGCCAGTCCCGATCTCGGTCGCTTGCCAGCGACCCAATTTTTGATCGAGATAGCGCTCCCAGGAATTGATCGGCAGCACCGGCGGTTCGGGCTTCTTCTTCTCGGACGATTCCTCGCCCTCGTCCTCGGCGGGCTCCTTGGGCGTGCTCGGGCCGAGACCTCCGGGGGTCGCTGGGCCAGGGTCGCCCCGGTAATCGATACGCACGACCTGCATCCGAGGCGCGGCACTCGGCGAGCGCGGCTTCTCCTTGCTGACACCCGAGCTGCGCTCTTGGTAAATCCACTGCAACACAACCCACTCTTCGTTGGGCTGGATCGCTAGCCACTCGTAGTTCCTGGCAAGCTCAAACTTGAGGCCGTGCTGGGGGTAGCGCTGTTTGGCGTAACCACCTTGGGCGTGAGCTGGCGCCGCCGCCGCAAGAGGGACGATCCAAGCCAGGAACAAGGCGAAAAGACGCAACCGCATGCCCCCGTTCTAACCCGGATTGGAACGGGGGCGCAACTACGCGAGCTTTGAGACTCGCGCGAAGGCCTCTTGCAGCTCCTGGGCGAGGTTCTTGGGCAGGCGCGGGGCAAGCGCCTCGACCAGGGCCTGGCTCATGGCCAGAGTGGCTTCGCGACCACCCTTGAAGTCCGCCCAGACTTCTTGAGGGTCGGCGGCGGTCTGCAGCTCTGCAGCCAGACTGGAGAGGTTGTGGAGCTTGTCGGCGCCCTTGACGAGCACGGCGTCCGCTGACATGTGCTCCACATGCTCGATGCCTAGCTCCTTGCGCTCGGTCCAGGAAAGGGACTTGTCTTCGGTCAGCTCGGCCACGATGGCCGCCACCTTGTCGCCAAACTCGGCAGCCAGGCGCTCGGCGGTCCAGTCCGCGGAGTCCTCCACCGTGTCGTGTAAAAGCGCCGCCTCGACGACTGCCTCGCAGGCGCCAAAGCGCGCGAGCAGAAGGGCCATGTGCAAAGGATGCACGGCGTAGGGCGCAGGATCTGCGGCCTTGCGCAACTGCCCTTCGTGGGCCTCGATGCAGGCCCTTAGCGCGCGCTCCAAGGAGGCTGAGATCACGGGGGGAGTCGGTTTTGGCCGGGCTAGATCTGCACGCCCAGGGGTTTGATGACGGCGAAAGCGAACAACATCGAGGCCACTACGAACCAGGTCATAACGCCCAGGGGCCCGCTCAAGGGCAACCAACCGCAATCGCGTTCGGGGTAGACGAAGGCGATGTGGGCGATGGGGCAGTCATCATCGAAGCGATCTTCCGCTGGCCACAAGGATGCGCTGAAGAAACCGCTGACGCGCTCGGGTTGCATCATGCGTGGGGCAAGATCGCCGGCCACCACCGTCTTGGTGTAACTGGTTCCGTCCTCGAAGCGGAACTCCACGGCGTACTCGCCTGCGCTGGTAGCGACAAATTCCTGAAAAGCCACGCCGCCACTCTCGATGCGCACCAAGGGCGAGAGGGCCTGGAGACCTTCTGGCAGCACCAAGCTGAGTTCGCCGGCACGGGCTCGCGCCTCCGGCTTGAACTCGACATGCAACTCGACGCCCTGGCCGGCCAACATGTCGTCCACATCCTCCACTGCCACCACCGGCAGGGGGTCGAAGCTGTAGCGCACGACCATCTGTGCGATCACAAAGACGAAGGGAATCGCCAGGGGCAGGAAGGGTGCAAAGTTGAGGCTGATGTATTGCAGGTTCCGCAGGAGCACCTTGCAAACCGAAGCGCCCACGACTGCCAGGTCATCTTGGTAGAGCCGAATGGCGATCATGTGGCCCTTGATCTTGTCCTTGGCCAGCTTGATCCCGCGTTGGCTGCTGATGTACTTGAAGACCACCAAGGCCAACACACCAAAAACACCCCCCATCACGATCAACGCCACCTCGTGCCCCATGGCCTCGAGAGGCGTCAGGAGAACATCGAAGATCGTGGTGATGAGTTGGTTGATGGAGTTCATGGAAGGCTCTTGTGGTGATCGCAGCAGTTACCAGAGACGCTGCTCAGCTGATGTAGCCGAGGCCACGCAACTTCTCGGTGATGTCCTCATCCGAATCGCCATCCTCGAACTCAGCCAATTCGCGTTCGATGATATGGGTAATGAACTCCTCGTGGGATGCGTAACCAGCGACCTCCGACACGCGCTTGACGCGTTCGATGAGGTCCTTGTCGAGTTTGATTTTGTTACCGCCGCCAAACATGGGTCTGTCTCCGGGTAGATCGTGAGGGAAGAATTAGGGTTACTCGAGCACGCGATGGCCGTCTTGGCCCTCGCCGGCGTGCAAACCGTACTGCTCGAGAATTTCGATGGTCAGGTCTTCGAGGGCGTGCGCCCCGGGCAGGACCTTGCCGTTGGTGAGAAGGATACCGGGCACCACTTCGGGCGCCATCAGGTGATTGCCATTGAAGGTTCCGCCGAGGTTATCAGCCATGATCGCGTGGGGAATGCGTCCGGTGGACGAGGCATCGGAGTTGCCAAAGCCTGCATTGAAGCCCACTTGAATGTCTGGCGCCTCGGCGCTGCGCGCGCCGCGGTAGACATCGCTGGCGAGGTCGGCGCTGAGCACCACAGGCTCTCCGTCATCGCGCAGGGCCTCGAGCTTGCTCTTCAACTCGGCCAGCAGCGCGTCGGCTTCCTGGCCGGGAGCGACGACGCCCGATTCATCCTCGACAGTGTCGGGGTTGTCGAGTTCGCGACCGGCGAGGTTTAGGTAGAGGCCATTGAAACCCATGCCGTAGGCGCTTGTCTTGGACCAATCCACAGCGTCCATGATGAAGACCTGGGCATAGTCCGGGTCGTCTCGGGCCAACTCAGGCGTGCGGCCAGCCTTGAGGGTCATGTAACCCTCCTCCACCAGCCAGCGGTTGAGGCTGAACTTGCGCCGGTAGGGCGCAAAGCCGTGGTCGCTCATGACCATCAGGCAAGCATCGTCGCCGATGCGTTCGCGCAACTGGCCCAGGACCGGATCCATTAGCATGTAGAGGTCGTAGACGACTTCCTTCCAAGTGCTACCGTCGCGCCCCGACCACTCGGAAGAATCCGCTTGCGCGATTTCCTTTACGAAGACGTGCTGGGGATGTTGTTCGTCGTGGAAACGCCACATCATGTGGCAGCTCAAATCCACCGTGCTGAAATAGAAGAAGAATAACCCGCCGTCCTTCTCGAGGTAACGGTCGAGGGCGTAGTCCATCATGCGCACCCGCTGGTTGTAAATCAGCTTGGTTTGATCCATGAACTCGATGTCGTTGAGCGCGCCATCCTTGAGGGCGTTGACTTCTTCGGCCATGCCCTGGGTGTAGTAGTAGCCAATGGCCTCGACAACTTCGGCGCTGGCGGCCACAGGTTCGGACACCGGGCTGACGGGATTGACAGGGTCGATGTTGACAGGCGATGCATACAGCTCGAACTCGGGATCGATCGAGCGCAGGTAGAAGCGCACGGTGCCGCTCATGTTCATCAGACTGGCGGGCAGCAGTTCGAACTCCAGGGTGACAAAATCGCTCCATTCGCCGGGTTCGAGAACGACTACATCTGCGCCCACATCGATGGCCACCGCTTGGCTTTCGTGATCGACCCAGAAAGTCAGAGGCGCTGTTTGGTGGGGGTCGCCCTGCTTGAATGAGTTGGGCGGGCCTTCGATAGCCGTCTGAATGCGGCCAGAAAACTCGCGCACCTCGACATATTGACCACCACTCTTTTTCTTCTTGGCGGGCGGGTCGCTACTGAAGATCGTGTAGGTGCCGTAGGGCGAATCGAGGGCCGGAGTATTCATGCCCGGAAAGGACAATCCCTCGGCGGGCTCCACAGGGAAGTTGGCCGGCATGCGCCAGATGTCGGCGGGTATGCCGTGCTTTGCAAGAGTGACCCAGAAGGATTCGCCGCTGCGATTGGTCTCGCTGCTGCCGCCGATGGGAAACTTCCACTGGCCCCACAAATCGATGTGGCTGCCAGCCATGCCCTTGATCGAGCCCGGCACGGGCTCGCGGGTCATGAGATCGCGGTGGATGAAGTCGTAGATCCCGTGACCGCCGGGGTTCATGCCGGTGATGAAATTCGACCAGGCCACCGGGCTTTGAGGCGGAATCGAAGTTCCCAGGGGATGGATGCCGCCCTCTGCCGCGAGGCGCGCGAAGTTCTTTAGCCGCTCGGGGTAGAGTTCCAGGGCTTCGCGCAGGATGTCGGGATCCATGCCATCGATGCCCAGCACCACCACGCGCCTGGCAGCAGCCGAGGCTGCCGCGCCAACCGGCGCCGCGGGCAAGTTGACCGCCAGGCTGTCAGTATCAACATCGCCCGCTAGGCGCGGCGCGAGACCGAAGGGCACCAGGGCAAGCAGCCCCAGGCTGAACCAGCCGAACAGACCGATCTGTCGTTTCTTGGGGCCGAGTTTCATCAAGCTCTCTCCTTGGCCTTGGCCGCGGACGGCTCGTCGATGTGAAATAGGGGCTTGCCCTGCATGTAGGACGGGATTTTGACGCCGAACAGGTCGAGCATGGTGGGAGCCATGTCGAGCAACTCGGGATCGGGCTTGTCGACCTTGCGGTTCGAGAGCAGAATCCCGGGCACCAGGCGCGGATCGACGCAGTGGTCGCCGGACCAGGATTTTGTGTTGTCGCTGAAAATCTCCCGGGAGACCGATCCCGTGGCGCAATCCCACGAGTGCCGGAAGCCGCTGTTGTAGCCGATCAACAGATCCGGGGCAGCGTCCGCGTAGGGGCCGCTGTGCAGTTCGCGGGTCAGAAAGGCTTCTTTCACCACGCGCTGGCCATCCACGGGGTCACAAAGCCGCTCAAGCTTCTCCTTGATCTCACGGCAGATACTGCCGAGTTCGCCCTTCTCCACAACGCCCTGGGATTCGCGGCCCACGCGGTTGATGAAGATGCCCGTCAGGCCCAGGGTGAAAGCGCGGGTCTTCGACCAGTCCACCGTGCGAAAGTAGTCGGGCGAGGTTTCTTCGCCTTCCTTGAGCACGAGGTAGCCCTCGTCACGCAACCAGGTGTTCAGGTTGACGCCGCGACGAAAATTTGTGAAGCCGTGGTCTGAAATCACCATCAAGACGGTCTCGGGGTCAGCGCCGATTTTGGCTTGCACTTCGCCGATGAAGTCGTCCATCTTGCCGTACATCTCGGGGATCACATTTTTGTGAACCTCGGTGTCCTTGCCCACATTGGCCGGGTGGGTCGGGTCGAGGTAGCGGTAGAACATATGACTGATGCGGTCACTGGTATCGAAGACCACCGTGGCAAAACCCTTCTTGGTCTTGGCAATGACATCCCAGAGTTGCGTCTTGCGCTCCTCGAAAATGAGCCAGGCTTGCTTCAAGAAGGCCTCTTCATCCACCACCCGCTCGTTCAAGGCCCAAGTATCCTCCGCCAGACCCAGGGTGGCGTAGGGGCCGAACAGCTTGGCCAGATAGATCGCGTACACGAAGGGGTGCGAGATCGGCATGGCCGGACTGTCGGGATCGATATTGATAGGCGTGACATAGATGCCTACTTCGCTTCCCTCCCAATCCTGCACATAGAGCCGGGCGATGCCGCTCAAGCCCTTGAAGGGCACGCGCATCCAGGGTGTGTACTCGCGAAAGTCCACCTCGTGGGACTCGTCCCCCACCGTGAAAGTCGCGCGGCGTTTTTCATCATCAAAGACGACATTAAAATCGCACTTCATGCGGTTGCCGTCCTTGCCAGGAGGCCCGGTGAGCTTGGAATCGACGCGATTGCCGCGGCGCACGATGGTGTACTGCTGGCCACCGATATGCTGGCCCTTTGGGCGCTGCCTGGTGGAATAGAAGGAGAACGATCCCTGGGTGCCCTGAATATCAGGCACGCACATGCCGCTGAGCAAGGTGCCGTTCTTGAACTTCTGCGGTGGAAAGGTGATCGGCACGCGCACGATCGAGGACCAGATGTGGTTCTCGCCGAGCAGCTTCCAGAAGGGCTGGCTCTTTTGCAGAATGCGGTAATAGGCCTTCGAGCCGAAGGGTAGCTTGGTGAAACCCAGGTTCAGCTCGCGGGGCTGGGTGCCGGTCTCGGCCGAGGAGAGCACTGGCAGGTACGAGCATGGATCGCGGGTGAGAAAGTCATAGATATTGTGCCGGGATGCATCAACGCCGGTGGCGTAGCTCGACCAGGCCACCGGAGATATCGACGGGCAGGCGGTGGCGAGGGGCGAGAAATGTCCCTCTGCGGCCAGCTTGACGAAATTCGGCATGCGCCCCTCGTCCATGTACTTGCGCGCCAGGCCCGGATCGAGGCCGTCGAGGCCGACGACGATCACGCGCTTGACCCGCGCCTTGTTCTTGCCCCACAGGGTGAATATGCGAATCACGGCCTTGATGGGCCAGATCAGTACGATGCCCGCCGCCAGGAGAAAAGTGCCCACCAGCACCATCACCGAGCCGGCGGCCGCAATGCCGGCTCCGGGGCCGATGTAGGCCAGGGCCGGCTGGCAGAGGCCGCCCAGGACCATGGCCGCCAGGGCTAGGCGGCGGATACGGAGGTGCGGGGTCGTCATGAACAGCGGGATCGTCAAGGAAGGCGGGATCGTCGAGAACGGACGGGGGGGGCACTTCGTGGCCTCGGAAGCGCACCAGGGAGGTCGGGCAGGGGGCGTTGGTCGGGCAGTTGTCGTCCACGCAGACGGCTTTCTGGAGCCCTGGCAGGGCCTCCCCGGGGCTGGCTCCCGGGCGGGAAGTATACGGCCTGGAAGAGTGCCAAGTGAGGGGCGAGGTGGCCCCACGAAACAGAAAGAAGCGTCCCCGGGACCCGCGACCTCAATAGTCGCTCGGGTCCCGGGGACGCCAGATTCGAGCCGATCCCAAGCCGGAGGCCGCTATCAGCCAGGGCCGGGGCTGGTCCGGGTTAGATCAGTTCCTTCTCCGAGAGGTAGTCGAGGATCTTCTGACCTGATTCCTCGATGGTCTCCTTGGAGGTGTCCACACGGACCTCGGGATCCTCGGGGCCCTCATAGGGGTCGCTGATGCCGGTGAAATTCTTGATCTCACCGGAGCGGGCCTTCTTGTAGAGGCCCTTGGTGTCGCGCTCTTCGACGCACTCGAGAGGCGCGTAGACGTAGACCTCAATGAAAGCCGCCGTGGTCAAGTCGCGGATCTCATTGCGCACGGCGGCGTAGGGCGAGATGGCCGCGGTGACCGCAGCGCAACCGTTGCGCGAGAGCAGGTTGGCCACATAGCCAATGCGGCGAATGTTGGTGTCGCGGTCCTCTTTCGAGAAGCCGAGGCCCTTGGACAGGTTCTCGCGAACTTCGTCGCCGTCGAGCACTTCAACTTTACAGCCGCGCTCTTTGAGGATCGGGGTCAGGTACTCAGCCAGGGTGCTCTTGCCAGAGCCGGAGAGGCCGGTGAACCAGAGGGTGAAGCCTTTGTTGGACATCTTACTAAAAATCGTTCAGGGGTCAGGGGTAGGTGTGTTTTCGAGTCTCTGCTTACTCAGAGAATGTGATCGGTCAGCGAATCTTGCCTTCGAAGTAGGGCACCTCGAAACACTTCTCGTGCATGATCGGGCCGTGCCCGAAATAGCCAGATTCGCCAAAGAGTTCGCCGTGGTCAGCCGTCACGATGATGTGCGTGTTGGCCGGAACGGTGTCATAGAGCTGTTCAAAGACGCCGTCGAGGTAGCGCACGGTGTCGATCTGGCGCTCGCGTAGTTCGTCGAGCTTGTCCTGATCGAAGAACTGGAACTCTTCCTTGAAGTTCGGGTCGTCCTTGTCAAGTTGTTCGCCCATCTTGCGGAAGACACCGTTCACGCCGCTAATGCGCGGCCACATGGACGAGTCCTCGTTCGGCTTGGCATAGGGGTAGTGTGTCTCGCCCACATTCAGCATGTAGAACGATGGCCTATCGCTGTCGAAGGTCATGGTGGGCAACATGGCCGCCATGTCGTTGTGGCTGTCCATCAACTCATAGCTGTCAAAAGCCCGGTTGATGCCCGTCTTGGGGTTCAAGACGGGCAGTGAAACCCGGGCGTGGGTCTTGTAGCCCAACTGATTGCGCAAGAGCTCTGGAAACCAAAGCCCCGGAACCATCTTGGCGAACTCGATGCCCTTGGCGCCGAGGCGGTCGTTGTAGTTGAAGAAGTCTTCTTTGTAGTACTCCGACGCGTACACATTCTCGGGGCTCGTGTGGGGCAGAAGCCCCGTCAACAAGTTGTAGTGCGAGGGCGCGGTCCAGGCAGCGTAGCTGTATCGCTTCTCCACCTTGCCCCCCGAGAGCTTGGTAATGATCTTCGTATCGGCCTGCATGAACGAGTCGTAGCGACACGAATCAAGGATCACGATGATGAAGTTGTTGTCCGCTTGAGGCTCGGGATGAGGAGGCAGCCCGCCTCGCCGACTCAACGGACGAGGAGGGAGCTTCCTGGCCGGCGCGGGCGCCGGCTTTTTGAACATGTCGAAGAGGCCCATTGGAATCTCGTGGCGCTAGGAAGGAATGGAGAAGCGGGCTTCAGGAGCCCTTTTGCTTGTAGAACGCGACCAGCACCTCGGCCGTGGAGGGCCGCATGATGCGCTCGTCGGGCAACTCACCGTTGGTCAGGACCTCGCGCACCTTGGTGCCGGAGATGAAGACCGAGGTGTTGTCCTTGTTCTCGCTCATCAGACCCACGCGGCCGATCTCCTCGAAGTAGGCCGCGAAGCCGACATTAACGGTCTGGATCGCCAGGGCGCCTTCGAGCTTGTCGAAGATCTCCTGAGCATCGAAGTCACCCCAGATCGCGGTGCCGTCCTTGAAAGGTGCGTCAGCGTGCTTGCGGCCAATGATGAAGTGGGTGAAACCCAGGTTCTGACGGTAGATGGCGTGCATCACGGCCTCGCGGGGGCCACCGTAGTACATGCGCATGTCGAGCCCGACGAGGTGCAGGTTCTCGTTGAGGTCCTGCCCCTTCGACTGCCACAGCTCTTCGTCCATGTCGCCCTGTCCGAGGAACTTGCCCTCGATCAGTTTCTCGTAGGTGTCCATGCGCGTGGCGGCGGGCACATCGTCGCCCTTGAGCTGGCCCACCAAGGGGTTCAGCATGACGCCGGTCTTCTTGCCGGTCTCGCGCAGAATCGTCTCGGCGCCGTAGACCAAAGCGTACTCGTGGGCGCGGTGCAGCGGGTTGCGGGTCTGAAAGGCGATCGACTGCTCGTAGCCGTTTTCCTCGACGAGGGCGCGGGTCTGGCTGGGGTCCATGACACGGCCAGCGAAGCTGCGTTTGTCTTCAAAAGCCAACAGCTCGATCTCGCCACCGAGGATCTTTGTGCGCTCGTCGCCCAGCCAGAGGTCGGCGCCGGGGTGGTCCGTGCGCTCGGTGCCATAGACGCCTTTAATGAACTGCGCCTTGTCCCAGTCGTAGATCGAGGTCACGCTCAAGACGCCGACGAGTTTGCCGTCGGAGTACAGCCCCACGCGCTCGCCAACGCTGGCGGCGCTGGCTTCGGCGTCGGTCACGGGCAGAATGGTCGGGATACCCCAGGCCCACAGTTTGCCGTCGCGTTCGATGGCGGCGCGCTCGAGGGTGGTCTCATAATCGGCCTGGTTCATGGGGCCGGTGAGCGGACTGAGAGTTCCGTCAGCGATGCGGTGCAGTGTGGTGAGATCGGTCTCGTTGACATCGATCTTGGGCAGGCTGGCCCAATCGGCACCGGATTCCGTTGCGATGCAGTTGACGGGAGCGGACAGGCCGCCGTGGATGGGTGATGTGAATGCGGTGGTGGCAGTCATTGGGTCTTGCAGGTTGGGCTACAGGTAGCCGAGGTTTTTGAGCTTGCGCTTGATGTCGTCGAGTTCGTCTTGGTTGAACTCGCTGGCTTGGGTCACTTCCGCCTCGCCCATCAGATCGCGCAGGACATAGACGACGAAGTCTGTCGGGGAGTTGAAACCTGAGCCCTCGACCACTTGCTGGATCTTGCGATACAGCGGTCGGGGGATCTTGACGGTGACTTTGCTCTCTCGCACGGCGGTCTCTCTGTGTGTGGGAGGGGGAAGGTGTCTGGGAGGGGGGAAGCGGTGAAGGGTGCCCGGGAAGGCTCCCACGACACCCCTATAACACTCTGATTGTAGCCTAATCGGAGTGCCATAGGGGTGTCCTTTAGAGAAAACCGCCTTGGCTGGCCAAAAACTCGGGTTATCCCGAGAACGAGTCGGGGGGCCTGCTTGCCGGTCGGAGGGGCCTGCCAGGCCAAGGAAAGGGGTAGACTCGGCCCCAAGTACCCTCCTCTCCCCCTGTCTCTCCCCTGCCTCCGATTTCCATGCGACTGCCCTTGAACCTGCTCCTTGGCCTGCTTCTCGCCCTCCCCGCCTGCGGTCCCTCCTCCGACCCGGACGCCGCCGTGGACGCTGGCTACACGGCCCTCAACAAGGGCCAAGCAGCAGCCGCTCTGGCGGAATTCGACACAGCTCTCAAAGCCCTACAACCCACGGACCAGCGCTACCTCGAAGCCAAGCTCGGCCAACTGCGCGCGCGCTGTTTCCTCGATCCGATGGGAGCCCAGGCCGACTTCCTGGCCCTCGGCTCGAGCACAAGCCTGCAACCGGGGGACTACCGCATGCTCGTCAGCGATTTGGTGACAGCGGCCTCTGCTCAGACGAAAGCCGACAGCGATGCCGCCAAGGCGACCATCGGCTCGGCCGTGGCCATCTTGCAAGCGGGAGCTGCGGCCTTTCCTGAGGACGAAAAGTGGCCCACCATGATCAAGATCGTGGGCGACAAGGCCGCCAGCTTGGGAGCCGAGGACGCCCTGGCCGGTCTCTCGGGCCTGGGCTATGTGGGCGGCGACTGAAGCACCCACGAATGCGGCGCGCTAGCCGTTTCGGGCGGACGCGCCTTGGCGTGTGATTCCCAGCACGCAGAAGCCTACTTCAGGTTCTCCCAGTACTCCTCGGGCATGTCGTGGGCGATCTTCAGCGCCCCGTTGGCTCCACCGTACATCGGCTCTTCGATGCGCGTAACGCGCCCACCACCGAGGGTGCGGCGCATTTCGGCTTCGATCGCGATGTCGAGGGCCTTGATCTGGCTGCCACCGCCAGCGAGCAACACGCGACCCTTCAAGCGTTCTTGAAATTCGGGATCGAAGGTGGCGATCAAACGACCGAGGCCTTCGACGATGGGCGGCACGATGGCCTGGCAGGCCTCCTTGAGTTCGCGGGTCAAGTCAAACGCCGTGGGCTTGCCTTGCACGGGCAACTGCACCTCGATAGGCGCAATGGTCTCGGCCACGGTCGAGTGCTTTTCCTTGATGCCGCGCACCATGTTGATGGTGAACTGGGCTTCGGGATGACTGGCCTGGATCAGGCGCTCGAATTCGCTGTCCACGAAATCGCCGGCTGTCTCGAGGGTCAACTGATCGCTCTCTTCGGGCATTGTGCCGTGCATGCGGCACAGGTCGACGGTTCCCGCACCGATGTCGATCACTAGCACATCCGCGAGCAGGTCCTGGCCGTAGGCCACGGCGAAGGGCTCGGAGCACAGCATGACCGAGTCCACCGACTCGCGGGCCACCTCGAGGATGGTGTTCTTGCTCTTGATGCTGGCCTGCGCTGGCGCGCCGATCACAGCGTACACGAGCTCGCCTGGGCTCGGATTTGCTCGCCGCACGGCTTCGGTTAGGAGGTCCTGGGCAGCGCGTTGGTTGGCGTCCTTGTCGTTGCCCTGGCCGCATTTCAGCACACCGTGTTCTAGCGGTCGGTAGAGGTCGACCGAGAGACGCTTTGAGATCGCCTCTTCGCCGAACAGCTTGTCCACCTTCAGCAGCTTGCGACTGATGACATCCTTGGGGTAGCCCACGAAGGACGGAAAGGTCGCACGCACGCCATTGCTGGCGGCGATCGAAGTGCGGGATGTGCCCAAATCGATGCCAACATACAGCACTCCGCCATCGGTCTTTCTGTCATCCGAGCTTTGGGATTTTGCGGGCATGTGGCTCGTCTCCTCTGTAGGGCGAATAGGCCGGGCTAGGAGGGTTGCTCCCCTTGTTGGGGCGCCTTGTTCTTGAGTTCCAGGTTGGCTTCGAAGATCGCAGCCATCATTTCCTTCTTGAGCGCCAAGTTGCCTTCAACATCGGAAAGGCCCTGGACCGTACGGTAGATCGAAGCGATGCCGGAATCCACATTCCTTGTGGCCAGCACGCGCTGCAGCTCTTCTTCGGTGATCTCGAGGGACTCGGACATCTTGGCCAGTCGGCGCTCGAGCTGCTCCACACGGTCGGCATGGTCCTGGCGCATTTTCGAGTGCGAGGCCTCCATCTTCTCTACGGCGAGGGCGAGGACTTCGTGCTCGTTGCCGCCAAAGTCGGGCGGTTCCTGGCCCATGGACTCAAAAATCCCGGCGACCTTCTGGTTCAGCAAGAGGCCAAGGTTCTCACCAAGCTCCTCCAGGTCAGGCGCTGCATCCAAGGCTGCATTGCCCTTGCTTCCCAAGCTGGCCGCATAGCGAACGACGCGATTGCCGCCAGATGCACTGGCGAGGCCCATGGCCGAATTCACTTCGGTCTGGAGTTCGAGCATATCAACGCTCTCATCGGCGGTGCGAAATGAGAGCCCCAGGGAAAGGGTCACCAGGACATTGGCCGCTCCACTGTCAAACAGGAGATTCGTCGCCCCTTCCAGGAGGCGCTCCGCCAGGGGCAACCCATCACTACCAGGCGTGTGGGGGAAGATCGCGAAGAAATGGTTTCCCACCATGCAGCCAAGGTAGTCGCTCTCGCGGGTGCTCTTGCGCAGGAGGGCACTCACTTCGCCCATGATGGCGTCTCGAGACTCGGTGCCGTAAAGGTCGCCAAGCTGATCGATGCGGTCGACGGCAACCATGATGGCCGTGACGGGATATCCGTAACGGGTTGCGCGCTCGCACTCCGACTGCATCAAGCGCTGGAGCTCCTCTTGGGAGAACAGGCTGTCGATGTTGCCGGTGAAGTTAGCGATGGGAATTTGGGGCATGGGGGTCAGGGCTGT
Source organism: Planctomycetota bacterium (assembly GCA_012959785.1). Lineage (GTDB taxonomy): Bacteria > Planctomycetota > UBA1135 > UBA1135 > DUCM01. The sequence continues at coordinate 122,124 of DUCM01000018.1, read as the reverse complement.
CTTTGGCTCCGTGGCGGGCTTGAAGAGGGGCTCGGAGGTAAAGATCGGCGTCTGCGGCCCGAGGGCTTGAGTCAGTCCGGGGTGTGCTCCGCAGTGAAGGGCCGTCCAGAGTCAAAAACAGGAGGAAATTTTTTCCAACTTGGTCCTCAATCGCCGTTTGGACTGCCATCCAGGCCGAGGGCTGCCCTCTCGAGTCGCTCTGGGATTTGGTTGCAACAGACAAGGATTCTGCCCGCTAGAGCGAGCCCTGATTGCCCCGAGGAGAGCCCCAGAGAGTGCCCGGCTGGGTGCTTCATGAGGAGCCTAGAGAAAGTGCTCCGTGAGTTCTCGGACGAGGTAGCTGTAGGCGTCATCCACGGAATCTGTGCGGTAGAACAAATCCACATCCTCGGGACTGATGGTTCCGAACTCGATCATGGGTTCAAAGTCGATCACACGATCCCAGTACTCCGTTCCGAACAGCACGATCGGCAGGCGCTTCTTGATCTTCAGGGTCTGAACGAGGGTAACGACCTCCATGAACTCATCAAGGGTTCCAAAGCCACCCGGCATCACCACCAGGGCCTTGGCGAGGTAGCTGAACCAGAACTTGCGCATAAAGAAGTAGTGGAACTCAAACGATAGGCGGTGAGTGATGTAGGGGTTGTCGTTCTGCTCGAAGGGCAAGGAGATGTTCAGGCCGATGTTCTCTCCCTTGGCCTCGCTCGCGCCGCGGTTGGCGGCTTCCATGATTCCCGGGCCGCCGCCCGAACAGGCGACAAAGCGGCGTTCGGTGCCCTCGAGGCTCTTGGACCATTCGGTCAGGCGTCGAGTCAGCTCGCGGGTGGCCTCGTAGTAGCGAGACATGTGGAGCTTCTTTTGGGCCAGCTCCACAGTGAGATCGCCCTTGCCAGCCTCCGCCTCGCGCAGAAGTCCCTCGGCGATCTCCCGCGATGGAATTCGCGCCGAACCGAAGAACACAATCGTGTCGCGCACATGAAATTCGCGAAAGCGAGAAGCCGGTTCGAGGTACTCGGCCAGGATGCGCAGAGCCCGCGCATCGGTGCTGTTCATGAATTTTTCGTTCTTGTAAGCCTTGATGGCTTGGTAGCGGCTGTCCGTCATGGTAAGGGGGTGAAAAAGTTGGGGGGCAAACTTATAGCAAGCTCGGTCCCCCATGCGGCAAGCCGTGATCGGTTTCGTTGCTGTTCTCGCGCTTAGTCCGGAAAGTCGCCCTCGTCTTCTCGGTCCTGGACCTTCTTGCGAGCTTTTTTGCAAGCATCGTCGAACAGCTCGTCGTAGCGCGAGGACTTGTTGCGCTCGGCATCAAGGGCTGAATCGAGCTTGTCCGGCGCACTTTCCACCCGATCCGCCACGCGTTCGGCGGCGCGCTCCCAACGCTTTCCGTCTTGTTTGGGCTGGCCGAGTTCGTCCAATTCGGCGCGCGCTATGGCCCGAGTCACTCGCTGGGTCAGGACATCGATCGAGAGGCGCGACTCGCAGCACGGGCAATCGACTTCGATTTGCTTCTTCATGGGTCCTGGGATAACACATCGAGGCCGTCAAGCAGTTCGGAAGATCCGGTGACTAGCCCGGCCACGTGCAAAGAGCCGATGTGGCTCGGCCTGTCTCGCCCGGGATCTCACCCGCGCTACCCCTGGGCTCTGGGCCGCGAGGTGCAATGCTGAATGATGTCATCCTCGGTGAGAAGGCCCACAAAGGAGTTCTCGCGCACAACTGGCAAGGCTCCCACATCGTGTTTGAGCATCGAGTCCGCGGCCTTCGCCAGACCTTCCTCGGGACTGATCGTGACCAAGTTGGTCGCCATCACCCCCGAGACGGGCTCGGGTTCCTGGCCCTCGAAAGCGCGGCGCAGGTCGTGCTCGGAGACGATCCCCACGACCTTCTCTTGGGAGGTCACGGGCAAGAAGCGCTGGGACTCCTGCAAGCACAGGCTGGCTGCCTCGGTGGCGGGCTGCTCCGGGCGTGCAGTAACTGTGGCGCGCATGTAGTCTGAGACCTTAGAGTCCTCGGCCACACCCCACTCGGCGGCGGGGTTGCGCTTTCGAAAAGCGGCCAGCAGATCGCGGGTGGTGACGAGGCCCACAAAGAGGCTGCCCTGAAGAATCGGGATAGCCCCCACGCGCTTGCCCACCATCATCGATGCGGCGGCCTCGACCGGGTGCTCGGGGGTTAGGGTCACCGCTCGCTCGCGTACGAGTTCGCGCACAAGAAGGGGGCTGTCAATGCCCAGGTTCCGGCGTTCCTGGGCAGTCTTCCAGCCCGTGGCACGGGCCACTTCGCGCTCGGAGAGCAGGCCGAAAAGGCCCCCCCGCCAGAGCACAACGAGGTGTCCGAGCTCGCCACCCTCGAAAAGCTCGAGCGCTCGGTCGAGGGTGTCATCGGGAGAAAGAGTGGCCACATCGGTGGCCATGATTTGAGCGACTTGCATGGCATTGGCCCGGAGAACGGGGACTCCGGAGGGTCGAAAGAGGGGATAGCGGCAGTGTTTTCGGCCATCCACCTTAGCCCCAAACGCAGATCTCGCCAGGGGCGAAGTGGCGTCCGCTGCCCCTGATTGCAATTTCTTTACCAGGCTGGCCATACTCGCCTGGCCTTGCAGGCGGGTTGCCCCCCCCCTTGCGACAGTCTCCGCCTCGGGGCAGCCCCGATCAGGGTGAGGGTTTGCCCCGGCCTGCCTCAACTGCAGCTGCGCAGGATGTCCGTGTTGGTGAGGATCCCCACCAATTCGCCCTTGCGCACCACCGGCAGGGCGCTGAAACCGTGCTCCAGCATGGTCTCGGCCGCGTGTTCCAGGGTCCTGTCGGCACCGATGGTGATTACATCGGCGCTCATCAGGGCCGAAACCTGCGTGCGCGGGATCTCCATGCGGCCCTCTTCCTGGGCTCGAATGTCGGAGACGATCTCCTGCCCCAAGCCAAAGCGCAGGTCGCGGTCGGAGATCATGCCCACCAGGGCGCCCTGCTCCAGAATCGGCAGGTGCCGCATGGAGTGCTCCTGGCAGAGGTCGATGGCGTCCTCCATCATCATCTCGGGGTTCGCCGTGCAGACCTCAGTCGTCATCGACGCACCCACCAGCATGCCGTCGGGTACGCACCAGTCGGCATCCGAGTCGGCTCCGTGGGAGGCACGCAAGAGATCGGTGGTGGTGAGGATCCCGATGATCTCCCCGGACTGCATCACCGGAACAGCTCCCACTCGGTTGTCGAGGATGACCGCTGAGGCATCGGAAATCGAGGCCTCGGGGCCGAGAGTCTTCACATCTGTGCGCATGATCTGGTCCACCGTGTTTGGTCCCGTGCCCTCATCATCCTGCTGATAGGCGGCCAAAATCCAGCCCGTGGTCAGTGCGATGTCACGATCCGAGAGCATCCCCGCCAGGCGTCCCGAGTCCACCACGGGCAGGTGGCGGAGCTGGCTGGATTCGAACAGGCCGATGGCTTCATCGAGGGAACATTGGGACCCGACCGAGACGATGTCTTCGGTCATGATGTTGGCGATCTTCATGTTTGTCTGTATGGCTTGAAAGGCCCCGTATGGGGCGTGCCGCGGCTGGCGAGCCCTTTTTTTTGCGCGCCGCTTGCTCGCAGGCTTGCTTGGTCGGGCGACTTGCTCGGGCTGGAGTTCCAGGGCTGCCCTCCATCCTATGTCCTATGGGTCACAATGTGCGCGACCCCCATACCCGTAGTCGAGCGGACCAATGTGCGTTGGTCAAGCGATCCCCGGTTAGCGTCCGGCAGCCTCTTCCTGTCGTTTGAGCCGCTTGGAGTACTTTCTGAAAAATTCCGTCTGCCGGTTCGTGAGCGAGCTCTGCACGCCGTCGATGAAGAGGTATTCGACCCGACTGGTGATCTCCAGCAAATCGCCGTCGGTCACGACCAGGTCGGCGATCTTGCCGGGCTCCAGACTACCCAGGCGGTCGTCGAGGCCCAGGACCTCGGCTGCGCCCAGGGTGATGGCGCGCACCGCTTCGGAGTGGGGCAAGCCGAAGGAGCTGGCCATGGCCGCGTGAAAGGCCACATTGCGCGGGTTCTCCTGGTCATCGGTCTGAATCGCAAGCTGCACACCGGCCGCAAAGAGTACCGCCGCGTTGGCAAAGCTCGCGTCATAGGGGTCGAACTCCGACAAGGGCAACGCCAGGACAGGCCCCACCACAACCGCGACTCCCGAGGCGGTGATGGCATCGGCCACCTTCCAACCCTCGCGCACACCAAACAGCACGGCGTCCAGGCCCTCTTCCTTGGCAAACTGCAAAGCGAAGAGAATCGTCTGGGCGTTGTTCGCATGCAGGGCGACGCGCTTTTCTCCCAGGGCATAGGGCGCAAGGGCCGCCAGGCGCGCATCAAAATCCCGGGGCTGCAAACCACCCTCGCGAGCGGAGACCTCTAGCTGGCCGTAGCTACGCGCCTTCTCGAACCACAGGGAGAGCTCCTCGGCCTCCTCGGGCATCTCCTTCTTCTTGGCCGTGTTCGAAGTGCGCGGAAATGAGATGTGCAACATGTCGAGCTCGATGGTGGCGAGCTCGCGCCAGTTGTCTCCATCGAGGTCGATCACCGCTGATTGGCCCATGATCGGTCCCCCGCCTTGGGGCGCGACCTGGGCACGGGTGATGCCGTTGTAGCGGGTCACGCCGATGTGCGCCGACTCGGCGTTGATGGACTTCAAGACCGCCAGGTCGGGCTGATTGCCGCCGATCTCGCGGGTGTCGACAGTCATGTCGATGGCGGCGATCTCCCGCAGTCCCAGGGCCGTGTTGAGGGCAATCACGCCGGGCCAGATGTGCAGGCCCTCGGCCGGGATGACCCGCGCCGTGAGGGGCAATTCCGGGTTGCTGTCCACGCGCAGGATGCGGCCGCCCTGGAACAGGATCGTGCCGTTCTGGATCGTTGGGCCCGAGACTGTGTGAATCGTGGCACCCTGGATGGCAATCATGGGACCGCCCTCGGCGTCCCAGTGGAGCTCCTCGAAGGGCTCTGCGCTCACCTCACTTCCGCTCAAGGGTTCGGCGTCGAAACCAAAACTATCGCGGCGTTCGAATTCGATTTCGCCGTCCACCATGGTCCACTCCACGCGCCCGAGGGATGACAGGGGTGCACGGGTCAGGAGGGTCAGGTCCGCGTCCTTGCCGACTTCGATCGAACCCACGCGGTCACCGATGCCGAGTTGCAGCGCCGGATTGATCGTCACCAGGGCCAAGGCGCGCACGGGGTCCATGTTTGCGTAGCGCACACTCTTGGCGGCCTCGCCGTACAGCCGTCGCACCATCTCGTCGGAATCGGAGTTCACCGACGAGAGCACGCCGGCGCGATCGAGCATGTACGCGTTCTGGGGGATCGCGTCGTAGGCCTCGATCTTGTACGACCACCAGTCGCCAAAGGTCGAACCTCCAGTGCCCGCTGCTGCCATCTCATGGGCCACCTTGTAGCCCTCTAGCACATGTTGCAGAGTGCCCACGGTGAACCCAAAACGCCGGGCCACATCGAGGATCATCAGAATGCCGTCGGCGCGATAGCAATGGCAATGCACGATGATGTCGCCGGACAAAATCCCAGCCAGAGACTCGAGCCGCAGGTCACGCCGCGGTGCCAGAGGGTTTTCGCCAGCCACCAGGGCCGCCTCGTGGGCGCTCCACTCGGCGGCGTACTCCTGGGCTCTCGTAAAGGCGCGCTCGTAGACAGCCGCGGTGCCCATGCGCGTGGCAGGAAAGCGCCCGCGCCCGGAGGCGCCAGGGCGCTTGACATTCTCGCCCAGGGCGAACTTGATGCCCTCGGGTGCGCCGGGAAAGCGCAACTCGTCGGCGCTGCGCTTCCACTTCAACTTGAGCACTTCGTGGCGACCGCCGATTGGATTGGCCGAGCCGTGCAACAACCGCACGGTGGTCACACCGCCAGCCAGGGCGCGGTAGATAGTCAGGTCGTCGGGGTTGACCGAGTCGGAAATATCCACCTCGGCCGTGATCGAAACGCTGCCTTCGTTGATGCCGCGCTCGATGGCCATGTGCGAGTGGCAATCCACCACGCCGGGTGCGAGGTGTTTGCCCAGCCCGTCGATCTCCACCAGGCCCTCAGGAGCCTCGACCTCACCGATGGCGCTGATCTTGCCCTCGATCACGAGCACATCGCCCAAGACGGCCGGGCCCACCGCCGAATGGATTGTGGCTCCGCGGATGACGCAGGAGCCGCCTGTGCGCAGGGTGGGAACGCGCTCGGCATCGGTCTCAAAGGGATGCTCGTGGGTTCGTGCCGCGAGCAGCGGCGCTCCGACAAGGAGGGCGAGAGAAAGGCACAGGCCAGCGGTCCTTGCGACTCGTTGCAGCATGGGTCGAGTGTTTGCTTGGGGTGTGTGCATCAGCGCACGCTCTTGTTGTCTTCGGGCTTGTCGTCTTCGGGCAAGCGCTTGCCGTCGAAGGCCTCGGAGTCCTCGCCGCCGGAGTATTTCCAGGTGGCGTCGCCCGATATCTCGTCGCCGTCGACCTGGCCCTCAATGCTCAGCTTTGCGGACCAGCCCGAGATATCGAGGTCCACATGCAAGCTGAAATCGGCCCCTCTCACGTTGCCTTCCACCGCACTGCTCACAGGAGTTCCATCGGGCGTGGTGAACGAGAGCGTTCCGGTCACGGCACCAGACTCATCCATGACGAGTTCCATGGTCGCAGGCGGGCCGTCCTGACCTTCGTAGGAAAAACTCCAACCGCCCGTGAGGTCCACGCCCTCCGCGGGCTCGCCGTTCTCCTGGTCTTCACGCTTGTACTCGTGAGCGGCACCGTCGATGAAGAGCCAGTCGAGATGGGCCTTCTTCTTGAATGGCGAAAGAGTCCAGAGGGCAATGTCGGCGTCAAAGCCGGGGGCCAGTTCTCCGAGGTGTTGCTCCAGCCCCAATAGGGCCGCGGGCGTTTGGGTCAGGGCGCGGATGGCTATGGACTCATCGAGGCCCGCTTGCACCAGGGCGCGAACTCCCTTGATAAGCTCGGCTGAGGAAGAGTCACTCGAGCCGAAGGCGAAAACCACCCCCGCTTCTTCCAGACGCAGGGCGCAGTCACGCTTGAGTTCCCACAAACGCCGGCGCTCGCGCAGGACGCCGATGGGTTCGGTGTACTCAAGGGCATTTTCTGGCTCTGCCGATGACTCTTCCTCGGGAGCTGGCTGCTCGTCGGTTGGCGCGGCCTCGCGTTCTTTCTCTTGTTCTTGTTCAGGCTCTTGCGTGGGCTCGGGGGCGACATCGGGCGTGGGCTCCGTGCCTATCTCCGCCTCGGGTTCCGCTTCAGCGTCCTGCTCCGGGCCTGCACCCGTCTCTTCGCCATCAGGAGCGTCCTCGGCCTCGCTCTCTTCTTCGGCGTCGGGATCCTCGACCTCCTTGCCCCAGTCCAATTCGAGCAGTACCGGCACCTGGGCTTGCGCCAGTTCTGCCGCCACCTTCCAGGCCTCCGCGCCGCCGGCGATGGCAATGCGCAGACCGTGCTCTTCGGCCAACTTGAGCCAGCGGCGGATGTCACGGACAGAGTTCGCGCGGCACAGGAGGCGCCTTTCGCCGCGCAGGAGTTCCCCCGCGGCTTCGAGTTCTGGATCGAAGGGCGGCCGCCGATCGGCCTCGCCGGAGGCGTAGCGTGCAAGTCGCTGTTCCTGCCAACGGGCATCGAGAAAAAACTGCCGCAGTTGCGCGTGATAGCCCATGAGGGTGCGCGGATAGCCCCGGCCGCTCGCGCGGAATTCTGCTGTGGCAAAGACCTCCGCGGCCACGATGCATTCCCGCAGACTGGCTTCGCGCAGGGTCATCACGGCGCTCAAACCGCCCAAGATCTCGCCCGCGGGGCAGGAGTGCAGGGCGGCAAAACCTTGGTTGCGATAGCCCTCTCTTGTGCCCTCTTCGATGGAGAGGGCGTCCACGACGCGAAAGCTCGGTCGCAATCCCTTGCGATTCGCCCGTCGCATGTCGATGTGCACATTGGCGTCAACCTCGGTGTCCATGTCCGGCGCCGCCTCGCGCTCGCCAACTTCGAAGCCGCTGGTGGCGTAGGCGTCGATAAAAGCCGGCAGGGCCAGAGCCCCATCGCCCTCGATCACCAAGACGCCCGGCGGCGGCTCTTCGCCTTCCGCGAGGATGCGTTCGATGCGCCCATCTCGAAGAACGATTCCCACCCGCGCCGCATCAGGGTCGCTGGAGAGCCTCACATCGACAATGGCTGTGGGCTGGGGGTCGCGAACATTCTGTGCGCCGAGGGGTGCTGCGAAGCAGAACGCCACGACGAGAAGAGCGACCGGGGAGGAACTGAATGTCATGGATTGTGGGATCGGAAAGGGTCGAAAGAGAAAAGCGGGCCCCATAGCTTGCGGTCGCGGAACGAAAAGCGGAGGACAATCTCCTCCAACGCGAGGGGGGGCACTCCGATGCGTATTGAGCAAGGGCAGCGGCGAGGCTACAGGCCCCGCGACCACTTGGGCCGGAAGGGTGCCCGGGCAGGATCGCGCAGGGCGGCGCGCAACTCAGAGAGGAGGGCTTCCTTGTCCCGGGGCAAATTACCCGCAAGCGCCAAGTAGTTGCTGGCGTGGTTGGAGCGGAAGACCGTGCTTGTGAGTTCCAGGCTGTCGAGGAACTCGTGCAATTCAAAGGCCAACTCCTCGGGTGCAAGCTCCTCAACCTCACCGCGAGCGGCGGACTCAAAGAGCGGTGTGCCCTGTACGGGAGTCATGACCAGGGTCGAGAGGAAGCGCGGTTGGATCGCATTCACCACACGAGCCGACTCGCGGGCATGTTCGCACGACAACTCGCGGCCACCTGCGCCCAGGAGGATCATGGTCGAGAGCTTGACCCCGGCCTCCGTGGCCTTGTTCGCGGCCGCAATCATCTCCTCGCCGTCGACGCCCTTCTCGAGTTCGGCGAGAACGCCGTCGTGGCCGCTCTCGATCCCCAAGTAGTACAGAGTGAGGCCCTTTTCGCGCAGGAGACTCATCTCCTCCACGCTGCGTACCATCAGAGCCTGGGGTGATGCGTAACAACTCACGCGCGCCAGCCCGGGTAACTTCAGGGTGATCTCGTCGAGCAGCTTGGCGAGGAACGAGGCCTTCGCGATCAGGGCGTCGCCGTCGGCCAGGAAAACCTTGCGCACCCCCGGCAAGTTCTCAGCAGCCCAACCAATCTCGCTGACGAGGTCCGTCAGGCTGCGCTGGGAGAATCGCTTCTGGCGGTACATGGCGCAGAATGTGCAGCGGTTGTAGCTACAGCCCAGGGTGGCCTGAAGGATCAGGCTGTGCGCCTCGGAGGGCGGCCGATAGATGTCTCCTTCGTAGCGGATCACGGTGTCTTTCTTGCGGTGTCTTCGTTGGGGTGGTTCTGTTTGGGGGCTGCCTTGGCTTCTTCTCTCGAGGAGGCTGAACCTCCTGGGGACTCGCAATCGGCGCAAGTGATAGACTCTAGCCCGCTTCGGCGAGAGCCCGCATGGCCCTCACCTACCCTATTCGATTCCCCTACTCCGAGCCGCCCCTAACTTTTCCCATGGCGACCACCGAAGAAGTCTACAGCCAATTGCGTCAGGTCTTTGACCCTGAGATCCCGGTCAACATCGTCGACCTCGGCCTGATCTATGAGGTCAAGGTCGACGGCACCACAGTGTTGATCGACATGACCCTGACCAGTCAGTCCTGCCCCGAGGCCCAGAACATCCCCGAGATGATCAAGCGTCGAGTCAACACCATCGAGCATGTGGAGGAAACGCAGATCAATTTGGTCTGGGATCCCGAGTGGACTCCACAATTGATCTCAGACGAGGGCCGCAAAATTCTCGGCCTCGAAGACGAGTAGATCCATGCCCGATCGTCTCGAGCACTACAAGCAGGCTCTGGAGTTGTTCGGCCAGAACAAGTTCCCCGAGTCTATCGAGGCTTACCGCGCCACCTTGAAGGAAACTCCCGACTGGTGCGATGGGCTGCACGGTTTGGCCATGGCTCAAATGCACGCCGGGCTGCTCGACGAGGCTATCGCCACGGGCTTGCGCATCGTCGAGCTCGATCCCAACGACGCCTTCGCCCACACCAGCCTATCCATGTTCTACCAGCGCAAGAACATGATCGACGAGGCCGAGCAGGAAGCCGCCAAGGCGCGCATGATTTCCTGGAAGGAAGAACTCAAGAAGAACCCAAACGCCCCGCCTCCGGGTCCGGCGGGGTCCATGGATGTGATCCAGTAGAAGCCTCCAGAGCCCTCGGCTCCGGAGTTACCGGTCTACATCACCGGCTCGATGCCGAGGTCGGCGAAGTTCTGTTCAGCGAAGTGCACGCGGAACATCCCCAGCAGCTTCTCGGCGGCTTGGTCGTACGCCTCGGTGTCGCTCCAGGTATTGCGCGGGTTTAGAATCCGCGCATCCACGCCCGGGCAGGCCTTGGGCATTTTGAGGTTGAAGATCGGGTGCACGTCGTAGTCGCCGGTATGCAGCTCGCCCGCGAGAGCAGCGTTCAAGAGCGCCCGCGTGTCGTGGATCGAGATGCGCTTGCCGGTACCGTAGGGACCACCGCCCCAACCGGTGTTGAGCAGGATGCAGCGGGTCTCGTTGGATTCCATCTTCTCGGCCAGGCGGCGGGCGTAGACCGAAGGAAAGTGGGCCATGAAGGGCGCGCCAAAGCAGGCGCTGAAGGCCGCCTTGGGTTCGGTGATGCCGACTTCGGTGCCTGCCAACTTGGAGGTGAAGCCCATCACGAAGTGGTACATGACTTCCCGCGACTCGAGAATTGATACCGGCGGCAGCACGCCAAAGGCGTCGGCGGTGAGCAAGACGATGGTCTCGGGCGCGGGTCCTCGGGCGCCCTCGGCAACATTCGGGTTGCAGGAGAGCGGGTAGGAAAAGCGCGTGTTCTCGGTGATTGAGCTGTCGGAGAGATCGAGCTCGTCGGGATGCAGGTCGCCCATATCGCGGCCGTGCAGGGGCGGCACATTCTCGATGATTGTGCCAGCCATGGAAAGGGCCGCGGCGATCACCGGTTCGGCCTCTTTGTCGAGGTCGATCAGTTTGGCGTAGCAGCCGTCTTCGAGGTTTGAGACGCCGTTTTCGGTCCAGGCGTGTTCGTCGTCGCCGATCAGTTTGCGGTCGGGATCCGCCGATAGCGTGGTTTTGCCTGTGCCCGAAAGCCCGAATAGGATCGCCCCGTCGCCGCGCTCACCCACATTAGCCGAGCAGTGCATGGACATGTGGCCCAAATCCGGCAACTGGTAGTTCATCACGGTGAACATGGTCTTCTTGACCACGCCACAGTAGTCGGCGCGGCCCACCACGAGGGCGACGCGCCGCTTGTAATCGGCGATGGCCACGCGCTTCGAAAAGGTGCCATCACGCTCGGGATCGCAATGAAACGAAGGCACATTCAGCATCGTCCAGCGCTTGCCGTCTTCATCTTCCACGCCGGCGATGTCCTTGGGGAACATGTTGTGGGCGAACATGGCGTGAGTTGCGTATTCGCCCACGAAGCGGTACGGCACAGCGTAGCTCGGGTCGTAGCCGCAGTAGACATCCTTGACATACAGGTGGCCGCCGCGCTCGTTCAGGTGTGCTGTCACGCGGCCGAGGAGCGCTGCGAATTTATCAGGGTCGAACTTCTTGAAATCGTTCTTCCACCACACGGTCTCCTCGATGTCAGGCCAGGCCACAGCGTAGGTGTCCTTCACCGGTCGCCCGGTGCAGGTAGGGTCGGTGTAATAGACCAGCGGTCCGTCGACACCGAGCTTGGTGGCAAAGGCCTTCTGGTCATCATCGGGGCCGCCTGCGCGAGTGCGTCCGCGGTCGTTGGCGATGGCCTCATGGAAGAGATTCTGCTTGGAGAGGTTGGCTTTGTACTCGATGCCGGTCAGGCCAAGCAGGTCTTGAAGTTCTTGGGTGAGGTTCATTGCTGTTCCCAAAGGGAGGTTCGGAGTGATTGGCTCGGAGTCAGTTGTTCGGGGTCGGTTCCAGCGGGGAATCGGCAGGGCCAGCGTTGGGGCTAAAAAGAGTAGCGCCGGCGGTCTTTGCGGGCAATACGGAGGCGCTTGGGGTCACGAAGAGGCTCCTTCGGTGTGCCGCGCTCGGTACCAGTTGAGGGTCTTCTGCAAGCCGCTGCGCCAATCCACCTGGGGTGACCAGTTGAGGAGTTCGCCGGCGCGCTCGATGGAGGCCAAGCTGTGGAGCACATCGCCAGCGCGCGGCGCGGCGTATTCGGGTTCGAGGTCGCTGCCCAGGCCCTCGGCAATGGCACGGTAGAGTTCGTTGATCGAGATGCGTTGGCCGCCGCCGACATTGATCACAACGCCCGGATCGAGTCCCTCGGCGGTCATGGCGCGCAGGTTGACCTCGACCACATTGTCGATGAAGGTCAGATCGCGAGTCTGTTCCCCATCGCCAAAAATCGTTGGTCGCCGGCCATCGAGCAGGGCGCGCACAAAGATCGCAATCACGCCGGTGTAGGGGCTGTCGTCCACCTGCCGCGGACCGAAAACATTGAAGTAGCGCAGGCAGACTGTCTTGAGCCCGTAGCAGCGCGCCCAAACGGCCAGCATGCTCTCCGCCGCCAACTTGCCCGCGGCGTAGGGACTGAGGGGATTGGCGGTCATGGTCTCGACCTTGGGCAGGCTCGGGCTGTCGCCGTAGGCCGCCGAGGAAGCGGCGAAAACCAGGCGCTCGACGCCCGCTGCGCGGGCTGCTTCGAGAACGCGTAGGGTGCCCGTGGCGTTCACTGCATAGCTGGCGATGGGATCCTCGATGCTGCGCGGCACAGAGACCTGGGCGGCCTCGTGGAAGATCCCGTGAACTCCCTCGCAGGCGACAGCGCAGGCTTGTGGGTCGCTGATGTCGCCCTGCAAGAATTCGAGGGGTGCGCCACTCCCGATGGCGCCGCGCTGCCAGCCTTCAAGGTTCGCGAGTCGCCCCGAGGAGAGGTCGTCGAGTACGCGCACGCGATCTCCGCGGCCGAGGACTGCCGAGGCGAGATGCGAGCCGATGAATCCGGCTCCGCCGGTGATGAGGTAAAGGGCCATGGAGCCCATGCTATCGGCCCGATCCCGGCCATGTGATAGCCTGGTACCCCGGCCAGCCCGGAAGAATCGGCTCAAACCCGTCCCCGGGACTGTCCTGGAGTGGCTGGGGGCCTCCAAGAAAAAAAGGGGGGGGGAGCCGGCACTTCTGTCAGGCGGGTGTCTTGCGGCGGTTCCTTCAGGAAAAGCCACCGGCCCGCTCGAGCGGGTCGAGCGGGCCGGTGGCCGAAAAGTTTGTCCCCAGTGCAGTTCGTGGCTGCATCCCCTTCTTCAGAGGTATGTACCCAAGCGGGAGGGAGGAGCCCACCGAACGGCTCGCGGGCAAGAAACTCCAGATAGCGGTCCTTGGCCCGTGTTTTCTGGCCCAGCGGGCCGTGGTACGCCCCTCACTTGCCCCCTCACTCTTGTATGAGCCTCGCATGAGCCGCCCCCAACGAGATTCGGGCTCGCTGTAGCAGCGAGCCCGAACCATGGAGAGAGGGTTCCCGAGCGCTCGCGCAGTGTGACACCCAGATGGAACCCAGCGCGAACGGCTTCCCTTCCCCACAGAGAGCGCCAGGAGGCCCGCGAACCGAACGCGATCCGGGCCAACTACTGGGCAATTTTTTGCGCTGAGCCCTCGCCAACCCCTGGAGGGTGCCGCGAGTCCTTGTGCGCGAAAAACCCAGGCCATGGTTCCGGGAAAAAACAGCTTGCGGCCACCTCTGATGCCCCAGAAACCCCGCTTCTTGCCTTCGTACTGGTCCGTGCCAAAATACCCAGCCTTTATTATAGGACTTCCTGATCCTTTTATCATATCCTTCTTCAAGTGGCGTTCATCAACGGGAGCGCCGGGGCCAGCAGCGAGCAGCTCCTCACTCCCGGAGCGACACGACAATAATTGGCTGGGAAAGACGTGAGCCGTCATGGACCTTGTGGTCCTTGGCGGCTCCGTTGCTTGTTTCATGAGGCCTTGTTGCTGAGGCCCTGTGGAGCACGCCGGGGACCCCCCTCTCCTGGCCTCCTCCAGGCACCAGTTGCAGCTTTGTGCGATTTTCCCAGGCCCTCGCATCCGCGCAGCCCCTGCTTGTAGTATATTGCATTCGTAGCTTTGATTATTGGGGGGTGGGACGGTCTGGTCCATGGCCCTCCCGAGAGGCTACAAACAGCAATTGGGAAATGCGTGAGTCGTCGTGGTCCACAAGGACTGAGGCGGCTCCGTTCCCGTTTTGGGGCCCAGCGTTGCAGCTGGCCGGCCCATGTAGGCTCTGGGGGGCCTTGCATGCACCTTCCAGGCACCTTCTGTGCCCTCTTCGGGGGAGGTTGGCCACATTTGTGGAGCTCTGCCGCGCCCCGAGCCCATCTCTGGGGTAGTTTTCGCTTGGAGTGCATCCCCTCGGGTGCGTGGCCAAGAAAACGGGCCGGGCACCTTCACTCGCACTCCGCAGCAGCTGCGCTGACGGTGCTAATAGTGCTGACAGTGCTGGTAGTAAGGAGTAGATCGTTCCGCCGCGGACCCCCCCGGTCCGGGGCGGTTCTTTTTTTGTCCGAGCCCCTACTCGACTGCTTCGCTGGCACGCAGGCGCCAGGACTCGGCCCGCGGGCTGGGAGCCTGCAAGCTGATGTCCGCCGAGGCCTCGGCGGTGAGCACCAGATGGGTCCAGCGCGCATCGCGGTCGGGCACCAGGTTGCCTTCCGCGTCGATCCACTCCACGCAGAAGGCGAAGCTCAAGGGCTCTGGCGAGCGGTTCTGCAGTTTCAGGTCCACCACCCAGAGGCCGTGTTTCCTGGCGCTGCGCTGGATGATCTGTTCCAGCTTGAGCTCCACGGCGCTGACCTCGCTCGAGATCTCCCCCACTGCCGCGCCTGGGCGCAGCACGGGTTGGGCCGGATCTTCGCTGGCCTTCTCGGCTCCCTGGCAGGCGGCGAAAGCGAGCACCAGGGCACACAGGGCGGGGATCTCTTGGGTCTTTTGCATGGCAGGCAAACAGGGATTCTGAGGCTGGCGGCGGGCTCGATTGGGAGCTGGCAGCGATGGGCGTTATTCTAACCGTTCTCATGGCCAAGAAGACCGTCATCGTCGCTGGCAAGCCCTCCCGGGCTGCCTCCAAGCGCCCCCGCAAACCCTCGCCCATGATGGAACAGTTCCGGCGGGCCAAGCAGGAGCAGCCCGACGCCGTGCTCTTTTTTCGCATGGGGGATTTCTACGAGCTGTTCGAGGAGGATGCCGAGCTGGCCTCGAAGGAACTGGGCATCGCCCTGACCGCGCGCTCGAAAGGCGACGGCGCGATCCCCATGGCTGGCGTGCCGATCAAGGCAGCCGAGGGCTACCTCTTGCGTCTGGTGCAGCGCGGCCACAAGGTCGCCATCTGCGAACAGCTCAGCGACCCGCGCGCCAAGAAGGGCATCGTGGATCGCGGCATCGTGCGCGTGGTGACGCCGGGCACCTTGACCGAGGAAAACGCCCTCGACGCGCGCGCCAACAACTTCCTGGCCAGCATCTGGGTGCGTGAAGCCGCCGCTGCCGTGGCCTGGGTTGACATCTCCACAGGCCGCTTCCATGTCACCAGTCTTGAGACGCGAAACCTGAACGACGAGTTGGCGCGCATCTCGCCAGCGGAGGTTCTGTGGTGTCCCGCGCTTGTGACTGAGGAGCCCGAACTCGCCGCCGAGTTGCAACGCGTCTTCGGTACGCGGCTTTCGGACCGCGAAGCCTGGCGCTTTGAGTACGACGCCGCCGCACGCGCCCTCAAGAAGCATTTCAAGGTCGCCTCCCTTGAGGGTTTTGGTCTGGAGGACGCGGTCACTCTCGATAGCAGTCTGGCGGTCTCCGCTGCGGGCGCTTTGATCGAGTACCTTGAGGAGACTCAACGCGGTGCCTGCGAGCATGTGCTCTCCATCGACTGCGTGCAAAGTTCCGACTTCCTGGTCCTCGACCGCGCCACCCGCGCCTGTCTCGAACTGGTCCAGACCCAACGCGAGGGCCGCACCGAAGGCACCTTGCTCGAAACCCTGGACAAGTCCTCTACACCCATGGGGGGGCGTCTATTACGCCAATGGGTGTTGGCACCTCTGCGCTCGACGGCCAAGATCAACGAGCGCCAACAGGCTGTGGCCGAGTTCGAGGGCGGGCCCTTCCTGCGCGAGGATGTGCAAACTCTTCTGGGTGAGGTGCGCGACATTGAACGACTTGTGGCGCGCCTATCCACTGGCCGCGGCAACGCCCGCGATCTCGTGCACCTGGCCAATTCTCTTGAGCCTGCGCGCCCCTTGGCAGAAAAGCTGAAGGACTGCTACTCGTCCCTGCTGGCCCAATTGCAAGAGGACATCGACCCCCTTGACGATGTGGTCGAGGAGATCCGCACGACTCTTTGCGAAGCACCGCCGATTGGTTTGCGCGAGGGCGGACTGGTGCGCGCTGGTGTATCTGATGAGCTTGACGAATTGCACCGCATCGCCGGTGACGGCAAGAGTTGGATGGCCCGTTTCCAGGCCGAGGAGGCCGAGCGTACGGGCATCACGGGTCTCAAGATCGGCTACAACTCGGTTTTCGGTTACTTCATCGAGATCCCCCGCGGTCAGGTGCAGAAGGTGCCCGAGAACTACATCCGCAAGCAGACGATCAAGACGGCCGAGCGTTACATCACGACCGAGCTGAAGGAGTTCGAGACCAGTGTGCTCAAGGCTGAGGAGCGTTCGATGGACATGGAGTACGCCATGTTCTGCGAGTTGCGCGACTCTGTTGCTGCCGAGGTCCGGCGCATCCTTGACACGGCCCGCGCCATCGCCTGCATCGATGTGCTCTGTGCCTTGGCTCAGGCCGCCGCCGAGAACCATTATGTCGCGCCCCAGGTTGACGACTCTGCGGTTATCGACATCAAGGACGGCCGCCATCCGGTTCTGGAGACCATGCCCTCGGGTGAGTCCTTCGTGCCCAACGACACCTTGCTCGACCACGGCGAGCAGCGCATCACGATCATCACGGGCCCGAACATGTCCGGCAAGTCGACTTACATTCGTCAGACGGCCTTGATCTGTCTCATGGCCCAGATTGGATCTTTCGTCCCTGCTTCATCGGCGCGCATTGGAGTGGTGGACCGCATTTTCACTCGCATCGGTTCCGCCGATGACATCGGGCGTGGAGCTTCGACATTCATGGTCGAGATGATTGAGATTGCCGGCATTCTCAACAACGCCACGGACCGTTCCCTTGTGGTCCTTGACGAAGTCGGTCGCGGCACGAGTACTTTTGACGGTTTGGCCCTGGCTTGGGCCATCGTCGAGCACCTGCATGAGGTCACCGGTGCCCGTTCTCTTTTCGCCACTCACTACCACCAGCTCACCAACCTCTCCGGTTGTCTCACTGGGGTGTCTAACAAGAGTGTCGCCGTGCGCGAGTGGGAGGACCGTATCGTCTTCTTGCACAAGATCGTGGCCGGTGGCACGGACCGCTCCTACGGCATCCATGTTGCCCGTCTGGCCGGAGTCCCCGCCACGCTGCTTGAGCGTGCCCGTTCCATCTTGCAGAACATCGAGCGCGACGCCGAGAATCTAGGCCCTCGCAGCCTCGCCCCCACCCCCGTCGCCCAACTCTCCCTCTTCCCCTCTCCCGATTCCCCCCTAGAATCCGCCCTCCGCGCCCTCGACCCCAACACTCTCACCCCCCTCGCCGCCCTCCAAGAACTAGCCCGCCTCCGCGCCCTAATTCACTGAAGCGTACCAGGTACTCTGCCGCTGCCTAAGCGTACCAGGTACTCCGCCACTGGGTGGGCCCGATCAAGACCACCGAGCCCCCCCCCGTACCTCGTCACCACCGACCAGAAATCCCCTCTCCGCATCCGCGACGCAAGATCCTTTGCCAATACCCGCGCTGGCTCAGGCCGCCTCAGCGCCGGCCAACCTCGCCGGCTGGGTTCTGGGGTCCTTCACATCGAGGACGAGCACCTCGACGCTCTCTTCCTCACCGTCCAGAAGATAGAGCAGCACGACTCGCCCACCGCGCTCAACCAACACCACGCAATCCCCCAGGAACTGGTCCACCGGTCGAGTCAGCGGCGAGCAACGGCGAAGCGTACGGCGGGCCAGCGAAATCCCCATCACACGGTTGACTGTCATAGCAGCCCCTCCTGGCGCGCAAACAACAACTCAGAAGCACGATCCACCTGCAGAGCACCCGGTACTCGATCACTGCTCGCCAACCTCTTCGCTCCAGTTACATTCTTCATCCTGTCCCTCGCGGAAGGAAATTTTCCATGGCGAACCGAACAATGGTTGCAACTCGTGATGCATAGCCCAGGTCGCGGCTGACCAGTCGCCAATGGTGGTCTCCGTTCCTGCGAACCGTGGCAATGGTGCGGTTTTGCGCCAGGGCGATGTCCTTCCACCCAAGGCCGCATAGATCGCGCAACAGCCCCGAGGTGGCAAGCTCAAAGCCACATCGCGAATGGCGCCCGTCCTTGACAATCCAGGGACGCATGCGCTGAGCTGTCAGCGCTCTCTTCAGAACCGCTTTACCGCAAACCGGCAGGCCGATCTGATGGCCATCTGCAAGCCGTGCCCGGCTCTGCATCCAGGACCGAACACTCTTCGGCGAAGCCGCAATGAGATCGTCCAGAGGATCCTCAACGGCAGTAGATGCGATTCGAGCAGCAACAAGTTCGTCGGCCTCGCGGGAAGAACCGTTGCCGAAGGCTCGCAGGTACGCGCTCGCTGAAAAGCATTTCGTGTCAGCGATGCGCATGGCCTCGCTCTCTATCCAGTCCCGGCTCAACCAGATCGGCCCTTTGGAATTCACATAGTGCCGCGCGCTTCCGAGGGCGTATCGGTGGCTGTCCTTCACCATGCGGGCCTTGACTGGATTGCCGTCAATGTAGCTGACGAGGATTCTCCGGTAGGTCAAGGAGTGAACCGGTTTCGAGAAATAGCGGCCTCGAATCAGCGTACCGTCGCGATCGCGCTTGCGATTGAACCTGCGCGAGTGATCGTACTGAACACGGCACATGGCTTCCGCGAGTTCGCCAATCGGGCTGCGCACGAGAATGTGGTAGTGGTTGGTCATCAGGCAGAAGGCGTGCACCTCTAGCCGGCCGTGGCGCACCTCTTTAGCGAGGCGTGAAAGGAAGAAACGCGTATCGTCGCGATCTTCAAAAAGTGGCCGCCGGGCCACACCACGGTTCATGACATGGTGCCAGGCGCCGGAACTGTCTTCTCTGGGTCGTCGTGCCATGGAACAAGAGACGGGTGGGCCCTGGTGGGGTAACGAGTTGCCTGGTACGAATCAGTCGGCTGGTGGGCAGCGGCGAAGTACCAGGTACGGTTCAATGAAGTTCAACGGGACAAGGGACGGATTGGCCCCGGAGGGGTAACGAGCTGCCTGGTACGAATTGGCGGCGGAATACCTAGCGGCGGAGTACCTGGTACGATTCAACAGCGGCGGAGTACCTGGTACGGATCGGCCAAAAGATCGGCCAAAAAAATGGGAGTCGTCTCCAGAGGAGACGACTCCGCGCAGGTAGCGTCCGACGCAGGCGTCGGACGCTGCTGGGGTCAGTGGCAGGTACTTCACCCAGCGGCTCCAGCGTCCTTGGCAGGGGTGGACGGCTGGAGCGCCCCGAGAGTTACCCGGGGTCCGGGCGTTGGAATTCGCTCGGATTCGGGCGCCACGGGCAGGTGGACGACCGAACTAAACGGAACTGTAGCACCACCCTTCGCCAACTGTCCATGGCAAGACTCTGGTCCATGCCAAGATAGCTGGCAAATCGCGCCTCAGACCAGGGCTCTTCCCAGCCCTGGGAGGAGCACCGGCCGCGAGTCAACTGGATAACTCGTCGTCAGCCAAGGTGTAGTTCGGCAAGCTGGCATCCACCTCGGCACGCCAACCATTCAGACCATCGCGAAGGGAAGAAACACGCGTGAAACCGTGGCCGATGAAGTACGAAGCCACATCCAAGGAACGGGCGCCATCACGACAAACAAAGACGAAACGGCGATCCTTGGGCAAAGCCATGTAACGCTCCTGGTTGGCGAAATCGAGGGCCTCAGTGGCCGTGATGGAAGCCAATGCAATTTCGTTCGGCGGGCGAACATCGATGAAGGAAAAGTCCTCGCCTGTGTCGAGCCAACCCTGAACCTCGGCGGCCTGCACTTGCATCTTCTGATCCACCTCGTGGGCTCGCTTGAGGGTATCGAGCACCTCGGCGGGGTCGAGCAGGTTGCGGTCGCGGCAGACCTTCCTGAGGCTGTCCTCGCTCTGGAACCCACAAGAGGAGCAGCCGCCCACATGGTAGCGCTGGAAAAGGGCTCGCTGCGCAGAGGGAATGATCTCGAGGATCTCCCTCATGGTCATGTCGATGTGGATTTCGGCGGGGTCGGTCTGGGTCATGGCGGGCTGCCCTGTGAGAGGGTGGACTTGGGGGCTCCCAAATCTACCGTGCCCGGCCAATCCCTGGAAGGGCACAGGACGGAAACAACCCGAGGCGGAACCCCTCTCTCTGGCCCCGAGCGGCCCCCTCCACTACCCTCGTCCCCCGCTCCCGTTCCCAATAACCCCCTCCCTGCCCCTGCTCCCCCATGGCCGTTGCCAAGATCACCCCCAAGAGCGAAGACTACTCAAGGTGGTACCAAGATGTCATCGCCCAGGCCGAGCTCGCCGAACAGGCCGGAGTCGTCAAGGGCTGCATGGTGATCCGCCCCCACGGCTTTGCCATCTGGGAGAAAATGCAGGCCGACCTCGACCGGCGCTTCAAGGAGACCGGCCACAAGAACGCCTGCTTCCCGCTCCTGATCCCCATGAGCTTCATCGAGAAGGAAGCCGATCATGTGGACGGCTTTGCCCCCGAACTCGCCATCGTTACACACGCCGGCGGCAAGCCCCTCGAGGAGCAGTACTGCATCCGCCCGACCTCGGAGACAATCATCGGCCACTTCTTCTCGAAGTGGATCAGCTCGCACCGCGACCTGCCCATGCTCATCAACCAATGGGCCAATGTCATGCGTTGGGAACTGCGTACGCGCATCTTCCTGCGCACCACCGAGTTCCTCTGGCAGGAAGGCCACACCGCCCACGCGACCCACGCCGAAGCGCGCGAGGAGGTCTACCGCATGCTCCAGGTCTACGCCGACTTCGCCCGCGAAATCATGGCCATGCCGGTCATCTGTGGCGTCAAGACCGAGACCGAACGATTCGCTGGCGCCATCGAAACCGTCTGCATCGAAGCCTACATGCAGGACGGCAAGGCCCTCCAATCGGGCACCAGCCACGACCTCGGCCAGAACTTCGGCAAGGCCTTCGATGTGCAGTTCCAAGACACAGAAGGCAAGCGTGACTTCGTCTGGCAAACCTCCTGGGGCGTATCCACCCGCCTGGTGGGCGCCCTGATCATGACCCATTCCGACGACGACGGTCTCGTCCTACCGCCGCGCCTCGCGCCAATCCAAGTGGTCATCGTGCCCATCTTCAAAAAAGCCGAAGAGCGCGCGGCAGTCATGGAGGCTGCCTGCCGAATCGCCGCCGAACTGCGGGACGACGGCCTGGCCGTCGAACTCGACGACCGCGACGAGATGAAGCCCGGCGCGAAGTACTACGAGTGGGAGCGCAAGGGCGTTCCGCTGCGCATCGAAATCGGCCCGCGCGATCTCCAGTCCCAATCCGTCATGTGCAAACTGCGTATCGCCGCAGCAGACGAGCGCGGCCGCCCCAAGAAACTGACCCTTCCCATGGCCGACCTCGGCCTCTCCGTGGGCAAACTGCTCGACGAGTTCCAGGACTTTCTCTACCAACGCGCCCTGGACCTACGCGCCGCAGGCAGCACCTCGCTGGACACCTGGGAAGAGTTCAGCGCCGCCTTCGAGGACGACCGCTCCGGTTTCGTTTACGCCCACTGGGATGGCACGGCCGAAACCGAACTCGCCATCAAACAGGAGACCCGCGCCACAATCCGCTGCCTGCCCCTAGAAGGCCATGGCCCCGCCCCGGAACCCGGCAAGTGCATCAAAACCGGCCAACCCAGCGAGCGCCGGGTCCTCTTCGCGAAGAACTACTAGCTCCCCAAAGAAAACCCAAGCAGGCACTCGCACGGCTCGGTGGCTGCGCAAGAACTCGTTGAACTCCCCCTCCAGCTCTAAAGATCCCCTCGCGGGGATCCTTTGAATGTGGAATTGCATGCTGATGGTCGGCCTCCGCTGCGGCTCGCAGGGCGGGTGGGGGTCTTAGCTCCGCTCGGGATGCGGGCCGCTGAATTGTTAAAGGCAAAAAGCCCCGTGCCGCTAATGGGCTGTGCCGCCACGCAGTTGTCTTGGCCCTGGGCCAAGAGGGAAACGGGCAGCAAAGTGGCCAGGAGCCACACGGAAAGCAGCGACAGACGAGGGTAGAGCGTGGCGAGATGTCCCTTGGAAGGGTTGCCTGCTTGGGCGGGGCCCAAGGACAACGGGTTGGCGAAGCTAGAGACCGAGGTCCCTAATTCAACCCTAGCACGGCCTTGGACAAGCGCGGGATCATTCCACGGGTGCTGAGAACTGTCGCCCCCGAAGGTCCTCTTGGCCCCTCAAGGAGCCCTGCCAAGGCTCCAGCCCGCTTCCCTACAAGAGCCCCCGCTTCGGGATTTGCGATCCGCTTGGGGTGCAGATGCCGCGCCGCCTCGGCGCCAGGCACTACCCGTGGCACTTCTTGAATTTCTTGCCGCTGCCGCAGGGGCAGGGGTCGTTGCGGCCGGTCTTCTCGGCGCGGTGCACCAGGGGCTCTTGTTTGGTGTGTGCCCGGTGAGCATTCTCCCCCGTCCGCACCGCTGCCTGGAATTCATCGAGGGTGGATTCGAGGGCTTGACGCAACTCAAAAATCTGTACCACCACCTGGTCCTTCTCAAGGTGATCGAGAAAGGCGCGCAGAACAGTGGGTACCCCTTCAGCCAAAGGATCGCGGCGGCGAAGATGGGCGGGCATCAAGTGACCCACGACGGCGTGCATGTCGCCGCCGTCCATCAAAGCCGGACGCGAGGCTCGGTGCTCGTAACACAGACGCACGAACAGCTCGACGATGCGGCGCGAGTCAGCGCAAGACACGCCCTCCAGAGCGCGCGCCTCGGATGAATCGAGAAAAGCCGCCACCTCGAGAGTGATCTTGCCGGATGGTTCGCTCTTGTTCACCATGGTCTCAAGGTTCGTGGCTAGAAAAGATAAGTCTCGGGAGTGGGCTGGAGCGGGCGCTGCAACCAGAGCGGACGCCGTAGGCCGCCGGGCCCCGGGGCTGGGTGGGTCTTTTTTTTCCAGAGCTTGTAGACCGACCAGGATTTCTGGGTGTCCACGGAAACATCGCCGTAGCGATCGCCTGGGGCGGCGGGCTGAATGCGCACCTTCTGATGCCAGCAGTGCATGCCGCTCAAGGGATCGGGCTGGACGGCGAAAGTGAGGTTCTGGTTGACGCCGATCTCGTTCCACCACACACGGTCGCTGTCGGTTGGAGGCAGAGCGCCGGCGCCGGTTTTTTGGCGAAAGAGAAAGCGTGAGCCTTCGCGTTCGAGGTTGACCAAGGAACTCGACGAGGCCGTGCCTCCCACGGTGTTGTGCAAACGCCAACGGCCCACATGGTGCGAACACGCGACCACGCCGGGGTGAATGCCCTCGGTGATCCACACGCGCGGCACGAAATACCCGATCTGAGTCGCCACACGCGCCAGCTCGCCGTTTTCGAGGCCCAGAGCCTCGGCATCCTCGGGGTGAACCCAGAGCGGGTTGGTGTGGGAGATTTCCTGCAACCACTTGGCGTTCGAGGAACGGGTGTGGATCAGGGTCGGCAGACGAAAGGTCGGCAGGAGTGCGCGGTCACCGGCCTCGAAATCCATCTCGCGCCAGTGAACCTGCGAGCGGATGTAGCCCGGCACGGCGTGCTCGCCAAAGCCCCAGTCGTCAAGCGTCGAAGAATAGAACTCGAGTTTCTTGGAAGGCGTGGCAAAGCCCGCCTTGCGCTGGCCGTCCTCAAGGTCGATTCCGGGCTCGCTTGGAGCCCGATCGTCCTCGTAGCGTTCCTTGCCCGCGTAGGGCACCTCGAAGGCACCAAAGCGACGCATGTATTCGAGGGGCGCAATTCCCCGTGCCTCGGCGGCGGCGGGCAGACCGGGCACGGAGTTGTCGAAAATGTCAGACCAGTACTCGTCCATGGTCATCGGTTGGCCGGCACGAGTCTTCGATTCGAAATACTTGAGCATGCCCCGCGAACCCGTGGGGTCGATGCGGGCGGTCAAGGCGATCCAGAACTCGGCCTCTTCCCAGACCTCGCCAGGGTTGTGGCCCAGGGTTGTTTGAGGGTCGCTGCCGCTCTGCCGCGCGTACTCGCGCAGCACCGGTTGGCGAAAGCCGATCCAGGTGGCCGAATGGGTTTCCTGGCTCATCAAGTCATGGCGCTCGGGACCGAGCCCCATGGGCAGGACGAAGTCCGCCCACTGCGCCGTCTCGCTCCAGATCGGCGTCAAGGCCACATGACAGGCCACCCGCGACTCGTCCTCAAGCATCTCGATCCAGGCGCAACCGTCGGGGTTGGTCCAGACCGGGTTGTAGACCCGGGTAAAGTACACATCGAGTTTCGTGTCCTGGTCGCGCAGGAGGTGCGGCAGGATGAAACTCATCTCGTAATGACTGAGCGGCCATTCCCGCGGCCACTGGCGTTCATTCCAGCGCGTGATGGGTGGCGGCGAGAGGGGCGGCTTGGGCACAAACTTGTTCCAGGAACCAGGGTCGAGGCCGCCCTTGGTGCCCACGCTGCCGGTGAGCACATGCAGGAACATCAAGGAACGCGCCACTTGCCAACCGCCCTCGTGGCCCGCTGCGGTGTTGCGCCAGAGGTGACTCGCGAAAGCAGTGCCCGCGGCGGCGATGTCGTCGGCGAGTTGGCCCACGAATTCTTGGGAGATGCGGCACTCGGTGGCCACGAACTCGGGCGTGTATTCGGCGTAGAGCTCGCGGGTCAATTCGATGAAGCGCTCGAAGGTCCCCGGCCCGCCCGGGTCGTGACGGTCGAGGTACTCCTGCCAGTTGGTCCAGCGCCGAACAAAATCGGCGTTGAAGCGACCTGACGACAAGAGTTCGCGGGCCACGCCCAACAACAGCGCGCTCTCGGTCCCAGGCCAGGGGCTGATCCACAGGTCGGCGTGAGTCGTGGTATTCGAAAGGCGCGTGTCCACCACCGCCACCCGCGCACCGCGCTGGCGCGCATCCATGATGCGTTGGGCGTGGGGGTTGAAATAGTGGCCGGTCTCGAAGTGCGCGCTCAGGAGCAGGATAAAATCGGCGTGCTCGTGGTCGGGCGCGGGTCGGTCGGCGTGTTGCCAGAGGGTGTAGCCCAAGCGAGCGCCCGCCGAACACACATTGGTGTGACTGTTGTGGCCGTCAATGCCCCAGGCCGTGAGCATGCGCGTGACAAAGTGATCGTCCCCGGGCCGGCCCACATGATAGACCACCTCGTCCTGACGCTCCTCGTCGAAGGCCTTGGCGATACGGCCGCCCAATTCGTCCAAGACCGCTTCCCAGGTAACCTCTTCGAACTCTCCCGCGCCCCGTGGGCCCACGCGCTTGAGCGGTCTCAGGATGCGCTCGCCGTCTTTTATCTGGTTGATCGTTGCCGGGCCCTTGGCGCAGGTGCGCCCACGGCTGCCGGGGTGCACAGGGTTGCCTTCGAACTTCTCGACAGAGCCCGAGGCCTTGTCCACGAAAGCAAGCAAGCCACAGCCGCTCTCGCAGTTGAAGCAGATGGTGGGGATGCAGCGGTAGTGCTTTTCGGCCACCGTGGGCCAGGCATCAGCGTCAAGCTCGGTCCAGTCGCCCCATTCCTCGGGCGGCGGGCCGCAGCCAAGTTCCCAAGGAGCCTTGCGGGACGGAAAGAACGCGGACGGATTCGGAAGCTGAGTCATGAGATAGGGAGCGCCTGGCCGGCGCGAATAAAAACATCCTCGATGATCCATAGACCGACGAGCATCAAGAGCGCCGCGATCTGCATGGCCCCGTCCACGGGGCTCACGAGCAACACGATGGGCGCCAGAGTTCCGAACAAGACGCCGCCCACCCAATGGCGAACCATCCACGGGCCGTGCGTCACGAGGCGCGCGGCGCGAGCGTATTCCTTTTCGCG
Source organism: Planctomycetota bacterium (assembly GCA_012959785.1). GTDB lineage: Bacteria > Planctomycetota > UBA1135 > UBA1135 > DUCM01. Next base: position 96,044 of record DUCM01000018.1, on the reverse strand, counting down.
GCCGCGAGGAGCGCAACGGTCTTCGAGCAGGGTCAAGATGAGGTGCAGGCCGCAACACGCCAACATGAACTCCCCGAGCGCCGAAGCCCCGAGGGCCTCGGAGGAACCGGCGAGGCCCGCGCCCCAGGGACTCCAGGCGAAGAGCGCCAAAGCGGCGGAACCGGCCAGGGCGCTCTGCACCAGAAGGTGCAGGGCGAAGTGGCGCTTCATCCAAAGCACCCGGCCCCGGGCCTGGCCGAACAGCCAGGCGGTGTAGCAAGCCGTCAATCCTCCCAAACCCACGAGACTCCCGGCCAAGACATGGCCACGCAAGTCCCAACCCATAAACGCGTCGGCCATCCAGAGCACCAGGGCGAGGTTGTAGGCGAGGATCAAGTACGAGCCGCGGGCCAACCAAGAGTCCCAGTTGGGTCGCAGGAGGATCAGGAGGAAGCGCTCGGGTCGCTTGAGGTCAAAGACGAGCAGGAGGAGAGTCACAAGCAAGAAACCCAGGGAGACCGCGGCTTCCCCAAGTCCCGGCAGGCTTGCGCCGGCGGTCCAATGCAGCATGAGCGCCACGGGCAGGAGACCGGCGGCGATGGATTTGAAGAACAGGTAGCCCGTGATCTTCGAGCCCCACAATTCCTTCCTGGGCACATCGTAGGTGGTGCGCGCCAGAGCCGGTTCGCCAGACATCTCGCGGTCGCGGGCCTCAAAAGTTTGGGCCGCCATTTGCGGGCCGGTCTGGGCGTTCGACCACAGAAAGCCGCCGGCCTTGTTCGAGAGGCCGGGGTCGATGTTGGCCGTGGTGACATCCTTGTAGAACACATTGGGCTGTGTCTTGGCTTCGGGCTTGCGCGCCGAGAGGTCGAAGTCTCGGGCCATCTGCGACACGCGGCTGGTGGCCTGGTCGAAGTCGCCGGGGATAATTGCCTCGGTCGGACAAACCACGGCACAAGCGGGCGCGAGGCCACGGGCCACGCGGTGCGCGCAGAAATGACACTTTTCGGCCAGGCCCGTGTTCTGGTTGATGTAGAGCGCGTCGTAGGGACATGCGTGCATACAGCTCTTGCAGCCGATGCAGAGGGCGGGATCGACTTCGACGATGCCGTTCGCGTGTTTGTCGAGGGCTGTGACCGGACAAATCGTCACACAGGGAGGCTCGGAGCACTGGTTGCAACGCAGGACGGAGAAACTGCGGCGCACCTCGGGGAACTCGCCCTCTTCGGTGTACTTGACCCATGTCCGAAAGTCCCCGAGGGGGACCTGGTTCTCTGACTTGCACGCCACGGTGCAGGCGTGACAGCCGATGCACCGTGACTGATCGATGACGAATCCGAGCTGCACGAAATGTTCCTGGGGAGGGCTTTGGGGAAAGGGGGAAGGGGGAAGGGGGAATCCTCTATGAGTTGCGCTCCCGCGTCAATTCTCGTGGAGCATCGTTTGGGCAGATAATTTGGCGAGATAGCCGGAGCCGCCGCCCTCCTGATAGCCCCCTGATAAGCCTGCTGATAGGGTGGACTCGCGGCGCCAGAGCCCCAAGGATTGGGCCTTCTGTGGCGCAGTCTTGAATAGCCCGCTATCCTGTGCGTAACCCCTCTCCGGGGCCGCACCCCCCCTGGCCCCACAACCCGGACGCCGCTACCGGGGGTGGGCTGAGGGCTAACTTCTTTTTTTTCTGGAGGAGCACTGACATGGGCATGATCGATTGGTTCCAGCGCGGAGTGGGCGAGATGATGGTGGCGCGACCGGACGCTGCGAAATCGCAGGTCGTCTGGAAGCACCCCGACCCCACCGTGCCGATGAAGTCGCAGCTCACGGTGGAGGCCGACGAACAGGCCGTTTTCTTCCGCGACGGCAAGATCGTCGAGATCTTGAATGCCGGTCGCTACACCCTGGACTCGTCCAACCTGCCCTTCCTCTCCAACCTCGTGGACAGTTTTACCGGGGGCAATGTCTTCATTTCCGAGGTCTTCTTCGTCTCCACCCGCGAGTTCACGGGAGTCAAGTTCGGTGGACGAATCGGCCATGTGGAAGACCCCAAGAGCGGCGTGCCGGCCGAGACCCTGGTGCATGGCGAGTTCTCATTCCGCGTCACCGACGCCGAGAAACTGATCGTGGGTCTGGTGGGCATGGGCCGCGCCGACTCGCACCATGTGCGCTCGTGGCTAAAGGAACAGGTACTCAAGGTCATCCGCGACCGCGTGGCCGAGCTTCTCGTCAAAAACAAATGGCCCCTGCTCGATGTCACCAGTGGCGCCTATACCGAGGAAATCGAAAGCGATGTCCTGCGCGGACTCAGCAAACATGTGGACGGCTATGGCCTCGAAATCGTGCGTCTCGGCAACTTTGTGGTGGGCATCGACGAAGAGGACGCCGAGAACCTGAAACGCCTCTACACCGACGCGGCCTATCTGCGCACCGTGGGCGGCGTGGGTGAATACCAGAAATTCGCCGCGGGTCGGGCCATGATGGGCGCCGGAGAGGGCATGGCGAAGGGCGGCGGCGAGGGCGGCGGGGCTGGCGGACTGCTCGGCGGCGCGGGCCTGGGTGTTGGCTTTGGCATGGCCCAGATGCTCGTACAAGACCACCGCGGAGGCGAGATTCTCGCTCCCGCTGCGGCGGGCATTGTCTGCGGACATTGCATGGCCAATGTGGCCGCGGGAGCATTTTGCTCTAGCTGCGGAAAGGAATTGAAAGCCACCGAAGAAGCCGCGGCCAAAGCAAGCTTCTGTTCAAAGTGCGGCAACCCGCTCTCCCCCGACGCGGCCTTCTGCGCGGGCTGTGGATCGAAGCGCGACGGCTGAGGCAAGAAATTTAGTTGTCCGCGGGCGCGTCCCGCAGCACCCGCATCTCGTCACCCAGGGCGATTTCACCGGCTTGGACCACCATGCACAACACGCCGCGGCCGCGAAGGCCGCGCTTGTTGGCTCGCAGCACCTTGCGGACGGAACTCTTGCCAAAACGCCGATGAAAGGACAGACAAGGGGTGTGCGCCTGTTCGCTGACTTCGAGCACGCAACTGCCGACGCTGATGCGCGTACCCGGGGGCAGATTGGCCTCGGAGAGATCGAGGTCGACTTGCAGGTTGTCGCCGGAGCGTGCCTTGTTCCCCGGATCCTTGCCCGCCAAGGACTCGAGCACATGCACATTGATCAAGCTGACCTGATCGCGGCCAAGGGATTTCTCGTGGCCCGCCCAACGGTCCCCCAGCAAGCCAGCTTCACTGGTCAACCGAGCCTTTTTCAGAATCTTGCGCCCGCCTTCGCCGAGGTCGTCGGGCCGAATCACAATGCCCCGCAAGAAACCCACATCGCGAGGCGATGCGGTCAAGCTCAGATACCAAATGTCGTAGCGGAAGCTGAAATCCAAGAGGCTGGTGCTGGAGGCTGGAGGTCCGGCTCAGGCTGATTGTTCGCGCACCCGTTCGAGGGTTTCGCGGGCGGCGCCAGAATCCAGGGCCTCGATGGCCGAGTCGATGCCTTCGGCAAGGGTCATGCAACGCCCGGCGGCTTTCAGGGTCAAGGCCGCGGCCAAGATGGAAGCGTTACGCGCGGGACCGTTCTCGCCAGAGAGGACCAGGTTGACTATCTCGCCGGCGGCCTTGACGAGGGCCGGGTTGTCGCCGGGGCCGCGACCTGGGGGCGCGAAACTGAAGAGCGGCAACTCGGGGTCGGTGTCCCACGCGAGACCAAAGTCTTCGGGCTCTACCACCAGGGATACCAGGAACTCACCGTTCAACTCGATGCCTCGGGTGCGCTTACGCAAGGAAGGCACCACGCCACCTTCGATGCCCTGGATGGCGAGGGCGCGGGTATGTCCCAGGCCTTGCATGACCTCGACCGCCATGCCCAGCACCGGTCCGTTTTGAGCGCCAATAAGCACCGCGGCGCTCTCGGGGCAGATCAGTTTTTCCACCGTGGATAGCGGCGTGCGCATGGTGATGTCTTCGCGCACCCGTCGCAGTCCCAGGAAGGCCGGCAACATGCCGGTCACGGCGATGGCCGCAAAGCGTGTCGTCTGCACCCAGTCTTCCGCCTCGGCGGCATCCCAGGTCATGGAAGCGCCAAGGTGTTCGAGGACGCTGGCGGCGGTCAACCCGCGCAGGGGCGGAACACAGCGGTCCGAGGAGATCAACACCCGCGCACCGGCGGCGGCGGCGATCATACCGGCGGCCACATCGAGGGGCGGAGAATCCTGGGTGCCATCGTTGGGCGAACAGATGCACACCAAGCCCGGCATGCTTTCGCATGGCAAAGTGGCCCGGGACCGGGCGCAACGGGCAAAGCCCTTCAACTCATCCACGGTCAGGCCTTTCGCGCGCAGGGCCACGAAGAAACTCGCCACGGTGATTTCACTCTCCGCTCCACTTAGAATGCAATCGAAGGCTCCGAAGGCTTCATCTTCAGAGAGATTGCGCAGGTCCTTTCGACCCGGCGTGATTGTTCGCAGGAAGTCGCTTAGACTCAAGGGGCTTCTTCGCGTGAGGTTCGAGGGGGCAGCGCACTCGGCGCGCAGTGCGTCCACTGCAATGCGTCCACCGAGGCCGACCTCATGCTAGCAGAAGGTGGCTAATCAGGCCCAATCCGCATCTGGAAAGCGAGAGCTACGCCACCAGGAGTCCGTGCAGCCCCAAATGCCCATTGGAGTGGGGCTTCTCTACTCCTCGTCGTCCTCTTTCTCCTCGTCCTCGTCGCCGTCGCCGTCGCCGTCGTCTTCATCCTCGTCCTGCGACCCTTCGTTCTCGCCTGCGTCGAGGGTCTCCTCGGGGGCCAGGGAGGATTCGGGCCGGGGTCGGATGTGAGCGTAGTAGAGCTCGTCCTGCTTGTCGTACACAAGGTCGCCATCGACAACGGCATACTGCACGAAGGTCTCGTAGTGCAAAAGGTCGCCATCGGTGACGATCAGGTCGCAGTCCTTGCCCACCTCGAGGGTGCCCACGCGATGGGAGATACCCATCATGCGCGCCGGAACACGGGTGATGGAATCGAGGGCCAGGCGTTCGGAGAGGCCGCCGCGGATGGCGAAATCGACTTCCACCGTCAGGTGCATGATGTCGCGGCCTACGATACCGCTCAGGCTGATGCCTTTGGACGAGGGCACGATGGCCACCTGCACGCCAGCCGCGGATAGAAGGGTGGCGTTCTCGATGCTCGAACCGCCCTCGCGCCGGAGTTCCTCGCCTTTGTCGCGTCGATCGCGGGCGGTCAAAATCGCCATGGCTCCAGCGCGACCGAGTTCGTCGGCCACGGTCCAGCCCTCGCGGCATCCGTCGATCACCGGACGGAAGCCAAACTCCTGGGCGAAACGCGCGATACCTAGAAGATCCAGGCGTTCGTCGGCGCGGAAGCGCGGCAGCAACTCGCCCTTGAGTACCTCAAGGGTGGACCCGTCGACGCCGCTCTTCTTGGGCTCCTTGAGCTCCTTGTCCTTCTTGACATCGATTTGCCACTGGTGGTACTCGCGCAGGTACTCGGCGGCGCGGGTGAATTTCTCGCGCAGCGTACGCTTGGCCGAGCTACTTGACCAGCTCATGGAAGCGTAGGTCTTGCTGCTCAGCACAACGCCGTCAAAGTCGTAGGCCAGAGGCGGGTCCTGGCTGATGTAACGCTTGAGCTTGACCGCCGCTCGGCCCTGGCCGGTGCTGGTGATGCCCGCGGCGAGGCCCAGGATCATATTGCTCGAAAAGGGGTCGATGGAATCCCTGAAATCGCCACTGGCGCCGGTCAAGCCCGAAGAACTGATAGCCACCAGGCCGGGGTAGACGCGCATGCCCCCAGCGTCGAGGATCTCGACCCGAAAGTCGCGCTCGTCTTCCTCGATGTCGGCGTAATAGTCGCGGCCGGGGATAAGAATCTCGTAGCCGATCTCGACGATCTTGCCGTTCTTGCTGAGCAAGCCGGCACCGCGCAAGAGGGTCCCGGTGCCGGTGTAGATGTCGGCGTTGAGGAGGGCGAAGTAAGCGTCCTTGTCCTCTTCGGGAATGGGCTCGGACTCTTTCTCTTCTTCTTCTTCCTTGCCCTTTTCGTCGTCATCGCCAAGGGCAAGCCCAAGGGGAGCCGCGGCGCCAAGCGCCATGAAGGGCCAGAGCAGCAGGCAAGTGAGGCCCAGGTTGCGTGTATTCATCAGTAGTCTCATGGGATTACAACTCTCCGAAGACGATTTTGCCCTCGAGCATGACGGTCTTGACTTTGTTCGACGGTTCAAAGGGATCTCCTGTGAAGAACAGCATGTTGGCGTCCTTGCCGGCAGAGATCGAACCCAGGCGTTCAGCGAGGCCCAAGACCTTGGCGGGCGCGAGGGTCATGGCGCGCAGGGCATCGTGGCTGGGCAGACCAGCGCCAACCAGGACGCCTGTGTCGTTCAACCACTTTTGGTGGCTATCGAGGCTGTCGGAAGAGGGAATCAAGACAAGTTGCATGCCGGCCTTGACCATCTCGTGGGGCAGGTTGCGCTGGCGCTGAGTGGCGGGATGCAGGCTCAACCTGGGCTCCATGATGATCGCGCAGCCAAGCTCCTTGAGTTCGCGCTTGACCAGGAACAGGTTGGTCTCGCGGCTGAGGGGCACGCGTAAGGCGAAGTCAAATTGCTCCTCGCCGATGGCATCGAAGAGGTGCAGGAAATCCCCCGCCGAGCGGATCGAGATCAGGGCCGAGAGCTCGCGGTCGCGCAACTCCTGGAAGGCGGCGGCTTTGGGGTCTTTCTGGGGGGCGACGAAAGGACCGGGCCCGGGATCTTCCTGCTCGTCCTTTTTCTTCTTCTTGTTCTTCTTGTCCGCCTTCTCCTTGGCCTTCTCCCACTTCTCGCGGGCCTTGGCTTCCTTCTTCGCGTACTCGTCAGCCTCCTCGAAGCCCTTGGTGATCATGCTCTTGGAACTCGCCGATGAGCGCAGGAGAATTTTTAGGTAGACATCGTCCGCCAGGATCATCTCCGCGGGTGTCGAGCCCTGGGTGCGCACCGCCACGGCGCGGCCAGGAATACCATTGCCGGCGGGATAGAGGCCCAGTGTGCAAACCCCTGCCTCGAGCAGTTTCTTGTAGTCACGAAAGGCGGGGTACAGCTCGCCAGAAGCGCGCAGGCCGGGGTTCGACTTGTTGCTGCCGCGACTGTCCATGCCCTGGCGCGAATAGGCGTTGACTAGCCCGGGGATCACCACCGAGTCGGGGCCCAGATCCACCACGGGAATACCCCGTTCGATGGGCAGGTCCTCGCCCACCACGGCGATCCGGCCGTCCTCGATTAGAATCACGGCGTGTAGCACGGTGCCATCGGACACGGTTTCGGCGCGGCCAACCTTGATGGCCAGGGTGCCGCCGCCCGGCACAGCCGGTTGCGCCGCCAGGAGCGGGCTCGTAGCCAGAAGAAGAGTGTTGAGGATCATCATTTCTTGGGTCTCGGTTCAGAATCTCTGTTTGTCAATGGCTCGGTCGTATTCGGTGGCACCTTCGATCCAAACGCGCTCCACGCGCGTGCGGGGATCGAGGGGGTCGCCGCTGTGCATCACCACATCTGCGTCCTTGCCAACTTCCAGGCTGCCCACCCGGTCGTCGATGCCAAAGACCCGTGCGGGATGGATAGTCAAGGCTTGCAGCATCTCATAGGAGCCCGCTCCGAGCCGCGCACTCATGGCTCCTTGCAGGAAAAACTCTTCCTGGGGCATGACGCTGGAGTCGGTGTTCAATGAAAAGTTACGCACGCCCGCCTTGACATATTCCGCCGCGCCTCCGTTGATGCGGCCATTGCGGCTGCGCCTGAAATCCATGGTGCGAGGGCCGTGGTTCACGGGCACGCCCCACTCGGCGATGGCGGCAGCGACTTTCCAGCCGTTGAACGATCCATGGCTAATGACGCAACGGGTCTTGTACTTGTTGTGCCACATGCGCGCCGTGTTGGCCACGCCGGAACTACCCGCGGTGTGGATCAGCACCGGTAGTTCGCGGGTCAAGACGCGTTGTAAATCGTGCAAAGCTGGATCGCTGCGGCCCTGGCGCTCGGCGCCCAGGGCGCGCGCACAGATGTTTTCGAGGGTCCAACCCATCGATGCGCGGTTGTTTCCAAAGGCAAAACTGCCAGCGCGGCGCTCGGGGTTGGAATCCTGGGCGATCTTGAGGCCGCCGGGATTGGCAAAGACCGTGCTCTCGAAGCGCCAGTCGCGTTTGGTTTTATAGAGCACGCCGAATCCGCTCATGTTCGTGCCGCTGCCGGGGATGCCGAAGAGGGTGGTGACACCGCCGGAGCAAGCCACCTGCATCTTGCGGTTGTCAGGCCGCACGGCGGCCGACGAGCGCAGTTCGGGATTCACCGAGCGCACCATGTCATTGATGCCGCCAAAACCGCCGCTGTGAATGTGGGTGTGCAGGTCCACCAGGCCCGGAGCAAGCCAGGTGTTCGGCGCATCGATCACATCCGTCGAGGCCGATTGATCGCGGGGCGGGCCCACATAGGTGATCTGGCCGTCTTCGATGCAGACCATGCCCGGCGAGAAGATCTCGTCCTCGGCATTCATGGTCAAAAGCTTGCCACAGCGAATGGCAAGCCGGTCCGCGCTGGTGATTCCGGCGAGTAAGAGCACGGCGACGAATCCGAAGGGGCGCTTTACCATCTCTGGCCTCCCTCAGTGGCGTCGTACTCAAGCCGACCCGCGATCCAGACCCGGTCCACCCGACAGCGGGGATCGGAAGGGTCGCCGCTAACGAGAACCAAATCGGCCAGCTTGCCAATCTCTATGCTGCCAAGCTCGTCCCCGATGCCCGCCACCACGGCGGGCACGATGGTCAAACCGCGCACGGCACCCATGCGGGAATTGTCAAAGCCATAGCGCACACCCATGGCCGATTGCAGGGGCAGCTCCTCTTCGGGAATCACCGGCGCGTCGGTGTTGAAGCCGATCATCAAGGCGCCAGTCTTCTGAAAACCCCAGGCGCTGCCCTGCACCGCGCCGTCAGTGTTGTTGCGATAGGTGCGGTGGTAGACCACCTGGCGCGGGCCAAGAATCGCCGCCACGCCCAACTCTTGGGCCATGGGGCCCAGTCGCCAGGAATCGAAGGAGCCGTGGTCGATGAAAACCGGAAAGCCTGTCTCGCGGCGCAGGATGCGCAAGGTTGCGAGCACCACCTGGTAGTACTGGGTGTGGGTCGAGATGGCGATCTTCTTGGCGTACAGATCGCGGAAGACATCGAGGTTGATGTGGCGCTCGGGGAGCGGCCCCCGGCCCTCGTCATAAGCCGCCCAGCGCATGGCGTAGGCTTTGCCCTGGCGCATGGTGTAGCGGATGTGATGGTTCATCAGGCCCCGCTGCATGCCATAACCCCAACGCTTGGGGTTGTCGCCCTGGGCAACCTTGAGGGAACCGGGGTTGCGCACCACGACCTCCTCGAAGGTGCCTTCGTGGGTTTTCATCAAGATGCCCTGACCGCCAATGTTCGTGCCTGAACCCGGGATGTACAGGATGGTGGTGATGCCCGCCGCTATGGGACGCGAGAGCCGCGCGTTGCCGGCCGCCACCGTGGCGCTGACCCGCAGACCCGGATTGACCTGGAAGACCATGTCGTTGTATCCGCGCAGTCCACCCACATGGCTGTGCAGGTCGATCATGCCTGGCATAATCCAAAGCGGACCGCCGTCGTGAACAGCGTAGCCGGCGGGAATCTCCAGCTCGCCCTGCACGCCCACGGATTCGATAAGGCCATCCTTCACGAGCACCACGGCGCACTCAACGGGACCTGAGCCTGCGAGGTCGCAGACCAGAGCCTTGGCCGCCAGGATGGCGAGGCCCTCAGGGGTCGCGCTCGTCGCAAGAGCCGATGAACCGAGGAGCGCCAGGGCACAAGCCCAAGCCGCCCCAGTCCCCACCTTGGAAACTGAAGCGCGCTGTGCGTTGCTCGGGCAGAGAAGAGTCATTTACCAGCGACGCCGCTCCACTCTTGGGTCGTAGACCTTTTCGCCATCGGTGTAAACCGCCTCCACCGAAGTGCGCGGGTCGGCCGGGTCTCCGGTGACCACCAGCAAGTCGGCATCTTTGCCGGGCTCGATACTGCCCAAGCGGTGGCCGAGGCCGGCCGTCACTGCGGGCACGATGGTGAGGCCGCGCACGGCCTGCAACTCGTCGCAACGAAAGCCATAGCGCCCACCCATGCCCGCTTGCAGTTGCAAGGTTTCCTGGGGAATCACCGGCGCATCGGTGTTGAAGCCGACCATCTCCAGTCCCGCTTCCTGATAGCCCGCGGCGCAACCCTGAATCCTCGCGGAGAGCGAACCGGAAAAGCGAAAGTTACGACTGGAGGGCGGATCGATAGCACGGGGCCCGATAATGGCGCTGACGCCGAGTTCCTTGGCCCGTGCGCCAGCGCGCCAGCCGTCGAAGGTGCCGTGGTCGATGTAGACTGGCAGCCCGAGCTCCTTGGCCACCATGGTCAAGGTCATGTTCACAACCTGGTAGATCTGGGTGTGGGTCGATATCTGAGTCTCCTTGTTGTAGAGCAAACGCACCACCTCGAACTGGATATCCCGCTGGGGCTGCGCAGCCTCCCCGTTTTCAAAGGCCTCCCAGCGTTTGGCGTAGGCCACGCCGCGCTGCAAGGTATTGCGCGTGTTCCAGTTCATAAACGAGCGGCCCACGCGGAACAGATAGCGTTCGGGGTTGCCCGCCTGGGCTAGCTTCATCGAGCCTGGATCGCGCACGAGGCCGGCCTCGTAGTCAGCGGCGCCGGTCTTGTAGAGAACGCCCTGGCCGCCGATGTTGGAGCCCGAGCCAGGGATGAACAGGATCGTGGTGACGCCGCCCGCAAGCCCCATCTTGAGCCTTGAGTTCCCTGGCCGCACCGCAACAGATGCGCGGCAACCGGGGTTCGTGAGGTAGACCGTGTCGTTGATGTCGAAGGTGCCCGCAATGTGGCTGTGCAGGTCAATCATGCCGGGCATCAGCCAGTTGTCACCGACATCTAGCACTTCATATCCCGCAGGGATGGGCGTCGAGTTCGCGGGACCGAGGGCTTCGATCTTGCCGTCCTTGATGAGCACCACGGCGTTGTCGAGGAATTGCCTGCCCTTGAGAGGCACGCTGAGCACCTTCGCGGCTCGAATGGCAAGACCGCGGCCGCCTTGTTCGCCGGGTTGCAAGAGAGGCGCGGGTGCGGCGCTCGCTGGGGATGCGGCGGACGCCGCTGAGGTGAGCTTTGATTCCGCTCCACCCGCCCAAAGGGGCAGGACGAGCGTCAGGGAGAGGGCAATCAGAGCCGATCCAGTTCTTCGCATGTTGGAGGTGTGTGCCATGGTGTCAGGGATGCAAGCGCACTTCGCGGCCGTTGACCCAGACGCGTTCGACACCCACGAGCGAGTCGATCCGAGCGCTCTTGAGCAAGAGCACATCCGCATCGAGGCCGGCTCGCAGGCTGCCCACGCGATCGTCGATGTGAAACATACGCGCGGCGCCAAGGGTCAGGGCGTGCAAGGCCCCCTCGGGGCTCATGCCCTGGCTCACGGCGTAAGCGGCGATCAGAGCGAGATCAGCAGCGCCCTCCTCGGCCGAAGAATGAAAGGCCACCGCGAGGCCGGCGCCCGCGAGTTCGGCGTAGCGGTTGCGCTGGGCCGTACCCATGTGTGAATCCGAATAGATCACGCGGTGATCGAGCAGGACGCCAGCCACACGGCCGACGATTTTCTCACTGACTTTCCAGGCATCGTTGGCGCCAAAGAGGATCGGTTTGATGCCGTGGTCTTCAAAGGCCTGAACGCAAGCGAGAATCTCATCGTCGCGCTCCACGCGAACCACCACCGAGGCGCGGCCTTCCATGGCCGCCTTGAAGGGCTCGAGTTCGTCCTTTCGCTGCGGCATCTTGGGCTTGCCCTTGGGGTCCTTTTGCTTCTCTTCCGCATCGGGCTTGCGGCGCTCGCTGCGGGCGGCGAGGGGGTACTCGATCGAAGTGCGTTCTGCGGTGAATTCGAGGGTCAGGTCAGCGAGAACCACGGTTCCTGTGAGCTTTTTCTCCTTGGTCTTGGCGCTAAAGACCACGGCACCTCGGAGGCCAAGGCCCTTCAAGGTGACTTCTTTTTTCACGCGCTCACCCTTGAGCTCAATCAACTGAGCAGAGAGCTCGTCGCAACGCAAGAAGCCTTCAATGGCGCCGTCGGTCTCGAGCAACTGGAAACGCAGGCGCGAGGCTCCCCCCTCAAGGGTCTCGACTTGGTCGAGCCAAATGCCGGTGACGGGGAAGGGTGGGTCATCGTCCTCACCCTTCTTCTTGCGCTTTTTCTTCTTCTTCTTTTTCTTCTTGTCGTCGTCGTCCTTGTTCTCGTCGGTGTCTTCGTCTTCTTCCTCGTCCTCGTCTTCTTTTGCCTCTTCTTCAGGCTCAAGAGGAGGCGCGACCCAATCAAGGATGGCGGCCTCGTACTCGTCCCATCCCTTCTTGTACTCGCTGGCCTTTTCGAGCACCGAGACGACGCCGGCACCGGCCTTGAGACGGTCGGAGTTCGACCAGACGAGGTGCATGATCGCGGGGTCAGCCACAATCATCGTGTCTAGGTCTACACCGGCGGGCTTGTAAGCCACCGCCGGCACGCCAGAGCCGCCCGCGCCGCGGGGCGTCATGACCACACAGGTCACGCCCGCCTGGGCCACGCGCCGGTCGGCAAAGTCGCCGGCTTCGATCATGCGCTTGTACTTGTAGTTGCCGCGCGGAGTCTTGGTCGAACCTTCGAGTCCCAAATGGCCGTAGGTGTCGATCATGCCTGGCATGGCCGCGGCGCCGCGCACCACGGTGCAACCCTTGGGGTGGGAAACGCGGCGGCCGACCTCGACGATCTTGCCGCCGTCCATGAGCAATTGCCCGGGCTCGAGCACCTGTCCGTCGCCGATGAAGAGTTCGTCGACCTCAAGCACCACGGCGCCTCTCTCGCTCGCCTTCCAAACCACCTCGCCATCCACCCAGGTGGCCAGTACGCTGGAGGTGGCGTCCATGGGGGCTCCGTTGAGCACCACCAGGTCGCCGTCCTTGCCAGCGGTGAGGCTGCCGACGCGGTCGTCGACGCCCAGAATCCGAGCCGCGTCGAGGGTCACCGAAGCCAGGGCCCCGGCGGCGCCAAGTCCGTTGGAGCGGGCGAGGGAGGCATGGAAGCGCAGAGCACTGGTGGTGGAATTCGCGGGTGGCGCGATGGCCACGCGAACTCCCGCGGCAGCCAGCTTGGCGGCCAATTCCATATCGGGCCAGGTGTCGTCACGGCCCTTGCCAGCATCGCGCAGAGACGAGTTCGGTCGCGGCACGGAGTAGACGATGACAGCCGCGCCGGAGTCGGCGATGGAAACGGCCAGAGGTCCGCCGGCACTCGCGCCGCGCAGCACCAGCGGCAGGTCGTGGTTGCCCGCGAACCCGATCATGGCACTGATCTCGTTGGCGGTCTCGGCACGCATGCGCCAGGGAACGCCAGCACCGATCAATTCGGCCAAGGAGTCGCCGGTGTAGGGGCCGTACTCTTCGCTGGGGACGGGCTCCGCGGCGAGCTCGAGGAGTTCACCGAGGGCGATCATGGCGCCCATGGTGGTGCGCGGCAGTTGGGGCGCTTCAACGCCCATACCCACATCCACCGTGGCCGGAATCGGCGGTTCCCAGTAGCCGGGTGTGCGACGCGCGTCGGCGGAGATCGAACCCTCGATCGAAGCCGCGCTGGCGAGGATGCGTCCCACGCCCGGTTCGCCACCGAGTTTCACCACTGCACCCTGACCCGCTATCAAGCGGCTCGATGCAGGGGAAATGTAGACGCTGGTTACGCCACCCTTGAGGGTCGAGGCGTAGTTACCCCAGAGATCGAACTCGTCAATGGCGGCCAAAGTTGGCGAAGCCGTGCGCTCCGAGGCACTACGCCCGCCGAAGGAACTGTCCGCCGCCACGAAGCCCGGCACGATGACCGCGTCGGGACCGTAGTCCACGATCCGCGCGCCGGCGGGGATTTCGAGAGCCTGGCCCACGGCCAGGATCTTGCCGTTCTTCAGGATGACTGTGCCGCCACCGGTGATGATGCGTCCGGCGTCCACCGCATGGATGGTGCCGGCCTGAACGGCGACGAGGTCGGCGTCAGAAGGCGCCAGTCCCGCGCCGAGAGAGAAAAGCAGGGTGCAGAGCATGGTTACTTGTCCTCGTTCTCCTTGTCGTCGTCGTGTTTGTCGTCGGCATCCGACTCTTCGTCTTCTTCATGCTCTTCTTCATTCTCGCCAGCGTCGGTATCGGACCCATCATCGTCCGGCACTTCCGCCTTGCCATGGGGCTTGAAGTCGGCGTTGGGATCGTGGGGTGCGGTGTTTTCCGGCTGAGCCCCAGTGTCGAGGTGCAGCACGCGGGTGTCGTTGCTGCGGTCGTAGACGAGTTCACCCTCGATCACGACGAACTCCACGAAGGACTTCACGCTCAAGGGATCGCCGGAGAAAATGACCACATTGCCGTCCTTGCCCACTTCGAGGCTACCGATGCGGTCGCCCAAGCCGATCAGATCGGCGGATGTCGTGGTGGTGGCGGCGAGGGCCTGGTCGCGGGTGAGTCCATAACCCACGCAGAGGGCTGCTTGATACCAGAGCCCTTTGCTGGCCGTGCTGCCGCCGCGCAAAGCAAACCGCACACCCTTGTCCTGGAAGACCTTGGGCACAAAGGTCTCGATCATCTCGCCGCTCACGGGATCGCGCTCGCGGTACATCAGGCTCTCGCTCAGGATGACCGGCACTCCTCGTTGGGCGATCATGTCTGCGGCCTTCCACGAAGTGCCTTCGAGCACCAAACTCGTGCGGTGCAAAAAACCATTGTCCGTGGCAACCTCAAGGGCCAAAGCAACGGCCTGGGCCGAATCGCAGAAAACAAACATGCGCTGATTGCCCTCGACGATCTTCAAAAGCGGTGCCTGCTTCTCGTCGATCTCCCAGCGCGGAATCAGCTCGAGTCCGTCGACTTTCCAGGTGCTGCCGGCCATGGAACGCCCCTTGGCTGTTTCCTCGTCGGCTTCGCGGCCCTGGTACAGGGCTTCACGGGTGGCGTGATCGAGGCCCTGGCGTTTATCGCCCACGGTGTCCTCGAGATAGCGTTGCAGGCCACTGAAGACCTCGCGCAAGGATTGAGCCTGGGTAGCACGGGACTTGCCGCGTTTGGGTGTGGCCGACATGGCTAGGCCGGAGTTGGGCCGCACGGTCATTTCTTCCACGGTCATGCCCGTGGGCTTGACGATGTAACCCATGCCGCCAACGACACACTCGTCACCCTGTTGCACATTGATCGTGGTGACGCCGGCGCGCAGGGCGTCTTCGAAGTAAAAGCTCACCGGGTCTATGGAGTCCTTCACATTCAAGAAGGCGGCCACATCGATGTTCTCGTTGGCGCGGTCCATACCTCGGGAGCTGTGGGCCTCGACAAAGCCGGGGAAAGCCACCGAGCCGGGGTACTCCTTGACCTCGGCGTTCCAGGGGTACTCGATGCCCTGGCCAACGGCGGTGATGCGACCGTTTTGGATCACGATCGTGCCGTTTTCAATGGTTTCGCCAGCGTTGGTGATGACCTTGCCGGCCTTGATCACGATGTTGCTGTCGCCTGCCTGGGCAGAAGCCGCTGAGGCCAGGGAGAGGGCCACCAGGGCGCCGAAAAGCGTGGGGAAGAGTTGCTGGTTCATGGGTGTTAGGTGCGAAGTCGAGAAAGGGTCTTGTCGCTTGTGTTCGTTGTGCTGTGTTCAGGTTGAGGGAGCGCGCCCCTCAGCGCGGGTCCAGAACCATCTTTCCGTCGAGGACAACGCCCACGACTCTTGATGTCAGTTCAAAAGGGGTGCCGTTCCAAAGGGCGAGGTCGGCGTCCTTGCCCGCTTCGATGGTGCCCACGCGATTCTCGACACCGGCCATTCGCGCGGGTGTCGTGGTAACCGCCGCCAGGGCTTCTGCGAAACTCAAGCCGCCGCGCTGGGCAAATCCCGCTTGGGACCCCAAGGTGGCGCCGGGGCCCGCTGCGGTGTGACTGGAAAGGGCCACGGCCACGCCCAGGTCGACCAGTTGCTTGGCGCTAGAAAGGGCGAAGAAGGCGTTGTCTTCAGTGCGTCCTTCGTGTTCGTAGGGTGGCAGGATCACGCCGGTCTTGGTGCGCACCAAGAGCCCCGGCTCACGCCAGGCCTCGGCTGCGGCGTCCACGATGATGCGCATGTTGGGATGGCCTTCTCGGGCCATCTCTTCCTTGAGGTAGCAGATGGTGCGAATGTCCTGGGTGGCCCAGGCTTGCGCGAAGATGGTCAGTTCGCCGCTGAGGGCGCGGCGTAGGATCGCCGTGTCGCTGTCTATTTGGCCTTCGGCGTAGAGCGCGTCGTACATGGCCTTGCGCCATTCCCACTCGACACCCATGCGGGTGGTAGGTCGCCGCGAGTAGAAGTCGGTGGGCCGGCCAAAGGCCGGGTGGTTGCGCTGCGAAGGTTGGTCGCCAAGGGCACCGCGCAGGGCTGCATCGGCCTTGATCGTGCGTGCCGCAATGTTCTCGGCTCCGCCGGTTTTGAGCACCACCGACAAGCCGCCGATGCAGTTGTTGTCGTAAGGGTGGACCATGACCGTGGTCACGCCGCTGTAGAGGTGCCGCTCCCAGGACTTGCTGAAGACATCGAGGGTGTTCGCCACACGAAAGCCCGGGCGGATCTCAGTGGTTTCCTCCACCGAACGCGAGCCCATGGTCGCGTGGGCGCTGAGGTCGATCATGCCCGGCGTGATGGCCAGGACGCTGGTCTCGCCATCGCGGGCATCAACACCCGGAGTAATGGCCACGATTTTGCCGTCCGAAATGGAGACGCGGGCGTTTTCAACCCGTTCGCCAGTGGCGGTGTAGACGACCTTGGCATGGACGGAAAGGTCCGCCGCCACGGGGGCCGCTGTGGCCACCGAAGAAAGCAGGGGCAGGATCAAAAATGAGAGGGTCATCATCAGTGCTGGGTAACTCGCTGGCCGTCGATGTAGACGGCTTCCACGGAACTCGTGAGTTGAATCGGGTCGGCACTCCAAAGCACCAGGTCAGCATCGAGGCCGCGGGCCAGACGGCCGATGCGTCCCGCGACACCGGCGATGCTCGCCGCGTCAGAAGTCAGGGCGCGACGCGCTACCTGCGGGTCCAGTCCTGCGCGCACGCAAAGGGCGGCACCAAAGCGCAGGCAGTCGGGATGCCTGCCCGGGGCGTCGAGTCCAAAGCCGAAGGGTACGCCAGCCTTGGCGAGAGCCAGCACCGCGCGCACGCTGCGTGCCGAATCACCTACATCGAAGGGATCGCAGATGACAGCCAAGCCGGACTCCCCGATCTCCAAGCTGAGGTCTTCGGCCCAGGTCGACCCGTAGAGGGCACCCTTGAGTTGAAATTCAGCGGCAAAGCGTAGAGCGCGCCGCGTTTCGGCGCGGGTGTTCACCGCCATCAGGACCGGCAGGTTGCCAGCCACGGCGCGGGCGATGGGACCTTCTGGATCGGAGAACAGTCGCTTGAGTTCGCCCAGGGCGCCATCGTAGCTGGTGGGAAAGCGGCCCGAGTTCAACGCGTCGCTGGAGAGGCCCAAGGCGAGGTGGGCGCCGCGCTTGACGATGGTGCCGCCGTGGGTCTTAACCACGGTGGATTGGCCGCCCACGAGGGAGGTGATGCTGGGGGCGAGGACCAGGGCAGTGATACCCGCTGCCCGCGCCCGGGCGAAGTCATGGTCGAGGGGCTGGAAGGCGTGGCTCGCGTCGGCATCGGGCAAGGCCACGCGAGTCGTGTCGCTGAGCTCGGCACCGACTCCGTCGGTAGAGTGCAAGGCGATAAGCCCCGGTGTGATGCAACCCTCGTGTTCGATCAGGGCCGCGCCGGAAGGGATTTCGAGGTCACCACCCACGCGGGTGATGATGCCGTCATTGACGATCAGCACGCCGGGTTCGAGGATCCGGCCGTCGCCGAGGTAGAGACGGCTGGCCTTGAAAGCGGTCACGGTTCCGGCAAAGACCGTCTTGGGGCTACCCAGGGTCTCGGGCGGCACAACCGGCGGAGGGCTCTCGCCGCCCAGAGCCAGGCTGGCCGCAGTCAATAGAAGAGTCAGCATGGATCAGTTCTCCGGGGTGATGGCGAGGCGACCGCCGCTGAAGACATAGCGCACGCTTGCGCCGGGATGGAAGGGCATGGCGTCGAGAACCAACAGGTCGGCGTCCTTGCCTATTTCGACGCTGCCGAGGCGGTCCGCCAAGTCGAAGGTCTCCGCGGAGAGGGAGGTCAGAGCCTTGAAGGCCAACTCGGGGTCGAGGCCGTGGCCCACGGCGAGAGCCGCGAGCAAGGGCAGGTCGCGGGCGGCTGCAGCGTCCCGCCCCCCACTGCCGAGCAAGACGGTCACGCCCTCCGCCGCCAGGTTGCCGGCCAGGGACAGGTCGCTGGCGCTCAACTCATCGGGTCGACTGGTGCCGCTCAGGGAAGGCCAGACGATCACGGGCACCGAGCGCTCGGCGAGTTCTGCGGCCACGCTCAAGGATTCGCTGGCACCAGCAATCACCAGGCGCAAGCGGGTGAAGCCCTTGGTGGCTTCGAGTAGGTTGCGGATCTCGGAGGCGCGGTGAACTTCCACCACCAGCGGGGTCTCGCCCGCGGCCACTCGCGCCAGCTCGGCGCGCTCGGCGTTGAATTTGGGAGCGCGGGGGCGCTTGTCCTCCTTGTATTTCTTCTCCTTGAACTCCTTGCCCTTGTCCTCCGCCTTGTCCTGGTCCTTCTTGCGACTCTTCTTGGCCTTCTTGAAGTCCTTTTCGAGCTTGAGGGTCTTCTCGTCGATGGCCTTTTGCCACTCTTCGAGTTCGTAGCGGTACTCGACCTCGCGCTCACGGTACTGGCGGCCCGTTTCGATGGCGGCCGCCACGCGGTCCACGGCTTCGACGCGGTCGAAGACATCCACGGCGCGGTCGCCGCTCAGCATGCGCAAGGATCCATCGGAGCCGCGGCTGAAGCGCATGCTACCGGGGAGCGAAAGCCCCAAGCTCATGGCGAGGCCGGCGCTGTCGTCGACAATGGCCTCAGAAGCTGAGTCGAGGGCTGGGTCCAGACGCACAAAGGCGCCCAACCCGCCCACGGCGGCGCGGTAGCCGCCTTGCAGGCGAGCGAGGGTCACGCCCGCGCGCAGGGCCTCTGCACGCAGATGGTCATTGCTGAAGAGGTCGACGCCATCGGCCGTGCGGGTGGCGGCGTCGCTGGAGCGATCGTCGAGCACGCTTCCATCGAGACCGAGGGCACTCCAAGGGTCGATGAAGCCCGCACAAACAACTTCGCCTTGCACCTCGACGGCGCCGTCGGGCGTCTCGAGGTCGGCAGCGATGCGCACGATGCGTCCATCGCGCACGAGGATCGCGGTGTTTTCGAGCACTTCTCCAGGCCGTACCACGACCTGCGCGGCGCGGATCACGAAGACCGAAGAGGTGTCCTCTTGGGCCTCTTCATCGGCTGCGGCCAGGGCCGGTGACAGGGCCACGAAGCTCAAACAACAAGTCAGCCCGAGGGGGGCCAAAGGGGACGGCGACGGTCTCATCCTGAGTTCTCCTTGCAAGGGTTCGCCTTGACAATCCTGGGCAGGCGCGGGGCGCCATGGGGGGGTAGGCGCGGGGCGCCAGAGATCTTCGTGGCCGCTTGGGAGGCGGCTGCAAAAAGGGGGCCCGGGCTCCTCGAAAGAAGGCACGGCGGGGGGAATCGGGAGCATGATAGGCGAAGACCCCCCCGGGCCGCCATCGGGGATGGCCCAAGTCGTGGAGCGGGGCGCGAATCGGGGGCTGTTACAGATCTGGGACGGGCAGCCGGGGGGGGTCTAGACCCCCGGTCGAGGGCCGTCGAAAGGGCTCTTACGGCGTCCTGAGGGAATGATGCCCCGCTTTTTTTGAAAGGACTCCGTTCGGTTCGGCCCTGGTTCTGGCTTGCGCCTCGTGCCCCAACCTTCTCCCCGAGATTTTCCGAGCGACCTGCACCCCTTGTTGCTCGACCCAAACTATTGGCGCGGACGCCTCGAAGAGCAGCGTCTGGTGCCTCATTTTCTGCTCTGTCTACCCCGTCCAGACCTCTCCTCGCCGGGCTGCCAGGTCGAGGAAATCCGCTTTAGAGCCCACGATAGCGTGCGTTTGTGGGGTTTGGTGGGCCGCTGCCCCCTGACCGTGGAAAGCCAGGCCATGCGCATGAGGGTGGTGGGCGCCTGCGAGCGACCGACGATCTCCCGCGCCCAGGTGGAGGGCGGCGCGGTGGAGATCGTGCTGCAAATACCCGCCGACCGACGCCTCGAGAGTCGCGTCATGGA
This sequence comes from Planctomycetota bacterium, assembly GCA_012959785.1. GTDB lineage: Bacteria > Planctomycetota > UBA1135 > UBA1135 > DUCM01. Next base: position 75,800 of record DUCM01000018.1, on the reverse strand, counting down.
TGTTTTGCGCACCTGCGACATGGCCCAAGAACTCGCACCGGACTCGCACCAGGAAATCGTATTCGCCCCCGCCGAGGGCCAGCCCCTGCCCTACGAACTGCACATCGCCAGCCGACTGCGTGGGATGGAAACCCTGCCCTAGAGGTTCGGCCGGAGCTCTAGCCCGGCCTCGGGAATGGCCCCCCCGGCAGCCATACCTGGGCGTAGTATACCTATCCGTATATAACCAGGGGCTTCCTTCGGGGTCTCAGGGCGTGCTTGTGCCCCCCACGATGGCGATCGAGGCCGAGGCTCCGATGCGGGTGGCGCCAGCGGCCAACATGGCTTCGGCACCTTCGGTGTCGCGCACGCCACCCGAGGCCTTGATGCCCATGCCGGGCCCCACGGTGCGGCGCATGAGGGCGATGTCCTCGAGGGTCGCGCCGCCGCTGGAGAAGCCGGTGGAAGTCTTGACGAAGTCTGCCCCCGCCTCGCGAGCCAGGCGGCAAGCGCGAACCTTCTCCTCATCGTTCAGGAGACAGGTTTCGAGGATGACTTTCAGGCGCGCGCCGGTCTTGTGGCAGACCTCGGCCGAGGCGCCGATGTCGCGGCGTACAAAATCGTCGTCGCCGGACTTCAGAGCGCCCACATTGATCACCATGTCCACCTCGCAAGCGCCGTCCTCGATGGCGCGCCGGGCTTCGTAGGCCTTGACCTCGGGAGCGCTGGCCCCCAGGGGAAAGCCCACCACCGTGCAAGTCATGACGCCCGAACCAGCGAGGATCTCGGCGCAGCGTTTGACCCAGGTGCCGTTGACGCAAACGCTGGCGAATTGGTACTGGAGCGCTTCGGCGCAAAGCGTGTCCACAGCCGCGGCGGTGGCGTCGGCCTTGAGCAGGGTGTGGTCGATGGTGGCGCCGAGGGTCCCGAGTTGGGCGGCGTTGGCGCTCTGCACGGCCACCCGGCAAGCGCCGGCGTCGAGCACGCTCTGGACACTCTCGGGGCAAACCTCGATGCGAATCGAAGTGCAGCCGAGGGCGTCGAGATCGGCTTCCTGCAAGCCACCGGCGATGAGTTGCTGGGCGATCTCCATCAAGATCGCTTCGAGGCGCTGGTCGTCGATTCCGCTCTGTTGGCTATACATGCTGATGAGTTGTTTGGGACCGCCCCACGGGCGATCCGTCAAGTGCCTCAGGTCTCCCCTGGGGAGGGCAGAACCTTCGTAACCGGGCGCGCGCGGCCGGTGCCGCGGGCTTCGATCTCCATGATCTTCTGCACCCGTCGTCCGTGGCGCGGCGCACCCTCGGGAGTCTTCAAAAAGGCCAATAGGATCGCATGGCAAGCCTTTTCACCCAGCATCGGGCCGCCAAGCGAGAGGACATTGGCGTAATTGTGCTCGCGGGCGTTCCGGGCCGTGCGCTCGTCGTAGCACGCGGCGGCGCGCACACCAGGCACCTTGTTGGCGGCCATGGCCGAGCCAATACCAGCGCCGTCGACGCAAACACCAAAGTCGGCCTGGCCGTCGGCCACCGCTTCACCCACCTGGCTGGCGAAGTCAGGGTAGTCCGCCGCGGACTCGTCGTGGGTGCCGAAGTCCAAGGCCTCGTGACCGAGGGCCTCCAGCCAAGCCTTGATTTTTTCCTTGGTGGTGTAACCGCCGTGGTCAGCGCCCAAGGCCACCCGCAAGCGACGGGCACCCGAGGAGCAACCGCTCTTCTCACGCAAGGATATGCCGCGGCGCAAGATCTCGTCCTGGGCCAGAGCTGTCAGACGCGCGCCAGCGGGCACCTCAAACTCGGCGCCGTTGGCGACGCCATCGAGGTCCTCGATGGCAATCCACTGCAAACCGCGTTGGAAGGGCTCGGGCGCCGCCTGGGGGCGCTGCTGATCCCGTCCCGCCGAACTCGACGCCTCGAACTCCACGAGCACGCCGCCCGCATGGCGGCGCTTGTCGCCCAGGGCGGGCTCGCGCATGGCCCGCGCCACCACGCGCCGCACGAGGCTGCGCAAGTGCGCGAAGTCAGAGTCGGGAGGGTTGGTTTTGGAAACGGGGTTTTGGGGCACGGGCATGTCTGGCAAGAGTCTAGCGGCTCTGCCCCCCGAGGGGATAAACTGTGTGGGATCGCCGAGGCTCGTAAGGTGGAGGTAGAGATGAAGCGCGTCTTCTTGGGATGGGAGGGACGGCTGCTTGAAAAGGCCGCCAACTGGTTGGTCGAGCAGTTCGAGGACAATCTCGATGGAGTGCTGGTGGCGCTGCCCGGCGCCCATTCGGGGCGTGTTCTGCTCGAAGCCCTGGCTCGCACGGCGGGCAAGGGTCTGCGCCCGCCGCATATGCTCACCAGTGGCAGCTTGAGCGACCAGTTGCTCGCCGTCGAAGGCTGCGCCGCCGAGCGCCTGGTGCGCACCCTGGCCTGGGAAAAGGCACTGCGTGAGTTGCCCTCCCACGAACTGAAAAAGCTCGTGGCGAAAGAACCCGGCGCGAGCAGCGAGGGCAACTGGGCCGCCCTGGCCGACGAAGTGCGCGGGCTGTTCGGCGAAATCGCCGCCGAGGGCCTGAGCTTTGCCGAGTTAGCGAAGAGCACGCCGCTGGAAGAGCTGACCGGTGAACGCCGCCGCTGGCAGACCCTCGAATTGGTGGAGCAACGCATGCAGGCCCTGCTGGACGAAGCCGGCCTACACGACCCCCACCGCGCCAGGCTCCAAGCCATCGAAGCCGGCTTGACGCGCACGCCGCGAGCCGTAGTCCTGGTGGGTGTGACGGAGATGAACCAACTCCTCGCCCGCGCGCTGGAGATCTGCACTGCTCCCACCACAGCCTTGGTCTTCGCCCCCGAAAGCGAGAGCGCTGGATTTTCAAGCGCGGGCTGCTTGATCGCTTCTGAGTGGGCCGAGCGTGATCTCTCCCTGGGCCGCGAACATTGGCGGGTTGTCAAGAACCCCACCGAACAGGCACAAGCTGTGGCTAGCTGCATTTCCGATTGGAAAGGCGCCTACAGCGCCGAACAAATCACCTGCGGACTCGCCGACCCCGAAGTTTCGCCCTTCCTCAAGAGTAGACTTGCCGAATCGGGTGTACGCGCGCGGGATGTAACCGGCATTCCCATGGAGCAAACCGCCGTGGCACGCCTGCTCGGAGCCTTGCACAAATTCCTGTGCTCGGCAGGTTTCCGAGACTTCTCTGCCCTGGTGCGGCATCCCGACTTCAATGCTGCCCTGACCCAAGCCACTGGCGGATTGGAAGTGATCGAGATCTGCGACGAGTACCACGGAGCCCACTTGCCCTGGCACGCCGACGGCACCTGGATGGCGGCAGGAACTGAAGCCCGCGACCTGGAACTACAGGCAAAGTTGGAGCGCCTCTGGCAAGCCGTCCAAGACCTCACGCGGGGCCTCATGGGAAACCAGACAGGCACGCCCAAGGCCACGGCTCCCCTGGTGCGCGATTTTCTGACAGGCATCTACGGCCAAGCGGAACTGGATGGGCACAAGCAAGCTGACAGGTTGACGATCGCCGGCCTGCGCTGCGTGGGCCAAGCGCTCACGAGCCTGGAGGAAATTCCCTCCAACCTGGCGCGCAAAGGATCAGTAGCCGACGCCCTCGGGCTGCTGCTCGCCAACTTGGCGAACAAAGGCAATAGCGTGCCGCCCCACGCCGCTCAACCCGGCGAACCGACTATCGAGATACTTGGTTGGCTAGAACTACCCCTCGACGATGCGCCAGCTTTGGTGGTGCTGGGTTTTAGCGAGGGTCGGGTACCCGAAGCAACCCGCGGCGACACTTATTTACCCAATAGCCTGCGTCGGGAAATAGGACTGGCGGACGAAGAACAGCGATTGGCGCGGGACCTGTACGCCACCGAGTTGCTCTTGCGCTCGCGCGAAGAGGTCGTCTTCATCAGCGGCCGCAGGAGCCTCTCCGGCGACCCCCTGATGCCCAGCCGTCTGGTGTTTCACTGCCCCCCCGACGAAGTTGCGCCGCGGGTGCGTCAGTTTCTAGCAGGCGGCACGGGAGGTCCGCAACGGGTCGACTCCAGATTGGCCGCTGAAGCCAAGCTCGCCGTGGGCGGCAAGCGTGATGTCCCCACCAAGATCTCGGTCTCGGCCTTCAAGACCTTCTTGAACTCGCCATACAACTACTACCTCATCCATGTTCTGGGACTCGAGAGTCTCGACGACCGGGCGCGGGAAATGAGTTCCTCGAACTTCGGCAACCTGGCCCACCACGTCCTGGAACGCTTTGGCCAAAATCCCAAGTTCTGCGACGAGCGGGATGAGAAAAAAATTGAGCACGCGCTGCTGGGTCTGCTCGATGAGTTGGGCTTCGAAATCTATGGCAAGGGTGCGCTGCCGGCTGTGCGTTTGCAGTTGAGCCAACTCGCCTGGCGCCTCTCCAAATTCGCGCGCCAGCAGGCTCAAAAGCGCGCCGAGGGCTGGCGCATCCGCCATGTCGAGTGGAGACCGGAAAGCGGTGGCATCGAGTTGTTGGTCGATGAAGAAGCAATCGAGCTGCGGGGCTCGATTGATCGCATCGACCAGAACGAGTCCAGCGGCGAGTGGGCCATCTGGGACTACAAGACCGGAGAGAATGTAGCAGATCCCTTGGGAGCCCATCGGGCGAAGAGCGGCGAGTGGAAGGACTTGCAGCTACCCCTCTATGCCCACCTGTCCCAGGAGATCACGGGCACGACGGTTCCAAAGCAACTCGGCTACATAGGCCTTGGGCGCGCGGTCGAAAACATCGGCTTTCGACCCGTGAAGAGTTGGTGCCAGCCCAAGGGCGAGGGCCGCACGACAAGCGAGATCATGGAAGATGCCACGGAAGTGGCGCGCCAGATCGTTCGCAAGATTCGCCAGGGCGACTTTTTCGAGGTGGGCTCCTTCCCAACTTACGACCCCATCTTTGCCGCCATCGCCGGGAAAGGCTTGTTGGCGGGCGTGGACCTTGATGAGTTTGAGGAGGGGGACCAGTGAAGACCTTTGGCCATCAACTACTGAAAGCCTCGGCTGGCACCGGCAAGACGCACCGGTTGACCAACCAATTCCTGACTCTCCTCTTCGCTGAAGTTCAGCCGGAGACTGTCCTGGCCACAACCTTCACCCGCAAGGCCGCCGGCGAAATCCTCGACCGGCTGCTCGAGCGCCTGGTTGGCGCAACCGACAGCGAAGAGGGATTGGCCGAGCTGCGTCGGGATCTCGAAAAACCAGAACTTGACGCTGCAACCTGCAAGAGACTGCTCGGCCGCTTGACCCGCGCCCTGGGCACCCTGGAAGTGCGCACCATCGACTCGTTCCTCAATCGTCTCGTGAACTTGTTCAGCCACGACCTCGACCTGCCGCCGCATTGGACAATTTGCGACGAGCGCGAAGCCAAGGCCCTGCAAGCCCTGGCCATAGGAGATGTGCTGGAGCAAGGCGACCCCGAGGACCTGTCGGCGCTGCTGCACCAGTTGCACAGCGGCGGTGCGCCGCGCGGTGTGCAGGCGGCCTTATTGAAATTGGCCGCCGAAATGCTGCCCCTCGTCCAGGACTCCGACCCCGAGGCCTGGAATCAAATCGCCGTGGGGCCAGAAGTGGAAAAACAGGCTGTTCTTGACGCCTTGGAGGGTTTGCGCGGCGCCATCATGCCCTTGACCAAGAAGGGCACAGAGAACCAGAGGTGGGCCAAGGCAAGGGACAAGCTGCTGCTTAATGTGTCGTTGGAAGACTGGAAGGCGGTGCTCTCCAAGGGTCTAGGCGCGGCCTATCACAGCGAAAATCGCACCTATTTCGGCGCCGAAATGCCTCTGGACCTGCTTGAGATTCTGGCGCCCATCATGGCCCAGGCGAGTTTCAAGTTTCTCTCCAATTTGGTGGCGCGCAACTTGGCCGCGCGACAACTCCTCGACCGTTTCAGCGCCTGTCTGAGCTTGCGTAAGTATGAGTCGGGCCACTACCGCTTCGAGGATATCCCCGTGGCCCTGGATCCGTCGACTGAGCGCGCGCAGTTGTTTGCTGAGCGCCAGGCCGATTTGTGGTTTCGCCTCGATAGCAAGCTCGATCACATCTTACTCGACGAGTTTCAGGACACATCGCCCATCCAATGGCGCATCCTCGAACCCCTGGCGAGCGAGATCACGAGCGCTGGCGGTCCCCGCTCGTTCTTCTGCGTGGGCGATGGCAAACAGTCCATCTACGGCTTTCGTCAGGCTGAACCGCGCCTACTGAACAGCCTGGAGACGAGGCTGCCCGGGCTCGAGGCCGAAGCCATGCACCTCTCGTTTCGTTCAAGCCAGGTGGTCCTCGATTTGGTCAACCGAGTCTTTGGTGGGCTGGAAAAGAACCTCGCCCTGGGTTCGGATCCGACTTCTCCCGAGCGCCTGGCCGCCGATGCGTGGTCAGAGAGCATGCATGAACACACAGCCGTCAAGGATTTGCCGGGCGCCGTGCAGGTGATCGAGGTGACCGATATGGGCGACACCAAGAAAGATGAAGTTAGCGCTCTGGTGCGCTGCACGGTTCAACGGGTCAAGGCCCTGCTCGCCGAAGCCAAGGGCTGCGAAGTGGAAATCGGCGTCCTGACGCGGGTCAACAAGCACATCCCGCTCTTGATCAGTTCCTTGCGTGCAGAAAAAATCGACGCCAGTGGCGAGGGTGGCAACACCCTGACCGATTCTGCGGCGGTTCTTTTGTTCGTCTCGCTCCTGCACCTTGCCGATCACCCCGGCGACGAAGCGGCGGCATTCCATGTCGCCTCCTCACCCTTCGCCGGCTATCTCGGGCTCGCGCCCAAGAGCGACCCTTCAGAAGAGCGGGCCGACATGCGCGCTCTGGCGCGGCGCGTGCGCAGCGATCTCATGGCCCAGGGCCTCGGCGCGCTGGCGGAAAACCTCAACCTCGAAGTTCAAGCTGACCCCTCCTGGCCCGCTTGGGACAAGGCGCGCATGGCGCAACTCTCCGAACAGGCCCACCGTTTCGAAGCGCGGATCTCCCTGCGAGCAAGCGACTTTGTGGATCATCTGCGTATCGAAAGAGTGGAGGCCCCCGGCGGTAGCCGAGTGAGGGTCATGACCGTGCACGCAGCCAAGGGTCTCGAATTCGATTGCGTGGTCCTGCCCGAACTCAATGCCAAGATGGTGGGCACACGCGACCGCCACCTCGCCCGCCGTCCCGATCCAGCAGGACGCATCGACTTGGTGACCTTCTCGCCCGGTCAGGAACTCTTGGGCACCTCAACCCAACTGAAGAGCCTCTACGATGCGGGCACCGAGAAGGCCATAAAAGACAGCTTGTGCGGGTTGTATGTGGCCATGACGCGGGCACGCTACCGCCTCGAACTGGTGGTGCCGGGTATCGATGCCGACAAGGACCAAAGCAAGCTCACGGCCTCTCTGGCCTCGGTGTTGCGGGGCAGCCTGCCGCAAGATGAATTGATCGCGAACGACCCCGATGGCGTCATCTGGCGCGCCACCAAGTCGGGCGAAAAAAACTGGGCGGAGTACGCTGATCGCGGCTCTGATGCGGTCCCCGCGGCGGAGGTCTCTCTGGGGCTGGCCCCCACCACAGGCCTGCGCAGTCTGGCGCGGCGCAGGGCCTCGGCCGAGGAGGGCGGTGCCTTGCAGAGCGCGGGTGCGCTCTTGAAATCAAACACCGGCGCCGAAGTAGGCACCTTGGCCCACGCTGCCTTTGATGGCTGCGAGTGGATCGAGGACTTTGAGTTTGCGCCAGCGGATCTTGCGCGCCTCGGCGCCAAGCAAGACATCTTGCGTTCGGCCACGGCCATCGTCGAGGGTGCCCTGGCCTGCGACGAGATCCGAAAAGCCCTCTCGCGGGAAGCCTCGGGGGCGCCGCCCGCGAGCAAAACGGTGGTGCACCAGGAGTACGGCTTTACAGTCCTGCTCAAAGAGGACTCCGGCGGCCCGGAACAGGTTTGGAACGGTTCCATCGACCGCTTGGTGCTCGCCACCGAGAACGGTCGCGTGGTCTGGGCCGAGGTGATCGACTTCAAGTCGGACGCGGTAGAAGCCGGCGAACTAGAGGCCCGGGCTGAACACTATCGCCCGCAACTTGAGGCCTACGCGCGGGTGGTGGCGGAGCAAACCGGGTTGACACCAGAAAAAGTGCGCCTGCGGCTCTTGTTCCTCTCGCCTGGGCGCGTGGTCGATCTGGTCTGAGGGCGATTGGCTGGAGGGCAGTGCAGACCCGGCGGGAGGATTGGATACCCTGCGGGCATGAAAACTGCGTCCCTCTTCGGCAGCCTCCTGCTGCCTCTCATCTGCTCCTGCTCCCTCGGGTCCGCCTTGGCGGCCAGCCCCGGAGCTCTCACCGACGATGAGGCCATCTCGATCCGTTTTGGAGACTCCCTTCAGTTTGCCTACGACGCGCCCTTTTTTCCCGGCGCCGACTACGACCCGGGAGTGCCGACTCTACAAGAACTCTTGGGGCAAGCACCCGGCACGCGGCTTTCGCACCCCGCTGAAATCGTGGCCGCCTTTGAAACGTTTGCGCGGACTTCCGATCGCTTGACGCTGACGCAGTTCGGCCTCAGTCACGAAGGCCGACCCCTGGTCTATCTCGTGGCCACCTCGGCCGAGAACCACAGGCGGCTGGATGAAATCAAGGCCGGTCATGCGCAACTGGCCGACCCTCGCGGCACTGCCCCTGAAGAACTCGAACGGCTCGTCGCCAGCCTGCCTCCGGTGGCCTGGATGGGCTACTCGATCCACGGCGACGAGCTTTCGGGCAGCGACGCGGCGCTTTTTTTGGGTTATCACCTGGCGGCTTGTCGCGACGAGGAGGTGGCGGCGCTGCTCGATGACCTGGTGATCGTGATCGACCCCTGCCTCAACCCCGACGGGCGCGAGCGCATCATAGGTATGGTCGAACAATCCGCCGGTTACACCCCCAGCCTCGATTACGCCTCGATGCATCGAGGGCGTTGGCCTTTCGGGCGCGGCAACCACTACCTGTTCGACATGAATCGCGATTGGATGGCGGGCACCCAGCCCGAAACCCGGGCGCGTTGGCAGGCCGTGCTCGAATGGCACCCGCAACTCTTCGTCGACGCCCACGAGATGAGCGGCCTCGACACTTTTCTGTTTTACCCCCAGGCAGAGCCTCTCAATCCGGCCTTTGGCGAGGAGCATATCTATTGGCAAAGCCTCTTCGCGGACGAAGCCGCTCAGGCCTTTGATGAACACGGCTGGGGCTACTACACCCGCGAGTGGGCCGATGGTTGGGCTCCCTTCTATTCCGATGCCTGGGGAGCCCTGGTGGGCGCCATCGGCATCCTCTACGAACAGGCGCGCACCGATGGCTTTCCCCTGCGGCGCGCTTCGGGAGTGATTCTCTCCTACCGCGAAGCAGTGCATCACCAACTCAGCGCCAGTTGGTCGAATCTGCGCTCGCTGCAAGACCATGGGCCCAAAATCCTGCGCAGCTACCTCGCCAACAGCACCAAGAATGTCGCCGCCGACACGCCGGGCAACGACCAGGTGCTTGTGCTGCGCACGGACGGCAACCAAAGCCGCCTACTGCGTTTGCAGAGAATCCTCGCAGGCCAAGACATCGAGTACGCGCGGGCCACCGAGCCCGTCCAACTGGCCGGGGTCACAGGCTCTCACGGCGAAGTTTTCGAGAGCCTTGTGCTGCCCGCCGATTCGTGGGTGATTCCAGCGCGCCAACCCGCGCGGCAATTGGTGCGAGCGTTCTTCGACTTCGACCAACGCATCGATCGCGAGACCCTCGAACGCGAGCGGGAAGAACTCGAGCGGCGTGACGCTTCGAAGATGTACGACAGCACCGCCTGGTCCCTGCCCCACGCCCTGGACCTCACGGCCTATTGGGGAAAACCTGCGGGGCTGCAACTCAAACCGGTGGCGCCCCTGGTCGTCGGCACCGGCATGGTGGGGCCTGCTCCAGAGGGTTATCCGGTCTACGGTTGGATCGTGGATGGCGAGGACGACAGCGCCGTGGCCTTCGCGGCCCAGGCCATGGAGCTAGGGCTGGTCTTGCACTTCGCTGATCGCGCTTTTTCCGATGGCGGTTCTGAAAACGGCCCGCGGCGCTGGTCGCGGGGCTCCTTGCTGATCCGGCGCCACGAAAACGAAGGCAGCGCAGCGGACCTGGAGGCGCTGGTGGAAAAGGCCGCAGTCAGGGCCGGTGCTGAGGCCACGCGAGTCCTTTCGGGCCGCGCCCCCGGCACAGGCCCTGACCTCGGCGGCGGGCACTTTCACCTGCTCGCCCGGCCGCGCATCGCCTTGCTAGCCAACTCGCCGGTCTCCTCCACGGGTTACGGTCACATCTGGCACCACCTCGATGTGGAACTTGGTGTGCCCTTTTCCATCCTCGACGCCCAGTCCATCGGGGACGCGGATCTGCGCCGTTACAATGTCCTGGTGCTGCCCCCCGGAGGCTTGCAGGGCATGATCGAGGAAGTGGCTGATGAGTTGCGCGCCTGGGTCTCGGCCGGCGGCAGCTTGATCGGAGTGGCCGAGTCCGCAGCCCTTTTGACCTCGGGGCGAGTCAGTCTCAGCCAGGTCAGCTTGCGCCGTCACGCCCTCGAAAAACTCGACGAGTTTGCGCTGGAACTCGAGCGCGAGCGAGCGGCGCGGCGCATCGCCATTGATGAGGATCTGGTTTGGAACGGCCCCAAAGAAGGGGTCGGCGCAGCAACGCAAAGCGAGCCTGTGGAAACGGTTGCTCCTGAAGATGCTGAAGATTCCGAAGACCTCGACCGCTGGCGGCGGCGCTTTTCGCCTTCGGGCACGAATCTGCTGGCCGAAGTCGACGATGAGAGTTGGCTGACCACGGGCACTGGTGACCTGTTGCCCATCTCCTTCAGTTCCTCGGCCGCTCTGCTCTCCAAGTTCCCGGTGCAAACCCCCGTGCGTTTCACATCATCAGGCCGCTTGCGCTTGGGCGGGCTCTTGTGGCCCGAAGCGCGCTTGCGCATCGCTAACAGCGCCTATCTAACCCGTGAGAGTTTGGGGGACGGACAGATCATCCTCTTCGCCAGCTCGCCTTGCTTCCGTGGCTATCACCAGGGAAGTGCGCGGCTTTTTTCCAACGCGCTGATCTTCGGGCCAGGCCTCGGCTCCCGGCAGCCCATCGTTTGGTGAGTCGCCGCTTTGTGATTTCTCTATCGAAAGAAAGGCGGACCGCGGGTCTCCTCTACGGTTTCGTGTTCCTTCTTCTGGCCTTCTTCTGGCTGGACGAGCGCAAGGTCGAGTGGGATCTCTTGGGCTACAGCGCGTGCGCCATGGAACTTCGCGGCGCAACACCGGAAGCCGTGCATGCTGGGGTCTATCAAGAACTGGATGGCCGTGTTTCGGCTGAAGATGCCGAGCTTTTGCGCACAAAGAACGCTTACCGCGTGCGACTCGCCGTTGACCCAGAGGCCTTCGCTGCGCAACTCCCCTTCTATCGTGGGCGCGTGCTCTACATCGGGCTGATTGCCGCCCTGGGTGGCCTGGGCTGCTCGCCCATCGACGGTGCTTTCTATGTCTCCTGGCTCTCCGGGCTACTGCTTCTCGCAGCCTGTGCCCGGTGGCTCGCGCGGCGCGGTCATGGAAGCTGGGAATGGGTGCTCGGCAACCTGCTGCTCCTGGTAGCCCTTGGTTTTTTCTTTGGAGAGCACACCCTGGCCACGGCCGATGCCCTGGCGGCGGCGTTGATCCTGTGGGGCGCCTTCTTCCTGCTCGAAACACGGCGCACTCGTCTGGGATTGGTGTTACTCGGCTTGAGTTTGACGGCGCGCACCGATCACATCGTCTTGATCGCAGCGCTTGTGGCTTGGTGTGCCCTTCCCGGGGCGGCGGCAGCGCCGCGCATCTCGAGGCGCGCCCTCGTCACTAGCGCTGGGGCCTATTTTGTCCTGATCCTCGGCTGCACAGTGGGCCGCGAGGCCTACGGGCCCTGGACAGTCTTTCAGCACACCTTCGTCGATTACATGTCCCTGCCGGCCACGGAGACGCCGCCCTTTGACCCAGTGATCTGGCTGGACCAGAGCTTGCGCTCCCTGCCCAAGTTCAAATCCAGCGCACCCCTGATCTTCCTCGTCAGCACCCTGGCGGCGGCTGTGATTGGTTGGCGGCGAGGGAAATGGCGCGCTGGCGGTACAGGTTTGGCCTTCGTCGCCTTGCTCGCCACGCTGATACATTTTGCCTTCTTTCCGGCCCTCTGGCCGCGCTTGATGTTCCCCTACTGGGCCCTGGGCGCGCTGGCCTGGCGGGGCGCCCACGACTCCCCACAAGAGAATCCATGAAGCTCTACCACACGATGATTCGCGTCAAGGACCTCGACGAGTCCCTGGCCTTCTACACCGGCTTTCTGGGACTCAAGGAGGCGCGCCGCCACGCCATCGGTGACGAGGCCACCTTGGTTTTCCTGACCGACGAGAGCGAAACCTATTTTATCGAGCTGACCTACAACCACGACGGCCGCGACTACGAGCTAGGCAATCAATTCGGCCACCTCGCGGTGGTGGTCGACGACCTTGCGCCGGTCCTTGAGGAAATCGAAAGCCAAGGTTGGTGGTTCCGCCAAAGCCGCCCCGAAGCCCCAACCAAGTACCTCTTCGTCCACGATCCCGATGGCTACGACATCGAGATCCTTGAGGTGCCAAAGGGTTAGGCCTGCGGGCTAGGACGGAGTGCTCATGCGCGAGAGCAGGCGCCAGAGCGTGCGTGGCAAGTAGCGGCCCAGGGTTCTGGTGGGCCAAGCGAGCTGCCAGGGGAAACTGATCACCGATTTTCCCGCTTCGAGGCCGCGGAGGCAATGCTCGGCGGCGGTGTCGACCTCGACCAAGAAAGGCATGGGGAATTTCTGGTTGTCGGTCATGGGTGTGCGCACAAATCCGGGCTGGATGTCCACCACCTTCAAACCGCTCTGGCCGAGGTCGATCTCGAGGGTTTCCAGGAACGCCTGCAAACCGGCCTTGGACGCCGAATAGGCTCCGCTTGTGGCCATTCCTCGGGTTCCCGCAAGACTCGATACGGCGGCCAGGGTGCCGCGGCCACGGGGCAGCATGAGGCCTTTGCCCGCCACCAGGGTTGCCAATGCGCCGCGAAAATTCACATCGACAACATCGCTGACGGCATCCCAGTCGAGTCGTGTGGCATGCACGGCGCGACCCACACCAGCGTTGGCCAGGACGAGATCAAAACCACCCACCTCGCCGTCGAGGCGCTCCATCTCTCTTCTGACCCAATCGGTATCGCGCACATCGAGTTCGGCGGCGAGAGCCCTGCCCCCCGCGCCTTCGATCTCAGCCACGAGTTCGTCGAGCAGCTCGCGCCGGCGCGCAGTGACCACCACCAAGGTTCCGCGCCCGGCCAACTTGAGGGCGATCGCGCGGCCGATACCACTCGATGCGCCGGTAATAAAGGCTCGCTCGAAGCGCGTCATGGGTTGGGCTCGACTGCAGTTTCCACAAAGGCTTCGAGCAGGATGCAGAAGCGCGAGGCGAGAGCGCGGCCTGCCTCAACAACTTCGGCGTGGTTCAGAGGGGTCTTGGAAATACCGGCGGCGGGGTTCGTGATGGCGCTGACCGCGGCCACGCGCATGCCGGCGCTGCGGGCCACGGTGGCTTCAGCCACGGTGCTCATGCCCACGGCGGAAGCGCCAGCCCAGCTAGCCATGCGCACCTCAGCTGGAGTCTCGTAGGTCGGGCCAAAGAGTCCCATGTAGATGCCCCTCTGCAACTCAACGCCAACCTTTTGGGCAGAGCGGTCCATGAGTTCGCCCAATTCGCTGTCGTAGGGGCAAGCTTGACTGGCTTCGCCGCGGTTCAAGGGCGGACGGCCCTGGAGGTTGATGTGATCTGTGATGCGCATCAGGGTCGGCAGTTCCCAGCTGGGATCCATGCCGCCAGCGGCGTTGGTCAGCATCAAGAGGTCGATCCCCAGGTTGGCGAAGGAGCGCACGCAACGGGTCACTTGCCGGGCGCTCCAGCCCTCGTAAAAATGCACCCGGCCCTGCTGCACCACCAAGAGCCGGCCCTCGATTTCACCGAGAACCAGTTGGCCCTCGTGACCGGGCACACCACTGGTGGGCATGCCGGCGAGCTCTGCATAGGGAATGCGCGTGGCGTTCTGCAAACGGTCGGCGAAGGGTCCGAGCCCCGAACCCAAGACAAATGCCGCTCGCGCCTCGGCCACACCCAAAGCCCGCAGCTTTTCGGTGAGGCATTCGGTGGCTTCGTCATGCTGTTGGGTGGTGTTCATTTGTTTGCACTCAATCCGTGATGAAAATACCAGCCACACAGGCTGTCATCCAAGAAGCAAAGGCGCCGCCCAACATAGCCCGCATGGCCAATTTGGAAATGTCCGCCTTGCGCTCGGGTGCCAGGGGGGTGATGCCTCCGAGTTGAATGCCGATCGAGGCGAAGTTGGCAAAGCCGCACAGGGCGTAGGCCGCCATTTTGGCCGAGCGCTGGTGCTGAAAAGCGATCTCAGCCGCGCCTTCGCCCGGCAGGTACTGAATCATCTGGTTGAAGGCCACGAACTCGTTGACCGCAACCTTGGTGCCGAGCAAGGAACCGAACAACTGGCAGTCATGCCAGCCCTCGACGCCCATGACCCAGGCCACGGGCGAAAAAACTTGACCGAAGATCCAGTTCAAGTCAAGGGCCTGTTCCATCCCCAAACGGGCTCCCAGGGCACCGAGAGGCCAATTGACAAGGTTTACCAGGGCCACGAAGGCAATCAGCATGGCGATCACATTGAGCCACAATTTGAGGCCATCGCTGGTTCCGTTGGCTGCTGCCTCGATCAAGTTCGAGGCCTTGCGGTCACCCTTCAACTCGACCCGCCCGGCGGTCTCTGCGATTTCGGTTTCGGGCAACATGATCTTTGCCACGACAAAAGCCGCCGGAGCCGAAAGCACCGAGGCCGCCAACAAGTGTGGCCCATACTCCTCGCCGATGAAGCCCATGTAGACCGCCAGAACTGAGCCGGCGATGGTGGCAAAGCCGCCGGTCATCATGGCATTCAACTCGGAGTTTGTCATCTTGGCGATGTAGGGTTTGACCACCAAGGGGGCTTCGGTTTGGCCCACGAAGACATTGGCCGCCATGGCCATGGACTCGGCCCCGGAGACGCGCATCAGGAACGACATGATCTTGGCCAGGCACCAAATCAAGAACTGCATCACGCCCAGATGATAGAGCACACTCATTAAGGCCGAGAAGAAGATGATCACCACCAACCCATTGCCCGCAAAGGAGAAGATGAACCCGTTCTCTGGGCCAAAAGTCTCGGCAAGGACCTCGGGTTTGGCGAGAACGCCGAAAACCAGTTCTGCGCCGGGCTTGGCCAGACCGATCAGCCGCATCACGAAACCCGCGGCGCTTTCAAAAATAGCCAAGCCGCTGCCGGTGCCGAGAAACATAAGAGCCAGGACCAGTTGCAAGGCGATGCCCAGGATCACCACCCGCCAGGGAAAGCGCGAGCGATAGGAGGACATCAGCCAGGAAACGACGCAGAAAAATGCGAGGCCAAAGAGGCCGTGGACTAGCTGCATGGGGGCACGGGGAGGGAGGCGGGGGGCGAGCTTCTATCTTATCGGCCTGCGCTGCCGACTATGCTGACGATGCCGTAAAGTGCGTCTTCCCCTGTCTCTGGGGCCGGAACTCCCTTCTGCTTTTTCACCTTCCGATGACACCCACGCCTGCCTCTTACATCACTGCGCTCTGCGTCGCCGCCCTCACGCTTCTCGCAACGCCCGCCGCCGCTGGCGATCTCGAAGCTGCACTCGAGGCCGCCGGAGAGAATCGCATGGCCCTCGAAGCCGCCATCGCAGGAACCCCCGAAGGGGAACGCGAGGGCATGCGCTGGTTGGTCGCGCACATGCCCACAACCGATCTCAAGAGCCTGACTACTGAGTTCTTGATGGAGAACAACTCCCTCGCCTACGAATCCTGGCGAGGCGCACCATGGCAAAGTTCGGTGGACAAATCCCTGTTCTTCGACGCCATCCTGCCCTTCGCCAGCGTCAACGAGCGGCGCGACCCCTGGCGCAAACGCTTGCGCACGCGCTGCCTACCCTTGGTGGGCGAAGCCCGCTCGGCCAGCGAGGCAGCCACGCTCCTGAACAACGCGATCTGGAAGGAGTTCGGTGTCAAGTACTCCACGGCCCGTGCAAAACCAGACCAGAGCCCCTTCGAGACCATCGACTCTGGCCTGGCGTCCTGCACCGGCTTGAGTGTGCTCTTGATTGATTCCTGTCGAGCGGTGGGAGTCCCCGCGCGCTTCGTGGGCACGCCGCGTTGGAGCGATGACAGCGGCAACCACTCCTGGGTCGAAGTCTGGGACGACGGCTGGCACTTCACCGGAGCAGCCGAACCCACAGGCAGCGACCTTGACCGCGGTTGGTTCGCGGGCAGGGCCGCTGGCGCCACCCGCGACGATCCTGACCACGCCATCTTCGCCGTCACCTGGCGCGACACGCCGATCTCGTTCCCCTTGGTCTGGCTGCCGGAAGACAGGTCTGTGGGTGCGGTTAATGTCACCGATCGTTACACCACGAAGGCAGAAGAGCTCGGCGAAGGCTTGGTTCCCGTGCGTTTTTGTGTCCGCGACAAGGCTGACTCCAAGCGACTGGTGGCCTCCGTCACGGTCGTCGATTCAGCCGGGGCCGTGGTTTTTGAAGGAAAGACCCGCGACGAGAGATTTGATGCCAACGACCACCTAGCGTCCGCGCTGCGCGAGGGTTCGATCTACTCCGTGGAGGTACTTCTTGGCAACGAGCGCCTGAGTCGCAAGTTCACGGCCAAGGCCCAAACCTTGATCGACATCGCCATCAGCGGGCCTCAAGAGCAGCGGCTTGCGAGTGGGCACATCACAAATCAACAGCTCACAAGACAGGTAGCGCGCACCCTGCGTGCCAACCTCTGGCAGGCCCACAAGAAAGAGCGCCGTGCTGCCCGCCAAGCCGAGTTCAAGTCGCGGATGCTCAGGCAGGGTGATTTCAAGATGCCCTTTTGGTACCGGGTTTTTGGCGATCGTCCAGAGGGCGGTTACAGCTTGATCATCTCCATGCACGGCGGCGGCGGCGCGCCGAAGGAAGTCAACGACCAGCAGTGGAGCAACCAGAAGAAGCTCTACCAAATAGACAACGGCATCTACCTCGTGCCACGAGCCCCCACCGACACCTGGAACATGTGGCACCAAGGCCACATCGACGGCTTCTTTGACACCCTGATCAAAGACATGCTGCTCTTCGAGGGCATCAATCCCGACCGCGTCTATCTGACCGGTTACAGCGCCGGCGGCGACGGCGCCTACCAACTCGCGCCGCGCATGGCGGATCGTTTCGCGGCGGTGGCCATGATGGCTGGTCACCCTGGCGAAACCCAGCCCGACGGTCTCTTCAACCTGCCCTTCGCCTTGCATGTGGGCGCCCTGGATGCGGCCTACGACCGCAACCGCATCGGTCTTGAGTGGCAGGAAAAACTCGGGAGCCTGGCCAGGGAAAATCCGGGCAACTATTTGCACCAGGTTGAGGTCCACACGGGCAAGGGTCACTGGATGGGTGGAGAGGATGCCGTGGCTTTGCCCTGGATGGCAAGGCACACCCGCAGCCTGCGGCCCACGCGCGTCGTCTGGTTGCAGGACGATGTGACCCACGAGCGTTATTACTGGCTGCGCAATCGGGAACCTAAAGCGCGTGAGCGCATCGTGGTGGAGCGGGACGGCCAGGTGTTCACGGTTCTAGAAGCTCCGCCCGCTTGCGTCCTCGAAATTCGCCTTGATGACTCCATGTGCGACCTCGACCAGAGCATCTTGGTGCGCCACGGCGAGCTCGTGCTCTTCGAAGGTGTCGTCGAGCGCAGGGCAGAGACCCTGGCGAAAACCCTGACCGAAAGGGGCGACCCGCGCGGCATGTTCAGCGCTGAAATCCGCGTTGTGATGCCCGCGGAGTGAGCGTGGGGGCTGGGGCCCCTCGCCCTAGGAAGGGGCGGGCCTCTCGCGAACCTCGACGCTGCCGTCGGGCGAGCCGATTACGCACACATGGGCAAGGTCGATGAAGAGACCACTCTCCACCACACCAGGGATGGCATCGATGTCGAGTTCGAGTTGGTGGGGGGCGGCTATACCGTCGGGGAACTGGCAGTCGAGGATTTGGCAGCCGTTGTCGGTGGTGTAAGCCGACTGATTCTTATCTCTCCTCAGATATGTCTCACAGCCGAGGGCTGTGAGGGCCCGGGCCACGCTTGAGAGGGCAAAGGGCACCACTTCCACCGGCAGGCGAAAACTCCTGCCCAAGCGCTCGACGAGTTTGTCGCGGCCCACGACGATGACCTGTCGGCGGGTGATCGAGGCCACGACTTTTTCGCGCAGGAGCGCACCGCCGCCACCCTTGATCATCTGGAAATCAGCGTCTATTTCGTCGGCTCCATCGATCGTCAGGTCCAGATGTTCGACCTCGTCGAGGCCCAAGAGCGGAAGGCCCATCTCGCTGGCCTTCTGTTCGGTATCGATCGAAGTCGGCACGCCGTGCAGGTCAAGACCCTCGTCACGGATGCGCTCGGCGAGACGCACAAGGGTGAAGTAAACCGTCGAACCGGTGCCGAGCCCCAGCACCATCCCATCTTGGGCGAGATCCGCGGCCAGGCGGCCGGCGATTTCTTTGGGGTTCTGAGTGATGGGAATCTTGAGGGCTGGGGTCGATGCGGGTCGGGCGTAGTGTAGCGCCACAGGGCCCTGGCGCGGCGGCGGTCCATGAGGGGTCATGGTCGCCTGAAGCCGCTCGTGATGCCCCGTGAGCCCCTCTCGCCAGGCCTTGGCCCTAGCCCGGATTGTTTATGCAAACGGGCAAACAAGCTGTCGGGCCCCCCTCTCTCTGGACCGCGAACTCTGAATA
Organism: Planctomycetota bacterium; assembly: GCA_012959785.1. Taxonomy (GTDB): domain Bacteria; phylum Planctomycetota; class UBA1135; order UBA1135; genus DUCM01. The sequence continues at coordinate 56,981 of DUCM01000018.1, read as the reverse complement.
AATTTGCTTTAGGGTTGGTCCCGGTGCCGTCGAAGGTTAGACTGAGATGCGATCTCATTTAGAGAAGCCCCACCTGAACATGACTCGACTCTGCGATATGCAAGCTGGATCCACCGCCTCCCTGGTGAAGATCGGCGGAGAGGCCTCCTTTCGGCGGCGCCTGATGGAGCTCGGCCTCCTGCCGGGCACGGCTCTGCGCGTCGTGCGCCGGGTGCAAGTGGGCAACCTGCTCGAAGTCGAGGTTCGCGGTTGCCATCTCAGCCTGCGCTTCGCGGACTCCCAAGAGTTGTTCGTGCGCGCGCTGTAAAAGCCCCACTCTTCTTTTATGAGTGCGCCATGAGGGCTCCCACACGGTCCCCTGACGAGCCCCCCCTCGTCGCCCTAGCTGGCAATCCTAACACCGGCAAGACTTCGGTCTTCAACCAACTGACCGGCGGCGATCAGCGCATCGGCAATTACCCAGGGATCACCGTCGAGCGCTTTGAGGGAGCCCTGGAACTCCCCGGAAATCGCAGCGTGCGACTCCTCGATGTTCCCGGCACCTACAGCCTGTCCGCCCGCAGCGCGGAAGAACAGATCGCCAGTAGCGCCATCATCGGTGTTCAGCCCCTCGAGCGGCCGCAATTGGTGGTTGTGGTGGTGGACGCGACACAACTCGTGCGCAACCTCTACCTGGCGTTGCAGGTCATTGAGACCGGCGTGCCGGTGATCCTGGCCCTCAACATGATGGACATGCTCGATAGCCGCGGGCTCGCTATCAACAGCGAACTCCTGGCGGAACAGTTGGGCGTTCCAGTGGTCGAGATCTCCGGGCTGCGCGGCACGGGATTCGACTCCTTGAGGACAAGCATCGCCACGACCCTCGATTCAGGAGCTGCTCCGCCCAAGCCCATGCTTTGGGAAATGAGCGCAGAGCTAAGGGCCGATGTGCTCGCGGTCGCGCCCGAGATGCCGACGGCCTGGTCCGGCGGCGACCCCCATCAAATTCAGGCCCTGGCCCTGTGGTCCCTGCTCTCTGTCAACGATGACGATGAGTTGGTCGACATTCCGGCGGGGCTACGAGTCGCCGTGCAATCCAGACGCCAGCTCGCCGCCAGCTCGAATCGAGAGATTGAGGCCGAGATCATTCGCGCACGCTACGATTGGATCGATGAACACCCAGCCCAGGCGTTGAGTGAGGTGCGACCGCTCAAGCGCTCGGTGAGCGAACGAGTGGACGCGGCACTCTTGCACCCGCTGCTGGGGTTTGCGCTCTTCCTCTTGTTCATGGGCATCGTCTTCCAAGCCCTCTTTAGCTGGTCCGACCCCGCCATCTCACTCATTGAAACGGGCTTTGGTTCGCTCGCTGAATTTGTCGAGGGTGCTCTACCTGTGGGTTTTGTGCGCGATTTTATCACCGAAGGCCTGATCGCTGGGGTGGGCAGCGTTGTGGTTTTCTTGCCACAAATCCTGCTCCTGTTCTTTTTCATCGGGTTGATGGAAGACACGGGTTACATGGCGCGAGTGGCTTTCTTGATGGATCGCATGATGAAGGCTCTCGGCCTTCACGGCCGAGCCTTCGTGCCCATGCTGTCGGGCTTTGCCTGCGCCGTCCCCGCCATTCTCGCGACGCGCACCATGGAACGCCGCCGCGATCGAATGTTGACCATGATGGTCGTGCCGTTGATGAGTTGCTCGGCGCGCCTACCGATATACGCCCTGGTGATCGGCGCCCTGTTTCCCCCCACCACCGTGCTCGGCGTCCTGCCTGTGCAGGGCCTCTTGATGGTCTGCATGTATGTCTTCAGCACCGCTATCGCCCTGGTGGCCACGGCCGTCCTGGGCCGCACCATTCTTCGCGGCCCGAGCGTGCCGCTGATCCTCGAGCTGCCGCCCTACCGATTCCCGCATTGGCGTAGCGTGATCAAGATGATGATGCAGCGCGGCGGGGTTTTCTTGCGCGAAGCCGGTGGCGTGATTTTGGTCTGCACCATCGGGCTCTGGCTCTTGCTCTCCTTCCCCAAGCACCCGCAACTCGAAACCAACTACGAAGCTCAACGCACAAACGCCACCAGAACACTCAACGATGCGCCCCTCGACCTGCGCCTGGCCAACATCGACCAGGCGGAATCCAGCGACATCTTCCGTCACAGTTACGGGGCTAGGCTAGGCAAAAGGATCGAGCCGGTGATCAAGCCCTTGGGCTTTGATTGGAAAATCGGGGTGGGCTTGATCGGAGCCTTCGCTGCGCGCGAGGTCTTCGTGAGCACCCTGGGCATCGTTTACGGTGTGGCTGAAACCGACGGCGGCCCAAGCACCCTGCGCGAAAAAATCCGCGCCGAAACCTACGCCGATGGCCGACCGGTCTACACACCCTTGGTGGGCCTCTCGCTGATGGTCTTCTTCGCCCTCGCCTGTCAGTGCATGAGCACCCTGGCCGCGGTCTATCGCGAAACCGCCAGTTGGAGATGGCCTGCCTTCCTGTTCGTTTACATGACCCTCTTGGCCTGGCTGATGAGTTTTCTCATCTTCCAAGGTGGCTGCGCTTTGGGGTTTGGTTAGCCCGGGTTATTCCTGTTGGGGCTGGAGGCCCAACAGCAGACGACAAACTTCTCCGCCGGTGAGCAAGTCTGTGTCAAAAGGAGCCTCTTGCCTGCCCTCGATAGAAGCAGGGAACACCCCCCGAGGAGCGTCAAAAAATGGGGCCTCGTCGAATCGGAAGAGATAGTGGCGGTTCGCCTGCAAGAGAAGAACAGACCCAAGCCAAGCCCCCTGGCCCGGGCCATCGGTGAGCGCTATGGTTGGGCCTGCCATGGGTCCCTCTCCGCCCCTCTTGACAGAGTTCTCTCCGGACCAGGCGCAAGAGCTCCTGCGCGTGCATTGGGGTCTAGAAGGGAAACTCACTTCTCTAACGAGTTACGAGGATAAGAACTTCGCCCTGCTGGACGGGGCTGGTGAGCCCCGCTTTGTGCTGCGGATTCAAAGCGCCGGGGATCGCAAACGCTTGCGACTGGAGGCTCTGATCCTGAAGCAACTGGCCCGAAGACTGCCTGGAGTGGCGCCGGAACTGCTGCCCACCTCCGTTGGAGAAGGCTGTGTCGCAATTGGGGGCTCGCATGGACGCCTCCACCTGGCACGCATGATGACCTGGGTGCCCGGGCCGCTCCTGGCCAACCTTGAAAGCCGCAATTTGGACACCTGGTTCAGCTTGGGGGAATTGCTCGGTCGGGTGGATCGTTGCCTGGCGGAGCTGCACGTGGATGCGAGCGCGGGACAACACAGCTGGACCATGGAGGCCTCGGCAAGACTGGCCACGCTGCTACAGCACGAGCCCGATCCAAGGCTGCGTAGCCTGTTTGAAAAAGCCCTCTTGATGTATGGCGGCCGGATTCAAGGCGTGATCGAACAATTGCCCCAACAGCTCCTGTTCTATGACGCCAACGAATTCAATCTGACCGGTGTGGAAACCCCCGCTGGCGCGCGGGTGACGGGACTGTTTGACCTGGGAGACGCAGCCGTTTCCGCCCGGGTTTCGGAAATCGGTATTGCCGTGGCCTACGCAGTACAACTCGCTGGAGATGAGCCTCTCCCCGTGGCCCTGGCTTTAGTGCGCGGTTACCACGAGGCCTTCCCCTTGGGCCTCGACGAGTTGGAGCTTGTGCTGCCCTGTGCCGTGGCGCGCTTGACCATGAGCCTCATGTACGGCCGGGCCGCGCGGGAAGCGGATCCGGACAATCCACACCTCTGCCAACACACCGGGGACGGAGCCCTGGCTCTCGAACGGCTCCTCCAAATCCCGCCCGATCAGGCCAGCCAATATCTGGCGATCGGCTTGGAGTTGTTGCCCAAGTCGCGCCCCAAACAGCCGGACACCACAGAAAAATTGCTAGCCGCACGCGAGGTGCTGCTCAATCCGGGACTCTCCCTCTCTTACGACAAACCCCTGACCCTTCTGCGCGGAGCCCGGAGCTATCTGTTTGACGCTGCCGACAGGGCTTATCTCGATTGCATCAACAATGTTTGCCATGTAGGGCACTGTCATCCGCGGGTAGTGCGCGCCATGTCGAGTCAAGCTGCGCTCCTCAATACCAACACGCGCTACTTACATCCGGTGCGGCTTGCATACGCCAAACGCCTTGCGGATCTCTTTCCCGATCCCCTCGACACGGTGCATCTCGTGAACTCCGGCTCCGAAGCCACCGAACTAGCCCTGCGCATGGCCCGCTCCGCCACGGGGGCCAAACACTTGCTGGTGCTCGCGGGCGGCTACCACGGCAACAGCGCCGCGGCCATGGGGGTCAGCTCCTACAAGTTCAATGCCCCGCGCGGTAGTGGCGCGCCGGACTGGGTGCATGAACTCCCCTGCCCCGACACCTACAGAGGACTGCACCGCGGAGCGGATGCCGCCCATGCCTACGCCGCCGAAGTGGAACAGGCTTGCTGCGACATCGAGGCGCAGGGTGGGCGCGTGGCGGGACTCCTGGCCGAGCCCATGATCGGTTGCGGCGGCCAAATCGTACCCCCAAGAGGGTGGTTGAGCCGCGCCGCGGAAATTGTGCACAACCACGGAGGCTTGTGCCTGGTGGACGAGGTGCAAGTGGGCTTTGGTCGTGTGGGAGACGCTTGGTGGGCCTTTGAGCGCGAGCAGTTCGTGCCCGATCTGGTCACGCTGGGTAAACCCATGGGCAACGGCCATCCCATGGGCGCGGTGATAGCCACCCGTGCGGTGGCAGAGGCCTTTGGCAAGGGTCCCGAGTACTTCAACACTTTTGGTGGCAACCCTGTCTCTTGCGCCGTGGGCATGGCGGTGCTCGATGTGATCGAAGAGGAGAACTTGATTCTGCAAGCCGCCGAAGTGGGAGCCCACCTGTCCGAAGGCTTGCGCAACCTGGCCCAGGAGTTCCCCGTGATGGGCATCGTACGCGGGCGGGGCCTCTACCTCGGGGTAGCCTTCGTGCGCAACGCCCAAACCCGCGAGGGAAACCCCAAACGCCTGGCCCAGGTCGTGAGCCTTGCCCGCGAAGCGGGGGTGCTCCTGGCCATCGACGGTCCCGGCCACGATGTCCTCAAGATCAAACCTCCGCTGGTGTTTTCCAGGGGCGATGCCGACCTCTGCCTGGGCGTCTTGCGCCGAGCGCTCGAGGAAACTGAGTGCGCTTGATGCGCCCGGCCCCTCCAACAGGGGAAATCCGACCGCTTGGCCCTGGCGACACTTGCTGGTTGCTGGAATCCGAGGGCGAACTTTTTCAGGTCGCCTCCGGGGCCAGCTGTTGCTTGAAGCGCGCTGCCTTCGAGAGTTCCTTCTTCAAAGTCGACTCCAAGGGAGCCACCGACCAATGCGCATGCGATCTTGATACGCAGGCTGGGGCAGGACGGAGTACGCGCCCCTGGGAGATGGCCGCGACCAAGGCTTGGACGGTACCGCGCCCATGCACCTACTTTTTCCTGTGAGGGTCAGCGAGTCTGCCCCTTGTGGGGCCAGTCAGGGGGAGGAGCTCCAGGGGGCAAGCACACCCAGGATTGCGAACACGACCGAGCCTATGGAAGCCCGCGCCAGGATTGCAGGGCTTCTTCCAGCCAGGCGGCGAATTTGTCGGGGTCCGATTCTGGGCCTTCGTGCCAGAGCAGAACTTCACCATTGGCCGGATCGATGAGGGCGTAGGAGGGTGTGGCGAAAGTGCCCAACAGATCGTTCTGCCAGGCGCGCACTTCCTCTTGGCTTGTGCCGTCGTTGTGTATGCGGGCCTCGATCATCTGCTTCAATTTTCCGGCGACCGCCGGGGCAGGGAAGACATGTTCTTCCATCTGCCGGCAAGCCGGTCAGACATAGCCAGTGAAGTTAAGCAGGACGGGCTTGCCTTCTCGCAGGGCGATTTCAAGGGCGCCCTCGTAGTCATCGATGATGATCGTGTGTTCGCCCATGTGGCCCACGCCACCGCTGCTTTTTCCGCCCGAGGACACCAGGGCTGAAGAGTAGTTGGGAATGATGGCCGTCATGATCGAGTCCATCCTATGACCGTTGTAGCCGTGCCAACAGTAGAGGCCGAAGAGCAGAATCCCGGTGCCGAAGAACATGCGCCCTGGGCCAATTTCATCGGCAGCGTGACCACGCACGCGGATGAAGCCAAACAAGAATAGGGCCGCCAAAATGAAAATCGCTGCCCACATCAGGAGAAACATCTCGCGCGAGATGAACTGCCATTGCCAAATCAAGTCGGTGTTGGAGAAAAATTTGAGTGCGGCGGCGAGCTCGATGAAGCCCAGGGTGACCTTGATCGTGTCCATCCACTCACCACTGGTGGGCATGGATTTCAGCTTGCCTGGAACCAGCGAGAGGAAAACAAAGGGTGTGGCCATGGTCAGGCCAAAGACCCCCATGCCGATCACGATGCGGCCGTAGCCAGATCCCTCCCTGGCGGCCAAGGAGAGCAGGCTTCCCACGAAGGGCGCGGTGCAGGTGAAGGATGTCAACACCAGGGTCATGCCCATCAAGAAGACGCCCAACAATCCGCCGGTCATGCTGGCCTTGCCGGCGGCGGCCATCAAGAACTTGGGCGGGTTCAGAGTGAAGGCGCCAAACAGGACAGCGGCGAAGAAGACGAACATGGCGCCCATGATGAGGTTCGTCACCGGGTGAGTGGCGAAGGGCATGATCAGGGGTCCGATAAACAAGCCAATGATGATGAAGATCAAGATGATGCCGGCACCGTAGAGCAGGGATAGCGGCAACACGCTGCCCTCGCGAGCCTCGGCCTGTTTGGTGAAGAAGCTGATCGTGATCGGGATCATCGGGTAGGTGCAGGGCATCAAGAGCGCAAAGATGCCGCCGCCAATGGCGGCCAGAATCAGAGCCAAGAGCCCTCCGCCCTGATCGTCCGCGGGCTTTGCCACGGCGCCTTCCGGTCCCTGGTTCGCGAAGGTCAGCTTGACCTGAAAACAACTGCCCGAGTCTTCACAGACCTGACCTTCGAGACGAGCTTTGATTGATTGTAGATCGAGATCCACGGGCGCCCGGCCCTCCACGGTGACTTGCAGCTTGCCGTGGTGGGTGAAGATCCAGTCCTCTTCGCCACCCCACTCCGGAGTTGTTTTTTCCGGTTCGGGCCATTGGGCTTCGAACCACTCGACGCCAGCACCCGACAGGATCAAGGTCGTGTCCAGGGCAATGCCGTTTTCGTTGCCCTTTTCGGTGTGGCCCAGATGTTCGCCGGGAGCAACCTCGAGCTCGAGCACGGCGTAGAGTTTTTCTCCTTCACGGCGCACGAAGAGCGCGCCTGAGAGGTGCTCTTGGCCGAAGCCCTCGGACTCTTCTGTGGGCTCGGCCTCTTCTGTCGCAGCGCTGTCCCAAAAGCCCTCCGGCCAATCCTTCCAGTGCTTGGCGCGGCCCTCGCCCTTTGACTTGACCGTTTCGGAATAGGGGTAGCAGGCGCCCGAGTCCTCGCAGGCCAATCCCTTGAGTTTCACCTCGATGCTCTCAATGTCGGCGCCCGGCGCCAAGGATGCGCGGCCGTACAATGCAAGCAAGCGGTCGTGGCCGAGAATGAATGTGTCGCCGCCGTCCTCGCCGAGGCCGGGTTGTTCATAACGGTGGGGCTCGGGCCAATAGAGTTCGTCGAACTCGATGCCCTCTCCCATGAGGGTCACCGCCAGGGGCAAGCCCACGGAGTCGGGCGCGCCCAACTCCTTGTGATAGAGGTGAAAGCTCGGTTCGATCCGTATCTGCAAACTGAGCTCGATTCGGTCGCCGGCGGGCCGGGTGTAAAGCGAGGCCGAGGCCTTGCCCATGCCTTGGCCCGGCGAAGCGGGCACGAGGAACGCAGCCAGGCACAACCAGGAGAGAAGAATTCGATTCATGGGGAGGACTCTAATCAAGCGAACGCTGGGGGGCGAACAAGGGAAGCCGGAGGCCCTGTGAGCAGGTCAAGGTCAAGCCGGTTCGACATGCACCACGACCTGTACGACGAGGTCCAGCTTCTCGATAATGGCAACTTCTACTTCCGCCGCGATTTTGTGGCCGGCGGCCACGGTGAGAGACGCCTTTACACAGATCGTAAGGTCGGCACCGTAGGTCGTGCCCAGGGGGTGCAGACGCACATCGCGGACGCATTCAACCCCTTCAACCTGGGTGGCACGCTCGACCAAGGCGCCCCGCAGGGCCGGGTCGGATACGCGATCCATGAGTACATCGGTGCCTTCGGAGATGCTCTTGACGCCCAAGACGCAGATCCAAAGACCCACGGCAACGGTCACCGGAGGTTCAATCCAGGCGAATCCGAGGAGCGAGCCGCCGATTCCCATCAGCACCAGGGCGCTGGAGAGGGCGTCTGAACGCTTGTCTCGGCCGAGGGCAACCAGCGATGGGCTGAGGGCAGCCCGGCCCGCCTCCAAAGTTAGCCGGGAAAGCCAGAGGCTGACGAGGCCCGAAATCCCTGCCGCAGCCAGGGCCAGCCAGCCGAGAAGTCCGCCTGTGGTGGCATCGACGCCGGTGAAGGCGCGCCAAATCACCCCCAAGCCAGCCGTCAGAATGATCGCGCCTATGAGGGCCGCGGCAGCGGGCTCGAAATTCCCGTGGCCGTAATGGTGGTCCTCGTCGGGCGGCCGCAGGGAGAGGCGGTACCCAATCCAGGCCACAGCGTTGCTGCACAGGTCGCTTGCGGAGTTCAATCCGTCCGCGACTAAGGCTCCCGAGCCTGCAAGCAGCCCCAGAGAAAGTTTGACCGCCGCCAAGGCCAAATTGACCACAGCGTTCAGTCGATGAATTCTGACGACTCGAAGTAGAGGGTCTTGTGAGCTAGTCTGGGGCAAAGGTGTACCGCGGGGTGGCCCGTGGAGCCCACAGGATAACGAGCCCCTGCCCCCTGATTCGACCATGTATTGGAAGTCCACACTCTTTGCCCTGGGCCTCGCCACTGGGCTCTGGATTCAGACCGGGGGAGACCCCTCCCAGGCCGAACGCCAGGCCCGTGAGCGCGACCGCGAGGCCGCCGAGGAGCGGCTCTCCCGCAATGTGGAAACCCTGCGCCGCATGCAAGGCGGTTGGCAGCTTTCGGAATTGCGCTCGGCGTCGGTACAAGACGCTGGCCGTCAGGATGTGGCCTTCATGGTCATCGCCGAGGAGTTCATGGCCCTCGAAATCCACATGGGCTACTTCGGTCTTGGGGGCAAGGAAGAGGAGAGCTACCTGCAGAGCGGCACCTACCGGCTCAACTTCAATGTCTTCGGCGACCTTGTGGCCACCCTCCTGATTGGAACCCTGGATCTCGGCGGTGGCCTCACCGCGCCACGCCGGCCGGGCATGGTGGCTATCTATGAAGTCGAGGTCCGTGAAGGACGCTTGACCATGACGGCCGAGGACTCCTCGCGCTTTATTTGGACCAAGCTCCAGACTGGCCCTCTGACCGGACGGCTCTTTGAGGAGCTTGAATGGTTGCAGCCGGCGGAGCTCGAAGAAAAGAAAGCGGGACCGGACTCCGATGGTGAGTCCGGTCCCAAAGAGAAATAAACCTGCCGCTGTGCACGGCAAAGACTTAGCCGATCAGCACTGGCTGAAGCCGCAGCCGTAACACTTCACGCAGCCTTCTTCGAAGGCCAAGTTCTCCGTGCACGAGGGGCATTTCAGCTTGTACAAGGACACATTGCGCGGAGGCATGGACTTCTGCGTGGGGGCCGCCGGGGTCGCAGCCGAGCCCTGCACCGGCTCCATGTTGGGGGTGCTGCCCCCGAGCAAAAGGCTGTGCAAGCCAGCTTTCTGCTTGGCCTCCATGTAACGCCGCAGGGCGCGAGCCAGGCCATCGGCCAGGGACATGATGCGCCCATCCTTTGTGGGCACGGTCATGCTTGAGCCAATGCCGTCGAGTTGTCTGACCGCCAGATCCAGGCTGCCGTTGGAGCGCAACCAAAGGCTCAGGATGCGGCAGATGGCCTCGAGGTCGGAGTTGGCCACATCGCCACCTTTGCCGAGTTGTGCGAAGACTTCGCGTTCGCGGCCCGAGGCGGGATCCACGGCGACTTTCACATGCATGTTGCCAAAGGGCGTCAACTGACGAATCCTGAGGCAGCTCATGATTTCGGGCAGTTTAATCGGAGCGAGTTGGATCTGGCCCTCGTTGTCGACACGGATCAGGTGCGCGGTTTCGTCCAGCTTGGGCGCGTACTCCGGCGCTTTCTCGGGCTTGGCCTTTTCCTTGAGTGCCATGGGCTGCATCTCGCGACAACCGTCGCGGTAGACGGTTACGCCCTTAACGCCTTCGTCGATGGCGAGCTCGTAGATCTCACGCACATCACTCACCGTGGCGTCGTGGGGAAAATTGATGGTCTTCGAAATCGACGCGTCGCAGTGGCGCTGGAAAGCTGACTGCATCTGCATGTGCCAGTAAGGCGTGATGTCGTGGGCGGTCACGAAAACGCGCTTGAGCTCGTCATCTACAACATCGGAGTATTGCAAGCTGCCATCGGATATCACCTGGTCGATCAACTCGTCGGAGAATATGCCTTTCTCGCGGGTCTTCTCCTCGAAGACATAGTTGACCTCGCGCATGATCGTGGGCTTGCCCTGGGTGTCTTTCATAACCTGGCGGTCGAAGGCCAGACTGAACATGGGCTCGATGCCGCCAGAGCAGTTGGCGATGATCGAAATCGTGCCTGTGGGCGCAACCGTGGTGGTGTAGGAGTTGCGCAGGCGCCGGCCTTCGGTTTCCCAGTCGGAACCCTCCCAGGCCGGGAAGACGCCGCGCTCTTCGGCCAACATCTCGGAGGCGGTGTGCGACTCATCGTTGAGCACGCGCATGATCTCCTCGCCGAAGGCGGTGCCTTCTTCGGAGTTGTAAGGGATGCCGAGCTTGTAAAGGGCGTCGGCGAATCCCATCACACCCAAACCGATGCGGCGCGTGGTCTTCGACATGTTGTCGATCTCACGCAGGGGGTAACGGTTGGCCTCGATCACATCGTCGAGAAAGCGGGTCGAGGTGTGGATGATCGACTTGTACTGAGCCCAATCGAAGCTGGAGCCTTCCTGGCTGTCCCCAACCAGGAGTCCGAGGTTGATAGAACCGAGGTTGCACGAATCGTAGGGGTGTAGGGGCTGTTCGCCGCAAGGATTGGTGGCCTCGATCAGGCCCACATTCTTGATCGGGTTCTGGCGATTGATGCGGTCGATGAAAATCACCCCCGGCTCGCCACTCGCGTGGGCGTGGGTCACGATCAGGTCCCACAACTCGCCGATGGTCCAGAACTCGCCGGTGACCTGGCCCTCGTCATCGGTCTTGGCGAGTTTCTTCCACTCGCCGCTGCGCGGGTTTTGAACCTCGTGGATGGCGCCCGGCTCACTGCGCACCTGGTCGCTGAACTTGTCGGTGACGGCAATCGAGATGTTGTAGTTCGTGAGCTTGGTGCGGTCGTCCTTGACCTTGATGAACTTGATGATGTCGGGGTGGTCGATACGCAGCATGCCCATGTTGGCGCCGCGCCGGAAAGCACCCTGTTGGATAGCGTCGGTGGCCTTGGAAAAGACCGACACGAACGACAAGGGACCCTCGGTGGTGCCCCCCGAGGAGCGCACGATGTCGCCCGAAGGGCGCAGACGCGAGAAGCTGAAGCCCGTGCCGCCACCGGCCTTTTGGATCAGCGCGGTGGCTTTGATGGCCTCGAAAATGCCCTCGATGGAGTCCTCGACAGGAATCACGAAGCAAGCCGAGAGCATGCCCATTTCGCGCCCGGCGTTCATCAGGCAGGGGCTGTTGGGCATGAACTGGCGCTGGGCCATCAACTCGTAGAACTCGCGGGCCACCAGCAGGGCGCGTTCGGGGCGGTCGGCCGCGAACTCGAGTTCCGTCTTGGCCACATGGGATGCCACTCGCCAGAACAGTTGCCGGGGAGTCTCCACCACAAGCCCCGTGTCGGGGTCCTTCCTCAGGTAGCGGCGCTCAAGCACGGTGATGGCGTTGCCGCTCAGGTCGGGCTCGATGAAGTCCGCAGGGGGGTCGACATGGTTCAGGATCTCCAAGGAGGCGACCTTGTTGGGGGGCGTCGACCGGTTTGCTTGCTGGGTGGGGCGGGTCTTTGTGATGGGATTCACTGGGCTTTTGCTGGTCCTCGGTGCGCTCGGTCTACGGCTTTCAGTCAATGGCTCTCGATTCCACGGGGCTCAGTCACCTGGCTTGCAGGAGGCAAGTCAGCCCAAAAAAGGGAACCTCTGGAGGGGCCTCTTTGGGGCCTCAAAACCGCTCTCGTGTAATCTTGTAACCACTTGTGGGAAAGCTGGTTACAAAGTATGTGCGAGGTCTGTTTTAGGGCCCATTGGAGGCCCCCCTTCAGCCTTGTTCGGGGGACCGACAAGTTACCGCAGGATGGCGCCGGGTCCCAATGCAAAACCACTCCCGAGTCTGAGAACCTGCGCTACACCATGTAGTAGGCGCACTTACGACCCTACCACAAGTGGTAGTTTTAGGTGGGACGCTTCGGTGCAAGAAACCGGGCAAGTCGCTCGCGCATGAGTTGCGCTTCGGGAATCTTGAGACTGGCCGCAAGGGCGAAGTAGACCCCGGCACCAGCGCTGAGGGCCAGTGCCAAGGAGAGGGCCCGGGGCAGTTGGTCGCGGGTGAAAAACTCCGCGCCGCCCGCCGCGAGTCCGGAGGCGCCAGCGGCCAGGAGACTCAAGCCGAAGGCGCGCAAAAATCCGGCTTCGGACCGGGGTAGACGCAAACGACGGGACAAGCCAGGCAAGAGGAGGAACAGGTTGCCAAAGCTCGCCAGGGTGGTGGCGAGGGCCAAGCCCTCGACATCCATGCCCAACCCGCGCAGGAAGAACAGGTTCAGCGCGGCGTTGCAGACGAGCATCAAGGCCGAGATGCGCACCGGAGTCTTGTAGTCGCCCATGGCGTAATAGGTGCGCACCACCAACCCCACCGCGCCGGCTGAAATCACTGCCAGGCTGAGGGCCCGCAGGGCCAGGGAGATGCGGGCCACGCCAGGGGCGCCAAATTCGCCATGTTCGAACAGCACGCTGGCGATGGGTTGGGCCAGAACAGCCAGACCGATGGCTGCTGGCAGGGCCACGAACAGGACCCCCCGTTGGGTCTGGTCGTGGAGGCGCCGCAGTTCGCCCAATCGTCTCTCGTGTCCCAGGGCCGCCAGGGCGGGAAAAACTGCCGTGGTGGCAGCGATGGCGATCAAGGCGAGGGGGAACTGCTGCACGCGGTTGGCGAGGTAGTGCGCCGTCTGACCACCGGGTTCGAGCAGGCTCTGGGCCATGACCCCGTCAATCATCACATTGACCTGGTAGACAGCCGCGCCAAAAGCCAAGGGCGCACTCTGGCGCAAGACCTGCCAAGCGGCGGCGCGGGCCTTTTGGGCGGGCTTCCAGAGCGCCGCGCCCAAACTCCAAAGACCCTGACGCTTGAGCGCGGGGATCAAGACCGCGAATTGCAGCAGGCTGGCGGCGAGGACGCCAAGGGAGAGCCAGCGCACGCGCTCGAGTTGCAGGAGATCGTCCTCCAAGCCCACCACCCGCGCCCCGATCCAAACCAAGGCCGCTATCCAGCCCAGGTTGAGCAAGACGGGCCCGAGGGCTGGCGCGGTGTAGTGGCCGCGCACTTGTAGGGCCCCACCGGCTGCCGCCGCGAGGCAGACCAGGACGACAAAGGGCATCAAGCGCAGGAGCAACTCCAAGGTCGCCTGGGGTTCCACGCCAAGGTAGGGCGCCAGGGCTCCAGAGAAGGCCACCAGGGCGCACATCAACAGGGCGCACAGCCCCACCAAGACAAAGGTCAGAAGCCTTATCGTCGCCAAGAAGATCGCTCGCCCGTGGGCGGCACCCGCGCTGGCGTCGGCAGCGGTCAATGTGGCCTGCAAGGAAGTCGAGAGCGCGCCCTCGCCCAAGAAGCGTCGGAACAAGTTGGGCACGCGCCAGGCGAACAGGAAGGCGTCGTAGAAAGGGTTGGCGTTGCCGAAGAGGCTGGCCGCCAGGATCTCGCGAGCCAGACCCAAGAGGCGCGAGACAAGGGTTAAGAGCGAGATCCACACAGCCCGCAGGCCTACTCCGGCCTGGCGCCGCAGCAGCTCGTCGCCACCGCTGACGGTCACCCGGTCGCCCTGCCGCCCGCCTTCGCCGCCGGAGTCGGACACGCCTACTTCAACAACTCGGCCGCCAGGCCCTGGGCGACCTTGCCTTCGATTTTGCCCTTGTATTTCTTCATCAAGGCCTTCATCACCGCGCCCATGTCCTTGGGCGAGGTGGCGCCGCTCTCGGCGATGGCCTCTGCAACGGCGCTCCTGGTGTCTTCGGCGCTCATCTGCTCGGGCAGGTAGCCCTCGATCACGCCTATCTCGCGGCGCTCCTGCTCGGCGAGGTCGAGCCGCTCGGCCTTTTCGTACTGCATGATCGAATCCCGGCGCTGCTTGACACAACGAGCCAGAACGGCGAGCTGATCCGCCTCATCGAGGTCCTTGCCGAGCTCGATGCGGCGGTTCTGCATCTCGGCCGTCACCAGGCGCAGGGTGTCGCGCACGAGGCTGTCCCCCGACTTCATGGCCTGGATGATGTCCGCCTGGATGCGAGTGACGAGGGGCACCTTACTCTCCCTCCTCGGGGGTTTGCCGGCCAGATTCGCCGCCTTCCGCTGCCCCCTCCTCATCAGAAGGAGTAGCCCCGTCAGGCGCCTCGTCCTTCTCGTCACAGGCGTACTTTTCGATGTCGGCCAGGGAGACCACCTCGACGGCGACGAGTGTGTCCTCGCCCTTGAGGTTCACGAGGCGCACACCCTGGGTGTTGCGCCCGATGGTGCTGACATCGGCAGCCGGCGTGCGCACAATCATCCCCGAACTAGTGATGAACATGACATCATCGCCGTCCACAGCCGAGGCCACGCCGATCACTGCCCCGTTGCGATCAGAACAACGGATGTTGATCACGCCCTGGCCGCCGCGGCCCTTGACGGGATAGTCGAGGAAGGGAGTGCGCTTGCCGTAGCCACGGCGTGTGGCGGTCAGGATGGTTGCGCCTTCACAACTGACCACCATGCCCACCACGGTGTCGTCGGCCTTCAGGCGCATGCCTCGTACACCGCGGGTGGCGCGGCCCATCTCGCGAGCAGCCTGCTCATCAAAACGGATCGCACGGCCGTGGGCCGAGCAGAGCAGGATCGTGTCGCCGGGCTGGGTCAGCCCCACGCCCACCACGGAGTCATCGTCATCGAGGCGAATGGCCCAGATACCCGCGGTGCGCGGGCGCGAGAAGGCCTCAAGCGAGGTCTTCTTGACGACCCCCTTCTGTGTGGCGAAGAAGACATGGCGCTCGTCGTCGAACTCCTGGACCCGCAGGACATTCGTGATCTCTTCGTCCTCGGTCACAGGCAAGAGGTTGGTGATCGAGCGCCCCTTGCTGGTGCGCCCGGCCTCTGGCAGGTTGTAAACCTTGAGCCAGTACACCTTGCCGCGGTTTGAGAAACAGAGCAGAGTGTCGTGTGTGCCGGCCACGAAGAGCGATTTCAAGACATCGCCTTCCTTGGAAACCGACCCGCGCACGCCTCGACCTCCCCGGCCCTGGGCGCGGTAGGTGTCGCTGGCGGTGCGCTTGACATAGCCATCGCGTGAGAAAGTCACCACCATCAAGTTCTCGGTGATCAACTCTTCGAGGTTGAAACCGCCGACTTCCTCAAGGGATATCTCGGTGCGGCGCTCGTCGCCATATTTCTCTTCGAGTTCGTCGAGGTCGGCGAGAATGATCGCCACCACTCGCTCATCGCGGGCCAGGATGTCGCGGTAGTCGGTTATCTCGTCGGTGAGTTTCTTGTACTCCTCTTCCAGTTTTTCGCGCTCAAGGCCCGTCAAACTGCCCAGACGCATATCGACAATAGCCTGGGTCTGGCGGTCGGAGAGGCTGAAGCGGCCAGATAGCTTGGCCTTGGCCTCTTCGCGGTTCGAGCTGGCGCGGATGATCGTGATCACCTCGTCGATGTTGTCCACCGCGATGCGCAAGCCCTCCACGATGTGTCGGCGATCCTCAGCCTTGTTGAGCAAGAATTGCGTGCGGCGCCGAATCACGATGCGGCGGTGGTCGATGTAGCTATCGAGCAGACCGCGCAAGGGGAAAGTCTTGGGCTGATCGCGGTCGATCGCCAGGTTGATGACGCTGTAGGTCGTTTGCAGCGAGGTGAACTTGAACAGTTGGTTGACCACAACCTGGCTGTCCTCACCGCGCTTGAGCTCCACAACCAAACGCATGCCCTGGCGGTCGGACTCGTCGCGCACATCGGAGATACCGGTGATCCGGCCGTCTCGCACAACATCGACAATCTTGTCGATAATGTTCGTCTTTTTCACCTGATAGGGTATTTCGGTGATGACTAACTGTTCCTTGGTGCCCTTTTCCTCGACTTCATAGCGCGCACGCAAACGCACATGACCTCGGCCTGTTTTGTAGGCCTGCAAGATGCCGCTGCGCCCCATCACGATGCCGCCGGTTGGGAAATCGGGGCCCTTGACAATCGAGGTGAGTTTGTCGAAAGAGAGTTCGGGGTCAGCCAGCACGGCCTTCAGGGCGCGGCAGATCTCGCGCAGGTTGTGCGGCGGCAAGGAGCAAGCCATGCCCACGGCGATGCCATCGGAGCCGTTGCAAAGCAGGTTCGGGAAGCGACTGGGCAAGACGCTCGGTTGCTTGCGCGTTTCGTCGTAGTTCCACTCGTAGTCGACGGTGTCCTTGTCAATGTCGGTCAGCAATTCTACTGCCGTACCCGCCATGCGCGCCTCGGTGTATCGCATGGCAGCCGGCGGATCGCCGTCGATCGAACCAAAGTTGCCTTGGCCGTCGACGAGCGGATAGCGCAGGGAGAAATCCTGGGCCATGCGCACCATGGTGGGATAGACCACCGCCTCGCCGTGGGGGTGGTAGTTACCCGAAGTGTCGCCAGCAACCTTGGCACATTTGCGATACTTAGCTCGCGGGCCGAGGTTCAAGTCGTCCATCGCGACGAGGATGCGCCTTTGCGAAGGCTTGAGCCCATCGCGCACATCGGGCAGCGCGCGGGCCTTGATGACCGAGAGCGCGTAGGTCAGGTACGACTCCTTCATCTCCAGCTCGATCGAGCGCGGCTTGACGGTGCCCGAGGGCGGGGGTGTGGCGGTTGTGTCTTTCTCGGTCATGCTCGGGTGAGCCGCGCCTGAAGGCGCAAGCAGTGGCTAATCGGGGTAAGCGTGGAATACAGGACTTGTTCAGGCGCGCAGATCCCCGTGGGGGGTGCAGCGCAGGGCGCGCAGGGAAAGCTCGTGAAAGCCCTCGTGGCCTTGTTCGGTGATCCAACCGTCGGCGCTATTTGTGGCGACAAATTCAAAGGGTTGGGCGCAGAGCTCAACGCCTTCGGGCGCCCGGCTCCAGAGGCCTTCGGTTTCCTTCTCACCCCAAGCGGGCAGGCGCACATCGCCGCCGGGCAAGAGGTCGCTGCTAGTGGCGAGGACACGGGTAGGCACCTCGGCTGTGCGGGCTTGTTGGAGCAGAAGGCCGCTGCCGAGGGGGGCCACAAAACAGCCAGCGCCCAAGGCTTCGCTGCCCAACCAAACCCAATCGACCTCGTCGATGGCGGCCAGGGTGGCCAGATCGCGGCCGAGGCGCACGCGCACACCGTGGGACAGAAGCTCACGAGCCATGCGCTTGCCGCTGGTGTCGGCCGCGCCCTCGCTCAAGAGTACGAGAGGCGCGAGTCCCGCCTCCTGGGCGAGGACCAAAGCCGCAATGCAGGGCTCTGAGTAACCGTGGACAAGGACCCAATCCCCGGGGTGCAGAAGCGCCCGGGCCTGGGCGGCCACCTGAGCGGTGTCCGCCAGTCGCCCTCTGCCGCCCTCGCGGGTCCAAAGTGAGGTCTCAAGGTCGAGGGCCGTCCGAAGGTCCCCGGAGCCGGCGAGGGCGCCTCGCAAGTCATCGACGAAGAGCGCGCAGGGGCCGCGCCAGGTGTGGCTTTCGCACCACTCTCCCCAGCCCTCTTCGAGGTCGCGGAGCATCGTCTCCCGATTCCATTGCGCGGATTCAGCGCGGGCCCAGTCGCGGATTTCCGCGGCGCACTCGCAGGCCACCGCGCGCGCCGTGGAGGCCCGGTCGCGGGTGAGTTCCACCAGGCGCCCGGCCAGGCGTTCAGCGGCTGCCTGACGCACCCCGGCGGGCGTCACGGGCAGGGTTGAGGGGCTAGGCTGGGGGGACATGGAAGGGGCTCTTGAGAGACGGGGCGACCAGTATCGCCTGCCCAAGCCGAGGTTCCAACGAGGGCCTGACATTTATATAAGGGGTTCCTGCAGCTTACACCCCCAGCTACCCTCTCTGAGAGCCTCCTTTCCCCCATACTCCGAGCCCCAAGAACTCCCTCCCCATGAGCGACCCCTCAGCCCTCGCCGCAGCCCTCGGGCGTATGCCCTGTGGGCTCTACATCCTCTCCACCCGCAAGGATGACCAGCCTCTGGGGTTGGTGGCCTCTTTCGTCATGCAGGTTGGCCTCGAACCGCCCCGGGTGGCAGTAGCGGTGGGGACCGGCCGAGGCTCCCTCGAAGCCCTGCGAGAGACCGGTGGCTTCACCCTCTCGATCCTTGATGAGGGCAGTTCGGCCTGCATGGGCGGCTTCTTCAAGGCCCCGCCCGAGGGCCAAACCCCCTTCGATAGCTTGGAGACCTGCGAGGCACCTTCGGGCCTACTGGTTCTCACCGACTCCCTCGCCTGGCTCGACTGCCGCGTGGTTGGTGAGTTCGACGGTGGCGACCACGCCGTGGTCTTCGGCGAAGTCCAGGCCGGAGCCCAGTTGCACCCCGGAGAGCCTTCGATCCACCTGCGCAAGAACGGCCTCTCCTACTGAATGGGCCCTGCCCCGGCGCGGCCAGGCTCACCGGTGAGTTGAAAGAGCAGCCACCACGGTTGAGCCAACTCCGGGGCCCCGGCCGCGTCCAGGGCCTCGGCCCGTTCACGACAGGCCCGGGCCGCGCTGCAGCGGTTGCGAAAATCCGTTGGAAAGCCGCCCTGGGCCAGGGCGATCAGTTGGGCGAGGTCTCCGTTGGGTTCCGGCACCTGCGCGATTTCTCGCTCGGCGCTGGCGAAGCGCCCCAGAAGCAAGCTAGCCCGGGCTTGGTCTTCGGCGTAGCTGTCCACGAGTCCTGCGCCCTGCAAGGTCATGATCACGGACAAGCACAAGGCCCCCAACCAGCGCGCCAGGCGTAGGCGACTGCGCAGGCGCCGACCCACCCGGGGATCGGCGGCGGAGGCGCTCAAGAATCTTGTCCGCTGCTCGGGGGAAAAGTGGCGCCAGCCCGCGCGCTGGCCCCGGTCCGGTGAAACGCGCTCGAGAGCTTCCCGCAAGCTTGCACCCTCGCCCAGGATCTCCAGGGAGTACAGGTCGGCTTCGAGCTCGGCGCGCCGTGAAAGCCAGCCGAAACCAAACCACCAAAGCACCAGGCCTACCCCAAAGAAGAGCGTCGCCAGATTTTCAGAGCCCCCGCCGAGTTGGTTCGAGAAGAGGTCGATACCGGCAAAAAAACTCAGCGCCCAAGTCGCAAACAGCATCACATGGCCGCCGCGCACATGACCAATTTCGTGAGCGTAGACCGCCACCAGCTGTCGCGGACTCAGGCGCTCGAGCAGCGCATCGGAAAAAAAGACCCGTCGAGTGCCCGCTGTGACGCCTACCACGGCCGCGTTCGGAATCAGGCCGCCTGTGCGCCACAGTAGAATCTCCTTGCAACGGAAACCCGCCTGGCTAGCCAGCTCTTCGAGCAGGGCACGCTCGGGGCCCACTGGCAGGGGTTCGGTGTCCCAAGTTTGCTGCAAGAGCCTCGGCAAGAAGAAGACGAAGCAAACCATGATGACGGCGGTGAAGCCCGCACCCAGGAGTTCCACTTCCTCAACATGCACGCGCAAACTCTCGTTGCGACCCAATAGAGCCGAGGCGGCGAGATATATGACGATGGGCACCAGGGTTGCGAAGAACATGCGCATCTGAAAGCTGCGAATGATGGCAGTCAAACGGCCGCCTTCGCCTTGCACGCGTGCCACTGCGTCGATGCTGGCCAGGCTATAGGCGACGAAGGGCAAAAGGGCAGGTAGCAATTCCAGGCGCGGCCATTCGAGAATCGAAATGCGCACGCCGAGCCAGCCCTCCAGACTCGCGCTCCAACCGCACACCACCAGCGCCGTGGCATAGAGAAGAACCGGAGCCACTACACCCAGGCGAGCGAGAAAGAGGGCTTGGCGGAAGTTTCCCCGCAGGCCAGCGCGCCGCTCGGCTGCGCTCAGAAGGTAGGGCGCCGCCATGAGCGCCGGCACCGCCCAGGGCAGGCGCCAACCGCTCAAGAGCTCAAGGTCAGCGCAGGCCAAGCTCGCCAGGGCGGCGAGAATCGAGATCAAGTGGCCCATGCAGAGAGCTGCAAGATTTCCCCGGGAGCCTCGATCTTGAGTTCGCCGTGGTAGCTAGCCCAACCGCGCAACTCAAGGGGCTCTGAAAAGGCACCGCCCACCCACAGGAGGCCACCGGTGAGATGCAATTCGTGTTCCTGCTCGCCATCCCGGCGACCCAAGAAAGCCGCAGCGGCGCAGGCCGCCGTGCCGCAGGCCTCGGTTTCTCCCACGCCTCGCTCCCAGACCCGCAAACGCCAAGACCCCTCGCGCCTGGCCAGAAACCCGACATTGACGCCTTGGGGGAAATCCGGATGGCCCTGCAAGGCGTTGCCCACGCGCTCCAGAGGTGCGCGGCGTTCGTCGTCGACGAGCAGCACGCAGTGGGGGTTGCCAAGGTTGAATCGCTGGGCCGCTTGAAACTCCACATCAGGTAACGGGCCGTTCAACTCGCCCAGGAATTCGGCGCAACCCATCTCCGCCGAAAGGTAGGCGCGCTCTTTCTCGCTCTCCTCCATGCGCACGGCGCGCACTCCAGCATCGGTCACGATCTCTACGCGCTCCAGGCCGCGGGTGCGCGCGAGGTGCCAACCCACGCAACGCAAGCCATTGCCGCAGGCTTCGGGCCTCGTGCCGTCTGCGTTGAAGAGGATCATGCGCGCCGCAGCCTGAGGGTCAGAGCTAACCAACAGGAAACCGTCGGGCCGCTGACCGTCGAACAGTTCTTGTGAGCAAATCTCACGGGTGAAAGCGCAGAGAGCTGCGTCTCCGTCGCTCTCGACACGATCCTCCTTGGCCTGCACTTCGAGCAGCACAAAACGGTTGCCAGCACCGGTGTACAGGCTGGCTTGCAGCTCGTCAGCCCTCACAACAGCCTGCTGATCTTCTCGGTGTTCTTGAAGTGCACCTTGGCCACGCAGGCGAGTTCCTCCATGCCGCGCTGACGAACAAAATTCGCGCCAGCATCATCGACTTGGGTACCCGCTCCCTTGGGAAAATCGATGTCGTGCTTGGCGCCTATCTCTCCGAGGCGCACGAGAAATTCTGAGCGCGCCAAGATCGAAGCGGCCGCCACTGCTAGTTCCGACTCAGCTCGCGGTCGCCGTTCGATTTTCAGCCCCAGGTCGACCAGGGCCGGGCCGATTTCGTCCTTCTTGGAGAACTGGTCGATGACCGTGCGGTCGCCCGGTTCCGCAACGGCGCGAATCGCATCGGCGTGCAGGCGTGACAGCACGCTGTGCAGGCCGTGTTCCCGCCAGGCCCGGTTGTACTCGGCCGGTTCGAGGGAACAGATGGCATGGTGTGTTGCCTCGCGCAGCCAGGCACCCAAGCGCAGGGCACGGGGATCGGTGAGGCGCTTGGAGTCCATCACGCCCGCGTCGAGCAGGCTGCGGGCCGAAGCGGGTTCGAGGCGCACGGCGGCCACCACCAAGGGGCCGAAGAAATCGCCCTTACCGCTTTCGTCGCTACCCACGGTGGTTTCCTCAAACACCGTCGGAGTTGCGCAGACGGAAGGCGCAGCCTTGGGTGTAGCCGCGGGCGCGCCGAGGTCAAGGCGCGCCGCAAACAACTCAGGATTCTGGCCTTGCACGACGAATTTGCCCGACTTGTAGAGGGTCGCCACCACGCCCTCACCCTTGACGCTGAAAACAGCATGGGGCACCTGGCGAAACTCGAAGGCGCCCTCCTCGAAGCGCTGTTGCAAGCGTTGCTGTTCGCTGGCGCCGACTTTCAGGACTAGGGTCTGTTGAGTCACGGACAGATTCTGCCACGGCGGCGGGGGGCTGGGTACCCGTTAGAATTCAGGGTCCCATAGAGGAAGACCGTGCAGGGCTCTAGTTGGTACCTTGAGGCCATGTTCATCCTCAAGGGTGTGTCGCGTTCCTTCGGCGCCGTTCTGGCCCTGGAGCGAGTCAATCTCACAGTGGAGAGCGGGAAGACCACGGTGCTGATCGGTCCTAGCGGGTGCGGCAAGTCAACCCTGCTGCGCTTGATGCTGGGACTCTTGGCCCCCACGAGTGGCGGCTTGGAATTCGAAGGCGCGCCGATCACACCGGCAAACGCCCCCGCTCTGCGCCAACGCATGGGCTATGTAGTCCAGGGCGGCGGCTTGTTTCCACACCTCACGGCCCGCGAGAATGTCGCTCTCCTGGCACGCCACCTCGGTTGGTCCCGGGAGTGCACCGAGGCGCGCACCCGGGAGTTGGCGCTGCTGGCGCGGATCGAAGACGACATCTGGGACCGCTACCCGCGGGAGATCAGCGGCGGCCAGGGTCAGCGCGTGGCGCTCGTGCGCGCCTTGATGCTCGACCCCGAGGTGTTGCTCTTGGACGAGCCCCTCGGCGCCCTCGACCCGCTCGTGCGCGCCGACTTACAAGAGGGCCTGGCCCAAGTCTTCAGCACCCTGAAAAAAACCGTCGTGTTGGTCACCCACGACCTCGGTGAAGCTGCTTTTTTTGGCCACACCCTCGTCTTGATGCAAGGCGGTCGCATCGTTCAAGAGGGCAGCCTGAAGGAGCTCCAAGAAACACCTGCCGACCCTTTCGTGACGCGTTTTCTCGAAGCCCAGGGGCGGCTCGTGGTTTGATGAGAAAGCGCAAGGTCCTGCTGCTGCTCGGCTGCCTGGCGGCAGCCTTTGTGCCCCTCACGGAACGGGTGGACGGTCTGCGGGTGGGATCCAAGAAGTTCACTGAATCGGTGATTCTGGGCGAACTGGTTGCTTTGACGGCCCAAGAGGCCGGCGTTGACATGCTCCACGCCCGCGAACTCGGGGGCACGCGCATCGTCTACGAAGCCCTGCTAGCGGGGGAGATTGATGTCTACCCCGAGTACACCGGAACCCTCACCCAAGAGATCTTCGCGGGCGAGAGAATCGATGATCTTGGCGCCTTGCGTGAGCGGCTTCTCAAGGACGGCATCATCATGTCGGCGCGCCTCGGTTTCAACAACGGTTACGCCCTGGGCATGCTCGCAGAACGGGCTCACGCATTGGGCATCGAGACCGTTTCGGACCTCGCCGGTCACACGGACCTGGTTCTTGGTTTTGGCAACGAATTCATGGACCGCCAGGACGGATGGCCCGCCCTGCAGAGAATCTACGGCCTGCCACAACAAAGCGTGTCAGGCATGGATCACGATCTCGCCTATCGCCAGCTCAGTCTGGGTGTGATCGATGTCATGGAGGTCTACACCACTGACGCTGGCATTCGTTACCACAACATCAAA
The DNA here is from genome assembly GCA_012959785.1 of Planctomycetota bacterium. Classification (GTDB taxonomy): domain Bacteria; phylum Planctomycetota; class UBA1135; order UBA1135; genus DUCM01. The sequence continues at coordinate 33,421 of DUCM01000018.1, read as the reverse complement.
CTCCTGCGGGACGACCGCGAGCACTTTTCGCTTTACGAGGCGGTGCTGCTCTATCGCGCCGATCTGGATAAGCGCGAGCCTCGCCTGGTGCGCGGCATGTTGGCCCTCACCGAAAAAATCTCGGCTGTGGACATGTTGGCCATGAACTCCGCCGCGCAACTCGAGCGCATCCCCGAACGGGAGGTCGCTGCCCGTTTTCTGGCAGAAGCCCTGTCTTTGGAAGTTGCGCCGAAGGTCGAGACGCGCCTTTTACGCCTGAAGAAATACACCCTCGAGCACCTTGCCATGGTGCGCCTCTCGTTCCTGCTCGCCATCTTGTGCGGCCTGCCCCTGGGAATCCTGGCGGCCAAGAAACGCCGTCTGGGACAGGTCGTCCTGGCCTTGGTGGGCATGATCCAGACGATTCCCGCCCTAGCGCTGCTGGTGATCCTGATCCAGCCCGCCGCTTTCTTGGGTCTCGGCGGCGTGGGTTCGGGGTCGGCCGCGGCCATCGCAGCTCTGTTCCTCTACAGCCTGCTGCCCATCGTGCGCAACACCTGCGAGGGGCTGCGCGACATCTCGCCGGACCTTTCCGAGGCTGCCCTGGCTCTCGGCCTGCCCCCTGCGGCACGACTCTTCGAGGTGGAGCTACCCCTCGCCTCGCGCACGATCCTGGCCGGACTGAAAACCGCCGCCATCCTCAACATCGGGTTTGCCACCCTGGGCGCACTGATCGGCGCCGGCGGTTACGGGCAACCGATCCTGACCGGCATCCGCCTCGACGACAGCGCCCTGATCCTCGAAGGCGCTTTGCCCTCTGCGCTCCTGGCCCTCTTGGCTCAAGGACTGTTCGAGATTCTAGACCGCGTGCTAATCCCCGCCGGACTCAGGTTGCCACCTGCGGACTGAACAGCTCGAGGCTGTAGCGCCCCTCGGCATCGGTCCAATTCTCCTGGCGCTCAAAGCCAGCCTGTGCAGCTAACTCGGCAATCTCCTCGAAGGAGTACTTGAACGAGTCCTCGGTGTGGATGGTCTCGCCGCATTCGAAGCTGACCTCGAGCTCGAGGGAATCGATGCGTACCCGTTGCTGGCGATCGCTCTTGAGGTGGCTCCTGACGCAGCCGCTGTCCTCAAAATAGAGCGCCTCGAAAGTGAAGGCCTGCAAGTCAAAGTTGGCCCCGAGGGTGTTGTTTATGCGCCGCAGAAGGTTCTTGTTGAAGCGCGCCGTCACCCCGGATGAGTCGTTGTAAGCGGCTTCGAGGATGTGTTTCTGCTTGCGCAGGTCGATGCCCAAGAGCAGCTTGTCGCTGGCCGTGAGGTGCTCGCCCAGGGTGCGCAAAAACTCCACGCCCTGCCCGCGGTTCAGGTTGCCGATGTTGGAGCCGAGCCACAGAACGAGTTTTTGGCCCGGGGTTTTCGACATCCATTCGATACCCCGGCTGTATTCGCCGGCGATGCCAATGACGCGCAATCCGGTGTAGATCCCAAGAAGCTCCTGGGCCGAGCTCACGAGGGCCGAGGGTGAGATGTCCACCGACACATAGGTTAGCTCGCTTGTTTTCTCGAAGAAGGCGTCGAAGAGCAGCCGCGTTTTTAGTGCGTTTCCGCTGCCCAGCTCGACGCAGGTTGCCTCGCTACCCGCCAACTTGACGATGCGCGGACAACACCGGCTGAGGATATCCGTCTCCACGCGGGTCAAGTAGTACTCGTCGAGTTCGCAGATCTCCTCGAAGATCTTCGAGCCCTCCTCGTCGTACAGCCAGCGGCTTGAGATGCGCTTGTGTTCAGCGATCAGACCCTCGCGGACCTCGCTTGCGAACTCTGCCGCATCGCTCTTGGATGAATCGCTCATTCCGGGGGCTTCACCGAGAAGGGTGAACCGCCCGCCTTCAATGCGCCCCTCTTCCGTATCCATCAGGCCTTCAGCGCGCAGGTGCGCAGGCCGGCGAAGATGTCTCGCCGTGAGGGTTGATAGAAATTGCGCAGGCTGGGCCGCATCAGGCGCGAGCGCGTAGCCCACGAGCCGCCGCGTAAGACCTTGCGGGTGTGAAATGAAGACTGGGAAAAGTCCGCGTACATGTCGGCCTCAAAACCCTTGTAGGGCACGAAGGTGCTTGAGGTCCACTCCCACACATTGCCCATCATCTGTCGGCAGCCTTCGGGGGTCGCAGATTCCGAGAAGGCGTTCGTATCCACAGGACCGCCCGCGCACCAGTCAAAGGCTGCCGGCGCACCGGCCCAGTCGCCTGCGGCGAATTCCCACTCAGCTTCGGTGGGCAGTCGCCGCCCAGCCCAGCACGCAAAGGCCTCGGCTTCGAACCAGGCGATGTGCACCATGACGCGGTCGGGATCGATGGCGCTCCACGCATCGAAGTGCCTGCGCTCTAGGTGGCCCCCCTTCGAACGACGCCAATAGAGGGGCTGCTCAGCCTGCACGGCTTGAACCCAGGCCCAGCCCGCCGTGCTCCAAAGATCACGCCGCCCATAACCATCGTCCTCGACGAATTCCTGCCACTCACCTTCGCTGACGGCGCTCTTGGCCATGCAAAACGGCGCTACTTCCACGGGGTGGGCCCACTTCTCGTTGTCGAAACAAAAGCCGCTGTCACGCACCGCGCCCAGCTCGAGGACGCCACCCTCGAAGTATGCGTCGCCCACGACAGGTGCCGCGGCCGCCGGCGTATGGCGCGCCACGCCCAGTTGTGGCAAGCAGTACCCCAGGGCCTGGCGCGTGTACGACAAGGCCTCGGCGTGCATATCCTCGTGGTAGACCGAATACTCGATCAAGTAACGCAAGCCTGGGTCCTCCACGCCCTTCTCGATCAACTCAAGCACCCGGTCGCGCACCCCGAGCACATAGTCCAGGCACTCCTCGCGCCCCGGCACATCCAGGCGCCAGCGGTGCTCATGTTCGATGCAGGTCGAATCGAAGAGCTGGTCGACCCGACCCTCGAGCCCGCCGCGCCCGGCGCAATCTCGGCCCTGGCGTAGGACCCAGAAATCAAAGAAGTGGGCCAGGTGGCAGACCTCCCACAGGAAGAGATTGACCGTGGGCAGGTAGGGCACCTGTAGCTCCTCCGCCTTGAGGTCGGCGATCAGCTCCAACGACCGCGCCCGTGCTTCGTGCACCTGGGCGCTCCACTTTTCAATAAAGGAAACCATGGGCGCCCCATACTCTCCATCTGTCCCGGGCCTGTCAACGGACGGGGCCAGAGCCGCCTCTTGTGCAGAACAGGTTCGATCAAGTGGGAGCCGAAGACGGCGGCGTTGAGCCCGCAATAACACACCCCGCAGCCGCTTGCCGGGTCATGTGTGTGCGGTTCTCAATCGTCCGATGCTATGCTCGTGGCCTGTTCGGTTCGTCCCCGTCGCCTTTAGGAGCAATCTCTTGGCCCAGATCCTCGATTCAATTCTCGATGCCGTTGGCAACACGCCCCTCGTTCGTATGCGTCGCATCGGCCGCTCCACGGGCTGTGAGATTCTGGCCAAGTGCGAGTTTCTCAGCCCAGGTGGCTCGGTCAAGGACCGCATCGGCAAGCGCATGTTGGAAGAAGCCCAGACCGCGGGTCGCATCAAGCCCGGCGACACCCTGATCGAGCCCACCAGCGGCAACACCGGGATTGGCATGGCCATGGCCGCGGCCGTTTACGGTTACCGCATGATCATCACCATGCCGGAAAAGATGAGCCACGAGAAGCAGGTGATCCTCGAGGCTCTGGGCGCGGAGATCATTCGCACACCCACCGAGGCCGCCTTTGACGCGCCCGACAGTCACATCTCGGTGGCCAACCAATTGCAGAAGATCATCGAGCACTCGCACATCCTCGATCAATACGCCAATCCCGACAACCCAAACGCGCACTACAAGGGCACCGGCGCCGAGATTCTCGAACAAACCGACGGCGAACTCGACTATGTGGTTCTGACCGCCGGCACCGGCGGCACCATCACCGGTGTGGCGCGTGCCATCAAGGAAGCCAAGCCCAGCGTCAAAGTCATTGGCGTCGATCCCGTGGGTTCGATCCTCAGCGGGCCCGGCGACATCGGCTCCTACAAGATTGAGGGCATCGGCTACGACTTCATCCCCGATGTGCTCGACCGCGACCTCATCGACGAATGGGTCAAGACTCGGGATCGAGACTCCTTTCTCATGGCGCGGCGGCTGATTCGCCAGGAAGGTCTCCTGTGCGGTGGCAGTTCAGGCTCGGCCATGTGGGCCGCGATCCAAATCGCGAAAAGAGTCGGACCAAAGAAACGCATCGTCACCCTCTTGCCGGATTCGGTGCGAAATTACATGACCAAATTCGTGGACGAGAGCTGGATGAAGGAAAATGGCTTCAGCGAGTCGAGTTGGGCAGCGGGATCGATCAGCGACCTCTTGATGCGCCTGCCCCAACGGAAGTTGATCACAACCACCAGCCCCGACAAGGTTAAAGCAGCCGTCATGCGCATGAAGGAGTTCGGCGTCAGCCAGTTGCCCGTGGTCGATGACGGCCGTCTGGTGGGCATCGTCACCGAGTCCGATCTCCTGGCGCGCATCGTCGAGAGCGCCGCCTCCCTGGACTCCTCGGTGGCCGAAGTCATGTTCCGCAAGGTCAGCACCCTGGGCCTCGACGATGATGCGAGCTGCCTCTTGCAGTCCTTCTCCAAGGGCGAGGTGGGTGTGATCGTTGACGACCAGAAAACCGTGCACGGCATATTGACCAAGATCGATCTCGTCGACTGTCTGTCCGGGACCACCGGGCGCTGATTTTCTAAAAAGTCCCTGGCCGTGATGTTGCCCATCCTCGTCGCCTGCCTGGCCCTCGCCGCGCTCGCTGCGGGCTATGTGTTTTACTCGCGCTACCTGGCCGCGGTGCTCTTTCGGCTTCGAAGCGACGAACCGGTTCCCGCGCTCGAATTCCAAGATGGCGTGGACCATGTGCCCACGCCGCGCGGCGTATTGTGGGGGCACCATTTTTCCTCCATCGCCGGTGCGGCGCCAATCCTGGGGCCCGCCATGGCCATCGTCTGGGGCTGGCTGCCGGCGCTTATCTGGATTGTTGTGGGAGTCATCTTCATGGGTGCCGCCCACGACTTCGGCGCTCTTGTCCTGTCCGTGCGCCACGGCGGGCAGACTGTCGGCAATCTGGCCGAGCGCTACATCAGCCCGCGGGCGCGGGTCCTGTTTCTGCTCGTGATCTTTTTCTTGATCTGGCTCGTGGGCGCGGTGTTCGCCTTTGCCATCGCGGGACTGTTCACCAAGTTCCCTGCGAGCATTCTGCCGGTGAACCTCGAGATTCTGGTGGCTGTGTGTCTTGGGGTCTGGGGTTACAAGTGGAAACGCGCCCTGCTCTGGCCTTCCCTGGCCGTCCTCATGGGCCTCTACCTCGTGATCTTTGGGTCGGCCTCTGGATCGATTCCCGTGCCGCAAGAAGGCTCGCTGCTGCTCTCCTTGGACTTCTGGTTGGTGGGATTGATGATCTACGCCTTCATCGCCAGCAGTCTGCCCGTATGGGTCCTCTTGCAGCCGCGGGATCTGATCAACAGCCATCAGTTGGTGGTGGGGCTCGTGGCGCTCTATCTCGGCTTCTTCCTGGCCGCGCCGGAATTCCACGCGCCTCTTGTGGGCGAAATCTCCAACTTGCCAGCGGTCTTCCCTTTGCTCTTCGTGACCATCGCCTGCGGAGCGATCTCGGGTTTTCACGGGTTGGTGAGCTCGGGCACCACGAGCAAGCAACTGGCCTGTATGACCGACGCGCGGCCCATCGGCTACGGCGCCATGTTGGTCGAAGCCTCCCTGGCCATTCTGGCCACCATGGCCGTGGCTTGCGGACTTTGGGGCGGCGCCGACCACACCCACGCCTTTGACTTTCTGAGCGCGACGATCCATTCAAACGCGGTAGAGGGCCGCTTGCCCCTACCCCAGGTGGGCCAGGCCTTGATGGCCTTCGTCCATGGAGCGGCGGGTTTTCTGCAATCCCTGGGCATTCCAATGGCCGTCGGCCAGACGGTGATCGCCGTCCTGGTGATCTCCTTCGCAGCCACGAGCCTCGATACCGCTCTGCGCATTCAGCGCCTGGTCCTGGCGGAACTGGGCGCCGTCTACCGCGTGCGGGCCCTCTCCAATCGATGGCTGGCAGGCGCCTTGGCGGCAGGTTCCGTGCTGCTCTTGATCTACGCCGACTACGAACAAGGAGCCAAGAGTCTCTGGCCGGTCTTTGGCGCCACCAACCAGGTGTTGGCGGGCTTTACCCTGGCGATCTGCGCTCTCTACCTGCGCTCCATGGGTCGCCGGTCGTGGGCTTTTGGCGTGCCAGCTGTGATCGTCATGGCCATCACTTTCACAGCCATGGCGGTACAGATCGCCCGTGATTTTCGGGCAGAGAAGTGGCTGGTCACTTCGGTCGGCGCAGCCGTTGCCGTCCTGGCAACCTTCATAGCCCTTGAGAGTGCCCTGGCCTGGCGCCGGGCGCCAAAGGCTCGGGAGCGCGCCTGAACCCTCTCGCTACTGGACCAGTTTGTAGTCGCCGCCAGAGTCCTTGGCGAGATTTTGCAGCAAGGGGCTGGTCGCCCCGATGGCGATGCAGTGGATGCGCACGAGGCGGTGCTCGTTCCAGCTCTTGACCTGGGCGCGGATTTCCTCGGGGTTGTCGACCTTGCCGCCTGATGGAGTGCCGTCGGTAAGTAGGTAGATCGTATCGATGGCGCGGTCCTCGAAGGCCAATTCGAGGGCGTTGTAGATCGCGGTGGCACCATCGGCGCGCTGGCGTTCGACATAGGACAGGGCTGCCTTGCGGTTCTTCTTGTTCATCGTCACGAGTTCGTCCTCCCACGGGAAAGCGTCGTTCGAGAAGAAGATCACATTGAAGAGATCGCCTGTTGGAAAGACGCGCAGGACCTCAACGAGTTGCCGCTTGGCGCTGTCCATGCGCGTTCCCTTGCCGCTGGCCTCGCTCATGGAGCCGGAGACATCGAGCACAAAGCAGATGCGGTCACTAACGATCTTGAGCCCGAAGAAGCTGCTCACCGTGCGTCCCTCGCTGGCGTTTTTTTCGCGGCGGCGCTCGGCGCGCAGGGCGTCTTCGTAGGTGGGCAATTCAAAGTCGGCGCCCTCGGTCTTCCACCAACGGTTCCAGCGCTCGAAGGCCATGCCGTGGTCAAGGCCCGTAATCAAACGCAGAGCGGCCAAGATATCTCGCTTGAGGCGGCCACCCTCGCCGTTGAGGCGCATGATCAAGGCTGGCAGGGTCTCCTTGCGCCGCAGGTTGGCCACCTGTTGTAAGGCTTCGCGGCGCACGAGGTGGTCGCTATCGGCCAGCAGCAGGTACAAGGCCTCGAGGGCTTCGGGCGTGCGCGCTTCAGCCAGGGCCACGGCAGCGCCCTGTCGGGTGGCTGGATTGCGGTCGCGGGCGAGCTCGAAGAGATCCTCCAACCAGCCCTCCTCTGTCCGCTTGAGCCGGCCGAGGGAGATGATCGCCTGGCGCCGAACGCCCTCGTGTTTGGACTTCAATAGCTTGGAGAGCTGGCGCCCGTGGCTGTCCGCACCCGCCGCGTCCAGGGCCAACATGGCCGCCACCTGAACCTCCGGGGTTTTGTCCTTGAGAGCGTCCAGGAAAGCCTTGGTGACCTCCACGCCTTCGCGGCCTCGAAGGGCTTGTATGGCCAGGATCTTGATTTCCGCTGCGACCTCCTTGTGTTTGAGCCCTGCCGCAAAGCCCTCGTCGAGCCCCTTCTCAGCCAGCTCTTGAAACGCCGAAAGGAGCTGTGTGCGCCCGCCCGAAGGCCCGATAAGCGCATTTCTTAGCAAGCGCTCGAGAGCGTTTCTTGAACCCTCCCGCACCAAAGCTTCGAGAGTGCCGCCCACGGCGAAGGCCCGCACGCGCTCATCCTTGCTGCGCGAAACGAGATGGCGCAACTCCGCCGCGGCGCTCGAACCAAAGCGCGCCAGAGCCTTGGCGGCGGCGCGCCGGTTGAGCTCGCGGCTGCCGTCACTTTCCGCCGCAAGCCACTTGACCGCGCGGGGTTCAAGATCAGCCAAGCCGCGATAGGCCGTCAGGGAGAGGTAGGCCTGACGGCGCGCCATGTCGTTGGGCACCGAAGGGCAAATCTTCACGATCGCATCAAAGGAAGATCTATTGCCGATGGCTGTCAGGCGCTTGTAGAGCTGCGGGTTGAGTATTTTGCCCTGGCCCTTGATCTCCGCGACAATGCGCTCTACCGCTTCATCGTCAGCATCGGCACCGGCCGCGAAAGCGGGGACGGGGAGGGTCGGGAGAAGACCAGCGGAGACGAGCAGGCCGCCGCAGAGGATTCGCAGGGAGAGAGGCATGGTGAGGGGGGATCAGAGCCGGGCAGGCAGGGGCGCTGCCGCCCCTAATTTCTTCTTGTACCCGTTATACCCGTGACCCCTCTCCGGGTGACCGTCTGCTTGATTGGGCTTTCGCAAACCGCCGCGAACTGCCCACTTGAACCGCCAGGGCCTCCCAAAGGGAAAGGCCTCCCACCCACAGGAAGCTCGCCGTGAACAGAGCCAGGAAGGGCAGGCTACCCCACAAGCCGGCTCGCGCCGCACAGACGGCGGCCCAACCGAGCCACAGGGCAAGCGTCAGCTCGATCCCGGGCAGGCCTCTGGCGAGGGCTCGGTAGCCACCGCGCTTGGGGGTGCGCTCGAAGACCCCGCGCGTGCCGAAGAGGCCGGCGAACACCGCGCCGCTTTGGCTGACGCACAGGCCGATGCCGAGTGACATGGCCAACAGGGTGTCGCCCAGGCGCCGAAGCACGCCGCGGCCCAGGGCCCGTTGACCGCGCTCGTAGAAGAGCATCACCGATAGGGTGCACAAGACAAAGATCGCGAGGTGTGCCGCATCCCCCACCAGCGGTCCGTGGAGGTGCACTACAGGCAAGAGCAAGGACAAAGCAAGAACCAGGGGGTAACCCACATTGCTGCTGAGGTGGATGAAGGCTTCCAGCCGAACCGGCAGGGGTGTTGATGAGTTGTAGATCCTCTTGGCGAGCTTCTTCAAAACCTGCGCACTGCCCTTCGCCCAACGGTGTTGCTGGGTTTTGAATGCAGCCAGGCTCTGGGGCAATTCCGCGGGCGAGACCACCTCCGGCGCGTAGACGAATCGCCAACCCGCCAGTTGGGCGCGGTAGGAGAGGTCGAGGTCTTCGGTAAGCGTGTCGGTTTGCCAGCCTCCAGCGTCCCGAATCGCTGCGCGGCGCCAGATGCCCGCAGTACCGTTGAAGTTGAAGAACAGTCCCGCGTCGTGCCGCACCTTGTGTTCGATCACAAAGTGTCCGTCGAGGAGCGTCGCCTGGGCGCGGGTCAGAGCGGACTCGTCGCGGTTTTCGTGGCTCCAACGGGCCTGCACGCAGCCCACTTTGGGGTCTTGAATGTGTGGTACGAGCTGGCGCAAGAACTCGGGGCGCGGCATGAAATCCGCGTCGAAAATGCAAACCAACTCGCCGGTAGCCGTCAGCATTCCGGCGTCGAGGGCGCCGGCCTTGAAACCCGTGCGCTCCGTGCGACGCACGACCACAGCATCCAACCCCTGCCGGCAGAGGGCTGCCACGGCCTGGTCCACTATTTTGCAGGTGTCGTCTCCTGAGTCATCGAGGACCTGGATCTGAATCCGGTCGCTGGGGTAATCAAGGGCGCCAGCGGCCGCAATCACCCGGGCTGCCACTGCGCGCTCGTTGTAGACGGGAAGCTGTACAGTGATCCGTGGGAGCGCCTCTGGGGGGGTGGCCGCCGCAGGGGTCTCGATGGAGTTAAAACGGCGCAGCATCCACAGACGGTGGGCGCCATAGACCGCCAGCAGGGACAGGCAGCCTGCGTAGAGCGCCGGAAAGAGGAGGGATTCAGCCACGGGTAACACGAAAGCCCTCGGGTTCGCACGAAAGCGCAAGATCGAGGGCCGATCAGGATAGGGGACGGCGAGGAAGAGTCCACCCTGGCCTGGGCCCCTCTAGAACGGGCCTCGCGGGCAGAGGCACGGGGTTTCGCAAGGATTCAGCTTACGCAGCCCCGCCACGGACGAGACCGCAAGGCCTCGGGATTCTCGCCCGAGCCCAAAACCCGAGTCTCGAATAGCCCCGCTCGGGGGCTATCCTGGCCAGCGCTTCCCCTCACCCTCCACACCTCGGACTCCGGCGCCATGTTTTTGCTCACCCCTCGCTCCCTCGCTTCGCTGATCTCGGGACTTGTTGTGCTCTGCCTCAACGCGGGCAGCGCCTCGGCCCAGTTGCGCACCGGACACTCGATCCCGGGCTTTTTGGGGCTCGAACTCGGCAGCGCCCCCGCCCCCGGCCTGCACCTGGAGAACATGACCTTGCTCTACAGCGCCGATGTCCAGGCCAACCGCAACGGCGATGATGTGGGCGTGAACAGTTTGAGCGCGCTTTCCAACCATAGCACCCTCTCGTGGTCGACGCCTTGGAACATCCTGGGGGCGCGCTTTGTGATGCGCGCCGGCTTGCCGCTCGCCACCACCGAGATGAATCCGCACACCACCGAACTCGGCACGGGCAGCCTGGGGCTCGGTGACATCTATCTGCAACCCCTCTCCTTGTACTGGGAGGGCGAGCGGCATCGGGTCAATTTTGGCTACGCCTACTGGATGGATACGGGTTCGTACTCCGCCAGCGCCGACGACAACACCGGCAAGGGATTCGACACCCACGAGTTTTCCCTCGGCATGACCTACTACCCCAAGCGCTGGAGCGAATGGCACATGTCGGCCATGACGCGCTTCGAGTTTCACGGAAATGTCGACGGCTTGGACCTCGACCCCGGGGGAGATATCGTTCTCGATTGGAGCGTAGGCAAGCGCACGAGCGAGCGTTGGAATGTGGGGCTCGCGGGCTACGGAGTCTGGCAGACCTCCCGCGACAGTGGACTGGATGCCAATGGCAATGATGGCTTCTACGGCACCGCCGGTGTGGGCGGAGAAGCACGCTACTCCATGCCGCAATGGAACGGCGACCTCGTCATGCGCGGCTTCTATGAATTCAACGCCTTCAATCGCCCCGAGGGCCTGGCGTTGTTTCTGGGCTTGAGTTACGGGTTCTAGAAGAGTTCCTGTTGGCCCACGCTCTCTGCGCACTCCCCAAGGCGCGGGTAGCGCGCCATGAGCTCTGCTGGCGCGGGAACGCGCTCGCCCACTAGACGCGCTCGCAACTCGATGGCGTTGGCTACGGCTTGTCCCTCGAAGTGATTGTTGGAGACGATGTAAACCTCATCGTGTTCTTCTGCCAGTTCGAGCGCGGTCGCATGCAATTCTTCGATTTCCCGGGGCCCGTAGAGGTAATCGTAGCGCTGGTCGCGCCCGGCTCCCTTCTTGAACCACTGCTGGGCATTACGACCATGTAAGCGCAGATAGCCAATGGGTCCTGTGGAACGAAAGCGCGCCGGTGGGTGATCCCGAGCCGCGGGCAAGTCGATGTGTAGGAGCGAGAGCTCGGCTGATTCGAGGAACCTCAAGGCGGCTTCTGTGAACCAGCTCTTGTGGCGCAACTCCACGGCCATGGGCCAGCCTGGGAAGCTCCTCTTTATGCCCACAAGGCGTTCCTCGCCGGCAAGAGTGTGGTGAAAGGTCACAGGGAACTGAGCGAGGAGTGCTGCCAAACGGCCCGAGCTGCGTAGGGGCTCCAGGCCTTTGGAAAAAGCTGCGCTGGCTGCTTCGAGTTCTTGCCCCGCCAGGACTGGCCCGTGGGTGAAGGCTTGCTGGAGTTTCGCGCTGAAGTGGAACGCGGGCACTGCGTCTGGGCGGCGAGTTTGCTGTGCCCAGCGCACCGCGTTTTCTGCCCGTGGTGTGGCGTAGAAGCTCGAATTTATCTCCACACAGTCGGTGAAGCGTTGCAGGTATTCGAGCGCCTCAAAACCTTTTCGCTTGCGCGCGGGGTAGACGATTCCATCCCAGTCGCGATAGACCCAGCCCGCCGCGCCGACGCGGATCACCAGTCGTTCTCCGTCCCCATGTCGTCAAAGCCCGCCTGCTCGGCTGCCAGCATGCGATCACGGATCAGTTCGGTCGCCGCCTTGAGGTCCTCGGGTTGCGCTTCACGGGGTACATACACAGGCTCGCCGTAGACAACCCTCAACCGTGCCCCGATCTTGGGTACACAAAACCTATCCCAACTCGCAGCGCGCCAGGCTCGGTCGCAAACGAAACCGCAGGGCACGATGGCGTAGCCCGTGGCGCGTGCCATCCAGGCCAGGCCAGGGTTTGTTGAGTGTCGCGGCCCGCGAGGTCCGTCGGGTGTGATAACCAACACCGTGCCGCCCTCCAGGCTGGCCATCATGGCGCGCAGGGCGCGTGCGCCGGAGCGCGAAGAAGACCCTCGAATCACGCCGTACCCAAACCTCTTGAGAATGTTCTCTGAGATGTCACCGTCTGCGCTCGGAGAGACCAGGACCTCGTAGCCAGAGCCTTCGTGGTGCGTCATACCGAGCACCATGCGACCATGCCAGACAGACATGAAGTGCCCGCCTCCTTCGCCACGGGCCGCCCCAAGGTGCTCGGCACCGAGCACTTTGGTCGTCCAGGTCTTGGAGAGCAGGCGCACGACGAGGGGCCCCATCAAGTGCGTGGCCACGAGGCCCGCTCGGCGCCGCGCGTGGCGAAATCTCCTACCCATGCAGAGTCGCCCCGTTCTCCTTAACGGCGCTGGGCCAAGTTGACATCATCGCCCACTCCGCCTTCGTCCTGGCCGTTCGGGCCGCTGGACCAGATGCGGAACGCCGCGTCTTCGTCCTCGAGTTCGTACAAGAGGGTTCTTCCCCAGCCGTCGAGCGGCACCGCTCTGGTGGCGAGATAGCCGCTGGGATAGCCCGCCGTGGCGCCGGTCAGGTCGCCCAGAGCCGTTGGAAATCGGCCCGTGTCGCCACGGAAAACCATGATCCCCACCTTGATGTCCCGCAGAGCTTCGCGGGTTTGTTGAGTCGGCGATTCGCCCGGCTCGTCTTTGGCGGAGGCCCCGGCCTCGGCTGGAGCAAGTTCGGCCGGCCCCTCCGACTCTTCGGTGAACAAGGCTGCTCCAATGCCTGCGCCCAGGGCGCAGAGCAACTCCGGTCCAAAGCTGGATTCGGAGTACGAGTAAGTCCCATGAGGTCTCTTGGCGCTCCAGCTCACGGTTGTGGAAATATGGCGACTGAACAGGTCGTCGCCTGGCAGGTCTTCGGGGCCTATGGTCAGGAAGTCCCCAAAACCTTGTTGCAGGAGGGGAAAGAACGCCTTGAGGCCGACATACAGGGAGTCGAGCTGGGCGCCCCAGTCCGTCTCGCGGTAGAAGACTGCGCCCGCGGGCAAGCGCGACTCCGGCATGGCCAGGGCGTGTGCTTCTCCGCCGTCCTTCAAAAGACGCTTCATCTCGCGCTTGGTGTGCATGCCCGAGAGCGAAAGGATCGCACGATCTTCGAGGATGCCGATCGCAAGGCTGGGGTTGAGCAACCCGGACAAGAGGGGCATCATCTCACTGGGAACATCGATGGCAAACCCCTCGGCGCTTGCGAAGGACATGACTGGGTGCTTGCGGTAGGGGCGCGATGAAAACCGCAGGGAGTTCCCGGAAAGGGCTGTGGCGATGGCCCCCATCTGTTCTAGGCCCCTGGCAAAGGCCTCTGCGTCGACGAGTTCGAGGGCGAAGTACATCTTGGGCATGCTGGGTCCTGTGAAGGGCATGGCATAGAACACCAGGGTCTCCCCTATCGCATCGACCAGATCGCGCTGAATGTTCAAACCGCTCTCGCCTTCCAGGCCCTGGAGAAAAACCTCCGGGTTGCCGCCGGTGGCGTCGGCGATGGCAATCGCAATCACCTCGCCCAGGACCTCCTTGTCGATGGTGGTGGCCCAAACCGCAGTCGCGCCAGCGGGGACCATTTGGAAGTCGGCCTTCGTCACGGGGGTCTGGCCCAACACATCGCAGAACTTCTTCGGGCCATCGCCGCGAGTGTTGAAGGATTCCATGATGAAGCGGCCCTCTACCATGTGGGTCCGCGTGTGCCACTCGAAGTGGCCCGCGCCTGTAAGCATGCGCCAATCCAGAGCCAGGGCTCCGCTCGACTCGGCTCCGTCGCCGCCGAACAGGGCACCAAGTTCACCAAGACCATCGGCGTTGGCATACAACTCGTAAACCGCAAGTCCCTCCTCTTGGCGAAACTGCTTGCGGCCGCCTTCAAACCCCGGGTTGGAGGCGAGCCGGATGTCCTCGGTCATAAATTTTCCCGAGGCCCCGCGTCCCAGGCCCACGATATGTTTGCCTTCGATGAAGACCGAGAAGACTTCCGCGCCCAACCAGGCCGGGTTCGACCAAACGGTCATTTTGAGTGTCTCGCCCGCGTCTTCTCCCTGTCCCCTCGCCACCGCGTGGTTTGTGCCCTCAAAACCCAGGAGGTCTCCGAGCGAGGTCACGAACTGCGCCTGTTCCTCTGCGGTAGCGCCGGGTCGCTCGCAGACGAGTCGAAGGCAGAGAGTTCCGAAGTGCTCGATGATTTCCGGCGTCAGCGCGTATTCCGCGGCGAGCAAGAGCGGCGCGAGACCGCGCAGTTCCAACCCCGATACCGAGAACGAACAGCCCACAGCCTCGTGGGCTAGAAACAAGGCCTGAAACAACTCGGGCGCAAGCGCTTTCAACGAGTCCAGCATGCCCTCGAGGGGCTTTTCCAAGAGATCCGTCGCGTCAAGGGTCTCGGGGTCCGCGCCGTTCAGCGTGGCAAACAGCGATAGGATTTCCAGATCGTTCGCCAGAGTAAAGAGTGCCGACTCTTCGTACGCCGCACAGATCGACTGGGGCGCGGCAATCTCGACAAAGATGTTGGCATCAGCGGGGTGCCACTCCGCGTGGCCGCCACCCGCCGCCATGAGGGCGCTAGATATGAGGGCTGTGAAAAGCATGTCTGTGGTTCCTGTCTTACTGGTTTCTAGAGACCGGCAAAGGCTCGCAGTTCTTTGCCGTGTTTAAGCAAGGCAAGTTCGAGTTCCCCAATGGCTTTCTTGTGCCCCTTGCCGGATCGAATGGCGGCCTTGACCGCCCCCAGGGCGTTCGCCACCGGCGCGCATTTACCGTCGAGGGCAAAGGCCACGAGCAGCCCCCTTTCATTCAATAGTTTGCCTGCATCGCTGGGGTCGTTGGGTGCGAGCTCGATGCTGAAGATGTCCTTCAGCGGCCGCAGCCCACCGCGACCGGCTATGTTGCTGACCGACCAGTCCTTGGGCCAGTTGGCATTGCCGCCGGCGCCGACGAATTGGTCCACGAAGTAGCGCTCCACATAGGAGGCTGCTCCATAGCGAAACCACTGGGGCAGGTTCTTCTCCTTGTAGAATTCGCCGATGAAGCGCTCGGTGTAGGAGTTGCCTTTCTTGCGCAGCTTCTTCAGGGATTCCGGGCTGGGGTCAACCGCTTCTATCATGGAGAGGGTCGCCGCGTGTCGGGCCGCGTGAGGCCCAAATCGGCTGCCGTTCTCGGTCGATGCATCCCAATACCCCACACCGCCAGCGTGGTACTCCTTGTTGTCGGCATCGAACCAGAGTTCTCCGTAGTACGCGTGGTGAATCGAGGAGAGGCCCAGCATCTCCGTCGGCTGGTTCCGCTCTGAGCCCGCAGCGAACACGCCGTACTGTTTGATGTTCCGCAGCATGGCCACATGCAGAAGATCGCCCGTCATGCCGCCGATGATGCGCGCCATGTCCCTGTGGCCGCGGTCCATGTGGTCCATGGCCTGCATGGCCACATCGCGGTCGCAGGTGGTGTAAAGCAGAAAATAGTCGCCGGGGATCTTCCACATGCGTTCCAGTTTGGAATGCCATTCGTTGGCCTTGTCCAAGTCGAGCCACTTGTCGCCGCACTTCCACAGGCCCTTCTCCATGTTTTCGATCTCATCGGGGGAGACCCAGACAAGATCCTGCTTGACCCAGCCCGCCGCCTGTTTCTCCAAGTCCTCCTTTGACACCCACTCGCCATTCTCGTCGAGCGCCATGCCTCTCTCCAGGAAAGGCAGGTCCTCCAGCTTGACCCAGCCGTCCTTCCACCTGACGAGCCCTTCGTCCTCGGCGATGCGCAGCTCTTCTTTGGCCTTGAACTTATCCAGCTTCTTCTGACTCGGGAACCAGCGCCCCTCGTATTCGAGGTGTCCGAGTTTCTCGTGCGCCTCCTTGTGGTCTGGGTTGGCCTTGACCACTGCCCGCAGGCACGAACGCCCCTGCTTGTCCAGCCCATAGGCCTCGCACCACAGGTACAGCTCCCACAGCTTCTCGGGATCCTTGCCCGCCTCCTTGCGCTTGGCGGAATACTGCTTGGCTGGATCCTCTTGTCCGCCACGGATTTCAACCGCGGAGAAATCGTGTGCAGCGACTGGACTGAGTTGAGCAGCGCCCCCGAGGGGCGCCAGGCAGAGCAACAGAATAGAGATCATTAGCGGTTTCTAAGGTCAAGTTCGGGGGAGGCCGGCCCATCCACCCGGCCCGCAGGTGGCCCCACAGAATAAGCCAAATGCCAATCTGGTGAAACCATGGCTCCGCTGGGGGCCCCGAGCACAGCCAGACGCGCCACTCCACCGCCCGACAGACGGCCGGGTCCATGGCCCTCGCGAAGCGGCGCGCTTGGGGCTCGCGAGGCTCGGGTCGGCCGTGGAGCAGGAAACTCAGTTCCCTTGGGCTGGTCCTCCCTCGAGCGGTCGGCGGAGCACCGGCGGCCCCCCGAGTGATGCATCACGCCCCCCCGGAAGTTGGCGCCCGAGCGGCTTGCACGGCCCTCACCCGGCACTCCGGAACTCCTCCAACTCATTCGTCGTGTTTGATTCCGGATGCAGCCTTCAGCGCCTGTTTGGCGTCGCGTGATACGAGCCTCGGAGGCGTGCCTTGTGCGGGAGCGGAACTCCCGCTCGTGATAGAGGAAGGCCTGGCGAATCTCATCCACGCCGTCGAGGAGTTTCGCGCCGCCCCCTGTTGCCAGGTCGCGCGCCACAGCCAGCACGGATTCTCCTCCCGGCGCGAGCTCGGCCTGATAGCGCGTGACCCGTGTCGTGCGTTGGAACTCGGACAGACTTCCCAGGAGCGCCAGGCGACGCTCGTCGAGGAGCCCCGCGCCTTGGGCGCCACTCTGACTCTTGTTGCTTGCCCGTCCCCGCGCCTATAATGCGCGGCCCGTGGAGGCACCGCTCTCGGCGCCTGCGCCCACGGACAAATCTGGAACTCCCGGCTTGTTTCACGAGAGCTCGACGCGAGTTCGAACACCAACGCTCCCGATAAACAACTCTCTCCGCCTCAGCGCCCCCCATCTCGGAGGGGCCTGGACGCCGAACACCTGGTCGGCGGGTCTTTTATCGCCCCTTTACGAGGAACTTAGCGCCCCATGGCCGAACACAAGGCACCTACCGAAGTCACAGTCGCCGCCCACGAAGAGCAATCGCCTTTTGCAGCGTTTGTCGAACGCCATTGGCCCAAAGCCGCCGTGCTGGCTCTCGCCCTGGCAGCGGGCATCCTCTACAACCAGTACCGGGGCCAGGCCGAAGCTGGCGCCATGGATCGCAGCTGGGGGCTCTTGATGGCGGAACTCGAGCAGGACCCCCAGTCCGGGCGCCTCGTGGGAAGCGTGGAGGGACTGACGGGCCTGGCGACGGAATTGGAGGGCACCGCGGCGGCACCCTGGGGGCTCTTTCTCGAAGCCCAAGGCCTCCACGAGGAGGGCCGGGACGCCGAGGCCGTGGTCGCCCTGAGCCGGTTGCGACAAGGCTTCCCGACCCACCCCTTGGTGACTCGGCGCTACAAGTTTGGCGACAGCACCACGCCCATCACCCTGATCGACCAAATGACCAAGGCCTACGAAGCCGAGGCGGTCTGGCGCCCTGAGCACCCGGCCCTTTACGACAACCCGGCTCCAGCCCCGGGTGGCCCCAGGGTTCGAATCCAAACCGACAGCGGGGAAGTGCTCGTGGCCCTCTACGCCGAGCGAGCCCCGAAGCTCACCGAGAACTTCCTAAAGCTTTGCGGAGAAGGGTTTTACGACAACACTAAAGTCCACCGCGTTAGGGCGGGGATGCTGATTGAGGCCGGCGACCCCTCCACCAGGGAAGACGGTGGCGAAGATTGGGGCTTGGGAGGGGCGGACTACACCCTGGAGAAAACCGAGACCGGGCTATCCAACTTCACAGGCTACCTGGGCATGGCGGTCAAGCAGGGTGAAGAAAACCCCAACGGCAGCCTCTTCTATCTAACCGTGGCCCCAGTGCACTTTTTCGACCACCGCTATATGGTCTTCGGCAAGGTCATCGAGGGCCTGGATGTGGTCTCTGAAATCTCCAACGCGGCCACCGAGGGCCCCACCGGTCGGCCCCTCAACCCTATTGCGATCCTTGGCACCGAGGTGTTGCCTGACGCCTGAGCAGGAGAGCCTCAAGACAGAGCGAGGGCCTTTGTTCCACATGGAACAAAGGCCCTCGCTCTTCTGTCCGGGACCCTTACACCGTCTCCCGAGGAGCGAGCAGCTCGAGAAGGCGATCGAGGTCCTCACGGCCGTGGTACTCAATCACAATCCGGCCCTTGAAGCCCTCGCGGTTGGCCATGGAAACCTTGGCGCCCAGGTGAATCTGCATCCGGCGCTGGAGGTCCTGGAGCCAGGGTTCTGCGGGCTGGAGTTCGACCTCTGGCTCACCTGAAGAAGCCCTGGCGGGGGCCTGGGTCGTGGCCGTGACCGCCGAAGGGTCCTTGCCCCGAACGAGGCCTTCGATTTGTCGCACCGAGAGGCCTTCTCGGACGATTCGCCCCAAGAGTGCTTTTTGGTCGACCTCGGAGCGACTCCCAAGCATGGCCCGAGCATGGCCCATGGTGATCAGGTCTGTGCTCAGAGCCTCTTGGACCTCCCGGGGAAGGTCAAGCAGGCGCAGGTGGTTGGCGATGGTAGAGCGCTTGAGGCCCACGCCCTCGGCGACCTTCTCTTGAGTCAGTCCGTGGGCCTTCATGAGTCGGTGGTAGCCCCGGGCCTTCTCGAGGGCCCCCAAGTCTCGGCGCTGGAGGTTCTCGACCAGGGCGAGTTCCAGGCGCTGGTCTTCGGGCACCTCGCGCACAATGGCGGGGATCTTGTCGAGGCCTGCCAGGCGTGCGCAGCGCCAGCGACGCTCGCCTGCAATGAGTTCGTAGCCATCCTTCACCGCCCGCACGATGATGGGCTGCAAAACACCGTGCTTTTCGATGGAGTCTCGTAGTTCTTCCAAGCCCGCTGGATCAAAGACAAGCCTGGGCTGCTCGGCGTTGGGCCTGATCTCGCTCAGGGCGATCATGTTCGGAGCCGCGGGGGTGTTATCGGTGCCAGCGGAGGATCCGAGCAGGGATCCGAGGCCTCTGCCTAATCGTCGTTCCATGGAGTGGTCTAGGTTGGTGGGAGAAATCCCGGGAGGTTGCCTGGGGAAAAAGGCTGGTTGCCAGCCTATCGCTGAAAAGCGCTAGGGCCCAGGCTAAGGTCTGAAAGGGAAGGGTCAAGGCACAGGACCGGAGAGAACAAAAGAGGTGGTGATTTTCTGCCCATCTCCGAGGCCCGCAGAGGCGCAGCCCCTTTCCCTTTCCCTGTTGGCGCGGAGGGGGCCCTGCGCAGCACGGCCCTGGAGCCCTGCCCTTTCCTCCAGGAAAATCCTCGCGGCGGCCATGAAACCCTGGATTAGAGGGCTTCTAGGTCGTAGAGCTAACCCATGCACGCCCTCCAATCCGCCCGTTGGATGCTCCTTCGCCTTGCCCGAACTCCCGCGGCTTGGTTGGGGGGGGCTGTGAGCCTGGCCCTTTGGCCCCTGGTCGTGGTCTTCAGCCCTGTGGCCCTCACGATAGGGGGAGACCATGGATCGCGCCTGGCCTTGGAGGCTGGCTGGATCGGGAGCCTCCTTGGTGTGCTGTTGGCCATGGGCCCCCTGAGCCGCTGCCGCTGGCTCTTCCACCGAGCCCACTGGCGCAGGGCCGCCTTGGCGCGCCTTGCCGCCCTGGGCGCGGCCGCCGGCCTGGGCTTGGGCTTGGGAATCCTCGGGCCCCTGATCTTCGGTGGGTCCCTTGACCTTCACTGGCTAGAAATCCTTCCCGCCGCCTTGTTTTCGTGGGGCCATCTGCTGCTCCTGGGCCTCGCTGCCCTGATGCTGCCCTTGCCCCGGGAAACGCGCCCCCTGGCGCTGGTGCTAGCCGTGTGGCTCATACCCGCTCTGACACCCTCCCAGGGCGGGTTTTTTGGAGGTTTGGTCAACCTCCTGAGAACCCAGCGAGATCTGAGGCCCGCCCTCGAGGGCTGGGCTGATGCAGCCCTGCCGCTGCTTGCCTTGGGCCTGCTGCTACTTCTCGCCCTGCCCACTCGACCCAGCCCGGCCCTGGATGCGGACGGGGGTGGATCGTGATCTACGGCATCCTGGGCGACATTCATGGCAATCTATCGGCCCTGGAGGCGGTTCTGGGGTGCTTTTCGGCCGAAGGGGTGGGAGTCGTCCTCAGCGTAGGAGATGTGGTGGGCTACGGAGCTGCACCAGCCGAGTGTATCGCCACCTTGCGTGATCGAGGGGTGCTGGTGGTCAAGGGCAATCATGACGCAGCGACGGTGGCTGAGCTGGAACTCTATTACTTCAACCGCCACGCCAAGGAGGCTATTCGATGGACTGCGGCGGTCCTCAGCCAGGATCATAAGCAATGGCTGAAGGGCCTGCCCTACCTTCTGGACCTCGAAGACTGCTCGGTGGCCCACGGGAGCTACGCCAACCCCGAGCATTTCGAGTATGTCAACAGCACCCTCGATGCGGGCCCTAGCCTGGATATAATGGGCAGCTCCGTGTGCTTCATCGGCCACACCCATGTCCCGCGTAGCCTGCTCCGGCTTGTGGACGACCCGCACCGTACGGCCTACACAGCGGCCACGGAGATTGACCTCGCTGACACCCATCGGGCCCTGGTCAATGTCGGTAGTGTGGGCCAACCCCGGGATGAAGATCCGCGGGCGGCCTATGCCCTTTTCGATACGGCCCTGGACACGGTCTCTATTCGCCGTGTTGAGTACGATATCACCCGCGAGGCCGATAGAATCCGGGCTGCTGGACTGCCCGAAGCCCTCGCTAACCGCCTCACAATGGGCGTATAGGGGCTTCAAACACCTCGCACATGGGTGGCATCTGCCCTATGTTGCCAGATAGGCCAAGTTCTCGGGCAAGCTCTCGAGCCCCCCTTCGCCCAGCCCGGCGGTGAACAGGGACTCTATGTCTCGCAGGGGGCACTCGTCCCCACGGAAGAGGTACGTGCGACAATCGGGGTGCGATCCCACGGCGATCATCACCTCGAGAATCGAGCCGGCATTGGCGGTCTGACCACCCACCTCGAGTTCCACCGGCGTGCCGTGGTGGTTGACGATCCCCACAATCAGAGACGCGGGTCGCGCATGCACCACCAGGTCGGGGGGCAGGCTCAACTCCAATTGCTTCACATTGGTGAAGCTGGTGAGCAGGGCCTGGGCGTTGTCGCGGCCGAACTCGATCAACCTCTGGCTCCACAGGAGCAACACATTGAGGGTGATACGGCGCACCTCGGAACGCTGCACGATTTGATTCATACGGCCCCCAATGGTGTTATCCGCCTGGTAGGCCTCGTGGCGCTCCACGAAGTGGGCCAGGATCGTCACGGCCTCAAGCAGGTGGAAGGCGGCCGAAGCGTGGCCCCGCAACTGGGCCAGGCGGGGCTCGTCGAGCTCGAGCTTGGTGTCCTTGAAGTGGGTGTCGTAGGCCGATTGCAAGTTGTGCACCGTGGCCTCGAAAACCCGCGCGTGCTCCTCGCGACAGACCCGGCTGAGGTAGGCCTCGCGGTCGGCTTCGTCCTCGATGGTGCGCACGCCCAATCCATTGAAAAGGCTGCAGACCTCGAGATACTTGCTGGCGATCTCGGAGGGCTGCATGCCATCCTCCTCCAGGGCTTCCTCGCCCAGGTTCCGCGGCAGGCTCAATTGCACTTGAGCAGCACGCAAACCCTCCCCTGGGAAGAGGTTATTGTCCCATTGTACCCCAATTAGCACCGCTTCCTCTCGACAGGCCTCGAGCAGGGTTTCCACTGCGGAGCCCACAAAGGCTGAGGCCTCCGCGAGAGCGGCGCGGAACTCCTCCTCGCACCCCGGGTCGAGGGCCAGGGAGGCGCGGTAGCCATCGAAACGGTAGGCGAGGTGCGCCAGGGCAAAACCGGCCTGACTGAAGCCCCGAATCGAGGCCACCAGTTCGCGGAAGAAGTGGAAACCGCGGTTGTAGCGTGCCCCGTGGTCGTCGAGAAAGGCCTCCACCATGTCCGCCTCGATCACCATCTGATCGAGGTGCTTGCGGGCTCTTTCGGGGTCTGCACGCCTTCGGAGGGTGTTTGCGAGCTGAAAAAAAGGCCGGCACTCCTGGGCCAAGGCACGCGCAAAGTCCTCCTCGGTGATAATGCGGTTGAGAGAGGTCTGGCCCATGGTCGAGGGGGTCCAGGAGCATGCCCTGGGCCCTTGGGGAGAGGATACCAGACCTCAACCCGCGGTGCCCTCCCCAGAATTGCCCAACCTGGCTCAAGACTGGTGGCACCCAGGCCCGATCCAAGCCTGCCACTCCACTTCGTAGGTATTCCGCTGAAGGTGGGTAGGCGCCCCGCTGAGGGTCCGCCACTCCGCACCCTTCATGAGTTCCTGGCTGTTTTTCACTTTTCCAAGGCCGACAGGGGCCCTCACGCCCCGATTTCAGCCGCAATTCAAGCCTCCTGCCCCTCCCCGGCAGGAAGGAGGCCCGCTATCTCTTCCGAACGCTGCCTCGAGACCTATCTTCAAGAGATCAACGAAGTTCCCCTGCTCACGCCCGAACAGGAGAAGGAACTCGGTCGCCGGATCCATCAAGGCGACCTGGAAGCACGCGAACATCTGATCCGCGCCAACCTGCGCCTGGTCGTGTCCGTGGCCAAAATGTACAGCGAACGGGGGCTCTCCCTGCCGGACCTCATCGCCGAGGGCAATGTGGGGCTCTTGAAGGCCGCCGAGAAGTTCGACCCCGAAGCCGGCTGTCGCTTCTCGACCTACGGCACCTGGTGGATCAAACAGTCGATTCGCCGCGCCCTGACCAACACGGTCAAGTCTGTGCGCGTGCCCAGCTACATGAACGAGATCATCTCCAAATGGCGCGTCTCAAGCCACGAGTTGACCTACCGCTTGGGGCGCGTACCCACGGTGGAAGAGATTGCCGAGGAACTCGGCGTGCCGAGAAACAACTGGCCGCTCCTGCGTCGCACGATCGCCACATCGGGTCTGGGCCCGCAGATTTCCCTCGATGTGCTCTCGCAAAATCAGGACACCGTGGAAGACGTCGGCAGCGCCACCCCCGACGAACAACTGGTCAACCTCGACCTGCTCAACAAGCTCGAGGAGTTGCTCAAGGTCATCGACGAGCGCGAGGCCACGATCCTGCGTCTGCGCTACGGTTTGGGGAAAAATGCCCCCGACCCCATGACCCTCAAGGAGATCGGTAAGATTGTTGGCCTGACCCGCGAGCGTGTGCGCCAGATCGAACAGGATTCTCTGCGCAAGCTCTACTCGGTCATGGGCGGAGAGGACAAGAATCAAGACGCCGAACCCAAACCAAACCGAACACCTCGCAAGAAGTGAGTTCTTGCCGCAAGAGCGCGCGCCATCGGGCACGTCGCTCTATGTGCACTTGCCCTTCTGCCAAGCCAAGTGCCACTACTGCGACTTCTTCTCCTTGCCCGCCGAGGGCCAGGACATCGGCGGCACGTTGGATGCAATCGTGGCTGAATCAGCCCAGCGTTCGCCGCGCTCGCCGCGCACGCTCTTCATCGGTGGAGGCACGCCTTCGTTGCTCTCCATTGCGGAGCTGCGTTACTTGCTCGATGCCCTTGAAGAACACACGGGCTTTCGCGCTTCCTCGAGCGAGACCACCCTCGAGTGCAATCCCGAGAGCCTTGACCGTGACAAGGCCGCCGCCCTGCTCGACCTTGGCGTGACGCGCCTCTCGATCGGCTTTCAGTCCCTCGACCCCAAAGTCCTGGAACTGTTTGGTCGCGTGCACACAACCGACCAGTCCTTGCGAGCCTATGACGCCGCTCGCCAAGCAGGTGTGCGCTCACTGAACATCGATATGATCTTCGCTGCACCGGGCACGGAGGGCTCATCGTGGGGAACGGCCCTCGGACGCGTCCTGGACCTCGAACCGGAACACCTCTCGGCCTACAACCTGGCCTTCGAAGAGGACACGGTCTTCAGCCGCTGGCTGGACCAGGGCCGCATCAAGCGCATGGGTGACGATGCGGAACTCGAGCTTCTGTACCAAACTCGCGCAGCTGCACGAGCTGCGGGACTCGAGCCCTACGAGATCTCAAACTTTGCCCGCGCAGGCGAAGAGTGCGCGCACAACCTGGGCTACTGGGCCAACAAGAGTTATGTCGGCATCGGACCCTCGGCGGTCAGCTGCGTACAGGGGCGCCGAGCGGGCAACGCGAAGGCTCTTCAAACCTACCGCCGTCGGGTGGGGGAGGGCACCGGGGCGGAGGCCTGGAGCGAACAGCTAGAGGGTGCCGCGCGCCTGGGTGAGACCTGGTGGTTGGGCCTGAGAACCCAACGCGGCGTCAAGCCCTCCGAAGCCCGTGAGACCGCCGGCTGGCAGGAACACCACGACCCCGCCGAGACTCGCGCCCGCGCCCTTGCTGGCGAGGGCCTCCTCGAAGAGTCGCGGGGCTGTTTTTGCCTGACCGAACAGAGCTTGGCCCTGGCCGACCACAT
The DNA here is from genome assembly GCA_012959785.1 of Planctomycetota bacterium. GTDB lineage: Bacteria > Planctomycetota > UBA1135 > UBA1135 > DUCM01. Next base: position 8,716 of record DUCM01000018.1, on the reverse strand, counting down.
CTCGGCAGAGTTCCTCGTGGCTCCGCCGACTCCCTCAAGAAGCTCATCCTTGAGTGCGCCCTGAACCGGCGGACAGTCCCGGAGCGGAGCTGTCTCTTCCAAGAGCGCAAGCAGCGGGTACCATGCTCGTCGATTCAGAGCGCGCCTGTGGGCTCTGCCGGAATTCATGGACCCCATAAAGCCCAAAAAGAAGCACGCCACGCTGAAGAAGTCGTTCTTCCTGCGCGGCTTGATCACGATTCTACCCGCGGCGCTCACCTTGTTCATCCTGGTGACGGTGGTGCAGTTCGCGCAGAACTATGTCACCACGCCGATCAACTCGACCATCTATTACCTGCTCGAGGGCAACACCTTGGGGTGGAAGGTCCTGGAGCGCCTCGATATCGATCCCCTCTCGAACGAGTATCTCGACACCGCCGCTCTGCCAGCCAACCTCGAGGAGTTGCGCAGCCGTGAAGATGGTGGGGTGAACAGCGAGCGCTTCCAGGCCGAGCTCGACTTTCTGCGCGAACCGCACCTGGGTTGGTTGCGCAACATGAATGCCCTCGCCATCAATCCGTACAAGCTGCGGCGAGAAGTTCGCGCGGCGGTGCCACCCATGGTCGGCGCCCTCGTCAGCCTCTTGGTGGTATTGACCTTGGGCTACCTCGCCAGTGGCTTCTTGGGTCGTCGTGCCATTGCTTCGGTGGACCGCGCAGCGCAGAACCTGCCCATCATTCGATCGGTCTATCCCTACACCAAACAACTGGTCGAGTTCTTTGCCGCCGAAACGGACTTCGACTTCGACACGGTAGTGGCGGCCCCCTATCCGAGTGCCGACATCTACTGCGTCGCCTTCGTCACGAGCTCGGGGCTGAAGACGGTGCACAAGGCTTTGGGCGGCCGCTATGTCTCGGTTTTCGTGCCCACCTCGCCCATGCCCATGACGGGCTTCACGGTCTTCATCAAGGAAGAACGCCTGATTCCCTTGCCGCTGAGCGTCGACGAAGCTCTGCGCATCACGGTCTCCGCCGGCGTTCTGATTCCCGAAGCCGAGCGGGTGGAAGATTTGCAAAACGCCCTGTCGGCCCTGGGCGCTGAGTTTCAAGGCAGCGCCGACGAACCCGGAGAGCAAGAGCCCTCGTGAATTACGCTGACCGCCTGGATCTTGCCATCCTCGAATGCGGCAATCCCTGTCTCGTGGGACTCGACCCGCACCTGAGTCTCTTGCCCGAGCCCTTCAGCGCCGCCGCTGACCCCAAGACGCCGCGGGCCGAGCGGGCTCTCCTGGTGGAGCAGTTTCTCATCGAGGTCATCGACCTCTGCGCAGGCCGGGTACCCGCGGTCAAGCCGCAGTCCGCGTTCTTCGAGCGCCTGGGAGCCGACGGCGCCCTGGCCTGGGAGCGGGTTGTGGCCGAAGCGCGGCGCGCAGGGTTGCTCGTCATCGGCGATGTCAAGCGCGGCGACATCGCCAGCACGGCACGGGCCTACGCCCAGGCCTATCTCGAAGACGCCGGCGACTCAATCTGCGACGCGATTACCGTCAACCCCTACCTCGGCAGCGACTCGGTGGAGCCCTTGCTCGAGGTTTGCAAGCGCACGGGCGCGGGCCTCTACATCCTCGTGCGCACCTCGAACCCAGGCAGCGCGATCTTTCAAGAACATGGCGAGCCACCGCTGGTCGATATCGTCGCCCGCGAAGTGGAGCGCTGGGGCGAGTCCTTGCGCGGCGAGTGTGGCTTCTCCAGCATCGGCGCGGTGGTGGGGGCAACCCACCCCGCCGAACTCGCGCGCCTGCGCCAGATCATGGCCCACGCGCCCTTCTTGATTCCTGGCTACGGCGCACAGGGCGCCGGAGTGGCCGACACTCTGGGTGGCTTTCTACCCGAGGGCCGGGGCGCACTGGTCAATTCCTCGCGGGGCATCTTGTACGCCTGGAAGCGCCCCGAGTACGCCGGCCGGTCGTGGAAGGACGCCTCCTGCGCCGCCCTCGAACACATGCAGCTCGAGTTTTCAAAGGCCTTGGCCCACTAGCCCGGCTTTGCCCGGAAGCAAGAGCCGTGGACTCGCAACTGCGTTTGGAATACCTCCGGGCGGACGCCTTGGGCCTCAGCGGACTTTTCGGAACGGCGCTCGCGGGTCAACTCAAACTCCCCGGGCTAGAACTGGCCCGCCAACTCGAGGACATCAAACCGCCCCGGGATCGTTTCAGCACCGGGGAGCGAGCGCGCCTTGCGCGCTGTCTCGAAGCGCGGATTTCGACCTTTGAGCCGCCGGTGGCCGTCCTCGATTCGGTGCGCTCGATCGAAACCGCCGGGGCCTCGTTTGTCGTTTGTGGGCAACAGCCCGGAGCCTTCGGCGGCCCGTTGCTCTGTCTCTGGAAGGCGCTACAGACGGTTCGCATCGCCCGTGCGCTCTCGGTCTCTTGGCAACAGCCCGTGGTACCTCTTTATTGGAATCACGCCGACGACCATGATGTAGCCGAGGTACACCACGGCTACTTCGTCAACCCAAACTTGGACCTGCAAAAGATCACCCTGGCCGGTCTTTCAAGTGGTCGCCAGCCCCTGTCGAGCATCGTGTTCGACGACGAACGCCAGTGCCTGCCTGCGATTCGCGAACTGTTGCGCCAACTCTTCGGATACCTGCCCAGAATCGACGAGGCCCTCGAACTCTGCATGCCCCAAAGCGGCGAGACTTTCGCGACGGCCAGCACCAGATTCCTGCTGCAACTCTTCGGCCACCTGGGGCTGGTGGTGCTCGAACCCGACTGGATTCGCGAGGACCTCTCGCACCATCTCGCGGCCCTGGTGGGTAACGACCCACGAGGAGCCTTGGCCGCTGGTGAGGAGGCCCTCTCGAAGGCTGGCCATGAAGTGCCCGTTCCCCACGCCCAGGCGGCGCTACTCTTCCGCGTGGACGCCGCTGGCCGCGCGGCCCTGCGCCTAGGGGGTGAGGGTTTTGCTTACGACGAGGAGCCCGGTTCTCGCACAGTCGCCGAACTCGCGGCGGAAGTCGTGCAAGAGCCCGGCTCGTGGTCGGCGGGTGCCTTGTTGCGGCCCTTGGTTCAGGACCTGGCGCTGCCCGTGGCGGCCCATGTCGGTGGCCCCAGAGAGCTTGCCTGCCACGCGCAGCTGGCCGGCACGCGAGTGCATCTGGGCCTTCCCAGTCCGGCCTTCGTGCCAAGGGTTTCGGTCACTCTCATCGATGCCGAAAACGAAAACTCGCTCTTGCACGCGCGAGCCCCCCTCGCAGAAGTCTTCGAAGCCCGCGGCGCCTTTGGCGACCTGAGCACGGCCCAGGGTGGGAGCGAGGGCGCCGAAGCTCTACGCACTCTCGGGGCAGAAGTGCGCCAGCGCCTCCTCGACCAGCGCCAGGCCCTTGTAGCTATCGACGGCACCCTGTCCGGCTCGCTCAAGCACACCGCGAGCAAGGTCTCGGCAGCCATCGAAAAGCTGGCGGGAAAGGTCGCCCGAGCCGAGGCCAACCACCTGGGCCACGGCCGCCGTCACCTGCGCCGCATCAACCATTCCCTCGTTCCCAGGGGGCTCGCTCAAGAGAGCGTGCTCAACGCCATGCCCTTTATCGCCGCCTACGGCACGGCTTGGCTCGACGAGGTGCTCGAGGCCCTCGACCCCTTCGGCGTCGAACACAGCGCCATCTACCTGGGACCTCTGGACGGTGAGAGCGGATCGGGAAACTTGGCGACCCCGTGAGTTGTGCTTTGATTCTTGGCTGGCCAGTAGGCGCCAAAGCGCTATAGTCCAGACGGTATGCACGGGCCCTGGACCCCGTGGGCGTGAACTATGCGCAAGATAGCGGTCATCAATCAAAAAGGTGGCGTCGGCAAGACGACCACGACAGTCAACCTGGGGGCGGCCCTCGCTGAACAAGGGCGCCGCGTGGTCGTGGTAGACATGGACCCTCAGGCCAATCTGAGCCTGCACCTCGGCCTTGAAATTCCCGCTGGAGAGCCCTCTTCCTACACCGTGCTCCACGGTGGAACGACATTCGCCGAAGCGCTGCACCGCACGGGCGTCGAAGGTTTGCAGATTCTCCCCAGCAACATCGACCTCTCCGGCGCCGAGCTAGAACTCGCCAGCGCCATTGGCCGCGACAACCTGATCTCCGACGCCATCGGCCTGTGGTCCGAAGAACACGAAGGCACGGGAGAGCCTGCGGATTACCTGCTCTTCGACTGCCCCCCGAGCCTGGGGCTCTTGTCGATCAACGCTTTGGCCGCGGCTAACGAAGTCATCATCACAGTCCAGACCGAGTTTCTGGCCCTGATGGGCATGAGCAAACTGGTGGAGGTGGTCAACCTGATCCGTCGGCGCCTCAATCCCTCGCTGGCCATCACCGGCATCGCGCCCTGCCTCTATGACAGCCGCTTGAAACTCGCCCGCGAAGTCTTGGGCGAGATCCGCAAGTACTTCCCCGGCCAGGTCTTCCGCCAGGTCATCCGTAACAATGTCAAACTCGCGGAAGCGCCCAGCTTTGGCGCCAGCATCATCGAGTATGCCCCCGAGTCCAACGGAGCCAAGGACTACCGCGAGCTGGCCCTCGAAGTCATCTCCCAGGAAGAGAGCCACCAAAGCCTGGCCCACCTACCGCCCGCGCAAGACATCAAGGCCCTGCGCAAGGCGCGTCAGGCAGCGGCGCGGGAAGAGGCCCTGAAAGAGAAGGCCCTTGATAAAACGGTCCTGACCCCCAAGGCCCGCCCAGAAGCGGCGGCGCCTCCAAAAAAAGTAGCGCCTCCCCAGGCCAACGCAGCCGCGCCTGACAAGCAAGCGGCAGCGAGCGCCAAGCCCGTGGCCCCCAAGCAACCCGCCCCGAGAAGCAAGAATATGGACGGTGTTGACGACGAGTTGCGCGTCCTGCGTTCACAGGACCTGCCTCCCCTGCCGCCCGAAGCTTTCGAGCTTCCGCGCTCCTGAATCAGGCTTGCGCCGCTGCGGCAGCCTGTGCCGCCCGACCCGGGCTGGCTTTTGGAATCCTTGCCAGCGGGCTCTGGAACGATTCGCCCGCGAGGAGCTCGTCGATCGTTATCGTGTTCTCTACCGATCCTTCTCGACTTCCTGCGCCTCTGCAACATGACCCTTTACCTCGACCACAACAGCACCACCCCCATGTTGCCCGTGGTCCGTGAGCGGCTGCTTGAGCTCCTCGCGCAAGACCTCGGTAATCCTTCGAGCGTCCACACCTCGGGCCGCCGTGCGCGGGCCCTGATCGATGATGCCCGAGCCCAGGTGGCCGCCGCCCTCGAGGTGCCCGAGGAGTGGGTCTTGTTCACATCGGGAGGCACCGAAGCCAACAACGCCGCGTTGCAAGGTGCTGTCTTGGGCGCCCCCAGCGGCGAGGCGGGGCTTGTGGTGAGCGCGGGAGAACATGCCTCGGTACTCGAACCCGCCCGTGCCCTTCAAGCTCGGGGCCACGCCCTGGCTCTCGCTCCCATCGATTCCTCGGGTGTTCTGGAACTCGATCGGGCCCTGGAGCTGGCAGGGAACCCCGCCTGCTGCGTGATCTCGAGCTTGATGGCCAACAACGAGGTGGGTTCTCTCGCCCCCATGGCAGAGTTATCGGAAGGCCTGGCGGCCCTCGGCAAGCGGCGACCCCTCTGGCATGTGGATGGGGTGCAGGCCTTGGGTCGAGTGCCCCTGGAACTTGCGGCCTGGGGGGTGGATCTCGCGTCCTTCTCGGCACACAAGCTTGGCGGCCCCCTGGGCGTGGGCCTTTTCGTTCGCAATCCCCGGGCGCCTTGGGCGCCCCTCGCCCTGGGCGGCGGCCAGGAGGGCGGTGGACGAGCTGGCACCGAGAACGCCCCCGCGCTGGCCGCGGCCGCCCTGGCTGTGGAGCTGGCTGTAGCCCATCGCGAAGCCTACGCCAGCCACACCCGAGCCCTCGTCAGCTCTCTTTGGCAACGCCTGGACCGGGACCTCGACGTTATTCTTCTCGGCCCGCCCCTCGGCCACCCGGCCCGACTCCCGAACACCTTGCAGCTACTCCTGCCCGGTCTCTCGGGAGAGGCCCTCGTCGCGCGCCTTGATCTCGAAGGTCTGGCGGCCAGTGTGGGCTCTGCCTGCTCCAGTGGCGCGGCCCTCGCCTCCCATGTTCTCTTGGCCATGGGCGCCACCAAAGACCAGGCGCGTTCGAGCTTGCGGCTCTCCGTAGGAGCCGCAACTTCCCACCAAGATATCCACAGAGCGGGGGATATCTTGGTGGCAACCGTTGTGGCGCTGGGGCCTCCAGCCGTTCATGAATAGCGGCCTGATCCGTCCCTGAATCTTCCCTGGGCCCGGTTGGCGAGCGGCGCGGGAAGAGCAGGCCCGGGGTCGCTTGTCCACAAAGATATCCACCGACCTGTGGAAAGTCTGGTGGCAACTTTTCCGGCGCGCGCAGCGCGTGTTTGGCGCGAGGCTTATGAACGGCGCGCCAAGAGTTCACCGTGTGTTCGTTGACGCGGCAGGCTGCCGCGATTCTAATCAGATCTTCGGCGGCCCCCCCCGTCGCTTCCCCGAAAAGCCCTTCGCGCCTCTCTGTAGACCCGCGTGCCTACAGCCTTGGCCATCCCCGCTTCTGTCTCTGTGCCACTCGCCCCGCCATGACCGCTCTTGACCAGGCCACCACCGCAGCCGACCGCGACGCAGACTCTCGTGCAAAAAATCTGGCGGCTGACTGCTTTACGGCAGCCAACGCGACCTTGAGCGCATCTGTGTCGAGCGCCTCTTCAGCGAGTACCGAACGACCCGCCCATGTCGGCAACATGGGTCCTCCCGAAGAACTCATTGCGCTTTGGCGCCAACTGCGCCGCGAGATCCACAAGCGGGTGCAACCCGAACAGTTCGAAACCTGGTTCCGCCGAGCCAACCTGGCCTCCATGGACAGCCAATCGCTCTGTGTCGCGGTGCAAAACGGCTTCTCGAAGGACTGGCTCCACAACTACTACCGAGAGGTGATCGAAGATGCCATGGACGAGGTTCTGGGGCGCACCTTGAAGCTGTCCTTCGTGGTGGATCCCGAGCTGGCCTTGAAGGCGATCGAAGACGACGACCTCGCCCCCCTCGTCCACGAGAGTGCTGCGACGGGTGAGCACGGCGGCCGTGAAGGCGGCGAGCCCCCCACGGGGTCGGGCGCCGGCGCCCTGAAGCGCAATGGCGCAAACTCCAGCCTCGTGCGCGGCAGCGATGTGGGGCTCAACCCCAAGTACACCTTTGACAACTTCGTCGTGGGCCCCTGCAACCGCTTCAGCCACGCCGTTTCCCTCGGCACCGCCGAAGCCCCGGGCAAGGCCTACAACCCGCTCTTCCTGCACGGGAATGTGGGTCTCGGCAAGACCCACCTCTTGCAGTCCATCTGCGCCGCGTTGCTCGACAATTGGGCCGATGTGCGCATCCTGTTTCTGTCTTGCGAAACTTTTGTCAACCACTTCATCAGCGCCCTTGAGAACGGCGACTTGCAGAAGTTCCGCAACAAGTATCGCAATGTCGATGTGTTGGTGGTGGACGACATCCATGTGCTGGCGAACAAGGAGCGCACCCAGGAGGAATTCTTCCACACCTTCAACACCCTCTACAACGCGGGCAAGCAGATCGTGCTCTCCTCGGACCTGCCCCCGAAGGACATTCCCACCCTGCAGAACCGTCTGGTCTCGCGCTTCAAGTGGGGGCTCGTTACCGAAATCGAGTTGCCCTGCTACGAGACGCGCATGGCCATCCTCAAACGCAAGGGCCGCGAGCGCGGCGAGGACTTGCCCAACGAGGTTGCACAGCTCATCGCCGAGAGGGTGGACACCAACATCCGCGAACTCGAAGGCGCCGTGAACCGTCTGTATGGTTTTGCCAGCGTTTCCGGCGAAAAAATCACGGTGCCCTTCGCCCGCGAAGTGCTCGCTGATCTCTTCGTCAAACGCCGCGGCGCTCCGACCATGGAGGACATCATCGTGCTGGTCACGGCTCACTACGGGGTCAAACTCGCCGAGCTACAATCCAAGCGGCGCACCAACCAGATTGCCCTGCCGCGACAGATGGCCATGTACCTCGCGCGCCAGGTCACGCGCCTCTCCCTGGAAGAGGTGGGGGGCTATTTCGGTGGCCGCGACCATTCCACGGTCCTGCATGCCGTGAAGAAGATCACGGGCCTGGTGCAAACCGACGAGGCCACACGCTCGGTCGTGGTGGGCTTCCTCGACCAGCTCGGGGGCGCGAGTTCCTAGCTCGGCTGGAGAGTCGCGGCGATCTCCTGCCCCTTATTGCTTCTTGGCGCGAAAACAGCAAGGCGCCTCGCCCCCTTGGTGTTCAAGGCCCTTCTTGTGGAAGGGGGTTGGGGCGAGGGTGCCAGCAGGTGACTGGGTAGGCACGCTTTGAGTTCTTCCTGCAACTCTCAAGGGATCCCCTCGCGGGGATCCCTTGAATGCTGCGGCTCGCAGGGCGGGTGGGGGTCTTGGCTCCGCTCGGGATGCGCTCCGCGCACCACACTCCCCCGCGGCCTCCGCTCTCCCTTGGGCTGGACTCGGCTTGAGCTCGACTAGGGACGGCTTGAGAGGACCCGAAAGCCGAGGTGGTAGCCGCGACCGGTGGGGTGGTTGTAGTGCCGATACGCCGAACGCAAGTTCGACTTATCGTGGTTCCAACTACCGCCGCGGAGCACCCGGTCAAAGCCCGAGGCCGGGCCCGTGGGGTTGGAAGGGGGGCTGGTGGAGTAGTAGGCGCTGCCGTACCTGTCATGGCACCACTCCCAC
>DUCM01000017.1 GCA_012959785.1 Planctomycetota bacterium | reverse complement strand
AGGACCTCGTGCTCCAATCCAGCACGAACCTGGGCCTGGCCGATAATGACTTTCAGTTGAACGCGCCCGCGCTGCAGCTGGCGGATCTCTCCGGCTTGGCCGCGCCCACAGCCTCCGCTCGGGCCGTCTGGTTCGAGTTGCGTGATGGCGAGGGACAGCTTCCCAGCGGGCGCGCCAACGCCGTGGATTTCGTGCTCCTGGAGGGCGCACATGCGCCAGATTTCGTCGCCGCGCGCAAGTGGTTTGAAGAGGTCAGCGGGCCCGATGCTCGTGGCCCAAGCGCATCCGAAGCCGACCTGCAATTCTCAAGCTTCACACCCTGGGATCCCGCCGCCGGGCCCTTGCCCGCCGCCCGCGCCCGGCGCGGCGATGCCCTGGCTGGCGCCACCTGGAAAGCGACCTGGTTTGCCTGGGGTAAGGGCGCTGATCCACGGGCGGATCTCGAGCGCTGGCGGGCCCAGCGCTTTGAACCCCTGGCTCGCGGCGAAGTCGATGGTTGGAGCGACCCCTTCGACGGTGACGGGATACTCGAGCAGCGCCTGGGCGGGCGGCCATTCGGCATCGTGGCCAAAGCCCAGTTCCACCTTGCGCAGGCGGGCAGCTACGACCTTGGCACCCTCTGCGACGATGGCCTACGCATCCTGATCGACGGTCAGATCGTCTTCGAGGAGTGGACCTGGCAGGCCGCCCACACGGCGCTGACGACGATCGAACTCGAAGCCGGTCGCCACGAGATCGCCTTCGAGTATTTCCAGATCGACGGCGCCGCGAGCCTGGCTCTGGAACTCAAGCGCAGCCGGCCTGCGCGCTAGCAGACTAGCGTTCGTTCATGAAGGGGTAACGCCAGTCGGTGGGGGGCACGAAGGTTTCTTTGACTGTGCGCTGAGAGCACCAGCGCTGGAGGTTGAGGAGCGAGCCGGCCTTGTCGTTGGTGCCCGAGGCGCGTGAGCCGCCGAAGGGTTGTTGGCCCACCACGGCCCCGGTGGGCTTGTCGTTGATGTAGAAGTTGCCGGCGCAGAAACGCAGGGCTTCATAGGCCTCCACCACCCTTGAGCGGTCGTCGGCCATGATGCAACCGGTTAGGGCGTACGAGGCCGTCCTGTCGCAGAGCGCCAGAGTTTCGCTGAACTTGTCATCGTCGTAGACAAAGACCGTAAGCAAGGGGCCGAAGTACTCGGTGGACATGGATTCGTGCAGGGGATCGGTGACTTCGACCACCGTGGGGCGCACGAAGTAGCCCTGAGAGTCGTCGCACTCGCCGCCGGCTACGATGCGGCACTTGGGGTCGCTCTTGGCACGCTCGATGGCCGTCTTGAGGGTGCGGAAGGACGATGCGTCGATCAGCGCGCCGCAAAAGTTTCTGAAGTCGCGCACATCTCCCATCTCGAGCTGGGCCAGTTCTTCCACGAGCCGTTCCTCGATGCGTGTCCACAGGCTGCGCGGGATGTAGGCCCGGCTGGCGGCCGAGCACTTCTGGCCCTGGTACTCGAAGGCGCCGCGCACCAAGGCCGTCACCAGAGCTTCGAAGCTCGCCGAGGCGTGGGCGAAGATGAAGTCCTTGCCACCGGTCTCACCCACCAAGCGCGGGTATTGCTTGTAGTTGGCGATGTTGTTGCCGATCGTCTTCCAGATGCCCTGGAAGGTGCCGGTCGAGCCGGTGAAGTGCACACCCGCGAGGCGCTCGGAGGCCAGCACGGGATCACCGACTTCTGCGCCTGAGCCCGGGATGAAGTTGATCACCCCCGGCGGCAAGCCGGCGTCCATCAGAAGCTGCATCAAGAACCAGTTGGAATAGACCGAGGTCGAGGCGGGCTTCCAGAGGCAGGTGTTGCCGAGCAGCGCCGGCGCCGTGGGCAGGTTGCCGGCGATCGAGGTGAAGTTGAAGGGCGTGATGGCGAAAACAAAGCCATCCAGCGGGCGATGTTCCACTCGGTTCCAGCAACCGTGCGAGGACACGGGTTGGGCTTCGTATAGTTCCTGCAGGAACTGGGCATTGAAACGGTAGAAGTCGATCAGTTCGCAAGCCGCGTCGATCTCGGCCTGGTGCACTGTCTTTGACTGGCCCAGCATGGTGGACGCGTTGACTCCGTCGCGGTGGGTCGTAGCCAGCATCTCGGCGGCGCGCAGGAAGATCGCGGCGCGATCCTGCCAGGGCATGGCGGACCAGTCGGCTCGGGCGGCTTGCGAGGCGGCGATTGCTGCTTGAACCTCCGACTCGCCGGCCTTGTGGAAGCTGCCCAACACATGACCGTGGTCGTGGGGCATGACCATCTTCCCGAGGTTGCCCGTGCGCACTTCTTCTCCGCCGATGATGAGGGGCACTTCGATTGTCTGTCCGGCGAGTTCCTCGAGCTTGGCCTTGATGGCGGCCTTCTCGGGGCTGCCGGGGGCGTAGCCCTTGACCGGTTCGTTGACTGCGCGCGGGACCTGGGAGACTCCGTGGGACATGGCGGGAAGGGAGAAGTTAGGGGTTGGGGGCAACTCGGCGGGGCAGGCGGGGCACAGTATGCCGCCCCACTCGGGTCCCTGTCGAGTAGGCTCTCTGGCAAGGGTTCGGCTTGGCTTGGAGAGCTTGGCCTGCCAAAATGGGGGCTCGGTTTTTGCCCTCGCCCCCCTAGCACACAGCCCATGCGCCTCACCTCCCCGCCCCTCATCATCAGCCTGCCTCTCGCCCTATTCCTGTGCGGTGCTTTCCAGAGCTGCGCGGCCTTGCATCCCTCGCACTCGGGCTGCGCCGACGGTGTTGCGGGGGAGGAGCATGGCGATGAGTCCTGCGACTCCGACACGGCCAAAAAGAAGCATGCCGATTTGAGCCTGGATATCGAGAAGAAGGAACGCGAGCTGCACCTCGCCAAGCTCGGTCTGAAGATCACTGGCAAGAAGCTTGGCGTCACAACCCGGGCCGGCCACAACGCAGTAGACCTCGCCCGCGAAAAACTAAAAGCTGCCGAAGATGCCCTTGGTCATTACACCAAGGTCGAGGCCCCGGCCAAGCTGAATCTGCAGCAACTGAACCGCGACAGTGCGGAGTTTCGCCTCAAACAGAAGCTCCAGGAACAGGAGCAGATGGAGTTGGAGTACGGGCCGCACCTGACCGACGAACACGCCCGCAAGACCGGCGAGATTGTCATCTGGCGCGGCCGCAAGGCAATCGAATTCGCCCAGCGCCGCCTGGAGATGAGTCGCGCCGAGGGAGCCTCCTTGGACTCCTACGAGATTCCGCGCGATGTGGTCTCACTCGAAAGCGCAGTGCGCATTGCCCGCGAGGCCCTCGGGCGGGCCGAGAACGAGGTGCTCATCGGGGAGCTCGAAGCCATCGTCAGTTTCACCAAGGCCGAGAACAAGATCGACCTCTTCGAATACGAGCTGAAAAAACTACATGAGCAAGCGGCGCAGTCCGATTGAGCCGTGAGCATCCATCGCATCGCTCTGGTCGGCTTCTCGCTGGCCTTCTGTTCGCCACTCTTCGCCCAGGACCCGGGAGAGGCGCCCGCCGTTGATCTGGAAGACCCCGAACTCTCCCGCGACCTCTCTCCCGAGCGCGCGCGCGAGGCCCTCGACAAGTCCCTCGGCTATCTTCTCGAGGAGCAGCACGAGGATGGCTCATGGGGCGCCGGCGTGCCCATGGACCTGCGCGAACTCGGTTTTGCCTGGGACACCTTCTACGCCTGGAACCAGGCCTCGAACGCGATTGTCCTAATGGCCCTGCTCGCCGCGCCGCCCACTCAAGAGCGCGAGTTGGCCCTCGAACGGGGTCTCGACTGGCTGTGCACTACGCGCCTCGCTCACCGCGGCGCTGGTTGGGATGTGGATTCGACCTGGGCCAGCCTCTTTGGCTTCACGGCCCTGGTGGATGCCGCCGGCGACCCGCGCTTCACAGAGGGGCCCAGGGCTCGGGCCATCGAGCAGCGCGCCATGGCCTACTACGCGGATCTCGTCTCGCGTCAGACTCCGCTCGGGGGCTGGGCCTACTACGACGACCCGCCGATCACGACCAAGCCGACCTGGGCGACGAGTTTTTGCACGGCGCTGATCCTGCCGGCCTTGATCAAAGCCCGCGACGACCTGGGTTGGGAGATAGACAGCGCCGTCATCTCCCGCGGCGTGGGTGCTGTCCAGCGCTGTAAGTTGCCCAACGGCGCTTACACCTACGATGTCAACCTCGTACCCCGCGGCCACGGCGGCGACAGCATCAACCAGGTACCCGGGAGCCTGGGCCGCATCCAGGTTTGCAACTGGAGTTTGGCGCGGGCGGGCGACCCGCGGATCACCACTGATTTGGTGCGTGAGGGCTTGGAAGAGTTCTTCCGCTTTCACCACTTCATGGACATGACCCGCACCAAGCCAATTCCCCACGAGGGGCCCTTCGCCAACGCGGGCTATTTTTATTTCTTCGGCCACTACTACGCAGCCCGGGCCATCGAGCTATTGCCGCCCGAGGAACAGGAGCTCATGCACAGGCGCCTGCGCTACCATGTGACCAAGACCCAGACGGCGCGTGGGGCGAGCACCGATTTCCTGACTTCGGCCTATGTGGTCAACGCTTGCACGGCCTTCGGTGCCTTGACCCTCGCGGCGGGATTGCAGCACGACAACCTGACCCCGATCGCGGCAGAAGACCCAGCCCCAAGTGCGCCAAAAGAGGAATGAGCAACCCCCAAGAGCTATTGGACTGGATCGACGGCGAGCTCGGGTGCCACCTCGACGAGGCGGGCGACGACTGGATCCGCAAGGCGAGGGCTGAAGTCGCTGGCGGCGTCGATGACGGTCGCTTCGCCCAACTCCTGGCCCTGGCCAGTCGCCAGGCGCGGCGACGGGCGGCGGATATCTCGAGTGAGGGACGCAGCCGTGCGGCTGAATTGCTCGCGGGCTGGGACCCCGTGGCCTGGAGCGTCCTCGATCTCTTGCGGGTGAGCCTGGTGCTCAGCCGCGATGACCTCGCCGAAGAGAGCGGGCCGCGGGCCATCCTGGAGGCCTTCCGATTCGGCGATGTGGGCGAGCTTTGCGCCCTGGCGCGGGCGTTGCAGTTTCTGCCCCAGCCCGAGGCCTACCTGTGGCAAGCGCGTGAGTGCTGCCGCAGCAACATGAACGAGGTCTTCGAGGCCATGGCCTGCGACAACGCCTTCCCCGCTAAACATTTCGACGAAGTGGCCTGGCGCGCCCTCGTGGTCAAGGCAGTTTTCATTAGCGCGCCTCTCGACCGGGTTCTCGGCCTCGACAACCGACTCTCCGAGGACCTGGCTCGCATGGCCCTCGATCTCGCCGACGAGCGCCGCAGCGCTGGGCGCGAGGTGCAGCCCCTGCTCTGGATGTGCCTAGGCAGACACGGCGGCCAGCGCGCCCTCGATTCCCTCGAGCGCGAAGTCGCCGGAGACTCAGTCGCCGGGCGCCGCGCCGCCGCCCTGGCCTTGTCCCGCGCCGGCGAGGGTCAGCGCCTGGCCGCCCTCGCGGCGGGGGAGAGCGATCCCCAAGCCGCGGCCGCCCTGCTCGCTGCCCAGGATGAGGCTCCCACCCAAGCCGCCTTCCGCGCTGTGCTAGACTGCCCGCTCCCATGAAGTACTTCGATCCTCACATCCACCTCACGAGCCGCACCACCGACGACCTCGAGGCCATGGCCGCCGCCGGGATCCGTGCGGTCATCGAACCCGCCTTCTGGATTGGTCAGCCGCGAACGCGCATCGGTAGCTACATCGATTACTTTTCCAGCCTGATCGGCTGGGAGCGGTTCCGAGCCTCGCAGTTTGGCATCGCCCATTATTGCACCATCGGCCTGAACTCGAAGGAAGCCAACAACGAAGCGCTAGCGGAAGAGGTGCTCAACCTTGTGCCGCGCTTTGCCCTCAAGGAAGGCGTGGTGGCCATCGGCGAGATCGGTTTTGATGAGATCACCGCGGCCGAAGAGCACGCCTACCGGGTGCAACTCGAGTTCGCCGTGCAAAACGACATGCTCGTGATGGTGCACTCGCCGCACCGCGACAAGAAACGCGGCATTCAGCTCAGCATCGAAATCGCCCGCGAGATGGGCCTCGGTATGGAAAAGCTGATCATCGATCACAACAACGAGGAGACCGTGGATGACACCCTGCGCTCCGGCGCATGGGCGGCTTTCACGATCTACCCCCACACCAAGATGGACTCGGCGCGCATGGTGGAGGTGGTCAAGAAATACGGCCCCGAGCGCATCATCGTGGATTCCTCCGCCGACTGGGGCATCTCCAATCCGCTCTCGGTGCCCGAAACCGCGGCCTTGATGGAGTCCAGCGGCGTGGATGCAGAGACGATTCGACGGGTCACCTGGCAGAACGCCTTGGATGCCTACGCCCAGTCGGGCCAGATCGATGTGGCGGCCCTCGAAGCCGAGGCCCAGATCGACCAGACGCGCACCTTCCTCGACAACTCCGTTCTGCGCGGTCAGCAGCCCGAGCGTTCCGTCAAGAGCTGACGCCAGCCCTTCAGGCAACCCCGCAGAGTCGCAGGGTGTTGCCGGCGAAGATCGCCTGCATGTACTCGTCGCTGGCTCCGCAGGCGGCGCAGGCTGTTTTCTGCTCGTCAAGGCGGTCGATGCGCCAACCGGCGGGGAAGACTCCGGAGTCGGTGCCGAAGAGGATTCGCTCGGCGCCAACAACATCGAGGGCGCGCTAGAAGACATCGGCCAGACGGATCTCGGAGGCTTGCACGCACATCCAGCTGTTTGAACTTGAGGTGTCCAGGTGGATGTTCCCGCACTGGGTTCCGGCCATCAGGACTTCGCGGAAGAAGCCCGTGCCGAACTGCGGGGTGATGAAGGGCACTTCGGGGAAGGCGTTCGCCGCCGGGATCCGGTGCAGGGGATTGGCGAAGTTGATGTCCTGGGTGCGCCGCAGGCCCAGGAAGTCGCGCAGGGGCACCACCAAGAGCCCACAACTGATGGTGCAGGCTGCGCGTAACTCACTCAAGAGAGCGAACAACCCGGCGCACTCGGGACCGTCGAGGCGTTAGCCGTGGAGCGCGGGGAAGAGCAGTACGCCCTTGTAGACACCGTTCTCCAACCAGTGCCGGACCTTGCCCAGGCAACCTTCCAGCATGGTGTTCTACTCTTCGCGCAGGCTGCGCAGGATCGACTTCAGCCGCGCGCCACAGCCGAGGACATGGAAGGGTAGCCCGCGCACAGCGTAGAGGTCAAAACCGCCCTTGACCGGGTCGCCCCGCATGGCCTGGGCCATGATCCGCTCGGACGAGAGGGGATAGGGCGCGGCTGTGGCCTTGCCCAGGGTAAAGCCCGCTTGTTCGAGGAATTGCAGTAGCTCGAGCGGTTTGCACTCGCGCAGGGCGTAGGGCCAGAACTCGATGAGGAGCGCCATCTGTGGGCTGGCTTTCAGGAGCCCGCGGGCACCCTGGAGAGCTAGCCACTCGGAACCCTGGGTGTCGATCTTCAAGACTCGCGTCGCGCCTTGCACGAGGTCATCCACGCGCTCGACGCGAATCTCGATTTCCTCGGCGTCGCGCATGTCCCGGGGGATCTCGCCGCTCTCCGCCAGGACGCGGTTGTCGCCATGGTTGCCGCTGGCCAGGACGATGCGTGCGCTGCCGCGGCTGGCGCCCGCGGCGCAGCGGTGCAGGGTCCCGTGGCCCGGACCGCGGCGATTGGCGCGTTCGATATTGGCCGCAGCCACATCGGCGATGAAGGGCACGGGCTCAAAGGCCTGCACCTGGGCTCCAGCGAGGATGGCTTGAACGGCGAACCAACCCACATTGGCGCCCAGGTCGACCACCTGGCAGCCCGTTTGGATGTGGGCGCTGAAGAGCTGCGTCTCGTGTTCTTCCCAGGCCCCCTTTTCGATGGCCGGGCCGATGAGGGTGTCATCGGCGAGGATCGTAAAGTCCAGGCCCAGGGCGGGGACGGGGACGGTCTTGGTGGCAGTCTGCATGGGAAGCTCCGAGGAGAGTGGCGGCAAGCCTACGGCCAGCGGGGAGCAGGGTAAAGCACGAGCAGCGGGCGCCCCCTCCTCGAATGCTAACTTTGGAGTGCCCCTCTGGAAGGCTCCTCGCTAGAGTTTCGTCCCATGGAAAGCTGGTCCATCGAAGTCAATAAGGAGTACTTCAAGTTCTCCGCAGCCCACTTCCTCATCTTTGCCGACGGCACGGCGGAGCGTCTGCACGGGCACAACTATCGGGTTTTTCTCGAGCTCGATGCATGCCTCGACGACTATGGCTTGGTGATGGACTTCAAGCGCGTCAAGCCCGTGGTGCTTAGGCTTCTCGAAACCCTTGACGAGCGCTTTTTGCTTCCAGGCGAACACCCCGAATTGCGCGTTTCCGACGGCCCCGAGGGGCGCGTTTCGATCCACTACCGCGAGCGCTTTTATCAGCTGTGCCGCGATGAAGTCCTGGTGCTTCCGATCACCAACACCAGCTCCGAGAATCTGGCCACTTTTATCGGCCGCGAGTTGCTGCGGTTGCTTCCCTTGGAGTTCTCCGAGGTGCAGATCAAGCGTTTGCGCTTGGCGGTGGAGGAGACCAGCGGCCAGCGCGGGGTCTACCGTTTCGAGAGCGACTCGCGCTGAGCGCCGCTATTCTTGCCAGCGATGTAGAAGCCGCTGCGCGCCGCGTCCAGCCTGCCATCAGCGCTCCAGAGAGACCACTCGCCTACCCGTCGGCCGTTTTCGTATTTGCCTTCGGAGCGCAGGGCACCATCTGGGTACCAGCGCTTGCACGGGCCGTGGCGTTCAAAGTTGAGGAAGGCGGCGACTTCCTTGGGATTGCCGTTGGCGTGGAAGCTGTGCTGCATTCCATCTGCGCTGAGGCTCACGAAGAGTGTACGGCCGCCGGAGAGGACGCCGATGAGGCCGAGCAGGAGGGCTGTGAATTTGATGGGCATGGGAACGGTGCAAGCCGCGGCGTTGGCGACCGTTTGAGAGGCCTCTTCTCGCGACGCCCCTAACGACGAGCGAGCGGCGCCAGATCTTCCCGAGCAGGCGAGTTTTTTCCCTGCAAAGTCAGCGAGAGCCCCAGCTCCAGCTCGGCCTCACTCCAGAAAAGGGCCACCGAGGCCCGCAGGGGCGAAGTGCCGGAGAGGTCGATGCCCACGGAGCAGGTGCCGCCGAAGAGCCGCTCCGCGGTGTCCAAGAGCAGCGCCGGGTAGAGCAGCAGGATCGTGCGCAGCTCCTCCTGGCCCAGGCTGGCGTGGATGGCCCGGTGCCAGGCCTGGGGGTCGCTGCAGTCGAGGTCAGCCGCTTCGAGCAACCACTCGCGGGGCACCTTGTCGAGGTCCTCTCTTTCCGCGCGCAAACACAGGCCGTGGAGGCCCTCGATGCCCACTCGGCTGGCGATGCGTTCCACGAGCAGGAGGCTAAGGCCGTAGAGCGCTTTTTTGTCGTTGGCCGAGAGCCGCGTGGTGGAGAGGCCCGCGGCGACATCGAAGACTCGGGCGGGTGCGAGAGTCGGGCTCACATCGCCCAGGAGCCGCACTTGGCAACTTGTGCGGATATCGATTTCCCGGGCGCTGGCTTCTTGCGGCAGGTGCACGCCGACCTCGAGTTCCAGGCCGCCGGTGGCGAAGGCGGCGGCGGCGAACCGACCAGCGCGCATGCTGCTGGCTTCTTCGGGCACCAGGCTGATCGAGACGAGATCGCAGAGGCCTTCCTCAAGGGATCCGGGTAGGCGGTTCCAGGTGGGGCCCAGGGACGCGTGGGTGAGTTCGTGGGCCAGGGTGCGGCGCAGCGAGCGAGCGTTCTGGCGCAGGTGGATGCGCCGGTGGCTGGCGGAGTAGAAGCCGTCGGCTTCGGCGTAGGCGGGACCTTCGAAGAGGTAGAGGGCGGGCTCGTCCTGGACCCAGATCTCCAGCGGTCCCTCCCGCGAGTCGGGCAAAACGGCCAGGACCTCGGGCAAGAGTTCGTCGAGCATGGCCGAGACCTCCCGGGCATGGGCCGGTGCGGCGGCCCGCACTCGACCGATGGAACCCGCGAAAGTCGCCGGCGGGGGGGTCACTTGACAGGCGCTGGCCAGGCCCACCATGGCCAAGATGCGTATAGAAGAAGGGATAGACAAGGGCGGGAGAACACTCCACCCAAACCTATCCCCGGTTCAGGGCCGCGGTCGGACGATTGCCCTTGGAGGCGGCGAGTACAGAAGCCGGCGCATCCAGAACCCGCGTTCAGAGAATCAGAGGGGCCAGGCGCCGCATCGGATACCGAGCATGCTGGGCTGGACGCCCCCTTCCCACGGGAGTTCCACGGCTTGCAGAGCCGGTTGTTTCTCGCGGAAGGGGTCTTGCGAGTACTCCGCGAAGCGCTGGGCTGCGGCTTCGGTGGGAGCGCTTTGCGCGGCCAAGGAGCCAGCGCTGAGGGCGAAGGGCTGTAGGTCCAGGACTTCGATGGTAAGGCGGTAATGCGAATCGTTCAGGTACGAAGCGATCACCGCGTGCAGTTCTCCCGGCCCTGAAAATGCAAACAGGCCGACTTCGGGGTGCGAGTCCGTCTCCCAACAGGCCACTACAGAGCCCACCGTGGGGTCATAGATGCAGAAGTCGAGGTCGGCGGCGAGGTTGAATTCGACCAGGGAAAGGCGCAACTCCACGGGCTCCTCCACGAAGAAGGCGAAGCCATCGAAGGGATCGGGACAGCACTCGGTGATGTGCCCCTCGATTTCCACCAAGTCGCCCACGCGCAACTCGCCGATGTAATCGGCTTGGGCTGCGTTGTCGTTGGGCTCGATCTCTTGCAGAGGACCAGATGAGCCATCGTGGCTGATCACCGCCGTCGTGTGGGGCGTGCAAGCTGCGAGGGCGAAGCTCGTGCAGAAGGCGAACAGGATTCTGGGGCTGGAGTGATGCATGGGGCTTTTCGGGAATGGGGTTGTGGGCACGGCTCTCGGCCGCGCGCCACGGGAACGGGTGCAATCTCCATGCCAGCCCCCAAGAGCCCTCTGCTTGGCTCTGGAAAGCGCCCCCCAGTCGCGAGTGTCCCGCGACCGCGAATCTGTCCACCCCAGCGGACAGCGCGTTCCTTGGACCGGCGAGGGCCCCTTGGGGTGGGGGCTGGGCCTCGTTTGCCCTATTCTATGTGCCCTCTTCCCAGAGCCCCCCGTGACCTCACCCCTCTCCCGCTCCAGCGTTGCCGAAGCCGACCAGTACCACCTCGCTTGGTGGGTCCTGCCGGCCGATCTCCTGACTCCCGTACAGGCCTTCCGAGCCCTGCGGGCCAGCGGGCACGAGGGCGCGCTGCTCGAGTCCGTCGAGGGCGTCATGCGTCTGGCGCGCTACTCCTTCGTTGCCGTCGATCCCCGGGCGCGATTGCGAGCCCGAGCCGGCAGCGTGACCATGACCGAGGGGGGCCAGGAGACGACCCGTCGCGGCACGGCCCTGGAAGCTCTGCGCGCGGCGCTCAAATCGCACGCCGTGCCCAAGGCGCCTCCCGGTTTGCCGCCCTTGGTGGGCGGCTGGTTGGGCTTCTTCGGTCACGAGTGGGTCACCGAACTGGAGCCGCGCATCAAGCGGCCCGATGCTGATCCCTTTGGCACACCCGATGCTTCCTTCGAGCTCTTCCGCGATGTGTTGGCCTTCGACCACGCGACCCAGCGCCTGTACTTGATCACAGCTTGCCCGCGCGGTTCCTCGGACCACGGTCAGGCGCAAAAAACACTCGCAGCCCTGGCCGAGGATCTTTTCACCGATGCCGGGGACTTCAAGGGCTTTGAACTGCTCGATGACGGTCCAGTGCACGGAACCAGCAAGGCAGCCTTCACCGAAGCCGTGGACACCCTGCGCCAGGCCATCGGCGCCGGCGAGGTTTTTCAGGCGGTGCTCAGCCAGGGTTTTTCGCGGCGCTTCAGCGGAGACCCTTTTACCCTCTACCGCGTCCTGCGCCTGGTGAATCCCGCGCCGCATATGTTCTATTGGTCCTCCGGCGGTACGACCCTGATCGGATCGTCCCCCGAACGGTTGGTCTCCCTGCGCGACGGCCAGTGCCTGTCGGTGCCCATCGCGGGCACACGGCCGCGGGGTGACACTCCCGCGGAGGACGAACTCTTAGGGATTGAACTCATGACCGATCCGAAGGAACGCTCCGAGCACGACATGCTCGTGGATCTGGCACGCAATGACCTGGGCCGCGTGGCTCGGGTGGGCAGCGTGCGCGTGCGGGAACACGCCGTGCTCGAAAAGTTCCCCCGGGTACAACACCTTGTGAGCCGAGTCGAGTCGCGCCTGGCCGCTGGCCGCGACGCCCTCGACCTGGCCGCGGCTTGCTTCCCCGCGGGCACCGTATCCGGTGCTCCCAAGGTGCGCGCCCTGGAATTGGTGGCCGAGCTCGAGGGTCGCTGCCGCGGCCCCTACGCCGGCGCCTTTGGCTACTTCGATGGATCAGGAGCCGCGGAGTTGGCGATCACGATCAGAACCCTCGTGGTGCAGAACGATACGGTGCACTGGCAGGCCGGAGCGGGCATCGTCTGGGAATCGAACCCCGACCTCGAGTATGCCGAAACCATGCACAAAGCACGGGCCCTGGCGGAAGCCGTGAGCATGGCCGCCCGTCCGGCCTTCCAACCGCCGGTGGCTCAAGCACAAGGAGCGCGCCCGTGATTCTTCTCATCGACAACTACGATTCCTTCACCTTCAACTTGGTGCAAGCCCTCGCGGGTTTGGGCGCGGAAGTGGTGGTGAAACGCAATGACGCCTTGACCTGCGAAGAAGCCGTGGCCATGGGTGCTTCGGCGCTGGTGATCTCGCCGGGACCGGGTCGGCCCCCGGACGCAGGCATTTGCCTGGAACTATTGCGCGCCCTCGATCCCGATCTGCCCGTCCTGGGCGTCTGCCTCGGGCATCAAGCATTGGTGGAAAGCGCCGGTGGCACCCTGGTCATCGACCCGACCCCTGTGCACGGCAAGGCCAGCCTGGTGCACCACACCGGCGGCCCGCTATTTCGCGGCATCCAGAGCCCCTTCCCCTGCGCGCGCTACCACTCTCTCGTGGCCGAGCGCGAGAGCCTGCCCGAGCACCTGCGCCTGGTGGCCTGGACCGAAGCGGGACTGGTGATGGCGGTGGAGGACACCCGCGCTCCACGCTTTGGCGTGCAGTTTCATCCCGAGTCGATCCTGACGCCCCTGGGCACCCGTATCCTGGCCAACTTCTTGGCCGCCGCGGGCGAGCCGGTGGCCGCACGCAGCCCCGGCAGCAGCCTGTGAAAATCAACGACGCTTTGGCTGTGGTGCAGGCCGGCGCGACCCTCAGCGCCCAGGAATGCGATGAGGTCTTCGACGAAATATTTGCAGGTGCCGTGCAGCCCATGGTTCTGGCGGGTTTCCTGGCCAGCCTGGCCCAACGGCGCGAGTGCGCGTCGGAGGTCCTGGGCGCGGTGCGCGCCTTGCGTCGGCACATGTTGCCCTTCGAGCACGACTTCCCCGGCGCCATCGACACCTGCGGCACCGGCGGCGATGGCCTGGGCACCTTTAACATCTCCACGGCCGCCGCCCTGGTGGCCGCCGCCGCCGGAGCGCGGGTGATCAAGCACGGCAACCGCGCGGCCTCGAGTGCTTCGGGTTCCGCCGACCTACTCGAAGCCCTCGGCATCACCATCGAACTCGAGCCCGCGGCTGCCCGCGTCGTGCTCGAGCGCGTGTCCATCACTTACCTCCACGCGCCGCTCTATCACCCGGCCATGCGGCACGCCGCCCCCGTGCGCCGCGCCCTAGGGATTCCCACCCTCTTCAACCTGCTCGGGCCCCTGGCGAACCCCGGCGGCGTGCGGCGCCAGTTGGTGGGCGTCTCGGACGCTTCGCGTCTGGAGGAAGTGGCCTCGATCCTCGCCTCCCTTGGACACGAGCGGGCCCTGGTGGTCCACGGCCATGGCGGCGCTGACGAGTTGACTCTGGCCGGTCCCAATCGCCTGGCGTGCGTGGGCAGCCTGAAGAACTTCGAGGCCGAGGGCAGCCGCCTGGGCCTGGATGAGGCGCCGGTTGCAGCCCTGGCGGGAGGCGATGGAGTGCACAACGCGGCGCTCTGCGCGAAGATTCTGCAAGGCGAGCGCGGGCCCCTGCGCGACGCCGTGCTTTACAACGCAGCCGCGGCCTTGGTCTTGGCCGAAGTGGCAAAGGACGCGACCGAGGGTCTAGAGCGGGGCGCCGAAGCTTTGGACTCGGGAGCCGTGAGCACCCTCGTGGAGGAGTGGGCGTGCATCTCCGGGGAGGCCGCGCGGTGAGGCTGCCCAGGGGCGTGCGCGTCACCGGGACGCGCCTCGATCCCATCCTGGCCTCTGTGGTCGCGCGGGCCGCGAGTCGCGCCAAAGCCGGCGCACCGGAAACCGGTCAAGAACCCTGCGCTGCGAATTTTCGAGCGGCCCTCGCTGGCCCGGGCCTCGGATTCATCGCCGAATGCAAACGCCGGGCGCCCTCGGCCGGCGAACTCTCCGGGGAAGCCGACCTCGCCGCACGGGCCGAGGCCTACGCGCGCGGTGGCGCGGTGGCGCTTTCGATCTTGACCGAGGAAGAACACTTTGGAGGCCACGCCAGAGATCTCGTGGCGGTGACCTCGTCGGGCTTGCCGCGTTTGCGCAAGGACTTCTTGATTTCGAGCGCCATGGTGATCGAAAGCGCCCGCCTGGGAGCCGATGGCGTGCTCTTGATTTGCGCTTGCCTGGACCCTTCCCTGCTCGAGGAACTCGCCGCTTGCGCCCGCGAGCGCGGACTCTTCACCCTGCTGGAGATCCACGACGAGGCCGAACTCGGTCTGGCGTTGGAGTTCGCGCCCGACGCCATAGGCGTCAACTCCCGCGACCTGCGCGACTTCACCATCGACCTTGGCACGGCGGAGCGACTTCTGCCATTGATTCCGGAGGGCGTTCTTTCCGTGGCGGAATCAGGTCTCACAAACACAGCGGACTTCGCGCGCGTTGCGGCGGCGGGTGCCGACGCGGCGCTAGTGGGCACGGCCTTGATGCGCGCGGAAGATCCCGCGGGCCTCTTGCGAACCTGGCGCGAGGAGCTCTCGTGATCCAGCCCGGCACGGTCAAGATCTGCGGCTTGACCCGGATCGCTCATGTCGAGGCCGCGGCCCAAGCAGGTTGCGATCTCGTTGGCTTCGTGAACCACCCGCCCTCGCCGCGGCACCTCAATCTCGATGACATCGCCTGCTTGGTGGGGCGTGTGGCTCCGGAGCAGAGCAGCGTGCTCGTGGTGGTGGACGGCAGCCGCGCCGAGTTGGAAGAGGCTCTGGCCCTGTGCGGTGCGAACTTCGTGCAACTCTGCGGCGACCAGAGCGCCGCTGATTTTCAAGATTTTCCCGTGCCCATCCTGCGCCGCATCGCCGTGGAGGACGGCGCCGCTGTTCTGATGCAGCGTTGGCTGTCGGTGGCTTGCGCTTTTCTTCTCGACCGTCCTGGCGCGCCGGGGGGCACGGGCGAGTTGGTGGAGACTGCCGCCGCTGCGGCCCTCTGCGGGTCGGCTCCCTGTCTCTTGGCCGGTGGCCTCGGGGCCGATAATGTCGCCGCTCAGGTCGCCGCCACAGCCCCCTTGGGTGTGGACGCTTCTTCCAAACTCGAGCGCTCTCCAGGGGAAAAGGACGCAGAGCTCATGGCTGATTTTGTGGCCGCCGCGCGGGCTGCCTTGGGGCGCGACGGGGCACGGGCTTTTGGCAGATCTGCTCGCCCATGAGTACCTTCCAACTCGATTCGCACTACGGCCGTTTCGGCGGCTGCTACGCTCCCGAGACCCTCATGCCGGCCTTGATCGAACTCGAGGCGGCTTTTGTAGAGGCCCGTGCCGAGCCCGAGTTTCGGGAACGCCTCAGGCGCCTCCTGCGGGACTTTGGTGGACGGCCCACGCCGCTTTTTCACGCGGAGCGCCTGGGCGCGGAGTGGGGCCTGGACCTGTGGCTCAAACGCGAGGATCTCTTGCACACCGGGGCCCACAAACTGAACAACGCCCTGGGCCAGGCGCTGCTCGCCCAGCGCATGGGCAAGACGCGCATCCTGGCCGAGACCGGCGCCGGCCAGCACGGCGTGGCCTGCGCCACGGTCTGCGCGCTTCTGGGATTGGACTGCGTTGTTTACATGGGCGAGATGGATGCCCAGCGCCAGGTGCCCAATGTGGAACGCATGGAGTTGCTCGGTGCCCGCGTGGTAATCGTGCGCGCCGGCCAACGCACCTTGAAGGACGCCATCAACGAAGCCCTGCGCGCCTGGGTGGGGGACCCGGACGCCCACTACCTTCTGGGCTCGGCCCTCGGTCCCCATCCCTTTCCCACCATCGTGGCGTTCTTTCACGAACCGATCGGCAAAGAGGCCGCGGCCCAGTACCGCGAGCAGGCGCAAACCGATCAGCCCGATCTCGTGCTCGCTTGCGTGGGTGGCGGGTCCAACGCCATCGGCCTCTTCCGCGGCTTCATGGACAACCCCGAGGTGGCCTTGGTGGGCGTGGAAGCCGGCGGCACGGGCTCGGCGCCCGGCGAACACGCAGCGCGTTGGGCGGGCGGACGCGAGGGCGTGTTGCACGGGTGCAAGACTCTGGTCCTGTGCGACGACGACGGTCAGATCCTCGCCACCCATTCCGTCAGCGCCGGCCTGGACTACCCGGCGGTGGGGCCCGAACACGCCCAGCTCGCCGAGCAAGGTCGCGCCCGTTACCTCTCGGCCAGCGATGACGAAGCCCTCGCGGGGTTTGCAGCCCTCGCTCGCTTCGAGGGCATCTTGCCAGCCCTCGAATCTTCCCACGCCCTCGGTTGGCTCCTCGCCCGGCGCGAGGATTGGCGGGGAATGAGTGTGCTGCTGGGGCTTTCCGGTCGCGGGGACAAGGACCTGGCCACGGTTCTACCGCTGCTCGGAGGCACGCGATGACAGGTCGCATGAAGGCGCTTCTGGCAGCCCCGAGCCCAGGCCCCGGCCCGGGCATTGCGCCCTACATCACCGCCGGAGACGGCGGGCTAGAGCGCACCCTGGCCGTGCTTCACGGTCTCGAGCGCGGCGGTGCGGTCTGTGTCGAGTTGGGCTTGCCCTTCTCCGATCCCTTGGCCGACGGGCCTGCCTTGCAGGCGGCGGCTCAGCGCAGTTTGGAGGCTGGCACCACGCCTGACGCGACCCTCGAAGTGATCCGCAGTTACCGCGACCAGGGTGGCAAGTTGCCCATCTTGCTCTTTTCCTACAGCAACCCCTTGTGGGTGGGCCTCGGCGGCCTGCGCGCCAGTGCCGAGCGTTTGGCGGAAGCCGGTGGCGATGGCTTTGTGGTTCCGGACCTGCCCCCCGAAGAGGCGGATGAGTTATGCGCGGCCTGTGACGAGTTGGATCTCGGCACGGTCTTCTTCGCCACGCCCCGTTCCTCTATCGAGCGCATCCGTTCCGCTGCCCGAGCCTCGTCGGGTTTCTTGTACGCCATCGGGCGCGTGGGCGTCACGGGTTTGCGCACGAGCTTTGACGATGAAGTCCTGGACTGGCTCGATTTCGTGCGCGAGCTGGCGGGAAACACACCCCTGGCCGTGGGCTTTGGGGTGGCAGAACCCGCCGACATCAGAGCCCTGGCAGGCCACACGGACCTGGCGATCTGTGGCACGGCCCTCGTGAACCACCTGCACAACACGGCGGGCACTCCCGAAGACGCTGCCGCTTCTGCCCAGGCCCTGGTCACTCGACTTTCTCAAGCTACCCGGGATTGATCCCCGGAGGAACCACGCCATGCAATCCGAGAACCTGGACCTACTGGCCCAAACCCGCAGACACCTGGCCTTTCTTGATCGCGCCCTCTTGAATCTCATGGAGGAACGCTCGCGCCTGCTCTCCGCTCTCGACCAGACCCTCGACACCAACCTCGACGATCTGCTCATGCGCGCCAACGGGGATTTTGACCCCGAGGCCCTGGGTGCGGTTTTCGAGGCCATCAGCGCCGGATGCCACGGCCAGCGGAGGAGCGCCCGATGATTCTGCGTCTCTGGCCCGGAACGATGGAAGATCGCGTGTCGGCCATTGTGGAACTTATGGAGAAGTCGGGTCTGCGCACTTCCCGCAGCCCCGAACCCGCCCGCCCGATCATCGCTGTGCTGGATGCCTGTCCCGAGGAGTTGGCCGAGCGCTTGCGGGCCATGGCCGAGGTCGAGTCCATCGAGCACCCGCTGGGGGCCTGGCGCCGGGTGGACCGAAGTTTTCGCGACTGTCCTTCCCAGATCAGCGTGGGTGGCGTGGCGGTGGGTCGCGGCAGCGTGGTCGTGATCGCCGGACCCTGTTCGGTGGAGAACGAAGATCAGATGCGCTCTGCCGCGCGCTGCGCTCGGCGAGCTGGCGCCCACATCTTGCGTGGTGGCGCCTTCAAGCCGCGCACCTCGCCTTATGCCTTCCAGGGCCTCGGGCGAGAGGGCCTCTACCTGCTCAAGCAAGCCGGTCTGGCGGAAGCCATGCCCATCGTCAGCGAGATCATGGACGCGGCGCAGTTGCCGGACTTTCTCGACCACGATGTGGATTGCCTGCAAATCGGCGCGCGCAACATGCAGAACTTCACCCTACTCAAGAAGGTCGCCTCGGCCCGTCGTCCGGTGCTGCTCAAGCGCGGCCTCTCGGCCACGATTAGCGAGTGGCTGCAATCGGCGGAGTACCTCGCGGCCCACGGCTGCGACGATGTGATCCTGTGCGAGCGCGGCATTCGCACCTTCGAGCCGGCCACGCGCAACACCCTGGATTTGACGGTCCTGCCGCTCTTGCAACAGTGGTCGCACCTGCCGATCCTGGTGGACCCCAGCCACGCCGCCGGCATCCCCGGTCTGATCCCGCCTCTCGCCCGCGCCGCCCTGGCCGCCGGTGCCGACGGCTTGGCCGTAGAGGTCCACCCGCGTCCCGAAGTCGCCAAGAGCGACGGCAACCAGGCCCTGTTGCCGGGAGAACTCGCTGGACTGGTCGCCGACGCTCGTGTCTATGCCGCCGTGGGCGGCCGCCACCTGGCGCGGCAGAACCAGTTTCCGGTGCCGGCTCAGAATTCGTAAGCGCCCAAGTCAACCGGCCGGCCGGTGCCGGCGCCGGTGTTCCTGCTGTACTTGTCGTCCTTGAAGCGCGGCTTGCCGTCCATGTCGAGGGGCACGAGTTCGAACAGGTTGCCGTCGTTGTCGAGGTCGTTCAGGTCGGGGAGCATGGCGCCGTTGTCGCCGGCGTCGTGGACCCGTGAGCCCGCGCGGGTGTGGTAGTCGCGCTGGGCTTCATTGACAAATCCTGGGTCCGCACTGAAGTTAGTGCTGCCGTCCCAGCCGCCGCGGATATTGGTGTAGGTCATGGTGGTTCCGGGGCCGAAGAGCTGCGGGTTGAGCGGCGCGCAGTTGTTCCAGACGATCGAGTTGTAGATCTCCAGGATGGCCGGGATCTGGGTTTCGGTGCGGGCGAAGAAGCCGCCGCCGACGCTGA
Organism: Planctomycetota bacterium; assembly: GCA_012959785.1. Classification (GTDB taxonomy): domain Bacteria; phylum Planctomycetota; class UBA1135; order UBA1135; genus DUCM01. Next base: position 238,559 of record DUCM01000017.1, on the reverse strand, counting down.
TGGCCGTGTTGTTGGCCACGGTGCAGTTGAGGAAGGTTCCGATTCCGCGGACGATCTGACCTCCGTTGATGAAAGCAGCACCGCCGCGGTCCGCGGCGTTGTCGTGAAACAGGCAATTCACAAAGCGCACTCGGGGGTTGACTCCCGAAACATCGAAGGCGATCGAGTTGAGGAAGATAGCACCGCCCTTGAGGGCCCAGTTGCGGTCGAACTCACAGTTGTACACTCGCGCGCTGGCCGAGTGGACCTGCAAGGCACCGCCCCTTTCCACTGAGGAGTTGCCGGTGAAGTGGCAGTCGGTCAAACGCACGATGGCTATGTTGTCCACGGTCATGGCGGCGCCGTAGATGGCCAGGTTCTTGCGCAGGGTGCAGTTCTTGAGATCAAAGTTGACGCCCCAGCTCGGTGATGTGAGGTCCAGGGTGACATAGATCCCCGCGCCGCGCTCGGGCAGTCCCGTGGGGCCGTTGGCGTTGCCGTGCTCGACGGTGAAGCCATCGAGCAGGGTGGAGAGGTTCTGGGGGTTGCGGTTGATGAGAACCACGCGGTAGGCGTTGTCGCTGGTGTCCCCGGTGACGCCCAGGTCGCCGCTCAGAATCGTCTGGTGAAAGAGCTCGGCGCGCTGGCTCAAGCTGGTCTCGCTGCCATCGAAGCCCCCGTAGATCTTGATGCCCATGGGCAGGTTGAAGGTGGCCGTGCGCGGGGAGCCGGGGGTTTCCTCGTGGGAGGGAAAGTACTTGCCCGCGGCGACCCAGATCTGGTCATCGACGTTGGGGGCTTGCAGGGCGGCTTGCAGGTCGTCAAAGGCCGTGGCCCAGGCCAGACCGTTGCCTCCCGCGGGGGCACCGGAATTTACATACCAGACCTGTTGGGCACAGAGCGGCGCGGAGAGGAGCAGGGCTGTGAGGGCGCGAAGGAGCATGGAGATGGATTGCATGAGATGACCTCTGGTCTTGGGCTGCAGGTGGACAACAAACAGCGGCACGAGTTGCCCTCTCCGGCGAGGGGCACTGCACGGGCGCGGGACGGGTCAGGGGTCCACCCCAGATCCAGTTTCCCACGCGATCCCGCTATCCGCAAGGCGTGCGGGCCCCGGGGGCGTTAGCCCCAAAGGCACAAAAACACGCAGTCGGCCAGCAGAACTCGTCAGGGGCGTTTCCACCATCGCGGCAGAGCCTCTAGAGATCCGACAAGCGAGCGTTCAGGCCCTGCCAGACCCCCTCGACAGTCAACTCGTTCATGCAGGGGTGGCCGGCCACGGTGCAGTGGCGCTGGCGGCAGGGAGCGCAGGGGACGGGGTGGCTGAGCACGGCCTGGGCCTGCCCAAAGGGGCCGGTGCGGCAGGGATCGGCCGCGCCGAAGAGGGCCAGGACCGGTGTGCCCACGGCCACGGCCATGTGCAGTGGGCCGGTATCGCAGGCGACGAAGAGATCACTGACCGCGAGCAAGCCGGCGGTTTCCTGAAGCGAGAGCTGGCCCACGGTGTTACACAGACCGCGCGGGCCGCGGGCGCAAACGGCCTCGGCCGTGGCGCGGTCACTGGGGCCGCCCACAAGGGCGATGCGCTCGGCGCCGTGTTTGTCCGCCAGGCGCGTGGCGAGCTCGGTCCAGGCCGCGCTGGGCCACAGGTTGGCGGGCTTGGTGGCGCCCAGGCCCAGGGCGACCCGCGGCGGCGTCTGCTGCCAGGGTTTTTGAGGCAGGCGCCACTCGGGCGGCGCGGGGGCGAGGCCGAGGTGATCTGCGAACTCCAGGTACTGGGCCACGGTCACGCCGGGCGCGGCGTTGGGCGCGATAGATTCCGTGCTGAAGAGCCACGAACCCTCCTTGCTGCGCGCTCGGTCGAATCCGATGCGTCGCGGGGCACCGCGCTGGCGCGAGAGAGCGCAGCGCTCTTGAGGATGCGTTGCAGATCGAGCACCGTGTCAAAGCGCCCGTCGCGCAGCTGGCGCCAGAGCGCCGGCCAGGAACGGCGCTGCTTGATGTCGAACACCAGGAACTCATCCACGGCGTCGTGACCCTCCACCAAGGCATGGGCCAAGGGCGCGATGAGCCAGGTGATGCGCGTCTTCGAAAGGCCCGCGCGCAAGCGGCAGAGGAGCGGCAGGCTGTTGACCACATCTCCAATGGCGCCGAGCTTGACGACCAAGAGCGACTCGGGGTGCTTCGCGCTGGGGACGGAAGAGGGCATGGGGGAGAACCATAGCGCGCCGAAGCGGTACCATGGGCACACCTTGAGCCGCAAATCCCACCAGATCCTCTCGCTTGCCTGGGTAGCCGTGTTGCTGTTCCTGCACCTGAACTTCTGGCGCCCGTGGCTGGGCGGCAGCCTGGCGGGGTTTTTTGAAAGCGACAGGCTGGTCCTTCGCTGGTTGCCCGTGGACCTTTGCTTGCGCCTGGGCTGGATGGCCCTCGCTGGCCTCTACCTCGTGCACCTGACTCGCTGCGTCTGGCGCGTGGAGAGTTAGAAGGTGGGTTTCGTGATCCTCTTGGCTGGCTATGTGCTGGCCCTGGCGGCGGTGGGCCTCCTGGCGCGGCGGCGCTCGGGGGCCTCGGCTCGGGAGTACTTTTTGGCGGGCAAGGGCCTGGGAACCGTGACGCTGTTTATGGCGCTCTTCGGCACCAACTGCACCGCCTTCGTGCTGGTGGGTATTCCCGGCATCGCCTACCAAAAAGGCATCGGTGTCTTCGGCATGAACGCCGCCATCGTGGCCCTCTCGATTCCGCTCAGCTTTTATCTCATCGGAGTCCCCGCCCGGCGCATGGCCCTGCGCTTGGGAGCTCTGACGCCGGCCGAGCTCTACGCGCGGCGCTTTGGCCGCGACACGGCAGGCGGGCGCTGGGTGGGCTACCTGTTGTTTGCGGTCTTCACCCTCTACACCGTGCCCTATATGGCGACTGCGGTGGACGGTGCAGCGCTGACTCTGGAACTCGTCAGCGATGGCGCGGTGCCGCGGGCGCTGGGGGCGGCGGCGGTTTTGTTGGTGGCTTTGGCCTACACGACCCTGGGCGGCATGCGCGCCACGGCCTGGACCAATGTGCTCCAGGGCTCGATCTTTCTCAGCTTCATGGTGGCTGTGTTTTTCTTGGTGCCCGCTCGACACGGCGGCCTGGCCGAGTTGATGGAGGAAGTGCGGCGCGTGGCTCCCGAGGTCTTGCTCGTCGATAGCAGCGATCCCTTCTACGCACCGGGCACCTGGGTTTCCTGGGGCCTGGCCATCTCGCTCTGCGTGATCGCGTTCCCCCACATGCTCGTGCGCCTCTTCGCCGCCGAGTCGGAACGCAGCATCCGCACCATCTGCCAGTTGTACCCCGTGGCTCTGGTGCTGCTGTGGTTGCCCGCGGTGCTCTTGGGGGTCTGGGGCCGGGCGCTTTACCCAGATCTGGCCGCCGACGATGCCGATCAGATTTTCGCGCTCATGGTCCGAGGTGAGCTGCCCGGGTGGCTTTCGAGCGTGGGCTTTCTGGCGGTCTTGGCGGCCGTCATGTCGACCTTGGATGCCCAAATCCTGACCCTGGGGTCGATGCTCAGCCGCGACCTCGTTGGCGAGGAACCCGCCCCCGGCCAGGTGAACCGAGGGCGCTGGTTCGGCGTGCTGGTGGCCTTGGGAGTGTTTGGCTTCTGGGCCCTCTTCGGCCGTTCGATCTTTGGCACCGGGGCGGTGGCCTTTTCAGGCTTCGTGACCCTGGTGCCAGTCCTGGCCCTGGGCGCGCGCTGGCGACGCTTCACCGCTGCAGGCGCCCTCGCTTCGATCCTTCTGGGCAACCTGGTCTATGCTTTTTGCCTGTGGCATGGCGGCGGCCTCGGCGCGGCCTTGAGACCCGCCTGGCTGGGGCTATTGCCCGTATTCTGGGGACTCGCCGCGGCACTCGCAGGGGCTCTCTTCGCAAGTTGGCTGACTCCCGCGCAAGGGCAGACCCGCATCGCCGCCGCCTTCGGTACGCTCTTGCCATGAGCACGACTCGTTTTCAATCGGAAGGAGCCAGCGACGCCCCCGCTTCGGTGCCCAGGGTGCATGTGGTGACCTTCGGTTGCCAGATGAACAAGTACGACTCGTTGCTCCTCGAAGGACGCTTCGCGAGCCGCGGCTATGTCACTACGCCGACCATGGACGACGCCGATGTGATTCTCTTTAACACCTGCTCGGTGCGCGAGCATGCCGAGGAGCGCACCTACTCCTGGCTGGGGGAGATCAAGCACGCCAAGGCCTCGCGCCCCAACCTCGTGATCGGCGTCATGGGCTGCATGGCTCAGCGCATGGAAGAGGAGGTCTTTCGCCGCGCTGGCCATGTGGATCTGGTGGTGGGCACGCGCGAGTTCCAGCGCCTGCCCGAGTTGGTGGACGAGCTACGCGAGAGGCGCGCCAACCCCGAGCGCTTCGCTTCCGCCGAACGCCGCATCCTGGCCACGGACACGGGCGTTGCGGTGCAAGTCGACCGCAGCGAGGAGAGTTATGGCGGTGGGCGCCATGCCTACCTGGCGGTCATGCGCGGCTGCGACTTGAACTGCACCTACTGCATCGTGCCCGCCACCCGTGGTCGGGCCGCGTCGCGTCCCATCGAGGCCCTGGTCGAGGAAGCGCGCTGGATGGTCGCCGGCGGCGCTCAGGTCCTGACCCTCCTGGGCCAGACCGTGAACAGTTACGGCACGGACTTTCCCGCCCCCAAGAAGGGCCAGCCACGCTTTCGGGGTCGTCAGGGCCGTCCTTCCCTGGCCGACCTGCTGTACGCCCTGGCTGACATCGAGGGCCTCGAGCGCATCCGGCTCGTCACCCTGCATCCCTCCTACCTGACCCTGGACCTGGCTCAAGCTCTGGCCGAGATCCCCCAACTCGATCGCTTTTTGCCGCTGCCTGCGCAGTCGGGTTCCGATTCGATTCTGAAGGCCATGAAGCGCGGCTACACCACTGACTTGTACCGCGAGCGGGTACGGATGTTGCGGGACAGGGTGCCCGATGTGGAGCTCGGCTCGGATTGGATCGTGGGTTTTCCCGGTGAGACCGCGGCCGACTTCGCAGCCTCTCTGGAGTTCTGCGACGAGATGGGTTTCGCCGTCAACTACATCTTCAAGTACGACCCGCGTCCCACGACTTCCTCCGCCGAAGGGCTTTCCGACGGCGTGTCCGGTGAGGTCAAGAAGGCTCGCAACCAGGCTCTTTTGGCCCAAGCCGAAAGAGTGGGTCTGCGGCGCATGTCGGCCTTCGTCGGCCAGGATGTCCGGGCCTTTGTGGAAAGGCCCGCCGAGCGCGGGGTGCAGCGTCTCTTTGGGCGCACCCTGCACGGCCTGCCGATTAGCCTGGACGGCCATTCTGATCTGTGCGGGAAGACCGTCCGAGTGCGCGTCACCGAGACCACGGCCTATGGCTTGAGCGGCGTGCGCGCCGTGCACTAGAAGTCCGGCCGAACGAGAGCCAACCCCCGGATTCTGAGTCGATATCCAAAGGTAACTCCAACGCAAGGAATTCCGTGTTCGGAAAACGATCACCCCAGATCGATTTGTTCAGGCCAGACAAGAGCCTGGCCAGCCGGGTCGGCCCAAATCCCTTCTACGGGTTCATGGCCCGCCACGGCAGCCGGATGTTTCGGGACAAGGACTTCGCGGACGATCTTTGGTGGAAGGTGGCTCTGGGAGTGGAACTAGAAGAAAAATCCGTGCGCCAACAGCACGCTGCAATTCTTTCGAGCCAACCTGCTTCTGAATGAGCGCTTTCTGAAGCTCTTCGAGGCGAGCGTTCAAGCCTGCTGGACAGGCCCTTCTCGGCCGGTCTAGGACTTCGGCTTAGAGCAGATCCTTAACGAGCTCGCGCTCGCCCTCTAGCTCCTTCACGGTGGCGGCGATTTTTCCCTCGAGGAATGGGTTCAAGGTGAGGTCTGCCACGATCTCCCAGGTGCCCTTACCGTCAGAGCGCACGGGGAAGGAGGCAATCAAGCCCTCGCTGATGGAGTAGGAGCCATCGGACTTGACGCAAACAGAGTTCCACTGGCCCGCAGGGGTGGCCATGGTGAGATCGCGCACATGGTTGACCAAGGCGTTGGCCGCCGAGGCCGCCGACGACAGGCCGCGGGCCTTGATGATCGCCGCGCCGCGCTTTTGCACGGCTTCGAGAAAGTCGCCTTCGAGCCAAGCCGCGTCGGGAATGACTTCGTTCGCGGGCCGGCCAGCGATGGTGGCGTGGTACACGTCGGGCACCTGGGTGGCCGAGTGGTTGCCCCAGATGAGCGTGTTCTTGACTTCTGTCGTAGCCACGCCGGCCTTGGCGGCGAGTTGAGCTTGGGCGCGGTTCTGATCGAGGCGCGTCATGGCACTGAAGCGTTCGTCAGGTACATCGGGCGCCGAGTGCATGCAGATCAGGGCGTTGGTGTTGCAGGGGTTGCCCACCACGGCCACGCGCACATCCGAGGCGGCGTTGTCGTTGATAGCGCGGCCCTGGCCAGTGAAGATCGGCCCGTTCTCAGCGATCAGGTCGCCGCGCTCCATACCGGCACCGCGGGGTTTTGAGCCCACGAGCAGGGCCCAGTTAGCATCGCGGAATCCCAGCGCTGGGTCGGAGGTCACGACCATGCCCTGCAACAAGGGGAAGGCGCAGTCGTCGAGTTCCATGGCCACGCCTTCGAGGGCAGCCATGGGTTTCTCCATGGGGATCTCGATCATCTGCAAGATGACCGGTTGGTCGGGGCCAAACATTTGGCCGCTGGCGATACGCGGCAAGAGGGCGTAGCCGATTTGGCCGGCGGCGCCGGTGACGGCGACGCGAATGGGTGCCTTGGTCATGGTCTGGGCTCTCCTTGGAAGCCAGGCTCGTGGGAGCCGGTGGGGGCTGGGGCCGGGGGCTTGCAAAGGATAGCGACTCGGATCGGAGCCGTCAGGTCCCAAGGGCCGGGCTTCAGCGCGGATTTTTGGGCAAGGTGGCCCAGGTTCTCAACGGAGTCCCGAGATTGCGGTCCGACTCGGGCCTCGAATGGTCGACCCTATCAGGGCGACCCCAGCCAGCAGGCTGCCGCCAATTTGGGGGATGCGGAGCGCATGCCAACACTGCCTCTCGAGCGGTCTATACTCATCCGGAGAGGGCGAGGGCCCCAGGGACACCATGAACAACAGCGTCACACTCGGCCTGGACGAGGCCCTCCTCAGCGAACTTCTGCGCGAGCTGGGGCGTGAGGCCAAGGCCTTTCGTTTTGAGGTGGCGCCCAACCCTTGCGTGGGCGCTGCGGCGCTCTCGGGCGGTCGCGTCCTCGCCCGGGGCTATCACCAGAGCTGGGGCGGAGTCCACGCCGAGGTCGCCGCCCTCGAAGCAGCGCACAAGGCAGATCCCAAGGGCAAACCAGATCTGCTTGTCGTGACCCTTGAGCCCTGTTCCAGCGAGGGCAAGACCGGCGCTTGCACCGACGCAATCCTGGCCGCCAAGATCCCGCGCGTCGTGGTGGGGGAGCTGGATCCCGATCCGCGCCACAAGGGCCGCGGGATGGAAGTCCTGCGCGCTGCGGGCGTCGAGGTCTTCCTGCTCGAAGGCTCGGCGCCTCTGCGCGATGTCTCGCCGCAGTTCTTGCGCTGGCTGCAACCCGAACGCTTGCGGCGCCCGCGGCCGCACCTCTTGGCCAAGTGGGCCCAGACTCGCACCGGACAACTCGAGCCGCCCGAGGATATAGGCGATGGCCGCTGGATCTCCTGCGAGGTGTCGGTGCAGGAAGTGCAACGCTTGCGCGGCAAAACCGACGCCATCCTGACCGGCATGGGCACCGTACTCGCCGACGATCCGCGTCTCAGTGTGCGCGCTCCCGGCGACCCCACCCATGCGCCCCTGCGCGTCGTGCTCGACAGCTACTTGCGCACGCCGCCCGAGGCGCGCCTATTCGATCCGGTGCAATCGAACGAAGGCCTGGGCGAGTTGCACATCCTGACCATCGCTGGTGCCGATGCCGCCCGTTGGCGCGCCCTCGAGAAAGCTGGCGCGCAGGTCCACGGACTGCACGGCGAAGGCGGCGACCATGTGGCACTCGCTGAGGCTCTGACTTGGCTTTGGGACCGGGGCGTGCGGCGGGCATTGCTCGAAGCGGGCCCGACTCTTCTGCAAGCTTGCCTCGACCGAAACTTTGTCGATCAGGTGCGCATCTACACCGGCGAAGTCAGCGGCGGCCGGGGTGTCTCCATGGGTTCATGGATGCAGTCGGCCAAACTCCTCGAGCGCCTTGACCGCGAGAGTGGTCAGGATGCCGTGATCGAGGCCTTTCTGGAGTGATGCCGGGCTAGCGCTTGGCGAGGTCGGGGTACTTGGCGCGCACGCGGTCGGCGGCGGGGGTCTCGCGAAACTTGCGGCGCAAGAGCTTCTGCATGAGTTTCATGCCAGCGCGTTCCTTGCCCTGGCGCAGGAGTTCCTGGGCTTCCAGCCAGACATCTTCTGCTTGCACCTCGACCTTCATCCGGGCGACCTCCGCCTTGATGGCCTTGTTCTTCTCGGCGCGCTTGAGCATCAGGAGCACCTCGCGCTCCGCCGGACAGGTGGCCCACTCGCGGGCCAGGTTGTGCAACTCGGCGTAGGCGGCGGCGGCGGTGCCGGGGATTAGCTTGGCCTTGAGAGCTTCGAGTTCAAGACCCATGGCCGTTTCGATGCGTTCCAGAGCGGCCTTGGCTTGTTGGCCGTATTGGCCCTTGGCGATCAGGCCGTGCACTTCACTCCACTCGCGCCAGGCGTTGCCCCAGAGCTTGCCATCCGTGGCGCGCTGAGCGCTCCTCGCTAGGGACTTGACCCGTCGCAGTTCGTCGCGGGTCAGTCCCGGGCCAGCCTGCTTGCGGGCTTTCTTGATCTCGGTGATGACTTCGGCGGCCGACGGCAGGTTGCCCGTGTTGAAATGCCAGCTAATCTTGCCCGTGGGTAATTCGATCACGGTTTGGGGGCAACGCATGGCGCCGTCTTCGTCAGCGAAGGCCGCATAGGCGTCATCCCATCCCATGCGGTGGTCGGAGCAGCGCTCGTACCAGGGGTAGGCCGAACACACCGAGCGCTCCACGAGCTTGTCTCCCTCGCGTTGCCTGATCGTGCGTTGTGGGTGGTCGCCGTTGTTGGCGATCAGGACCAGCATGCGAACCGAATGGGCCACCACGGCTGGATCGGGCAGGAGACCGTCGCGGTACTCGTCGTTCTGGGGTTCGCCCTCGAGCAGGATGTGGATCAAGAGCGGCAGGTGCTGCTCGGCGCTGGCCTTGCGGGCCGCCGCCAGATCGCCCACGAAGGGCTCGAGCATGGGGGCCTTGGCCTTGTCCTGAGTGCTGCTTGGCGCCAGAACTGTCGGCGCGGCAAGGAGCTGCACGGCAAACAGCGCGCCGAGGAGCAGGGCAGGGGGCAAGAGGCGATTCATGACGCCCAGTCTGCACCGCTGACCGCCGTTGCGCAAGCTGAACGGGCTTGTGGCCCCTGGGTTCCTCCGGTCGAATGCTCTACGCTCTGCGTCCATGGTTTTTGCAAGCGGAGTTTTCCTCTACATCTTCTTACCGCTCTTCCTGGCGCTGTACTACCTCAGCCCGAAGAAGCTGAGGACGCTGTTCGTGGCTCTGGCGAGCTACCTTTTCTACGGCTGGTGGCGCCCGGACTTTGTGCTACTGATGCTGATCTCGACGGTGGTGGACTTCACCGCCGGCAAGCGCATCGTAGCGGCTCGCGCCCGGGAAGAGAGCGGCAAGCTGTGGGTCGTGGCGTCGCTGGTGGTCAACCTGGGTCTGTTGGCCTACTTCAAGTACGCCAACTTCGGCATCGATACGCTCAATAATCTCCTGGCCAACGCCGGCGCGAGCCAGGTCTCCTGGACCCGGGTGATCCTGCCCGTGGGGATTTCGTTCTACACCTTCCAGACCATCAGCTACACCGTAGATGTGTACCGCGGGAAGGCCGAGCCCGCCAAGAGCTTGATGGACTTCATGTGCTTCGTGGCCATGTTCCCCCAGCTCGTGGCTGGCCCGATTGTGCGCTACAACACCCTGGCCGAACAACTGCACTCGCGCACCCACACCGTGGGCAAGTTCTACCGCGGCGTGCTCGCTTTTCAGTCCGGGCTGATCAAGAAACTCTTGATCGCCGATGTCCTCGGCGAGGTGGCCGACAAGGCCTTCGCGGCTGAGGCCCTGGGCACCGCATCTTCCTGGATAGGCACTGCGGCGTACACCTTTCAGATCTACTTCGACTTTTCGGGCTACTCCGACATGGCCATCGGCCTGGGGTTGATGATCGGATTCAGTTTGCCGGTCAATTTCAACTCGCCCTACCGCTCGAACAGCATCACTGATTTTTGGAGGCGTTGGCACATCTCGCTCTCGACCTTCCTGCGCGACTACCTGTACATCCCCCTTGGTGGCAATCGCAAGGGCTCCTTGCGCACCTATGTCAACCTATCGGCCACCATGTTGCTCGGCGGCCTGTGGCACGGGGCGGCCTGGACCTTCATCGCCTGGGGCGCCTACCAGGGCTTCTGGTTGGCGCTCGAGCGACTGCGCGGCGGTCGCTCGCTCTTCTCCTGGCTGCCGAGGCCGTTGCACATTCCCGTGACCCTGGTTTTCGTGATGGTGGGCTGGGTGCTCTTCCGCGCCGATGATTTGCCCAGTGCCAGCCAGCACATCGGTTCGATGTTTGGGCTGGTGCCTGGCGGTGTGGTCTTGACCGAGATCTACCTGCGCCCGGTGCACCTCATGGTGGGCAGCGCGGCGATTCTCATCACCTGGCTGGCCCCTACGACACAGGCGCTGATCAAGGAAACACCCAGTTGGTGGACGCTATCCTTGCAGCCCATGTTTCTCTTGGCCCTGGTGCAGTTGCACCACGCAAGCCATGTGCCCTTCCTGTATTTTCAGTTCTAACTCGGCCGCGCCTCGGTGAATTCCAGAGACGAAATCCACTACGGCGATCAGTTGCCACCGGGGCTCGGGGGGCGCCTAGTGGTCGGATTCGTGACGGCAACATTCCTTGCGGCGATCGTTGGCACAGGCATTGCCGATGTCGTTTTCCCGGTGGAGGGCATCAAAGCCATCGGCATGGAAGCGCGGGCGCAGCGGCGTGCGGCCAGCGTGGCGCGCCTTCGGGACGGGTCGTTGGCGCGCCTCTTTGAGGACGATCTGAGGCGGCATTCGCGGGTGCGCGAACTCGTACTCCCGAGCTACGCGTTCTTCATGTTCTTCTATCTCGACCAGGCACCCTCCGAGGTCACGGTTGGCAAGGAACATTGGATGTTTCGCACGCGCCGCGTCCAGCTCAGCCCGCAAAGCGACGCGGTGCTGGCGAACTCTGGCGCCAACAGCATCGTGGCCCTCGATCGGCGGCTCCTGGGTCAGGGGATTGAGCTCACCGTTCTGCCGGTCCCGAGGAAGATCTGGGTGGCGCGCAATTTTCTTCCGCGGGGCGTGGAAGGGCGCCTGGCCGTCGACGATTTGCTGGTCGATGAGCTGAAGCGGCGGGGAATTTCCACCGTGGACCTGCGCGAGCTCTTCACGGTGGCGGACCCCAGGGAGATCTACTTCAAGGTAGACACTCACTGGACGCCGCGAGCCGCACGGCTGGCGGCCATGGAATCCGTGCGCTTGGCCGGGCTCCTGCAAGAAGAGCCCCAGCGCGCGGGCGAATTGCACACTGTGGATAGGGAGTCGGGTCGCAAGAGCGGCCGGGCCATGCTGCGCAGCCTGGGCGTTGACCCGGAGGCTCTTGATCTCACGGCTCTCGACTTGCGAGCGCCCTCGGCTCAACGCGTGACCTTCGGAGCTGGGCTCGAGCGCTGGATGCGAGTGCCCTCTAGCATGAGCCGCCTGGCTCTCGCAGGGACGAGCTTTTCCAAGAACGAGGGCTTCGCCAGGTTCTTGACGCACTACTGCGGCGAAAGGGTCATGGATGGAGCGATCTCCGCCCAGCCCTACACGACCTCGATCCACAGACTGCTGAGGAAATACTTGAGGAGTGAGAAGAGGCCCGAGCTTGAGCACCTCTTTTGGGAGTTTCCCCTCGCTTCGGTGTTCAACGACTACTCCCCGCTGGAAGTGCATTTTGGCAGGGACTTTGGGCGCTGCTTTCAGGTCTTGGCGCCCGCCGTGCATCAATCCTGGCGACCCTTGCCCGGGGCGTGGGAAGCCATCGAGCTGCGCCGTGTTGTTCACCTTGGCGAACGGCCCGTGCAACTGCTCGCCATGGCGGCTGGAGCCCTGGCCCATTCGGGCGATGGAGTGGCTCTCTTGCACCTTGCCGGCGAAGTCTCGGACGCGCCGCTGACCTTGCGCCTTCGGCACGACGGGGTCAGTATGGAATTCACCTTGAGACCGGGCAGTTTCGACTTCGCCTGGCCAATCCTGGCTCGCGGACCCACCTCGGGCGCCATGCAACTGGTGGCCTACCCATCTCAAGCGACGCGCATCAAGTTGCTGGCGGCGAGTGTCTCGCATGAGCCGGTGGGCTCCGGGCGCTTTGAACTCCATCGTAGGGGGGCTGGAGAGTGGACCGAGCTGGTGGCTGCCAAGCCGATTCTATTGGGCCGGCGCGCGGCGGTTCAGATGCAATGCAGCCCAGATCAAGCGGATTTAAAGAACATCGCGGTTGAGATCTGGCTTGAGGGCCAGGAGCACCCGCGGCGCATCCTCTTCGAGTCCCTCAGGCCCGGGGGCGCCATCCTCCTCGATCTTGGCCCCGAGGCCCAGGGCCTCTTGGAGCGGATTAGACTGCAAGCTGCGGGCGGCGTGCTCGGCGTGAGCCTGGCCAAGGTCTCCAGCGGAGCTTGAAGGTGTGCGGTGTGCTGGACACGCAGGGCCGTAAGGCCTCTAGCCCGTTTGCATGAATAATCCGGGCTGGCCCGATGGTGAGCGAGGCGCTACAAAGTACTGCAAGGGACCCAGTCCGATGAGTACAAGCAACGAAAATGACTACTCCGAGCACCTGCCCACGGGCTTGGCCGGGCGGCTCGTGGCTGGGCTTGTGCTGGTGGTTTTCCTTGGGTCGCTCTTTGGCACGGGGATAGCCGATGTTTTTTTTCCCGTGCAGGGCGTCCAGCTCATCGGCGAGGAAGCCCAGGAGCAAGAGCGCACAGCCAGTCGCGCGCGCTTACGCGATGGCTCACTGGCGCGCTCGTACGAGGACAAGTTGCGCCACCATTCGCAAGTGCGGGATTTTCTCTTGCCGCGCTACGCCTACTACAAATTCTTCTACTTTGATCAGGCGCCCGATGGCATCACCGTGGGCAAGGAGCACTGGATGTTCCGCTTGGAGCGAATCCGCCTGAGTCCGCAAAGTGACTCCGTGCTTGCGAGTTGCGCCGTCAACAGCATCGTGGCACTGGACCGACGCCTCCTGGGGAATGGAGTCCAGCTCTGCGTTCTTCCTGTTCCGCGCAAAGCATGGGTGGCCCAGAGGTTTCTGCCCCGCGGAGTGGATGGTCGTCACGCCGTCGACGACTTGCTAATAGAGGGGCTCCTGGAGCACGTCGTCTCGACCGTCGACCTGCGCGAGGCCCATGCAGCGGCGGAACCTGCAGAGGTCTATTTCAAGCTCGACACGCACTGGACGCCGCGCGCTGCGCGACAGGCTGCAAGGGAGTTCGCGCGCAGCGCGGGAATCTTGAAGGAGGAGTCTCAGCGCAAGGGAACCCTGCGCACCCTACCCCCCGACTTTCGCTTTTCCAATGGCTTCGCCATTCTGCGCAGCCTGGGTGTGGATCTTGCGACGATCGACCTGGAACGCCTGGGATTGCGCATGCCCGAGTTTCAGCGCCTGAGCTTCGGAGCGGGATTGGAGCGCTGGATGCGGCAGCCCAAACCTCTGAGCCCCTTGGCCCTGGCCGGAACTAGTTTTTCCAAGAACGAGCGCGTCGCGAGGTTCCTTGTGCACTTCTCCGGAGAGAGGGTTCTGGACGGTACCCTGGCCGCCCGGCCCTACGGGACCTCGGTCCAGAAGACCCTGGTCATGTATGCGCCCTACCAGAGCGAAGGCCTGCTCAAGCGCTTGTTCTGGGAGTTGCCCATCTCTTCCATCTTCCACGCTTTCACTCCAGCGGGCCCGGGCGTCGGCGAGGCTTTCTCGCGCTGCTTTCAGGTCTTTCCAGCCCAGGAACACCAGAGTTGGCAGCCACCGGCTCGATACTGGAGGAGCGTGGGGGGGGATGACCTCGTGACCCTCGGTCGCGCGACCCGCACAGTGCTCAACCTGCCAGGGGGGGCACTGGCCCACTCCGGCGATGGCGTGGCCCTCTTGCACATCGTCGGCGAAGTTCAGGACGCTCCTCTGCTTGTTTCGGTGGTCCATGATGGGATGTCCGTCAAGGTCTCCCTGCAGCCAGGGGACTTTGACATCACTTTGCCGATTCTCGCGCCGGGACCTTCCTCGGCGGCTCTGCGCGTCGATGTCCACTCCACGCAAGAGGCGCGGTTCAAGCTCGTCTCGGCGAGCCTCCAGCACCAGCCCGTTGGTTCCGGGCGCTTCAAACTCAGCCAACTGGAACTGGAGGACAGGACAGAGCTCGTCCCCCTCGCACCGATCCTCCTGGGCCGCCGGGCGGCCTTGCTCATGCAGTGCCTTGCCGGGCGAGGCGCCCTACAGGATGTTGTTCTCGAGCTCTGGCTTGAGGGCCAGGACGAGCCTCGGCGAATCCGCTTTGCGGAGCTCAATGCCGGTGCTGCCGTCCTTCTGGACCTCGGCCACAGCGCTGGCCATCGCTTGTCCAGGGTTGTGCTGCGGGCCGAGCGCGCGGCACCCAGGGTGCACCTGGCCAGCGTTTCAAGCGGAGCTTGAATGTGGACGCCGGGCTCAAAAATCCAGGTCCGCCTGGTCTCTGGCGCCATAGCGAGTGAGGGGCTACAACTGACTGTGATGGTCCCAGCCCGATGAGTACGAGCGGTGAACTTGAGTACGGCGAACACCTGCCCTCTGGGCTGGCCGGGCGGCTCGTATCCGGTCTTGTAGTGGTGGTTTTCCTCGGGTCGCTCTTCGGCACGGGCATGGCCGATGTTCTTTTTCCCGTGCAGGGCATCCAGCTCATCGGCGAGGAAGCTCAGCGGCAAGAGCGCACAGCCAGTCGCGCGCGCTTACGCGATGGCTCGCTGGCGCGCTGGTACGAGGACAAGTTGCGCCAACACTCGCGAGTGCGGGACTGCCTGTTGCCGCGCTACGCCTACTACAAGTTTCTCTACTTTGATCAGGTGCCTGAGGGATTTACCGTGGGCAAGAAGCACTGGATGTTCCACTCGAAGCGGATTCACCTCAGCCCGCAAAGTGATGCCGTGCTCGCGAGATCCGGTGCAAATAGCATTGTGGCCCTGGACCGGCGTCTCCTGGGTAACGGAATCACACTCACCGTGCTTCCCATCCCGAGGAAGTGCTGGGTGGCGCACGAGTTCCTGCCAAAGGGCACAAATGGGCGGCGTGCCGTGGACGACTTGTTGATAGATCAGTTGAAGCAGCGCGCCGTATCGACAGTTGACATGCGAGCAGCCTACGCTGCGGGGGACCCTGAACAGTATTACTTCAAACTTGATACGCATTGGACGCCGAGTGCCGCGCGCATGGCGGCGCAGGAATTCGCGCGCACTGCGGGACTCCTAAAGGACCCGGCTCAGCGTGCCGGAAAACTGCGCCATTTGCCTTCGGAGCACCGCCTTGGCAACGGCTTCGCCATGTTGCTCAGTTTGGGCGTGGACTTGGAGACGATCGATCTGGAAACCCTCGACTTGCTCATGCCCACGGCCAAGCGCTTGAGTTTCCAACCGGCGCTAGAGAGTTGGCTGCAGCAACCGAAGGAGCTCAGCACCTTTGCTCTGGCCGGGTCGAGCTTCTCCAGGAATGAGCGCTTGGGAAGATTCTTGGTGCACTATTTGGGCGCCAAGGTGGTCGATGGCGCCGAGCCCGCGCAGCCGTACATGACATCGGTCGCCAACACCCTGGCCAAGTACTACGAAGACCAAGACCAGGGCCAGCTTCAGCGTCTCTTCTGGGAGGTGCCTGTGTCTTCCATTTTCCATGGCTATGCCCCGGAGAGAGTTAGTTTCAATGAGGCCTTCGGGCGTTGTTTTCAGATTGTTGAGCCGGCGGCTCATCAGAGTTGGCAGCCCTGGCCCGGCGGCTGGACGGACTTCGACAGCCGCAGCACCGAAACCTCAGACAAGGTGAGGCAGCCGCTGCTCACCATGCCGGCGGGGGTTCTGGCTCACTCGGGCGATGGCGTGGCGCTGCTGCACCTTTCTGGTGAAGTCTTGGGGGGGCCGCTCATGCTGCGCATGGTTCATGATGGGCTGAGCATCGAGCTCGAGATCAATCCCGGCCAGTTCGACTTCGCCTGGCCGATCATCGCCTTGGGACCCTCCGCCAACGCCTTGCGCGTGTTCGTGGGTTCCTCGCAGGAGGATCGCCTCAAACTGTCTGCTGCGAGCCTCTGGCACCAGCCTGTGGGTCCCGAGGTATTCAAACTCAGTGCGCGAGAGGTTGAGGGCCGTACCGAACTCGTGCCAATCGCGCCGATTCCCCTGAGGCGGCGGGCGGCGCTGCAGATTCTCTGCGAAGCGGAGCGAAACCCCATGCAGGAGGTGGTTGTCGAGATCTGGTCGGAGGGCCAGGAGATTCCTCGCCGTGTCAGCTTCGGCTACATCGCCCCCGGCGGCACGATTCTCCTGGACCTAGGCGAAGAGGCCGCTCTTCGTCTGTCCAAAGTCGTGTTGCGAGCCAAGGGCGCCGTGCCCAAGGTGAAGCACGCGACGGTTTCCAGTGGCCGCTAACGCCGGGATGCCGAGGCTACAAGAAGGAACACAAGCGCTGCCCCTGGGCTCGCGGCGGTGCGCGCACTTCTCGCCGCTCTGCTTGTTGCTCTTGATGGCTCTTGCATGGCTCAGCGCGTGCCGTATGGTCGCGCCCGAGGCCCCTCCCGTACCGGCGGCGGCGGTCGAGGCGTTTGCCAAAGCACGGGCTCTGCGCGGCGAGGGAGCGCTGCCCGACGACCCCGCCGTGGCCGCGGCGCTGGAGAGCGCCCGTAACCTGTGCCCCGACTGGATCGCCCCCCAGCGCTTCGCCGACGATCTCCTGCTAGCCGCCGGGCGCGGCCCCGAGGCCCTCGACGCGCGGCGCGCGGCCAGCCGTGCGCAACCGGATTCGGGGGGCTTGCGCTACCTTTGCCTGCGCCTCGAAGGGGTCCGCGACCCGGCGCCCTTCGAAGCGGCCCTCAACCTGGCACCGGACCTCGCCTGGGCTCACCACGGTCTCGCGTGGTGTTTGGCTCGAGGTACCGGGGATGTGCGAGCCCTGGTCCACGCCCGGCGAGCCCTGGCCCTGGCCCGCGGGCCGTGGGAACAGAGCTTCTTCAGCTTGGCCCTGGCGAGCACGCGGCGCGGCTTTGGGCACGAGCAGCGCGCCGTGGACGGATTGCGCCTGGCACTCCCCGATGTACCGAACCCCGACTTACCGGAGCCCAGCGACCTGCGCTTTCTCGTGGACCTGGCGCGTTTTGAACTCGAGAGTCCCGAGGCTTCCGTGCGGGCGGCCGGTTTGGACCGTGGCCTGGATCTCCTGTGCCGCGCGGGACTCCACGACGATGAGCTCGCGAGCTTGACCGGGCTCCTGGCGAGAGTGGCGAACGAGCTGGGGCGCGGCGAAAAGCGATTGGAGTTGGCCCTGGCCAGTCAGCCGGGTTCTCTGCGCCGAGAGTTGCGCGCCCAGAGGCTCCTGCTTCGGTCCGGCGGGGCCCTCGCGGTGGCGCTCCATGACCGGGACGCCAGGCTCAGGCTGGAAAGCAGCTCATCGGCCCTGCGACGACTGTTGAGTTTGCGCCGGGGATTATTCTCAGGGCACCTGTTCGCCGAGGCCCTCGAAGTCTGGCTCGCCGACCAACCCGCGCAGACCCTTGGCGATGACGGGCTGCCCGAGCGGCCAGTTGTGCGCGAGGTGTTGCTCGCCGCCCGGTCCCTGGCCGCGCCGCCCTCCGGTGCGCAGCTCGCGCGCCTCGGCCAGGCGCTCTTGCATGCCGGTTGGTTTCCCGAGGCCGAGATCTTGGCCGAAGCACTCAGTCGTCACGACCTGTCCGCCGCTCTTGAGTTACGCGAAGCCGCGGTCGCTGGCCAGGTCCTTTTTAGTTCATTGGCGCGAACATTTGTGGAAGGCACCCGGCTTCCCGAAGCGGCTGAGGAGCTCCCCTCCGCCAACCCCGCGGTCCTCGACCTCGATGGCTTGTTGAGCGCATTGGCCCGCCACTTCGCTCGGGCTGCTCCTTGGCTCGCCGACGAGGGTGACCCCGCTGACCTGCAAGCTGAGTTACTCGCGACTTCCCGCATCGAGTACGGCCCCTTCGCCACGGTTCTGCACCCCGGCCCAGTTTTCTCGGCTGCCGACGAGCGCGCCGGGCTGGGACGCCGCGGCGAGCCTGTTCCCGGTTTGCCGGCGGCCCTTGAACGCCATGGCCGTGTCGCGCTAGTGGGTACGCTTCTGGGCGGCGGCGCTCCAGACGGCACCTTGTTGCGTCTGTTGTCCTCGCAACAGCGCATCGGCGAGCACCTCGGCACACCTTGGCGGGGCAGCGTTTTCTTTTGCGAGGGCGCGGACCTCGCAAGCCGCGCCGGTCGCTCGGGAGCGCGCATCGCCGGCGCGGCCTTGCACGAGGGCTACTGGGTCGACATCGCGGTCGTGCGCCGCGACCGCGACGCCTACGCCGCCCTGCGGGCGAGGTTCAAGGGACCGCGGGCGAAAGCGCGCCTCGGCGCCGCCTTGCAGGGCTCCGCCCTCGCCTTGCAAACCCCTGGCGCCGCGGACCTAGCCCGTCGCCGCGAACGCCTGGCCATACACCCGCTGCTCGGCGAACAGACCCGCCTACGACTGGCCATCATGCGCGACCGCGCCGGGCCAAGCGAACTCTTGGGCGAGGTCACGCTCTCGGAGCTTGTGGACATTGTGGCCTTGCATGAAGAGGGCCACCTTTGCGACCGTACCCGCTTCCTACCTCTTGCCGAGCACCTGCCAGAGGTCCTCTCATTCGCCCTCTCGGCGGGCCTCGTGCCCCGGGCGATCCACGCCGAACTGGAGTTGCGCGCCCAGCTCACCGCCCTCTGCGTCGCGCCCGATCCGCGCCTGCCCCTGGTGGAACTCCTGCACGGGCGAAACTCCCGGGGCTCCTCCGGCTTGCCCCACGGTGCCGCCTACGAGGAGCTCCTGCGTCGCCTGCTCGATGAACTCGATCTGCAATTCACAAGGGCTCCCAAGCTATTTGCCCGGCTCGATGAATGCCGTCGCCTGGTGCACCAACTGCACCGCCTCTCCCCTGAACAAGTGCGCAATCTTGCCCTCGGTTTGGCCCGTCGCATGCGCCTTGGACCGAGCCGCTGATCACTGCGTACAGGACACCTTGGTGTAGCGGCGGGCCCAGCGAAGGGCTTGAGTAGATGCTCGTGCTCGTGCGCGGCGGCGTGCTGGCCCGCGGGCAACCTTGCACTCGCATGAGCCCGGGGGCAATCGCAACTACCGGTTCAAGACCTGGCAGGGCTCGAGATCGCGTCGTCTGCGGCGCTCAATAGTTCGGCCAGACCGGCGGGGGTGTGGTCGCCCATGTGGCCGATGCGGAAGGTGCGGCCCTTGAGATCGCCGTAGCCATTGGAGATGAGATAGCCGCGGCGGGAGAGGTCGGCTTGAAGTGCGCCGACATCGATCTCGCCGGCGTTTATGCACGAGACGGTGGGCGAGCGAAAACCCGTGGCGGGGAAGAGTGACAAGCCATGCCCCGTGGCCCAGGCTTCGGTCTGGCTACGCATGGATTCGTGTTTGTCGAAGCGCGCGGCCCAAGCTTTGGCGGGGCTGGAGCTGCCTTGACCCGGAGCTAGATCCAAACCGGAGCTGATGTCCTCGAGTTGCTGGGCCAAGGCGTAGTAGAGCGGCGTGCAAGGCGTGGCTGGAGTCTTGCGCTGTTTGTGGCCCGCAAGCAGCTTGAGCGGATCGAGGTGCCAGCCGCGGCACGGGACCTTCTGCGCAGCTTGCTCGTAGCGCCGGGAGGCGCAGAATACCGCGATGCCCGGCGGCAAGGCGAGGGCCTTCTGCACACCGGCGAAGCCGAAGTCGATGCCGTTCGCGTCAAAGTCCACGGGCGCGCCCGCGATGAGGCTCACGAGGTCTACCAAGAACATGGTTTCGGGAAAGCGAGCCAGGACCTCGGCGATGGGGGCCAAGGGAGTCAAGGTGCCGGTGGATGTCTCGTTGGAGACCAGGGTGACCGCATCGAAGGGGCCCTTTTGGGTCAGGGTCTCATCGAGTACGGCGGGATCCACGCCGCGGCCCCACTCGACCTCCAGGTGCTCGACTTGCTTGCCCAACGACTCGGCCATGGTGGCGAAGCGTCCGGCAAAGGCGCCGTTCTTGACCGCCAGGATCTTCTGGCCCACGCCCCGCAGCGAGGCTTCCATCATTCCCGAGGCGCTCACGCTGTGAACACCAAGCTCTGCGGTGGAGTCGGTAGAGAGGCCAAAGGCCAAGGCCAGGTGTGGGTCGAGGCGTTCGATCAACTCGACCATCTGCGCCGAGCGGTGGCCGATGGCGGGTCGGGCGAGCTGGGCCAGAATTTCGGGGCGGACTTCCGTGGGGCCGGGGATCCAGAGCATGGGAACGGAATGGGTTGAAGAGCAGAGAGTAGGAGTTGCTTGGAGCTAGCCTTCAAAGACGAGCCGCGCCGCGCAAAATTTCCCCGTGGGCTGGGTCGCCGGATCGGGCGTCGATTTCGGCGCGGGTCAGGAGCAAGGGGACCAGGGCTGCCATGTCGGCCCGGGTGCAGTGCACCCGGGCGCGGGCGAAGACGCTCGCGCGGCGCACGACTCCGCCGAAGGCCACGAAGCGCGCCGTGACACAGGCGGCCTCGAGATCGGTGGCGCCATCGCCCACCAGGGCTATGGCGCCCAGGCTGCCCTGCTCGGCCAGGGCCGCCAGCAGCTCGGGTTTGCCGCCCGCCCGTGCCAGGGACGAGTCCTCGTCGAAGCCGCGGTACTCGCCCGCGCCGTCGAAGTAGGCCTCCACGGCGTGCACCTCCCCGGCCGCGATGCCGAGCCCCTCGGCGAAGGGTCGCACCGCCAGGGCCAGGCCGCCGGAGACCACCAGCACCCGTTTGCCCGCCGCGCGCAAGAGGGCCACCAGCCCGGCGGCGTTGGGTAGGGCGCGCTTGGCGTAAACCTCTGCCACCCTCGCCAGGTCAGCCCGTGAGGGGCGGATCAACTCCAGCCGCGCTCCGAAGACTTCCTCGAGGGGCAGTTCACCTTCCATGGCTCGACGGGTGAGCGCCTCGATACGGGGCGACAGGTCCCCGGCTAACTCCTCGATGCCCTCGATCCCAGAGAGGGTCGAGTCGCAGTCGAAGATCACCGTGTCGTAGGGCGGCGGCGCGTCGGAGATGGGGGAGTTGTCCGCGCTCATTGGCCGAGGCGAATCAGGCGCGCCTCTTCGATGGTATCGAGGCGGCAAAGGTCCTCGAGAACCTGGGGCTCGGGTTCGGAATCGAGGGACAGGAAGGCCGATGCCAGCTCAGCTTCGGCATCCGCATTTGTGCCCAGTTCCATGCGCCGGATGTTGACCCCGGCCTTTCCCAAGACGCCGCCTAACTCGCCGATGACCCCTGGCCGGTCGCGGTGGCGTGTGACCAGAATCGTCCCCGTCGGTTCGAGGTCGAGGTGCAAACCGTCAATGCGCACGATGCGCGGGCTGCGACCGAAGACCGTGCCCGAGATCACATGGGACTCTTCGCCACCGCGCGAGGAAGCGCGCACCTTGATCAAGTTGGTGAATGCGTAGGTCTCGCTCTTCTCGCCCTGCAACAGCCGCAGCCCGTGTTCGCGAGCCAGCAGGCTGGCGTTGACGAAGTTGGCCCTGCCATCGGAGAGCCGCAAGACGCCCACCAAAATTGCCAGCGGCAGGTATTGCGCTGCGTCTTGCTCCAGGGACTCCGAGAGGGTCACTTCGAGCTTGCGCACGGGCGAATCCATCTGTTGAGCGAGGAAGGTGCCCATCCGTTCGCCTAGCAGAACATAAGGCGCGATGCGTTGCAGAACGGCGGACGAAACCGCGGGCGCGTTGACGGCGTTGTGGGCCACGCTCTCGATCAAGAAGTCGGCGACCTGGCGCGCGACCTGCACGGCGACATTGTGCTGGGCTTCGTGGGAGGAGGCGCCCAGATGCGGCGTCAGGATCACATCCTCGCGGCCCAGGAGCGGGTGATCCTGGCTGGGCGGTTCCTCGGCCAGCACATCGAGGGCTGCGCCGGCGATTTGACCGGACTCGAGCAACTCGGCCAGGGCCTCTTCGTCGATCAGTCCACCGCGGGCGGCGTTGATGATACGCACGCCGGGTTTGGTGCGCTCGAGGCGCTCGCGCGAGAGCAGGTTGCGGGTGGAATCGAGCAGTGGCACATGCAGGCTGATGTAGTCGCAGGTTTCGATCAGCTCGTCGAGCTCGATCAACTCCACGCCCTCGATGGGCGAGGGCTGGCCAGCGCTTTGCAGGTAGGGGTCGCTGGCGACGACCTCCATCTTCAAACCCAGGGCGCGGTCGGCGACTACCCGGCCGATGCGGCCCAAGCCCACGACGCCCAAGCGCTTGCCGGTAAGCTCGCTGCCCATGAGGCCCTTTTTATGCCAGGTCCCGCTGCGGGTGCGGCGGTCGGCGCGACAGATGTGACGCGAGATCGCGCACAAGAGCGAGATGGCCAACTCGCCGGTGGTGGTGGTGTTGCCGGTGGGCGTGTTCATGACCACCACGCCCTTCTCGGTGGCGGCGCTGCAATCGATGTTGTCCACGCCCACCCCGGCGCGGCCCACCACGCGCAATTCCGGCGCCGCTGCGAGCACGGCGCGGGTGATCTTGGTGGCCGAGCGTACGATCAGGGCGTGGGCACCGCCCACACGCTTGATGAGTTGCTCTTCCGAGAGACCGCAGGCGACTTCGGGTTCGAGGCCCCGTTCGCGGAAGACATCGAGGGCAGCGTTGGAGAGATCATCACAGATCAAAACGCGAGCCTCGGCGGGATTGAGGGGACCGGAGGGCGGAGTCATGGAGATCAGGCCTGCAAGGCCGCGCGGATGAGTTGTTCGGTGTCGAGCGATGGGTTGCTTGAAGCGACCTTGCGTACCAGCTTGGTGGCTTCCTTTTCCTTGTAGCCGATGGAGCTCAGAGCGCTGATGGCATCCAGCTCCCGGGCGTTGGCACCAGTCGCTGCGCCGGCAGGGCTGCCCGGGATGCCGTCCGGGCCTCCGAAGCGGCCGATCTTGTCGCGCAGGTCGAGCAGCATCTGCTCGGCGGTTTTCTTGCCAACGCCTTTCACGCGGGTCAAGGTCAGGGCGTCATCGGTGAGGATGGCCTGGACCAGGGCAGCAGCTTCGAGCCCCGAGAGTAGAGCCAGAGCCACCGCCGGTCCCACGCCGCGCACTGAAAGCAGTAGCCGAAACAGATCGCGGCCGGAGGCCGAGTCAAATCCGTAGAGGGTTTGGGAGTCCTCGCGCACGACGAAGTGCGTCCAGGCTCGGGCCCCGCCGGAATTGGGGAACTTGGAACCCACGGGTACGATCAATGCGTAGCCCACACCTCCCACCTCGAGCACCAGAGTCGTGGGACCGCGGCGTGCGATTTTGCCTGTGAGGAATTCGAACACGGGTTCTTGCTGGGGTGCTCTTGCGGGAAAGCTCTCGAAGAATGACAGCGAGCCGACACGCTGGACCGCATCGGCTCGTTGGAGACTGGAGTCGTGGGCGGGCTTACTGCCTGGGTTTTAGCTCGAGGCCAAAGATAGTCAGCTTCTCTTTGAGTTCGGTCAGGGATGTCACGCCGAAGTTCGGCATGCCGAGCAGTTCTTCTTCCGAGTGCTGAATGACATCGCCAAAAGTCAGGCAGCCGAGGTACTCGACCGTGCGCCGGGCGCGGATCGAGAGTTCGAGGTCCAGGATCGGTCGGTTCATGGCTTCGGCGTTCTCGCCGCTGACATAGCGTTGCTGGGTACTCTCGATGCTCAGCACGGCTTCCTGGCGGCCCATGCCCAGGCGCAGGGATTTCGAGCCCAGGATCTCCTTGATCTCGTTCAGGGATGTCTCGCCGAAGTTCTTGAAGGACAAGAGCTCGGTCTCCGTTTGCTTGACCAAGTCGCCGAGGGTCATGATGTTCATCTTGTTCAAGCAGTTGCGTGCGCGCACGGAGAGCTCGAAGTCGGTGATGGGGATGCGTAGGATCTGGTTCAGGCGGTCTTCCTTGCGCTCCTGATCCTCGTCGTAGTACATGTCCATGCCGGCCACGGCATCGGACAGGTAGAGTCGCGCGCGGCGATCCATGGGACGCGAGCGGGCGATCACATCGTAGCAGGCAGCGGCTTCTTGATCGCGGCCGAGATCCTCGAGCAACATCCCCAAGTTCATCATGGCCGGCAAATCGACCGGAGCCAGGGAGGCCAGTTGCTGGTAGGCGACGAGGGCCTCTAGATCGAGACCGCAGCGCTCGGCGCGCAGGCCGAGGTGGAACAGGTTGCGGCGCATGGCCGGGTTGAGCTCGCGGGCTTTGCCAAAATGGTCGAGGGCCAGTTGCCAATCGCGGCGCACTTCGGCGGCGCGGCCGGCGAGGTACTGGCCTTCGGCGGAATCGGCAAAGCCCTCTCCGGCGGCGGCGAGTTCGCGCTCGTAGACTTCGCAGATGGCATCAATCTCGTGTTCGCCATGTTCGCTGAGGGCCGCTTCGAAGCAGGCTTCAGCGTAACCGCCCTGGGCCTTGGGCTCGCCGGGGTACTTCTCGGCCAAGCGCTTGAAGATCGGTTGTGCTTCGACGTAACGCTTGAGGGTCATCAAGGCGTTGGCGTGGGTGAACGAGGCCACATCATCACTCGCGTAGGCGCTCAGCGCATCGCAGGCGCCTTCGTAGTCGCCGATCATCCATGCACCGAGTCCGCGCCGCAGGCCTTCGGGGCCGGTGGGCTGAAGGCCACGGATGGTGCGCTGAAAAGCATCATGGGCGCGCTCGGAGGAGAAGACTTCCTGGCGGGCCTCCTGCAAGGCGGTGAAGCTTTCGATGGGGGCGGTGGTGAGATCGAACTCGTGGGTCGCCGTGGGTGCGGAGGGCTCGTTGATCATGATGGCTGGCGCGCGAGGCGTGGCTTGGGATTCCCTATCCGTTGGGCGATCCAAAGGGCGCGGCTCGGGGCTGGTCGGGTTCGGGCTTGTCGGGTGCGGGAGGGAGGTGCGGCGAGCGACGGGGACAGCATGCCTTCCACAAGGCTCGCCCACCGTATTCGAGCCCAACAGAATAGAGCTTGACTGCCGGTGCCGTCAACTGGACGGCCGGCCCGGGATCGCCTGCTCCCAGAATCTTCGGCCTGCAGGCGGGAATTGGCCTCTCCCGAGGCGTAGTGTGGCTCCCCGAGCGAGGTGCATCGGTCGGGCTGCCGCGGCCGTCACGGAGCCGTCCCCCGAGGGCCGCTCCGCTGCCAGGAACACCAGGGACGACACCATTCGAAAATAGGGCCAGGGAGGCACCAGAAACCATGGACAAGCTGATTATTGAGGGGGGCCGCAGGCTCGAGGGCGAAGTGCCCACCAAGGGGGCCAAGAACGCCGTATTGCCCGTGCTGGCGGCATCGCTCCTGACCGCCGAGGAGGTCTGTATCGAGAACGCGCCGCGGCTCTCCGATGTGGACACCATGGGCCAGGTTCTGACTGAGCTCGGCACCGAGTTTCGCCGCTGCGACGACGGAACGCTCACGGCCTCGACGCCCAATCTCGCCTCTCAGCGCGCCGGTTGGGAGTTCGTGCGCCGGATGCGCGGCTCGGTCTGCGTGCTCGGGCCGCTCCTGGCCCGCTCCGGACGCGCCGAGGTCAGCCTGCCCGGCGGCTGCGTCTTCGGCCTGCGACCCATCGATGTGCACCTCAAGGGCTTCAAGGCCCTGGGAGCCACGGTGCGCGTCGAGGGCGGCTATGTCATCGCCGAGGCCCCTCGCGGAGGATTGGTGGGGGCCGAAATGTTTCTCGGTTCGGCCTTTGGATCGAGCGTCCTGGGCACGGCCAATGTACTCATGGCGGCTACTCTGGCCCGCGGTCGCAGTGTGATCCACGGTGCGGCCTGCGAACCGGAGGTGGTAGACCTCGGCCACTGTTTGCAGTCCATGGGCGCGCGCATCGAGGGCCTCGGCTCGCCGCGCATCGAGATCGAAGGCGTCGAGAAGCTCGGCGGCACGCGCCACCGCGTGATCCCCGATCGCATCGAGGCCGGCACTTATCTTATTGCGGGCGCCATGACCGGCGGCCGCGTGCGCGTTACCGGTTGCCGACCGGCGCACCTGCTGGCGTTGATCGACCGCCTGCGCGAGGCTGAGGTTCCCCTTGAAATCGGCGAGGATTGGATCGAGACCCAGGAGTACGAACCCCGCAAGCCGGGCCAGCGCCCGCGGTCCACCGAAGTCACCACCCATGCCTTTCCGGGCTTTCCCACGGACCTGCAAGCTCAGTGGATGAGTTTGATGACCATGGCCGAGGGCATCTCGCTCATCTGCGAGCGCATCTACCCCGACCGCTACATGCACCTCGCCGAACTCGCGCGCATGGGTGCCGAGGTTCGCCGCGAGGGCTCCATGGCCATCGTGACCGGCACCAAGAGCCTCTCGGGAGCTCCGGTCACGGCTTCCGACCTGCGCGCTTCGGCTGCCCTGGTCCTCGCCGGCCTGGTGGCCGTGGGCCGCACGGAGATCCACCGCATCTATCACATCGACCGCGGCTACGAGCGCATCGAAGAGCGCCTGCGTCCCCTGGGTGCCCGGATCGAGCGCGTTTCAGACGCGACCGTCTAACCAGGCCAGGCGTCCCTTCGGAGCGCTCCGGAGCTATACTTTTCCCCGCGCCCGCTGCTTCTCGTGCCGAGTTCCGGCTGCGGGTGCGCAGTAGCCCCACAACCATTGAATCAGAGGCCCAACCCGAGGCCAGCCTGCCGCGATGTTCGAGACCCTCACCGACCGCCTCAACACGACTTTTTCTTTTCTGCGTGGGCGCAAGACGCTGACGAGCGAGAACATTGCCGAGGGACTCAGCGAAGTTCGCTCCGCCCTGCTCGACGCGGATGTGCACTTCGCCGTGGCGCGCGATTTCAGCGCCCGGGTTGAAGCGCGCATCCAGGGCTCCGCCCAGGTTGCTGAGGTCGAACCCTCGCAGCAGTTCGTGCACGCCTTCCACCAGGAGTTGGTGGAACTCATGGGCCCCGAGGATGCCCAACTGAACTTCGCCAAGAAGGGCCCCACGGTAATCCTGATGGCGGGCTTGCAGGGCGCGGGCAAGACCACCACCTGCGCCAAATTGGCGCTCTACCTGCGCGACAAGCGTGGCAAGCGTCCGCTTTTCGTGGCCGCCGACATCAAGCGCCCGGCCGCCGTGGAGCAGCTCAAGGTCCTGGGTCGGCGCCTCGAGATGCCGGTCTTTTTCGAGGAGGGACTCGGCCCCCCTGCGCTCTGCAAGCGTGGTGTCGAGTTTGCCGCGAAAAACGGCTATGACCTCGTGCTCCTCGACACGGCCGGCCGTCTGCACATCGACGATGAGTTGATGGACGAGTTGAACGAGATCGCCCGCACGACCAGGCCCCACAACCAGGTCTTGGTGGTGGATGCCATGACTGGGCAGGACGCGGTCAATTCGGCCAAGGCCTTCGATGAACGCCTGAGCCTTACCGGTTGCATCCTGACCAAGCTCGATGGAGACGCCCGTGGTGGGGCGGCCGTTTCGCTCAAAGCCGTCACGGGTCGCCCGATCCTTTTCATCGGTACCGGCGAGAACATCGAGGACCTCGACGCCTTCCATCCCGAGCGCATGGCCGGCCGCATTTTGGGGCTGGGTGATGTGGTCTCTTTGGTGGAAAAGGCCCAGGAAGAGATCTCCGAGCACGAGGCCCAGGCCTCCATGGAGAAGATGCTGCTCGGTTCTTTTACCCTGGAGGACATGTTGGCTCAGATGCGCATGATGCGCAAACTTGGCCCCATGAAGAAGGTCATGGCCATGATGCCCGGCATGCCCAAGGAGGCCCGCGACATGGACATCGACGAGCAGGACATGAATCGTCTCGAAGCTCTGTTCACCTCGATGACAGCCGAGGAGCGTCTCAAGCCGGCCCTGCTTGACATGGGCCGCCGCCGCCGTATCGCCCGTGGTGCTGGTCAGCCGATTGGCGCCGTCAACGACTTGCTCAAGCGCTTCAAGGGCATGAAGCAGATGATGAAGCAGATGAACAAACTCGGTTTGGGTGGCATGTTTGGCGCCGATGCCAAGAAGGAAACCCTGCGCGGCCTCTCATCCTCAGGCGAGCTAGCCAGCGACACGGGTGGCCTGATGAACACCCTGGGCGGCCTCGGATCCGGCATCGGCGCGGGCATGAAGGGCCTGGGCAACAAGCTCCTCGGCGGTGGCATGCCCTCTGACATGGGCGACCTCGGTTCCATGTTGAACAGCCCCCCTCCCCGGGGCACCTCCGCAACCCGCAAGGCCAGCACCAAGTCCAAGCGCGAAAAGGCCAAGAAGGACAAGCGCAAGCAAGCCAAGCGCAATCGCCGGCGGAAGTGAAGGGCCGAGCGGGCTAGGCTTCATGAAGACCTCGGCCCTTTTTTGCTCTTCGTTGGTCCTCTGAGATCATCCTGCGCCCTCTACAAAAATCTTGGGGGCGAAGGCAGTCTCGTCCACAATGACACAGAGGGGGCCGCGACCATCACGGCAAGCGCCACCCCATCGGCCCAAGACTCGTCCATGCCATCTGATTGCAAACCATCTGAAAGGAGACCCTGCGGAAGGTCCGCGGCGCACTCAAGCTCCTGCTTGAATTCCAGCTCGTCGAGGGGCTGTGCACGAGCGCGCGCCCACTTGACTGTTTCCTGAACGGGGTCAGCGCATCGACATACAAGTACGGCTCTCCTACACCTCTTGGGGAGCCTGGCGGGGTTGAAAACGCGGGAGTGAGCTGGGCGCCCCGCGGCAAGGGAAGATCAGGAAGGGAGAGCCATGCTTCGCTGTCCGAATGAGTCAAAGCAGCGATGAAGTACCTGGTACGCTTCGGCTAAAGCAGCGATGAAGTACCTGGTACGCTTCGGCTAAGGTCCGTTCATCTGGTCTATATCCGCAGAAGCGGCTGGTGTTTGACATGGCAACAGGTGGCTAGAAGTAAAGGCCCGCGGGCGAGTACGGAGCGTCAATCAGAAACCCCGCTGGGCGGGGTCTTCGAGGCCCTGATCCCCGTGCGGGTGGGGGCCCCCCAAGGGCGGGTTTGCCAGAAGGACGGCCGGGCTGGCCCGCCGTAAAGCTCGATAGTCCCAAAAACTTCCGGGGATCTCGGTGAGCAGCGCCAGGCTGGCTCTCCACACCAACCGGGCTCTCCACACCAAAAGGGCGCCAAACCCAACCGCCCTTCAATAAAATAGTGACTCCGGGGGGGGTAGGGGCTTGCCTTTGGGAGGGGATTTCTGTCTCCTATTCGGCCTTCCTTCACTGGCCTGGGTCCCAAGGGGCCCCTTTCTCGCTCGGAAATTCGCGAACACATGGCTGTTGTTATCCGCATGAAGCGCACGGGGCGACGCAACCGTCCCTGCTACCGAATCACTGTTGCTGACTCCCGCTCCCCGCGGGACGGTCGCTTCATCGAAAACCTCGGTGTCTACGATCCGATCTCCGTCGACGGCGAAAAGCAAGTCCGGCTGGATGTGGAGCGAGCCAAGTACTGGGTCGGCCAGGGCGCGCAGCCCAGCGATACGGTGCGTTCGCTCTTCAAGCGTGGCGGAGTCTTCGAGGGCCTGCCCACGGGCAAGCCGCGCAAACGCAAGGGCCGTGGCAAAATCACCGAAAAGGGCAAGCGCCGCACCGCGCGCAAGACCGCCTGCGCCGAGCGCAAGCTGGCCCGGCGCGGGGAACGCGTCACGACCAAGCGCGCCGCGGCCGCGGCGGCCAAGGCCGCTGAAGGTGGCGAGGGCGACAAGTAGACCGCGCGATCGCGGCGCCTCTCCCACGCCGCTGTTCCCTTTGCCTGACGCGGCCCGACGCTCCTTGAGAGAGAGCGGGGCCGGCGCACTCCTGCGCGCCGAGCGCAGACCCTCCAACCCGTTTCGAGCTGATCCCAGCCCAAGAGTTTCGTGAGTAAGAAAATGGATTCGGCCGTCAAGCTCCTGAAGAAAATCGAGCTGCCTCACGCACCGCCAGCGGTTCCCGAGGGCACGACCCTCCTGGAAGCCGGCATGTATTGCGTGCTGCTGCGCGAACTGCCCGCCACGCGGGCCAAGAGTGCCCTTTTGGAATTGCGCCGGGCCTACCCCGACTACAACGAGGCGCGCGTGGCCCAGGCCCAAGAATTGGCCGAGGTCATCGCACCCAAAGGAGACGGCCTCTCGCGCCTGGCGAAGTACACCCCCGCGGCCCGGGATGTGAAGCGCTACCTGAAGGAGGTCTTCCAAAACACACACGGCCTGGACTTCGATTTCCTGGCGGAGGACTTCACCGCGGGCATGAAACTGCTGGGCCAACTCGAGTTCACCGGCGCTGCCGCCGTGAGCTTCATCTTGTTCCAGATCGATCCCACGGGCGTGCCGGCGGCTCCCAGCCTGGTGCGCACCCTCGACCGCCTGGGCCTTCTGGCCCGCACCTCGTCCATGCGCAAGGCCCGCGAGGTTCTTGACCCGCGCGTGCCGGCTGGAGACCACCTGCGCTTTGCCTTCGCCTACGGCGTGGTGGCGGACCGCTGGTGCGGTAGGAAACCCACCTGCTGGGAGTGCCCGCTTCTCGACGCTTGCCCCCGGGGCAAGAAGATCTTCCTGGACTGGACGGCTCAGCAGGAACGCCTGGAAAAGCAACGCGCCAAGGAAGCGGCTCGTCGCCTGGTCCAGGAGCAGAAGGAGGCCGAACGCGCCGCCCGTCTCGAAGCCCGCGAAAAGAAGCATCGCGAGGCCGAGGAGAAACGCCTCGCCCGCGAAGCCGCGAAAAAATCAGCTGCTCTCAAGAAGGTCGCCGAATTGAAGAAAGCCAACACAGCCAAGAAAAAAGCCGCCGTGCGCCAGGCCGCGGCCAAGAAGAAAGCCATGGCCAAGCAGGCTGCGGCCAAAAAGAAAGCCGCCGCGAAGAAGAAAGCCACGACCAAGAAGGCCGCAGCGAAGAAGAAGGCCGCCGGCAAGAAAAAGGTCAAGCAGACCACCAAGAAGAAGCCGGCGAAGCAAGCCGCCAAGAAGATCACCAAGAAGAAGCCCGTCAAGAAGGCGGCCAAGAAGGCCAGCAAGAAGGCGGCCAAGAAGAAAACAGCCAAGCAGGCCGCCAAGAAGAAGGCCAAGAAAGTCACCCGGAGGCGCTGAGCCTTGGGCGCCTCGGACGGGAGCCCGCGGATCATCCTGGCCTCCGCTTCGCCGCGCCGCCGCGATCTCCTGCGGGCGGCGGGCATCGAGTTCGAGGTCGAGGTCTCGAACGCAGGGGAGGAACTCGAGCCCGATTGGAGTCCAGAACAGGCCGCCGAGGCCCTGGCCCGGCGCAAGGCCCTGGCCGTGGCCGAGCGGCATCGCGGCGAAGCCGTGCTGGTGCTGGGCGCCGACACCCTGGTGGCCCTGGGCGAGGCCGGCGAACTGTTGGGCAAGCCCGCCGATGAAGCCCAGGCGCGGCGT
This sequence comes from Planctomycetota bacterium, assembly GCA_012959785.1. GTDB lineage: Bacteria > Planctomycetota > UBA1135 > UBA1135 > DUCM01. The sequence continues at coordinate 206,978 of DUCM01000017.1, read as the reverse complement.
ATGCTAAGCGCCCTTGCCGGTTCGAGGCATCGCGTGCTGACCGGCGTGGCCGTGGTGAATTGCGCCCGGCTGACCGACCAAGAGACACCCCCCGGAGCCCCTGATCCCTGCCGCTCGGCCTTCGAGCGCACCTGGGTCACCATGCGGGTCCTCTCGACCGAGGAGATTGAAGCCTATGTGGCCACTCTCGAGTGGCGCGACAAGGCTGGCGGCTACGCCATCCAGGAGAGCGCTGATGCCTTCGTGACAGCCCTTGAAGAGGGCGGTTTCGACAATGTCGTGGGCTTGCCCGTGGCCCTCAGCCTCGACTTGCTCGGCTGCCCATAGCCATCTCGTTGGAGCGCTTGCCCTCGGGGGCCGGTGCTGCTACCCTTTTCGGCTTCCAGCTCTGCGTGGATGTCCCCGATGGGGCATTCCAGCGACCTTTTTTTTCTTCCCAAAAGCCCCGAATCCCACAAGTTCGATCCGATGAAAGCGGACACGCACCCCAAGTACATGGAATGTCTGGTCCACTGCGGCTGCGGCAGCGAGTTCAAGACTCGCGCCACCGTGAAGGAACTGCGCGTGGAGATCTGCGGCTCCTGCCACCCTTTCTACACGGGCAAGCAGAAATTCGTCGACACCGCTGGCCGCGTGGACCGCTTCATGAAGAAGTTCGGCACCAGCGGTCTCAAGGACATCGGCAAGTAGCAGCGGAGGGGGAATCTGGTTCGGGTTGTAGCCCAAACCCGCGCGCCAGGCCGAGCAAGGCCCCCAGTATCCCATGGAGTTCGCCGCCCCGATCATTGACAAGTTGCGCGAGCGCGCAGCCAAGTTCGACGCTCTGACCGAGCTCCTATCCCAGCCCGAGGTGGCCAGCTGTGGCAAACGCCTGACCACCTTGATGCGCGAGCGCGGCCAACTCGAACAATCCCACGCCCTGTGCCAGCGCATGGAGGATCTCTTCCAGCGCGAGGAGGAGGCCCAGGCAATCCTCTCCGAAGAGACCGATGACGAGGATTTTCTCGAACTCGCCCGGGCCGACCTCGAAGCTGTGGAATCCGAAGCAGCGGGACTCTACGACGAGATCAAGGCCGCCTTGGTTACCGAGAGCGATGACTTCCGCAACAAGGTCATCATGGAGATCCGCGCCGGAGCGGGAGGCGATGAGGCCACACTCTTTGCCGCAGATCTGGCGCGCATGTACCAGCGCTTCTTCGAGACCAAGCACTGGAAGGTCGAAGACCTCGAGGTCAATCCTTCGGATGTGGGCGGCTACAAGGAGATCACCCTGGGCATCGAGGGCGAGGGCGCCTGGCGGCTCTTGCGCCACGAATCCGGGGGACATCGTGTGCAGCGCGTACCCAGTACGGAGTCCCAGGGTCGCATCCACACCTCGGCGGCCACCGTGGCGGTGTTGCCCGAGGCCGAAGAGGCCGAAATTGATGTGCGCGACGAGGACCTGCGCATCGACACCATGCGCGCCGGCGGTCCCGGTGGACAGTCGGTCAACAAGACCAGTTCGGCCGTGCGCATCACGCACCTGCCCACGAATACGGTGGTGCAATGCCAGGACGAGAAGTCCCAGCACAAGAACAAGGCCAAGGCCCTGCGCATTCTCAAGTCGCGCCTGCTCGAAGCCGAGCACCGGCGGCTGCATGAAGAGCGCGCGGCGTCGCGCAAGAGCCAGGTCGGTAGCGGCGATCGCAGCACCCGTATTCGCACCTACAATTGGCCCCAGAACCGTATCTCGGACCACCGCCTGGACCAAAACCACTCCCTGGAGCAGGTCGTGGCGGGCAAGCTCGCCCCCCTGTTGGAGGCTCTGGACCTGCGCGACCGCGAAGAGCGCATCCGCAACCTGTAGCCCCCTGGCGCGGTAGGGGGTAGGCTCGCTGAACGCCCGAGCGTTCTCCTGCGTTGATGCCCAGGCTGCCCGCCTCCCTCAATGCTTCTGCCGATTCATCCTCCCGCAACCTCCAGCTCACCTGGTATGACGAAACGCGACGCCGATCAACCGCTAGAGTTCGACGACCTCGAACCGCTTCCCGAAGACGCCGAGTTGGCCGAATTGCCCGACGACCTCGAGCCAGAGGCAAAGCCCGCGCCCGAGATCGTGGCAAAGCCCATTCCCGCGCCCGTTGCAAGACCTGCGCCTGCTCCCGTGGCAAAGCCGGCTCCCACGCCCACCCCCGCGCCTAAACCGGATCCCCCGTCCGCCCCCGCGGCCAAGGCCGCACCCACCGCTGCCGCGCCGGCGCCCGGCGCCGTGCGCGCCGCCAGCGGTTCGCGCCGCGAGCGCATGGAGAAGGATCGCGAGGCTCGCGGCACCAATACAAAGAAAGCGCCCACTTGGGTACGCTTCGAGGGACCCGGCGAGAAACCCACCCGTGAGATGGAAGCGGCGCCGGGGCTCCTGCACAAGGCCGCCCTCTGGCTTCTGATCGGTTGCGTCCTGCCCTGGGGCGGTTGGACCGCCGACTGGATGGGCAATGTAGGGGAAAAGTTGCTCATCCTCGCGGGCCTCTACACCTGGCATCAGGCCCACCTCCTGCGCGACGGCCTCAAGGTGCCCGGCTTCATCACCTCCCTGGGCAAGAAGAACTTCATCCCGCTCTTCGTGGCCGCCGCTGCGCTCTTGCTCCTGGGCTTCGTCCCGTTGCTCTCCTTCGAAAGCCTGTCCGCCGATTTCAAGGCCAACTCGGGTCCCCTGGCCGAGAAGGGCTTCATGATCCTGGCCGGTCTGACCCTGACCCACATCTACGACTACTCCCACGGCGGCCGCTTCAACCCCATGTTCCCGATCATGTTCCTGGCGCCGGCCCTCGCGGGGGTCATGGCCCTCCTGAAGGTCGTCGGCCGCGGTGAAATCGGCATCGGTGAGATCCTCGGAGCCGCTGGCGCGATCCTGGTTACCGTGGCCGGTTCCATGGCCGCCTACACCATGTATGTGGCGCTCAAGGAAGCCAAGCGCCACGGCGAGGCCAAGAAGGCTGCCCAGGTCGAGGCGCGCAAGGCTGCCCGGGTCTCACGGCGCGAGTCGTGACCCGTCCAGGGCCGAGTTCCCCGCGCTCCGCTGTTTCGCCGAGCGGCAAGCCCCCGACGCCGAACACGGCGGGGGAGATGCTCGACGCGGCGCGGGCCTTCCTCGTCCGCAAGGAAATCGAGGAGGCTCGTCTCGAGGGCGAACTGCTCGTGGCCGGGGCCCTGGGCCTTTCGCGCTTGGAACTCTTCATGCAGCTCGAGCGCCCCGTCACGGCTCCCGAGGTGGACGCCGCCCGAGACGCCCTGGTGCGCCGCGGTCGCCGCGAGCCCGTGGCCTATATCACCGGCTCGCGCGAGTTCTACGGCCGTGACTTCCAGGTTTCGGCGGGTGTCCTGATCCCGCGGCCGGAGACCGAACTCCTGGTGGACCTCGTACGCGATTGGGCCCGTGGGCGGGAGCACAGCAGTCCCCTGCGGCTGGCGGATTTGGGCTGCGGCAGCGGTTGCCTGGCGTTGACCTTGGCCCTGGAACTCGAATCCCCCCAAGTCCTTGCCGTGGACCTCGCGCCCGCGGCGGTGGAGGCCACGCGGCGCAATGCCGAGCGCCTGGGCGCCACCTGCGAAGTGCTCCTGGGCGATGGCCTGGAGCTGCTCCTCTCTCTCGCGCCCTTCACGGTCCTGGTGTCCAACCCGCCTTACATCGAGCCCAAGGAAGCCGCTGAGCTGCCTCCTGATGTGCGCGAGTTCGAGCCGGAATTAGCCCTCTTCGCACCAGAGGGCGACCCTGATTTCTGGCTGCGCTCGATTGTGGAGGCCCTGCCGCGGCTGATCGAAGCCGAAGGGCGGGCCTTCGTGGAGCTGGGCTGGCAACAGAGCGAGCGGGCCCTTGAACTTGCTCGTGAGGCGGGTTTGCAGGCCCGCTTGCACGACGACCTGGCGCGGATTCCGCGGGTGATTGAGCTCGGACTCTAGGCCAAGCCCCGTGGCACCCTCTCAGGTAGGCGCATGCTCGGGGTTGGCCGCCACATAGCGCTCGATCAAGCTCTTTTCTGCCTCTGAGAAGTCTGGCATGAAGAGCGCGATCTCGAAGTGCTCGAGGTGCTCGCTGATCTTCTCGCAGCGCACCACGACACCCTGGCCGCGGATGACGCTCACCCGTCGGTTGGAACGGTCTTCCAGGGAGAGCTCGAGCTCGATCCCCAGGGCCGTCATGACGCTCAAGGGCCGGTCGAGGAAGAAGCACACGCCCGCCGTGCTGATGTCCCGCACCCGCGCCTCGTACGAACCCTCAGGGGCTTCGAGGGTGATGGGCCAGTCAGCCCTGGCCCGGGGCCAGCGGCGGCGCTCCCGGCCCTTGGCCGGGGAGCTGGAATCGGGTGTGGGTTCGGCGGTCATGCTGGGCGGGTTGTGGGGTCGCTAGTGGGCCCTCTTAGTGGGCAACTGCTGCCAGTCTTACAGTCTACCCCAGGGGAGCCAGTCTGTCTACGCTGGCAGGCATTCGGATGGGCTTCGAGGCACTCGGATGGGGGATGGAAAAAGCCCGTCGCGAGGCTAGAATCTACTCCACCAGCGGTGGGCACGCTGGTCCCCTATCCCAAGGCTTGCTGAGCATCCAATTCATCCTGAATGGAATCCACCACGGTGCACAGCAATCCGCCATAGCGCACAACAGCGAACAACACTGAGGAACGAGCAAAACATGTCGAGCTACAACAAGGTCATTTTGATGGGCAACCTAACCCGTGACCCCGAACTGCGATTCACCCAGAGCAACATGGCCATCTGCAAGCTGGGCATGGCCGTCAACCGGCGTTTCAAGGACTCTGCCAGCGGCGAGTGGCGCGAAGAGCCCACCTTTGTGGACATCACGATCTTCGGCAAGCGCGGCGAGGCCTTTGCCAAGTTCCACTCCAAGGGCAAGCCGGCCTTCATCGAAGGCGAGTTGCGCTTTGACACATGGGAAGACAAGAGCGGCCAGAAGCGCAGCAAACTTTATGTCGTCGGCAACACCTGGGAATTCGTCGGCGGCGGCGGGCGCGAAGCTGGCGCTGGCGGTGGCGCTGGTTACGAAGGTAGCAGCGACGGTTCAAGCTCCGGCGGTGGCGGTGGCGGCGGTGGCGGTGGCGGTGGCGACTACGCTCGCCAGCCCGAGGGCGGCTACGGCGACAAGCAACCCGAGTACCTCGAAGTCGACGACACGCCCTTTTAGCCGCGTAGGTTCCCGCGGCCCTGCGATTCAAGAGAGCGATGAAACTGCGCGTGCTTCTTTTCGCTGGCCTGCGTGAGCGCGCAGGCCAGGCGGAACTTGAACTCGACGGCCTGAGCGAAGGCCTCGATGTGGCCGGCCTCAAGCGCGAGCTCGAGGCGCGTCTGCCCGCCTTGGGTTCCCTCGAACATGTCTCGGGCGTCTTGGGGGCGGATTATGTGAGCGATGACACACGGCTCTCCGAGGGCGCCGAGATCGCGCTGTTGCCACCTGTGTCAGGCGGCGAGGCGGGCGAGGACGAGCGCTTGGAGCGGGGCCTCTTCGAGCTCGCCAGCGACCCCATCTGTGGCGAGGACTGTCGCCTGCGAGTGCTGCACGACAGTTGTGGCGCCTTGGTCCAGTTCTCGGGCACCGTTCGTCGCACCAACCGCCAACGCACTGTGGAGAACATCGACTACGAGGCCTTCGAAGCCATGGCCGGCCCTCAGATGCAGCTCATCTTCGAACGCTGTCTCGAGGAGTATGGCGAGCCCCTCAGCGATGGCGCCTGGCGCGGTCTGCGAATGCTCTGCGTACACCGCGTGGGCACCGTGGCCGTGGGCGAGTCCTCGGTGATGATCACCGTGGCCAGTCCCCATCGCGATGCTGCTTTTCAGGCGGCGCGATTCTTGATCGACGAACTCAAGGAGAGCTTGCCGGTGTGGAAGCGCGAACTCTACGCCGATGGTCACCATTGGATCGGGGAGCGCTCTTGATGCAGTACTGGCAAGTTCCCGTGACGGCCTTCGCCCAGAACTGCACGCTGCTCCGCTGCGAGGCCACGGGCCAGGGTGTGGTGATCGACCCCGGCGGCGATTTGGATGTGGTGCAACTGGCCCTTGGCGACCATCGAATAGATACCTGTAAGGTGCTCTTGACCCACGGTCACCTCGATCATGCCGGGGCCGCCGGCGAGCTGGCCCGCCAGCTCGCCGTGCCCCTCGAGGGCCCCGCTATCGAGGACGAGTTCTGGTTGCAAGCCCTGCCCGAGCAGGCGGCAACCTACGGCCTGCCCGCCGCCGAGGTCGTGCACCCCGACAAGTGGTTTTGCGGCGGCGACTCCGTGAGCTTTGGAGAACTCACCCTCGAGGTCCTGCACACGCCCGGACACACCCCCGGCCATGTGGTCTACTTCGAGCCCGACTCAAAGATCGCGGTGGTGGGGGATGTGCTCTTCCAGGGCTCCATCGGTCGCACGGATTTCCCCCGTGGCGACTTCGACACCCTGATCCGTTCGATCATGGAGGGTCTCATGCCCCTCGGTGACGATGTCCGCGTGCTGAGTGGGCACGGTGGCGAGACAACACTCGGAGCGGAACGCCGCACAAATCCCTTTCTGCTGGATCCAGCGAGCTTTCGGGGCCGCGTGTAGGGCCCGCTCCCAGGCCGGCTCGTAGGGCGCTGGGCTCCTCGCCCCGGCAGAGGGTCAATCCAGAGCGCTTGCAGGTGGTCAGGCGGGCTGTGGGCTGCTATTCTGCTGCGCCCAAAAGGCGTGCCCGTGGCGCCAGCAAGGTCCCGCAGACCGCCCGCGACATGAACGAGAAGCCGCAATACACCCTGAACGAGCGCGATGTTGAGCGTGATGAGCTCGAAGTTGATGTTCTGCTTGTGGGTGCTGGTCCGGCCAACCTGGCCTGCGCCTTGCACCTGCAGGGGCTGCTCAAGAAACGCGGCCTGGAGGACAAGACCGTGCTGGTCCTGGACAAGGCCGAGGAGCTCGGACACCACACCCTTTCGGGCGCGGTTATGAACCCCATCGGCATCTCCGAATTGGTGCCGAACTGGAAGGCAGAGGGCTTTCCAATCGAGTGCGAAGTGACCTACGACGCCATGGCCTGGCTGCGCCCCGGCGGCAAGCACCATCGCTTCGACGGCATGTTGACCCCGCCGCAGCTCAAGAACCACGGCAACTACATCGTCAGCCTCAACAAGGTCGTGCGTTGGCTGGCCGAACGCGCCGAGGGTCTGGGCGTGGATATCTACCCCGGCTTCGCCGCCGCCGAAGTGCTCTACGACGGCCAGCGCGTCCTGGGCGTGCAGACCCGTGACAGCGGCCTGGCCCGCGATGGCTCGCGGAAGGCCACCTTCGAGCCCGGCATGAACATCAGGGCCGGCGTGACGGTCTTCGGCGAGGGCACCCGCGGCAACCTGGCCAAGGATCTAATCGGACGCCTGGGGCTCGACCAGGGCAAGAACCCCCAGACCTACGGCACCGGCGTGAAGGAGATCTGGGAGATCCCCGCGCAGCGCGCCAAGGAACTGTACGGCTCGGTCTTCCATGTGGGTGGCTATCCCCTGGGCGGCGACGGTTACGGCGGCGGCTGGGTCTACGGTATCTCCGAGAGTCACATCAACCTGGGCTTCGTCGTGGGTCTCGATCACCACGACGCCAAGCTCGACCCCCACGCGCTCTTCGTCAAGTTCAAGCAACACCCCTTCGTGGCCGAGCTGATTGCCGGCGGCAAGGTCGTGCGTTATGGCGCGAAGACCCTGCCCGAGGGCGGCTACTTCGCCATGCCGCGTTTTGTGGGCGACGGCTTTTGCTTGGTGGGGGACACGGCGGGCTTTCTCAACACCGCGACCCTCAAGGGCATTCACCTCTCCATCAAGTCGGGCATGCTCGCAGCCGAGGCCATCGCAGAGGCCCTCGCGGCGGGCGATACCTCGCGAGAAAAGCTCGAGCTCTATCCTGAGTTGTTTGAGGCCTCGTGGGCCAAACAGGAACTCTGGAAGGTGCGCAACTTCCGTCAGGCATTCGACGGTGGCATGTTGGGCGGGATGCTGGACGCCGCGGTGCAACAGGTCAGCGGCGGCCGCGGACTCGTGCGCCGACGAGGGGGCCACGCGGACCACAGCACCACCCGCAAGGTGAGCGAGTCACGCTTTAGCGAGCCCAAGTACAACGATACGACGGCCATGGACAAGCTCACCGATGTGTACTTTTCGGGAGCCATCCACGAGGAGGACCAACCCAGCCACCTCCTGATCCGCGATCCCTCGATTTGCGTGACGCGCTGCACCGAGGAGTACGGCAATCCCTGCCAGCGTTTCTGCCCGGCGGCGGTCTACGAATGGCCGCAAGGGGCAGATCCCGAGGGCGTTCAGATCAATGCCAGCAACTGCGTGCACTGCAAGACCTGTGACATCGCGGACCCCTACGAGAACATCGAGTGGGTCGTTCCCGAGGGCGGCGGCGGACCCAAGTACATCGACATGTGAGAGCCCCCGCGCTTGTGCGCAGGTTCACCTGTCCCGATCCCTTCCCCGAATCCAGTTCAATCCTTTCCCGCCAAGCCATCCCGCGCCCGATGAAATTCACCCACAAGAACTACAGCGGAAAATTGAGCCGCACCGCGCTTGTTGTCGTCTTCGCCTGCGAGGGCGCTCGGCCCAAGCTCCCCGGCGGAGTCAAGCTGCCGGCTGCGGCCCTCGAGGACTTCAAAGGCGCCGCCCAGAAGCTGCGCCTGTGTGATGCCACAGCAGGCAACGCCCGCCGCGTGCTGCTCGTGGGACTCGGTCCGCGCGAGCAGGTCGATGGCGAGATCGTGCGCCGCGCCGCGGCCCGTGGCGCCAAGAAAGCCGATGCCATCTCGGTCGCCAATGCAGTCTTCTTCGTCGATACTTCCTGCGCCAAGCTGGCCGGTGGCGAAGAGGCCTTCGGCTGTGCCGTGGCCGAAGGCGCTGTCATGGGCCACTATCGCTACGACGGTGGCAAGAGCGCGCCCAAGGCCCGCAAGCTCAAGCAGGCCTGCAGCCTCTCCCCGGGAACTGCCTTCAAGCGCGGCGTGGCCCGTGGCGTTGCCCTGGCCGAGGGCAACCTCTTCGCCCGCGATTTGCAAAACAAGGCTGGCAACCAGATGACGCCCACCAAGCTGGCCGCGGAAGCCCGCGGCCTTGCGCGCCGTTCACCCCGCATCAGTTGCAAGGTGATCGAGGAAGCCGGCATGAAGAAACTCGGCATGGGCCTGCTCCTGGGTGTCTCTGCCGGTTCGAGCGAGCCCGCCAAGCTGATCCACCTGGTTTACAAACCCAAGGGCAAGTCCCGCGGCCGCGTGGCCTTCGTGGGCAAGGGTCTGACCTTTGACGCCGGAGGCATCAGCCTCAAACCCTCGCGGGGCATGGAGGAGATGCGCTACGACATGTCGGGCAGTGCGGCGGTGCTCGGCGCTTTCCATGCCTTGGCGCGATTGGATGTGCCCTTTGAGGTACACGGCATCGTGCCCAGTTCCGAAAACCTGGCCGACGGCCTGGCCACCAAACCCGGCGATGTGCACACATCCATGAAGGGCACCACGGTGGAGGTCATCAACACCGACGCCGAGGGTCGCTTGATCCTGGCGGATGCGTTGCATTACACCTGTTCCAAGGTCAAGCCCGACACGATCATCGACCTCGCAACCCTGACCGGTGCCGTGGTCATGGGGCTGGGCCATGAAATCTCGGGGCTGTACAGCACCACCGACGAGTTGCGCGATGCCCTGAGTGCCGCCGCCGATGCCTGCGGAGAAAGAGTCTGGCCCATGCCTCACATCGAGGCCTTCGTGGACAACCTCAAGGAAGGCCCGGCCGACCTGCGCAACATCTGCACGCCCAACATGGGCGGCGGCTCCATCGCTGGCGCCGCATTCCTGTCACAATTCGTCGAGGGCCCGGCCTGGGCTCACCTGGACATCGCCGGCACGGCCTGGAATCAAAAGGCCCGCGATTACACCGGCGGCAAGGGCGGTACCGGTGTCGGTGCGCGTTTGCTCGTCCAGTACCTCCAAGATCTGTAACCAGCGGCTTCCCAAAAACTTCAGCAACGCAAACTCCCGTGAGTACCCAAGTACCCTCCCTCGTGCCCGGCCTGGCCGGGATACCAGCCGCCGAATCCGCCGTCAGTTTCATCGATGGCCAGCAAGGCATCCTCGAATACCGTGGCCACCGCATTGAAGTCCTGGCCCAACGCAGCAACTTCGAGGAGGTCACCTGGCTCTTGCTCCACGGAGAGTTGCCCACGGCTGAGGAGCTGACGGGCTTTCGAGCTGAACTAGCCAGCTATCGCGAGCTGCCCCAAGGGGTCGTCGAAATGCTCTCCAAGTTGCCCGCCGATGGTCACCCCATGGCCGCCTTGCAGGCGGGCTATGCCGCCCTGGGAATGCACTGCGAGGGCAAGTTGTGCGCGCGAGGGGATGACATCGCTCAGATCATTGCTGCTACCCCGTCTCTGGTGGCGGCCTTCGCACGGCTGCGGCGAGGCGAGGAAGTGATTGCACCAGATTCCGCCCTTGACACCGCCGGCAACTTCCTCTGGATGCTGCGCGGCGAAAAACCCGGCGAGATCGAACAGCATGTGCTCGATACGGCCTTGGTCCTGCACGCCGATCACACCATGAACGCTTCGACCTTCACCGCGCGGGTAGTGGGTTCTTCCGAGGCTGATCCGTACACGGTCTGCGCCTCGGCGGTGGGCTCGCTCAAGGGGCCCCTGCACGGCGGCGCCAACGAGCGCGTGTTGGCCCAGCTCGAGGGCATCGACAGCCCCGCAGCGGTGAAAGTCTGGCTGGACACCCAGTTGCACGAGAAGGGCAAGGTCATGGGTTTCGGCCACCGTGTCTACAAGACCAAGGACCCGCGGGCGACGATCCTCCAGGGACTGGCGCGCGAGCTGTTCGAAAAGACCGGCACGACCCCCATCTACGATGTGGCCCTGGCCCTGGAGGCCGCGGTGCTGGAACGGCTTGGAGAGCGGGGCATCTATCCCAATGTCGATTTCTTCAGCGGCATCGTTTACCAGAAGCTGGGCATCCCCACGGACATCTTTACGCCCATCTTCGCCATGTCGCGGGTGGCCGGTTGGCTGGCCCACTGGCACGAACAGATGGCGGACAACCGCATTTTCCGTCCGGGACAGATTTTCATCGGCAGCCACGGGGCGCAGTACAGCGAAATCGATTCGCGGGGCTGAGCCCGGGCTCGGGAGGGCCCCCGAAGCCCGCCCTCGATGGCCCGAACGCAGAATAAAGGCACAGAAATTGCCTCCTAGCGGGCCCTTGTATAGGATAGTGCAATCATGCCTTCCATGCTTCTGTGCCTCTTGCCCCTGTTCATGAGCCAGGCCGGGAGCGCCCATCCCCCGGCCGCGGCGGCCTCCCGCAGCCCCCTTTCCCTCACCGGAGCCTGGGAGCTATTTAGCGCTCCAAGAGAGCAGTTGATCCTGTATCAGCGCGCCGATGGCCGCCTGCTCGGGCACATGGCGGGCTCGCCGGGGCTGATCCTGTCGGCCGGCTCGCTCTTTGGTTCGAGCGTGACCCTGGACTTCGCCGGCCTCGACGGCGGGGGAGCATTCGATCCGGGGGTTTTCCACGGCACTCTCTACGGTGCCCTGATCTCGGGCACGATTGATTCCGGAGCGGGCCCGCAAGCCGCCATCCTGGCGCGCTCCTATGCGCCTCTGGTTGAGGAACTCTGGCTGATTGCGGAAGCCAACTCGGGCCTCTCCCTGCATGCTTCGCGGTTGACTTCCGCGGGGGCTTTCTTCGGCGGCGCCTTCGTCGGCGAGGGGCAGTGCGACTTCATCGCCTGCGGCGGGACGCTGACGGATTGGAGCCTCTCTGGCGCAACCCATTCAATCACCACGGCATCCGGTGGAAGCTGTCCGTCGGGAGGGACCTTCTCGGGCACTTTCGACAGCACCAGCCGCCAGCTAGAGGGGAGCTACAACCAGTCCAGCACCTGCGGCCCCGATGTAGCCGGGCGCTTTCTGGCAGGCAAGCTGGGGATCACGACTTCGGTGGCAACTCTCGAAGTCCTCGAGCTCCTGGGAGACTTTTGTGATGCCCTGGAAGCCGAGTCCACAAGTGCGGTCAATCACCTGCACTCGGCCTACTTGCACGATGGCATGACCCGTACCGATTGGGCCCTGCGGTTCGCTGGGTGGTTTTCTGGCTACGATTCCATCACAGCCAACGCGATTCCCAGGCGCATCATCACCGCTGACGATGGCGAGTCCTACCCCTTGCTCGCTACTCCTCCGCGCATCGATTGGCAATTGCTCGTGACGGGCGTGCCCATCGCTGGTGGGGCCGCCGAGGTCCTGCTCGACTATAAGAGCGGGACGCTCTTCGAGGATAGCCTGGATTTTCTGGGCAACGAGGGTGGTGCGTGGGTGATCGCCGGCAACTTCCAGAGCGGTCCCTTGGCACTGGGAATGCCCATCGCCGCAGGCGACAGCGATCTTCTGGTTTTCGGCCTTTGGCCGTTTGGTGTGCATGGTGGAGGACACCCCGAAGGCCATCCGGGCATTGACATCGAGTACAAGGCGGGGGCCCAAGTGCTGGCAGCCTGCGACGGTGAAGTGACCAGCATCGCGCCCAATTCGCATTTTTCCGGCCGCTGGGATGTGATTCTGGTTCCCCGGCCCGGGATCGTCGTGCAATACGACCACATGGGGGCCACAGCCGCGGGCATCGCCGTGGGATCGGTGGTGGTCGAGGGCCAGGCGCTCGGCTGGGCCCCGGCGCCCAGTCCGCATCGAACCGTTCACTTGGGGCTGCGGGCCGCTGGCCAGCCGATCTCTCCGGTCGACTACCTCTCTCCCTCGGGGGCCGTGATCCACTCGGCTCTGTGGAGCACCGCACGCTACATGGAGGAACTCGTCGAACCCCTCAGCACCAATGCTATCGAGGTCAGTTTTCCCCTGACGGCTTCGCGTAGCCTGGTGAGCGGATCGCTACCCGCTCGCCTGGAGTTCACCCGCAGCGATGCCGCCAGCGATCTCATGACCTACACCCTCTTCGACGCCACGGACACGGCCTTCGAAGTTGGCAGCGTGACTTTTTCGCCCTTCAAGCCTCTGGCTGAGATTGACCTCGTGCCCATTACGCCTGGCGCTGCCACCCGCCTTGGCGTTCTCGACATCCAAGGCTCGGACCTGTGGATCGACTGGAGTCGCGGGACGCGACCCACAAGCCTCGCTGGAGCATCGCACTACTCACTCGATTGAGTCCGTCCGCTCGCGCGCTTGGCGGGTGGTAGGGAGGAGGGGAATCGAACCCCTACGGGCCAAGGCCCTTCGGATTTTAAGTCCGATGCGTCTACCAATTTCGCCACCTCCCCGTCCGCCACTGCTGCGGCAGGCTGAGAGCCCCATGCCTCAATGAATAGACGTGGGGTTCCTCGCGCCTATTCTGCCCTGGGGGGAACCCCATGGGAAGCCCAGGGGGCCCTGCTCGGCGCCCGCGGCACTCTTGAGCAGGCGCGGGGGCTCCGGTACACTTCCGGCCCTCTTCTGGGCCCTTTTGTGAGGCGGCGTAGCCAAGTGGCTAAGGCAACGGATTGCAAATCCGTCATTCACCGGTTCGAGTCCGGTCGCCGCCTCCATTTTTTGCTCCGCCATGTTTCTCTTCCCTCCGCTCGCCCTAGCCCTGCTGCTTGCTGCACCCGTTGTCGGCTCTCAGGGGCCGCCCACGGCTGGCGCTGACAGCCTGCTGCAGAGGGCCGAGCGGCGCCTCGCAAACGGTCAACTTGACAAGGCTCGCGAGGGCATCGAGCGCGCCCTCGAGCGCGACAGAAAATCCATCGCCGCTTGGGACCTGCGCGCGCGCTGGGCGGCTGCCGCGGACGACGCCGATGACCGCCTCTGGTCCCTGCACCAGAAGCTGCGCCTGTCGGTGGCCCAGGGCGTCGACGCGGCGGATGTCGAGGCCCAGCGCGTGCTCTTGATCGAAATCGATCCCGTGGCCCGGGATCTGTTTCTTCTGAAGAGCGACTACATCGAGAAGTTGCTTCCTATTGGCGCGCGCTACGAGAAGCGCGGCCGCCCGCACTCGGCCATTCGTGTTTTCAAGCAGATCCTGGCCATCGATCCCGAAAACGCCGAGGCCCAAGCAACCATTGAGCGCATCGCCGCGGCCCCCGACCCCAGCTTGGCGGCCGACGCCAAGCCCCGCGATCTCTTCGAGGATGTCTCCGCCGAGTGGATCCGAGAGCACGATGAAGCCCACGCCGAATGGGCTACCCGCGCCAAACTCGAACGCCCGGGCTACACGACCTACACCGACGCCGGCTACGAAGTACTCCTGCGCGCCGGCGAGGCCATGGAGCAGATGAACGCGTTCTACCGCGAGTTCTTCCAATACGGCACCGAGGAAGACGGCAAGGCCGTACCGCGCATCGGCCTCAACATCTTCAAGAACCGCGACGAATACCTAGAACTGGGCATTGGCCCGCCGGTGGAATGGTCCGGCGGGCATTTCACCGGCGAATTTGTCGAGACCTACATCGGTAGCGGCGGCTTCGAGGCCATGACCAGCACCCTCTTTCACGAGGCTGCCCACCAGTTTGTAGGCCTCGCCACCACGGCCGTGGGTTGGCTGAACGAGGGCTTGGCATCGTTTTTCGAGGGCACGCGCATCTTGCCCAACGGCACGGTGATCATGAACATGCCCGCCACGCAAAGGCTGTTCCCCCTCGCCGATCGCATGCAGGAGGGTTGGATGGAGAGTTTCGATGACGGCCTCGAAACAGACGACCCCAACGCGACGCCGAAGACCGCGCCGACTTTTCGCATCGTGCTCGAGAATCGCTACTCCTGGGGGCCGCCGTGGTACGCGCCGACCTGGGGCGTGGTGTATTTCCTCTACAACTTTCAGGACCCCGTGGACGGGCGCTTCATCTACCGCGCGGCCTTTGCCGAGTTCATCAACAAGTCCGGTGGTCGCTCGGGAAATGGCGCCGTGGAGAACTTTGAAAAGGTCATCCTGGCCCAGCCCTCGCGGGCTTTGCCTGGCGTCGATGGTGCGGGCTCCTTGGTGCTGGCCAGGACTGTCGAGGAACTCGATCCCATCTGGCGCGACTGGTGCATCGCCCTGCGCGACGAACTCTCCGGCACCCTGGAGGTAGATCGGCCTTATCTCGACTGGGGGCGTTATGCCGCGGCGGCCAAGCAGTTTCGCGTGGCCTCGGAGCACTTCGAGAAGGGGCTCGTGGCGACGCCGGGCAACGCCGATCTGTTGGAGGCCTTTGCGGAACTCTTGGCCGAGGAACTCGACAATGAGGACCGCGCCGTCAAGCTGGTCCTGGAAGCCCTCGCATCCCTCGAATCGGGCGAGGCGCCCGACGAGCAACATATCGAAAAGCTGGAACGCTGGCTGGTCAAGCTCGATCCCAAACAGCGCACCCTGACGCGCGTGCGAGACGAGATGGCCACCTCCGCCCGAGCCCTGGTAGCGCGCTACCAGGCGGCCGGGCTGAACATGATGGTCATGGATGTCTCCTGGCGCATGGGCACCTACTTAGAGCTCTCTGACCTGTTCGAGGACTACGAGCGGGCCGTGCGCGTCAGCGGCAAGTCCCTGGCGATCTGGAGCTTGGCTTACAACGAGAGCGACCTTGCCGGTTGGAGCACCCAGGGTAGCGATGGCGTCTTCAAATCGGCGGGGACCTTTCTCGACTCGCACTTTGGTGATTTCGACGCCGATGTCCACGACTATCAATTCCTGACCCTGGACACGGTGACCTCGGGCGACTTCTCCATGGAGGCCAAGATTCTGGCCGAGGAGGGCGCTGTGGACTTCGCCGGTTTTGTCTTCGGGCAGAAGGGCGCTTCGGCTTTTCATGGCCTGTTCTTCGTGCCTTCGCGCAAGGATGCCCGCGAGGGAACGGCCAACCCCAACTTCGTGGACCTTGTGAGTTTCTACGGGGCCAGCTCCACCAAGATCTGGCGCCACGAGCCAATCCCCAAGGATCTCGATCCCGAGCGCAGTAGCGCGGGCACCTGGCGCACTCTGCGCCTGGACATCATGGGCCGCACGGTGGACTTCTGGCTCGATGGCGAACTGCTCGGCAGCCACGAGTTCAAGAGCCGCGAAGTCCTGCGCGGCAGGTTCGGCCTCGTCACCGGCCAGGGCAAGGCGCGCTACCGCGATGTGCGTTACCTGGCCCGCGACAGCCGCGACCGCGCCGCGGCGCTCCTGCGCAAGGCGCGCATGGAAGCCCTGGAGAGTGCGGGGGCAGTGAATTACTCCTATATGGGACGCACTCCTCCCTGGCCCACCGTTGACGCTTGGCCAAAGGGCGAGCGCACAGCCTGGGATGAGTTCGGCGCAGTGCCCCAGCTTCTGGTGTTTTTTTCCATCAACCAGAACGAGATTGTTCCCATCGACGGCTGGCTGATGGCCCTCGACAAGGCCTACGCTTCCGTGGGGCTCAAGATCCTCAGCGTGACCTCGCCCAACGACAAGGAGACCCTGGCTGCCTACCTCGACGACCATCCCCTGCCAGGCGCCGTGGCAATCGACTACCGTGCGCCGGGAATCGAGGGGATCGGCCAGAGCTTCGAGCAGTTCTTTATCAAGCGCTTCAATTTGCCGCGGGTTCTGCTTTTGGATCTCGACCAGACCGTGATCTGGGAAGGCGATCCGGGGGTCATCCTGGGGGATGGCCTCGTGCCGCCTTTCGAGACCTACCTCGATGCACCCTTCGAGGAGCTGCTTGAGTCGCGCAAGCTGCGCGAGGTGAGCCGTTGGACCCTCGAGTGGCGGGAGTCCGGGCCGGACTCCCTCGCGCGGGGCGAATTTTTAGAGGCGGCGCGCTTGCTCCAGGCCGCCGAGAAGTTCGACGCAGAATTCTTTCCCGATCTGCAGCGCGCGCGCAGCCAGGGCGACGCGGTGAGAGCTGCCCTCGACGCCCTCGATGCCACCGCGGCCTCGTTCCAAGAGAGCGGCACCGAACCGGCTCTTGCCCTGCTCCTGGAGTGGGGCCAGAGTCTCGGCGTGGGATTCACCGAGGCGCGACGCAAAAGTTTCAAGAAGGTCCTCGAGGGCAAATCTCAAAAGAGCTGGGCTTCGGCCTTGAAAGCCACCGAACGATTCTTGACCAAGACTCGGGCGCCCTTCGAAGAGCGCAGCCAGAAGCTTCTCAAACGCCTCGCCGCCCTGGAGGGGCACTTCGTGCGCGCCCTTGAGTCGGAACTCGCCGCCCTCGCAGGAGACCCCGAGGCCTTCGCTGCCCTGGCCGAAAGGGCCACCCTTCGCCCGCGTCTCTGGCTTGCGCGGGAGTACTTCGGTTGGTGACGACCGGCTCAGCCCTCAGGTCTTCTCACCCGCCGCCGGGGCCGCCGCCAGGAAGCGCGCGTAGATCGTCACTGAAGCGTAGAGTAGCGCGGCGCAGACCAGGCTGGCGCCGATGCCTGCCCACATGGAAATGCCCACGGCCAGGACGGCACCCAGGACCCCCGAGGCTCCGTTGACGCCCCACATCCAGGGCGCGGCGTCGTTTGAGAGGCGTTGCACCAGGCGCATGCCGATGGGGAAGCAGAGGCCCAGGAGCACCGAGACCGGCACCACCATCAGGACCACCAAGGCAGAGCGGGTCACCAGTCCCAGGTGCAGGGTGGACTCGATCACTGTTTGCACGGCGGCGCGCTCGATGAAGAGCAGCAGACAGATGGCCAGGGGGAACGCCAGAGTGAGCTTGTTCCGGCTCTCCACATCGATGCGGTCGGACAGAAAACTGCCCACGCCGCTGGCCAGGATCATGGAGAACAGGATCACCACCACGGCGTGGGTGGGATGGCCGAGGTAGACCGAGAAGCGCTGCATGAAGGCCACTTGCACCAGCATGAAGCCCAAGCCGATGGAGGCGAAGTAGAGCACCGAGATGACAAAGTGCGTGCCCTTCATGGTGGGCAGGCCGCGGGCCGTCAAGGGCGCCAGGATCACCACGAGGACCAAGAAGAGCGAGACCAGTCCCAGCATCATGAGCGTCGAGGTGGCCGCCAAGTTGCCGCTGGCCACGCCTTCTTCACCGCTCGAGGCGCCCGTGCCGCCGGCGTTCCCGGCTTCGATGATGTCGAGCAAATTGAATGCGTGCCGGGGCTTCAGGATGTTGAAGAAGTAGGGCCGCTCGTCGGTGGGAGGGGTGTAATCGAAGATGTCGTGCTGCACTGCAACGGCGAGGTCGCTATCCGAGCGTGCTGTGTAGATGGCCAACATCTGTTCGTCGTCGGGCAGGGTGTCCGGCGCAGCCAGCACTCGAAATTGCAGGGCATCGGCGACGGCATGAATGCGCTCGAGGTCCATGTCCGTGAGCGGACTGGGGCTGACCATCAGATTGCCGACCCGGTGGCGCGAAACCAGAGCGATGTGTTTGGAAGGATCGCTTACGCCGCGCTCGAGCAATGCGGCCACACCCAGGGCCAGGAGCCGATTGGACTCCGAGACATTCTCCGGGTGGTACCAGCGCGAGACGCTGAAGATTCCCCCGGGCTTCAGGCGCTCGAGGAATACTCGCCAGGCGTCCATCGTGTAGAGCCCGTTTTCGGTCAGGGTGAAGGCCCCGGCGCCGGTGGCGGCCCAGGTGTCGATCAAGGACATCTGGATGATGTCAAAGTCATCCTCGCAGCGCGTGAAATACGAGCGCGCCTCGTCATGGATCAGGCTGACCTCTGGCTGGTCAGCGATGTGGGCGTAGTCGCGTAGCTGGCCTTCGAGCAACTCGATGAAGTGGCCGTTGATTTCCACACCGCGCACGCTCTCACACTCGGACCACAAGGCCGTCAGGAGATCGCGTCCACCGCCGACTCCGATCACGGCCACATCACCCCGCTTGCGCAGGTGGTAGGGCAGGGCTGTCACATCGTACTTAACCCAGTCGAGACCCTTTCGGCTCTCGTCCCACTCGGTCATGACCGTACCCGCGTCGCCGTCGAGGACCATGCGCAGGCGCTGGACTGTTTTGCCCCGTGGAGCTGACTCGCCCGCTCCCCAATACTGATAGCCACCCTCGGTGGACTCGCGCACGAGCAACTGGGCGTGGATATTCCAGAAATCGTCGGTGACATGCTCGTAGTGGATCAACTGACCCTTGGAGAACCAGACCGCCAGGGGCGAATTTGAGCGCGGGTTCATCCAGGCTGTGGCGCTGAAGACGGCGAGCAATCCCAGGGCCAGAAACGAACGCGGCATTCCGGCGAAGACGCGGAAACAGCACGCGGCTGCGGCGGCCAGGGCGGCGCACCACAGGTGGGCGGAGGAGATGTCGCCATTTTCGAGCAGGGGCAGCACGAGTAGCGCTCCCAAGGCCGCGCCCACAAGGTCCACGGCGTAGTAGAGTCCAATTTTGCCGGGGATGCGGGTCAGGGCGAGGGTCACCACGACTCCCGCGCAATAGAATGGCACTGCCAGGAGCAAGGTGAGACTGAGCAGCACCGCCAGGGCATGGGTGGAGAAGCCCACCGGCACGGGGATGCAGAGCAGGGCGATGTGGCAGACAGGAATCATCAGGGCGAAGAGCGCCGCGTAGCGCGCCAGCGCCCGTGGAGCCTCGGCCCCGCTGAAGCGCTGTCCGCCGAGGTAGACCTGCAAGGCCCCGGCTGCCATGCCGAACATGGCCGTCGAGACGGCGAAGAACGAGAGGTGATACCAGGTCATCACCGACAATAGGCGCGTGGCCAGAACCTCAAGGCAGAGGGCCGAGAGGGTCGTCAGAAACAGGCCCGCCAGGAACCAGAAGCGTCTTTCAATCATGGCGAGAGCATCCCCGATGCAAGCGGCCATCTCCAGCGCCCTTGAGCGATAATCGGCCTCAAGCCCCGGAGATCGCTACTTTTTTCCCGGATCGAAGGCTCCGCTCTCGCCCGAACCGAAGAGCCCGACTTCCCCGGGACGGCCCTCCAGGGATTCCAGTTCGCGGGCTGTCTCCCAGCTCAGGACCACCAGGTGCGGTTCCAGCCAGGTTGAGTAGTAGTCGAAGTTGACTTCGCGGGGGCCGAAAATGCGCTCCACTCGGCCCGGGAGGTTGGAGGGCCAGCTGCCCACGAGGCGCAACTCTTCGGGGATGAGTACCACGAAATCCGAGGGCGGCACGGCCCGGGTCGTGGTGTTCTCCGGGGCTGCCCCGGGGATCTTGGCCAGGGCCTCTTGAGCCATGGGGCTGAGATAGAAGGTCTCCGGCGCAGCCGCTTCGATGGCCGTCTGGAGTTCCTGGGCGAAGCGCGGGCTGTCGTGGCCCTGGGCCACGCTCTCGGCGGCACCCAGGATCCAAAGCGCATTGGCCGCCAGAGCTGCGCCGGTCAGGGCCACCAGGGCGCCGCGCAGCTTGCCCGAATTCGCCCGATCCCAAAGGCTGGCGATGCCGCGGGCGCTCAAGATCGCAGCACAGGGCATGACGAACAGCAGGTTGCGCACGAAGAGCACTTGCTGGCACGACATGTAGGCGATGAAGAGGGCCGGCACCACGGTTAGGAGCAGGGCCTCGGTGCGCGCCGTGCGCCAGGTGACGAAAACTCCCAGGAGGCCCACCAGGCTCAGAGGCCAGGCTATCCAGACCGATGCCGAGGGCCCGCTCGATGTGAGGTAGCGCAAAATTTGCGAGAGGTGTTGCCAGCCCGCCTCGACCGTGAAGCCGTAGTGTCCGATGCTGTAGTGCCGAGCTTCGTAACGCAGGTCGCGCAGAAACACCAGGGGTTGCAAGAGTGCGCCTGGAGTTGTGACGACAAAGACGAGGGCGAAGATCGAGAGCAGCTTGGCGCAGGAGACCAGGGCCCCACGGGTACCTGCCGGTTTGGCCGCGCGCCAAGCCATGGCCAGGACGGCGAGGAGCAAGAGACCGGCGGTGTACTTCGTGCCCGTGGCGAGGCCAGCGGCCACCGCGGCCAGGACCAGTGGGGCTTGCGGTCGTTTGGCGTCGCAGAGAGCGAAGAGTGCCAACAAGCACAGGCTGCCAAACTGCGCCATGATTACATCCGGCGCCACCCAACGCGCGTGGTAGCCAAACTCCCAGGAGAAGGCCAGCAAGCAGGCTGCCAAGCAGGCCTCCGCCGGTCTTCCGCGCCAGCGCAAAACCAGGAGGTAAACCCACAAGAGACTCAGGCTCGAAAGGGCCAGGAACAGGCTG
Organism: Planctomycetota bacterium; assembly: GCA_012959785.1. Taxonomy (GTDB): domain Bacteria; phylum Planctomycetota; class UBA1135; order UBA1135; genus DUCM01. The sequence continues at coordinate 185,893 of DUCM01000017.1, read as the reverse complement.
CGCCGACGCAGGCGCTGGTCACGACTCGTCACCTCTCTCGCGAGCTCTTGCAGGTAGGTTCTGCGCGCCTTGAGGTTGAGTTCGGCGCCGCTGATAGCCTCGGGCGCCAGGGCCAGCATCGAAAGCCAGAAGCACATGGAGGGGTACTTGTATTCCGCTGGCAAGAGCACCTCGGTTTGCACCGCGTGCAGCGCATCACGCTCGCGCAGGACCTCGTCCCAGTGCTGACCGAAGTCGATGCCGCGCTGGCCCGCGAAGAGGAAGATCCCAAGGGGCAGCAGAAGAGGCAGGAGCCGCAGCACGCGCTTCCAGGGGGAGTCAGCGCCAGCTTCGACAGCTGAACCAGGTGCGGGGTTGGTGGACTCCATGGCCCCGCCAGCGTAGCCCCCATGCGAGAACAATCCCAGATCCCAGCAAGGGGCTTGGCTGGACAATCATCAACTCCTGCCCTGGCGACCTGGCCGTCTTGCGAATACTCTTGGAGCATGCCCACAAACACCCGAGTTTTCCCGCTTGTCGGCCTTCTGTGGCCCTCATTGCCCGCCACCGCCGGCGTCGTTTGCGTGTGCGCCCTCCTGAGCAGTTCGGCCAGAGCCCAGACCCTGCCCGACAATATCGACATTTCGGCCTCGCCCAACGGCATCGTGGTCCTGCCCACCAGCGTCAGCCCGGTCTTCCGCAATGTCTTTGACCGCTACACCAAGGTCGTGGCGCCCAACGGACAGGCGATCCACTTCTTGCTCCAGAGCCAGGTGACCGACGAGATGGCCGTGCGTGCCCGCGAGGTGCTGCGCTTCTACATCACCGATGTGCCCGGCACCCAGTACGGAGCGAACAAGACCGCCCTGGCGAACCAGATGGGCAACCTCGAAGCCGCTCTCGTGTACTTCAACACCGAGCAGGCTGCCAGTCAGGCATTCAACGGTCCCCTCGGGAACGCCAACATATTCGCCCAGGATCTCTACGCCACCGAATCGGTGCTGGAGGGAAGTGGCCAGTACCTGAACAACACCGTCCGCGACGCCACCCTGGAAGAGGTCTTTCACCTCGTCCACGGCGCTGGGCTTCAACCCACTCTGCCGGCCTTTCACGAGGAGATCCTGCAAGCCACCAACGCCGCCATCGCCGCTGGCATGTACAACCCACCGCCACCCTCGGAGCTGCCCCCGGCCGATCGGCCCTTCGAGTACATCATCTCGATCATCGATGTTTACTATGGCTTCTGGGCCCATAACCCTGACGGCAACGGCACATCCTTTGGCGGCGAGTACGCCTTCCACACCCGCGCGGCGCTGGAAGCGGGCGATCTCGCTGGCGTGACCGCCATGCTCAAGTTCCTGCCGGCGAACTTCTCCGCTGATCTCAGCGCTGCGGCGAGTTTCAACGGGACCTTCAGCTTCGAGTTCGATTCCAGCACTCCGTACACCCACAAGTCGCAGTACCTCACGCGCATGACCCTCTCCGGCCAGAGCTCCAGCCACCTCCGCGGCAACTCTTTCGACAACACCCTGGCCGGCAACAGCGGCAACAACACCCTCAATGGGGGAGCGGGGAGCGACACCGCCGTCTTCCGCGGTCCGCGCGCCGAGTACACCCTCCTCGGATCCCTGGTCAGCGACTCGGTCGCCGGCCGCGATGGCTCGGACACTCTGGTGGATATGGAGTGGCTCAAGTTCTCCGACCAGACGATTCCAGCTGGCGGCGCGGGCTCGATCCTCAACTACTGCACTAGTAGGGTCAACTCCAGCGGTGCGCCGGCGATAGTCTTCAGCGGCAGCCATCCCAGCGCGGGGGCCAATGATCTGGCGCTACTGGCCCTGCCGGTCCCGGCCAACCAGCCGGGGATTTTCTTCTACGGTCCCAACCAGGTGCAACTGCCCTTCGGCAATGGCACCCGTTGTATCGGAGCGCCGATCACGCGCCTGGGTGTGACCTTCGCCTCGCCTTTCGGTGACATGCAGGTCACCATCGACAATCAGGCGGCGCCGATCTCCGGCGCCTTCACCCCAGGCTCGGTTTGGAACTTCCAGGCCTGGTTCCGCGATCCCGTGGCCGGTGGCGCGAATTTTGATCTCTCCGACGGCCTGGAGGTCACCTTCGGGCCTTGAGGGCCCCCGATTGCGGAACCCGTGGGCATCGAGAGCCGGCCCTCCAGGTATTCAGCCGGCTTTCTTTTCGGTCTCCTCGTCGCCACCGTCGAACTGGGCCGTCTCGGTCGAGCCGGACATGGCGGTGGTTGAGGACTGGCCGCCGCTGACGGCCTGGGACACGCGGTCGAAGTAGCCCGTGCCCACCTCGCGCTGGTGGCGGGTGGCGCTGTAGCCATCGCTTTCACTCGCGAACTCGGCCTGTTGCAGGCGCGAGTAGGCCGTCATGCCCTCGTCGCGATAGCCCAGGGCCAGGTCGAACATGGAGTGGTTGAGGGCGTGGAAACCCGCCAGGGTGACGAATTGGAAGCGGTAACCCATGGCGCCCAGTTCGCGCTGGAAGCGCGCGATGGTGGCGTCGTCGAGGTTGGCCTGCCAGTTGAACGACGGCGAGCAGTTGTAGGCGAGCAACTTGCCCGGGTGATCGCGGTGGATCGCATCGGCGAAGCGCTGGGCCTGGGCGAGGTCGGGGCGACTGGTTTCGCACCAGATGACATCGGCGTAGGGGGCGTAGGAAAGACCCCGGGCGATGGCCTGGTCGATACCAGGCTTGGTGTGAAAGAATCCCTCAGGCGTACGTCCGCCGGTCAGGAAACCCCCGTCGCGTTCGTCCACATCACTGGTGATCAGGGCAGCGGCGTCGGCGTCGGTGCGCGCCACGAGCACCGTGGGCACGCCGCAGACATCGGCGGCCAGGCGGGCTGCGTTGAGGGTGCGCACGAAGGACTGGGTGGGCACGAGGACCTTGCCACCGAGGTGGCCGCACTTCTTTTCGGAGGCCAACTGGTCCTCGAAGTGCACGCCGGCTGCGCCGGCGGCGATCATGGCCTTCATCAGCTCAAAGGCGTTTAGCGGGCCACCAAAACCGGCCTCGGCGTCGGCCACGATGGGGGCGAACCAGGAGATCGAGTCTTCGCCTTCTGAGTGCGAGATCTGATCAGCGCGCTGCAAGCAGCGGTTGATGCGGGCCACAACCTCGGGGACACTGTTGGCCGGGTAGAGGCTCTGGTCGGGGTACATCTGACCGGCGATGTTGGCGTCGGCCGCCACCTGCCAGCCCGAGAGGTAGATCGCTTTGAGTCCCGCGCGCACCTGCTGCATGGCTTGGTTACCCGTCAAGGCGCCCAGGGCGCTGATGTGTTCGTCAGCGTGCAACAGCTCCCACAATCGCTCACAACCCATCTCGGCCAGGGTGTGGCGCACGCGCACCGAACCACTCAGGGCCTCAACATCGGCGGGGGTGTAGTCGCGGGTGATGCCATCCCAGCGAGTGTCAGCTAGTTCGGAGGCCTCTGTCCAATCAGGTCGGAAGGGATGCGTCATGTTGTTTGCGTGGGTGCTTTGAGGGCCGGGCTAGTTTGTGAGGTGTTCGTAGGCTTCCAGCGTCAGAAAGGCTGGCAGGTCGCGGGCCATGATCTGACCCGCGAAGAGTTCGCCTGCAAGAGCCATGCGATTGCGGGTGAAGGCAATGTCGCCCAGTCTCGTCCGTAGTTCATCGAGGGTGCGTGTCAGTTCATCGCGCAAGAGGTCGGCATCCACAAGGATGCCATCGGTGGTCTCGGCGCCGTGGTGGCGCCACTGCCAGAGTTGGGTGCGGGAGATCTCGGCCGTGGCCGCGTCTTCCATCAGGTTATCGATGGGCACGCAACCGTTGCCACAAAGCCAGGCCGCCATGTAGCGAATCCCCACCGAGAGATTGTGCCGCAGGCCGGCCAATGTGATCTCGCCTTGCGGCGCGCAGAGCAAGTCCGCGCGGCTGATTGTCTTGTTGCTTTGGGCCTTGCCGATCTGGTGCGGGCCTTCCATTTGCAGGTCGAACTCGGCGCGGGCCAGGTCCACCAGGGCGGGGTGGGCCACCCAGGTTCCGTCGTGGCCGTTTTGCACCTCGCGTTGCTTGTCCTTGCGGACCTTCTCCATGGCTGCTTCGTTGGCTTCGAAGTTGCCGCGGATGGGGATCTGGGCTGCCATGCCGCCAATACCGTGGGCGCCTCGGCGATGGCAGGTCTGGATCAGAAGCTGCGAGTAACTGGCCAGGAAGTGCCGGTCCATGCCGATACTGGCGCGATCGGGCAGGACGAACTCGGGCAGCTTGCGGGTGGTCTTGATGAAACTGAAGATGTAGTCCCAGCGCCCACAGTTGAGCCCCACGCTGTGATCGCGCAACTCGTAGAGGATTTCGTCCATCTCAAAGGCGGCGGGCAGGGTTTCGATCAGGACCGTGGCCTTGATCGTGCCGATCGTCAAACCTAGAGCGCGCTGGGCGCTCACGAAGATGTCGTTCCAGAGCCGCGCTTCGAGGTGGCTCTCGAGCTTGGGCAGGTAAAAGTAGGGGCCGCTGCCGCGGCTCAGCAGTTCGTGGGCGTTGTGCGCGAGGAACAGAGCGAAGTCGAAGATCGAAGCCGAGACCGGCTGGCCGTCCACTTGTACATGGCGTTCGCCCAGGTGCCAACCTCGGGGGCGCACCACCAGGGTGGCGGGTTCGTCTGTCAGGGTGTATTGCTTGTGGGTTTCGGGGTGCTCAAAGTCGATCCTGCGCCGAATCGCATCCATCAAGTTCTGCTGGCCCTGGATCAATTTTTCCCAGGTGGGCGAGCAGGAATCCTCGAAGTCGGCCATGAAAACCCGCGCTCCCGAGTTGAGGGCGTTGATCACCATTTTGCGATCCACAGGGCCCGTGATTTCCACCCTCCGGTCGCGCAGGTCGGAAGGGCAGGGGGCCACGCGCCAGTCGCCCGTGCGCACGCTGCGTGTCTCCTCCAGGAAATCGGGCAGGTCGCCCGCGTCGTAGCGCTCTTGCCGTTTGACTCGCATTTGCAGGAGTTCCGCTCGCCGCGCGCGATGCTCTCGCTCGAGGTCCGCCATGAGCGAGAGGGCCGTGCGGGTCAAGACGGTAGCGTCGAGATCCAGGGGCGGGGCGTGTAGGCTTACGCCGGGGGGCAGCCCTCCAGCGGTCGCGGCTTCGCGGGCATCCGAGGTCATGGGTCGCGTCAAGTAAGAGGTGCGGGACGAGGGTTGGGCAAACCCTGACAGGCAGGCGGGGGGGGGTCCGCAGGCAGGGCTCTCTGGAGAGGCCCTATCGGCACGCTCTGCATAAGACTTCAGTATTCAAATGGGTCAGGGATGGGCAGAGTTCAATTCAGCACCTTGGAATTCGCGGAGGCCTGATGGCTTCTGGCGGCCCTGTGGCCCTCGCAGCGGTCCAAAATGAAGCGCAATTGGTGTCGATCGGGCCGGAACCCGAGATGCCGGGTACTGTTTCAAGGGGCTCGCGAGAAAAAACGCCCTGGCTGATTCGCCAGCGGCTGCCCTCACAATTCCTTCAAACGATCTATCACCAGCGCACCATGAATCACTCAAGCTTGCGATCGCTTCTGATCCTGCTCCCGGCCCTCTGCCTCGCTGGCAGCTCCTTCGCTCAGGAATCCAATCCTGGCCCCCAGGCCCAACGCAACCACGACCTCATTCAAAAGCTCAAGACAAGAGCTGACACCAACGGCGACGGACAGGTAAGCGCCCAGGAGCGCAAGGCCTTCCTGAAGGGCATGCGGGCGCGCGGCAGCGACGGCGGCCGGGCCAAGGACTCCGGCAAGGGCCGACGCGAAAAAGCCAAGGGCCTTCAAAAGCGCGCCCAGCGTCCGCTTCCGCGCCAGTTCAAGCACTTTGACCTGGACGGTGACGGCAAGCTCAATGCCGACGAGAAACTCCTCGCTCGCAAGCGTTTGCGCAACCGTGGCAAGAACTCCAAAGGCAAACGCGCCGGTGGCGATGGCCAAGGCCGTCGCAAGCTACGCGGCGCCGATGGCCGCAAGGGCAAGGCGCGCGGCGCTGGCGTTCGCGGCCATGGTCCTCGCGGCAATAATGCTCGCGGCCAAGCGGGCGCACGCCGCAGCGCGCGAGGGCGCCGCGGCCCGCGCTAGAGCGGTTCTACATCTCCAATAGGGCCCGCGCTCGCTGTGCTATTTGCAGAGCGGTGCGGGCTCCCTTTCTATTCGGGCCGCTTTCCTCGAGGGCAGCGTCATCCACAGCCAGGCTCAGCCAGCCCGAATAGAGGGCATGGGCCAGGGCTTCGAGGGTTGCGGGGAAGTCGAGGTCGCCCTCGCCGAGCTGGATTTTGAATCCTGCCTCGGTCCCGCCCGCGGCCGCGGCTCCGCGGCTGAAGTCGGAGAGGTCGACTTTCAAGATCCGTTGCCCCAGGATGTGGATCCAGTGTTGCGGGTAGCTGCGCAGCAAACTCCAACCCGTGTCGAGTTGCCAGCCCAGGGCGGGGGAGTCCAGCTCGTCGAGGAAGCGGGCGGCTTCGAGCGGCGAGGCCAAAAAATCCCCGGGTCCCAGCCGTAGACCCAGGCGCAGGCCGAGTTCGCTCGCCCGCGGCAGAAGCGCTCCCAGGCCGATCTTGACCAGATTCCACGCCCGGGCATCGGAGACCTCCGGGGTGATGGCACCGGGCACCACCGAGACACTTCCGGCGCCGAGTTCGGCGCCGAGTTCGAGGGCTCGCGTAAGGCGTTCTTGCCCCTGCTGGCGTAGGTTGCTGTCGTCCTTCGAGAGGGCCGCGTCGAAGCCCAATCCCACATGCACGGCGTGCACGGGACACTCGGCGGCTCGCGCTGCCGCGCGCAGATCAGCTCCGCGGAAGGTACCGGGCCAAACGGCTTCGACTCCATCGAAGCCCGCGGCGCGCAGGCCCGCCAGGCGCCGGGTGAGCGGCCCCTCGCGCCCTTCGCAGGAAATCCGTGCCGCGAGCTTGAGCTCACGGGGACGGGGCGGCGGCGGGAACTGGCCGCGCAATTTCGGTTGCGCCGAGATTGGGGTCAGGCCCGCCAACCAAGGTGCGGCGAAAAGAGGAAGCTGGCTGAACTGGCGCCGGGTAAGGGGAGGCATGCAGGCAGTGGGCGGGGGCGTTGGAAATCTTCTAGCCCGGATGATTCATGCAAACGCCCACAAAACTGCGCAAGCGGCCGCATTCGGCAGCCTCTCGTCCCCTGACAGCACTTTTCGAATTCCGCCGTCCAGGGCGACCCTACAGGATCGTCTCCGGCGTCATCATTCGCAAAGCACCGCCAGGAAAGGAGTTGCTGTGTTTGGAGCCCGTCTGCATGAATCATCTGGGCTAGACTAGTGTACTCCCGAAGCCTCGCCTGAAGGATGTCTAGCACGGGGGGCGGTTCCGCGCGCCACACTGACCGTGCCCATGCGAACTCCTCCCTCCCACAAGTACCCGAGTCGCTGCCCACAATGGATGGCCCTGGGTTTGGTCTGGCTGCCCTGCTTGGTTTTGGGTTGGCTAAGCTCGGCGCCGGCCCTCTCGGTTCTGTTTTGGTGGGCCCTGTGCGCCGCGCCGACCGGGGCCCTGGCCGCTTGTGGCCACTGGCGCGGGGCGGTCTTGGTGCCCATGTTGTGGGGCCTGGTCGCCGGAGTGCCATGGGCTGATTTCGCTCAGCAGTCCGCCGTCTTCCCGCGGCCCTGGGCAGGGGCGGCGGCGTTGCTGGCGCTCTATCTCGTCGGCTTCAGCTTGGCCAACCTCTGCGGAGCCATGCGCCCCAGGCGCTGCTTGGCGGTCGCCGCCGCCCTTTGGGTTGTAGCTGGGCTCTTGTGCGCTCTACCCTCGGGTGCTGGCCTGCTCGCGCGGCCCTTCCCGGCTGAGGCCCTGGCCGTGCTCTTCGACATCTCACCTCAGGTCTGGGTTTTTGAGGTGGCTGGCTTCGATTGGTTGCGGCACCCGGCGGTCTACGAACCCGCGGGCGCCGCCGACTTGGACCCTACCCTGCGCACGGCTTGGGGTTTTCAGGGAGCCCTCGCCGCCCTGGCGGCGAGCCTGATTCTGGCCCTGGTCACGCGCCGCGTGATTCGCAAATAATCCAAACCACATACCCTGGAGGCCGACTCTTCCGCCGGGACTTGTCAGGGAGGGCGTGGATGTGTTGGGATGCCGCTCTTCCACCTCGTTTCTCCCCCAGGATCCCGACCCATGGCGCTTCGAAAGTACTTTTGCACCTTTCCCCAGCAGCTGATTTCTGAACCGATCATCAGCCACACCCTGGGTGAGAAGTTTCCCGTGATCCCCAACATTCGCGCGGCCAGCATCAGCGACAACATGGCCCTGGTGGCGGTGGAAATCGAGGGTGCCGAGGGTGCCATCGACGAGTCTATCGCCTACCTGCGCGAGCGGGGGGTCAAGGTCGAGGAGATCACTGACTCCGACGAGTTGCCCAGTCTCTGAAGGGCCCGCGCTGCTCCATGAATATGACGGTCCAGGGACCGGGTGCCTTGCGCGTGGCTTGCTTGTCCCTGGTCTTGTGCGCGGCCTGTGCCGGCGGTCTGGCGCGCTTCGAAGGCACACCCATCAAACGGGGCGCCGTGGTTTCCGAAAATGCCCTGGCTACCCGCGTGGGGCTGGCGATCCTCGATCGCGGTGGCAATGCCGCAGATGCAGCGGTAGCCACTGCCATGGCTCTTTGCGTGGTCTACCCCCAAGCGGGCAACTTGGGCGGTGGGGGCTTTGCGATCCTGGCCAACGCCGACGGCAAGAACCTGGCCCTGGATTTTCGTGAGCGCGCGCCCCTCAGTACGGCTGCCGAGTTGTACCTCGATGACCAGGGCGTTTTTGACAGGCAGCTCTCGATCCAGGGACCGCTTGCCGTGGGCGTGCCGGGCTCGCCCTTGGGACTCTGGGAATTGCACCAGGTGGCCGGTTCGGGGCGCCTCTCCTGGAGCCAACTTCTCGATCCCGCCATCACCCTTGCTCGCGAGGGGTTCGCCGTCGACCCCTGGCTGGCCCGTGACCTGCGCCGCACGACTGTGGCCGGACGCATGAATGCGGCGGCTCGGGCTGTGTTCTATCCCGGCGGCGAGCCCCTCGGAGTGGGCCAAATGCTGCGCCAGCCTGCCCTGGCCCGGACCCTCTCGCTCCTTGCCAGCGAGGGTCCCCGGGGCTTCTACGGGGGGCCGGTGGCCGAGGCTTTGGTGGCCGAATTGGGCCGCGCCCACTCTGGCGTCGAGGGCGCAATGCGGGGTGTGATCGACGCCGCCGACCTGGCCCTCTACGAGGTTCAACAGCGTCCGCCGCTGGTGGGCTATTTTGGTGGCCGCGAGTGGATTGCCATGCCGCCACCTTCGTCGGGCGGGCTGGTGATCTTGCAGGTCCTGGCCATCCTTGACGGCCTGCCCCTTGGATCCGAGGTTGCAGGAGCCCGCGCGGCCGGGGTCACGGATGGGCTCGGCGAGCGCCTGGTCCATTGGTTGATCGAGGCCTTGCGCATGGCCTTCGCTGACCGCGCCGAGCACATGGGCGATCCCGAGTTCCACGAGGTGCCCGTCGAGCTGTTGTTGTCGCCAGCCTGGATCGCCGAACGCCGCGTGTCGATCACCGACCGCGCCCAGCCAGAGATAGGCCCCTGGGTCCCTGCTCCCGTCGAGAGTTCCCAGACCACCCACCTGTCGGTGCTCGATAGAGCGGGCAACGCGGTCTCCCTCACCACGACCCTGAACGGTTGGTTCGGTTCGGGGATCCTGGTGGAGGAGGGCGGTTTCTTTCTCAACAACGAACTCGATGACTTCGCCATCCAGGCCGGGGTGCCCAATCAGTTTGGCCTGGTGGGCAGCGAGGCCAATTCGATCCAGCCGGGCAAGCGCCCGCTCTCGTCCATGTCGCCCACGGTGGTGCGCGATGCGGGGGGCAGTGTGCGCCTGGTGATCGGCAGCCCCGGCGGTCCGCGCATCATCACCGCCACCTTGCAGGTCGCGTTGCGCCTGTTCTTGCTCGAACAGGAACTCGGCGCCGCGATTCGCGCGCCGCGCTTGCACCAGCAATGGTCGCCAGCGGAGACTCTCTTCGAGGCCCGCGGGACCTTGAGTTTTTTACCCTCCGTTCTGGCCGGACTGCGCGAGCGCGGTCAACCCATCGAGGAAGTCGAGGGTAGCTTTGGCAGCGTGCAGGCCATTTTCGTAACCGCAGATGGCGAAATCCGCGCCAGCTCCGACCCGCGGCGCGGCGGCAGCGCTGGCATAGAAGGCCGCGGCATCAGCGCCCCGGCCCTGCCTCCGAATTGATTTGGTCCTTCTGGTCATTTCGAGCCAGACTCGAAATGACCAGAAGGACCAAATCAATTCGGAGGCAGGTCTAGAAATCTAGATCATCGAGGGCGTCGTCGAGGGCGTCCTCGGCGGCGGCTCTCGCGGCGGGGGACTCTCCGGCCTTCTCGACCTTGTCGAGCTTGGCAAGCTTGGCCCAGGCGGCGTCGTCGGCCTTGACCTTGTCCCAGGTCTTGCACCAGGTTTGGATCACGCGCTTGTCGAAGTAGTGGTAGGCGTCGGGTTCGTTGCTGGGGTACTTCCAGCCGAAGTTGTTGCCGTTGCAGATGCTCTGAAGGGCCTTCTGACAGACATCCGCCGAGCGGAACTCGCCATCTTCGTCGGTCAGGTCCAGTCTCCGCATGCCGTTGAGGATCGCAGGGAAGGCCTCGCGGCCGGCCGCTTCGAGCTTGATCCTGGCGCGGTTGCCGGCGGCGCCTGCGTTCGGGTCCACCATGGTGGCCACGAGTTGGTTAAGCACGGCGAAGCGGTCGTCGCTGCAACCGGCGATGGGGCCAAAGTCGGCAATGGATAACAGGTCCACCGAGGCCGGGTCTTTTTTGGCGGGCTTCTTTAGCTGTTCTACGGGAGCCTCGTCGGGGGCGTCCGCGGAGTCCGCCGCCGCAGCCACGGCATCATCAGCAGCAGCGTCTTGCGCCGCACCCAAAAGGGCCTCATTGATGTCAGCCAGGGTCGTGTTCTGCACAGTTTTCTCGGCCGCTGCGACTTCGTCGCCAGTGGCCACTTTGTCATCCTGGTTGGTGAGGTACCAACCGGCTCCAGCGACAATCACGATCAGGGCCAGGAGGCCGAGCATCGCGGGCAGGGCGGATTGCTTTTTCTTCTCGCGGCGCGATCGGCGCGAACCGCCTTCTTGACCGTTTCCGTCGCTGCTCTCGTCCTGGTCGGCGCCACGGCGCGAGGTGCTGCGGCGGCTGGTGGTGCTCCTGCGCGAACTACCGGCTGCTTTCGCCGCCGGCTTGGCAGGGGGGGGCGCAGCAGCTTGGGCTGCCGCGGCTTCAGCCTTGCGGGTCGCCAGCAAACGCTCCTTCATCGAAGGACCTTCGCGATTGGGCTTTGACTTTGGCTGCGTCCTGGGTTGCCTCGTGGGCACAGGCGGTGCTGCCGCGGCCTTGGCGGGCTGCCCGCCAGAGGCACGGGCGATCTCCACCACGCCATCACATTTCTTGCAACGGGCGCGATCAGCGGCGAAGGAAGCCGGCAGTTTGTAGGTGGCTCCGCAGTCGGAGCAGGTGCCAATGCGATGAGTCATGAAATGGGGGGGGCTAGTTGTTCTCTTCTTGTTCGATCTTGCGCTTGTACTTTTCGTACTCGCGGCGTTCGGCGTCGGTCTTGAGCTCGATGGATTCCTCGAGCAGGTCTACTTCTTCCGGGCGGGCGTTGAAATGCTTGAATTTGCGGTGATACCAACCGAACCACTGGCGCACGCCGCTGTCGCGACGCTCTTGGCTGGCGCCCAGGGCTTCGTGGGCCTTGAAGGTGGTGATATAGCCGGTGATCTCGCTCAGCATCTGGTGCACTTGCTGGGCGGCGATGGCGTCTTCGAGCTCATCAAAGCCCTTTAGGTTCATCTCGTAGAACAGGGTCAAGAGCGGCGGCAGGGCCTCCTTGCCGTAGAGCACCAGTTCCTGTTTGACCTTGTTTGATTCGCGACCAGGAAGCTCGAGGTCCACAAGCTTCACGAGCAGGGCGTCGATCTGTTGGCGCGTTTCGGCGCTGGTTGTGTCCTCATAGGGGATCGGGCCGGGCTCGGCTTCGATCACCTGAGAGCCGTCGCTCAGGACCGTGCGCTTGATCTTCTTCTTGCGCCGGATGCGACTGGCCTTGAGTTCGGCTTCGGAGTACCAGCGCTCCCAGGACCAGGCCTTCCACTGGTCCCCGACCTTCACGAGTTGCCACTCGATGTTGCGGCTACCGGCTTCGGAACTCGAGTCCCGGGGTTCAAGGGAAAGGTGCAGGAGCACGGTCTGGTCATCCTCGGCCAGCACTTCGCCGTCGAAGGGTCTCCACCTACCCACGAGGTTCTCGGGATCGTGTGAGAGCAGGGCCTGGACGATGTCGCCGCGCAGGCTGTCGACTTCACTGGTGGTGAGGGCCGAGAAACCGGCCGGGGCCACGCTGGTGGCGTCGGTGGATTGCACTCGCGCCCAAACGAGGTCCATGGCGAGTTGAGTCTGCAGCCGGTACTCGTCGCCGTTGAAGGCGGCCTCGTGGAGACCGCGGGCGAACTTGACTGGCGCCGAATCCCAACCCGTCTGGTCCACAATGTCAGCGGGCGCCTTGAGATCCACCACATCGGGGACCTCGTCGATGGGCGAGGTCTTGTCGCTGTTGAAGACCATGAAGAGGATCATGATCAGGGCGATCACTCCGGCGCCGATGCCGATGGCCAGGGTGGATCCGTTGCCAGTCGCGCCCGATTCCGAGCCTGATCCCGAACGCGCCACATAGATCCGTTCGCATTCGCCGCAGCGCACCTTGGCGCCTTGCTTGCTGTCGGGGAGCTTGGCGCGGGCGCCGCAGGCGGGGCATTGGATGATCATGGCGGGCAGCGCGGGGGAGAGAAATGAGGGGAGAGGGGCGCTCCAGGGGGGGCTTGTCGACCCTGAGCAGGGGCTCCAGGAACCGAGAGAAGATAGTGCTTCGGGGCCAAACGCGCAAGCCGCGCGGAGTCCCGGAGGGAGGGGCCTGGATTCGCCCGCGAGGGCAGCCTGAATACAGGTTAGGATCGGCGCGTGAAGAGAGTCTCTGTTCGCCCGCTGTATGTCATCCGAGTCTAAAAAACACCGCCCGCCGGGTGCTGATCGACGCTTTGAGTTGGTCTGCCCCTTCGAGCCCATGGGCGACCAGCCCGCGGCCATCGCCGGCTTGACCGCCGGAGTTCTGGCCGGTGCCCGGGACCAGTGCCTCCTGGGTATCACCGGTTCGGGCAAGACCTTCACCATGGCCGCGGTGATAGCAGAGCTCGACCGCCCAGCCCTGGTGCTCTCGCCCAATAAGACCCTGGCGGCCCAGCTCTACTCGGAGTTCAAGGAACTCTTCCCGCACAACGCTGTCGAGTACTTCGTCAGCTATTACGACTACTACCAGCCCGAAGCCTATGTGGCGGCTTCGGATACTTATATCGAGAAGGACGCCAGTCGCAACGAGAACATCGAGCGCCTGCGCAACAGCGCCACCCGCCAACTGCTTGAGCGCCGCGATGTTCTGATCGTGGCTTCGGTCTCCTGCATCTACGGCTTGGGATCGCCCAGCAACTACCGCGAAATGGCCTTTGAGCTCGAGCTGGGGCAGACGATCGAGCGCGACGATCTCCTGCGACGACTAACCCAAATGCAGTACGCCCGAAACAACATCGATTTCCGCCGCGGCACCTTTCGCGCCCGGGGCGATGTGATCGAGGTTTTTCCAGCCTACGAACAGGATGTGGTCATTCGTATCGAGATGTTTGGCGACGAGATCGAACACCTGGTTGTGGCCAATCCGCTGCTCGGAACCGTTCTGCGCGAGGAAACCAAGGTCATCTTGTATCCCGCCAACCACTATGTGACTCCCACCGAGCGCATCGAGCAGGCCGTGGAACTGATCGGCGTCGAGTTGGAAGAAAGGCTCATCGAGTTGCGCAGTCAGAAGCGCCTTCTCGAGGCGCAACGCCTGGAACAGCGCACGCGTTTTGACCTCGAGATGCTGCGCGAGACCGGCGTCTGCAACGGCATCGAAAACTACTCGCGCTACATGGACGGCCGCCGCGCGGGCGAGCCGCCAGCCACCCTGCTCGACTACTTTCCCGAGGACTGGCTCATGTTTGTGGATGAGAGCCATGTCTCGGTGCCCCAGCTGGGCGCCATGTACAAGGGTGACCGATCGCGCAAGCAAAACCTCGTAGACCACGGCTTTCGCCTGCCCAGCGCCCTCGACAATCGGCCTCTGCGTTTCGATGAATGGCGCCAGGTGGTCAGCCAAGCGATCTATGTCTCGGCTACACCAGGGGCCTTTGAAATCGAAAACTCGGGTGAGCACATTGTCGAGCAGGTGGTGCGACCAACGGGTCTCCTCGACCCGGCCATCAGCGTGCGCCCGGCGCGTACCCAGATCGACGACCTCTTGAGCGAGATCCGCAAAACCGTCAAGGCCGGTTGGCGCGTCCTGACCACCACCTTGACCAAGCGTTCCTCCGAAGAGTTGACTTGCTATTTCGAGGATGTGGGTGTGCGCGTGCGCTACCTGCACTCGGAGATCGACGCCCTCGAGCGCTCGGCCATTCTGCGCGATCTGCGCCTGGGGGAGTTTGATTGCCTGGTGGGCATCAACCTCCTGCGTGAAGGCTTGGATCTGCCCGAAGTGGCCCTGGTAGCGGTGCTCGACGCCGACAAGGAGGGCTTTCTGCGCTCTACGACATCCTTGATCCAGACCTGCGGCCGCGCGGCGCGCAACGTGGAGGGGCGCGTAATCCTCTACGGCGACAAGGTCACGCGCTCGATGCAGATCTGCATCGACGAGGTCAATCGCAGGCGCGAGTTGCAGGCTGAGTTCAACAAGCGCGAGGGCATCACGCCCCAGACCATCATCAAGCCCGTGCGCGAAGGCATCGAAGCCATGTACGAGATGGATTACACCAGCGTCGCAGGCGAGATCGGCGGCGCGTCGCAGGTGGCCGAGGACGCCCCCGAGACCTGGCAGCCTGCGCGCCTGCGAGCCGAGATCGAACGCACCCGGGCCGACATGTTGCGCGCAGCGGCCGAGTTGGAGTTCGAACAGGCCGCTCGCCTACGCGACACACTGAACGATCTTGAGGCCCTGGAGTTGCGGCGTTGACGGGACCTTTCTGGTCCATTGACGGCGTGCCCAGGCGTCCGGGGGTCTACCTGTTTCGCGACCAGACCGGATGCGTGCTCTACATTGGCAAGGCCCGCGACTTGCGTGCGCGGCTCGCGAGCTATCGCCGGCCCGGGGGTGACGGCCGGCTCTCGATCCAGTTTCTCGAACGGGACGCGCGTTCGGTGGAGACCATCGTCACGCGCACCGAATCCGAAGCCCTGTTGCTCGAGGACACCCTCATCAAGCAGCACAAGCCGCCCCACAATGTGCGTCTCAAGGACGACAAGTCGTTCTTGATGCTGCGCCTTGACCGTGGCGAGCGCTTTCCCAGGTTCAAGTTCGTGCGCGCCCACAACCCCGGTCAAGACAAGCCAGAGGGTCGCTCGCGCTATTTTGGCCCCTTCGCTTCGGCACGCGCCGTGCGCCGCACCCTGGCAGATCTGCACCGCGTGGTGCCTCTGCGCGATTGTCCTGATTCGGTGCTCAACCACCGCAGTCGGCCCTGTTTGAAGTTTCAGATCGGAATCTGCTCCGCGCCCTGCGTGGACGAGATCGACGAGGTGGCCTACGGTCAGTTGGTGGAGCGCGCCGTGCGCATTTTGAGCGGCGACACCCAGGAACTCGAAGAGGATCTCGAAGAGCGTATGCAGGCGGCTTCCAAGGCCCGCGAATTCGAGCGCGCGGGTCGTTGGCGCGATCGCTTGCAGGCCTTGAGGCGCACGGTGGAAGGCCAGGGGGTGCGACCCCGGGACCGCGTGGCTCGCGATGTGCTTAACTTCGCGCGGCGGGGCGACGACGCCGTGGTGCATTGCCTCGCCTTTCGCGAGGGTCGCCTCTCCGAGAGCCGCAGCCACCGCTTTCGCTCACAGCTCTTCGACGAGGAGCTCTTGCACACTGTCGTCACGGCGCTCTACTCCGGCGGCCGGCGCCAGGTGCCCGAGGAGATCGTCCTGCCGGCCCTGCCCACGGCGGATGACCTGCTGAGCAAGACTCTCGGTGGAGGCGTCAAGTTCGTGGTGCCCGCGGGGGGCGATCGCCGCCGCATGCTCGATATCGCCGGCGAGAACGCCCGCGTGCGGCTCGATTCGCTCGTGGCCGAGGAAGAGACCGGCGAGCTTCTGATGGAGGAGCTGGCGCGTCTGCTGGACCTCGAGGCTGTGCCCGAAGTAATCGACTGCTTTGACATTTCCAACCTCCAGGACAGCCATCTCGTGGCCAGCCGCGTGCGCTTCCGCCGCGGCATCGCCGACCGCTCAGGTTATCGGCGTTTCAAATTGCGCGAGGTCGAGGGCCAGGACGATTTTGCTTCCATGCGCGAGGTCGTGCGCCGCAGTCTGCACCGCGGCGGAAGCGGCGGCCAGGAAGAGGGCGACCTGCCGGACCTGGTGGTCATCGATGGCGGCAAGGGCCAGTTGGGGAGCGCCCTCGAAGCCCGCGACGAGGCCGGTGCTTTCAGCGTGGCCTTCGTGGGACTGGCCAAGGCGCGTGCCGAACGCCGAGTCAAGGGCCGTCGCACACAGGCCAGTTGCGAGCGCCTGTTCCTGCCTGGCGCCGAGAGCGCCATCGAGCTGCCGCGGCACAGCGCCCTCTTGCACCTGTTCGAACGCATTCGCAACGAAGCCCACCGCTTTGCCATCACCTACCACCGCAAGGAGCGCGGCCGCATCGTTTCGCGCCTCGATTCGATTCCCGGCGTTGGACCGGCTCTGCGCAAGGCGCTCCTGCGGCGCTTTGGCAGCGTGCGGGGCGTTCAAGAGGCCAGCGTCGAGGAACTCGCCGCCGTGCCGCGCATCAGCGCCGAACGCGCCCGCGCCATCCTCGAACACCTGCGCGGGAGTTAACCCTCGCTAGCTGCGCGGGTGGTACAGGCGGTGCAGGCTTTGAATGTGCTCGCTGTCGAGGTTGGTGTAGACCTCGGTGGTTCTGATCGAGGCGTGTCCAAGGAGTTCCTGCACAGCGCGCAAGTCCGCGCCGCCGGCCAGCAGGTGCGTGGCGAAGGAGTGCCGCAAGCTGTGGGGTGAGATCTTGCCAGTCAGTCCGGCGCGTAGGGCCGCGGCCTTTACCCGGCGCCAGGCGTTGACGCGGTCGAGGGGCCGGCCCGTGCGGGTCAAGAAAACTTCCGGCCGCGTGCTGGCGCCGGAGAGTTCGCGGCGACCGTTCTCCATCCAGTGCAAGAGCGCCTCCCGTGCGCGCTCACCGATGGGCACGATGCGCATCTTCGAGCCCTTGCCGAAGAGGCGCAGCACCCCCAAGGAGGGTTCGAGGGCGTTGGTGCATAGTCCAACGGCTTCGGCCACCCGCGCCCCCGAGGCGTAGAGAACTTCCAGGAGGGCACGGTCGCGCCCGTCGCGCCAGCCCGTTCCGTCGGGCGCCGCCAGGAGGCGTTCGACCTCCTCCACCGACAGTCCGTGGGGCAGGCTGCGGGCCAGCTTGGGGCTGGGCAGGAGGGCCGTGGCATCCCGGGTGAGGACGCGCTCAAAAACCAGATAGCGCATCAAGATGCGAATGGTGGTCAGGTCGTGGGCCACGGTGCGCTCGGTCAGCCCTGCTCCTCGGCGGTAGACGAGGTAGTCCACCACGCTGTCGGCTTCGATGGCCTCGAAGCTCGTCAGCCCGCGGCGCACGGCCCAGGCCAAAAAGCGCGTCAGGCTGCCCTCGTAGGTGCGCAAGGTGGCGCGGGCCAGACCGGCTTCGACCCGCAGGGCTTGCAGGAAATCCTCCAGGCCCGCCTGGAAACAAGGCGAAAGCGGCGCAGGCGAGTCGAGGGGCTCTGGCGAGGACACCAGAGCAAGATGGCCCCTTTGGCGTCGGGCTGCAAGAGTGGGGGCCTGCTGGTGAGAGGATCTTGAGCGCTGCTCCTGGCCTGCCTATACTCCCGCGCTCCCCGCTCGGTTTCGGGGCTCTCCCGCTGACCCCGCCCCCCGTGACCTCCTCCCCTGCCCCTTCTTCGCGCCTGCGCTGTATGCGCGCCTTGGTGGTGGTGCTGCTCGTGATTCT
This sequence comes from Planctomycetota bacterium, assembly GCA_012959785.1. Classification (GTDB taxonomy): domain Bacteria; phylum Planctomycetota; class UBA1135; order UBA1135; genus DUCM01. The sequence continues at coordinate 167,840 of DUCM01000017.1, read as the reverse complement.
CGATTTGTGGAGCAAGGCTGGCGTTTTCGCCGCCCTGGAGAGTGCCACGGATCTGGTGCGCGACGCCCACGGCCACTCGCGCATGCACATCCTGGGTGAGGGCGTGGGCTGGTTGACCTTCATGCGCTCGGAGAACGCCGGTGCTGCCTTTGGGCGTTTCGCCTCCATGCCGTACCTGCTTGTGGGCGGGCGCATCCTGGCCGTGACCTTCCTCAGCGTCCTGCTCTGGCGCTCGCCGGCCCGTCAGCTATGGCTCTCCTGGGCCCTGGTGCTGGTCTTGGCGGGTGCCCTCGGCAACCTCTACGACAACCTCACCCGCGGAGCGTTCAATTCGGGGCTGCAAAAGAGCCTCGAGTTCGGTCGTGTGCGCGACTTCATCGATGTCTACTTCGGAGCCTGGGACTGGCACTTTCCCACCTTCAATGTGGCCGACTCCTGTATCAGCGTGGGGGCTGTGATCCTGTTGCTATCGAGTTTCAAGGAGGATCCCGAGCAGGGCACTGGGGCTCATGCCGAGAAGAACGGCGGGGCTGATGCCGAGGAGAACGGCGGGGCGGAGTGATTCCAGATTTCCACCGGGCAGCGTTGCTCCCTCGCCCCGGAGGGCATAGGTTGAAAGCCCATGCCCAGTCTGGCCGTCACCTTGGGCGAGCTGCAACTCGCCAATCCGATCCTGTCCGCCTCGGGGACTTTTGGCCACGGCCTGGAAATGGAGCAGTTCGCGCCGCCCGAGCGCCTGGGTGGCCTGGTGAGCAAGACCGTCACTTTGCGCCCGCGCCCGGGCAATCCGGCACCGCGCATCCACGAGACCGAAGCCGGTTTTCTGAACTCCATCGGCCTCGAAAACCGCGGCCTCGAAACCTACCTGGCGGAGACCCTGCCCGAGGTGGCCGGAGCAGACACGCGCATCTTCTGCAACATCGGCGGCGAGTCTCCCGAGGAGTACGCGCGCCTCGCCGCCCTGCTCGACGAGCGCAGCGAAATCGACGCGCTTGAGATCAACCTTTCGTGTCCCAATGTGCAGGGCGGGCGCCTGCCTTTCTCCACCGATCCGGCCCTGGCCGAACGCTGTGTGCGCGCGGTGCGCGAGGCCACCAGCAAGCCTATCTTCGCCAAGCTCTCGCCCAATGTGAGCCGCATCGCCGAGTTGGCTGTGGCGGTGGAGCAGGGCGGCGCCGATGGCATCACGGCAGTCAACACCCTGCTAGGCATGCAGGTCGACTGGCGCAGCGGGAAACCGGGGCTGGCCACGGTGATGGGCGGCTATTCGGGCCAGGGGATCAAACCCGTGGCCTTGCGTTGCGCCTGGGAATGCGTCCAGGCCGTGTCGATTCCCGTCCTGGGCTGCGGCGGTATCGCTGACGCCGATGATGTGCTCGAGTTTTTGGCCGTGGGTTGCGCCGCGGTGCAGGTGGGCACGGCTTCCTTCAGCGACCCGGGCCTGCTCGGGCACCTCGCCGCCGACCTCGCCGCCCGACTCGAAGCCGCAGGCCTCGAGTCCATAGCCCAGGTGCGTGGCAGCCTCGAGCGCCACCTCTCCGCCAAGTAGCCATGCGCCTCGATGATCTCACTCCCGCTCATGTGCGCCAGGCGGTGGAGCTCTACATGCAGCGCGCCTGGCCCCGCGGAGAAGTTGCCAACCCCTGGTTCGATCCCACCAGGCTACAAGGGCTGAGCTCGATCAAGGAAGTCCTGCGGCTGTTCACCTCCAGCGGTGATGTGAGAGGCGGGCCGGCCTGCGCGCGCTACACCCTCAGGCTCGGCAACGAATCCTATCCCTTCATGAAGTTCGTTTTGCAGGAGTACCTCGTCGATCACGAGTACTTCTTCTCGGTGGACACCCACGACAGGCTCGACATTCCTGCCGAGAGCCCCGACTTCCCCGAGTGGCAGAGCCTCAAGCAAGAGAACCAGGCGCTCAAGGTCAAGATCGAGAAGGCCTGGGCGGATGCGGGCTTGCCCACCAACGAGGATCTCAAGCGCCTGGCCGAGGGCCTGGCGCGGGTCGAGCGCGGCGCGAATCGATGCGGCAGGCTGCTGGTGGTGGACGATGAACAGGGCGTGGCCCTGGGCCTCGAGGCCCTGCTCGAGGCCCGCGGCTACACCGTGGAGGTGGCCTACGACGGCCGCCAGGTGCTCGAGCGCCTGCGCCATGACCCCCTGCCCGACCTCGTGGTGCTGGACTTCTCCATGCCTGAACTTGACGGCGAGGAGGTCCTGGACCGCCTGCGCGCCAACTCGCGCACGGTGGACCTGCCGGTGCTCCTGGCCACGGCCTCTTCCATCGATATGGGGCGCATGCAGCGCGTCAGCGGGCTCTTGCGCAAGCCCTACCCCCGCGAGCTCCTTTTCAAGATGCTCGACGAGCTGCTCCCACCGGAGCTGCGGGCGGGTTCCTGAGTGCCCGGAGCCGGATCTTTCAGCCCCAGAATGCAAGTTTCGGGGCTGCTGGCTTCCCCGGGAGTCCTATCCAATGAACAATAGTCGCCCGCGCGCCCGGCGAGACGGCTCAACTGCGCGTTTGCCAGGGCTCCCTGCGCTTGAACATTTCTGCGCTTGAACACCGGATACTGGATACATGGACTGGGACACAATTTCGGATCGGCTGACCGGCTTGGGCGAGAAGACCGGCAAGGCGCTCAAGGGCGTTTTTGGCTCGCGCAACGAGCGCGTGGTCAAAACTCTCGCGCCCCTTGTGAAAGAGGTCAACGCCCTCGAGGAGTGGAGCGAGGGCCTCTCGGCTGAAGAGTGCCGCCAGAAGACCGCCGAGCTGCGGGCTGCCCTCGAAGCAGGGGAGAGGACCCTCGACGATTGCCTGCCCGAGTCTTTCGCCCTGGTGCGCGAGGCTTCCAAGCGCACCCTGGGTCTGCGGCACTTCGATGTGCAGATCGTGGGCGGCATCGTGCTGCACCGCGGCATGATCGCCGAGATGGCCACCGGCGAGGGCAAGACCCTGGCCGCCACCCTGGCCCTCTACTTGAATGCCCTGACTGGCCGGCCCTGCTACCTCGTCACGGTCAACGACTACCTCGCCCGTCGCGACGCGGCTTGGATGGCTCCAATCTTCGAGTACCTGGGGTTGACCGTTGGGGCCATCCAATCCTCCATGGGATCGGGAGAGCGCCAGCCGGTGTACGCCAATGACATCGTCTACGGCACGAATAACGAGTTCGGCTTCGACCATCTGCGCGACAATATGAAGCAGAGCGTGGAGGAGCAGGTGCAGAAGCGCCTCTACTTCGCCATCATCGACGAAGTCGATTCGATTCTGATCGACGAGGCGCGAACCCCGCTGATCATTTCCGGACCCGCGGAAGACAGCAGCGACAAGTACGTCCAGGCCGACAGTGTCGCCCGCAAGCTGGTCAAGGACGAGCACTTCGAGGTCAAGGAAAAGGAACGCAGCGCCCACTTGCTCGAAGCGGGCATCATCGAGGCCGAAAAGATGGTCGGCGTCGATTCGTTCTACACGCCAGGCAACGAGGAGTGGCCGCACTTCATCGAGAACGCCCTGCGCGCCCACAACCTGTACACCAAGGACAAGGAGTATGTGGTCGAGGATGGCGACGACGGCCCCGAGATCCTGATTGTCGACGAGTTCACCGGCCGCAAGATGCAGGGCCGGCGCTGGTCCGATGGCCTGCACCAGGCCGTGGAAGTTTCCGAGGGCCTGACGCCCCGCCAGGAGAACCAGACCCTGGCCACGATCACTTATCAGAACTACTTCCGCATGTTCGAGAAGCTTTCGGGCATGACGGGCACGGCTCTGACCGAGGCCGGCGAGTTCCACAAGATCTACTCTATGGATGTGGTCTCGATCCCCACCAACCTGCCGATCGTGCGCGAAGACGCCGTGGACCTCGTCTATCTCACCCAGCGCGAAAAGTGGAATGCCATCACCGACGAGATCGCCCGCGCCAATGACCTGGGCCAGCCCCTGCTGGTGGGCACGACCTCGGTGGAAAAATCCGAGCATCTCTCGGGGCTGCTCAAGCAGCGCGGCATCAAGCACGAAGTGCTGAACGCCAAGATCGGCCACTGGGAACGGGAAGCCAACATCGTGGCCCGGGCCGGTGAGCGCGGAGCCGTGACCGTGGCCACCAACATGGCTGGCCGTGGTACGGACATCAAATTGGGCGGCAACTTTGAATACCTCCTGGGCCGGGAGCTCAAGGAGAAGGACCTGCACGAGGGCGACGAGGGGCACCTCGAGGAGATCGGCCAGATCCGTGACAAGTTGCGCGAGTCTTGCGAGGACCTTGAAGACGCTGTGGTCGATCTGGGTGGCCTCTATGTCTTGGCCACCGAACGCCACGAATCCCGGCGCATAGACAACCAGCTACGCGGTCGCTCGGGGCGCCAGGGCAACGCCGGCCTGTCGCGCTTCTACCTGTCTATCGAAGACGACCTCATGCGCATCTTCTACCGCGACTGGGTCAGTCGCGCCATGGAGAAGCTAGGCATGACCGAGGGCCAGGAGATCGAATCAGGCATGGTCACACGAGCCATCGCCAAAGCCCAAAAGCGCGTCGAAGATCGCAACTTCGAGATTCGCAAAAGCCTCCTCGAATACGACGAGGTGATGGACGAACAGCGCAAGGAAATCTACGGCACCCGTCAGGATGTGCTCAAGAGCGTCGAGCTGAAGGAAAAGGTCCTGATGATGATTGAGCGCGTGGTGGTGCGCGCCGTGGAGACTTTCTTCGAAGATGGCAATGGCTTCGCCGGTTGGATTTTGCGCACCTTCGGTGTCCAGGTCGAGGGGCAGGCCGCCGAGTTGGCGGTGGAGAAGGGCGCGGACCTTGAACCCGTCCTGCGCGCCATCGAAGCGCGCTACACAGCCCGCGAGGAAGAGGTCGGCGAGGAGCTCATGCGGCGCCTCGAACAGTACATCCTGCTCTCCGCCATCGACGCCAAGTGGAAGGACCATCTGAAGGCCATCGACGCCCTCAAAGCCGGCATTGGCCTGCGCGGCTACGGCCAGGTCGATCCCAAGACCGAGTACAAAAAGGAGGGCTTCGAGCTCTTTGGCAAACTCTTCGAGGCCATCGAAGAAGAGGTCACCAGTCTGATCCTGCGCATTCGCGTGCGCGGCGAGGAAGAGGGCCAGGGCCAGGCGCCCCTGCCGCGCAGCGCTCCCGCCGGTCAACCCCAGGCTACAGGCCAAGCCGGCCCGCCCCCGGCGAGTAAGAACCCCGCCTCGATCGCCATGGCGGAGCGCTTTCAAAAGGTCTTCCGCGAGACCGGCGAGTTGCCCATGGCTGTGCCGGCCTCGGCCGAAAAGGTCAAGAAGCGTCAGCAGGCCGTGCGCACCTTGCAGGCCCAAACCGCCGCCGCCCGGCGCTCATCGCGCCAGAATGAAGCTCAGGGTGTTCCCTCCAGCCGCGGCAGCGCGCAAGCCGTGGACAAGGCGGGGCGCAACGACCCCTGTCCCTGCGGCAGCGGCAAGAAGTACAAGAAGTGCCACGGCAAGCAAGCCTGAGCCTGCCGCTGCGCCCATGACACCTGGCTCGCCGCCCGCGCCAATCATCGAGGACCCCGGCCCGGGTGTCTTGCGGTTTGGGCTGCACGTCCTCTACGACACCCTGTGGTGGCTGGCGATCCTCGCGGGAAGCCCCTGGTGGGTCTGGAGAGCCTGGCGCGAACCCGCCTTCCGGCGCATGGTGTTCGGCCGCCTGGGATTCGACCTGCCCGCGGCACCCTGCACCGGCCAGCGCCGCCGGGTTCTGATCCACGGCGTGTCGGTGGGGGAGGTCAAGGCCGCCGCAGCCCTCGTCGCGCTCTTCGAGCGTGAACATCCCGAGTTGGAGATCGTGCTTTCCACCACCACCGACACCGGCGTGACCATCGCCGAGAAGGTCTATCCAAAGCACCGGGTGGTGCGCTTTCCCGTCGATCCCACTTGGCTTGTGCGGCGCTTCCTGCGGCGTGTGGCGCCGGTATGCGTGGTGCTCGTGGAACTCGAGATCTGGCCCAACTTCCTGCGCTCGGCCAACCGCATGGGGATTCCCGTGGCCGTGGTCAATGGGCGCATCACCGCGTCGAGTTTTAAGCGCTATCGCTCCTTCCGCCACCTGCTGCCCCAGTTCAATCGCATCAGCCTGTTCTGCGTGCAAAACGAGGAGTACGCCGCGCGCTTCGCCGACCTGGCCGAAGGTGACGAACGCATCCTGATCACCGGCAACATCAAGGCCGACGGCCTGGGCACGGGACCCTTGGAAGTGCCCGCGGAGCTGCGCCGTCTGACCGGTCCGGCCGAGGGGCAGCTCGTGCTCTGTGCGGGCAGCACCCACGAGCCCGAGGAACGCTATCTGGTGGAAGCCTGGCGAAGGGTTGCTCCGGGTGTGCGTTTGGTGCTGGTGCCCCGCCACCCAGGCCGCGCCGAGTCCGTGCTGGCGAGCTTGGCCGATTTGGGCGTCTCGGCCCAGCTCCTCTCGAGCCTGCGGGCCGGCGCGCGCCCCGACCCATCCCAGCCTCTCGTGGTGGACAGCATCGGCGAGCTCGAAGGCCTCCTTGGCCTGGCCGACCTGGTCTTCATCGGCGGCAGTCTGGTGCCCCACGGCGGCCAGAACATGCTTGAGCCCGCGGCGGCGGGGCGCGCCGTGATCTACGGGCCGCATGTGGAAAACTTTGAGTTTGAAGCCAGTCTGCTCGAGTCCAGGGGCGCCGCCCGGCGCCTGGCGGGGCTCGAGGCATTGGCTCCAGCTCTGGCCGAACTCCTCGAAGATCCCCATTTGAGGGCGGAAATGGGCACCCGCGGGCAGGCTGCCGTCGCGGACCAGCGGGGCGCCACGAGCCGCACCTTGGTCGCTTTACAGGAGCGATGTCTCCTCGGCCGTGGTCATAGTGGGAAATCGGAGTTACTATTTCCCTCCAACAAGCCTGCTGCCCACAGGCTTTGAGGGCTACATACCGAAAGACTCTCCAGCACTGACCCTCCTCTGGGGACGCTCTAAGGGTCCTGGATAACCGGTTTGCGTCCCTCCCCGATCCCCCGAGCAACAAAGGCTTCTCATGTCGCGACAGTTCTTCACTTCCGAGTCCGTATCCATGGGGCACCCCGACAAGGTGGCCGACCAGGTCTCGGACGCGATCCTCGATGCTCTCCTGGCCCAGGATCCCGAGAGCCGGGTGGCCTGCGAGACCATGGTCACCACGGGGCTGGCGGTCATCGCCGGTGAGATCACTACCAACGCGCGCATCGACTACCAAACCATCGTGCGCGACACGATCAAGCGCATCGGATACACCACCGACGCCTACGGCATAAACGGCGACACCTGCGCTGTGATGGTCACCCTCGACCGCCAATCGCCCGACATCAGTCAGGGTGTTTCGGCTGGCGAAGGCTTGCACGAAGAACAGGGCGCAGGCGATCAGGGCTTGATGTTCGGCTACGCCTGCAACGAGACTCCCAACCTGATGCCCTTCCCGATTCACTACTCGCACCGCCTGGTGGAGAAACTCGCAGACTTGCGTCAGAGCGGCGAGCTGGCCTGGTTGCGTCCCGACTCGAAAAGTCAGGTCACCGTGGAGTACGAAAATGGCAAGCCCGTGCGCGTGCACACCGTGGTCATCTCAACCCAACACGATCCCGAGGTGGGAGGCCATACCGAAGAGGCCGCCGTCCTGGCCGAGATCCGCTCTGAGGTGATCGAGAAGTGCGTCAAGGCCGTCATCCCCACGGAGTTCCTCGACGAGGACACGATCTACCACATCAACCCCACGGGCCGTTTCGTCCTGGGTGGTCCTCATGGTGACTGCGGCTTGACCGGTCGCAAGATCATCGTGGACACCTACGGCGGCATGGGTCGCCACGGCGGGGGTGCCTTCTCTGGCAAGGACCCCTCCAAGGTGGACCGCTCGGCGGCCTACGCCTCGCGTTGGGTGGCCAAGAACATTGTGGCTGCCGGCCTGGCCGACCGCTGCGAGGTGCAACTCTCTTACGCCATCGGCGTCGCTCGGCCGCTTTCGCTGCGGGTGGACACCTTCGGCACCGGCAATGTGCCCGACGAGGTCCTGGACACCGCCGTGGGCACGGTCTTCGACCTGCGCCCGGCTTGCATCCTGGCCGACTTGCAGCTCAAGCGCCCGATCTACGAGCGCACTGCCTACCACGGCCACTTCGGCCGGGATGAGTTCCCCTGGGAGGCCACCAACCGCATTGCCGAGCTGAAAGACGCGGTTGGCAGCCTGGTTGGGTGACTTGACGGGGGCGCTGGGGTACAACCGGGGCCGCAGGCTTTACGCCTGACAGTCCTTCGCACCCCTCGACCTCTCCTCGGTTCCCATGCAAGCTAGGACCCTTCCGATGCAGGCCACGCGCCGCGCTGGCTTCACCTTGATCGAACTCCTGGCGGTGATCCTGATCATCGGGGTGCTGGCGACCTTCCTCCTGCCAAAGATCCCCGAGGCCATCGACCAGGCCAAGGTCACGGGCTGTCAGGCCAACCTGCGCGAGATCTACAAGGGCCTCTTGTCCTTCGAGATCGATCACAAGCGCCTGCCGCGCAAGGAGAACAACGGCGTGCGCTTCTTCGCCATCCTGATCGAGAGTGGCACCTGGGAAAACACCGAGACCAGCGCCAAGAAGCTCACCTGCCCCGCCGTGGATGTGGGCATCCTGGAGATCGGCGAGCTCGACCCCGAAGAGTGGTTCGCCGATATCGAGCTTGTGGACGGCAGCTTCTCGACCTACGCCGGTCGCGACACCATGAGTTTTCCTCTGCGCGGCTTGAAGAGCGGCAAGGACGCCCTCGTGGCCGATGACAATGACGGCGGCATGAACCACCGCACGGCCACCAATGTGCTTTTCGCCGATGGCTCGGTGAAGGGTATTCAGCTCTTCGAGATGCGCGAGAAGGGGCTCCTGGAGAAAGAGGACGAAATCCTCTTCGTGGGGCCCGAGTCGCCCCTCGAGTCGCTTCAGAAGCTGACCCTCGACTGAGTAGGCCTGGCTGCCTGAGTAGTCGGGATGCTCCAGGAGGCTAGCATCGAACGCAAATCAAGGCGCAGCAAGTTCCTGCTCCCGTGGCCCGAACACCTCTTGGGGCCTTGCTGCGATGCCGACTCGTGGTTGCGCGTCGGCTTCTTGTGATTGACAGACTCTTCCGACACCCTGTAAGCGATCCTTAGATTTGCTGGGGGCTTCCCACTCGGCCTTTGGGGCCACGAGTAGCTGCGAGTCAGGGAGAGCGCGGTCTCTTCGATCATGATCAGAAACCACTCGGACTCGCGGGGCTGAATGGAGCAGCCGATGTTGCCCCGCGAGCCGAGAACAGCGTGCCGTGGGCCGTGGCAGAGGGCACTTTTCGGCAGCAACCAGCCCCGCACCAGGGCCTGACACCGGGGGGGGGGCTTCGGCGGGCAGGGAATCGGTTCACAGCCAGATTTTCCGGCGGTATCTTCTCATTGTGTTACTGTCGAGATTGTGCTGGGAGGGGGTCTTGCGGGGGGGGTACACGCTGAAGAAGCAATAAATATAGTCAATACGGATCGTCTTATGCCCAATACACAAGTATCACTCTATCTGTCCTGGTCCCTGCTGTTCTCCGTTGCCAGTGCGGCCAACGCAGCGGCCCAGTATTCGGAGCGAAGCGAAACACCAGGTGTGGCCGCGGCTGTCGATGTGTCCGGCCGATCGGTCAAGAACAAGCGCGTGCGCGCCATCCATTCGAACAACCCCAGCGATATGGGTAGCACGGCCTACTTCATCAAGCGTGATCCCTTCCTCGCTTATCAGCTCGGCCGGAATCTGAACTTCAGGGAGTTTCGCACCCGCGACGGAGTCTTCTCGGCGATTGCCGATCTGGGCGGGCCGATGCCCGATGGCACGACAGCCAAGATCACAGCCCACAACCAGGTGTCGTGCTCGGGCTGTCACAATCTACCCCAGGGCAATCCCGGCGGCGGAACGAACTTTTCCAAGGACTCCGGCTTTGGACGCCAGGCTCCTCACTACTACGGTGCGGGGATCGTGGAAATGCTCGCGATCCAAGTGCGTGCCGAGATCTTGTCGCAGATCGACACGAACAGCGACGGCTGGGTCAGCGCCCCAGAGGCCCAGGCAGCCGCGATCCCCGTCCGGGTACAGGCTGCCACAGGCCCCTTCGGCATGCTCGAGTATGGCAACCCCCGGCTCAGCGGTGGCGCCACGGGCAGTCCCTCGCTGAACAACATCTTTCGTGTCTGGTATGTCGACGCCGCGGGACGGGTCGTGCCCGGGGCGACGAGCGTCGACGGCCTAACGACCTTCGGCTACAACTTCGGCATGATCGTCTGGGGATGGGGGCAGGGCAGCGGACGCTCAGCGCTCAACCCGACCAACAGGGCCTTCCTATGGGATCCCTGGAACGCTCATGGCGGCCTGCAGGCCTTCGATCCGAGCACCTTGAACGATCCCGACGGAGATGGTGTGAGCCTTCCGACGCTCTCTGGGGCGATCCAGTTTCCCGCGACTCACCAGGCGCCTGATGCCGGCAATCAAAGGGATCCACTGGGGTTCAGCCTCGATGACCCCGATGGTGACGGCTACCTGAGCGAGATCAGCGAGGGAGACCTGGACCTGGGTGAGTTCTTCATGCTCAACGCGCCGCGCCCGGCTTTTGCGGGAACGAACGCTGAGTACCGCCAGGGTGTCTTGGCCATGGCAGCCATGGGTTGCACCGATTGTCACACGCCCAACTGGACTATCCGTTCCCAAGATGCCGTCTTCGCTGGCGATCGGCGCCTGTTCGATATCGAGGTGAACTTCGACTCCGTGGCGCAGCGCCTCGAGGGTGAACTCGTGCCGCTCTACACCTACTTGGCCGGGACCTACACGCCCAACCGCGGCAGCTTTCAGATCCGCGGCTTCTTCAGTGATCTCAAGCATCACGACATGGGGGCCGGTTTTGCCGAAGTGGACTTTGGCGGAACGGTCAACACCCTCTGGCGCACTCCGATGCTCTGGGGCGTGGCCAGCGGATTCCCCTGGGGCCATGACGGCCAGAGCCTGACGCTGCGCGATGCCATCATGCGCCACGACGGGGAGGGCGCGGCCTCACGCCAGGCCTGGCTGGCCGCTACTCCGATGGAACGCCAAGCGGTGCTCGGCATGCTGCGCAAGATGCAGCTCTACGACATCGAGACACTGGCTTGCGATATCACCGGTGACGGCGCGATCGAGGCCAGTTACATCGTGGCTGGCATGGCCACGGGCATCGAGCGCTTCAATGCGGAGTGGCTTTTTTCCACACCAGCGCGCATTCAGGGCCCGATCACGAACATCGACGGCCTGACAATCCTCTCGAGTTGTGTTGTGAATGTCGATGTCGCCTATGGCCAGGACCTTACCTGGCGCAAGGACTCCGATGACGATGGCTGGCCCGATGTCTGGGACAACGCTCCCCTGCAGGCGGGCTTCAAGGACGGCGTCAACAACTGAGTCCCGGCGGGCCGGAGGGCATCCGTCTTGAGCACGAGAGTGGCGGGCCGGCCGGTGTCGCCGCTCCTCTGGCCCGCGGCCGCCCTCAGATCGTGTGGGCCACACCCAGGAGATCGTAGAGCCGGTTCTTGATGGCACCGTACTCGCCGCTGCCCAGGTCCCGCGGGTGCTCAAGTCCCACCTCGACGATATCGGCGATGCGGCCCGGGCGCTCCGTCAGCACCACGATGCGATCGGCGAGTTGGATCGACTCGTCCACATCGTGGGTGACGAACAGGATGGTCTTCTTTTCCTGTTGCCAGATGCGCACGATCTCGGCTCGCATGCCCAGTCGTGTCAGTGAATCCAATGCGCCGAAGGGCTCGTCCATGTAGATCACATCGGGGGAGACCGCGAGAGCCCGGGCCACTTCCACCCGCTGCTTCATGCCGCCGGAGAGTTCCATCGGATAGGCGGCCTCGAAGCCCGAGAGCCCCACCATGCTGATGGTGGCCTCGACGATCTTTGCGCGCTCTTGCTCCGACAAGTGCCGCAGTCCCAGGGCCACATTGTCCCAGACCGAGGCCCAGGGGAAGATGCCGTACTCCTGGAAGACGAAGACCCGCTGGGGGTTGGGGCCAGCGACAATTTCGCCGTCGATAGTCACGCTGCCTGCATCGGACTCTTCAAAGCCCGCGACGATGTTGAGCAGGGTCGACTTGCCGCAACCCGAAGGGCCGAGCAGGCAGATGAACTCGCCGTCTTGAACCTCGAGGTTGATGTCCTCGAGGACCCGTAGGGATTCACCCTTGCGCCCGAAGGACTTCGAGATGCCATTGAAGACCACCTTGGCCGGTTCTTGGTTTGCGGATGTCATCGTTTTTCGTACCCCCAGCGCACCTCGTCAAAGCGTTCGAGTTGTCGGATCAAAAGATCGAGGACGATGCCGATCATGCCGATCACGACCATGGTGGCCACCACCAGGTCGTAGCGACTGCCAGCGTTGCGCGCGTCGTTGATCAAGTAGCCCAGGCCCGAATCCATGCCGACCATTTCGGCCGCCACGATCACCAGCCAGGCGACTCCCAGGGCGATGCGCAGGCTGGTGATGATCTGAGGCATGGCCGCGGGAAAGACCACGCGCCGGAAGAGCTCGAGGCCCGCGAGGCCGAAGTTCTCCGCCGAGCGTTGGTGTACCAGGGAGATGTTGCGTACGGCGGCCGTGGTGCCCACGGCGATGGGGAAGAAGGCCGAGAGGAAGATCAGGAAGATGCCCGCGCCGTCGCCAATGCCAAACCACAGGATGGCGATGGGGATCCAGGCGATGGGGGAAATCGGTCGCAGACCTTGGATGATGGGATTCATGGCCGTGAACACGCGCATGTTCCAGCCCACCACGAGGCCCAGGGGAATGCCCACGCTGGCCGCCAGGAAGAAGCCCCAAGTCACGCGGAACAGGCTGGCTATGATGTCGCCCCAGAGCCTCTCGCTCTCGATCAACTCGGCCAAGCCCAGGCAGGTCTGCAGGGGGCCGGGGAAGACCCTGCTGCCGGTCCAGATCACGGCCAGGCCCCAGAGCCCCACGCCGATCATGGCCACGCACAGGGGTGCGACCAGAGGCCGCAGGGAGTCTCGCAGGGAGTCTTGCAGTTTCACTCCAGCGGCGGCCAGGACGATCATGGCAATAAAGACCCAGGTCATTCGGTGCCTCCCGCTTCACCGATCCGCGTTCGGGGCAGGTGATCCATCTCCCAGTCGAGTTCATCGAGAGGCTTGACGAAGCTGTCGTCGGTGTACTCCTCGAAAGCAATCGTGTCCGGCAGCACGCCGATCTCGACCGCCAGGTTCATGATCTCATCGAAGTCAGCCTTGAGAGGAGCGAGGTTTGTGTACTTGACGCGGTCCACCGGCTTGGAGAGCACGAATTTCAATAGCTCGGGGGGCTGGAAATAGTAGTGCTCGGCGGCCATCTCCGCTGCGTCCATGCGGTGTGCCTGGTCCTCGTCGAGCCATTTGCCCGACTTTGCGATACCATCGATCAACTCCTGCACGAGTGCGCGCTCATTCGCGATCAGATCGTCGCGCACAACCAGCACGCACGAGATGAACTCGGGCCAGATATCCTTGGTGTGGTACAGCACGCGGCCGAAGCCGTCGACCTCGGCCTTGGCGGCGAAGGGCTCGCCCACGATGTAGGCGTCGATGCTGCCTGCGAGGAGCGCCGTGGGGTGTTCGGGCGGCGGAACCTCGCGCAGTTCGATGGAGCCGTAGGGCATACCCCACTCCTTCATCATCCTGTGCATGAGCAGGTTCTGATTGGCGTAACGACTGGGGATGGCGCAGATCCTGCCAGCCAGGTCGCCGAAGTCGTGGATGTCGCTATCCTTGCCCACCATGATCGCCGTGCCGTCGCGATGACCGAGGTAGCAGACCTTTACCGGGACTCCGTCGTGCACGAGTTGCATGGCCATGGGCGCCAGGATGAAGACGGCGCCGATCTCCTTGGCGATCAGGGCTTCCTTGACGGTGGGCCAGTCGGTGAACTTCTGCGACTTGAAGAGCGAGCCCCCTCCGGAGTGGTCCGTCACCCAACTGGTGACGGGACAGGTTAGGTGTCAGGTCACGGGCAGGAAACCTACTACCAGCTCGGCGCGTTCGTTGCCGAGGTTGACCTGGAAGTCGCGGGCCAAGCGCTCAAAGCCAATGTTCAGCCAGATGTGCAGGACGCTGATCAAAGCCAGCCAGGAGATTGCGCTGATGATGATGGCGCGCTTCATGCGCCTCGACGACTCCAATCCGAGCGCCCACGAAGAAAGCCCTGCGGGATCCCGCCGAGGGATCGCTGCACAGGGCTGGGGCTCGCGGCCAGATGCTGGCAGCGCCGGGGCGGGATTGTGTTGAGGGCGCGGCGGCAGTAGACGGAGAGTTGGAACATGGGGGCGGGGACGCTTTGGGAGGGTCTATCGTGTATCCAGGGAACCGGACTTTAGCAGGGCCTTCGCAAGGAACCCAGAGGGCACTAGTTAGCGGGCATTGCCTCGGTAGGTGCCGTCCCAGCCCCCCGGGAAGCCGATCTCCCGGCGATAGCCCTGATGAAGTAGGCCAGGCTAGCGGCCCATAGGCCAAGAAGCGCGCAGACCCAACTCCACGGGCTCCTTTTTTGTGGCCTCGGGCCTCCTAGGCCGCCAAGCTGGCCCCCAACCCCCTCGGGTCCCCGCTCGAGCCCTCCTAACTCCTCTCAGACACCTCGCTCTCCCTTCATGCTCATCGGCGCGATCTTGCGGGCCATCCGGCCGCAGCAGTGGGTCAAGAACATCTTCGTTCTGGCCGCCCTGGTCTTTGCTGCGGGGGAGTCCAACGGCCTGCCCTGGGACCGACTGGTGGCCACCCTCTTGGCGGTGGGGGCCTTTTGCCTGGGCTCCTCCACGATCTACCTGATCAACGATATTTGTGATATCGAGAGCGATCGCAAGCACCCGGAAAAATGCAAGCGGCCCATCGCCGCCGGTGAGATCACGGTCACGACAGCCCTCGTGGTGGCGGCGGTGTGTCTCGTGGGCGCCCTCGCCTTGGCACTTTCCGTGGGCGGGGAGCCCTTCCCCCTGGTGATTGTGGTGGGCGGCTACATCGCCCTGAACTTCCTCTACAGCTGGCGGCTCAAGCACATCGTGCTGGTGGACGCCTTCTGCATCGCCACGGGCTTTCTCTTGCGCGTGCAGGGCGGCGCTCTGGCCGTGGGTGTACCGGTGTCCAATTGGTTGTTCCTCTGCACCCTGTTCCTGGCGCTGTTCTTGGCCCTCTGCAAACGGCGCGCGGAAGTCGATTTGTTGGGTGACGACGCCGGCAGCCACCGCGCCATCCTGCGCGAGTACAACCTGGGTTTTCTCGATCAGATGGTGACGCTCCTGGCAGCCTGCACCATCGTCTCGTACACCATGTACACCATCGACGCCGAGGCCACGACCAAGTTCAGGCACGGCGAGCTCCTTTTCTGGACCGTGCCCTTTGTGGTTTTCGGCCTGGGTCGCTATTTGCTCCTGGTGCAGACCCAGCAAGGTGGCGGCAGCCCCACGCGAGTTCTGCTCGGCGGCGACCTGATGTTCGCCCTGAACGGCGCTGGCTGGCTGGCGGTGGTGCTGGTGGCTCTGTTTACTTGAGCCCCAGGCCGGACCAAGCGGCCTTCAAGAGGCTCCGGCGCGCCGCTCGGCGGGACAGGTCCTGGGCGCTGCTGGGGATCAGCCCAGGCGGCGGGGCGAGCTCCAGCCAACTCGTGAAGAGGTCCTGCGCCGCCTGATCCTCGCGGCCGTTGAGCCAGCGTTCGAGGGTCTCCTCGGCCGCTCCGCGATCGGCTGCGGGGTCTTCGAGGGCCTCCAGCAAACAGGCCGCACCGCGGTCGCCGAGGCCCAGGCGCACCAGGGCCGTGGCGGCCACCTGGCGCAGGTCTCCCGGTTCTGCGCTGCGATTCAGGGTGGCGGTCAAGACCTCGGCCGAGGCTGCCAGGCCCAGGCGCCCCAGGGCCGCAGCGGCAGCCACGCGTAGTTCGTGGGCTGCGGCTTTGTCGGCGAGGGCAGCGGAGAGGGCCGGCTCGGCAGGCGGATAGCCCACCCGTCCCAGGGCCGCGGCAGCCTGGTTCGCGAGACTCGGATCGGCGAGGGCTTCGATCAGCGCCGGTCCGGCGGCGCTGGCCCGCGGCCCCATGCGTTCGAGGCACTGGGCCGAGTGCACCCGCACATAGACATCGACGTCATGCAGGCTGGCGCACAAAGCTGGCGTGATCCAGGCACCCATGCGCGACAATTGAAAGCGCGCATCGTCCACGCCACGCAGTTGGAAGTGCGCACCCGAGAGCTGTTCGATCAGCTTCCAGAGTTCCAACTCCAAACGCGAGCTGGGCGAGGAGTTGAACACCCGGCCTTCTGGGTCGTCGACCTGCCACAACTGCCAGTGCAGTTGCGCGCTCTCGATTCCCTGGCCCTCGGCGATGGCGTCGAGACGTTCCCGGGCTCGCACGCTCAGCTCTTGCGTGGGGGCTTCGCGCTCCAGACGCCAGAGGGTGGCAAGCCCCTCGAAGTTGCCCAGGCTACTGAGGGCGTTGGCCAGCCAGATCACGGTCTCTGGATCCTTCTCGTACTTCAGTCGCAGGAGCATTCGTGGCACCAACCAATCGGCGTCGGTCTCCGCCAGACGCCAGGCGGCCTGGGATCGCAGCCAATTCTCGGGAGCACGCTCAACGAGCACCATGAGCTGTTCGCAGGCGAGCGGTGTGGCCACCCGCGCCAAGAGTGCGCAGGCCGCCAGCCGTTCGCCGCTGTCGTGGTCCGAGCGCGTTGCGAGTTCGGCCAGGGCGGGCACTGCGGCGTCGCCGAGGGTAGTGATCTCCTCCAGGGGCAACTCGGCTATGCGTCCCGTGGAATAGGCCAGCATGTGAACCAGTCCCGCCACATGGCCAGGCTCGAGGGGCTCAGCGGGCGCTGTGGCTTCGAGCGCTCCGTCCAATTCCGCTTGCACCCGGGTGCGGGCTGCGCCGAGGCCTTCTTCGAGGGCTGCGAAGTGTGCGAAAACCGGCGCTTCTGCCGGCGGCCCGCAGGCCCAGGCTGTACCCAGGAATCCAGCGAGAAAAAGGCGCCGCATCACGGTACGAGCTCCAGGCGCTGGATGAGGTGGGCTTCCGTCTCCGGGTCGGGGTGTTCGGGGTCCTTGTAGTAGGGCGTCAGCTTGTAGAAAAGCGCCAGCTCGATGGCGCCCCCTGCGCCCTCGCCCGCGAGGCGGATCTCGCGCACCTCGTGGGCCAGGAGCAGGTTGTCCACCACGCCCACTTCGTAACGGTAGGGACTGCGGATGCGGTGGGCGCGGCGCCAGGGCTCGCTGGTGCTAGCGGCGCTCGCGGTGCCCGCCAGTGGGCGCCAAAAGAGATCCGCGGCTCTCGAGCGTTCATCGGTGGGGAAGGAGTGACCGGCGCCAACATTCTCGATCTCGATCACCCACTCGTGGCCCTCGCGCCGTGCCCGCAACTCGACAGCCGAGCGTACCAGCTCCATGTCGTGGCCGCCGCGGCAAGTGTGGTCACGGCCGGCTTGGGGATCGCCGCCACGGTAGGGCATGTGGCAGTCGATACAGCCCACACCCTGGCTGGGGTAAGAACTGGCTTTCCACTCCTGAACGGTCTTGTGTTGGTCGTGACAGACGCCGCAAAACTCGGGCCGTTGTAACTCGACCTGCGTCACCGGCGCGCAAGCCACACGCGGGTTTTGAATCGTGCCGGCCACGCCGCCGCCCGCCAGTGCGTGACAGGCGATGCAGTCCACGCCCTCGGAGCGCCGCGAACTGCGGGGTAGGACGCGTTTGCCAATACCGGTCTCGAACACCGGACGCGGGGCGTGGCAGTCGATGCAGTCCGTGTTGGAGAAGTTGTCCGAGAGGGCGCGCACATCGGGATCGTCCCAGGCCTGAGCGTGCCACGAGGACTGCCACTCATCGAAGACCTGGGCGTGGCAGTCGCGGCACTGGTTGGACGAGGTGAACTCTTGGGGCGCAGCCGCGGGCTCCGTGGGGGCGAAGATGGCCAGGAGAATCCAGCCGCAGAGGGCCATCAGACAGGCGATCAGAGCGCCGCGTAGGAACTTCACGGAAGCTCTCCCACCAAGCTACAGTTGCGCATGGTTACCGTGCGCGTGGCGTAGGCCCGCGATTCGCCGGGGTCGTGGGTGACATGGATGATGGTCAAGCCGCGGCGGCTTTGGATCTCATCGATGCGCAGCAGCAGGGCCGCGCGCAGTTCGGCGTCAAGGGGGCCGAGGGGTTCGTCGAGGAGCAAGAGTCGCGGTTTGCCGGCCAGGGCGCGGGCCAGGGCCAGGCGCTGGGCTTCGCCACCCGAGAGGCTGGCGGGTTTGCGCTCTTCGAATCCTGTGAGTTCCACCAGTTCGAGCAGCTCGCCCACCCGCGCGCCAAAGTCGCCGCGACTCACGCCAGCGCCCTTGAGCACGAATTCCAGGGTCTTGCGGGCGTTCATGTGGGGCCAGAGTGCCTGTTGTTGGAAGAGCATGCCGATCTGTCGCCGCTCCGGAGGCAGCAGGCACTTCGAGCCCTGGGTGACCAGCTTGCCAAAGAGTGAGAGCCGGCCCAGCACGACCTGCGTGAGCCCGGCCACCGTGCGCAAGAGCGTCGTCTTGCCACAGCCCGAGGGTCCCACCAGGGTCACATGCTCGCCCTCTTCGATGGAGAGGTTGATCGATGTTAGAATCGTTGTGCGATGGGCCTTGACGGTAATGCCATCAAAATGAACAGCAAGAGTCACGGCATGACCTCCCGCCGGCGCCCAGCCAGGAGAGACCAGAGGAGTCCCGGCAGGAAGAGAAAGAAGATGATCAAGAGGCACAGGGCGGCAACGAAGTCATCGCGGCCGAAGTGGATCTGGTTGAACACGCGAAAGATGACCGTGTGGTTGGCTGCGGGAACGAGGATAGCGCCATCGAGTTCGCGCATGGAGAGTACAAAGACCATGGCCCAGGCGCCGAGCAAGCTGGGCCGCAGGGTTGGGGCCACGATGCGTAGCATGCGCCGAGCAGGACCGGCACCCGAGAGTTGCGCGGATTCTTCCTGGCTGGTCCCCATGGCGGCTACGGCTCCCGAGAGGAGTAGCAGCGGTAGGCTCAAAAAGCGTCCGGCATAGAGCAGCACCACCAGCGCTCCTGAGTTGTAGAGCTCGGCGGTGAGGTCGCGATTCCAGAGCGTGATCTCACCGATGCCGAGCAGGATGGCGGGCACCGCGAGGGGCAGAACGAAGACGAATTCCAGGGCGCGGCCGAGACGCGCTCGTTCGGCCAGGTGGCCGAGGACCAGGGCGATGGGCACGGCCAGCGAGGCCGCCAGCGCCGACCAGACGAGAGAATTGGCGAGGTCGCTTCGGGAGAGTTCCAGGGCCCGATCAAAGGCGGATCTCAGATTCTCCTGACTCCAGCCCCGAGCCCCGCCGCCGGCCTCGAAGATCAAGCGTCCCACGGGCACCAGGGACGCGCCAGTCACCAGGGCCGCGCAAAAAAGAAAAGCCGGCCAGCGCGCGAGTCCCAGGGACAGGCGCCGAGGCGGGACGAAGCCGCCTTCGAGGGTGGCCAGGGTGCCGCGTCGGCGCAGGGCCAAGGCCGGCAGCAAGAAAAGTAGCGTCAAACACAACAGGGGCAGGGCTGTGACCACCGCGCGCCCGGTTTGCGCGTCGAGCTTCCAACTGGCAAAGACCTCATCGGCGTAGACATTGAACTTGCTGCCCACCGACGAGATGTAGTCGGGCACGGCGAAGTCGTTGATGGCCAAGATGAAGGCCAGGCAGCCGCCGCACAGAATCGCCGGGGCCACAGGCAGAAGTTCCATGCGCAGGGCCGCGCGCCAGCCGCCAACCAGGATCGCGGCCTCCTCCCTGCGCGCGTCGATGCGTTCAAAAGCCATGGCGCTGAAAAAGGCCACGATGGGGAAGGTGTTAGCTGCCAGGATCACAATCGTCGCCGTGGCGCCGCGCAGGTCGCAGAGGGCCGTCCACGAGATGGCCAGGAAGAGCGGCGGCAGGAGCAGGGGCACGAGACCCAGGGGCCTGAGCAGGCTGGCGCCAGGAACATCGGTGCGCGCCACCAAGAAACCGAAAGGGGCGCCTACCAGGACGGCCAGGAAGCTGACCGAAAGGCCCAGGAAGACCGTGCGACCCAGGAGGTCCAGGGTGCGCGGCGTGACGAGGGCCTGGAAGTCGGCCGGGTCGACGCGCAGGGCCATGGCCGCCAGGGGTGCCAGGCTGAGCAAGGCGAAGAGTGCCGCCGCAAGGAGGATCAGCGTTCGGCTCACTCGAGGAACATCTTCTTGAGTTGGATGAAGCGGGCGTCGATCGCGGCGCCGATTGCAGCGTAGTCCACTTTCATGGGGCGCATTTTTTCGAGAGGCAGTTGGTGCTCCTCGTCCGCGAGTTCAGCGTGCAGGGGGATCTGGGCCCCGTCGAAACTGGCCAGGCGCCGCTCGACTTCCAGGGACAGGATGTAGTCCACCAACTGGCGCGCGGCGTCTGGGTGCGGAGCGTCCTTCAGGATCGCCACGGTGTTGGGGATCAAGAGCGTGCCGAGTTCGCCCTCAGCGCTGTCTGGGAAAACCGCCTCCACCGGGTAGCCTTGTTTCTTGGCGCGGTTGTAGTCGTCGGTGTCGGTCCAACCCCAGGCCAGTTGACCGTCGCGCACCAGGCGCATGAGGGTCGCGTTGCCGCTGGTCAGGTTGACCTCCGTGTCCTTCACTTTTTGCAAGTACTCGAGGGTGCGCTCCTCGCCCAGTACACCGAAGAGAGCAGTTATGTGGGTCAGGGTCGTGCCGGTCAGGGGCCGTGCCATTCCCACGGGACCGGTGCGCGTGGACGAGACGAGGTCCCACATACCGTGGATCTGTGTGGGGTTCACCAGGAGTGTGTTCACGATGAAGATCCGCGCCCGTGCCGCAAAGGCGGTCCAGCGCCGCTCTGGATCGCGGAAACCCTCCGGGATTGAAGCCGCGTTTGGCGAGTCGTAGGAAGCGAGAAAACCGTCCGCCGCCAGGGAGACCGTGTGGGCGATCTCGTTGTTCCAGAAGACATCGCAGCGGGTGCGCGAGCTCTCCTCGCGGATGCGGCGCACCAGGCCCACTGTTTTGTGGGCTTCCACATCAAACTCGGCGAGCACCTTGAGCCCCGTGCGGCGTTCGAACTCGCGCAGGATGGGCTCGGAGTCGACCTGATCGAGGGCGCAGTAGATGACCACATCGGGTTCCTGGCCGCAGCCGCTAACGGCAAGCCAAGAGAGGACGGCGAGGGAGAGTCGAGCCGCGAGCGCAGGGCGGTGCATGGGCGAGGGGGCGGTGGCGTGGGAAGGGGGGGGGTAGTTTAGCCTCAGGGGCTCTGCGGGCTGGCATCAGCGCCCGTCTTTCGTTATCAAGAGGGCGCTTTCGTTACCTAGGAGGGTCCCATCCAACCTCCTACACAGTGGCCAGTCCACTGCCCCCTTCCTGGCCATCCTGCGGCATGCCCTTCACCAATATCCTCCGGGCGTTCAGCGCGGCCTTGGCGGCTCTTTCGCTGGGAGCCGGCCAGCCCTTCGCTTCGGCCCAAGAGGCGGAGCACAGTCCAGCCGACCTCTCCAGCCCCACGCTGGGCTACGACCACGGGTTCTTCATGCGCTCGCGAGACGGACGGAACGAGATCGTGCTCGAGGGTCTTTTTCAGACTCTCCTGCGCGGCAGCGAGAGCTCCCGGAAGCCCCAGTCCGAGGTCGAGATCAAGCGCATGCGCCTCGAGGTCGCGGGCACTTTTGACGAGCACTACCGCTTTCGTGTCGAGACCAAATTCAGCCCCCACGAGGTCGAACTGGAAGAGGCCTGGCTGGGCGCTGAACTGTTCGGCGGTCAGGATCTCTTGATGATCGGTCGCATGAAGGCGCCCTTCGGCCTCGAAGAGGTTCGTTCGCGGCGCTACATCCCGTTCCCGCAGTTTTCGATCATGCAGCAGTTCGTGCCCGCGGAGCAGCACGGCTTGTTCTTGAACGGCAACGCCGGGCGGGCCGAGTACGGGATCGGGCTGTACAACGGCGGGGATCAAGAATCCCACGATGACGGCGAGGAGCTTGCGGCGCGCTTGATGTGGCATCCCTTTCGGGGCGACTTCTCCACGACCTTCGAGTCTCTGCAATTTGGCCTGGCAGCGACCTACGGCCAGGAAGAGCGCGATCTCACCGGTGGGTCCATCCGCAACGCCGCCGGCCTGCCCTTGATGCACTATGCAGATGCTGTGTCAGTCGACGGCACCCAATGGCGCCTGGGGCTCGAGGCGGCCTGGTATGACGGGCCGTATATGTTGCAAGCCGAATGGATCCACATCGAAGAAGAGCTGTCGCGCATGGGCGCGCAGAGCGATGTCGCCCATGATGGCGGTTATGTCATGTATCAGCAGGTGCTCTCCGGAGCCACGGATATCTCCTTCGCTGGCGTCAGCCCAAAGTCCTCCGTGAATCCCTACGGCGGCGGTGGCTCGGGCGCCCTGGCCCTGGCCTTGCGCCTCTCGGTTCTGGAGAGCGACGACGCCCTGCAGGACCTGGGCTTCTTGCAGCCCGGCCAATTCACCCCGCGCGTGACCAGCCTATCGGCGGGGCTGAACTGGTACCTCTCCAGCCACGCGCTCTTGCGCACCAGCTTTGTGCACTCGATCTATTCCTCGGATGTTTCCCTGGAAGGTACAGCTCAGGCGGGCGAGATTGTGGGTGACGAGAGCGCGCTGATGGTGGAATTCCAAATGCACTTCTAGGGGTTGATTGGGGGGGAGGCTTTGGGCGGCTTTTGCTGGCCGGGTCGTAATTTTCAGCTCTCCGGCGTACCCTGTGGCACCCGCGCATAGGCATCAGACTGTCAGGAGACCATGAGTTTGCAACTAGCCCACCGCATGTCCCAACTGGGGACCGAAACCGCTTTCGAAGTCCTCGCCAAGGCCAAGGCCCTTGAAGCCCAGGGCCGGTCCATCGTGCACCTGCACATCGGAGCGCCCGACTTTCGTACCCCCGAAAACATCGTCGAGGCCGGTCGCAAGGCCCTCAAGGACGGCTACCACTCGTACACCCCCGCGAAGGGGCTGATCGAAGTGCGCGAGGCGGTCTGCGAGGACATCGCCAAGAACAGAAAGCAAACCGTACACCCCGACCAGGTGATGATCGTGCCCGGCGGCAAGCCCACCATGTTCTTCGCGATCATGATGTTCGGGGAAGAGGGCACGGAGATCATCTACCCCAACCCCGGCTTTCCGATCTACGAGTCGATGATCAAGTTTTCGGGCGCCAAGCCAGTGCCCATGGAACTCGAGGAGGCCAGCGGTTTCTGTTTCGACGCCGACAAGGTTCTGGCCAAGATCAACTCCAAGACGCGACTCTTGATCCTAAACACGCCCGCCAATCCTACCGGTGGGGTGGTTCCGCGCTCGGAGCTGAAGAAACTCGCCGACGGTCTCGAGAAGTTCCCCGGCGTCTATGTGCTGGCCGATGAAATCTACTCGCGGCTGCTCTACGACGGCGCGGAACATGTGACCTTCCTCGAGTTCGAAGCCCTGCGCGAGCGCACTATCCTGCTCGACGGTTGGAGCAAGACCTACGCCATGACCGGTTGGCGTTTGGGTTACGGTGTCTGGCCCAAGCACCTGATCGCCGACGCCGAACGCTTGCAAATCAACTCCAACTCGTGCACCAACGCCGTGGCCCAGGTGGCGGGCATTGAGGCCCTGCGCGGCCCGCAGACCGCCGTGGACACGATGCGCGCGGCCTTTTTCGAGCGCCGTGCAATCATCGTCGAGGAGCTGAATGGCATCCCCGGCTTCAGCTGCTTGACCCCCGGTGGCGCCTTCTACGCCTTCGCCAATACTTCCGGCACGGGGCTCTGTTCCCGAGAGCTCGAGGACCTCTTCCTGAACGAAGCCGGCGTGGCCACCATCGCCGGCACCAGCTTCGGCCATCTGGGTGAGGGCTACATGCGCTTCAGCTACGCCAACAGCATCGAGAATATCCGCGAAGGAATGCGCCGCGTGCGCGAGTCGTTACAGCCCGCGTGAGCGTCAGAAGCGATTTTCGCAGCGACACCCTGACCCGGCCCTCGGCTGCCATGCGCGAGGCCATGGCCCGGGCCGATGTGGGCGACGATGTGCTCGACGGCGATCCCACGGTGCGCGCCCTCGAAGAGTACGCCGCCGATTGGGTGGGCAAGGCCGGCGCCCTGTTCGTGCCCTCGGGCACCATGGCCAACCAGATTGCCCTGGGAGCCTGGACGCGACCGGGCGAGGAGTTGGTGGTGGAGCGCGGCGCCCACATCGTGAACTTCGAGGGCGGTGCAGCGGGGTACTTGCACGGCCTGCAGTGCGTGACCCTCGCGGGCGCGAAGGGCGCCTTGCAGGCCGACGAGGTGCGCGCCGCCTTGCGACCGGAAAACATCCATCTACCCGACACAGGGCTGATTTGCGTGGAACAGACCCACATGGCCTCCGGTGGCCGGGTGATTTCCCTCGAAGCGCTGAGCCGCGTGGCCGAGGTAGCCCGCGAGGCAGGCGTCCCGGTCCACATGGACGGCGCGCGCCTGGCCAATGCCGTGGTGGCAAGCGGGATCTCCGCAAGCGAGTTTGGTGCCCAGGCGGATTCGGTTTCGGTCTGCCTTTCCAAGGGGCTGGGCGCCCCCGTGGGCTCGATTATCGCCGGCGACGAGGCTTTCCTGGTGCGCGCCAGGGTGCTGCGCAAGCGCCTGGGCGGCTGGATGCGCCAGGCGGGAATCATCGCTGCCGCGGGGCTTATGGCCCTGCGCGAGAATGTCGAGCGCCTGGCCGAGGATCACCATCTTGCCCGCGAAGTGGCCGCCTGTTGCCACGCCCACGAGGGCCTTTGGGCGCCTTCGGACGATGTTGAGACCAATCTGGTCATGGTGCGCGTCGAGCACCCGCGTTTTGACGCGGCGACCCTGGTCGCAGCCCTCGCGGCCGAAGGCGTGAAAGTCATGCCCCTGGGTCCTGATGTGTTGCGCTTCGTGACCCACCTGGACCTCTCTGGCGCGGACCTCGAAACCCTGGCTGCGGCCCTGGCGAGAATCTTGGGCGAGCCTACAACTTGCTAGACTAGCCCGCGTCTCTCCGAACCCAAACCTCAACTCACAGCTCAATACTTCGCAGACTGCCCATGGGAATCTTCAAAGCCTACGACATCCGCGGTGTCGTTCCCGACGAATTGGACGCAAGCCTCGCGCGCAAGATCGGCCACGCCTTCGCCACCCATCTGAGCGCCAAGAAACTGCTCGTGGGCCGCGATATGCGCACCCACTCGCCGGAGATTGCCACGGCCGTGATGGATGGCATGCGTGATGCCGGAGCGAGCGTGATCGACATCGGCCTAGCCTCGACGCCCATGTGCTATTTCGCCATCGGCTCGACGGACTGCGATGGGGGGCTGGTGGTCACGGCCAGTCACAACACCGGCGAATACAACGGTTTCAAGCTCTGCGGGCGGGGCGCCACGCCCATCTCGGCAGCCAACGGCATTCTCGACATCGAAAAAATCTGCGCGGGGGATTATCCCGGCTTGACAGCCGAGCGCGGCGGGATCGAGCGAGTGGAGCTGCTGGAAGCCTACGCGGCTCATGTGACCTCCTTCGCGGCCCTCGACGAGCCCGTGCGAATCGCCATCGATGCCTCCAACGGCATGGCCGGCCACACCTTGCCCTCGATCCTCGAGGGCCTGGAATCGGTGAGCGCGGAGTGCATGTTGATGGACCCCGATGGCACCTTTCCGGTGCACGAGGCCAACCCGCTCAAGGAAGAGAACCTGGACCATGTGCGCGAGCTCGTGCGTTCGAGCGGCGCGCAGCTCGGCGTCTCCTTCGACGGCGACGCAGATCGGTGCTGCTTCGTGGATGAAACGGGCGCAACGATTCCCGCCGACCTGATGACGGCGCTTCTGGCGCGCGCCTATCTCGAGCGCGAGAAGGGCGCGCGCATCGTCTACGACCTGCGTTCTTCGTGGGTCGTCAAGGAAGAGATCGTCGAGCGCGGCGGCGAGCCGATTCGTGATCGCGTGGGGCATTCCTTCATCAAAGCCACCATGCGCGAGAAGGGCGCAGTCTTCGCCGGCGAACTCTCGGGGCACTTCTACTTCGCCGAAAACTTCACCTGCGATTCGGGTGTACTGGCCATGGTCTCGGCGCTCAACTTCCTGGGCTCCGCGGCGAACAGTGGCCGGCCCTTGAGTGAACTTGTGGCGGGCTTGCGGCGCTACCACTCCACCGGCGAGATCAACTTTCGGGTAGCCGATAAGGCCGCCGCCATCGCTTCCCTGAAAGAGCGCTTTGCCGATGGCCGCCAGGATGAACTCGACGGCATCACCGTGGAATTCGGCGACCTGGGTGACGCCCAGTGGTGGTGGTTCAATGTGCGTCTCTCCAACACCGAAGCGCTTCTGCGCTTGAACCTCGAAGCCTCCAGTGCGGAGCTCCGCGACGAGCGCCGGGCGCAGCTCACGGGGCTTCTGGGGGAACCCGAGTGATGCGGCCTGCCGGGCTGAACTTGGGGCACGCCTGGGTCCTGGCCCTGGCCCTCGGCCTGATCTGCTTGGCCTGCGATGGCTCGGGAGCCGGGGGCGCAGGGGGGCGAGGCGCCGCCCAGGTGGTGGGCACGACCCTCGATGGCTCCACCGGCGATGTTTTGGTGGGAGTTTTGGTCGAGGGCCCCGATGGCCAGCGGGCGGTTAGCAATTTGGCCGGGCGATTCGAGCTATCGGGCCTGAACACGGGCGATTCGGGCCACTACAAGGCCAGCCGCGGCGAGCACTACCACGGCGCTCTCGACCTCGGCCCCCTGCAAGCGGGCAGCCTGGAGGTGGTCTTTCACCTCACTCCCAGGCGAGAATAGAGAATCGGGGGGGTTCCCTGCCCTTGGGCTGTCCAGAAAAGGGTTTCTACCTGTCGATAACTTCCTGACGGCCGATATTTCAGCCCCCTCGGAAAGCCCCATGTTTCGTCCCCAAAACCACCGACTGTGGGTGCTGTGCGCCTCTCTGCTCTTCCTTGGCGCGCCCCCGTCCGGCGCCTTCGCGGGATGTTTGAAGAAGGCCCAAAGCGCCCAGTCCCAAGCCCAGGCTAGTGAGTCCTGGCAAGCGCTCCTCGAGCGTGACCGGCGCATCTCGTTCACCCCGCGCACCGAACACGACGCTCGCAAGCGCTTGCTCGAACCTGATCTCGCCGACAGCGAGCGCGCCACGGTGCTCATGGCCCTGGGCTGTGCCCGGCCCGAAGCGCTGCGCGAAGTTTCGAGCCTGAGCGCTGTCGCTGAGGCTGGGAAGGGCATCTTGCGCGAGGCGGCCATCTTGGCCATGGGTGAGCTGGGCGTGGGGGTCGTGGCGAAGCTCGAGTCGTTGCTCGAAGACCCGAACGCCGACGCTCGCGCCGCGGCCATGCTGGCGCTCTTGCGCTCCGGCCGCAAGTCCGCCCGCTCCCGGGTCGACGCCATCGCCGAGGGCAGTGGCCCCGATGCAGACCTGGCCCGCGACCTGCTCGTGGGAGTGCTCGCTCCCGAAGCTTCGCAGCCCAGCGAGGTGGGCAAGACTCTCTTCAACTTGCGTTGGGCCGCAGCTCAGCGCTTCGGCCTGGTGGACGGCATCACCTGGCAGCAACGCAGCCTGGACCGACTCCTCGCTCGCCGAGCCTTCCTGGACGGCGTCGTGTTGCACGCCTCGGCCACCCGTCTCGAACTGGGAGTCGCCGACCACCTCATGGCCGCCCTCATCCACCACCAGAGTTTCGCCAGCCTGCGCGCCGTGACTCGCTCCATGCCCGAGGATTTGGCCCGCGCCATCGCCAGCGGCTTGGTGGTGCCCGAGGGCCCAGCGGCTTGGATCGTGATCCTGAACGAGATCGAAAGCGCTGGCCTCGAAGCTCGTTCCCTGGAACTGTTGCAGCTATCCCTCGCGGAGCCCGGCATCTCCGTGCGCACCACGAACCTCTTGGTGCGCGCCGGTTTAGCTGATGCCGTCATGGGCCTGGAGGATGGCTGGAATGACATGACCCCAACCGACCGCATGAGGGCCCTCGATGCCTGGGCCCGCTTGGGCCGAGTCTCGATGCTGGGCCTCCTGGAACGCTTCGAAGGCGACTCCAGCTCTCAAGTGCGCGCCAGCCTGCAAATCACCCGGGCACGCCTGGGGGACATTCTGGCCCTGGACGCGTTGAAAGATGTCTTGCTGGACCCCGAGCATCATGCCTTTGGCGCCTACCTCAAGGCGGCCTTGCGCACGCCAGGCGAGGCGCCCATCAAGGGCCTCTTGCGTCGGGTTTTACCGGACCTTGAAGGTGAGGATCGCCTCTCGGCCGCCACGGGCTTGGGCCTCGAAGGCGATCGTGAGGCACGCGAAGTGCTCGCGACTGAACTGCGCAAGCGCGCGCCTGGCGACTGGCCCGAGGGAGCCCGGGGCGTGCGCGCCGTGCAGGCTTTGCGCGGTGAGGCTGCCGGGTTGTACCTCGACCTATTTGTCAAGCACTTCCCCGTCGAAGGGAACATCGACCTGAATGTAGAATTGGCCCTCGCCATGCTCGACGCCAAGGCCAGCGACGCCCTGCCCTGGCTGCGGACAGCGGTCTGGAACGGGCCGTTTGATCGCAGCGTACTCGCGTCGCTCTTGGTGACGCGGGTGCTGAGCATTCACGGCTTGCGCGACGAGTTGTTGCATCCGCCCCTGAATGCGGGCGAAGGAGACTTCCGCCGGGTAGGCTATGCCCTCGGCGAGTGGGGCGGCCTGGAAGAAGTCCAGTGGCTCAAGGTCCAGCGCGGTCTGCTCACCAACCAGCCCGTCTTGCAGGGCGCCGTGCTGGGAGCCTTTGGCAAACGAACTCACTGAGACGAGGACTCAATCGTCATGAAGACCAGAATCTCGTTGATCGGCGTCCCCATGGATCTCGGCGGTGGCCGCCGCGGCGTGGATATGGGGCCCAGCGCCATTCGCATCGCGGGCCTTGAGCGCGCCTTGCGAGCCATGGGAATGGACTTTGAGGACCGCGGCAATGTGGCCGTGGAGGTACCCGAGTCCCTCAAGCCTGAGAACAACCGTGCGCGCTTCCTGCGCGAGATCGCCCAAGCCTGTGAGAGCTTGCGTGACAGTGTGCTCGATGTGCTCGACCAGGATCGCCTGCCTCTGGTGGTGGGGGGCGACCACTCGATAGCTTGCGGGACGGTCGCGGGGATTTCGTCCTGGCACCAGCGACGAGAAGAGAAAATCGGGCTGATCTGGTTCGACGCCCACGGCGACATGAACACGCCCGAAACGAGCCCTTCGGGCAACATCCACGGTATGCCCCTGGCTTCTTGCCTCGGACGCGGCCTTGAAGAACTTACCCGCCTGGGCGAGCGCTACCCCATGGTGGATGTGGAGAATGCCGTGGCTGTGGCCGTGCGCAGCCTCGACCGCCACGAGCGCAAGATCATCCATGACTCGGGTGTGCGCGTGATCACCATGCGCGAGATCGACCAGCGCGGCATGCACGATGTGATGACCGAAGCACTTGAGATCGCAAACCGCGGCACGGCAGGATTTCACCTGTCCTTCGATCTCGACGGCACCGATCCCGAGATTGCCCCGGGTGTAGGCACGCCAGTGCCCGGTGGCACGACCCTGCGCGAATCTCATCTGGTGATGGAACTGGTGGCGGAAAACGGGCGGCTCCTGGGCCTCGAGTTCACCGAGATCAATCCCATCCTCGACCGCGAGAACCAGACCGCCCGCATCGCTGTGGATTTGGCCACCTCTGCCCTGGGAAAAATGGTGCTTTAGCACCTTAGGTCGTGGTCAAACTCTTTCGTAGCCTGTTGGGCAATCAGCGGCTTCTGCGTGAGCTCGTGCTGCGCGATTTGAAGGCCCGCTATGTTGGCTCTTCCATGGGCTTTTTTTGGTCGGTGATCTATCCGATCCTGAATCTGTTCGTCTACACCTTCGTGTTCCGCGTGATCCTATCGGTGCGCTTTGGGGATCGCTCGTCCATCAAGGATGTGGCCATTTGGATGTTGGCCGGCATCGTGGTTTGGGCCGCTTTTTCCGAGACCATTTCGCGCTCCACCAATTGCCTGGTGGAGAACGCCAACCTGATTCAGAAGGTTGTCTTTCCTTCGGCCGTCTTGCCGCTTTCTTTGACCATTTCGTCCCTGGTCAACATGCTCATCGGCTTGCCCGTGGTGCTCATGGGGGTCGTGTTCTTCGGCTACATCGCGCCCAGCCAGGGGCAGATCGACGCCACCGAAGGGCCTGCGCCAGTGGCCGTTGCCGCTTTCGATCCGGCGCTGGAGCAGCCCGCGCCTTACAGTTCCAGTTGCGACTACTGCGACTACGAGCACCTGCTCACTTGCCCCAACGAAGGCAGCACCTTGCGGATCGCTGCGCCCAAGACGGCCGAGGATATCGTTGTCAAGCCCCGGGCGCTGGCCCTCGGGCTGGCGCTCCTTTGGTTGCCCGTCTTGCTCCTCTTGCAGGGCATCTTCACCGCGGGTTTGGGCTTCTTTTTGGCCGCCTTCAATTTGATCCTGCGCGATACCTACCACTTGGTGGGCGTCTTCGTCATGGTGTGGATGTTCTCCACGCCGATCTTCTATCCCCCCGAAATGGTCTCCGGTAAGGGCTACGGCTGGATCCTGGACATGAACCCCATGTTCTGGTTGATCGACAGCTATCGCGAAGTCTTGCTCTTCAACCACGCGCCGGATTTCATTTTGCTAGGCAAGTTCGGTGGGGCTGCGCTATTCGTCCTGTGTCTCGGCGGCAGTTTCTTCCAGTCTCAACGGGATCGCTTCCCCGACCTCTTGTAGGTGCTTGAGTGAGTTCCGATCAACACAAGAGCGGCCAGGGCAGCGCCATTTGGGCCAAGGATCTAGGCAAGGCGTACGAGATGTACGACAAGCCAATTCACCGGTTGTGTGACCTCATCCTGCCCGGCAAGAAGCGCTATTCCGAGTTTTGGGCCGTGCGCAATGTCTACCTCGATCTGCCCCACGGCAGCACGGTGGGCATCATTGGCGAAAACGGCGCGGGCAAGTCCACTCTGCTCAAGCTCCTTACCGGGATTAGCAAGCCCACCACCGGCGAGGTGCATGTGCAGGGCCGCATGGCCTCCTTGCTCGAACTCGGCGCTGGCTTTCACCCCGAGTTCAGCGGGCGCGAGAACATCTACCTCAACTGTTCGATCCTGGGCATGACCGAGGCCGAGATCGATGAGCGCTACGATTCCATCGTGGCCTTTTCCGAGCTTGGCGAGTTCATCAATCGGCCGGTCAAGACCTACAGCTCGGGGATGTATGTGCGCCTGGGATTTTCGGTCGCCGCGAGCGTCGATCCTGACATCTTCATTATCGATGAGGCGCTCTCGGTGGGCGACGAGCACTTCAAGGGCAAGTGCATCAATCGCCTCAATGAGTTCCGAGATTCCGGCAAGACGATCATCTTCGTCAGCCACGACATGGGCGCCGTCAAGAGCATGTGCCAGCATGTGATCTTGATGGACCGCGGCGAAATCCTCGAACAAGGTAGTGCCGAGAAAGTCGCGGACGAGTACCTGAAGAGTGCCAAGGCCCGGGGCAATGAACGGCTCTCAACCATCAACAAGGGGTCCGGCGAGTACCCGCGCTGGGGCACCGGAGAGATTGAAGTCACCCGGCTCGAGATGGTGGACGACAAGGGCCAGCCGGGCCATGTTTTCAACTCGGGCGCGCCCTTCAGCTTGCGACTGCACTACCTGTGCCACGAGGATGCTCACAATCCCGTCTTTGGCATCGGCCTCTACCGTTCCGACGGCACCTACATCAATGGCTCCAACCACCATTGGCGTGATACGCCCATCGTGTTCCACTCGGTGCCAGCAGGTGAAGAGGGCTTGGTGGAGATGAGTTTTGACTCTCTGCCCCTGCTCGAGGGCGAGTACTACATCACCACGTTCCTCTACGATCACAGCAAGGCCTCGCCCACTGCGATCGATCACCAGGAGCACGCCTTGACTTTCCAGGTCGTCGACCCGCGCCACCATCAGCACGGGCTGCTCTACCTGCCAACGCGCTGGAGTGTGCAGCGGGGCTCCTCGGGGACCTGCCAGGAGTCACCCTCGTGACCCGCGACGCGGCTCTCGATCTGCCCTTCGATCAGTACCAGCGCTATCGCCTGGTGGCGGACATCATCGACGCCTTGCGCGTGAAGGGGGAACGGCTCGCGGTCTTGGATGTAGGTGGGCGGACGGCGCTCTTGCGCCAGTTTCTCCCCGGCGACGAGGTCTTCCTGGTGGATCTCGAGGCGTCCTCCGAGAGGGGCCTGGTGCTGGGCGATGGCAGCTCGCTGCCCTACGCCGACAACAGTGTCGACGCCCTGGTGACCTTCGATACCCTCGAACATGTGCCGCCCGCGGGCCGCGAGGCCTTCATCTCTGAGTGCGCCCGTGTGGCGCGCCGCTGGGTGGTGATCGCTGGGCCCTTCCAGGCCCCTGAAGTCGAGGAGGCCGAGACGCTGCTGGCTGCATTCATCGAGGACAAGCTCGGCCAGAAGCACCGCTACCTTCTCGAGCACAAACAAAACGGCCTGCCCGACCGCCCGGCTTGCGAGGCTCTACTCAAGGCGGCTGGAGGCGATGTGGTCTCCATCGGCCACGCCAACATCGAGCGCTGGTTGGCGCTCATGTGCCTTTCGCTCTACATGGATCGGGATGCGCCCCTACGCGAACTGGCTCGCAAGTTCTTCCACTTCTATAACGCAAATCTCTACGCCACGGACCACGCCGCGCCGGTCTATCGTCACGCGCTGGTGGCGGTTTTTGATGGTGCAACCCTACCGATTGCAAGCCGCTTGCTGCCGGCTCCCGTGGCCCCCCCCGGCGCGTTGGACACATCCATGAGCGTTGTGCAGGAACTCTTGCGTTTCGACCTGGAGCGTGATGTGTTGGCGCCGGAGTGGGCCCGTTTGGATGAAGTCAACGGGGGCCTGGGCCTCGACCTCAAAGGTCACAAGGACACTCTGCTCGCCATGCGCACGGTGCAAGACGAGCAGACCAAGATGATCGGCCAGTTGCAGGAGCACTGCATCGAGCTGCGCGCCAACGAGGAAGAGCTCGAGGGGGAAATGGAGCGCGAGGCCGAGGAAAGCCAGGCCGCCATCGAGACCATCGAACAGGACCTCGCAGCGCACAAGGCCAAGCTGGCCGAGGTTCAGCGCAACCTCAAGAGTTTCAAGAAGCTCAATACCGATCTGGCGGAAGATGCCGCCGAGGCCCGCTCGCAAGCCGAGGAGGTCAGGGAGGACCTTGGCAAGGATCTCACCGAGCACCGGGCAAAGTTGGCTGAGGTGCAGGACGATCTGGGGAGTTTCAAGAAGCTCAATGCCGAGCTGGTGGAAGATGCCGAGGAGGCCCGTTGGCAAGCGGACCTGGTCAAGGAAACACTCAGCCGTGACCTCGCGGCTCACAAGGACCAGTTTGCCGAGGTTTCAGAGGAGCTTGAGAGTCACAAAGACATCAACGACGAGCTAGTCGCCCTGGCTCTCGAAGCGCGCACCCAAGCCGAAGAGGTCAGGAAGACGGTCAGCGAGGACATTGCCGCTCACAAGGCCGTGGCGTCCGCACTCAGCACTGACAACGCCGCCCTGACCGAAACCCTGGTGGAACAGCAGCGCCTGCGCGAGGAATCCGATGCGGCGCGCGAGGCCTTGCGACATGAGCTTGCCAGCCACGAACTTGTCAGCACCGACCTCCAGGGCGAGGTTGCCGACTTGCGTGCCATGTTGGAGTCAGCCCAGAAGCAAAGCAGCGCCCACGAGCATGTCTCCACGACCCTGGAGCGAGACCTTGAAGGCCATCGCGCCGTGGTGTTCGAGCTCCGCGAGGAACTCGAAAAAATTCAAGAGGCTACCAGCGGACTGGAAGCGGAACGCCACGCGGCCTGCGAACAGGCTGCCGAGGCCTTGCAGGCCCGCGATACGGCTGTGCAGCGTGCGCAAGACCTACAAGGCGAAGCCCAGGCCCTGGAAGCAGCCCTAGATGACGCTTCCTCGCGAGCCAACCGAGCCGAGATGCGCGTGCGTGCCCAGGGCGACGAGCTCAGCGCCTTGAACGAGAGCCTACGCCTCGTCAGCGAGGAACTCTGCGCCGAACGCGCAGCCCTGCTCGAGTTGCGTTTGGACCAGCGCAAGCGCTGGAACAACTTCAAGCGCGCCTTCGGCCCCAAGCCGACCTTCGAGGAAGCCCCCCCCGAAACCGATTCCAAAGAGCCGGACCCCGCGTAGCTGGCTGGGCATGACCCATTAGCCGCTGCCGGGCCTAACCCGCCCCCAGGAAGGTCACCAGGGCCACGCCCACCACTCCGAGGCTGAGGCCCAGGAGGCCGCGGCGGGTGACGGGCTCCTTGAGGATCACCACCGCGAGCAAGAAGGTGAAGAGGGTCGAGGTTTGGTTGAGGGCCGAGGCCACCGAGGCGTCAGCGAATTTAAAGCCGCCCATCCAGGCCAGCAGCGAGACATAGGTGCCCACCAGGACGGCGGGCAGCATGAATTTCCAGACCCTTCTGTCGCCG
Organism: Planctomycetota bacterium; assembly: GCA_012959785.1. GTDB lineage: Bacteria > Planctomycetota > UBA1135 > UBA1135 > DUCM01. Next base: position 133,353 of record DUCM01000017.1, on the reverse strand, counting down.
AGGGAACGCAGGGAACGCGCGCTGGGTTTGAGGAAGGGCAGCACGAGGAGGGTGGCGGCCAAGCCCCCCCCAACCCGCCAGGAGGTCATCCATAGGAGCGGCCAGGCAGCCATGTGAGCCTTGATCATGACGATCGAGATGGCCTGGGAGAAACAGGCACCGAGACCGGCCAACAGGCCGCTGAAAAGCGCCGGCGGGCGGCGGCCGTCGCGGCCCTTGGTGGCGCCCACACTGACCACGGCGAAGAGGATCAAGAGCACCCCCAGTACCTGCCAGGGGGTCAGCCTTTCGCCGAGGAAAATCACAGAGAGGAAGATGATCGGAGGCGAGTAGGCCGTGTTGATGATCGCTTGCCGCCCAGCTCCCAGACGATTGAGGCAGACGAAAAATAGACCATCGGCGAGGGCGATGCCGAGGACTCCACTAAAGAGCAGCAAGGCGATGTCGCGCCAGGAATGCTCCTCTGGCATCGCGCTTCCGAGAGCCACGAAGGTGGCCACAAAGAGGGCGCAGGCCAGGGTGTTTTTGAACAGACTGAGAGCGATGGCCGGCACGCGCTCTCCGGTCTTCTTGAACAGGATCACAGCCACGGACCAGGCCAGAGGCGAGAGCAAGGCCAGGCCCTCGCCGAGATAGGGAACGTTTTCCAAAGTGCTGACTAGGGCGAGAGAATCTTGAACACGAGGGCTTCGCCGGGGCGGAGTTGCACGCTACCGTCGGGTCCCGGCGCGCGCGGGGCGAGCCACTCGATGCGCTCCGCTTCGAGTCCTTCGAGGGAAACTTGCAAGGTCTTGAAGGCGGCCCGCCGCAACGGATCCTGGAGGTTGGGCAGGGCGGCGGCGAAGCGTTCGCCGATTTGTTCACCGGGCATTTCGGCCAGCAACCAGGGCAGACTTGCGCCTTCCGCGTGGGGCCGCCAGGCGGGCCGGGCTGCTCCCGCGGCGCGAAGAACCCCCTCGATAATCCGCAGACAGTCCGTACCGAAGGCTTGCGGCGCGCCCTCGCGTTCGGCGAGGTAGCGTGCCGCGTCGAACTCGACGCGCGAGACGCGCGCTTCTCCCGCGGCTTTCAAGCGTTCGAAGGCGGCGCCGTCCGAGGGCTCACCGCAGAGGTTCCAGAGATCGAAGTCACCCAGCACCACGACCCGGCCGCCGGCTCGAAGGTAGGTTTCGAGGCGTGCCAAATCGTCGTCCTCAACGACGATCTGCTCCACCAACACCAGCACCGGAAAGCGCAGGCGCGTCTCCTTGTCGATCCTCTCGAAAGGCAGGGCACCAGGCAGCAGCCCCGCGTCTTCAGCCAGGCGCAGGATGCCTCGTTGCAAGACCTCTCGGGTGCCGTGGAGGTCCTGGTAGCTGGAGAAACGCTTGAGCCAAGTGGGACCGTCGCGCAGGGCGTCGCGCAGGAAACCCAGCGCTTGGGCTCTTGGGTCATGGACCAGGGCCAGGCCGCCTGTTGCCGGGCGCCAGCCGGGAAGTTCGCGGGTCAGGCGCCGCACTTCGGCCACGGCATCGCGGGCGGCGGCGAAGTAGGTTGCGTCGGCAGCCAGTTCGCGATCCGACCAGAGCACCAAGGCATCGCCGCCACGCAACCAGTGTTCGCGTACCTGCCAACCTACTCCCGCGGGTTGACCTTCCTCGGCGAAGACCGTGCACCAAGCCTCCTGCTCGGGAGTGCGCAGCGTGAAGCACAATTCGCGGGTGTCGAGGGCCGGATAGGGCTCGAGAAAATCCAACTCCGGCAGAATGGTGTCCACTCCGATGCCGCCAAAGGCAGTACGGCCGCCCAGGCCCAAGAGTCCCAGGGGAACCCCGGGCGCCAGGGCGCGACCCTTCGCGGCGAGCCGTTTGAGCACTCCGAGAAAGACTCTGTGGTGGAATTCGCGGCGCGCCATCCAGGCCGCCACGAGGCTCGCGTCGCCCGCGGTCCAGGCTTTGCGCACCTCGTCAGTGCTCGGATATGGGAGGGCGGCACCTTCTTCGGGCACGAGGGCGCGCCAGCGCGCCGATTCCGCCAGAAACTCGCTGAAAGCCGCGCGGCAGGCCTTCGATTCACAGAGATCGAGGGGACCGCCGTAGCGCGTGAGTCCCACCTCGTCGCCCAGCGAAAGTCCGCGACCAGTATTCCCTTTGCGTGCGCGCAGTGAGGCCGCCAGGCGGCGTTCGAGATCCTGCATGGTTTGAGCTTCGCTCAGGCAGGGCTGGCGCACGAGCTGCCGGGCGTCCCGCTCGTCCCAGTACTCTTGCCAGAGTTCCTTGTACCAACTCGTGTGGTCGTCGATGTGCAGAGCGTCGCGGCCCGGACCGTGGCCCACAAAAAAGTCAAGGCCCTGCGCCAAAGCCCATTCCGCTTCGTCTGCGCCCTCCACATTGACGCCACCAAAGGCCGCTGCCAACTCCTCCGAGATCGCGCCAGCGGGGTTCTCGAGGCGCCAGACAAAAGCGGGCCAGTCGCCACTTTTCTGGGTCCCAAAAGTACACGGCAGCAGACTGCCAGCGGCCCACAGGCCCAGAAGCTGTGCCCGGGTCACTACATACCACCCATGGGGAACATCACAGGGATAAGCCAAACAGCCACAGCGAACATCAACACGGCGAGGGGCGTACCGACCTTGACGAAGTCGCGATACTTGTAGTCGCCCGGGCCCACCACCATGGCGTTGGCTTGGTGGGCCACGGGCGACATGAAGGCCAGGCTGGCACCGGTCAGGACGGCCATGATAAAGGCCCGGTCGTTCAGGCCCGCCTGGTCGGCGAACGACAGGGCCACAGGACACATGATCACCGCGGCGGCGATGTGGGTGGTGACTTGGGTCAGGGCCGCGGCGCAGAACATCAACCCCCCGATCATGGCGTAGTGCGAGTTGGCCTCGCCGGCGAGCTGGCCCAGAAGCTCGGCCAGTTCCCGGTCCAGGTGCGTTTTCTGGAAGGCGCGCCCCAGGGAGAGCATGCCGCCGATCAGGATCAGGGCGCTCCAGTCGAGCTGCTGGTAGAGGTCCTTGCCCGGCACCGAGCCCGTGAAGACCAGCACCAAGGCTCCGATCACCGCCGCCACGGAGAGCGGCATCCACTGGAAGTAGGCCACGGTCAAGACAAACAACAGGGCGGCCACGCTGATCCAGGCGTCACGGCCCAGGGGTGCCCGCTGGACCTGGTCGAGGGGCAGAATCTCGCGCGTGCGCCGGGCGCGGTCCACATCCCGTTGGTGGCCCTGGATCAAGAGCGTGTCGCCCACTTCCAGGCGCACCTCGTCGAGGCGGCCGGGTTGGACTTCGCCGTGCTTGGAAATGGCCAGTACATTCAAACCGGTCTGGGCCCGAAACTCGGCCTCGGCCAGGGTGCGGCCGTGGAGCCCGGAGCCCGCGGGGATGACCGCTTCGAGGAGCACTACATCGTCGGCCACCAGTTGGGTGTCAGCGGTCTTGGCGGAATCGACCAGCTTGACCGATTGGTCTTCACGCAGGCGCAGGATGTCCTCGGGCGTGCCTTGCAGGAGCAGGGTGTCGTCGCGCCGGATGCGGTTGTAGGGACCAGGCGCCAGGACGCGGGTCGAGTCGGGGCGCACGATGCCCAGTACGGTCACGCCGTAGCGCTGAAAAAAATCGGTTTCGCCCACCGAGCGATTGATCAAGGTGCTGGCCGGTTCCACCAGAACCTCGGTCACGAATTTGGGCATCTGATAGTGCTCGGCCAGGGTCTCGTCCACCCGCGAAGTGGGCAGCAGCGCGCGTCCGGGGAAGACGAAGTACAAGAGCCCCACGCCCAACATCACCAGGCCAAAGGCCGTGAACTCGAAGAGCGCCAGAGGTTCGTGACCGTAGGTTGCACACAGGTCATTGATGGCCAGGTTCTTGGAGGTAGCGATGACGGTCAAGAGGCCGCCCATCAAGCTGCCGTAGGCGAGCGGCAGCATGAGTTTCGAAGCAGGGATCTGCCGCCGCCGAGCGATCCCGGCCAGGACCGGGATCAGAATCGCCACCACTCCGGCGTTGGAGAGGAAGGCCGAGAGCACGCTGCTGAGCAGCACCACCCGCAGGACCAACCACAGCTCCCCGAGGTCCTCCTTGCCCAGGGTCCGCGCGCCCAGGTAATCCGCCAGGCCCACCCGGGTGAAGGCCGCGCCAAAGATGTACATGGAGGCGATCAGGAGGATCGCCGGAGACGAGAATCCCGCATAGGCTTCCTCGGGCGTGAGCACGCCGGTGGCCGCCAGGAGCGTGGCCACCCCCACGGCGATCAGGTCAAATCGCACGAAATCCGTCACGAACAGCACCAGGCTGGCGAGCAGGACGGCTAGGACGATGTGGCTGGGTTCGAAGTGGGGCATGGGATATCTCCAGCGGCAAGGATGGCAAGGGCTGTCTTCCGAGGCAAGCGGCGCTAACCTATGGATCATGGAAGCTAGTTGGCCAGTCCTCTGCTGGCGGCCAAGCCAACCCCCTGAGAAGCCCCTTGGATTACACCCCCATCGATCTACACGACTTCGCCGAGCGCGTCAGCTCGTGGATGACAGCTGGGTCCGGGGGGGCAGCTGGGGCGGAGAGTTCCGATGTGGTGGTTTCGTGCCGGGTCCGCCTGGCGCGCAACCTGCGCGGTTTTCCCTTCTGCTCGCGGCTGGCGCCGGAGCGGGCCCGGGAGTTGGCGCAGCTGGTCGAGCCGCATTTGATCGCGGCGGCCCTCGACGGGGAGACCCGCTGGGTGCCCATGGAGAAGGCCGGCCCGGTCCTGCGCATGATGCTCCGCGAGCGACACCTGATCAGCAGCGACCTGGCCCCCGAGAACGAAGCGGGCGAAACTCCGCCGGGGCGCGCCGTGGCCTTTGGCGAGACCGAACGCCTGTCAGTCATGGTCAATGAAGAAGACCACCTGCGCATCCAGTCGGTGGCGCCAGGTTTCGATTTTGACGGCGCTTTCGCCGCGGCCGAAACACTCGACCGTTTCCTCGAAACGCGCCTGCCCCTTGCCTTCACCGAAAAGCTGGGCTACCTGACAGGGTGCCCGACGAATGTGGGCACGGGCCTGCGGGCCTCGGTCATGCTGCACCTGCCGGGTCTGGGTTTGGTGCGTTCGGAATTGGAAAAGGTCTTCGCCGCCGCCGAGCGCACCGGTCTGGCCGTGCGAGGTTTGCACGGCGAAGGCAGTCGGGCGGTGGGGGACTTCTATCAGATCAGCAACCAGGTAACCCTGGGCCGCAGCGAGGCGAGCTTGATGGAGGATCTGCACGCCTTGGTGCCGGTGATCGTCAACTTCGAACGCAAGGTGCGCAGCGCACTCTTCGACGACCAGCCTGCGGCTCTCAAGGACCGCATCAGTCGCTCCCTGGGCGTGCTGCGGACTTCGCGTTCCTTGGGCACCGAGGCTGCCCTCGGTCACATCTCCACGGTGCGCCTGGGTCGTTACCTGGGAATCTTGGATGCCACCTCCATGCGGGTCCTGAACGAGCTTGGGGTGCAGGTCCAGAAGGGGCACCTCTTGGCGCTATCCCGCGAAAACAAGCCCGAATCCCTGCCCGGAGCTTCCGAGCGAGACTCCCTGCGAGCGGGCTGGATTCGCTCGCGCCTGGCGGGCGGCAGCGGCGGTAAATAGTTCCACTCCGGGGCCTCCGCGGCCCGCCTTGGGGGCCGCGGGTAGGTGTCTTGGATTCTCCTCGGGCTTGCGTCGAGTCAGCCCCAGCGCTGCGCCGAAGAGACCGGGCGTGTGCGTTCGTTTTTTTGGAGCACCCTCCCCGATCCCATGAATCATTTCCCGTATTGGCGCCTTGCGTGGGCCGTCTTCTCTCTGGCCCTTTGGGCGCCCCAGGCCGCGGCCAGCGAAGCAGCCTTGACCTGTCGCATCGAACTCGAGCGCGGCCGCGCGATGGTGGTGGACGCTGAGGGGGTCACACCCCTGGGCCGTCACGACGGACCCTTGCGCCTTGAAGGTTCGGGGCAATTCGAATTGGCTCCGGGTTCACGGGCGCAATTGGCCTTTCCGAACAGGGGCAGTCTCGCCCTAGAAGGTCCAGCCTCGCTGCACTGGCAGGCCGGCACCGCAGGCGAGGAGCTGCACCTGGTCTTCGGTGTTTTTGAAAGTGCCGAAGTCGAAGTGCGCCGGGGTACCTGGCGCGTGGACCTCGGCGGCAACTGGCGCCTGGAGGCCAGCCGCGGCGCTCTCTCTCTGGCCAACCTGGCCGGTGGCGGCGCGCGCATCACCCACCAAGGGGGACGGCGAGCGCGAGTCTGGTGGATCGCTGGACCCTCGGCCCAGGTTCCCGAGTGGATCGCGGCGGGCATGAGCGTGCGACTCACAGGAGGCCTTTGGCCCCGTGCCGAGCCTGACTCTGCCCTGGATGCCCACTGGCCCACGATCGCCTGGCCCTGGGGCACCGGACCGATTCCCGGCCGCGGGGAGGCGCCGATGCGCCCCTGGTCCACCCTGGAATGGCCCTGGAGCCCCGGGAGCGTCGATGCGTGCCCTTGGGAGGAGGTGGACTGGCCCTTTGGAGCTAGCCCAAAAAAGGGTGCCGCACCGCCCCTGTCGGTGCTTGAGGTGCCGGGCCCAGGCGTGCCGGCGCCGGAGGCCGTGCTAGACCCCGAGCTCGAAAGCCCGGCGGAACCCGCGCCCCAAGCCGCCCAGGGGCCCCCGGCTGGCGCGGAATCTACCCCCGAGCCCCAGACCGAGCCCTCGCCGCGACTCAGCGAGACCCGCGACTACTGCGGCCTGGAAGCGGCGCGCCTCGATCCGCGTCGAGCCTTCGTGCTTGAGGACAGTCCCGATTGGATCATCGAGCAGCTCGCCGGAGGTTTGCGCCGGATATCGGTGGCCCTCGACGCCCCCAGGCCGATTCTGTTTTTCAGCTCGCTCTACGACTACCGCCTCTTTCCCGGCGCCTTCCTGCTCGTGGAAGCAGACGGCTCCGTGCGCAGCCACGGCGGCTGGGTGCGCCTCTTCCCGGCCCGCGGCGTCCTCGACGATTAATAGGGTCGAGCCCGCGCGCCAAGAGCGCCACGCACCTCGTGGACGCCAGCGGCGTCCCGGGGCGCGGCTGGAGTTTGAGAACCTGGAGTAATAGGGCACTCGTCAGCGGCTGGCTCGCGAAAGGGCGCTTGACTTCCGAGGCGGTCCAGCTCGTGAGCGACGCCATGGGCGGCGCGGACCTCGTGGGCTTGCCCCACGGCCAGTACCGCGGGAGCTGCGCGCTGCCCGGCGGCGCCAGCACCCTCCCGCCGGGGGACTGGGGCCAGCTCGAGATCCGACTGGAGCTCTGACCCGCCCTGGTCAAGGGCCACCTGACCAGCGGCTCAGCTCTGGATGAACGATCCGCGCAGGATCGACTCGAGGGCCTCTTGGATATCCTCCGCGATGAAAGTCGGGTCGAACGCCACGGTGCCATCGGCGCAAGCCTGGCCGGTGCGAACGCCAGCCGTCAAGCAACCCGAGCGCCAACCCGCAGCCAACTCCAGGGACGAGTCGCCGATGACCCAACTCTTGTCGAGGCGGACGCCGTCGTGCTGCTTGGCGTGGTACATGATGCCCGTGTTGGGCAGGCGGAAGACCGAGTCCCGCAGGTGCTCCCCGCGACCATTTTCAGGGTGGTCGAGGCAGGCGTAGTTGCGCTCCAACGGCACACCAAGGGCGGCCATGTGGTCTATGAGGTCGCGTTCGAAGCGCGCCCAGGTTGAGTCGGCCAGTTTGCCCAGGGCCACGGCATCCTCGTTGCCCACGAGATAGAGGCTCCAGTCAGCCTGGTGGGCGCGGAACAGGAGATCCAGGGCTCCAGGGCTGAAACGGGCCTCCTCGAAGCGCGCCTCGTAGCCCTTCTCGGGCAGCTCGAGCAGCGTTCCCCAGCGATCGATGAAGAGGGCCCGGCGGGGCGGGGTGGTGCCGGGCAGGGCGGGACGGATGGAATCGAGGGGGTGTCTGGCGTGGGGCATAGAAGAAAGAATCAGGGGCTAGAGCGGGCTAAGGGGCCGGTTGACGGCCTTGTTGTCGGCAGCCACGGACTGGGCTTGAGCCCGACCTCTGAAACCGTCGAAAGAGAGCCCAAAGAGGGCTATTCTTCTAAGACCGGGCTATCCCTTCGCCCTCACTGAATTTCGTGACCCGTTCCCTCCGCATCGCCATCCTGCTCAACCCCTTCGACCTGGGGGTCAAGGGCGGGGACTGGGCTCCCCAACTGGCTCGCGAATTGCTCAACCGCGGACACACCGTGCGGGGCTTCGGTGCTCCGGCGGGGGTCATCCCGCGCTCCAGCGAGGCTGGCGATGGCGACGGCGATGGCAGCCTCTTGGGTTTTGCGCCCGAGATCATCGTTGCCTACGACGCCCTTTCCCCGGCGGCCTTGAAGGGCGCCCGCGCCTGCCACCGCCTGGAGGTTCCGCTGATCCTGGTGGAGTCGGGTTTCAGCGGGCCCGGTCGCTGGCACGAACGTTTGTTGCGTTGGCTGGGACAGAAACTCTGGGGCCCCCTGGTGCGTCGCCGCGCCGCGTGCGTTGTGGCCCTCGATCCACAGGCTCGTGAACAAGCTCTGAGCGAGGGCTTCGAGTCGAACAGAATTGAAGTCCAGGGCGCGGGCGTTGACCTGCAGCACTATCGGCCAGGATTGACTTCGAGTCTGGTCTCGCACCACCGCCTGCGCGGACGCATCCTGCTCTACGCAGGCCGCGTGGGTCCCGGCCGCGGCCTCGAGTGTTTGATCGAAGCCTTTGCCCGCACCGTGGGACAGGGCCGCGATTGGACCCTGGTACTCGCCGGTGACGGGCCCCTGCACGGTCGCAAGGTCCTGCGCGCTCTGGCCGATCGTCTGGGCGTGGGAGCGAGGCTGCACTGGTTGCAGCGTCCGCGCGCCGAAGAGCTACCGGGCTTGATGGGCAGCGCCACTCTGCTCTGCGTTCCGGCGGTGGACGACAGCGTGCGCGGCAAACAGATCCCCCGGGCCCTGGCCTGCGGCCTGCCGGTGATCGCCTCTAAACTGCCACGCTTGAGCGCCCTGGTGCGCGATGGCGAGACTGGCCTGCTGGTCGCCCCCGGCAATCTAGATGCCTGGAGTGCGGCCCTGACCCGCGCTTCGGCCTCCCCGCAAGCGCGCAAGCGCTGGAGTCAACGGGCCCGCGAAGTGGCTCTCGAGGAGTTCAACTGGGTGCGCGTGGCCGAGGACTTCGAGGCCCTACTCCTGCGCACCCTGGCCGCAGCTCCCAAGACCGAAAGCCCATCCGAACTCTCGCCCGCGGTGGGCAAGGCTGATTTGTGAAGTCTAGCCCGCTACGGGGAACGCTTCAGGAATCGGTGGCCTTACGCAATTCATCCTTGAGGTAGGCCATGTCGGCGGCGTACTGCTTGACCGCCGCCTGGGTCTCGGCGTCGATTTCCTTGAAGCTGGCCTGGACCTTGATGCCGTCGGGGCGTTCTTCCACCTCGCTAATGCAGGCCACCGCTTCGCAGTAGCCTTTTTGCAAGAGGGGCAGGCGGAACTTGATCTTCCACTCGGTTCCGAGGGCCGTGAACTGCGCCATGGCGAAGGGTTCGAGGTCGGTGTTGCCGCCGTTCCAGGTGAATCGCAGGTGCTTCTCGTCGAGCCCGGCCATGCGGCCAATGCCGCTCCAGTGCTCGCCGAAGGAGTGGCCGTGAACCGGGTTAGTTTGCTTGCCGTCGCCAGCCACGAAGTGCGCGACGCGCTCGGAGTCCAGTGGGCTGAAGATGACCGATGAGCGATCCTCCTCGAAGAGCACATTCTCGTCGGTGGGCTGAACCTCGCTGTCGAGGTGTGACGCGGCCTCCTCGTCGCTGTCGTAGATCGCCACAACTCGGTCGAGGCCGACCTTCTCGAGAATGTCACGGCTGAACTTGCTGGGGCGCGAGATGACCAGCTTGCCTCCCTCGGCGGCGAGTTGCTTGGAGGCCTTGATGATGGCGCCCAGGGCCGTGGAATTCAGAAAGCGCACCAGACGCATGTTCAGAATCACAAAGGGCATACCAACCTTGAGTAGGCCGTTGATCTCCTCCTGGAGGACCGGCACATAGTAGGTATCGAACTCGCCACGCAGGTGCAGCACGGCGTAGGTCTCTCGGGGTTCGACGGTGATGTGCATCGTATAGGACTACCTGGGGCTCGGGGGGCGAAAGCAACTGGGCGCTAGTTTGGAGCAGGCGAGCATTCTGAGCAAGCCATTTTGGCCGGTCCATGCCGCCGGGGGCGCGATTCTCCCGCCGCTCTTGTGTTCCGGCCTCTGGCCTGGGATCCTCTCCGCATGGTGTTTTGGAGGAAAAAAACCGCTGCGAGGGCTGCGCCTGGGAGTGGCACCGAGCCCAACCCCGACCGGGCGCAGTTTCTCACCGGAGATGCCCTTGAGGACCAGCGCCGCACCGACAGTCTGTTGGCCGAGGTGGCGGCCATCTCTGGCCGCGTGGCCCAGGTCACCGAGGCTGCGGACCTCAATGAACTCCTGATCTACATCGTCGACGCCTCGATTGCGCGCACGGGCGCCGAACGCGGGCTCTTGATCCTGGCTGAAGGCTCCGGCGAGCTCGAGGTGCGCGTGGGCCGCAAACACGGCAAGGAAACCATCACAGGTTCGCCGCGTTACTCCACCAGCGCCGTGCACGAAGTGGTGGAGAGCGGCGAGCCGCGCAAGGCTGTGTTCAATGCCAGCGGCGCTGGCGAACCCATCGACCTGGCGCAGAGCGTTGTGGACCTCAAACTGCGCGCCTTGATGTGTGTTCCCATCGAGGCCGGCGGCAATCTGCGTGGTGTCCTGTATGTCGACTCCAAGGCCGCCACGCGCGAGTTCGAGCTGCGCGATCTCTCGTACTTCTCGGCGCTCTCGGTGCAGATTTCGGTGGCCCTCAAAAGCGCCGCCCTGCATGTCGATTCCCTCGAGCGCGCACGACTCGAGCAGTCCCTCGAGAATGCCAAGGCCGTGCAATCCCACTTGATGCCCACGGTGCCCGACTTTCCGGGCTTGGACATCTTCGCCTGGTATCGCGCGGCGGAGAGCACCAGCGGCGACTTCTACGATTTTTTCAAGACCCGTGATGGACGCCTGGCCGTGGTTGTGGGGGATGTGACCGGCCACGGACCAGCTTCAGCTCTGATCAATGCCCAGGCTCAGGCCAGCCTGCGAGCCTCGATCCGCATCATCCCCGACCTCTGCGAAGCGGTCACCGAGGTCAACGCGGATCTGGCTTCTCGCATAGATGACGGCAACTTTGTGACGCTCTTCGTGGCGCTCTTTTCGGAGGACGGTTCGGTGCAGGTTTTGAGCGCGGGGCACACGCCCCCTCAACTCTGGAGCGCATCCAAGACTGGCGTGCGGCGCATAGCAGCCCACGGCCCGGCCCTGGGCATGGTGGATGACTTTCCCTACGACCAGGCCGACACCCTGCGCATGGACGAGGGTGATGTGCTCTTGATCTTCACCGATGGCTTGACCGAGGCGCGGCCCCCCAACCAGCCGCAGAACCTCTTGGGCGAGGATGGACTCGAGAAACTCTTTGTGGCCCGCGTCGGAGAGTCCGCGGACCTCAAGACCTTCAGTGATGGGCTCCTGCAGAGCGTGCTCGACTTCGCCCACGGCGATTGCGAAGACGACATGACCCTGGTGGCCGTGCGGCGCAAGTCGCCCTGAATCCAGCCGCGCTGTTTCCCTTGGAGGAGCATCACGGGAGAGGCCGCCCTTGAAGGCTCGGCAGCGCAGTTTGCCCTCGCCGGGCGTGATCTTTGGCGAGGATTTCCTTTCCCGGGTGGAGGCCCTGGGTGGGCGCTTGCAGGCCCTGGGCCAGAATCCCGAGGGCGAGCGTGCTCAGAACAGTGCGGGCCAGGGCCAGGAGTTCGCCGGCCACAGGCCCTACCGGCCCGGCGAGGACCTGCGCCAGCTCGACTGGAATCTTCTGGCCCGCCTGGACAAGCCCTTCGTGCGCGTGACACGCCACGAGTCGGGCGAATCCTGGGCGGTGTTGCTCGACGCCAGCGCATCCATGGGCGTGGGGCCGCCGGGCAAGTTGCAGCGCGCCGCCGAGTGTGCCGTGGCTTTGGTCTCCTTTGGACTGCGTTCGGGGGCCCGCGTGTCGCTCTTCGCTTCGGGGGGCGACGGCCAGGTTCTTCGACGCCTCGAACTCGATGCCCCCCCCGATGTCGCCGCCGCCCTTGAGCTATGCGCCGGCTTGAAGGCCGCGGGATCGTGTGGATTGCAGTCGCTGTTGATGCGCGCGTCGACTTTTGCGAGTTGCAGCCGGGTGTTTCTGGTGGGCGACCTCTTCGACCTGAAGCCAGCGGCGGTTATGGCCCTCGGTCGGGGTGGCCGGCAATTGCGCGTTTTGCAACTCCTCGCGCCCCTGGAACTCGATCCCGAGCTCGGGCCGCGGCGCTTCTGGGATCCCGAGGGTGGCGCCGAAGTCGAACTCGATCTGGATCGCGAACTTATCGAGGCCTACCAACGCAGTCTCGACGGGGAATTGGAAGCCTGGCGGCGGCTGGCCAGCAGTCACGGTGTGGGTTTTTCGTGCCGCACCACCCGGGTCGACTTCGAGGACCTCGTGCTCGCACTCCTTTTGGGCTGAAGGATGCTGATGATGCTCCCTCTCAGCCTCGGTGCCATGGAGTTGGGTGGGGTCGTTTGGACCCGGCCTTTGGGTTTCTTGGCCCTCCTATTGCCTCTCTTGCTGGTGCTTTGGGCGCGGCGTCCTCAGGCGCCCGCGGAACAAGCGACCGGTGCCCTGGCCCACTGGCAGGCCCTCGCTCACAAGGATTCGGTGCCCTCCCGCGGTGTCCGCCGGGGTGTTGCCGGCAGCCTCTGGTGGTTGTTGGCGTCCCTGGTTCTCGCCGCTCTGGCCCTGGCCGGACCGCGCCTGGCCCGGGCAAGCGCAGCAGCCGACTGGAAGTTGCTCATCGACCGCAGCCCGTCGATGTACCTGGCCCTGGGACCCGACGCCGAGGGCTTGCGAATCGAAGAGGCCCTGCTGCGAGCCGAAGCCTGGCTCGACGAGTTGGGCGTGGGCCCGGAGCGACGCCTGTGGAGCGAGGGCCAGGGCGGCTTCGAGCGCGGCGCCCTGCCCCCTTCGGACTGGCTGCGGCCGCCGAGCCGCCCCCGGGGAGCGCCCCGATGGGAGCGCTTCGATGCTCCTGGCTGGCTGTGGATCAGCGACCGGGGTGACTTTCCCAGGGCGTTGAACGCCAGCTACCTGAGCTCCGGTGGGGCCGCGATCCCCGGGCCCATCGGTGGCGGGTTCACCTGGGATGGCACGCAGATCACCCGGCAGCCAGTCGAGGGTCCCGCGCACCAGCTTGGGTGGGTGGCCCTGGGGAACTTGCCCGAGGAACTCGAGCAGTTCGTGGGCCTGTGGTGCGAGGAGCGAGGCTTGGGCTTCGGAGCGGGCCAGGGGCCCAAGCTGCTCTCGGTGGAGGCCCAGGGCGAGGCAGGGGCAGATTCGGCCTGGGCGGGCCGCGATGGTTGGCGTCTCTTGGGCGCCTGGCACCCCGGTGGGGCCCCCTCGAGTGACCCCTTGGGGCCCTTGGAGCCCTGGCTGGCGCCGGGTTTGGTGAGCTGGGGGCCCGGCCGGGTGGTCTTGGCCCTGGGTTCAGTGCAAGAGATCAGCGGCGACCCCGCCGAATTCGCCCTCTCCTGGTCGCGGCTCCTGGACGGAGCCCTGCTTGAGGTGCCCGGAACGGTGTCCCTCCCTGGGCGACGGGGGGCCGGGAGCGGCGGGCACCATTTGGGCTCCGAGCCTGCCTTGGGGCATGTGGCTGCTGCCGGGGGCGAAGTCCCCGAGGAGTCGGCCCTGGAGGCCTGGCTGCTCCTCGCAGCCCTCTGCTTGGCGGGGGCATGGGGGGTGCTGGCAGGAAGCCGCTGACGGCCAATCCAAGTGCAACTTCCTAAGTAGTACGCAGTTGCAAATCGCCCGAGGCTTTCCTGGACTTGAAGAAGGCGCCACAAACTCCAGGATATTGACCATAGGAGCAGGAAGGTGCATTACTATCAGAGAGCGTCGATGCGCAAGCGAGTGGGAGCTTGGAGGCCCCCGTCCGCTGGGAAGAAAGAAGAGATAAACGAACTGCGGAGAGAGAGAGGATGGAGAGACGGCTGCGACTTCTTGTCGCCACGCTGGTGCTCGGGGGAGCACCAGCGTGGGGCGGAATCATGGCCGGGAGCACAGCGGACCTGCCCGCCGCGGGCTTCGAGTTGGGGCTGGGTTCCTGGTCTCAGTTCGCCTCCGATGGCAGCATCCCCTTTGTCCTTAGCCCCGCGCCTGTCTTCAGCGGCCAGGCAGCCTATGGCAACCTCCCCACCGGCGTGACCGCCAGCCTGTCGCTCTCCGCCGATTTGGCCCAGGTGGAGGGCGCGACCCCGGGGGTCAAGCTCGAAGCCCGCGGTCAACTCTGGCTGAGCCCTGGCGCCGGAGCGGGCACGGCTAGCCTCGAACTGCAGAGCTTCGACGGCATTTCCTGGACCAGCCTGGGCCGCTCCGTGGCCATCGATGGAAGCGCCGCGCCCCGCGGCTCGTGGTTGCGGCTCTCGACCTTGCCCGTGGCCTCCAACGACTCTTCGGTGCCTGTGGGCAGCCTCGAACTGCGCTGCGTCTTTCACTGCTCCATAGAGGGTGGCGTGTACTTCGATGAACTCGAGCTGGGCCGTTTCGAATACGCCGAGTATGCCCTTGCGGACGCGAGTTTTGAGGGCGCGGGTCCCTTCGTGTGGCAATCGAACGGCCCGCTCGATGTGCACGATGGCACAACGAATGCCGAGGGCTACTACGGAGCGCAACACCTGACCCTCGACAGCACGAGTGCGACCGAAGCCTGGCAGAGTCTCTCCGCTGGTGGTGTGCTCGAGTGGTCCGCCGCCGAAGCGGGCCGCAGCCTGGAGGCCGGTATCTGGCTGCGACCGGATGCAGCCATGCCGCTGCCCTTTGCGTCGAGCCCCACCGTCTTCGTGGAATTGCGGATCTTCGGCCTGCAAGCTGGCGGTGCCGAGACGCTCTTGGCCCACGGCATTTGGCATCCGGTCATCAACGAGCGCGGTTCTTGGCGCTACCTCCAGGCCGATCCCGTGGCGCCCCTCTCGGCCTTGCACAACGAGATTCGCTTACAAGTCTCATCGGTCTTGCCTGGTGCTCTCGATGTGGACTTCGTGCAGATCGGTGAACAGTACGCCGTGGACGGCAATCCGCGGCGTCGGGTGGGAGCCAACTATGTGGGGCGCTACCGTTCGCCGGCCTATCCCGATGCACCATCATCGCCCAGCAGCGCCCAGGAGCGCTGGCGCATGTGGCGTTGGGTCAGCCCCAACGCCTGCGACAGTTCGTTCAGTGACTTCTTCCACGACCCCGATTGCGCGACGAGCAGCACCTGTCTGCGTACCAATGGTCGCCGCGACCTGGCGGTGACAACTCTGCGGGGCGAGGACGAACTGCCCCTGGTGGGGGCCTACGATTCCCGCGACCGGGATGTCCTGCGCTATCACATCGCCCTGGCCCAAGCCGCCGGGATCGACCACTTCATCTACGACTGGCTGGGCCATCGCCTCGCCTTGCAGAGCATAAACGAGGGCCGGGAGCCCATCAATCACGCCTGCTTCGAGGCCCTCGAGGAGATCGCCGAGGAGAACGGCAACGATTTCAAGTTGGCCGTGATGTACGAGCCCAAGGTGCACTTCTTGGGCTGGGTCGCCGGCGAGTCGACTTTGCAAGCCAAGATCAACGGCATCATCGACGATCTCGTGTGGCTCGTGGAGCACCAGGCCGCGCAGCGCTCCGCCCTGCGCCATGATGGGCGCCTGGTGGTGTTCATTTTCCGCGGTGGGGCCTGCAACTTCGACGGTAGTCAATGCCTCGATAGTGCTGCCTGGACCACCATCTGTCAGAGTGTCCAGATCAATACGGGTGAGGCCTTGTTCTTGATCGGTGATCGGGTTCCGGTGCCGGGCGCGGCCATGAAGGGGGTTTCGATGTGGAAACTGGTTGACCTCGACCTGCTCAAATATCGCACCTATCAGGATCTTGTAAACGCCACTCCAACCCTACCCCTCCCCGAGATTGCGCGGCTTACAGAACATCTGGAGAGCGTGCATCTCGCCGGGCGCGACTGGCAAAGAGGCGATGATGGGGAGCGCGTGGCGGTGGCCGTTGTTTGGCCCGGTTTCGATGACAGCGGCGTATCGGGCTGGGGCGTGCCCAATGTGATCGGTGCCGACGGCTTGCCTCTTTGCGTGCGCGTCATCGACGACTTCCAGGGCGCCATGTATCCGACGGTGGTGGCCAGCGCCCTCGAGAGCGGCGCGGACTGGATCCAGATCGCCACCTGGAACGACTGGAACGAAGACACGCACCTCGAACCCACCTGGCTCGAGGGGTACTTCGGTTCGCCCTTCTCGGCCTCGCTCTCGCCCGCCAAGGTGCGCCGCAGGGTCTACGGGCGCTTGCTCGCGTCCCAGGCCTGGATAGCTGATTTCAAGGGCATCAGTCTCAATCCGCTTCTAATCCCGCGCATCGCTCGCGACTATCTGATGCGCGCGGCCTCGCTGCCTTCGGTCACCCAGTACGACTGACAGCAGCGATGCCCCGATCCTTCCGTAAAGAACACTTCAGCAGTCAGGCAACCCGTTCAAGAGACTCGGTCAGTCTCCCGCGATGAGCCCTGCCCCACGCCTCCCGGCGTGGGGCAGGCGCCTCATCCTTTGCCTTACCGGGCCGCCTTGCGCCGCGCGAGGCTGTGCAGTCCCAGGGCGCCAAGACCCACCGCCACGGCAAACCACAGGGTCGCGAGGCGAATGACCAAGGTGGCGGTGAGCGCTTGGGTTGCGGCCAAAGAGGGCGCCAGCCCAGCGGCCTTGAAGCGACCTGTGAGCAATCCGCTCATGGAGGCCTCGGTGACGCCCAGGCCTCCGGGGAATATCACCAGCACAGCACCCACGATGGATGAGAGGGCAAAGGTGTAGACGGCGAAGGAGAGCGAAGCCGCCCCCGGCACGAGGGCTTCGCAGACCAGAAAGAAGGCGCAGGCCTCCAGGCCCCAACCGATCGTGGCCAGCACCGTGGCCAGGGGTAGCTCGCGGGGCGTGAGCAACTCGCGTGAGGACCGCAGGGCGTTTTCCAGATGCGGACCGAAGCGCCGCAAGAGGGGCAGGCGCGCCACGATCCCGAGTACCCCGCGGGAAACCCGCTGCGAAGCCAGGAGCCCCGCCAGGACGACGCAGAGGGCCAGGGTGCCGAGGAAGATCCAGAGCTGTTCGGGATGGCTCGCGAGCCCGCCCAAGGCGAGCAGCAGCAAGAACCCCAAGAGATCGGTGAAGCGTTCGGCCACCACCATGGGGGCGCTGCGCGAGATGGGCGTGCCGTCTTCGGCGCGAATCAGGATCGAGCGGAAGGCCTCGCCCATCTTGCCCGGCGTGACCGTCAAGGCCAGTCCCGCCAGATAGATGCGTAGGGAGAGCCGGTGGGACATCTCGATGCCCAGGATGGCGCGATAGCGTTCCCAGCGCACGAAGCGCACCAGGTAGTTGCTGAACGAGAGCGCCATGGCCACGGCGACCCAGGACGCAGGAAAATTTGCCAGGGCCTCGAGGACCTTCGGACCATCGGCCCACAAGCACAGGCCCAGGTAGACCGCTGCTCCGAAGGCCAGGCCCAGGAGCAAACGGCCTTTCAGTTTCCCCGGCAGTAGGGGTTCGACGGAGCTCAAGCGGCGTCCTGCCCCGGGTCGTCAGCCCTGGCCCCAAAGACATAGAGCGCGAGGCCCAAGACGCCCAGCCCCGCAGCTAGGCTGACAAGTGGGTGGGTACCAAAAACAGCCGCGGGCAGGTAACCCGCCACGATGGCTACTCCCATGCACAGGAGCGCGTAGGGCGCTTGGGTGCGCACATGGTCGATGTGATCCGAGGCCGAGGCTACCGAACTGAGCACCGTGGTGTCGGAGATGGGCGAGCAGTGGTCCCCGAAAATCGAACCCTCAAGTACCGCGCCGATGGAGAGCACCACCAGGGCCAGGCCGCCGATTTCCGTGCCTTCACCGAGGGAAAAAGCCAGCCCCACCACCAGGGGCAAGAGGATCGACATGGTAGACCACGATGATCCAGTGGAGAAGGCGATGACGCCGGATAACAGGAACAGAATCACCGGCAGGGCGAGGGGCATGAGCATCTGATCGAGCATGACGGTCAGGTAACTGGCCGTACCCAGCTTGCCGCAGACCGCGCCGATCATCCAAGCCAGGTAGAGGATCGCCAGCGCGATGCCCATGGACTTGAGGGTCTTCCAGGCCGCGTCGAGGATCTCCAGGCGCAGACCGGCGAACAGCGAAGCCACCACCGCCGTCAAGAGCCCCATGCTCGAACCGCGCCAAAGCGCCACATAACTGTCGGCGTCTCCCAAGACGCTCGAAAGCCCCTGGATCGTAAAGAGGGATGGCGCAGCCTTCGCGAAGGCTCCGCCAGTGGAGAGGATCGTCCAGACCGTGACGCCCACGAAGACTCCCAGGGGCACCAGAGCACGCCAGGCGCGGATCGTGATGGAGGCTGCCGGTTCCATGGCCGTGGCGGCGTCGCTCACCATGGGCGTGCCGCCTTCGCGTACCAACTGTCCCGTTTTTCGCGCTCGCCGCTCGGCCTTCAACATGGGTCCGAAGTCACGTCCGCTGACAGTCACCATGAGCACCAGGCCCAGGGTCAGGATGCAGTAGAAGCGATAGGGCAGGGTCTGAATGAAGATCGAATAGCCGTCATCGGGCGACAGGCCGGCCAGGGGCAGTTGGGCGCTGAAGGTCGAGACTTCGAAGGCGATCCAGGTGCTGAAGATGGACAACCCGGCCACCGGCGCGGCCGTGGAGTCCACGATGTAAGCCAGCTTCTCGCGGGCGATGCGATAGCGATCGGTGAGGGGCCGCATGGTGCTGCCCACCAAAATCGTGTTGGCGTAGTCGTCGAAGAAGACCGCCAATCCCATCAAGTAGGTGGCGACCTGGGTCGAGCGCGCCGTGCGCGCAAAGCGCGCTACGATGTTCATCAGGCCGCGGATGCCGCCGTTCTTCGTGATCACACCCACCATGGCGAGCATGGCGATCACGAAGCCGATCACATGCAGCCGCCCGTTGCCGCCGCGGTCGAGGACTTCGTCCAGGAGGAACACGCTGAAGACATCGCTGAGCCCGCCAAAGACCTTGGCGTAGATCGCTCCGGTGCCCGCCCAGCGTAGGAGCAGGGCTCCCGCCAGAACCCCAGTGAAGAGCGAGATCACAGGTCGCCGCAGGAGCACCGCCAAGAGGATGGCCACGAGGGGCGGCAGCAGCGATGTGGGACTGGCCGGTCGCCAGTCGAAGACGAAGACATCTTCCGCGCCCGGCTCGGGTTGTACCTCGGCAGCCACCCCGACATGCAAGACGAGGGGCGCGGCACCCGCCACTTCGAGGGTCAGGGCCAGACCCGCGGCCCCCGGTTCGGCCTCCAGCACTTCGAGTTCGCGGTCGCGCTCGAATGCGACTTTTTGCCGCAGACCGCGCAGGATGGCTTCCTTGAACTTGGTGGAATCGGGGGAGTCCAGAGCGAGATCCGGGGCGGAGAGCTCGACCTGGCCCAGGACCAGGCGCGCCTTGCCCTGCTCGGCTTCGCTGTAGTGGGGCGAGTCGAGAATCAGTTCCCAGAGGGCCAGTTCCTCGCCGCTCAGCCCGGGATCGCTTACCAACTCGTCCAGCAACACTCCGCCGTGTAGGGCCGCCAGGGCCGTGGGCCGGGCCGTGGGCAAGAAGGCGAGGCCCACGAGGGCCAGGAGGGCGCAGGCGAAGGTGAGGACTCGTGTCATGGAGAGGCTGACAGGCTGACTCGGGAGGTGCGGGGCAGCTGAGCCTCCCGCGCGCTCAGGATGCTACATTCTTCCAGAGCCCCGCGCGCCCCCGCTCCCGCCTCCCCGGGCAGAACTCCCCGCGAATCACAATGACCGAGACCCTTCAACTGCTCTTCCTGGCCATCATCTGCGGTTTCCTCTGGTCCCTTTCCAGCCGCCAGCGCGTGCTCGACAAAGTCCTCGCGCGCCTCGATGGCCTGGCGGAGATCCAGAGCCAAATTGCCAGCCTGGCAGCCTCGGGCAGTGAGCTCGATTTGCGCCGTCTCGAGCATGTTCTGATCGACATCCGCGAGGGGCACAAACGGCTCGAGGAACGCTTGCTGCAAATTGCCGAAACCTCCCACCATTCGGCCAGCGGTGAGACTCCCGAGCCCGCCGCCGGCGATCCCCGGCGCAGCGCCGGCAGCGGCCTCTCCGAGCGCGTCATGAATCGCCTGCTCGCCATGGGCTACGAACGCATTCAGATCCTGACAACGATCGAGGAAATCGATGCCTTGAGCGCTCCCTCCAGAGAGGGCGAGCTGCTCGTGGAAGCACGCCGCGCCGGTGCCGTTTGCAAGGGCCGCGTGGCCATCCGCGCTGGCAGCATCGTGGCCGTCGAGCTGAAGAGTGCCCACGCCATGTTCCCTTGAGTGCTGTTCTGCTTACACTTTCAGCCCTGCTTTCATTCCCTTCCAACGCCTTTAGTTTTCTTTCATGACCTCTGTTTCCACGATCAAGCGTCTCTGCGAGCATGTCGGCCAGACCGTGACCCTCAAGGGCTGGCTCTACAACAAGAGCTCCAAGGGCAAACTGCACTTCCTGCAACTGCGCGACGGCAGCGGCATCGCCCAATGTGTCGTGTTCAAGAAGAATGTGACCGAGGAGACCTTCGAGGCCATCTCCCACCTCGGCCAGGAGTCGAGCCTGGAAATCACCGGCGAGGTCAAGGCCGATGATCGCGCTCCGGGAGGTTATGAACTCGGCGTAAGCGCGGTGCTCATCCTGCAGGCGGTGGATGGCTACCCGATCACCCCCAAGGACCACGGCGTGGACTACCTGCTCTCCAAGCGCCACCTGTGGCTGCGTTCCAAACGCCAGTCAGCTATCATGCGCGTACGCGACGCCGTGGCCTTTTCCCTGCGCTGTTTTTTCCACGAACGCGATTTCGTCAATATGGACTCGCCCATGTTCACTCCGAACGCTTGCGAGGGAACCAGCGAACTGTTCGAAGTGCCTTACTTCGATCGCAAGGCCTACCTGACCCAATCGGGACAGTTGTACGCCGAGGCTTCGGCTATGGCCCTCGGCCGGGTCTTCACTTTCGGGCCCACCTTCCGTGCCGAAAAGTCCAAGACCCGCAGGCACCTGACCGAGTTCTGGATGCTCGAACCCGAGGTGGCCTTCGCCGACCTCGAGGATGTCTGCCAGTTGGCCGAGGACATGATCGTGTATGTGATCAGCCATGTGCTGGAGCACTGCTCGGGGGAACTTGAAGACCTCGAACGGGACCGATCCAAACTGGAGTGCATCCAGGCGCCCTTCCCGCGCATGACCTACGACGAGGCTGCCGCGGTCCTCGTCGCCCATCCCGACTCGGAGTTCACCCCCGGCGAGGACTTCGGCGCTCCCGACGAGACGATCCTGTCGGAGATGCACACTCGGCCGGTGATAATCACCCACTACCCCAAGGAGGTGAAGGCCTTCTACATGAAGCGCGATCCCTCCAATGAGGATCGTGTCCTGTGCGTGGATATTTTGGGTCCCGAGGGTGTGGGCGAGATCATCGGGGGCAGCCAGCGCGAGGAGGACATCGAGGTGCTCGAGGAGCGCATTCGAATCCACGAGTTGCCCCGCGAAGCCTTCGAGTGGTACCTCGACTTGCGGCGCTTTGGCTCGGTGCCCCACGCCGGCTTTGGCCTGGGCCTCGAGCGCTTTGTGGGCTGGATTGCGGGCGTGGAGCATGTGCGCGAGTGCATCCCCTTCCCGCGCACGATTGCGCGCCTCGAACCCTGAGGGTCCGTGCTAGACTGGACACACACCTGTCGAGGCGTTTGACGCGCTCCCACGGGATCCGCATGAGAAAATTTCCTTCCTCGCGCGCGCTCGCGGCCGCCGTGCTCTTGCAGGGCAGCCTGTGCTTCACCGGAGCCCTGGCGCAAAACCTGCGCACCCAGACCTACACCGAACTCGACGGCCTGCCGAGCACTTCGGTGGGTGCCTTGGCCCTCGCCAAGGATGGTCGCCTGGCCTTCGCCACTCGCGCTGGCGTGGCGCTCTTCGATGGAGTTCTGTGGGAAGAGCAGACGCCGCTGGAGGGACTACCCCTGCACTACGGTTGCCAGGAAATCCAGTTCGATGACGCGGGTCGGTTGTGGGTGGCTGGCAACGATGTGGAGGAGGGTCTCGCTGTTCTCGAGGCAGGCGAATGGCAGTTGGTGTTGGCTGAAGGCGCAGCACTCGAGGGCCTTGAGGGAGCGCCGTGGGGCCTCGAACTCCTGGCCCATGGCGACGAGACCACCGCGGCCCTCTTATCCTCATCGGGCCGCGTTTCCTTGATCGAAGCCGCGGGCAGCTGGCGTTTCTTGGAAGAGCCCGATGGCACTCCGCTGGAGCGGGTCGTGGACCTCGAAGTACACGAATCGATGCTCATGGTATTGACCGCGCAAGGGCTGCGCTCATTTGGTTTCTCGGGCGCCGGCGAGTTGGTGCCAGCCGCGTCCAACGCCTGGACAGCCGCCGCCCTGCCAGCCGGAAATCTGCTGGCGGTCCGCTTCGAAGCGGGGACCGCCAGGCAGCGCAAGCTCTGGGTGCTGGCTGAAGAGTGGTTGGGTTTCATCGAAGCAGGCGAGTTCCAGTTTGCCCTGCGAGGGTTCGCAGCGCCGTACCGCAATGCCCTGGCCCGCGTTCTGCTCGAGAGCGACGGCCAGGGCGGCGTCTATCTCGGCAGCTGGTCCCAGGTGGGGCACTATAGCCCCGGGGCCAAAGCGCTGCACCATCTCGGGATGGAGGCAGGACTCGTGGCCGAGGGCGCCAGCGACATGTTGTTCGACCTCGCCGGCAACCTCTGGATCGCCACCACTCGCGGCGTGACCCGCGTGCCGCGCCAGGTCTTCGAGAGCTTTGATCTGCGCCAGGAACTGCTCGATGATGAGGTCACAGCCATCTTCGAGCTGACCCCTGGCGAGTTGATTCTGGGGCAATTGCGCGGCCTGGCCTATTTTGATGGCGAGCACGGGCAGGTGCTGCCATTCGACATGCCAAAGGGACTATCCCCGCGCCTTGTGCGCGTGCTCGACATACAGCCGAGCAGCCAGGAGGGCACTCTTTGGATCGCCGCTGCGTCTCTGGGCGCTGCACGCTTGGGCCCTCAGGGCAAGCTCGATTGGTTTGGCAGAGATGCCGGTTTGGAGTGCAATTCGGTGCTCGAAGATCGCCAGGGCCAGGTCTGGGTGGCGACCAGCCGGGGCCTCTACCAACTCGTCGCGGATCCATCCGAGGACCCGACCCCGGGCACCCCCGTTGCGCTTCCTTGGCTCCAGGACGAACCCGTGCGCCGGCTCTACCAGGCACCTAGCGGTGACCTCTACATCGGTACCACCATCTCGGGCCTCTGGCGTCTGCGCTCCGAGCCGGGCGGCCTGGCGGCTACCCCCGAGTCATTTTCGAGCGCCGAAAGCGAGGGAGCCAATAGCATCTACTCGATCCTCGAGCTGGCTTCCGGGCGTGTCCTCGTGGCCACGCGCTCAGGACTCTTCGAGCTAGCTGCGGCGGGCCTCGTGCGAGCGCCCGAGGCCCGCGACCTCACCCGCCCGGTCTATTCCCTGCTCGAGGATGACGCGGGCCGTTTGTGGGCGGGCACCAGTCGTGGAGTGGAGCGTTGGGAGGGAGGCGAGCGGCGTCACTACGGAGTCACCCAAGGCCTCGCCGGCCAGGAAACCAACCGCGCCGCCGTGTTGCAGGATAGCCAGGGCCAGATCTGGTTCGGCACCGATCGCGGCCTTTCGCGCTACTCGGAAAGGGCCGACTCTGAGCCCGTGGATTTGGTGGTGCAGGCGGTCACGATGCGCAGCGCGGGCGAGGTCTTCCACGAGCGCCACTTGCCGGCCCACAGCGACATCGAGTTCGACGCACGCTTGATTTACTTCGCACAGGACGGCGCCCGGTTGCGGGCACGCCTGCTCGGCTACGAGAGCGCGTGGGCTCCCGAGCTCTCCCAGGGTACGCGCAGCGTGCACTACACCAACTTGCCCCCCGGTAGCTATCAGTTGGAGTTGCAGGCCCGCCGGTCCCGCGGCACCTTCGGACCCTCGTATTTTTCCAGCCGGGTGATCATCGCCAGCCCGTTCTACCAGCAGCCCTGGTTTTTTGGGCTGGCTCTCTTGGCTGGCAGCTTGCCGCTCATCTTGAGCCGCACCCTGATCAGGTCGCGGCGCAAGAGTAGGAGTCTGGGCGCCCTGGCTGATGAGAGTGCGCAAGCCCTGGAGGAGAGCGAGCAGCGCTACCAGGAGATCTTTACCCGCACCTCCACGGTGCAACTCGTCCTCGACACCTGCAACTGGGCCATCCAGGAGGCCAACCCCGCGGCCTGCGATTACTTCAAGCGGTCGCCGGCTGAGATCGAGGGTCGAGCTCTCTCCGAATTGACCGGCGTTTCCAGCGCCTTCCTGGCCTCCTCCGCTGCGCGCCTTGAGGACTCGGGGGGCGAAATCGTGCTGCGCACTCGCGCCACCTTGAAGGATGGCGAAGCCAAGCTGGAGTTGCGCCTCTGTCAGTACATGCTCCGTGGCCAGCGCGTGCTTCATGTGGTGGTCAGCGACATCAGCAGGAATATCCGCTTGGAGGAGAGTCTGCGCGAGTCCCAGAAACTGCGAGCCGTGGGGGAACTGGCCAGTGGCGTCGCCCACGACTTCAACAACCTTCTGGCGGCCATCATGGGCTTCAGCGAACTCGTGACCTACGAGGAGCCCGAAAACCAGGCGATCCGTCGGCATGTGGGTGGCATCACCGAGGCCAGTTCCCGCGGTGCGAAGCTCGTGCGCCAACTTTTGACCTTCAGCCGTCAGCAGCGGTTGGACTCCGAGGATATGGATCTCTCCAGTGTGGTGTCGGACTTCAGCAGCCTGCTGCGGCGCCTGCTCGACCGCAACATCGAGATCATTTGCGACCTCGATCCCCTGGCTGGCAGCATTCACGCCGACAAGAGCCAGATCGAGACCGTGCTTCTGTACCTGGCTTTGAATGCCCGCGACGCCATGCCGGATGGCGGCCAACTAACCCTGCGCACGCGCCGCATCCCAGCGGGCGCGGGGGTCAATGCGAACAGCGGCCCGCAGATTTCCCTGGAGGTAACGGATACGGGAGTCGGCCTGGATGAGGAGACGCGCATGCGGATCTTCGAGCCCTTCTTCAGCACCAAGCGCAACGGCACAGGCATGGGCCTCGCGGAGATTCACGGCATCGTGGGCCAGAGCGGAGGCCAGATCGAGGTGACCAGCCAGCCGGAAGAAGGCACGTCGTTCGTGATCCTGTTGCCGGCCCTGGACACGGTCGCAGCCGCGGCACCCGTTGCGAGTGACGCTCGCAGCGGACGGGACCCCCGCGCCGGCAAGGCACCCGCGCAGGCCTCTGGTGAGGCTGATCATGGGGGCGCAGCCATGGGCGCACTCCACATCTTGCTCGTGGATGACAAGGAACCCGTGCGTCTCACGGTGAGCACGCAGCTCACCAGCATGGGGCACAGGGTGCATATGTCTGCCACCGGCGAGGAGGCTTTGGCGGAGTTGCAGTCCGCTGGCGACTGCTTCGATCTCCTGCTCACCGATAAGTCGATGCCCACAATCTCCGGCCCGCAACTGGCTGAAAGAGCCCGCGAGCTTCGGCCTCTGCTGGCCGTGCTGCTCATGAGCGGGTTTCTCGATGCCACCGAAGATTACCCTGAGCTGACCATCCTGCAAAAGCCCTTCACCATGGTGGAGTTAGCCCAGGCGATACGCGTGGCCGTCGAGGAAGCCAAAGCCCGGGGTCCAAAGGAGGGCGCGGCAACTCTCGACCCCGAGGCCTGAGGCGCGGGAGTCCGGTTGCGGCCGCGAGCGCACTCAGGGCGCGAGGTGCAGGCGGCGCGAAAACTCAAGCGCCACTTCGAGCTGTTCGGCGAAGGACCCGTCGGCGCAAAAACGATTGGGGATCCCGGCACGCTCTGCAAGAGCGGCTGCTGCCCGCCCCTTGGCCCAGGCGAGGAAAGTCGTGGGTGTCCAATCGGGCGCATCACCGGCCTCGGCCGGCGTGCCGGCGTGGAGCACGCGCACGAGCCAGCGCGCCAGTCTTGAGGCTTCTTCGCCAGCCTGACCATTGAGGGCCACGGCGGCGCACTCCACGCGCACTTCGAGGTCGGGGTGTGGGCGTTCGCCCACGGCGAGGGCGGCGAGCCGCAGGGAGGTCTTTTCGTCTGCCCAGCGAGCCAGGGCCGCGGCCGCCACCACATCGCCTGCGTCTCCCGCGCGCTCTGGGCTCAAAACTCGCGACTCCAGGCGCAAGAGCAGGGTCTCGCGGGAGTTTTCAGCGCCGTGGGCAAGGAGCACTGCGGCGCGCACGGCTTTCAGCTCTCCGCCGTCCAAAGCGGTCTTGAGGGTTGTGATGGCTGCGGGGTTCCAGGCCGCGAGGCCGAGCTCGGCCAGGCGCTGCTCAAAACTCCAGGGGCTCGACCTGGCCCAATCATCGCGCAAGGCCCGCGCCGGGGCGAAGGGTTCTTGTGTGCCGCCGAGATCCGACCCGGGCAGGCCATCCGTTTCGGCGGCCGGTCCTGCACAGGCGGCGCAGAATAGGATCAAACAGGCGTGGAGCGAGCGCATGGGCCAGAGGATAGCCACCTGACCTGCGAGCGTTGCACGAACCCGACGATTCTCTTGCGTCGGTTGCTGGCCGGGTCAGGGCAAGTAGCCCGCGAGGCCGTTCTCGCCGGAGATCCAAAGGCGCCCCTCGGGCAACCGTGCGTGGGGCGCTTCCCAGGCCAGGAAGGTCCAGTCGGCTTGGCGTAGCACAGCGAAGCCGCCCGCGGGGTCGTCTTGTTTGTAGACGCGCAGGACTTCGGGCAGAAACTCCACCCGCCATCCATTCCAGGGTGAGTCGAAGACGCCTTCCACGCCTCCCGACCGGTAGCGCGCCGCGAGTCCCGACTGGCTGCCGCGTAGGGCTTCGCCGTCGGCGGCAGTGGCTGGGGAAAAGCTGGGCTTGAGTCTCGTGGTCCAGGTCGCGAGCTTGCCCTCGCGGGTCAAGACCTGCACGCCATCCGCGGTGGCCACAGGCCCCGAGCGGGGCGCCGAGCCGAGACTCACCGGGCCGTCGATGGCGCCGTCCTCGGCGTCGATGACCCAGGCTTCGCCATCCTCGGTGACGAGCAACAAGCGTCCAGGCATCCGCGGCAGGAACACCGGTGCCCGGGCGATGCCCCCCAGGGAAGCGATATCCACCTTCCAGAGTTCTTCGCCCTCGGCGCTCAAACGCGCCAGCTCACCGGTGCGGTCGCAGACGATGTGATCTTCACCGACAGCCACTGGTAAGGCCTCGATGCGTCCCTCGCCGGGCCAGCTGCGCTCGGGCGTACGCGACAGCCAGAGGTGTTGGTCCGCGGGGGCGTCCAGTTCGAAATCCAAAGAGAGGCAGCCCTCGCATTCGATGCGCAGGCTCACAGTCTCGCCGAAGCGACTCTCCAGGAGGAAGGGCGTGGCCCGCCGGCTGCCGTCGGGAAGTTCCACCAAGGCACCCCTCGGAAAGCTCGTCAGGCGCCAGGGTAGGGGCTGTTCGCGCGCTTCTTCGAGTTCGGCTTCGAGGACTTCTAGGGCCTCCTGGTGGCGGCCCTCAAGAGCCAGGGCGCGGGCGCCAGAGATGGCTTGCCAGCGCCGCTGGACATCGGCGATCTCCTCGGCGAAAAGTTCCCCGATGCGGCCCGAGGGGTCGCTGGCTAGCAAGCGCTCGTACTCCTCCAGAGCCCTCTCCAGGTCGCCGGCTTGGGCACGGGCGCGGGCGCTGGCCAGGGAGAGGTCCTGGGCAGCGAGGGTTTCCTTGGAGTTGCGTAGGGAGAGTGCGCGGGCGCGATCCTGCACGCGCGTGCGCAGCGTGCTGGCCATGTCGGCCAGTCGTTCGGAAAGGTCGTGCAGGTCGTCGCGGCCTTCGGTGTTGGCCAGGATCTGCTCCAGGGCTGCCACGGTCCGGGCCAGTTCTTCTTCGCGAGCGAGGCTCTCGGAGGCCGTGGCCTCGATGCCGCCAAAGCTCTTCAGTTCTCCTTCGAGCCGGGCCGCCAGGCCTCCATGGAGGTCGCTGACCAGGGGCCAGTCTTCCGTCTGGGTCACGCAACGCGGCGGCGCTGGCAGGTCCAGGATGAGTCGCAGACCATCCTGGGCGCGGCCCAGGGAGCATTCGCCCTGGGCTTCGCGATACTCTTGCTGCCAGGCGTTGCGGGCTTCGGCGTCGAGGAGTTCCTGCCCGGCTTTAACGCGCTCGCGCAAGTCCTGAACCGCTTGCGATTCGTCGCCGCTGAAGTGTGTTTCGAGCAGCAGCGAAGCCCGCGCGGGCGTCTGCACCAGGGCTGCGATTTCCGCCAGTTGCATTTCGGTTTCGCGCACGGTGTGGACGCGTACGAAGGCGCCGGCGCCCATGGCGCAGAGCACCGCGATGCCCACCAGGGAGTTCTTGCGGATCAGTTGTCGGCGCAAGGAGCGACTGCGCAGGCGGCTCAGCAGCCGGCGCGCTTCGCGGATTTCCGGTGCCACTTCGACCAGGGTGCGCAGGTGACTGGTGACCTTTTCCCCCGTCCCGTTTTCAATCTGTTCGCGAGCCGCGTCCAGGATCCAGGCTGCGCCCTCTTCTACCAATCCCGCCGCCAAGAGACCCAGGCCGATTTCCATGCGCGCGTGGGCCTTGTTCGGCTCACGCGAGGCGGCCATGTGCAAGAGTGGCGCGGCCCGTCCAGGGTGGCCCCCCTCGCGCATGTCCCGGGCGGCGTCGAGCAACTCGCGCAGGGTGGGCAATTCAGGTTCGGCCTCGGAGCGGAACTCGCTCTTGAGGCGGTGCAGTTCCACGATGGGGGAGTGGCGCCGGAGGCGCTGCAATTCGCGCCAGTGTTTGACCTGTTGCGCGGGGTCAGCCTGGGCGTGGTCGATGCGCCGCAGGAGCGTGCGTGCCGCCCGGGTGGGCATGCGATTGAGCAGGGGCGACATGCGGTCGGCCTTGAACTCCGCCAAGAGCAGAGCCGCGTCGCCCTCGCCCATGGGGCCGGGGGGAGCGATTTCGATCCAGCTCACCAGTCGTGCCGAGGCGCGCAGCACATGACCGTGGGCCAGTTCGCGCTGAAAGGCCACGAGGACTTCGTGGGAGAGGGCCGGCCGTAGCTCGTCGCGTCCCAGGTGTGTGAGAAAGGAGAGCCGCGCCTGGCGCATGGTCGAGCCCATGCGGTCGGCGATCTCGGCCAGGGTCGAAGCGCCGTCGCACTGTTGCAGGAACTTGGGCGCTTTTTCACCCTCGACGGCCCAACTCTTGAGCCGCGGCATCGTGTAGGCGCTGAGATTGGCGAAGTTCGCTTGCGAGCTGGCCTCGTCGGCCATGCGGGCGTACTCGAGCAGCAGGTACTCCACAGCCATGCCCTCGCAATGCACCTCGGGCATGCGCGCGGTGTCGCCCGCTTCGGCCTTGCTCTCCGCTCGTGCGCTCTCCTCCGACTCGAAGCGGAAGTGCACTTCTTCGCTGTCGAGGATGTCGTACAGGCGGTCGATGCGGCTGGCTCGGGCGATCTCCGACATGCGTAGGGCTTCCTCGCAGGAATCCCGGTCATCGATCCAGGCCTGGCGGGCGCGGTCCTTCCAGCGCACCGAGTCTTCGTCGGTGTCGGGCAGGAAGGCCACCACACCCGAGTCCAATCCCAGGTTGCAGGCGAGGCCGCTCTTGGTGTGCAGTCGCAGCAACCCCTCGCGGCGTCCGCGCGAAAGGCTCTGGAGAAGTTCGGCGAGGCCAATGCCTCCCACGTCGCCTTGGAAACTCATGTGAAGGGGTGCGTTGGGTGTCTGCAGCTCAGGAATGGCTAGGGCTGCCAAGTGGTACCAACGCTTCTATCGACCGGGAGGGCGCCCGGAATGGAGCCTCATCTGGACTGGCAGCGTGCGCGCAGGCGAGCCAGGTCCGTCGGCAGGTCGAGGTCGTCCAGAATCTCGGGCGCCTCGCTCTCCAGGCTCAGGAGCGGATCCGCCATCTGGCGCAGATCTCGCAAGCTGAGTTCAGGATCGTGGGCCAGGGCCTCCTCGAGGTCGCCCAGGAGCTCGCGGCCCAGCACCACCGGGTGGCCGTGGCGGCCTCGGTAGCAGGGCGCCAGCCAGCCGCGGGGGGGCTGGCCAGCCGCCATCCAGTGCGCCACCAGGAGCTCGAAAACTCTTCCAGGGACCAGGGGCACATCCACCGGCGCCAGGCACAAATCGCGTCCCGGGCGGGCCTTGTGAGCCGCCAGCACGCTGCCCGTGCGACCTTCCTCCCAGGCCGCGTTACGCAGCACCTCCACCGGTGCCGAGAGGGCGGCGCGCAGTTCGTCGTGTGCGGCTCCCGTCAGCACCAAGGCCGGGCCGTCATCGCAAGCTGCGCCGGCTGTGAGCAGCCGCTCGAGGGGTGTGCTGCCAGCCAGGTCCACCAGGGCCTTGCACTCGCCCAGGCGCCGACTCGCGCCGGCCGCGAGGAGTACCAGGGCCGGTTTCACGAGCCCACGAAGCGGTCGTAGAGGGCCAGGGCTCGGTCGATGTCGTCGGTACCCTCGATCAGAGCTCGCCCATCGGGAAATACGGTCAAGGTGTAGTCCTCGACACTAAAGCGCAGCAGCGGACCGGACCGGCGCACATCCCGGGCGAGCCCCTCGAGCCCCGCGCAGACTCCGTCGAGGTCGGGGGACTGGCCGTTGCCGCGCACTTGCACGGCGTTGCGCCCGCACAGGATCGTGGCTCGTCGCGCCAGGGGTTCGTGCAGGTAGGGGAATTTGCCCTGCACGCAACAAGCGCAATCCGCTCTCTGACTCAAGGCCAAACGCCGCAGGGCACCGTCCCAGGCGTCGAGTTCGAAGAGCGCCGGCTCAAGGGGCGGCCCGGCTTCGTCGGCGGAGTCTTCTTCGTCCCTGGCAAGCAGGCGTAGGGCCAGGCCCGCCTGCATGGAGGCCACCAAACCCACCGCGGGCAGGATCACGCCGGCGGTGTCGCAGGTGGGCAGGCTACCCGCGGGAGGCGGACTGTCGAATACGCAGCGCAGGCAGGGGCCCCGGCCGGGCAGGACCGGCAACACCAGACCACCGCCGGCCACCACGGCGCCAAAGATCCAGGGCACACGCTCCTCGATGCAGTAGTCGTTGATGAGGTAGCGCGTGCTCAGGTTGTCGGTGCCGTCGAGGATCAAGTCGCAGCCTTCAGCCAGGTCGTCGATGTTGTCGGCGTCGAGGTGTACGGCCCTCGGCTCGAGTTCGGTGGGCCCACCGATGCGCGCGAGAGTCTCGCGGGCGGCCTCGACCTTGAGGGCGCTCGTGCGCGCGTGCTCTGCGTCGTAGAGCACCTGCCGCGGCAGGTTGGTCTCCTCGACGATGTCGCGGTCCACGAGGCGCAGGTGGCCCACACCAGCGCGGGTCAGGGACTGGGCCAGGATGCCGCCCAGGGCGCCGCAGCCCACCAGCAAGACGCGCCGACTCTCGAGCAGGGCTTGGCCGCGCTCGCCCAGGGGCGCAAA
This sequence comes from Planctomycetota bacterium, assembly GCA_012959785.1. Lineage (GTDB taxonomy): Bacteria > Planctomycetota > UBA1135 > UBA1135 > DUCM01. The sequence continues at coordinate 101,830 of DUCM01000017.1, read as the reverse complement.
GCGCACCTGACGATCAAAGCGCGTTCCGGGGCGTCGGGCCATGGGTATTAGAATACGCGCCAAGGCGCCCAGCGACCAGTCGAGGGCGGCTCTCCGTGGTGGGTTCGGCGCGGGTGAGATCCAGCCCCGCAGCAGGTTGCCGCGATGGATAGGGCCAGAGATCGCCAGGGGCAGCCGATGAAGACCCTTGGATGACCACTCGCACCAACGCCCCACAGGCCTCTGCTGCCAAGTCGAGCTCAACGCCCAAGCTGGGCGCCAACCCCTCGGCGGGCAAGGCCGTACCCCACGATGTGCATCGCCGCGGGGATTTGGCCCTCTCTGAGGGCCAGCCGGTGGTGGAACTCCGACCGCGGGTGGTGGGGCCGGGGCGCAAGGAGCTTCGCTACATCGAACGCCAGGCGGGCCTCGAGGCCGACCTGCAGCAGGCCGTGGAACGCGCGGCGGTCAGGGACCAGAGTCTCGAATTGGCCCGCTTGATGGAGCGCGGAGCGGGCTGCTGCCTGGACAAGCTCGAGGCGAAACTCGTTCAGCAGCGCGAGCGCGAGAGCCGCTTACTCGTGGCGCTGGGGGCCATGGGCCAGGAGCTTGGCGGCCTACGCTCCCAGGTGGCGCTGCTCTCCAGTGCCAGGGAGCGACCCCGGCGTTCCCTTCTCGCGCGCTTGTTCGGCGGCTGATGCTTGACAGCGCGGCGCCGGGCAACGAAGCTTGCCCGCCCTCACCGGAGGCTCTCCGGTACGGTGGTTGGTGGATGTAGCTCAGTCGGTTAGAGCGCCAGATTGTGGTTCTGGAGGTCGGGGGTTCGATTCCCCTCATCCACCCCAGCCGCTGCCCCGTGGGAAGCTGGGGCTCGCCCTCAGGGCCATATGCGCAGGAGCACCCGCTCGCCCCTGCGCAAACGGACGCGCAGGATCTGCTCATACTGCCAGGCAACGCCATCCTCAGCCCCGCCGATGGTGGCGAACTGCTCGTCGGTCAAGAGCAACCAGGCCTCCTTTTCCAGCGAGCGCCAGTCGTCCGTGTAGTGCACCGGGGCACGCAGGTATGCGAAGGTATTGAAGGCTCCGCGGAAGCCCACGGTGAGTGACTCGCCCCGGGGCAACGCTGCTTGGATCTCTGCCGCCGGGCGCTTGTTATTGTGTCGCCGTGCGGCGGCCTCTGCGCTTTGGCTGATCACTATTTGGCCGATCAAAAGCGGTAGGACCAGGAAGGCTGTGCAGAGCCGCGCGGCGGAGTCCTTGCCGCGCAACACGCCGAGGGCAAAAAACACAAGGGTCGCGCCGAGGGCCAGTCCCACCAAGTTGAAGCTGACTCCGTCGATGGGGGTGAAGAAGCCCACCAAGATCACGAGGCAGCCAGCGAGGGAAAACCAGGCCAGGCCCTTGGCCCAGGCTTCCAGGCGGCGTGGAAAGCCCGCGCTCCCGGCGTCCTCAAGAGCGGCATCCGAGCCCAGAGTGGCCAGCCAGGAGCCCGCCCTATCCCATCCACCAGAGGGCCACCGACAGGAATACCAGGCAGGCGAGGTGAGCCTCGATCTCCGCCAAGCGCCCCTTGCTCAGAGTCTCGAAGGAGAGCGCGAACAGCGCGCCGGCGAAGAGTCCCGCGCGCAGACTCAAATGTCGTGCGGCCACCCAGGCGAGAGCCAGCGAAGTACACAGCACCGCGACCACGCTGGGCAGCCGCGCGGCGAATTCCGAGAAGCCGAAGAGCTGAAAGCTGGAGGCCAGCAGCCAGAAATGCCCCGGGGGCTTGTTGAGGTAGACCTGGCCCCAGAGGGTTGGCAGGCTGAAGTTGCCCGAGGCCAGCATTTCCCGGGCGGGAATCACGCGCCGAGCCTCCTCGTAGTGAAAGTCCAGGTAGGCAAGCCCCGGCAGGAGGGTCAGCGCCACCAGCGCCGCGAGCAGTGCCGAGACCCCCGCCAGGCTGTGGTGTGTTGGGGTTTCCCGGCTCGCCATGGCGGCACCATACGGTATCGCCCGGCCTGCCGCACCCGCGTGCGGGGGCCTCGAGAGCTCTCAGGTCAAGCCGCGGTCACCAAATGCTGGACCTTCTGGAGTTCTGCCATGAGGCTGTTCTCGATGAGCTCGAAGCGACCGTGGTCGATGCCTTGCAGGGCCAATTTGGCGTCGGAGAACGAATAGGCCAGAGCGCCGAGTCCCTCGCCCAAGGCCAGGGCGTAGGTCACCCGCTCGCCCATGTGCGCCACGGCCACCAGGCGCGGGTCTACCTGTGCTCGGTCGGGCTGGTGATGGTGGAGAATCACGTCCACGAGTTCATCCGGCAGATCCCAGCGCCGCGCCAGGCGCGCTCCGATCTCGGCGTGGTTGAGCCCGAGCACATCCTTTTCGGCGCAAAGCTGATCCGCGCCTTCCCTGCGCAGGGCATTGATCTCCACCAGGAAATCGGCGCAGTGGTGGTGGATCAGGGTGTGTCCGATGTTCTGCAAGAGGCCTGCGGTGTAAGCTCGGTCACGGGAGACCTGGCCGTCGATGCCTGCCAAGAGGCTGGCGGCCAGAGCGTTCATCACCGAGCGCTCCCAGAGCCGTCGGCCGCGGGCGCTGCCTCGCGAGCCCGAGCCCGAGCAGGCGCCGTGCACGCAGGTGGTGAGCACCAGATTCGAGAGGGCCTCCACCCCCAGGAGGTTGCCCGCTTCGGGCAGGCTGGCGATGCGCTGCTGAAAGCCGTAAAAGGCCGAGTTGCAGAGCTTGAGCACCAGGGCCGTGATGCTTGCGTCGGTCTGAATGACGCGGATCAGATCGCTTGGGCAAATCTCGGGTTGCCGGGAGAGTTGCAGCACCTTGAGAGCCACAGGAGGCCAAGGATCGAGGTTTTGGATGCCCTCGAGGATGAGGTTCAAGCGGTCGGTGGCCATCTCTTTGGTTTCTAACTGGGGGTGGGGGGCCAGCTGTGGTGCTGGCATGCCCTCTTTCTCGGTCGTGGCCGTGGCCGGGCTTGACCGCCTTTGGGAGTCCGTTGCACTGGTTTTTCATAGAAGAGCCTGGGCTTCTCACAGAAGGCCCTTGCGGGAATATAGAAAGTTGCTTATGGTCGGCCTGCCTGATACGGCGCCCACTGGGTGGCCCACTATCCGCGAGATCCCAAGACCTACTTTCCAATGTTGCAGCAAAAATAGCTGTTTTTGGGCGTATTCGGGGGTTGCTCGCCCGTGGGGAAGCGGATCCTGATGAGTGGTTGTTTCGAGGCGGAGGACCCGTCCCTGCCCCAGGGAGGGGAGAGAGAGCGCGCGGCCCGAAACCTGGAGCCGCACATCAGGGGACTCACGGAGTCACCACCTATTCAGTTGTCGAGGACGCGATTCCGCTTGTCGGGGCTGCGTCCTCGATTGTGTTTCCCACCGACCCTGGCCCAGGGCGGGGCTTCCGAAGGTCATCAGGCCTTCTCTGGCCAGGCGTCTTCCCGAACGGCCCTGAGCAGTCTACATTAGGGGTCTCGTCGGGGTTCCCAGGAGAGGGGGCCCCTCGTGAGGAACTGTATTGAAGCCAACCCAGAACCGAAGCGGATCAAGGTTGGCGGCGTTCTGCCGCCGGGCTTTCTGGATTTGGCCCTGCCTCGGCCTCGCGAGTGCTGTTGCCGCCCAGGAGGCCGGTTTTCTCAAGAACGCTGGCCAGTGGCCTGAGCAGGTGGCCTTCCGCCGCCTGGCGGCGGGGACCCGCACCTGGTTTACCCGCGAGGCCATCGTGATCGATCTCGGCCCCCGGCGGGCCGAGGATCTGGGCCGCAGCCATGCGCTGAGCCTGGAATTCGTGGGCGCCAGTGGAGCACCCATCCTCGGCGAGAAGCAGCTCCCCGGCGCGCACAATTTCTTGCGCGGAGCGGACCCCGATGCCTGGCATACGGGGGTCCCGTCCTTTGAGCGCATCGTCTACCACGGACTTTGGCCGGGCATCGACCTCGTGGCCCGCAAGGGCGCCGGGGCCTTCGAGTACGACCTGCACCTTGAGCCTGGCGCGGTGCTAGAGGACGCGCGCTTTAGGGTGCGAGGTGGCTGGGGCCTGAGCCTTTCAGAGGGCGGCCTGGTGATCGCAACCTCCCTGGGCGACCTGCGCCAGAGCCCTCCCGTGGCCTGGAGTGTGAAACCGGGCCAGGCGCCGCGCCCTTTGGTCTCGCGCTTTGTCCTGCTGGGGGAGGCCGAATTCAGCTTTGAGGTCGAGGGCGCGCCAGTGGATGCCACGATCATCATCGACCCCGGCCTCGAATGGTCCACTTTCGTGGGCGGCTTCGACGAGGACATTCCCGAGGATCTGGTCTTTGCCTTCAACGGCGACTGCGTGATCTGCGGCTCGACCCTGTCCTCTCCGTATCCTGTGACCATGGGGGCCATCGACAGCACGGCCAATGGGGCTCGCGATGCCTTTGTCACGCGGCTCAAGGCGGACGGCAAGACCCTGGTCTTCTCGACCCTCCTCGGCGGCAGCGGCGCTGACTTTGGCAGGGCTTTGGAACTGGCGAACGCCGGTCAGGTCTGGATGGCGGGGGACAGCGACTCGCCGGACTTTCCCAGCGTGGCCGGCGCCAGCGATACCACGCCCAATGGTGCCAGCGATGTCTTCGTCGTGCGCCTCGGTCCGAGCGGCGCGACCCTCATCTCCAGCACCTTCTACGGCGCTGCTGGCGAGGAGCGGGCCAGGGATTTGGCGTTGACCCCCAGCCATGAGCCCGTGGTTGTGGGTTGGACCCTCTCCACGGCCTTGCCGGTGAGTGCCACGGCTTTCGATCCCACAGCCTCTGGCGGCCGCGATGGGTTTGTGGCGAGTTGGACGGCGGACCTCTCCGCCCTGCGCTTTGCAAGCTATATCGGCGGTTCGGGCAACGACATGGCCCAGGCCCTGGCCCTGGGGCCGGGGGGCACGATCTACCTCGCGGGACTCGCCAGTTCCTTCAACTTTCCCACCACCGCGGGTGCCTTCGACACGACCCACAATTCTGGCAGCGCCAGCGAGGACGGCTTCGTGGCCAGCCTCACGGCAGATGCCTCGGGGATGCTCTTCTCGACCTTTCTGGGAGGCTCGGCGGGGGATAGCATCGAGGCTATGGCTCTGGCCCCCGGCGGCGATTTGTGGCTCGCCGGCACCAGCGACTCGGCCGATTTACCCACATCCGCGGGCGCCCTCGAGCCCAACTATCAGGGCCTCGGGGACGGCTTCGTGGCGCGGCTCTCGGGAGACGGCAGCAGCCTGGTCCACGGGACCTACCTGGCCGGCGCCTACCGCGACCGTGCTCTGGACATCGCGGTGGACTCAGCCGGCCGCGTGGTGGTGGTGGGCGAGACGCGCTCGGGCGACTTCCCCACGACACTCGGGGCCCTTGACCGTTCGTTCAACAGCCCCCAGGGAGCCCAGCTTGCCGATGTCTTCGTGGTTCGCCTTGAGCCTTCGGGCAGTCTGGAATACGGGACCTACCTCGGGGGTGTGGACGACGATGCAGCCCGAGCTGTGGCCCTCGATGGGGCGGGTGGAGTGGCCGTGGCGGGGACCACGAACTCCTTCAACTACCCCACGACATTTGGCTCGTACAGCGTTAGCTACGACCTTTCCTACCTGTTTGACGGCTTTGTCACGCGCATGGACTTTGCGCGCCACCCGTACAATTTCGGCGCAGCCAAGATCAATTCTCTCTCGTGGTGGGCCGTGCTGGGGTATGGCGGTTTCCCTAGCCTCTCCGGTGGCGACTTCATGATCTACCTGGACGGCGGCATCGCGTTCAGCTACGCCTTCATGTTCTGGTCCACCCAGGCGGGCAGCACACCGTTCATGGGCGGCGAGATCTTGATGCGGCCACCCTTCGCCCGCAGCCATCTACTGCCCTTGGATTGGTTCGGCTCCGCGTTCCTGGCGCCGGCTATCGACGCATCCATGGTGGGCTCGACCTTCTACTACCAGGCCTGGTACGCGGACTCGGGCGATCCCTTCGGCGTGGGATTGAGCGACGGGCTCGAGGTCACCTACTACCCCTGAGAGCGGTCCGCCAGGGTTGGGATGGCCCTTGTGCGATCGATTCTCATTGCCACGGCACCTATTCTGAGCTCTTGCGTCGAGTTTTTCCCAAGAATCATCACTTCGGGCATACACTTAAAGTGGGGCCCAAGGCTCGGAGCATCGACTCGCGGCCCCGCTCCGGAGGCCTTTTTCTATTCAGCTAGCCTCCCTCGAAACAAGACAACTTCAGAGGTCCCCCATGCGACTGTTGATCCCCTTCTTCGCTCTGACTGCAATCAGTTCGAGCGCCCTGGCGCAGATTCAATTCACCGATCAGACCCTGGCCTCCGGGCTCTTGCCCAACCTGGCACCTGCGGTGGGGGTCTACTCCATGGCTGGAGGTGGAGCCGCGGCGGGGGACTTCAACCGCGATGGCTGGCAGGACCTGTTCGTGATCGGCAACCTGGCGCGGCCGGATCGCTTGTTCATCAACAAGCGCAACGGAACCTTTGAGGACCAGGCTGCGGCGTGGGGCGTCCAGGCCCAGCACGACGGACGGGGCGTATGCGTCGGCGATTACGATGGTGATGGTTGGCTCGATGTGTTCATCACCAGCGTGGGCACCATGATGACTCCTGGCGAACACAAGCTCTATCACAACGAAGGCGGCGTGCGTTTCACCGAGGTGGCCCTCGCAGCTGGCGTGAACCAGTCCAGTCCCACAATCCCCGACGGCTTCGGTGCGGCATTCGGAGACTACGACCTCGATGGCCAGCTCGATCTGTTCGTCACCGGCTGGATCTGGAATCCCGCGCCCAGCGCTGGCAATCGACTGTTCCACAACCTGGGGGGCGGCCTTTTTCAGGACACGACCCTGGCGGCGGGCATCTCGCCCTCGGGGCTGAACGGCTTTGCGCCGCGCTTCGTGGACATGGATGGCGACCGCTACCCCGAACTCCTGGTTGCGGCTGACTTCATGAGCAGTCGCTACTTCCACAACAACACCGACGGGACCTTCTCGGATCTTTCGGTCTCCGCGGGCACCAGCCAGGAGACCAACGGCATGGGCCAGGATGTCGGCGATGTGGACAATGACGGGGACCTGGACTGGTATGTGACCTCGATCTACACCGGGGTCAACTCAGGCAACAAGCTCTACATCAACCAGGGCGGCAACCTGTACCGTGAAGGAGCCCGGGAGTCGGGAACCGAGCAAGGCTACTGGGGATGGAGCGCAGTCTTTGGCGACCTTGATCTCGACGGCTGGCTCGACTTGGTCGAGACCAATGGCTGGTCCAACTCCTTCTCCGACAAGCCCGCCTGTGTCTGGCACAACAACGGCGATTACACCTTCACGGAGATGGCCTCGCAGTGTGCCTTGAACTACGCCAAGAACGGTTTGGGGCTCTTGCGCATCGACTACGACAACGATGGTGACCTGGACTTCCTGTTCACGGCCTACGAGGTCCAAAACATGCGCCTGTTCCGCAACGACACCGTCACCCAGAACAACTGGCTGCGGGTCTTCCTGCAGGTACCCGCAGGTTCGCCCGTGGCTCCTCATGGCTTTGGTGCCAAGGTCAGGATTCGCATTGGCAACCAATGGCAGATGCGTTCCATCGACGGCGGCTGCCACTACCTGACCCAGAGCGAGCTTTCGGCCCACTTCGGCCTGGGCACCGCCAATGTCATCGACGAGATGATCGTCGAGTGGCCCGATGGCACCAACAAGAGCGTTCAGAATGTCCGCGTGAACCGCACCATGCGGGTGCGCTACTAGGTCCAGCCGCCCGGGCATCGGCCTTCGGCCACGCAAGCGGCCCCCCGCGGACAGTTGTCCGCGGGGGGCCGCTTGCGTGGCCGAAGGCCGATGCCCGGCTCCTAGTACGGGATTGAGGCGAACATCTCGATGTCGTCGCCTTCGGCGTAGATTGGCATGCCCACGGGAGCCGTGACCTTCTCGACCACGAAGTAGACCTCGCCGAGGCCACTGGGCAGGCTCTGGGGCACGACGATGCGGAAGCCATGGCGGCCGGCTCGGTTGGTGTTGCCGACGAAGGTGCCGAGGTTGATCTGCTGGCTCTCGTCATAGGCCGAATAGTAGGCGACTACTTGAACCGTGTAGCCCACCGCAGGTGAGCCGGGACTCAGTTCCATCGTGACCCGCGCAGCAAAATCCGAGGGGCCCGTGCCCGAGGCGTCCTGGATGATCGAGAGGTCGAGGTTCACCACATGGGCGGGATTCGGCAGGCTGTAGGCCTTGGTGGGCACGATGACATGGGACAGGGTCACATTGCCCGCGAGGTCAGTCAGGTGCAGCTCAAAGTCGTAGACCGTGTTGGATTTGAGCTCACCCACTACGAGCGAGAAGTCGACATCCTGCTTGGGCTTGAGGGGCGCTCGCAGGACGGGCGGGCCGCCGTTGAAGGACAACAGGCAGCGCACCGGTTCGTCAGTGTGAAACTCGAGCTTGACCGTATTGGTCGTGGTGTACATGACCTGGACCGGGCCCGTGAGCTGGGGTGAGCGCTGATCGGGTGAGGAGGTGTTGGGCACCAAGGGGTTCATTTGCCAGCTGAGTTCGTACCCGTCGTGGAACCCATCGTCGTCCGTATCGTTGTTCTCCGGGTCGGTACCGTAGAGAATCTCGTCGAGGTCATAGACATTGTCGTTGTCGCGGTCGAGGGCAACCGGCGAGCCCATGAAGGGCGGCAAGCCGAGGAAAACCACCGGCTGATCGGAGGCTGCAATGGCCATCAGGTCCGCCGAGCTGACGGAGGGCTGCCCCATGGCGGCGCTTGCGTACCTGCCGGTTTGGGGATTGAACATCCCGCTCATGTAGATCTGCTGGCCGTTCCAATCCACGGGACCGTAGCGGTAGATGAGGTCACAATACCCGAGCTGAGCCTGGGCTTCTTGCGCGGCGAGCTCTGCGGCCACGAAGCTCTGGTGATTGGCGCGTCGGGCGATTGATTGCCAGGCGCTCGCAGGCGCGCTGCCGGTGTCGAAGACCCGCAGGAACTCGGACAGCTTGTGGGCCTCATCCGGGGTCAGGTCCTGAACCGTGCCAGGCGCAACTGCCGATGCGTGCTCGATCAGGAAGCGCTCCAGGCTGGGGTAGGCACCTGCGTGACCGTAGCCGATGCCGGCTTCCGTGCGGGTTCCATAGGCCCCACCGATGACGAGCTCGGTGGAAGCCTTGTCAGCCACGCCGCGCAGGGAAGGCACCACGCCGGTGGGCGCCAGCCCGTCCGAGCGGTTGTCTACAATCTCGCCTGCCGTGCCGAGGGGCAGGCTGTGGCAGTCCGTACAGGTCTGGTTGCCCAGGACTGTGCGATTCTGGAACAGGTCGAATCCCGCAGCCTGGATCGCAGTTAGCGAGCGGTCGGCCGCTTGCCTGGGATTGTGCGCCAGAGCCAGGTGTTCCATGTATTGCACGACATAGAAGAAGGCACCGGAGAGGTGCTTGAGTGCACCACCTTCGGTGCGTTCCATGAGGTCGATGAAGGTGCCGTTGAACTGCTTCAGCTTCTTTTTCTCACCACGCCAGTGGTATGGGCCAACTTCTTTCAGGCGTCGCACGCTCTGGGTCACCAGGGGGCCCTTGTTGTCCACCGGGAAAGCCAGGGTTGTGGAGGCCAGTCCTTCGGGGTCGATGTAGCCGCTGAGGTCCCAGGCGATTCCATCCACATCGCCGTCCACATGACAGGTCATGCAGGATGTGGTGTTGGAGGCCGAGTTTTGGGTGCGGTTGAAGTGGATGCGGCCCTGGTTGATGTCCACCGGTGCCGGGTCCCAACCGAGGGGCTTGGTGGAGGCAGGCGTTGTGCTGTGGGCGAAGCCGGGCGTCGTGGGCAGTTGGTCCAGGACGATGCGGGTCATGCTGTTGGTGCCCTTGTTGTGCACCATGAGCACGGAGTCATCGGCAGACAGGGTTAGCGAACGGGGACCGACTCCGTCGGGGTAGTCCTCTGCGGGCGTCAGTCGAATCGAGCCCAGCCAGGTGGCCTGGCCGCCGCGGGGGCTGAGAACGGCGATGGTGTCCGAGCCGTAACCGCTTACAAAGGCCAGGGCGCCGTCGCTCGTGAAGGCCACATCGGTGGGCGTGGAGCAACGCAGGTCCACGGGGATCAGGGCATCGAGATCGATCATCGTGACCGCGCTGCTCGCGCCGAGTTGGGTTGTGTCGATCACCGCGATGCGGTTCCGGGTCACCTGCCCGTCGATATAGCTCTTCTCCCCCTTGAAGGGGACATTCAAGGCTTCAGTGTGCGGAACCCAAAGCTCGGCAGTGCCGGGACGCTGGCGCACATTGTAGAGCACGGTGCCTAGACCCGAGACTGTGGCATCTTTGTCGAGGTGGGCGTCCTCGGCCAGAGCCCTGACGCGAATCACATACAGGTCGTGATCGGGCAGTTTGCGGGTGCCCGAGGCCGGCCCGGGAACATCGATGTCGACGATGTCGTCGGTGCGTCCATTGGTTGGATTGCCCCGGGGCACGCTGCCGTTTCCCGACAGGAGGGGTGTCACAAAAACGCTGTCGCCCACGATGGCTAGACCCCGCGGTGCTCGGGCGGGGATGGGGATGCTCTTTTTGACGGCGTACATGAATGTGTCGATCACATCCACTTGGCCCGCCGCAGCGCAGGTGACGAAGGCCTGCTCGCCGCTCGCCGTGAAGACGACCATGTGCGGTTCGGCTCCCACCTGGATGACCTCGATCACCTGGCCCGTGAGCGTTTGAATCACGGCGATGGTGGAGGTGACGCGGTCGACCACCCAGAGTTCATGGCTTTCCGGTCGGAAGGCGATGGATGCTGTGCCCGGCCCCACGGGGACTTGGCTCTGCAAATCCGGCACTCCGCCAGGTGCCAGAAAGACCCGCGCTCCGGGCTGGTTGAATGAGTACACATCCCCTGTTCCGGGATCGAAGGCGAAGGCATCCATGGTGCCCACTTCATAGTTCATCCAGCGACCCTTGAAGTTGTCGTGGGCAGGGGACTGGGCTCCAGCGAGGCTCGGGATCGTGATCAGGAGCAGGCCAGCGAGAATCTGGCGGGGAGACGGGAAACTAGCTTGGTTCATAGGGCTATCGCTTGCCCGCACGGCCTGGGGATGGGCTCGAAGCGGGTCGAGAAGGGGACGGGTCTGGGAGCGGTGGGGAGACCGCAGTCGTGCTAATCGCGTAGCAGCTGCACAACGCGCTGAGACTCAAGGATACGCCATAATCCGCGCTATGGGGGATTATAGAACGGAAGCCCCCGCCCCCGGCCCCAAGAAAGAGGGCATGAAAGCGGAATCCGCCTCTCGCAGAGAGCCTGCTAGCGGAATCCGGCCTTGCGCCACTGGGGGTGACTTGCGTCCCCGGGAACATCGCTTCCCATACGATGTCTGTTTGTTGCGCCCAAGAGTCTGCGCCCCATTCGGCGCTCATCGGGCGTCAGCCACGTCTCGTGGACCAGGCGATCTTCTTCCCGCAATTGGCGTTCCTCGATCTTCGCTTGCTCATGCACGCTGGGTACCCGTCCCAGGAGGCCGCCGTCGTCGGCCAGACCCTCGTTCAGTTCCTCCCAGAGTGCCTTCGCGATGGGCCACCACAGGGGCGTGGCCAGGAAGATGACCAGGATCTTGAACAGGAATGTATTGATGTACTCCATGGATCAGCGGCGGCCCCGTGAGGGCCTGCAGCAGACATCTTATCGGCCATCGGCGCTCTGTGCGTGACCCCTCGATCGGGGGTGCGGCCGGTTTCTGCCTGAAACCAGTCTCCAGGCCCCTAAGGAGGGCTGATTGCCGGCGGGGATCCATCCCCGGCGGTCTTCAGTTTGCCGCTCTGCTTCCAGGGCCGGCGCTCCCTGCAACGCACGCACTCCTCGAAGAACTGCGTTTGGCCCTCGAACGAGGCGTGCAGCTCGACCTGGTCCTTGCCTGCGTTCCAGGCGATTTTGGGCTCGTCCACGGCGTGGATCCAGGTGTGTCCGAAGATGCGGCAGAAGATGTTCAAGGGTGCGGCGGGGCAGATGGGGAGGGGCGGGGGTCCGGGAGCTTGGGCCGGGTGGGGCTTTCGGCAACCTGTACTCCAGAGGCCCCGTTCTACGGGGATATGCAGGCAGGAGCAAGCCGAGCTCCCGATTCTCAGGAGCGGGAGCCGAGCTCGGTCAGTCCTTCAGTCGCGCCCCGTTGTGGTCGAGAGTTTCCTGCGGCGGAATTCTATCGCCGCAGCAGCCCCACAACAGAACGCGATGAAGATCAAACTGACCGACCAGCGCCGCGCGCGCGTGCCCTACACCCATTGCCCGCTCTGCGAAGGTGCCCAGCTCGTCGATTTGCGCACTGACGACTGCACCAGCCACCCGCTCTATCGGCCTGAACTGGGGAGCACGATCCAATGGCGTGGATGCGAGGGCTGTGGCCACATCTTCACCTCGGGCTATTTCGACGAGGCGGCTTTCAAAAACCTGCTCTCGCGCTCGAATCCAGCTCAACTGGCGGGGCCCGAAACCGACGCCCAGCGTCCCGTGGCCTCACGCATCGTGAGCCGCGTGAGCCATGTACGCGGCGTTCTAGGTGGCCTATGGCTGGATGTGGGTGTGGGAAATGGTGCCCTGCTCGCCGCTGCCGAGGAGTTTGGTTACGAGGCGGTGGGCCTGGAGGTGCGCGCCGCCGCCGCCGAAGCCCTTCGCGAATACGGCTACGATGTGCGCCAGGAGGAGCTCGGCTCCTTGAACGCGACCGAGCTATTCGATGTGATCTCCTTGGCGGATGTCCTCGAGCATGTGCCCTTCCCCGCAGAGCTCCTCACCGAAGCCTGGAAGCGCATGGATGTCGGCGGCCTGCTGTTTGTCTCGATGCCCAATGTGGACACCTTCACCTGGAAGGCCCTCGATCGCGACGGCACCAACCCCTACTGGGCCGAGCTCGAGCACTACCACAATTTCAGCCGTGAGCACCTGTACTGGCTCTTGCGCAATAACGGCTTCGAGCCCTGCGAGTACGCGGTTTCGGAACGCTACCGAGCTTGCATGGAAGTAATCGCCGTGCGTATGCCAGAGCTGGCCGACGCAGCCTGATCCAGGTTACGCTGCCGCCCAGCGCACAGGATCCATTCGAGGGCCTCGGGAGGGGAAAGTCCAAAGCTGGAGGCCACCTGGGAGTAGAACACCGTGGCCTCGGTCAGGCCGCAGAGGGTGTTGCACTCGAGCAGGTAGATCAGGTCCTCGCGGGTGTCGTAGAAGCAATCGATGCGCCCATAGCCTTCGAGGCCCAGGGCCGCAGACAGGCTGGCCACGCGCTTTTGGATCGTGCGCACGCGCACGGGGCCCAAGAATGCGTCGAGTTCGAGGTTAGTGCCCACGCCCTGTTGGAACTTTTCTTCGAGGGAGAGTTCGCCTGCCCTGGCCAGGGCCAAGCTAGGTGTGGCTACGCGCATTTTGCGGCTCTGGGGATCCTCGATCACTGCGCAGGTCAGCTCCAAAAAGCGTTGCGCCGCCAACCAGTCGTGGAGGTGCGCCGCGTTCAGGTCGCCCGCCGGCAGGGGCTCGGCTCCCAAGTCGCAGAGGGCGCGCTCGAAGAGCCAGCGATCGGGGCTGGGCAGGGGAAATTTCAAGACCCGCGAGTTGGGTCCCAGAGTTCCCGCGGGCAACTCTGGCATCAGCTTCACGATGGCGTCGACGAAGGCCTCAAGCTGGTGCTCGTCGGTGAGCAGCTTGACCCCGGTGGAGCAGCCGTCAGAGGCGGGCTTGCCCACCAGGGCGTCGGCTCCCAACTCCTCGCGCAGGGACAGATAGCGCGTGCGCCAGTTTCCCTGTTTGCGCCAAGCGGCCAATTCGAAGAGGGTGACCTCCCGTTGGCGCGGCGTGGCGATGCCCTCGAGACGCAGGTTGGCCACGCGCTCCACGGCCAGGCGCTTGTCGCTGGAGAGTCGCGAGGCCTCGGGCCCGCAGCCGTTGTAGGGCTTTTGCAGGGCCTCCAAGGCGGTCTGCAAGCGACCGTCCTCGCCGGGACCTCCGTGCAGGGCCAGAAAGACGAAGTCGGCCTCCTGCACGACTTCTGCCAGGGAACTCCTCGGCCCCACGGTCAAATGCGCACAGGCGCGCAGGGGGTCGAGGCCCAGCTCGGCCCCGATTTCCCTGGCGAGCGCTTCGATGCGCATCCGCCGTGCGGGAGCTTCTACCAGGGTGCGGATTTCCTCCACATCATGGTGCAGGCTGTAAAAGAGCCCGATCTCGGTGAAGTGGCAATCGCTGTCCATCAACACAAAGCGCACGCAATAGCCCAGGGAGAGCAGCGATAGGCCCACGAAGATGCCGCTCTGGCGGGAGACCTGGCGTTCGCTGGTGGGACCTCCGAGGATCACGACCACGCGCCCGCGGATTTCTTCCGGATTCCCCGGGCCCCGCGTCCCCGGCAGGGTGTGAAGGGGCGCGAGCCCCGCGCGTTGGGCCGTCCGCCCCAAGAGGTGCCCGATCAGGTCGCCGTGGGAAAAGCCGCACATGGCCGTTTGCAGGAATCCAAAGCTGGAGAACCCCATGCCGCTGATGGAGTTGATGTCGGTCACCCAGATCCTTCCCGTGGGTTCCAGAAAACCATCGATGCGCGCCATGTCGCGCAGTCCCGTGGCACGCCAGGCAGCGAGGGCCGCGGTGCGTAGGTTCTTGAGGGCGCCTTCATCGCCGAGGGGTGTGTGCAAGCGCGCGCCCTCGCCGTGCAGGTACTTCGAACGGGTGTCGAAGAGGGTACCCTGTTTTTCGACCTCGGTGGGCACCAGGGCCACGGGTCCTCGGTCGGTTTCGAGCACGATCACCGAGAACTCGGTGCCCTCGAGGCGTCGCTCGCAAAGAACGGCTTGGTCGTGTTCGAGGGCTGAAGCCACGGCTTCTCCAAAATCGCTGCCGCGGCTGGTCGCGAGGCTAACACCCAGGGAGGAGCCGCCCTGCACGGGCTTGATCGCCAGGCTGGGAGCCTCCGGCGGCCCTGCCGGATGGTTCAGGGATTCGAGGTCCCGGGCCCGCGCCAGAATCTCTTGGGGATCGGCCTGCCATTCCTCGCGGCTGAAGACGAAGTGCTCCGGCACAGGGAGACCCACGGCCTCGAGCGCGCCGTAGCAGGCGGCCTTGTCCATGGTCAGGGCCAGAGCAGCGGGGGCGCTGAAGGTGTAGGCCAGCCCCAAGCGTTCGAGGCGTTGTTGCAATTCGCCATCCTCGCCGAAGGCACCGTGGATCAGGGGCACCACCACATCTTGCTGGCGAAGAAACTCGTCAAGGCCCTCGTCGGTGAGCTTGGCCTCGGCTGCGAGTTGGCTCTCGAAATCCTCGCAGGTGTTGGTGTGCCGGTACTTCTCTGGCAGGCGCCAAGCCTGGCTGTGGCGGTCGAAATAGAGCACCTCGAGGGCTACCTCCGGCGCCGCCGCCAGCCAGCTGAGCCAGGGCTTGAGGGAACCGGCGGAGATGTTGCGCTCGTCGGAGGGACCGCCGAAGCAGAGGCAGATCTTCATGGAATTAGGGGTGAGACGATGGTGAGGCCCGGGCTCGCCCTGTTTCCTACCATATTTTGAAGTGCTACCGGAGTCCGGACTGGCCCTGGTGAGAGGTGCCCACATGGGGGCGATTTTTGAGGGTCAGGTTCGAGGTCCGGGCCGACTCGGATCAGGAAGTCCAAAACCTCCGGGGCTCAACGGTCGATTCAGTAGAAGCAAGAGACACCTTGCCTTATTCGATATGCCCTTATTTCAGCCCATCGACCTCGACCAACTCATCGAGCGCGCCAATACCCTCGAGCCCCTGCCGGCCAGCGCGGCCAGCCTGGCATCGATCCTCTCCCAGCCCGACTGGGACCTCGAGGATGTGATGCCCGTGGTGAGCCTCGACCAGAGTTTGACCGGCAAGCTCCTCTCCGTGGCCAACTCCGTCACCAGCGGTGCTCGCGATCCCGTTGTGACTGTGGACCAGGCTGTCATCCGCTTGGGTGCTGGACAGGTCTTGACCCTGGCCATCGGGGCAGGTGTACGCCGTCGCACGCAGCAGGCTGTGCCCGAGTACGGTCTCGATGAAGGCCAGTTGTGGGACCACTCGGTGGCCTGCGCCATCGTGGCCGAGGGCCTCTCGGGCTTCACCCAGCGGCGCATCCCCCTGGAGACTTCCACGGCGGCCCTCTTGCACGACATCGGCAAGTTGGTCCTGGCCCAGAGCCTCGACCCGGCTCTCTTGAATTACATCCGCTCGGCCCGCGAGGTGGGTGGGCTCTCCGAACAGCGCGCCGAAATCGAGATCCTGGGCGTGCATCACGCCGAGTTGGGCGGTTTGATCGCTCAACAGTGGAACCTGCCGCCCATCATCGTCGAGGGCATCAGCTACCACCACTCGCCGGCAGAGGCTTTCTCAAGCGCCCGCGAAACGCCCATTGCCCATGCGGTGCACCTCTCCAACTTGGTGGCGCACTTCGTCTCTGGAGCATGTGACAGCCTGCCCGCGGACAGCGCCGAGCTGGCGGCTTCCAAGATACGCTTGGGCCTGGCGCGGCGAGATTTTGAAACCCTCTGCTACGACATGCGCGAGCGCTTCAACGAGATCGCCTGCATGTACGGCTGAGCTCCGCGCTCAGGCGGCGGGCTTGCGCCCCGAGACTTGATTCTTGCCGGCGTGCTTGGCGCGGTAGAGCTCTTCATCAGCATCGATGAAGAGCTTCTGCATGGACTCGTAGGTTTGGCCCTCGGTGGTTGCGACCCCGAAGGACGCGGTCAGGCAGAGCTCGTGGCCCTTCCACGAGAAGTCGGCCGAGACAATCAGGCGTCGTAGGCGTTCTGCGCACATGAGCGCCTCAAGGTGGCTGCTTTCGCGCAGGAGCAGCACGAACTCCTCGCCCCCGTAGCGTGCGATCAACTCGTCATCGCGCAGGTGCTGGTCGAGGAGTTGGGCCAGAGAGCGCAGAGCGTGGTCGCCCGCGGCGTGCCCCCAGTCGTCATTGACAGCCTTGAAATCATCGAGGTCGATCACCACCAGCCCCAGGGTCTGGTGGTGACGCTTTGCGTGGCGGAATTCTTGTTCAAAGCGCAGTTCGAAGTAGCGCTTGTTGTAGACGCCGGTGAGAGCGTCGCGAGTCAAGGCCTCGTAGAGCTCGCGCTCGAAGCGTTCGTCGGCCAGGTCACGGAACGAAAAACGCAGGACCAGGGTGCCGCCCACCTCGATCTTGGAACCGTCGTGGAGTTCGTGCCATTCGCCGGTCACTTCTTGCGCGCTCACCCGGGTGCCGTTGGTGCTGCCGGTGTCGCGCAGTTCGGCTCTGCCGTCGGGGCTGATGCGAAACTCGATGTGCTGTCGCGAGACCTGCGGGTCGCAGCATACCAGGTCCGAATCCAGGCAGCGTCCCAGGCAGCTCAGGCCTTCATCGAGGGAGTAGACACGGCCCACTTCGTCCCCCGCGAGTACAGTCAACCAGGCCCGCCGACCGGGGACCGGCAGGAGCCTCGGGATGCCATTCCAGAAGGCTGTGTCGTTCAGGTTTTGCTGCATGGATGTTGCCCTGCTTCGTGCTGTGGATCGTGCTGTGGCCAGTCAGAGGGCGGCGAGCCTCGGTCTTTTCTTCGCCCATGCAGGAGCCGGGTATGGAGGAAAAGTTTTCTTCGGTCCGGGGTTGGGTTTTCTGGAGACCGCGCCAGGGTTCTCTGGAGACCGAGGCAGGGCTTTCTGGAGACCTGGGCAGGGCCTGACGCTGGTCCCCTCCCGCTCCAGGCGTTATCCTGCTCGCCGAAAAACCTCCCTACCGCCCCACTTTTCCGCGCCCCTTTTCCCCGTGCCGCATTCGGCCGCTTTTCGCCATGGATTTTCTGAAGCAACTCGGTATCGAAGAAGTCAACTCGGGCGCCTACAACGGCGAATGGATAGAGACCACGGGTGAGCTGCTCGAGACTTTCAATCCCTCCACGGGCGAGCTCATCGCCAAGGTGCGCCAGGCCACCGAGGCCGAGTACGAGAGCTGCGTCTCCGCTGCCGAGGCGGCCTTCTTCAAGCTGCGCCAGATGCCCGCGCCGCTGAGAGGCGAGCTGGTGCGCAAGTGCGGCGAGGCGATCCGCGAGCACAAGGATAGCCTCGGTCGCTTGATCACCCTGGAGATGGGCAAGTCGCTCCAGGAAGGCTGGGGTGAAGTGCAGGAGGTGATCGACATCGCCGACTTCGCCGTGGGGCAGTCGCGCATGTTGTATGGCCTGTCCATGCACTCCGAACGCCCCGGTCACGCCATGCGCGAGCAGTGGCACCCCTTGGGCGTGGTGGGGGTCATCACGGCCTTTAACTTCCCCATGGCTGTTTGGGGTTGGAACTCCATGTTGGCCTGGGTTTGCGGCGACTCTTGCGTCTGGAAGCCGGCCAGTGCGGTGCCCCTGTGCGCCATCGGCATCGTCAACGCCGTGCGCCCGGTGCTCGAGGCCGAGGGCCTGGGCGCCTTGGCTGCGGTCTGCATTGGCTCGGGCCGCAGCGTGGGGCAGAAAATGCTCGAGGAGCCACGCATGCCCCTGATTTCTTTCACCGGTTCCACCGCCGTGGGCCGTCGCGTGGGTTCCCAGGTGGCCGAGCGCTTCGGCAGCACGATCCTGGAGCTGGGCGGCAACAACGCCATCGTGGTGCTTGAGGACGCCGACATCGACATGGCCCTGCACGCGACGCTCTTCGGCGCCGTGGGCACCGCCGGTCAGCGTTGCACCTCGACCCGCCGGATTCTCGTGCAGGAGAGCGTGGCCGAGGAGTTCATCGATCGTTTGGTGCGGGCCTACGGCGACATCAAGGTAGGCGATCCCATGGACGAGTCCGCGCTCTGCGGTCCCCTGATCGATAGTTCCGCCGTGGATCAAATGCTGGAGGCCATCGAGCGCGCCAAGCAAGCCGGCGGCGAGGTCCTTTGCGGCGGCGGCCGGCAAGAGATGGAGGGCGCCCTCGCCGGCGGAAACTTCGTCCAGCCCACGGTCATCCGGGCCGAGAACCACTGGCAGATCGTCCAGGACGAGACCTTCGCGCCGGTGCTCTACATCATTCCCGTCAAGGATCTCGAAGAGGCCATCCAAAAACACAACGATGTTCCCCAGGGACTCTCGTCGGCCATCTTCACCATGAATATGCGTTCGGCCGAGCGCTTCCTGACGGCCACGGGTTCGGACTGCGGTATCGCGAATGTGAACATCGGAACCTCGGGAGCGGAGATAGGCGGCGCCTTTGGCGGCGAGAAGGAAACCGGTGGTGGTCGCGAGTCGGGCTCCGACTCCTGGAAGGCCTACATGCGGCGTCAGACCAACACGATCAACTACTCCGACGAACTGCCCCTGGCCCAGGGGATCTCCTTCGGCTCCTGAGCGGCGGCGATTCGATAGAGGTCAGTCAAGGGGGCCCAAGCCTGGGGGCACGAGGTCCCGGGCGCGCAGCTCGGTCCACTCCGAAGCGCTCAGGGGCGGGTCGAGCCACTCGGGATTGTGCAAGGCGTCGCGGGCGTGCTGGATCCAGGTGTACCAGTCCTCGCCCCTCGCCAAAAGCGCCGTACTGATACCGGGCGAGAGGGGCGCGCCGGGATCGGCGGGCTGGCGATCCACCAGGGTCATGCGTCTGCGTTGCGAGGTGATCTCGGGGACTCCGTACCATGAGGCCTTGAGTGCGCCATCGCCCCGGGTGGCGGGCAGGGTGGAGGAAAAACTGTAGCGCCCGTCGTGGACCGCGAAGCCCTGGGAGAGGCCGCCCGCGGAATAGGCGAACTCGCGCACCGCCGCGCCATCTTTCCGCAATGCTGGAATCTGGGATACGCCGTGGACTCCAGCGGGAACCTCGATGCCGTACAACTCGAGCAGAGTGGGCATGAGGTCCAGGGAACTCGCAAGATGTGGCGAGCGCAGGCCGCGGCTGATGTCCAGTCCCTCGGCCGGCAGCAGAATCCAGGGCACATGCAGGTCCACATTCTCGAGGGTGCCGTGGTCGAGGTACAGTCCCGCTTCGCCAAAGCCAATGCCGAAGGTTCCGATCAAGCAGACGGTGGTTTGGCGGCGCTTGCCCTGGGCTTCGAGTTGAGCCAGGAGTCGTTTAAGCTTGGAGTCCAGTTGCCGCAAGGAACCGTCGTAGCGAGCCTCGTACTCGCCCACCGAGAGTCCGGGCATGGCACCCAGGCCATCGGCCAGGGCAAAAAATGCATGGGTGGCCCGCACCACTGGCGGGATCTGGTCGAGTTCCGCGCGCGCTTCGAAGAAGCTGTCCCAAGCTGGGTTGGCTACCCGGATGCTGCGTTCGAGGTCATTGACCGTCAGGTAGGCGAACCAGTCGGCGTCCTTCTCGAGGGAATTGAGCCAGTGGTAGAAACTGCGGCCGATGCCTCCGGCGCCGAGGTCGTGTTCGTCAAGGGGCGTGCCGCCGCTGAAGGCCTGGAACGATTCGAAGCCCCGGGAGAAACCGTAGTGCGGAGCCAGCCAGGCGTGGTCCATGAAGGCCGCCGTGCGAAAACCCTCCGCCAAGAATTCCGCCGCCAGAGACGGCGCCGCCTGGGGCACACGCCAGAGTTTGCTGAGCGAAGCAAAGCCAAAGTCCGAGGGCAGGGGCTGCCGTGCGATCTGGGGGTCGCAGCCGGTGAGCAGGGCAACATGGGCCGGGATGATCCCCGGCGCGGCGCTGAAGGCCTGGCTGAACCAGACCCCTTCCTCGAGCAGGCCATCGATGGTGGGGGTGGTGTTGCGGTCGTAGCCCGCGGCTCCAAAGTGATCCACCCGCAAGGAGTCCATGGCGATCACCAGCACCCCCCGTCCCCGGCGGGGCCGCTCGTCGCCGGGCGTGCAGGCACCCAACAGCACAGCCAAGGTGCTCCAGGCCAGTAGGGTTCGATAACTCACGGGCCAGAGGTTCCCCCCTGGGCGCGCACCGATCAAGCCCCCGGTGCTCGCCGAATCAGCCGTCGAGGCTCAGATCCTGGATCAGAGACAGGATGGCGATGCGGTTTTCGAGGTCGCCGCCATGGGGGTCCATGCCCACGCCTCGCGAGGTCAGGCTGCCCGGATAGAGCAGGGTCCCTGCCGCCTGGGCCATTTGGGTGGCGCGGTAGAGATAGAAAGGGTCGCGGGTGATCAGATAGCCCCAGTAGAAGCCGCTCCAGGTCTGGACCGAATCGGTGAGCTCGGTGCCGCCGGAGGGCACGAAGTTACAGAAGGCGGGCAGGTTCTGGTCGAAGGGCCCCAGGGCCGTGTAGAAGTTGGGCTGGCCCTCGCCGGTGTTCCAGCCCAGCGGGCCGATCATGGCGCCGGTGGATTTTGTGAGGATATTGGCCAGACGCGCTTCGAGCGTGGGCGAGGCGCCCTCGAAGACCGTGCTGCGCACGCTCCAAAGAGCGTTCTGCAAGATGGCCTCGCTGATCGATTGCAAGACGCGGTACTCCCCATTGAAGTGGGCGGTTTTGGGGACCGACATGATGGCTCCCATGCAATCAGACTGGCCGTCCTCCACGAGGGCCACGACCTTCTCGAACCAGGGCCGCATCTTGGCCCTCCAGGCGGGGCTCTCGATGGCGTAAGCCGTGGCCGCGGTGTCGATCAGCCAGCCCGGGCCGCGGTCCATGGGGATGCCATCGCCCGCGCCGAACTCCTCGATGTGCTGGACGATGCGCGCAGCACCTGTTGAGATCACGGCCCCCGCTTCGCTCTGCTTGAAGAACGAGAAGGAACTGCGGCTGATTTCAGCCTGCAAACGCAGGTCGTCTTTGGAGATGGCGTCGTTGCCGAGCCAGGTGAGCACCTTGGCCGAGCGTGTGGCCCGGATCAGATGCTCGGAGTCGATGTGCTGGAAGCCCGCGAGGTTGCCTTCGTAATCCGGTTGGCGGCCTTGGGCGGCGACCGCATTGCGTTGAAAACTGGGCGTGTTGCCGAAACCGAAGGGGTCTCCGAGGGACAGCCAGGGGATCATGAACAGGTAGACCGGCAGATAGTCGCCGTTCTGGCCGGGCTGCACCCACGCCTCGAGCTTGTGGGCGTCGCCGTGGAAATCGTAGAGTGCGGTGGGGTGGCGTTCCGTGACCATGCGGTGGTTGATCTGAAAGCGCCTGTAGCCCTCGTTCGAGGCGGACCAGGCGGTCTTGAAGCCGTCCCAGAAATTGATCTCGGCGCCGCCGTGCATGCCCCCGGGTTTGGGGCCCCAGGGATGCGCCCAACCCATGGCGGGGTAGACGATGGGCCAGATGGTCTCATTGGGTACATAGATGCCGCTCGTGATGGCCTCGCGGGTCGCCTCGAAGCGGTCCTTCAGATGGGTTCGTGATGTGGTCCGGCTCTCTTGATAGGAAAAGTCGGGCAGGCGCACATTTTGGGGGTAGTAGCGCGGCGTGAGCTGGTTCCACCACGAGAGCCGTTCGACACCCTCGGTGCCCAGCCCTGAGGAGCAGAAGCCGAGGCCCTCCTCGAAGAGGGTTGATGAGGCCCTGGCCTCGCTGCCCACTCGGCACAGGACGAAGCGTCGGTGAAACATGGCCTGGCGCGGAAGCATGTGCAGTTTGCCTCCTCCGATGGGCGCCACGATGGGCCAGATTTTGCTGCCTGCCACCGCGTAAGGTGTCCCGGTGCTGGGGGTGGGATAGGCCTGGAAGAGGGTCCAGCCGCCGGGCACCACCAGTTCGAGATCATCGAAGTAGAGCTTGCCCAGGGGGTCGTCCTGATCAGTGGCCGCCTGACCCCCGTCGTGTCCGTTGTGGATGCGCAGGTCGAGGGAGATGAAGTCCTCGTCGCGCCAGGTGGTGATGTAGGCGTGCACACCCATCATGTGGGGCAGGGTGCCAGTGCCGCCGGCGACGGGGGGCGCGGGCTCGAGATTCTCAAAGGTGCGCACCTGGTTGGCCACTGGGCCGGCGCGCTTGACTTTGAGCTCGATGGGCTCCGAGTTGCGCAGGTCGGCGAGCAAGTCGGCTGTGTACGAGTGGCCGAAGACATCCCTGGTGCGCAACACGAGGGAGTCCGGTGTTTCGAGGAGTTGTTCGACCGCGCTGGTGATGCGTGGCGCGGCGGGCACGTGCGGCGACCAGATCACGGTGTACTCGATGCGATCGCCGGGCAGGGCGCCCGAGGGTCGTGCGACCGCCGCCAGGACTTCCACCACATCGGCGCCGTCATTGTCATTCGCGTAGCGGCTGACGATCTCCACCTGGGCTTCGCTCAGATTGCCCATGCTGTCACGCACGACAAAGGGCGAGGAACCGTCGCTTCGGGGGAAGACGCCCTTGGGTAGGGGCACGGTGCCACGCAGGGCAAAACTCGCCACCCGCGGCGCTGCGAGCCTCAGGACCGCCACCTCATCGTCGGTTTCGAATCCCAGGAACGGCGGGCCCTCGGTCAGGGTTCCCCAGTTATTCTCGAAGTGTTCCTCGCCGCCGCCCACCGAGCATCCCAAGAGGACCATGAGCAGGCTGGCACCGAGGGGGGCTGGGTTGAAGGGCAAGCGAACGCGCCCCGGTTTCAGGCGGCTCTGGATTGTCTGTTGGCGCATGGGCTGGCTTGTGAAGAGGGGCTGCCCCCCCAGGGGGCTCCTAAATTAGTCCTGGGCCCCGCGCCACTCTAGTACGCAATCGGACCCTACTTGCCCCTTGCTTCGACTCTCATTAGGGTGACCCCTAAACTAAATGCAACTTTCTATAGAAAGGCACCCCTGCATCCACTATGCCAGCCTGAGGCGGCAGAACCCAGCCCCATGGCAGGAATCCAGGCCCCGCTCCCGAACTCGGGAGGAGGGGCCCCCTTGGTTTCTGTGTCCGGCGGCAGCCGAGCCGGCTGGCTATAGCTTGGCGTACTCGAAATCGATGTTCTGGCTGTTGATGCCCCGCGGGGGGGCAGCGATCCAGCTGGCGAACTTGCCCCGCTCGCGTTCGGGGATCATCAGCGACTTGACGAACTCGTAGTCCTCTGGTGTGGGCAGCCACTCGTCGACCTTGGAGTTCCAGGTGGCCTCGTCGATGAGCTGACCCTCGAGATCGAAGCGACCCGCTGCGTAGTCCCCGATGGTGCGGTTGAAGCGCCGGTGGGGCAGGTGGAACTCGAACTCCACGCCTTCCTTCTCCGGAATGCGGTTCCAGTAGTTGATGCCCTTCAGGTTGTCCTTGATGTACTCGTCGCGCAGGACCTCGTTCATGGCATTGCGCATGGGCACTTCCTGGCGGTCGAGCTTGCCGTCGATGAAGCGATCCACAGCGTAGGGCACTTCGAGAGCCTGGTGGTCCTCGTAACGCGTCTCATAGGCGCGACCCTTGAGTCCCGAGCGGAAGAAGTTGGCCGCGTTGCTCGAGATCTCAGCGCCGTATAGATCGGTGCTGGAGGAGGCCCAGAAGTTGATGTAGCGCTGGATGAGATCCAAGGGAATCGCGCCGTACTCGCGGACATCTTTGCCGGGGTTCTCGACCATGACCTCCGAGGTGCGTTTGATCACCCGGCCAATCCCGGTCTGGCCGACGAACAGGTGGTGGGCCTCCTCGGTGAGCATGAAGCGACATGTGCGCGCCAGAGGATCAAAGCCGCTCTCGGCCAGGGCCAGGAGTTGAAACTTGCCATCGCGGTCGGTGAACATGGTGAAGCAGAAGAACGACAGCCAATCTCCACAGGGTTCGTTGAAGGTTCCCAGGATGCGCGGGTGGTCGGCATTGCCCGAACGCCGCTCGAGGAGTTCTGCGGCTTCCTCGCGGCCATCGCGGCCAAAGTACGAGTGCAGGAGATAGACCATGGCCCACAGGTGGCGGCCCTCTTCCACATTGACTTGGAACAGGTTGCGCAGGTCGTAGAGCGAGGGCGCACTGTGGCCCAGGAGGCGTTGCTGCTCAACCGAGGCCGGCTCGGTGTCGGCCTGGGTCACGATCAGGCGCCGCAGCCAATTGCGGTACTCGCCAGGCACTTCCTGCCAGGCTTGTTCTTCAGCGTGGTCGCCAAATCCAATTTTGCGCTCCGAGGTGCCGGGCTCGAGGAAGATGCCCCAACGGTAGTCGGGCATTTTTACATAGTCGAAGTGGGCCCACCCGTCCTTCTCGACGCTGACCGCCGTGCGCAGGTATATATCGTTCTGACTGAAGTCGGTGGGTCCGGCGGACTGCCACCAATCAATGTAGTCGGGCTGCCAGTTCTCCAGGGCCCGTTGCAGGCGCTTGTCCGAGCTGAGGTTGACATTGTTGGGGATTTTCTGGCTGTAGTCGATGGCGGTCATGAGGGCCTAAACAGTGGGGGTCGTGGGAGCGGGCGGGAGCGGAGTGCTGGGCTGGATCAGGTCCGCAAACGGCTGAATTCGGGGGATTGGGGCGTTCCGTAACAAGTCAACGCGCCGCGCTCGCCCACGGCGTTGGGGCGCTGGAAGATCCAGTTCTGCCAGGCCGAAAGGCGCCCGAAGATTTTGGTCTCCATCGTCTCGGGACCGGCGAAACGCAGGTTGGCTTCCATGCCCGTGAGGGCGTCGGGCGAGAAGGCGGCGCGCTCTTCGATGGCGATGCGCAGCTCGTCTTCCCAGTCGATTTCGTCGGGGGCGTAGGTGGCCAGGCCCAACTCGTCGGCGCGTTCGGCGTCGAAGAGTTGTGGTCCCTCGTCCAAGACGGCGGCGGCCAACTCAGGGTCCGCGAGAAAGCGCGTGGCGAGGCGCGAGATGCCGTTGGACATGGGCAGGGACCCGCCATTGGCGGCGGTCACTCCGAGCCGTACTTCGATGTCGGGGTCGTTCAGAATGTAGCTACGGTCGCAGGCCAGCAGCAATTCGAGGAAGCTGCCCACGAAAGCGGTGCCCCTGTCCACCACGGCGTAGAAGCTCTTGGCGGTCAGGTCGAGGCGTTTGAGTACGCGCTTTTGCAGGTGCAGGGTCTCGCGGGTGAACCAGTGGTCGCTATCGGCCAGCAGGGCGTCGGTGGTTTGCACGGTACTCGCCGAGCCCGTGGCACGCACGAGCACCAGGGCGATTTCAGGCTCGTTGAAGCGCAATTCGAGGAGCGCCTCGTCGAGCTCGCGGAAGGCTCTCAAGGCCCAAAAGTTGCTGCCTTGCCCGTGGGCGGCAGCGGCGCTGGTGGGGCATTCCTCGGGGGCCCGAAGCTCGAGTTGCACCGTGCGGGCGGCGCGGTCGAACTTCAGGGTCACAAACTTGTAGCGCAGTTCGTCCCCGTCCCAAACACCCACGATGGGATCGAGGGTGATGCCCTGTACATCGCGCAGGGGCAACTCATCGGCGGTCTTGCGGGCCATGGAGGCGACCTCTTCCTCCCACTTGGAGAGCGGCGCGATGCGGTCCACGAGGTTCCACTCCACGGCGCGCTTGCCCTTGATGCCCTCGGCCACGCAGGCGAAAACATCGCACAGGTCCCGGCGCAGTTGGCGCTTGTCGGTGATGCGTGTCAGGCCCCCTGTGCCGGGTAGTACACCGAGCAGCGGCACTTCGGGATAGCTCACCGCGCTGTTGCGGTCATCGATCAGGAGAATCTTGTCGCAGGCGATGGCGAGTTCGTAACCGCCACCGGATGCGGTGCCGTTGAGGGCGGCGAGAAAACGCATGTTCGAATTCTCTGAAGCGTCCTCAAGGTACAGTCGCGTCTCGTTGGTGAACTTGCAGAAGTTGACCTTGAAGCCGTGCTGGCTCGTGCGCAGCATGACGATGTTGGCGCCGGCGCAGAAGACGCGGTCGGAGTTGCCGGTGATCGTGACGCAGCGCACCTGTGGATGTTCGAAGCGCAGGCGCGAGATGCAGTCGGCCAGCTCGATGTCCACTCCCAGGTCGTAGGAATTGAGCTTGAGCTCGTAGCCTTCTTTCAGGCCGCCCCCCGGGTCCACATCCATGGTCAGGGTGGCGAGATCGCCGTCGACAGCGAGGGTCCAATGTCGGTAAGTCTCGGGGGAAGCCTGGAAGGAGATGCGCTCGGCGCAGCCGGGCTCGGTGGCGGTGGCGGTCATCGGGGCGGGGGCTGGGAGGTTAGGGGATCTCCAGATTCGGGAGCCCCGGGAGCTGAGCAAGAGTGGGAAATATATTGCTCACATGGCAGCAAAAAGAGTATTATATCGCTCAATCCATGGCGAACAACCCTCTTCTCGAGTCTTTTGGCAAGCGCCTGCGCAGGGCGCGCCAGGCCGCCGGTCTCTCCCTCTCGGACCTCGCCCGCGAGGGGGGCGTGAGTCGTCGCTACCTGACCTCCGCCGAGGCCGGCCAGGCCAATCCCAGCCTGCGCAAGCTGGCCCAACTGGCCGCAGCCCTCTCGCTCAGCCTGCCCGAGCTGTGCGATTTCTCCTCGGATGGCTATCTCGGCGAGCGGGTGGCTCTGGTGGGCCTGCGCGGCGCCGGGAAATCCACCGTGGGGCGCCTGGTGGCCACGGCCCTCGAAGTGCCCTTCGTGGAGCTCGATTCGGAAGTCGAAGACCTCGCCGGGCTGCCCCTGGGCGACATCTTCGCCAGCCATGGCGCCGAGTACTTCCACCGCCTCGAAGCCGAAGCCCTGGAAAGGGTGCTCTCCAGCGGCGATCGCCTGGTGCTGGCCACGGGCGGTTCCATCGTGGCCAGCGTGGAGAACTACGCGCGGCTCTGCTTGACCTGCCGCACGGTCTGGCTCAAGGCGCAGCCCGCGGAGCACATGGAACGGGTGGCGCTCCAGGGCGACCGGCGGCCCATGCGCAATCGGCCCCAGGCCATGGAAGAGTTACAAACCTTGCTGGCCGAGCGCGAACCGCTTTACGAACGCTGCGAATTCACCGTACAGACCAGTTCGGTGAGTGCTGCCGATGTGGCCCGCTCGATTCTTGAGCTCCTCGGAGTATGAGGTATCGGCATCTGGAGGAGCCCCAGCCTCTGTAGGGTCGTCCTGAACGGCGGAATTCGAACAGTGCCGTCAGGGGACGAGAGGCTGCCGAAGGCGGCCGATTGCGAAGTCTTGTGGGCGTTTGCATGAGTGATCCGGGCTAGCGTGCCCCGTCCCAGTCGGGCAACGGGCAGCGCGAGGGCGTACAATTCCGCCGTGCCCCCGATCCTCCAGCTGACCGATCTCAAAAAGAGCTTCAAAGCTCCCGATGGCGAGTCTCAACTCGTCATCGATGTGCCCGAGTTCCACCTCGAAGCCGGCGCCCAGGTTGCCCTGGCCGGCCGCAGCGGTTCGGGCAAGACGACCTTCTTGAATTTGATCGCAGGGCTCTTGACCCCCGATTCGGGCCGCCTGGAGGTCTGCGGCCGCGAACTCTCGAGCCTCAGTGAGAGTGAACGGGATGTCATGCGCGCCAAGGATGTGGGCTATGTCTTCCAGACCTTTAATCTGCTCGGGGCTTACAGCGCCCTGGAAAATGTGGCCCTGGGCATGCTCTTCGGCGCGGGCGGCGACCTCGACTTCGCCCGCGAGTTGCTGGTGGAGGTGGGCCTCGAAGATCGTCTCCAGTACCGTCCCCACGAGTTGTCGAGCGGCCAGCGCCA
Source organism: Planctomycetota bacterium (assembly GCA_012959785.1). GTDB lineage: Bacteria > Planctomycetota > UBA1135 > UBA1135 > DUCM01. The sequence continues at coordinate 73,500 of DUCM01000017.1, read as the reverse complement.
GCGCGTGGCCGTGGCCCGAGCCCTGGCTTCACGGCCCGCCCTGGTGCTGGCCGACGAACCCACGGGCAGCCTTGACACCCAGCACGCCGCCGCAGCCCTGGCGCTTTTGCGCGCCGCCTGCGAACGCCACTCTGCCGCCCTGCTGCTCGTGAGCCACGACCCCGAAATCCTCTTGGCCTTCGACCGCAGGCTGGACCTCGACGAAATCAACCGCGCCGCGGAGGGCGCCCCGCAGTGAGCCCCGTGTTTCTCATCGTGCAGAGGAGTCTGCGCCAACACGCCCTCTCCACGGCGGTGACCCTGGCCTCGGTGGCCCTGGCGGCGGGACTTGTCATGGCTGTTTTTTCCGTGGCCCGCCAGAGCCGCCTGGCCTTCGCCGGCGGCCCCCTCGGCTACGACGCGGTGCTCGGCGCCCGGGGCAGCGATCTGCAACTCGTTTTGAACACCGTCTTCCACCTCGAAACTTCGCCGGGCAACATCCCCTGGCATCTGTACGAGGAGATCGCCGCCGATCCCCTGGTGGCCTTGGCCGTGCCCTACGCCGTGGGGGATCACTTCAAGGGCTTTCGCGTGGTGGGCACCGATGCCAAGATCTTTGACGAGTTTGAATATTCAGCAGGCCAGCGCTTTGAGTTTGCGCCCCCCGGCCGGCCCTTCGACATTTCCCGCCGCGAGGCCGTCATCGGCGCGGCGGTGGCTCGTGAGACGGGCCTCTCCCTCGGCAGCCACTTCCAGCCTTCCCACGGCGTGGCCGCTGGACCGGCGGACCACGCTCATGACGAGGAGTACGCCGTGGTGGGCGTGCTCGAGTCCACGGGCTCTCCCAGCGACCGCGTGATCTGGATTCCTATCGAGGGCATCTTCCGCATGAGCGGTCACGAACTTTTCGGCAGCGGGGAGAGTTTTGTGCCCGCGGACGGCGAGCCCATCGCCGACGAGCACAAACAACTCAGCGCGGTCATGCTCAAACTCGAAGGCCGCGGCGCGGGCTTCAAGCTCAAGGGCAAGTACAGTCGCGCCTCCCGCGGCGCGACCCTCGCCTGGCCCATCTCGGAGTCGGTGGGCAAGCTCTTCAACAAGCTCGGATGGGTCCAGCGCGTGCTGGAATTGGTGGCCTATCTCGTGGTCGTGGTGGCCGCGGGCTCGATCCTCGCCAGCCTCTACAACACCATGAACGAGCGCCGCCGCGAGTTCGCCATCCTGCGCACCCTGGGCGCGCGGCGCAGCACGGTCTCGGCGGTGATCATTTTGGAGGCCGCCGCCATCGCACTCGCGGGTAGCTTGCTCGGGCTCCTGGTGCAGGCCGGGATCATGGCCGTGGCCGCCCGCGTTGTGGCCGCCGAAACCGGCGTGGCGCTGGAGGTTTGGGCCTGGCACCCAGCCCTTGTCTGGACGCCCTTGGGTCTGGTGGTCCTGGGCACCGCGGCCGGCATTTTGCCGGCTCTGAAGGCCTATAGCACCGATGTGGCTCTGACCCTGGCGCGCACATGAGCGCGGCCTCGAGAATCGCCCTGCCCCTGGGTGCAGCTCTGTTCGCGGCCTGCGCCGACAACTCGCCCGCGGCGTTCACGGGGGAACTGCCCAGGGGCGCCGCCATCGACGGTTCCGAGGACCCGCCGGGCGAAACTCCGGACGATCCTCGCGAGTCGCCGGGCGCAGCGGCGCAGGGCCACTCCGCGGCCGCAGCAACCGCCGCGCAGCCAACGCCCGGGACCGCCGAGGAGCAAGATGCCGAGCTCGAGATCACTTACCAGGACCTCTCCCTGGTGGACTACGATGTCGATGCCATGCTCGACCTGATGCTCTTCCCGGAGGAGTACGACGGGGATGACGCCAAGTACCTGGCCTTCCCGAGCGAGCTCCTGGACCTCTGCGAGCGCGAGGTTTCCATCGTGGGCTACATGATCCCGGGCGACATGAAACAGGGCCGGGTAGGGGACTTCATGCTCGTGCGCGACCTGCTTGGTTGTTGCTTCGGCGGCTCGCCCATGCCCGATGAGTGGATCGATGTGCTCATGATTCCGGGCGAGACCGCCGAATACCGGCCCTACCTGCCCATGCGCGTCCACGGCACCCTCTCCCTGGGCGGCACCCAGGATGAGGCTGGGTTTGCCATGGGCATCTACAAGATGAGCGCCAGCGCCGTGCAGCTGGAGGACTGAGGCCCGGGGACCGGGGCGGATTCACTCGGCCGTGAAGACTGTGCGATCGTCCTCGATATCGGCGTGGATGGGAGTCCCTCTGCGAGTTGCGAGTTGTCGTAGTTCACGCCGATGACCCACTCCGCCGCCAGGCGTTGGGGGCTTCCCCGTTGGGCACGCAGGATAATTCCCAGGCTGCCGAAGTCGGCCCCTGGGCCCGCCGGGGGAGAGGTCGAGACGGATGGAGCTGGCTCGGGTATAGTGGGGCGAGGGCGCGCTGGCGCTCGCCAATCATGGTCAAGACACAACTTCTCCACGCTTGCGGCTTGCTCGGCCTGGTCCTTTGCAGTTCAGGGCTGGCGCCCGAGGTGCACGAAGTGAGCATGTTGCGCCTGAACAACATCGAGTTCGAGGTGGGCGACGAGCTGCCCGATTGGGTCCTGGCCCTCGATGGCGAAACCGTGCAGCTCTCGGGCTACATGCAGAGCGAAACCCTTGAAGGGGAATCGTGGTTCGACCTGACCAACGACTCCTGCGGTTGTGGCACCTCCAAGTTGCAACACTTCGTGCGCGTAATCATCGAAGACGGTACGACCACCTTCACGCCCTCCGAACTCGAACTCGAAGGCGTCTTCTCCGCCGGCGAGGAGTTCGACGAAGACGAGTTCATCGAGAGCATCTTTCGCCTGACCATCGATTCCCTGTAATGGGCTGGCGGCCGGCAGCCGGGTGGTTCTTGGTGTTTTCGTTCTTGGCCCTGACTGCTGGCATGGCCCGGGGCAGCGCGCTGTCTTCCGAGGAGCCGCAAGGGCAATCTCGGGACGCAATCGCCGCGAAGATCGAGAAGTACTTGAAGCTGGCGCGCACGGGACGGGCGGCGGTGCGGCCCCAGGCTGCGCGGCGGCTCTCGCAACTCGGCGCGCCTGCGGCGGCGCGCATCGCGAGTCTGGCGGGAGCGCAGGGCCAGGGGCTCGTGGACCTCGGCCCCCATGTGGTCGAGATTGTGGCCGACTTTGGCGAGGCCGAACTGCGCGGAGTGCTCTGGCGCGTGCTCCTCGACCTGGACTTTCCCTGGCGCGGCCCAGCGGCGCGCTCCCTGGCCCGCACTGCGGAAGAGGGCGAGGTGCAGAGGTTTGCGGCCTGCCTTGGGGATCACATCTGGCAGGTTCGCCACGCGGCCCTCGACGGTCTGCAACTCCTGGACGCCCGCGACTTGCAGGACGAGGTGCGCGCTCTGCTCCGCGACTGCGATGGCAGCGTGCGCCGGGCGGCGGCGGCGCTGCTCGACGCCTGGGGCGACGGGGCTGCCCTGCGCTTTCTCGTGGAGGACCTCAAGCGCGAGGATCGCTACTTTCGCCTGCCCTTGGGCGCCCAGGCGCGCTTCGACGCGGCGCGCATTCTGAAACAACGCCTGGGTGATGACTTTGGTTTCGATCCCGGCCTGGCTCCGGGTGAGGCCGCGAATCGCGAGGCTTTGCAAGCCATTGAAGTCGCCGCGCGCAAACGGGCCCAGGGCCGTTGGCCGGCTCTACCAGCCATCGCCCGCGCCGCGACGAATAGGATCGGCAACACCATCGGCCTCGAGTTGCGCTCCTGCCGCCGGGGCGAGTTCTACCTGCGCTGGAACGAGGCGCAGGACCTGCTGATCGTGGGCACGGGTAACGCCGCATTGGTGCCTCTTGAGTCGGGGCTGGTGGCGCGCCTCAAGGCGGCTTGCGAGGAGCACCTGGCAGCCCTGGGCGAGACGCGCTTTTGGGGCGCCTCGGGGTGCGACCTCGAACAGTTTCGCTTCGTGGACTCGGCGGGCGAATTGCGGGCCTACCTGCTCACCAAAGGCCAGAAGAGCGTTGGCGACTTGCGCCCCTTGGCCCTCGATCGCCTGGCCAGGCTGCTCCTTGAGAGCCTGCCCGACGCGCCTTCCGCCGACCCGCGCCTCGACCGGCTCAAGAGCCGCGCCCGGGCTGCCCTAGAAGCGGTGGGCGGGGACCTCTAATCCATGCCCTCCCAAAAAACAAAACCAAGAGAACCAGGAAGAATGATGACCCAGGATCCCCCCGTCTTCGATGTCGCCTTGGCAAACTTCGAGAGCGCGGTCATTCAGCGTTCGAACACCACACCTGTGCTGCTCGCGTTTTTCATTCCGGGCGAAAAGGCCTGCGATAGCCTGGAAGCTACCTTGGTGCGGATGAGCCAGGAGAGTCGTGGGGCTTTCGTCGTGGGGCGCTGCGATGGCGCGGCGAACCCCGATCTGGCCCAGGCTTTTCGCATCCAGGAAGTGCCCACCACGGTGCTGATCAAGGACGGCGTGCCCCTCGACGCCTTTGCCGGTGCTCCGGCCGCAGCCAAGATCGAGGAGTTTCTCGCTGCTCACCTCGGCCCTCTCACGAAACCCGACGACACCGTCGAACGAGCCGCCGCGTTGGAGGAAACGGGCGATCTCGCGGGAGCCCGGACTCTCCTGGAAACGGCCCTCGAGAGCCCGGGCGCCGAGGGCTGCCTGCGCATCGCCCTGGCCCGTGTGCTTTGCGCCCAGGGCCACAGCACCGAGGCCGCCGTGCAGCTCGAAGCCCTGACCCCCGAGGAGGCCCAATCTCCCGCCGCCCGTTCCGTTTTCGCGCGCATCGGGCTCGGCCAGGGAGCCAGCGACCTCGATGACCTACGCGCGGCCCTCGCAGCCGAGCCGAAAAACATCGAGAAACGATTGGAGTACGGCAAGGCCCTGGTGGCCGGCGGCCAGTGCGCCGAGGGCCTCGAGGAACTCCTGGGCGTCTGCATCTCCGACTTGCACCATGACGACGATGCGCCCCGCAAGGCTCTGATTGATGTCTTCACGGCCCTCGGGCCCGCTGACCCCCTGACCCTCGAGTACCAGCAGCGCTTGAGCGTGCTCCTGTGTTCCTGAAGATATCCAGAGGAGAATGCCGCCCAGCGATTCGGTAGCATCCATTCGACTTGGGGAGGAACCGCTTCGCGAGGAACCACGCTTGGAACACTGCATCTGGCACGATCACTACGACCCCGGCGTTGCGCCGAGTCTCGACTACCCCGATGTCCCCGTTGGGGAACTCCTCTCGCGCACCGCCCGGGAGTTGCCAGAGGCCACCGCGATCCTGTTCATGGGCCGCAGGATGAGCTACCGCGAACTCCAGGCCGATGTCGATTCTCTGGCCACGGCCATGGCGCGCCTGGGGGTAGAGCCTGGCCAGCGGGTGGCGATCCACCTGCCGACCCTGCCCCAGACCGTGATCGCCTACTACGCCGCGCTTACCATCGGCGCCCAGGTGGTGCTGACCAATCCGCTCTACACCGCCCGCGAAATCGAGCACCAGTGGGAGGATTCGGAGTGTGTCCTGGCGGTCACGGCGGATTTTCTCTGGGACAGAGTCGTGCGCCCGGCGCGCTCGCAGCTCTGCCCGAAGAACTACATCACAGCTTCGATTCCTGAGTACCTGCGCTTTCCCCTGAACTTCCTGGCGCCCTTCAAGCTAAAGCGCCAGGACCCGCCGCTCTACGCCAAGGTGCGCCCCGAGGCCGGCGTGCATTCCTTTTCCGATCTGATCGCCCGGACGCCCGCCGATCCTCCCCGGCCGAAGGTGGCCATGGATTCCCTCGCGGTCCTGCAATACACCGGCGGCACCACCGGCGTTTCCAAGGGCGCCATGCTTACGCACCGCAACCTGACGGTCAATGTAGAGCAGATCCAGGCCTGGTTCCCCGAGTTGGAGCGCGGCCACGAGGTGACTCTGATCTGCCTGCCTCTCTTCCATGTTTTCGGCATGACCGTGGGCATGAACTGGTCGGTGCGCAGCGGCTCGGCCATGGTGCTCATGCCCAACCCACGCGACTTCAAATTGCTGGTCTCCAGCATCGCCAAGTACCGCGTGACAGTCTTTCCAGGCGTGCCTGCACTTTTCAATGGCCTCAACAACTTCCCCGGCATCGAGAAGCACGATGTTAGCAGCGTCAAGGCCTGCTTCTCGGGCTCGGCACCTATCCCCGACGATGTTCTAGGGCGTTTCGAAGCTCTCACTGGCGCGCGTATCGTCGAGGGCTTTGGCATGAGCGAAACCTCGCCCGTGGCCACTTGCAATCCCCTCTGCGGCACGCGCAAGATCGGCAGCGTGGGCCTGCCGGTCTCCGATACGCGGGTCAAGGTGGTCGATGTCGATGAGGGCACCCGCGAGCTGCCCTTTGGCGAGGAAGGCGAGCTGCTCGTGCATGGTCCCCAGGTCATGGGCGGCTACTGGAACCGGCCCGAGGAGACAGCGCTCACCTTGAAGGACGGTTGGCTGTACACCGGCGACTTGGCCACCATGGACGCTGATGGTTATGTGCGCATCGTGGGTCGCAAGAAGGACATGATTTCCGCCGCCGGCTTCAAGGTCTACCCCGACGAGGTCGACGGCGTGCTCATGGCGCACCCCGACATCCTCGAGTCGGCGACCATCGGCGTGCCCGACGAACGCCGTGGCGAAACGGTCAAGTCGTTCATCGTGATGATGCCCTCCAAAACCTTGACGATCGAGGAAATCGACGCCTTCGCGCGCTTGAGCCTGGCGGCCTACAAGGTGCCGCGCAAGATAGAGTTCCTCGACGAGCTACCCAAGTCCACGGTGATGAAGGTTCTGCGCCGCGAACTGCGCGAGCGTTCCTAGAGGCAGAGCCGTCCAACCTGTGGATATGGCCCGGACCCTTACGGGCTAACGCGCACTTCCAGTCCCGTCGTGCGTACTTCCTCGGCGAAGGCTTCTAGCCAGGCTTTATCGAGGGCTGCGAGGCGCTCGGCTTCCGGTTGCAGGGAGGGCCGCGCCAGGCCGTAGAGTAGGACGCCCGATAGATCGATGCTCGCAGCGCGTGTCCAGCGCAAGAAATCGAGGTAGGCCGCGCGTTCCTCGCGGCCAGGGGGCTCGCCGTCCATGCTAAAGAGGCAGGTCTGGAGCCAAGTGGGGGCCGTGCCGGCGCAGGCTGCCAGGTTCTTTTTGACCCGCGCGAGGCCGCCTGTGTAGGAATTGATCCGCTCTTGGCCGGAGGACGTGGCCGCATCGAGCTTGAACCAGACCTCGCCGCCGATCTGGTTCAGGGACTGCAGACCGCGTTGGACCGGTTCCTGTTCGCACAGGGAACCGTTGCTGATCAGGATCAACTTGGCCTGACCTATCAGGGAGAACTCCTCCATGATGCGGCCCACCAGAGTCACGGTTTCGTCGAAGTTGGGGGCACTCGTGGGCTCGCCGTTGCCCGAGAAGGCCAGATCGTTCAAGCGTCGCGACCCCTCGGGTACGACGCTCTCCATGAAGTCGCCGTTGAGCACCCACTCAAGGAATTCGCGCAGTTCCTTCTCGAGCAGATCGAGGTCGCAGGTCTCGGCCTTGCCCGCCACAAGTTCGGGGACCTGGCAGTAGACGCACCGAAAGTTGCAGGCGTTGTTGGGGTTGAGGTTGATGCCGATGGACAGGCCGCCGGCGCGCCGAGATACCACGGGGTAGATGTGCTTGAGACCCGCCCCGTCGCGGTCGTGGTCGTGGGTGTCGAGTCTCATGCTTCGAGGAGCAGGCCGAGATGGTCGTTGACCGTGCGGGAGAGGCATTCGAGGTTGTAGCCGCCCTCGAGCACCGTCAGGACGCGTCCCTCGGCGGCCCGGCCCGCAAGGGCCAGAGCCGCCTGGCCCATGCGCATGAAGCCCGCGTCCGTGACCCTTGTGTCGGAGAGCGGGTCGCCTGCGTGGGCATCGAAGCCCGCTGAGATGATCAGAAATTCGGGATCGAACTCCTCGATGGCCGGTAGCAAATCGTCTTCGAGGGCAGCGACGAATTCCTCGTCACCCGCTCCGGCCGCGAGGGGCACATTCAGGACGGTGCCCTCGCCGGCGCCCAAGCCGCGCTCCTCGCGGGCGCCGGTGCCGGGAAAATGCGGCGCCTGGTGCACGCTGGCGTAGAAGATGGACGGGTCGCGCTCGGAGAGATGTTGGCTGCCGTTGCCGTGGTGCACATCCCAATCGAGGATGGCCACCCGCTCGATGTCCAGCTTGGCTTGCAGATGGCGCGCCGCGATCATGGCCGTGTTGAAGATGCAGAAGCCCATGCTGCTCTCATACTCGGCGTGGTGTCCCGGCGGGCGTGCGGCCAGGAAGGCATTCTTCCACTCGCCAGCCAGCACCCGCTCGCAGGCTTCGATGGCGCCGCCGGCGGCGGCCAGGGCGGCTTTCCAGGAGCCCGGCGAAACCGGGGTGTCGGGGTCGAGTTGGGTCGCGCCGTCCAGGATGGTCGCCTGCACCCGCTGCACATAGTCGCCCTGGTGCACCCGGCCAATCTCGTCCAGGCCGGCCTGGCGCGGTTCACGCGAGTCGAGAACTTGGTCCCGGCCGCTCTGCGCGAGGGCTTTCCAAATGGCTTGCAAGCGGCCCGGGCACTCCAGGTGCCCGGGGCCGGTGTCGTGCTGGAGAAAAATCTGGGAACTGACCCAGCCGGTGCGTTGCATGGCTCAGTCGTCCTTGAGACGGAACACCCTGCGGTATTCTTCATGCGCCAGCATCTCGGCGAAGACCGGATCGCGGGCCAGGCCGCGCAGGGCGCTGATCGAGATTGGTGCCCGTTCCAGCCAGGCCTTGGCGTCGCGCAGCTTGCCGAGTTGCGCGTAGCACCTGGCAACACCGATGTAGTTGTCGGCGCGAGGATAACCGCGTGCCTCTCCGAGGCGCACGGCTTCGGTGTAGTCATCGATGGCGTCCTTGTACTCAGCGATTTTGTAGTTGAGCTGGGCGCGCTCCTGCCAGGCCGAGGCCGACGTGGCGTTGCGCTTGATGCGCGCATCGTGGGGGTCGAGGAGCTTCTTCCTGGAGCTGCGGTCGCCGGAGCGGGCCAGGGCGACAAGGCTGGCGTCCTGGATCCGCGGAACACTCGCTTCGGCGAGCTTGCGCAGGCGGCGCTTGAGCTTTGAGTCCCACTCTTCGTGGGCTTCGGCCAAGAGGCCCAGTATCAAGACGGCTTCGTTGGGCTTTTGGGCCAAGGCCTCGGCAAGCCCCATGAGCAACTCGCACAGATCGTCGTCGATGACCGCGGGGCAGGCTCGATAGTAGGCCACGATCTCCACGACAAGGGGGGTGGCCTTGGTGGGAATTTGGAGCAACTCAGCGATGCGCGCCGCGGCGGTCTCAACGCCTGCGTGGGCCAGGGCTTCCAGGCTGAGCTTGACCAGTTTGGGATCGGGGTCGTTCAGGATGCGCCCCAGGAATAGTTCAGCTTGAGTGCCACCGATCGTGGCGATGGCCGCCAAGATGGCGCCCTTGCGCGAGTCCAAGGCCGTGGAAAAATGGGCTACGAGGGCGGGCGCCACGCGCTCGGGATCGTCGCTGTGGGCCAGCACTTCGAGGGCGTTTTCGCGACCGGCCGTGGAGCCCCCAGAGAGGATGGCGAGCAGGTCGCGGGTGATCGAGCGGGTGGGCAGGGCCGCCAAGGCCCGGGCGACTTCCCTGGCGCGCCCTGCCTCGGCATCCGTGGGCTTGATGCCTGGATCGAGCCAGGGGACCAGGAGCGGCGTGGCTTCCAGGGCCACCTTGTGTAGACGGATCCGCAGGGTGGCCAGGCGTTTTGGCTGGGAACTCTCGAAGGCCGCCTCGATTTCCTCGAGGACTTCCTGCAGCCTGCCGCGGTAGAGATCGAAGAGCTTGTCGCGCTGCGCCCGATAACGCTCGAGAAGTTCCTCCAGGGTCGCTCGCTCGGTTTCGTCGGCCTGGTCGTGTGCCTGAGCTCTCGGGCTTGCCAGGAGCGGGCCGGCGAGGGCGAGGACGAGCACGAGTCTCTTGAAGGTCTTCATCGAGGTGGGGCGGCCAGGCGGCCTGCGCGTGGCACCACTCTACCCCTTCGCCAGCACGAATGTTGCGCTCTCCAAATCGCCGGCGTTTGAAGCGGGCCTGGCGCGTGCTCTCAGCCCACTCGCCGGGGCATGGGCGCCACCAAGACCCAGCGATCCCGGCGCACCACGGTGCCCGGCGCCAGGCGCGGCTTGCCCGGCTTCTCGCTCTCGGCGTCGTCCTCCATCTCGGCAGATTTTCCCACGGGTTCCAGGTGCTGTTGCGCCGGGCCGTAGAGGGCGCGCAGGCGCGCGCGGTGTCGGAAGATCCAGGAGTACATGGAGCTTCCTTCGTCCAATGGCCCCGAGGCCATTGAGGGAGACCTGGGGAAAGCCCGTTCTGGGTCGAATCCGAGTGAGGCTCGTCAGGGGCTCCTGAGGCGGGTCTAATAGCCGGTCGATTCCCCCATGAGCAGCTCAGAGCCCCTCGATCCCGCCCAGCGCGGCGACCACACCCACCCCCGGCCCCAGGCCGAAGCCAGCGATCTCATCGTGGTGGGGGGCGGCCACGCTGGCGTCGAAGCGGCCTTGGCGGCGGCGCGCCTGGGCTCGCAGGTCAAGCTCTTGACCCTCGCCAGCGGGCTCCTTGGCGAGATGAGCTGCAATCCGGCCATCGGCGGCCTGGGCAAGGGCCAGATGGTCAAGGAGCTCGACGCCCTTGGTGGCTTGATGGGAGTCGTGGCCGACGCCACGGGTATTCAGTTCCGCACCCTGGGCACTCGCAAGGGCGCCGCCGTACATGCGCCCCGCTGTCAATCCGACCGCCATCGTTATCGAGAGGCGGTTGTGGCCGCGGTGGCCGCGGCGGCGGGGGTCGAAGTCATCGAGGCCAGCGTCATCGGTCTGGTCATCGAGGAGGGCAGCCATGCTCATCTCGCAGGCGCGGAGCGCGGGCCCTGGGTGCGCGGCGTGCGCCTGGCGGACGGCAGCGTTTTGCGCGCCTCGGCGGTGCTATTGACCTGCGGCACTTTTTTGCGAGCCGTAATGCACACCGGCGAGGTGCAGGCCGCTGGTGGTCGCGCCGGCGAACCGGCGGCCAGCGGACTCGACGGCGACCTCGCGCGCCTGGGACTCTCCCAAGGACGGCTGAAGACCGGCACCCCGCCGCGCCTGGCGGCGGGCAGCATCGCTTTCGACGAGTTGGACGAACAGCCCGGTGACAGCGATCCCCAGCCCTTCTCCTGGCGCACACCGCGGGCGAGTTTTCCAAAGCTCGAACAGCGCTCCTGTCACATCACCTGGACCAACCCGCGCACCCACGCCATCATCACCGAGAACATCCACCGCGCGCCCATGTACGCTGGCCGCATCCAGGGCGTGGGGCCGCGCTACTGTCCCTCGGTAGAGGACAAGGTGATGCGCTTCGCGGACCGCGACCGGCACCAGTTGTTCCTCGAACCTGAAGGGCTCGACACCGACTGGATCTACGCCAACGGAGTTTCGACTTCCCTGCCCGCCGAGGTGCAGGATGCCTTTCTGCGCACGATCCCCGGCCTCTCCCGGGCTCGTTGCCTGCGCCACGGCTACGCCGTCGAGTACGACTTTGTCAGACCCAGCCAGCTCGACGGGCACCTGGCCCTGCGCAGCGTGCCGGGGCTTTTTTTGGCGGGGCAGATCAACGGCACTTCGGGCTACGAGGAGGCCGCGGTCCAGGGCCTTGTGGCCGGAGCCAATGCGGCCCTCTGGGTGCAGGACCGCGCCTCCTTTGTCCTTGCCCGTCACCAAGCCTACATCGGCGTGCTGGTGGACGATTTGGTGCTTACCGATCCCAGCGAGCCCTATCGAATGTTCACCAGTCGCGCCGAGTATCGGCTGCTGCTCAGGCACGACACCGCCGACCGCCGCCTAACGCCCCTGGGCCACGAACTGGGGCTCGTGTCCAGCGAGCAGTACGAGGCCTACCGCCAGCGCGAGGGCGCCGTGCTTGCGGCTCGCAGCTTGTGCGACACGCAACGGCTGGGCGGCAAGAGCTTGACCCAGCTCTTGCGCCGGCCCGAGGTCAAGGCCTTCGAACTCTTCGCGGGGATTCCGGCCCTCCTCGCCCTGGACCTTGACCCGGCCCTGATGGCGGTGCTCGAAGCCGACATCAAGTACGCGGGCTACATCGAGAACCAGCTCGAAGATGTGGCCCGCCTGCGGCGCCAGGAGTCGACCTTGATTCCCTCCGGTTTCGACTTCGCCGCCATCAGCGGCTTGGCAACCGAAGCCCGCGAGCGCCTGCACGCCCTGCGGCCCCGCAGCCTGGGAGCCGTGGCGCGGGTCGAGGGCATTCGGCCCCCCGATGTGGCCCTGCTCGCCGTGCACCTCGCACGCCAGCGCCGCACCGCCGGCGACTGATCTCAAGTCAGGTTCCCCGGCGCAAGAGGATGGTCTTGATCGTGTTGAACAGGATCGACAGGTCGAAGATCAACGACTGGTACTTGATGTAGAACAGGTCGTACTGAAGTTTTTGCAGCGCATCCCCCACGGTGTTGCCGTAGGGATAATTGATCTGCGCCCAGCCCGTGAGGCCGGGCTTGACGATGTGGCGCTGGTCGAAGTAGGGGATGGCCTGCGCGAGATCCTTGACGAACACCTCTCGCTCGGGGCGCGGACCCACCAGGGACATGCTGCCGCCGATGACATTGAAGAGCTGGGGCAACTCATCCAGGCGCGTCTTGCGAATAAAATTCCCCACGCGGGTGATGCGCGGGTCGTCGCTCGTGGCCCAGACCGGACCCGAGCGTTTTTCGGCATCGGCGTACATGGAGCGGAACTTGAAGAGCGTGAAGAGCCGGCCGTCGCGGCCCACGCGCTCCTGGGAAAAGAGCGCCGGTCCCTCGGAGCCCATGCGCACACAGATCATGGTCAGGATCATCACGGGCCACAGGCAAGCAAGCATGGGCAGGGCCACGGCGAGGTCCAGAAGGCGCTTGACGAGGTCGGCCCAGGGGTGGCGCGCAAAACCATCGCCGAAGATCAGGTACGAGGGCCGCATGGCCTCCACCGAGATTTTGCCCGCCACCCGTTCAAAGACCTCGTCGTAACTGCGCACCGGAGTGCCCCCCAGGCGACAACGCAGAAGGTCATCAATGGGCAACTTGCCGCGGCGGTCTCCAAAAGCCACCACGATCTCGTTGATGTCCAGGTGCGCGACCAGGGCGGCGAGACTCAGGTGTGGCGCAGCGGCGTCTGCCTGAACCAAGCCCTTGTCGCAGACCATGAGTCCATCGAGTACGAGATCAGCTGTGCCGAATTCGTCGACGTCGAAGTCGAGCCCCGGCACGCTTGCCTGGGTGCTCGGCTGTTCGGGGACGATGCCCGCGATCTCATAGCCCGAGTCCGCGTGTTCGCGGGTTTCCTTGGCGAGCAGGTGGGCGGCTTTGCTCGAGCCGAGGATCAAGACCCTGTCGTAGAACTTGGCTCGGTGCAAAAGGTGGTGAAAGAGCGTGCGCCACAGGAACAGCAACAGGAAGCTGATCAGCAGGGCGAACACCAGCATGCGCACCTTCTGCCCCAGGGAGATCCCGGGGAAGTCGAGCAAGGGATCGAGTTGGCCGAGGTGCGCGAGCCCCACTGCCAGCAGACTGACGAAGATGGCCGAGCCCATGGAGCCCACGAAGTGCCGCGCGCGGTCGTAGCGCGACTGGGAGATGCGAAAGTCGTAGAGCTCGTTGAACGAAATGGCGAACTGCACCAAGACGGCCAGCAGAAAGGCCGTCACATAGCAGTGGAAGCGCGCACCGTCGAGAGTCATGGCCCCCCGTTCGTGGGCCAGGGCGCGGTGCAACTCGCGCCCGGGATTGGCCAAGTGCACCGTACCCGCAAATCCCAGGACGAGCCACAGGATCAAGGTTTCCGAAAGCACGAGCAGTGCTTTTCGGACGGGCAGGTAGTGGCTGAGGACGCGCAGCATGGGGGATCACAAGGGGCCGGGTGGGCTCTCCCGCCTACATCGACCGCGAGGCGCCCAGAGGTGAACCTGTCACGCGGGAGGCGGCGATGCAAAGAGGATCGCCTGGCGATCGTGGGGGAGTGTTGTGCCTGGAAGCCGCGCAGAATTCGTTGGGCCGGGAGAAAAGGCCGTCGTTGTGGGCAAAAGGCGCGATTCGACAGCCTGCTAGCCCGTTTGCATGAACAATCCGCGCTAGCGACGCAACCGTGCGATGTACGCTTCGAGGCGCTCGGGGTCCGAGGGTAGGGCCGCCGAGAGTTTGCGGGTGCCGTTTTCTTCGATCAGGTAGTCGTCCTCGATGCGGATACCGATGCCTTCGTCCACAAGGTACAGGCCCGGTTCGAGGGTCACCACCATGCCCGGTTCAAGGGCGCCTCGAAAGCCCGGGGCATCGTGGGTGCGGATTCCGAGGTGGTGGCTAACGCCGTGGCGGAAAGCGTCGCCGTAGCCTGCGTCGGCAAAGCTCTTTTCGGCGATACGTTGCAACTCGCTCAGGGTGATGCCGGGAGCCAGGGCGCTCTCGCACAGGGCTTGGGTGGCGAGTACCAGGCGGTAGAGTTCCCGCTGGCGCGCCGTGAAGCGACCCGAGACGGGAATCGTGCGGGTCACATCGGCGCACAGCCCCGCGTACTTCGCGCCCACATCGAGGAGCAAGAGATCCCCGTCTTCGAGTTGGCGCTGGTTGGCACGGTAGTGCAAGACGCATCCCATGGGGCCCGAACCGCAGATCGAGGGAAAGGCGCGGAACTCGGCGCCGCGGCGGCGAAAGCCGCCTTCAATGGCTGCTTCGGCCTGAAACTCGTAAGCTCCCGGCGTGGCCACTACGAAGGCGTCGGCCAGGGAAGCGAGGGTGATCTGCACCGCGGTTTCGAGGGCGGCGATCTGGGATGGATCGAGGTGTGCCTGCAAGCGTGAGAGTGCCGCCCGCGGGCTCTTGCTCTTGACCTCGAAGCCTTCCAACTGGTCCTCGTCCTCAGCGAGCACGAAGACCTCGGGTGCCGCGGTCAAGAGCACGCCCAGATCGCTCGCGAGTTCGTCGAGCGCGACCACCGAGCCCAGGCCCGTGGCTTCACTCGCCACTCTGCCGGGAGAAAGCCGCGCGCCGTCCCAGAGTGCCTTGCGCGGCGAGGCGGGCGGCAGGAACAGGCGCTCGAGGATGATCTCGCCTTCCTCGAAGAACAGCAGCAGGCACGCCTCGGGCTCGTTCAAGCCGGTCAACCAGTAGAAGTCCACCTGGGCTTGAAAACGCCCCGAGCCCTCCTCGCCAGCGGCGAAGAGTGCCAGGCCACTTCGCAGGGAGCGCGCCAGCTGCGCGCGCCGCCGAGCGCAGGCCTGGGGGCGGTTGGGATCGGGCCCGGAGCGTGCGCCGGGCAAGAGTAGTGAGGTGTCGGCCACGGCGCCCACCCTGGCTGTTCCGGGGATCTGGCAGGCGGCGGCGAACAGGAGGCACAGAGCGATGGGGGCGGAGCGCATGAGGTCCGCCCAGTCTACCCCAAGCCCGTCCTAAAGCTTGCTCCCCGGTGCCCTGGGTGGCCCGGGATCGAGCTTCTCGTGCCTGCGAGCTTGGCGTCCATTTCCACCGGTGCCAGGACTTCCAGGACACCCGTCCGGGAGCAGACGAGAACTTCCACCAGGGCCAGGCGTCCCCGCGACTGACGGCCCCGCGGGGTTCCGAGATCCTCGCTAGGCGCCCGGGCGAGGTAGGCCGTCGCCCGGGCCAGGCGCATGCGCTGGGCCTGGTCGAGAGAGAGCCCCGGCCGCCAACGCAGGTCCCAGCCGTCCCGACCCAAGCGCGCGCAGTGGCCGGTCTTGACCTCGATGACCCACGATTCTCCATCTCGTCGAGCCCACAGGTCGACCTCCGCGTGGGGCGTGGCCAGTCGCCGGCCGAGGAGCTTGAAACCCGCGCGCCGGAGTTGGCGAGCCGCGAGTTCTTCGCCGACCGCACCCAGCTCAGCGCGGCTCGGCGCGCCGAGCAAGGCAAACGAGCGCGGTGCGTGGCGAGCCCACGCACGGCGCAGATAGGTTCGCGCTCGTGTCCGGATGGAAGCTCCCACAGCCACCGAGACGCTTGCCGCCCGCCGTGGTCACCCTGGGCGGGACGGTTTTTTTTCTTTTGTCGAGCCTACTTGCTGCTGCCCTTGGATTCGCTCTTGTCGGCCGCAGCGGACTCGTCAGCCAGGCTCTGGACGGCCTCGCGCGCGAACTTCATGCGCACGCCGTCGGCCACTTGCAGGGTGATCGTGTCGTCCGCGACTCGCGAGATGGTGCCGTATAGGCCGCTCTTCATGAGCACCTTGTCGCCCTTTTCGAGGGCGCCCAGGAGCTCTTCGCGGCGCTTGCGGTTCTTGCGCTCGGGCAGGATCATCACGAACCAGAAGACGGCCGCGATGGCGACGAAGACGGGCAGCATGCTGGGATTATCTGTGGTGCCACTGGCGTCGCCTTCAGCGGCGTCGTCCAGAAGGGGGAGAAGGGCGAGGGCGAGGAGAGCGGGGGAGAGCATGGCGCTGAAGAGGGGGGTGCTGAAGAAAGGCGTGGGGCTGCTGAAATTGGAAAACCGGGCGCAGAGGATAGCGATCCGGAGGCCGCAACGCAGGCCTTCTTCTCGTACAAGACCAGGGCCAAAGGAGCAGGGCTTCAGGTATCCTGCTGAGGCCAAAGGCCATGCCCAGCTCCTCCCCGTCCACCTCCGCATCAAAGCGCTTTGTCGTCGCCATGAGCGGCGGCGTGGATTCCTCGGTGGCGGCCTGGATGCTGGCCCGCGAGGGCCTCGAGGTGATCGGCCTGTTCATGCGCAACGGGGTCAAGATCGCAGAGAGCGAGACCAAAAAGAAGTCCTGCTGTTCGGCCAGCGACGCCCGCGATGCACGCATGGTGGCGGCCCACCTCGGCGTTTCCTTCCACGCCCTGGACCTGGGCCCCCAATTCCAGAACATCATTGAGTACTTCGTTTCGGAATACTCGAGGGGACGCACGCCCAACCCTTGCGCCGTCTGCAACCGTGACCTGAAGTTTGATGCGCTGCTAGGTTTTGCCGAGGACCTGGGAGCCGCCGGCGTGGCCACCGGGCACTACGCGCGCCTCGCCATCGAGGCGGGCCGCGTGCGCGTGCGCCGCGGCGTGGATCGCCACAAGGATCAGTCCTATCAATTATTCTGCGTGGCCGAGGACAATCTCGCGCGCACCCGTCTGCCGCTCGGCGAGCTTCAGAAATCGCGGGTGCGCGAGTTGGCCGCCAAGGCCGGACTGCGCACAGCCGAGAAGGCCGACAGCCAGGAGATCTGCTTCGTGCCCTCCAATGACTACCGCCAGCTTCTCGCCGAGCGCGGCGTGGAGTTGCACCCCGGAGACCTCGTGGACACCTCGGGCAAGCGCCTCGGAAGTCATCTTGGCACCGAACACTTTACTATCGGCCAGCGACGCGGCCACGGTATTGGCGGCGGCGAGCCCCTCTATGTGGTCGAACTGAACCCCGCCAGCGGACGGGTCGTTCTGGGGCACCGAGAGGAGGCTGGTTTTGGCGCCATGGATGTGAACGAGCTCAACTGGATCGGTTTCGACTTGCCCGCTAGCGGTGAATTTCGCTGCGAGGTCCAACACCGCTACCACTGCGTGCCTGCTGGCGCTGCGGTGACCGTGGAGGGCGATCTTGCGCGGGTTGTCTTTGACGAGCCCCAGATGGCGGTGGCGGCGGGACAGGGAGCGGCCTTCTACCACGGCGATCTGCTGCTTGGCGGCGGTTGGATCGCGGCCGCCGAACACCTTGGCGCTCCGCTGGGTGAGGAGCGCGGAGCGAAATCGGTGTGATTCGCTCCTGGCGCGGGGTGTGCTTGGCTGTGGGTTGCGCCCTTCTGGCCTGGGCCGCCTGGTGCGCCCTGCCGCGGGCGGATCGGGAGCAGGGCTCTTCAGGGCCCCTGCGGGTTGTGATCCTGGACGCATCCCTGGGCACGACTCGGCGTAGGCCGGGGTGGGAGCTGTGGGCGCGACGGCAGGTGCAAAGGGAAGCCCGGGCCGCGCGCGCGGCGGGGCAGGCCTTCGATCTAATCGTCTACGGTGCAGAAGTGCGTCGGGTGGCCGGGGGAAGAGAGGCGCAGAACTTTTTGGACCTCCTCGCGGGTCGCGCTGGACGCACCCTGGCCCTGGGACTCGAGGGCCGCGCAGCCTTGGGTTCCGAACTCGACGCAGCGCTCCTCGCCGCCCAGGATGAACTCCTCGGCGCAGGTTCTTCCGCGCAATTGACCCTGGTGGCCGCGGCCGACTACAGCGGTCCCGATCCCGCTCGCCGCCTGGCGCGCATGGAACGGGCGGGGGTGCTCATCGAGTGGCGCCAGCCTGAGCCGGCGCGGGTGCCCGACCTGGCCCTGATGGATGTCCGCTTGCCTTCGGCGCCGGCCGTAGGGGAACCGTTGAGCGTGCGCATCGATCTGGCCCTCGACGGGGCGGGTGCCCTCGTTGCCAACCCGGCCCCCGGTGCAGAGACCGAGATCATCATCAGCATCAGCCACGAGTTCGCTGGCGCCAGTCGCGAGTTTGAGGTGCGCGTCGCCGCGGCTGAACGCAGCCGAGGTTCCGGCGGCTACGGACGCTTCAGCGAACGCGTGGACCTGGGCCCCACGCCAGCGGGCCGCAGTCTGGTGCGCGTGCGCGCGCGGCTCGTTGGCCAGGGCGTCCCGGCTGGAGAGGATGCACTGCCCGAAAATGATCAGCTCTCCGGTCAAGTGCGTGCGGGGCCTGCGCGTTTGGTGGCCTTGGTCTGCGCTCCCGAGGGCATCGCCGCTGCCCGGGCCTGGATCGGAAGCGACCCCCACAGGTGGCCGGGCTTGCAATGGATCGTGACCACGCCCCCGGAGCTGTTCTCCTTGGCGGGGGAGATCGATGTGCTGGTTTCCCTGAATCTGCCGGCGGCCGACCTGCCCCGCGACCTCGTCATGGGCCTTCTGGCCCAGGGCGGCGGTTGGCTGCACGCCGGCGGCTGGCCCCTGCTCCTGGACCTGCCCGATGACCCGAGCCCCCGGGCTGACGGGCTGCTGGCCGAGGCCCTGCCCCTGGCCCGGACCAGCGATGATTTGCCGCCGCGAGATGTGCTGCTCTTGATCGATGGTTCCGGTTCCATGGCGGGCGAGCCCTTCGAGGAGGTGCGCCGGGCTGCCTCGGAACTCGTTCGCTGCCTGCCTGAGGGCGACAGTTTGGGCCTGCGTTTTTTTAGCGCAGGGCTGGGCGGCCGGGTGGATCTGGGTACAGGGCCCGCAGCCAGGGCGAAGACTCTGCGCACCCTGGCAGGACTGCAACTACCCGGCGGGGCCACGGCCATCCTCTACGCCCTCGAAGAACTCCAGCGCGTCCGGCAGCGGAGCGAGGGGCCGGCTGTGGTGCTGATGCTCACCGACGGCCGCGACGACAACGCCTTCGATGTGCTCGAGCGTGGCGCCGCGATTCGGGCTGCCTTCGCCGCTGGCGGTTCAGAGTTGCGCCTGCTGGCCACGGGGCCCAAGCCAGACTTCGAGTTTCTCGAGCAACTCATGGGCTCCCCCGAGGGCTACGCCCTGGCCGGCGACCTGGCCGACCTGGGCGAGGTATTTCGCCGCGAGGTCTTGGCGGACCAGATTCGCAGCGGCGACCTGGAGGTCGAGCTGAGCGCCGTGGCAGCGGGCGCGCTGGGCGCGGACCTCGTCGCGGCCTGGCGCGCCGCTGCCTTGCAGCCGCCGCCGCTGACGCGCTATCTGCGCACGCGCTTGCGTGATGGCGCCAGCGGTCTCTGGAAATCCGTGTCAGCGGGAGAGCCGCTCTTGGCCCTGCAAAGGGTGGCCGGCGGCCTCGTGGCGGCCTGGCCCACGGCTCCCGTGGAGGGTTGGGCGCCTGGCTACGCGGGCGAGCCACAACTCATGGCACCGCTTTTGCACACCCTGGCTGGCGAACGGCAGCGCGAGCCGCGGCCGCGACTTGTAGCCACCGCTTCGCACTTGATCCTCGAGGGCCTGCCCGAGTCCTGGCCCCTGCGTTTCGAGGCTCGTGTACGTGCTCCCGCTCGCGGGTCTTCGGAGCGGGAATTCGAGGGCGCGCGCTTCGAATTCGACCTGGGACCGGGCGCACCCGGGAGCGATCCGCGCCGCCGTCGCCGGGCCCCCCTGGCGGGCGTCTTCGAGGGCCTTGAGGCCGGGACGCCAGTGACCCTGGAGTTGCGCGAGAGGGTTGGCGGAGCGGATCTCATGAGCCTGGGCTGTGAGGTTCCCCGGGCGGCTGAATGCCTGCCGGGATCCCCGCGCCTGGTCCCCAGGCCCTGGAGCGATCCGGGCAGCCTGGCTCCGGCCCGGCCCCCCAAGAGCGTGGATCCAGGGGCCTGGCGCTTCGCCCTCGCGGGGGCCCTGGCCCTCTGCGCTGCGGGTTTTGGCGCATTGCGGAGTTCCTAGACCAAAAAGCTCCGCGAACAGTCAAGCGCCAGGGGCGAGGGGCCGAGAAAGGAGTGGGTCCCCTCCTCTTCTTGCCACCGTTTCTTGCAGCTCGCCTGCAAAGAGGCCCGTGAGATTCCACGCGCCTCCTCCCTCGCACCGTCAAAGCGATCCATGCGTACTCTCCTGATCAGTTTGAGCCTTGTGGCCCTCTTCGCACCCTCCTGCATGACCGTGGACCAAGGCTCGGGAAACACCCAGGCCAACCTGGGTCCCTGGGTGGCGGCTTCGCCCAGCTTGCAACGCAAGATCGAGAGTCAGGCCGAGCGCTTGCCCTGGACCCACGGCATCGACCGCGTGGAGTTGATCCAGTGGTTCGCCGGCGTGGGCGAACCGGCCTACGGAACCCTGCTCGGTTTGGTGCTCGACCCGCGCACCGATGTGGCCGGTGCCGCCCTCGCGGCCCTGGGAGCCACCCGCGATTCGCGCCTGGTGGAACCCTTGCGCCTGTTGCCCTGGCCGCCGGCGAGCAACCTGGATCTGGCGCTGGAACGGGCTCGTACCCTCTTGCGCCTGGGGGACTGGTCCATGGTGCCTGTGCTCATGGAAGGGCTCGCCGATAAGCGCTTGATGACCCGTGCCCTTTGCAGTCAGGCCCTCTTTGAGGCCACACACGAACGCTTCGGTTTTGATCCCAATGGTAGCCCCGTCGAACGCGCCTCGGCCGTGGACCGCTGGCAGGGTTGGTGGTTCGCGCGTTCCGGAGATTCGCTCTTGGATTCCTGAGGCGCGCGCTCGCGCAGGGCGGCTCGCAGGCCGTTTCGGATTAATCCAAGGATGGGTGCGCAAGCGTGTGAATGCGCTCGAGCAGCGCGCGAAAGCGCCCCTGATCGTGCAGGCTCACGAGGTCGTCGTCAGTCAGCATGTGGTCCGCATCGTTGTAGCCGAGGTCGACGGACTGCTCCAGGGCTTGCAGAGCCTCGTCGGTCAGTGCCAGGAGCGCCAGGGAGCACCCCAGGTTGTAGTAGGCGGTGGAGCTCTCGGGGAGTAGGTTCACGAGCTGGCGATCGACGCTCAAGCCGAGGTCCCAGAGCTCCATGCTCGTGTAGATCTGGCCCAGTTCAGCGAGGGCGTGGGTGTTCTTCGGATGCCGCACAAGGTCGGTTTCGAGGAACTCGCGCACGAACTCGGTTCCCATATCGTGCAGGGAGCGGCGGGTGCTGGCTGAGAGTTTCATGAGGAGTTGACTAATTGCAACCCAGGATACGACAGACTCCGCGGAGGGGCGTTGCGGGCGTCGGTCTTTTCGGCCGGGCGCTGCCTGCAGGTAGGGACCTGCTTCCCAAGCCAATGACCCAAGAATGTCCCTCTCACCAGAATAGGGCAGAGAAAGCCCCTCCTTTGTGCCCTCATTTGTGCGAAGAATAGAACAGCCAGCCTACTCGAATCAGCCCAGGGCGCGAGTTCAAAGGCCAGTTGCCTCCCTGGCACGACCCACCCTATCCCTCGCAAGATCTTTGCCCGCAAAGACCTCATGCGCGTTCAGCACCAAGCACTGATCCAGGAAGCACCGTGAGAATCCTCTTTTGTGACATTTGCAATGAATCCGTCCCCGAAGGTGACCTGGACAAGGGGCTGGCTTTTCTACGGAAGGGCCGAGTGGTCTGCGTTAGTTGCGACGCGGCCATGGCAGGCGGCGACTCCCAGGCGAGCGAGCCACAGCCTGTCAGCAGCGGGACTCCGAAGACACCGCAACTCGTGTTGACCCCCGACAGCAGCGCTAGAGAAAAACCCGCCCCGGCGAGGTCCGCAGCGCGTACCTGGGTAAGCGGCAACTCGGGGCTCGCTAGTTTGGGTCTGCTCGCGGTCTTCGCGCTCTGCGCCTATGTCCTGGACGAGTTTCGGGTTCTGCGTTCGGATCGGGAAACGCAGCGCAGTGAACTGCAGAGCAGTCTGCGGGATTTGGGCCACGAACTCGACGACATGCGTCGGCGCAGCCGCGACGACGACCTCGGCCTGCGCGGTGACCTGAATCGAGCGGGAGCTGCGGTAGAAGACCAGATCAACGCAGGACTCGACAATCTGCGCGCCGACCTCGTCCGCGAGACCGGTCGCCTCGACGGCGCGCTCCAGCAACTTGCGACAGTGGGCAGCACCCAGCGCCAGCGCGACGAGGCCCACGACGAGCGCCTGGATACGATCTTTGCCCAGGTGAGCCAGTCCCGCGAGCGTCTGGCCGGATTAGAAGATCGGCTGCGAGTGGCCGAGGACTCCGCGGCCAGCGCCAAGCAAGTCGTGACGGCGCCGGTGCCAGCCCCGCAAGATGCGGGCTATGGCGCCATCATCCTCGACTTCTCAAGCGCCGATCCGGGCGTGCGTTGGAACGCGGTGCAGGCCTTCGGCGCCACCGGCGACCCCGCTGTGGTGCCGCACCTGGCCCTGGCCCTCAAGGACACCGATGTCTTCGTGCGCATGGCTGCCGCCCGCATTCTCGGCGATCTGGCCGCTCCCACGGCCATCGAGCCCCTGATCGGTGGCCTGGAAGACGAGGAGGCCATCGTGCGCGAGGCCGCCATGGGGGCCCTGCACGGGATCACGGGCCGAAACTTTCGCTTCGACCCCGCCGCCAAGCCGGGGGAACGGGCCAAGCGCGTCAAGGCCTGGCGCGCCTGGTGGAGCAAGGCCCGCTCGGAGTACTTCGGGAATTCCTGAGGATCGTCGGCGGACTTGTCTCAAGGCGCCAGGGGGCTATGGTGGGCCGCGCCAGGTTTTCTCATCAGCCAACGCCAGTCCGCCCCGAGACTACTCCGATAGCCAGCCAGAGATCCATGACGACTCGCACGGAAAGCGACTCCATGGGACCCATCGAGGTCCCCAACGAATGCCTCTTTGGCGCCCAGACCCAGCGCTCGCGCCAGAACTTCAAGATCGGCGGGCAGACCCTCACGCGTCCCATGATCCGCGCCTTGGGTCTGGTCAAGAAATGCGCGGCCCAGGCTAACTGCGACCTCGGCGAACTCGACATGCTCACCTTGGAGCAGCGCTCGGCGCTGCTCTCCGCGGCCGACGAGGTGATTGAAGGGCAACACGATCACCATTTCCCCCTGGTGGTCTGGCAGACCGGTTCGGGCACCCAGTCCAATATGAACGCCAACGAGGTCATCTCGAACCGCGCCATCCAGATCCTCGGCGGCGAACTCGGCAGCCGCGAGCCGATCCACCCCAACGACCATGTCAACCGCGCCCAGTCGTCGAACGACGCTTTCCCAAGCGCCATGCACATCGCCGCGGCGGAGGAAACCGTGCACCGCCTGCTGCCTGCCCTGGGCGCCCTCGAAACGGCCTTCGAGGCCAAAGCCACCGAGTGGAGCGATGTGGTCAAGATCGGTCGCACCCACTTGCAAGACGCCACGCCGCTCACCGTGGGCCAGGAGTTCTCCGGCTACTGTCGACAACTGAAGGACGCCCAGCGCGCCATCAAAGCAGCCCTGCCCGCGGTTTTTGAATTGGCCCTGGGTGGGACAGCGGTGGGCACGGGCCTCAACACTCACCCTGACTACGCCGAGCTCGTGGCCGAGAAGATCGCCGCGGAAACGGGTCTGGCCTTCGTGTCGGCACCCAACAAGTTCTCCGCCCTGGCCGGCCATGATGCCCTGGTCTTCCTGCACAGCACTTATAAGGTGGCCGCCGGTGCCCTGATGAAGATCGCCAACGACATCCGCTGGCTGGGATCGGGGCCGCGCTGCGGCCTGGCTGAGTTGAGACTGCCCGCCAACGAACCCGGCTCCTCGATCATGCCCGGCAAGGTCAACCCGACCCAATGCGAGGCCATGAGCATGGTCTGCGTGCAGGTCATGGGCAACGATGTGACCGTGGGCTTCGCGGGCAGCCAGGGCAACTTCGAGCTGAATGTCTACAAGCCGGTGATGATTCACAATGTGCTCGAGTCCGCGCGCCTGTTGACCGACGCCTGTGACTCCCTGCGCGAAAAATGCATCGACGGTTTGGAGCTAGACTTCGAGCGCGTGGATAGCCTCATGCGTCAGTCGTTGATGCTGGTCACCGCGCTCAACCGCCATGTGGGCTACGACAATGCGGCCAAGGTCGCCAAGCGCGCCTATCAGGACAACAGCAGCCTGGTGGAGGCCGTGGTGGCCATGGGCCTGATGACCGCCCAGGAATTCGAGGCCGCCGTTGTGCCTGGCGAAATGGTCGGCCCGGGGTGATACGATGGGGGGCCTCGCTGCCCCCTCCTGATGGCCCTTCGCACGGGACCTCGCTTCCTCCTTCCCCAGCCCTCCCCATGGGATTCTTCGGCAAACTCTTTGGATCGACTCCAAGCGAACCCTCTCCGGAGGTGCGCGCCTTGATCGTGCAACTCGACGACCCCGATGCCGCCGTGCGCGCCTCTGCAGCCGAATCCCTGGGGAACCTCGGTGGGGCCGCCAAGGCCGCTGGCGAGAAGCTGCTCGAGCTCTTGAACGATGAGGATGGAGATGTCTGCAACAAGGCGGCTGACGCTTATTCCAAGGTGGAAAGGGGCTTTTAGAGGCTCCAAGGGGTGGTGTCGGAATCTTTGCAGGCCTCTTGGAACCTGGGAAGCGCTTCTCCCGTCCCTTGCCTGATTGGATGGGCCCGACCTCAGCCAGGATGGTGGAGAGAACCGGTCCGGCTGACGAGGGCCCGCCAATTGTTGTTGCCTCCGGGATGAGGGCTTTTTTGCGGCTCCCGTGGCGCCTGCCGCAGCCTGGGCGTTACCCTCCGCCCGATGATCGCCAAAAGCTCTTCGATGCGCTCCAGAAGTCCCGGGACTGGCCTGGCCCTGGGTGCGCTCTTGTGCCTCGCCGCGGGCTGCGGTGGCGGCGAAAAGTCGGCCCAATTTCCGGCAGCCAGCGAGCGGCGCAATCCTCCCGATGAGCCCGCGGCGGCTTCGACCGCCACGGACCCCGTGGTCGAGGAACCCACCGAAGCCGATCCCAACGCACGGCCAGCCTTCGAGCGCTCCGACCTGGTCTTGAGCCAGCACCTGGATTTCGACGCCGACTTTCCCGATCCGTCGCTACAGCGCCTCGCACCCCTGGATGAGTACGGGGGCGCGGCCGTGGAGTTCTACGAAGAGCACTACCAAGAGAGCGGCGAGCTGCGGCTCCAGGGTCATCGCCTGGTGGAAGGTCCCAAGGGCCAGCGGCCTGGCGCCGACCATGGCCCCGAGTGGCGCTGGTTCGAGAACGGTCAGATTGCTCTGCAACGCATTTGGGACCGGGGCCGCGCCAGTGGGGCCTACCAGGACTGGTTCGAGAACGGCTACATGAAAAGCTCTGGCGTATTGCTCAACGATCGCTTCGAGGGTGAGTGGCTGCGCTGGGGCGGCAAGGGCGGGCGACTCAAGAGCATTGTACAATGGCAAGCCGGTATCCACGAAGGACCGGAGCTCCAGCTCTGGCCGCGCCTGGTTCTGCGTGCGATCAGACCCTGGAGCGCGGGCAAACTGCACGGGCTTGAGCGCGGTTGGGCTCCCACCGGTGAGCCTTTGCGAATCATGGGCTGGCAAGCGGGCCTCAAGCACGGCCCCCACCTCGAGCACACCGGGGAGGGCCAGCTCGTGCGCCGCGGCGCGTATCGGGACGGCAAGCGCCACGGCGCTTGGGAGGAGTGGCACGAAAGTGGCGGCCGCCGATTGAAGGGTGCTTTTGATAGCGGTCGGCGCGTGGGTGAGTGGACTTCGTGGAGCCCCGAGGGAACACGCATGACCCTGGAGCACTACCAGGGCGGCCTGCACGAAGGCGCCAAGAATCTCTGGAGCCCCGAGGGCGTGCTGGTCTTTGAGGGCGGCTTCAAGGGCGGTCAGCCGCACGGTGAGCACCGCGAGTATTTTCTAGGCGGGGGATCCAAGTCCACGGTGAATTACGAGAACGGCTCCCTCGAAGGAAAAAACGAGGAGTGGCACGCCAACGGTGCTCGGCGCAGCGTGGGTTCCATGCAGGCGGGCAAGCGCCACGGCCGCTGGCGGATCTGGAACGAGTCTGGCGAATTGCTCAGCAGCTACAGCGGACTCTACGAGCATGGCAAGCGAGTGGGGGACTGAGGTGGCCGTGGCGGAAGAGTTCCTTGAACCTTCGCCACCACGCGAGGTGCACCTTGCGCCAGGTGCACTTGACCGCGCCCGCCGAGCAGTTCTTGCGGCGGCGCCCCGTGAAGCCTGCGGCCTCTTGCTCGGGTGCCGGCGGGGAGCGCTGCTGGATCTCCGCGAGGCCCTGGTCGTCGCCAACCTGGACCCCGGCGAGGGGGCCTTTCAGCTCTCGCCCATCGGCTTGCGGCGCGCCTTTGAACTGGCCGAGGAGCGCGGGTTGGCGCTCTTGGGTGTCTGGCATTCGCACCCGACCAGCGACGCCCGTCCCTCCCGGCGCGACCTGGAAGGCACGCCCCTCTCTTGGTGCCAGGTCATCCTGGCCGGACCCCAGGCCGCCGAGGTGGCCGTTTGGTGGCGGGGCGAGGAAACCCTGGAGCGCCTGAACCTGTGCTCGCCCAGGAAGCCTTGCCACTCCTATGCCAACAACGCGTCCGCCATGGCGTACCCTGCTACCCCTCCTTCTTCGTTTGCTTTCCCTGTCGTGACCCCATGATCTCTACCTCCCACCTCCAGCGGGCCCTCCCGCTCCATGAGGCTCGGCTGCGCCTGGCCATCCGCGCGCTGGTTTGCAGCAGCCTGCTTCTTCCGGGGCTGGCTTTCGCTGCGCCCTTCGCCCTGCAAGACGAGCCGCCGGCTCCCGAGATCGGAGTGCCAAAGGCCCGCGGCGAAGAGCGCACCTTCTACCATGAGAATGGCGAGAAGGCCCGCCGCGGTTCCATCTACAAGGGTCGCCGCGATGGCCTTTGGATCGGCTGGCATGACAACGGGCGCCAGGCCTACGAGGGTTCCTTCGCCGACTACCAGCGGGTGGGTCAGTGGAACTACTGGTTCTCAGACGGCACGCGCACGTCCTCGGGAACCTGGAAGGGCGGCAAACAACAGGGACTCTGGCAGAATTGGTACCAGGGCAGCGAGCAACTCAAGGTCGAGGGTGCCTTCGACCGGGGGCGGCCCACCGGTCCCTGGAAGACCTTCTATCAAAACGGCAGCCGCAACGGAGAGGGCTCCTACTTCCTCGGCTTGCGCCACGGGGTCTGGACCACCTACACCTCCAGCGACAATCGCCTGGCTCACGGCGCCTACCGTCACGGCCTGCGGAATGGCGCCTGGACGCGTTATCACCCCAACGGCAAAAAACGCTTTGAGGGTACATTCTCAGCTGACCTCGAGAACGGCAGTTGGACCTACTGGCACGCCAATGGCCAAATGGAGGGCCATGGCAAGTACATACTCGGCAAGCACGACGGTCCCTGGGAGGGCTTCTTTGACAACGGTGAGCGCAAGTACACCACCACCTATGTCAACGGCGAGCGCAACGGTCTGTGGATGGAGTGGTTCAAGGACGGTCAGAAACGACTCGAGACCACCGTCAAGCACGGCCAGTTCGACGGCCAGCTCACGGTCTGGAACAAGGATGGCACGATCAACGACAAGGACACTGGTGTCTATGTCGACGGCAAGAAGAGCAACTGACACCACAGCCACTGACCCCCATGATGAAATCCAAGCTCACCATCCTGCTGGCCCTCTTCTGCGCCGCTTCCGCTCTTGGCCTGCACACCCCGGGCGCTCTCGGCTGGCATGTGTCGGAGGGGCTCACCCTGCGCCGTACATTCATTTCGAAGGTCTTCCTCGCCACCGAGTCCATGAGTTTCGGTGATGGTGATGACAAGACAGTCTCCCAGCGAATCTTCGACTTGCAGACCGTCACCACCCTGCGCACCAGTTGCCAGTTCAAGAAAGTGGGGGAGGGGCGCCCCCTGGTGCTGCGCCGTTTCTACGACGAAGCGCGCATCGAGGCCAGCTCGGAGGTTTCCGGGGGTCGCCAGCAGACCCGCGGCATCGACTACAGGGCTGAGAGCCCCTTCGAGGGCCGCAGCGTGGTCTTCACCTGGATCCCGGCGGACCAGGAATACGGCTGTTATTACGACGGTTTGGAGGGAATCGAAGAGGCTCTCGCCGGGCTGCGTGAGGACCTTGGCGCACGCTCCCTGATGCCCGCGAAGGCCGTGGCCGAGGGTGACACATGGAATCTTCCGCCGGCCGTGCTCGAGGACCTTTTGGCCCCTGGTGGGCACCTCGGCCATGACTTCGGCGAGGCGGATGACCCCTTGATCGCCCGCTCCCTGGGTCAGGGTGTCGGCGCCAACTTGCAGCGCGCCTTCGGCGGCAACGAGAGCGGCACTCTCAAAGCCCAGTGGGTGCGCAGCGAAGAGGTCGAGGGGCGCAGCCTGGCGGTTATTGCCCTGGAATTCGAGGCCGAGGTCTCCAACGACATCGCCGAGCTGGTCAATGAGGAACGCGCCGTGAGTGAACTCGCCTCGGGTCAAGAGACCCTGACCGCGATCTTGACCGTGGGATTCAAGGGCAGCGGTTTTGTGCGCTGGGACCTCGCGGCAGGTTGTCTTTTCGACACCGTCGACTTGCGCTCCGATCTGGATCTCCGCTTCGACAAGACCGTGGCCTGCGAACGCGACGGAAAAACCGAGCAAATCCAGCAGAGCCTACAAATGATCGGCTCCATCCTTCAGGAGTGCAGCGTCGAAACCGAGGACTGAGCGATCAGAGGCAGTAGGTCACTTCGACTCCGTTGGAGAGGCCCACGCCGAAGGCATCCCCGGTGTCGCGGAACCATAGCTGCCAGATGCGGGTCGTGCCGATCGTGGCCGGGTCCACTCCCAGGGCGATCGAGAGGTCGCCGAAGAAACCGAAGGTGAAGGAGGTATCGCGCACCAGGGGTCCGTTGGAATAGAGCGTACCGCCCATGAAGGGTCGGGCAGCGGCGCTGGCGCCGTAGAACAGGATGCCTGGCGCATTGGGTAGACCACCGAGAGCCGTCAGGCCAAAGCCAGTGCTCGCGCTCGAGTAAAAGACGCTCGGCGTGCCGTAGGCCGTGAGGGTCGGCGTCGTGCCCATGGATGTGGTCTTGCCTGCGCCGTGGCTCACGATGGGCGGGCAGTAACCGAGCACGGGATCGAAGGGAAACGCTCCCGAAAGATCGCCGTGGGCGGCACCTGGGATCTTGACCAGAATGTCGCCGGCCCCGGCTGCGGCGGGAATCACAGCTCGTAGCAGGGTGCCGCCAGCCCTGGAGGAGATGCCCGTGGCCTTGAGTGGCGTGCCGTCGCCTAGGCCGCTGCCGCGTGTGAACCAGACTTCGTTGCCGCTGGCGGCGAAGTTGTTGCCGAGGATCACGACCTGTGAGCCGTCAAGGTGATAGCTCTCGATGTGGGGTTTCTGGGCAGCGGCCAGTCCGTAGAGCGCCTGCACACCCGCGATATCATCGGCCTCGATGCTGCGCAGTCCGATTTGGTTGCCGCCCGAGCCCCCGCGCATGGTGCTGCCGTTCACCTGGGAATGGTCGAGTCCCAAGGCGTGGCCGTATTCGTGAGCCGCGACGCCCTGCATGTCCTTGTCGAACTGGCCGCTTGGGATCAGCCCCGGGCCGTCGTGCCAGATGCTCGGCGCCTCGTAGAAGCGAATGCGCCAACCGTCGGAGATGGGCAGCTCCGCGAAGGCGATCAGGCCGCCGCCAAAGCCCGGCAACATGGAGATGATGTTGTCATCGGTGCCGCCGGGGCTGGGCGCGAGACCCTGGTAGCTGGCGTCGAAGTTGGCACCGCCGGAGCCGAGATCGCCAGGCTGGGTGTCGTCGCCGCCACCGCTGCCGTGCAACACCGAGCCCCACTCGATGACACCCTTCCAGATCGCGAGCACGGCCCCCGTGGCCCCGGGGAAGTTCGGATCGGGGCTCGGGTTGTTGTTGGCCTCGCCGCCGGTGAAGTTGTTGTGGACGCGAAAATCTCGCTGGGTGAGGTCCAGGCTGCCGCCCAGAAAGGCGTAGGCACCCCCTCGGCCCGCGAGCATCAGGGCTACGGCGCCCAAAAGGGCACAGCTGGTCAAAAGGGCCGTGGCGGCCGATTGAATGCGGTTCGAGGTCATTTGCGGCGGAAAGTGTCTCTCTGGGGCAGCGCGGAACCGCCTCATCCAATCCTACCCCCACCAGAACGCCTGGGGGACAATTCCCGGCAGTGGGGGCCTCATGGCCCTCCGGGGTTGCCAGCGAGGGCCTCTCAGGCGAGAATCTTCGCCCATAAATCGCGTCCTTACCATGGCTGCATACCTTCTTCGAGAGGAGCGCCTTGGAGCGCGCTCTAGCCGCCCAGCGTCCCGACTCCCCAGCACAACCCAAAGGTACCACATCCATGACCGCCCAAGCCGAGACCCAACCGTTCCAGGCCGAGGTCCAGGAGCTTCTGGATCTCATGATCCACTCGCTCTACACCCACCAGGAGATCTTTCTGCGCGAGCTGATTTCCAACGCCAGCGATGCCCTCGACAAGCTGCGGGTCGAGGCGCTCACGAACAGTGAGCTCCTGGGCTCCGACGAGAAGCTCACCATCTCCCTCGAACTCGACGCCGATTCCGGTTGCCTCAGCATCCTGGACAACGGCATCGGCATGGACCGCGACGATCTCGTGCAAGGCCTCGGCACTATCGCCAGTTCGGGCACGCGGCGCTTTCTCGAGGAGCTCAAGGAGCGCGGCGCTGACGACGCGCCGGAGCTGATCGGCCAGTTCGGCGTGGGCTTCTACGCCAGCTTCATGGTGGCCGACAAAGTTATTGTGGAGACTTCGCGAGAAAACGATGGGGCTGGTTGGCGCTGGACCTCGAGCGCGGACGGCAGCTACACCATCGAGGAGGTCGCTGGCCTCGAACGCGGCACGCGGGTCGAGCTGCACCTGAAGGAAGACGGCCCCAGGGAGGAGTACCTCCATGAGCACAAGCTGCGCGAGTTGGTGCGGCGCTACTCGGACTTCGTCGAGCACCCGATCATGCTCGGTGATGATCAGCTCAACAGTCAAAAGCCCATCTGGATCCGGCCCAAGAGCGAGGTCACGAGCGAGGAGCACGCCGAGTTCTACCGCCATCTAACTCACGACTTTCAGGAGCCCCTGGAGACGATTCACTTCCAGGTAGAGGGTGCCCTCGAGTACACGGCCCTGCTTTA
This sequence comes from Planctomycetota bacterium, assembly GCA_012959785.1. Classification (GTDB taxonomy): domain Bacteria; phylum Planctomycetota; class UBA1135; order UBA1135; genus DUCM01. The sequence goes on along the minus strand of DUCM01000017.1, from coordinate 42,047 downwards.
CATACCGCGCACCAAGCCCATGGACCTGTTTTCGGAAAAACAGCACCGCTCGCGGCTCTCGTTGTATGTGCGTCGGGTGCAGATCGCCGAGGAGTGCGAAGACCTGTTGCCGCCTTGGCTTCGATTCGTGCGCGGTGTGGTCGAGGCTTCCGACCTGCCCTTGAATGTCTCGCGCGAGGTGATGCAGACCAACCCCCATGTGCGTGCCATCCGCTCGCGCCTGGTGAAGAAGATCATCAGCACCCTCGAGACCATGCTGGAAAAAAATCGCGAGGACTACGAGGTTTTCTGGGCATCCTTCGGGGCGGTCATCAAGGAAGGCATTTGCGCCGGTGATAACGAAGACAATCGACTCTCCAAGATCTGCCTCTTCCGCTCCACCCATGGCGATGATTGGACAACTCTCCAGGAATACCAGGACCGCGCCCCAAAGGAGCAGGATGCTCTTTGGACCATCACCGGCGGCGGCCGCGCGGCTCTGGCAGCCTCGCCGCACCTCGAGACATTCCGCGCCAAGGGCTTTGAAGTGCTCTACTTCGACGAGCCCGTGGATGAGTGGCTCCTGGACGCCTTGGGTGAAGTCGAGGGACAACCCTTCAAGTCGGTCCACAGTGCCGATTCCAGCCTGCAGAGCGAAGCAGACGAGAAGGTTCTCGAGAAACAGTCGGAGACCTTCAAGGAGCTCTTCGAGAAGCTCGCCGAGCACTTCGGTGACGAGGTCGAGTCGGTTTGTTTGACCTCGCGGTTGACGGGCAGTGCCGCGCTGCTAACCAGCGCCGCGGGCGCCCCGCGGCCCCACATGGAACGCATGCTGCGCGAGATGCACGGAGCTGCGCCGCCCACCGCGCGAATCCTGGAATTGGGTGCCAACCATCCCCTGGTGGTCCAACTCGGCGAACTCTTCGCCGCCAACCCTGGCGACCCGGCCGTCCTCGATACGGCCGACCTGCTCTACGGCCAAGCCCTGATCGCCGAAGGCGGCGTGCCCGTGAACCCGGCCCGCTTCAACGAGCTGCTCTGCAAGTTGATGCTGGAAGGGGCGCCGACCAAGGACTGAAACTCAGCGACCCAGGTGCCGCCAGCGCTGCAAGCGCGAAATGAAACCCGCGCTGTCCTTGGAGCCATCGTGGACGAGGTCTGCGGCGCGCCCCGTCAGGCGTTTGTAGAGTTCGTCGAAGCTCGCTGGGCTGCGGCCGTAGTCCAGGCTGCGCAGCATGTAGCGGTTCTTGAGCCCCGCGCCGTCGGTGGCTTGGGTCCAATCCGCGGCGCTGGCGAGGGTGGCGTAGCCGTAGCTGGTCTCGACGCCGCCGTAGCAGGCGTCATCGGGTAAGTAGCCTTGACCCCAGTACGAGGTGTCGCTGAAGGGCGGCAGGCTGTCTCCATCATTGCGCGCCACGGCAAAGGCCCAGCGCGGGCCGGTGTCGAACACGGGGGCATCGCCTTGGGACCAGTCGGTCTTGACGCGCTGCCAGACAGGTCCCCAGAAGAGGTACTGCACGGTGCGCAGGTAGAGTTCCTTTAGTTGGCCGGTGCGCGATCCATCCACGCCACCCAAGACACTCTCGATCAAGCTGCGCTGGGCCAGGAGCAAGAGTTGGGATTGAAAGGCGTGGGCGCCCTCGTAACGCGGGTTGTGGAGCAGGGGCTCGTAGTCGCTGCGGATCACCACGCCGGAAGGCATGGCGCCGGCAACCAAGAGATCGCTGACGCGCTCGGCCCAGGGCCGGTGGCGTTCGCGCCAGGGGTCGGGCGCGGTGGAGTAGTAGGCGCAGAAGGCATCGATGCCCCAGGCGTGGCCGCGGCCGATGTAGAGACCCTCGCCCGGTTGCTCCCGCGCCCGCTCTTCGAACTGCGCGAGGGTCACGCGCAGCTTGCCATCTGTGGGAGCTTGAAATTCATGAAAGTAGAGCCGGAACAACTCCGCGCACAACTCGAGATCATCCTCGGCGCTTGGATCGTCGGCCAGCCACAAGAGGGCCTTGGCGTTCTTCGTGTAGCGCACCCAGTGCTCGGCGTCGTGAGGTTGCCAGTTGATAATGAACTGGTCGCCGCGGGGCGGCGCGCCCCCCGCCTGGAAGGGCGTGCCTCCGTCGTAGAGCGGCCGCGCGCCGCGGCGGGCGACCTCGTGCACCTGGGCGTTGGCAGGCGGCCCGCCGCGGCAGGGCAACTTGAACTCGGGCAGGACACCCCAGCCGTAGGGGCGAAAGTCCACCGCGAGGGCCTTTTCTTGCGACTCCGGCCTGCGCCAACGAAAGACGCCCACGACCTGGCCGCCCGCGTCCCAGAGGGCTTGCGGTTGACGGCAGACATTCATGCGGTGGGTCAACTCGAGGCGTTGGAGCACGGGGCCAGAAGCGCCACCGACGGCGCGTTGACCTTCGAGCAGGGCGATCTCCTCGCCCCCGGCGCCGCCTTCGAAGGAGACGAAGTAAGGCTGGGCCCAGCCCATGGCAGGCGAAGCCGTGGGGTAGGTGCCCTCAGCCCCGCTCTCGAGTTGTTCCCGCAAGCGCTGCAACTTGTGGATTTCGTGGGTCCTGAGTGCGCCCTTGCCGTGGCGTCCTTTCCAGGAATAGAAGCCCATGGAGGGCAATTCGTCGCGCTGGGGGAAGTAGCGCGCGGTGAGCGGGTTGGCCCAGGACCACAGCGCTGTGTCGTGGGCGCAAAAGCCCAGGCCGGCACGGTCCAGGCGTGCCCGGGCGATGCTTTCGTCGCCTGCATTCACGATGACCAAGCGCCGCAGGAACTGGGCCTGGGGCGGCAGCATGTGCAACTCGCCGTCGTCGTAGGGCGAGACGAGGGGAAACACGCGCCGCTCACCTTCATCGTAGGCCTCGCCAAAGAAAGGGTCGGCGACCAGGGGCAGGATGTTGAGTCCGCGGGGTAGGACGAGTTCGAGACTCTGCCAGTAGATCGCGCCCACGGGTTCCTCGCCGAGCGCCGCTGCCGCCGCGCCGCTGGAAAGCCCGTTGTGCACGCGCAGGTCGAGTTGCAGGCTCTGTTCGCCCTGCCAGTCGCTGAACCAGGCCAGGATCCCGAACATGTGAGCGAGGGGTGGTCCCGCGCGGCGCTCGGTGTATTCGTCGGCCCTTGGCAGCATGACACCCGCGGTGCGGAATTGATTGAGGAAGCGTCCGTCCTTGCGCATGCTCCAGCGCGGTGTGCCAGGTCCCTTGGGCAGGGCGAACAGACTAAAGGTGTAGGCGTGGCCGTAGACATCGCGGCAGCGCAAGAAAATCGAACCGGGCTCTTCCAGCAGGCCTTGCAGAAGTTTGTTGGGGGCATGGGCCAGGCCGCGAGGGTGGGGGGCCCGCACTACATCAAAGCGCAGGGGTTCGCCGACGAGTTCGTCTGCTCCACGCTCGACCCGGGCCAGGAGCTGCACCACATCCCAACTGCCATCGGGATAGCGACTGACACCTTCCACCTGGGCCGGAACCACCCGGCGCTCTGGGTCATGGGAGATGATGCCGAAGGGCACCGGCGAAGCCCCCGGAGCCCACTCCCCCGGAGGCAGGGGGATCGTGGCGTGCAGCACGAAGCTCTGCGCCTGGGGAGCGATGAGATCGATGGCGGCGAGTTTTTCCCCCGCAGAGTTCGGCGCGAGAGCGGCCGCGAGGGCCAAGCAGAGAGCTGTGAGCATGGTAGGGGGATCCTACCGCCGGGCGAGCCGCAAGGGCACGCTGCTTATCCGTGAAGCCGGTGGCAACCTGGTATAGGGTGCCGGTCGAGCCCCGTCATGACCTCCTCGAAGAGCAACTCCCCAGATCCCGCCCGCGTGCTTGTGATCCACGGCGGCGCCCGCTCCGGCGGTCTCGGCCAGCGCCTGGCGGACTTCACCGTGGAGTGCCTCGAGAAAACTGGCGCCCAGTGCCGCCGCCACGATCTCCTGGCCGACGGTTTCGATCCCGTGCTGCGCTTGGGGTCCGCTGAGCCCCACGCCACCCGCGTCGAGGCCGCGGAGGAGCCCCTCGTCGCCCGCTACCAGGCGGATGCCATCTGGGCCCACGGCTTCGTGGTTCTCCACCCGGTCTACTGGTTCGCGCCGCCGGCCCTCGTGAAGGGCTGGGTTGACCGCGTGTTCGTGCACGATGTGGCCTTGCGCCAAAAACCAGAGGGCTCGCCCGAGCCGCTCTTCGGTGGCAAGCGCGCCCTGGTGGTGCAGACCTTCAATGCCAGCCGAACCGTGGACTTGGCGCTTTTCCGCGGCCTCGCGGGGAGCTTCTGGAAGCGCGCCGTCTTCGCCTCCGTGGGCATCGGCGATGTGACCCGCCTGGCGTTGCACGAACTCCCGCAGCTCGACACCGAGCGCCTGGCGCGTTTCGAAGATCGTCTTGCAGAGGCCCTCGCGAAGCTGGCGCGCAAACAGTAGCGCACCTGTTGCGGCTCAGTCCATGTGGGCCATGACGCGCTCGTCGCCCATCTGCAGGCGTGTGGCCATCTTGCTCACGACCTTGCCGCCGAGGTTGCCGACGATGCGGATGAACCCCTTGGTGGCCACGCGCATGGTGAAGTCGATGGGAGCCCAGGCCATGATGCTCTTGCGGCCCTGGGCCTTGTTGTAGAGCTGGTTCTGCTCGGTGACCATCCACTCCGAGTAGAGCATGTACATGATCAGGAGCGGCTTGGAGGCGAGACGGCTGCGTAGGGTCTTGCGCGCGATGGGCATCAAGGAGGGGTAGCGCACCAGAATCGGGAACCACTTGTGCAGGTTCTCGACGGCCTGCTTGTCCTTGATCTCGATCGAGGCCTTGCGGTTGAACTGGGCCGGGAAATCGTCGTACTCGGCGACGGCGATGCCCATCTCGCGGGTGATGTCGTTCAGCTCGAACTCGGGGTAGGGCTGGACGATGGAGCACAGGGGGTGGTCCACCTTGCACTCTTGGTTGAGCAGGATGGTGTCGATGTCGTCTTCAAGGGTCCCGCCGGGACCGCCCAGCATGTTCAGGGAGCCCAGGCGAATGCCGTGCTTCTTGATCCAGCCCGAGGCGTTGACGAGTTGCGATGTCTCGGTGTTCTTCTTGTAGATCGCGTTGCGCATGTGATCGCTGGCCGCCTCGAAGGCGATGCGCGCGTAGATGCAACCGGCGGCCTTGAGTTGGATGATGTGTTCTTCCTTGGTCATGTTGGCCATCAGGATCACATCGAAGGGCAGGCCAACCTCCTTGGGCCAACGCTCGGCGAATTCCTTGAGCCAGTCCGTGCGCAGGTTGAAGATGTCGTCGAGGAAGTGCACGAAGCGCAGAGGGTACTTCTCGCGGATCTCCTGCACTTCGGCGATGACATGGCTCACCGAGCGCTTGCGTACATACTCGGAGTTACGCACGCCGTAAACCTTGCCGCGCCAGGCGTGGTGAAAGCAGAACGAGCAGCTCATGGGGCAGCCGCGTTGTGTCACGATTACCTTGCGGTCGCTGTCGCGATAGAGCGGTTGGGCATCGTAGATGACCGAGCGGTCGGGCTGGCCCAAAGCGTCGAGGTCCTTGATCAGGGGGCGCAGGGGATTCTTGATCATCTCCTCGCCGTCATCCGAATAGCACAGGTTCTCGATGCCGCGCCAGTCTTCGCCCTTCTCGAGGGCGTTCAAAAGGTCAACGATCGCGCCCTCGCCTTCGCCGATGCAAACCGCATCGATGGCGGGATCCTTGGCCGCATCGGGCACGAAGGTCACATGCGGACCACCCATCAGTGAGAAGAAATCGAGCTTGCTCTTGAGCAAGCGGTTGACATCGTAGATGGCGCGGTGATTGCCGGTCATCAGAGACCAGGTGATCACATCCGGCGCGTACTCTTTGACCTTGGAGATCCAGTGCGGGTCCGGCACGAAGAGCGCCTTCATCTCGTGGCCAGCATCCTTGACGGCGCGCGAGAGATACATGGGGCCGATGGCTTCCTGGGGCAGGGTGCGGCTGATGTGGAGAACTTTCACGGGTGGGGTAGTGGAGGGAGGGCAACCAATGGGAGGAGCGGCACAAATACTCGTCGGACATATCAGGGGCAGTGCCACAGTCTAAACCCTTCTTTGGTCTTGTGAATCTCTCCCGCACGGAAGGTTTCTTTTCAGTCAGACGAGGGCGGCCGGGTGGATTCCCCCGTTTGGTAGGGCATTCGGGGCAAAAACCCCCTGCCAGCGGAGCCTGGCGCGTCAGTCGAGGAGGCTCCTGGCCCGAATCGTGGCGTCTAGATTGGTGGGTTCTTGACAGGTCTTGGCCTCAGAAAGCGCCTGTTGAGCTCTTTTCTTCATCCGTGGGTGGTTGCGGCCCCCCGGGGGCGCGTATAACCCCCGCGCCGCGCCCATGCGTTGCGCCCTCCCGTGACACGGTGGGCGCAAGACGCTTGGCGGATTTCCACATGCGCATGTCCCAATACTATTTGACCTTGATGATCCTGGCCGTGGGGGGGCTGTTTGCCACAGCCACCCTGGGGATACGGGGCTCATCACTGCATCTAACCCTGGGGCTTTTCACCGCCTGTCTCGTGGTGCTCCTCCACAGCCTCGTGATCCTGTTCTCGTTGATCTCGTCGCGACTCCTGCGCGAGGCTCACGAGAACTGTGGCTTGGCTCCCGAATTTCTCAAGCGCTCGAACCATTTCTTCCGTGAACGCGGCGGGTTCTTCTTGGCTCTGGCTGGCTCTTTTTCGATCGTTGCAGCGGGAGTCCTCGGCTACGGCGAGCGTGCCTTTGGCCTCTCATCCGAGGTGCATCTGCTAGCAGGACTGGCGGCTATGTGTGTGACCGTGGTGGCGATCCCCGTGGAGCTGCGGGCCCTTTCCCGGTCCGAAGCCTTGCTCGACGAAGCCAAGGAGTACCTCGACCGCGAAGACGAGCGTCGCGCCGAGCGCGGCCAGGCGCCGGCGGGCAGCGACCATCGGCCCTACAGGGACAGTCCCCTGGCCGTGGCCTGCTTCGTGGCCTTGGCGCCGCTCTTGATCTACCTCTACCAGGCGCTGATCGTGTGGCGCGGGGATTTCGGTCGGGTCAGTCTGCACCCCTGGCTTGAAGTCTGCGCCCTGGGGCTTGTCCTGGCTCTAGTTGCTGCGCGCAAGCAGCGTCGGCCCGAGAGGAATGGGTCCAAGGGCTGAGCCCGGGCCCATTTGTTCGCGGACTCGTCAGGAGGGTAGGATCTCTCCTCGCGCGCCTCTTCGCGACCGCGATACCATGACCCAACTCGATCCAAAGCGCCCGATCACTCTTTCAGAGGCCCGCGAGCGCATTGTCGAGCAGGTTTTCGAGAAGGGGCTGGGTGGTGCGGAGTTGGGGCGTATCGGTCTCGAGCCTGAGTTTTTGGTGTTGCGTGTGGACGAGGGCGGAGAGCCCGTGGGCCGCGTACCGCTTGAGGGCCAGGGCAGCGTGCTCGAGGCTCTCGAGCCCCTGGTCGCCGCTGGCGAGGTGACCCGGGCTGCCGGTCCGCCGCCGGTCTTCCATCTGCCCAATGGGGGCCGCATCACCTTCGAGCCCGGTGCGCAGGTGGAGCACTCGACCTGCATCCATGAGAACGCCGCGGCGGCCATGGAGGATGTGGAGCAAACCGCTGCTCTGATCGAGAGAGCCATGGCGCGGGTTGGGGGCCAGATGGTCGCCGTGGGTTGCGATGTATGGAGCGACCGTTCCCTGGTTGAGCAGCAACTTCGTGCGCCGCGCTACCACGCCATGGCGGCCTACTTCGACAGGCGCTCGCCCCACGGGCGGGTGATGATGCGTCATACCACGAGCTTGCAGGTCAACCTCGACTTGGGCTCGCGAGTCGTGGCAACCCGTCGCTGGCATCTGGGCAATCTGCTTGCGCCTCTCGCCAGTGCGTCCTTCGCTTGCAGTCCTGAAGACGGTGCCGTGTCGCGCCGTGCCCAGGCCTGGCAGGGCCTCGACCCCTCGCGCACGGGATTTCCCAAGCAGCTCCTGACGGACGCCTGCGCCGACCCTGGCGAGTCCTATGCCGAGTTTGCTCTCGATGCCGATGTTTTGCTTTTCGGTGGGGGCAGCAGCGCGGCGCAGCCTGGCCGAGCGGGCTTTCGCATGGCCGATTGGATTCAAAGCGGTCACCCCGAGCACGGCCGGCCGCAGATTGCCGACCTCGACTACCATCTCTCGACTTTGTTCCCCGAGGTGCGATTGCGCGGTTTTTTCGAGTTGCGTTCCTGTGATGGAGTGCCGGCTCGTTGGCGCGGGGTCAACGCGGTCTTTTGGGCGGGTCTCTTCTACGACTCGGCCGCGTGCGAAGCTGCCCTCGAGTTGCTCGAGCCCAGCCGCGCCAGCCTCTCCGCTGCCTGGCTGGACGCCGCCCGTGCCGGGCTCGCTTCCCCCTTCGTGCGCGATTTGGCCGCCCCCATCTGGGACCTGGCCCTGGCTGGTGCCGCCCGCTTGCCCGGCCCTTGGTTCCGTCCCGCCGACCTGGCCGCCGCCGACGAGTTCATCGGCCGCTTCATCCGCCCTCTGCGTTCTCCCGCCCTGGAACTCGCCGCCGCCCTCGTCGAGGGCCCCGCCCAGGCCCTCGCCTGGACCCGCCGCTAGCTTGGTCCTTTCGAGCCTGGTCTCGAAAGGACCAGGCTAGCGGCGCAGCCAGCTGCAACCGCGGCGCAGGATGGCGCGGTAGGCGGACAGCTGGTGGGCGTCGCCGTCGTGGCCGAGGGTGCAGGCCAGGACTCGGCGACCGGTAGCTGTGGCGGTCCACAGGACGGGGAAGCGTGCGCCTGTGGTACGCGAGAAGCCCTCGGCCAGGATCTCCACAGCGCCCTCGCCTGAATCGAGCTCGATTTGGTAGAGCTCGTCGCGCAAGGCGAAGTCCACGGGGTCCCCCTCCGGCAGGAACCAGGCTTTGCCAGCGGCCGTCCAGCGCACATCGAATTCGGCCAGGGGCTCGTGACCCGTGGCGCCACCACCGAGAAGCTCTCCGGGGAAGGCCGTCCATCCGGCCCAGTTGCGCCAGGTGCCAGGGTGTAGCGCGAATAGTCCGCAGCCACCGCGGGCATGGCTCTCGATGCGACCTCGCGCCTGCTCGTCCAGGGGCTGGTTGGTACACAGGACCAGCACGGTCTCGGCGCCCAGAAGTTCCTCGAGCGCTTCCGGGTCGTCCGAGTAGCGCGCATCGAGATCGGGCTGGCCCTGTTGCAGGGTGGCGAGATCCTCAGCTTGGAACCAGCGCCCGAAGTCGTGGCTAGAACCGCCACCGAAGATCAACACCTCTGCAGCGCCCCGCGACGCCCGGGCCGCCGCCTGCGCGTCGGCGTGCTCGGCGCTCTCCACGCTGAGGGCCAGGAAGATCGGGGATGCGAAGTTGTCGTAGCTTTCCAGCACCAGGGCCGCGAGGGGCTTGCGGTGCAGGGGAGCGATGGAGAAGGTGCGCACCTGCCCGTAACTGTCCGGCGCCACGATGCCCTCAAGTCGACGGGAGCCGGGCACATCGTAGGGCCCGATCCAGTCGGCGAACTCCACGCCATTGTGCAGCAAGTGTTCTTCGCGGTCGCCGTCCATGTAGACGAAGGTCCACCTCAAGAGGGGCTCGCCGCCTCTGCTTTCGCCCCAGGGAAAACCCCAGCCTGCGACTCCGCCCAGGACATGCACGGCGCCCACCGGGCCCTTGAGGTCCACTCGCACGCGCTGAGGGTAACTGCTCTTGCTGAGCCAAGAAGCATCGGGCCCGCCTCGCAGGGCCAGGGCGTTGGATCCGCTGGCGGCGGTCTCCGGGTCGAGCAATTCAAAGGGCACGCCATCCACATCGAGAATGCCCGTGCGAACAAAGCGATAGCCCGCCGGGGCCTTCGTTGGGTCGTGCATGCCCCTTTTCGTGTTGGCGTTGCAGACGGCGGCGAGGTCAAGGACGCGATAGCCGGAGAAGCTGCCGGTGAGATGCGCCAGGATGTCGCGCAGGATATCCACGCCCAGGCTCTCGAGGCCCGTTGGCATGAGCGAGAGTCCCGATGAGCGCATGCTTTCGATGTGTTTGCGTGGAATTTCAATCTGGCCCTCGGTGTTCTTCAAAACCAGGGCCTGATCGGTTTCGCGGGCCAACAAGCCCGTCACCAGGGTGCCGTCGTAGCACTCGACGACAAACTCGATGTAGGCGGGTTCCACCTCGCGGTTGGGGTCGAGGATCAGGGCCAGCAGAGTCTCGCGGCCGTGGGCGCCCATGCCCGTGAGGACGGGGCCGATGTCGGCGCCCTGGCCCTCGAAGGTGTGGCAGGTGCCGCAGTGTTCGGCGAAGAGCGCCGCGCCGCGCAGAGCATCACCACCGGAGGCGACTTCGGGTGCCAGGCGTTCCACGACAGCTTGGAGGTCGGAGCTCACCGCGCCGCCCAGCAACTCATTGGCGCGGATGGCGACAATTGAACTGGCGTGGTGCTTGAGGGCGTGCACGCCCCGCGGACCGAGATCGCTCGTGAGCACCCACCCCGCGGCAACTTCGTCGAGCAGGGCTGCCGCCCAGGGCCCGCGACTCAAGAGCGCGGCCAAGGTCTGGGCCCGCGCCGCCGCGCCCATGGAGGGCAGGGCCCGGGCCAGGATCACACCGGCTTCGAGTTCCGCCACGCCGGCCACCAAGGCGATGGCGCGGCGCTGCACATCGAGGCGCACCGAGGGCTCGAGGAACTCGGCGGCACGAGCGAGGGCCTCGGCCCGCGTGACATCCAAGCCCACCAGGGCCGCGAGGCAATCGAGCGCTCCGTCGAAACTCGTCTCGGGGTCATCGAGTCGCTCCATGAGGCCGGCGGCTACTCGCTCGGTGGAGGCCGCCAGAGCTTCGCCCGCGCCCAGGCGCTCGGCCAAGGCCAGGGCCGCCAACACCACTTCCGCCGAACCGGTTTCCAGGAGGCGACCCACAGAAATCAAGGCCTGCGCGCTGGCCGCGGCGTGAACATCCGCGGGAAGGGCTTCGACAAAGGCGTACAGCAGCGGGCCCCGGACTTGGACCGGAGCCGACTCGACAGCTTCCAGGAAGGCTTCGAGATCTTCCGCGTTTGACTCGCCAGCGAGGTCGGCGGCGAGGCCTCGGGCCAGGTCGAGGGCACCCGCTTCCAGAGCGATGTCCAGGGATTCCACGCCTCCTTGGCGTAGGGCGGCGAGGCAGACCGTGCGACTCCAATCGTCTTCGAGGGCGTCGTAGGCCCGCGCCAGTGCGCGGGCGCTCTCCGGGGCCAGGGTGCCCTGGCCCAGGGCCAGCATGGCGAGGAGTCTCGCCCGGGCATCCGCGTCCTCGCTGGCGAGTCGCAACAAGTCCCCTTGCAAGGGACCGGTGAGGCCCGCGAGAGCCGCCACCCGCGCCGCGTTGCGGCGTAGACCGGGGTCGCCGTCCGCGAGGCCGCGGCGCAGGGCTTCTTCGAGTTGCGCCTCGGTGGCGCTTGAGGCTTGCAGCAACCACAGGGCGCGACTACGTCCCTGGGCGCTCGAGTTGCTCTCGTTCAAGGAGTGCAAGAGCCCCGCGAGTTCCCCTCCGGCGAGGGTCGCCGGTCGTTCCCGCAGTAGCCGCCCAGCGCTGTCCGAGCGCCAACGGTTGGGGCTCGAAAGGGCCTCCACCAGGGCCGCCATGTCCGTCTCGGTCAGGGCTCCGGCCACTTCTCTTGCCTCGCTGTGCTGCACGCGCCAGATGCGGCCGTGCAAGCTGTCGCGGTCGGGTCGCAGGGCAGCGTTGGTCGGTCCGTGTTCGGGGCCGCGGGTGTCGTTGTGCACAGCGGCTTGGTTGTAGAAATCGAGCACGAATAGGGCACCATCGGGGCCGCTGCGCAGGTGCACCGGGCGGAACCAGAGGTCGCTCGAGGCCAGGAACTCGGCTTCCCGCGGTTTCGAGGCCCGCATGCTCACGCCGGCCCCCGCGAGCTTGTCGCGGTGCACCAGGCTGACCGTGGGTTCACAAACGAAGTGGTCGCCCTCGTACTCGTCGGGCCAGGCACCGCCGCCGTAGACCAGGCAACCCGCTGCTGCGGTGAAGCCTCCGATGACATCGATCTGTTCGTAGACCGAGCGCAGATGGTGCACCAGGGGCCGCACTTCGTGGTGATCGGGTAAGTGCGCCCAACTGTTCACCGAGCCCACGCGCCTGCTTCCGAGGTCCATTTCGGAGAGCACCACCAGGCGCAGGTGCGAGGCGTTGGCCATGGTGAAGAGCAGTTCTCCGTCGCGGTCGAAGTCCAGCCCCCAAGTGTTTGAGCCGTAGGAGGAGACCACCTCGATGGCGCTACCGTCGGGGCGCAAGCGGAAGACGCCATTGCCGATGGCGCCGAAGTTTTTTCCAGCGGCGTTCCGCACTTGACGCGATCCGGCCGCGCTGTAGCCCTGGGTGCCATAGATCCAACCATCGCGGCCCCAGCGCAAATTGCTGATCACGGCATGGGTGTCCTGGTAGCCGAATCCCGTGTAAAGAACTTCGCGCGTGTCGGCCTTGCCGTCGCCGTCGCGGTCGCGCAAGAAGAGAATATCGGGCGCCTGGCTCACGATCACACCATCGCGGAAGAGCACGAGACTCGTGACCAGATCGAGTTCGCCTGCGAATACCTGACGCTGGTCCATGAGACCGTCGCCGTCGCGGTCTTCGAGCACCACGATCTCATCGTGAGCCGGAACACCCGTGAACTCCTGCTTGTAGGGATAGCCGGGCGTGCAGGCCACCCACATGCGCCCCTGCGCATCCCAGTCGATGGAGATCGGGTTCTGGATCAGGGGCTCGGCGGCGGCCAGGGAGAGTTGAAAGCCCGGCGCGAGTTCGAAGAACTTGGCGGCCTGCTCTGGCGTCTTGGGTCCGCCGGGGGGATAGCGCAGGCTGTTTACTTCTTGCGCGCTGGTGAGCAACTCCACCTCGCGCCGTCCGGCCCAGGCGATGCCGCGTAAGAGCAGCGTGCGCCAGGCGGGGTGGGCGAAGGTCTCGCTGAAATGTCCTTGCAAGGAGACGAAGACGCGCCCCGCCCCTGGCTCGAAGGTCCACATTTGGGGTTCGACCAGGAAGGTCGTGGGGAAAGCGTGGGCCAGAACGCGAGCGTCGGGGTGCATGTCGAGTCCGAAGTAGATTTCGTCCTCGAGGTCAAAGTTCGACACGCCGCGGGTGATGGGGCTCTCGTTTTCGCTGAAGTAGAGGCCCTCGGTGCCGATCCTCCACTCGCTTTTTCCTTCGACCCAGGCCCCGCCGATCTGGTTCTTGTACCAGTCCGGTGAGTCGCTCACGACTGCATCGTGGAGCACCACCACACCGCCGCCGCGGCCCAAGAAGGCTTCGAAAGCGCGCCGTTCCCCGGGGGTCATGCTGCCGGCGTCGGCCGCGTACATGACCAGCACATCGGTACGCTCGAGTGCCTGTTCCACAGGAAAGCCGAGGGCACCCTCGACGAGAGCGCCCCGACGAGTCAGAAAGCTGCTCCACTCCTCGAGAAAGCGCGGATGATCGTGTTCCCCCTCGCCATGGGTGGCGGGACCTGCCCGCAAGAAAATTCGCAAGGGCTCGCTGGCTTGGGGTGCGGCGAGCGCAGCGCAGCCCCAGAGCGCGGGCAAAAGCAGGAGGGACAGCATCAGAGGCGTGGAGGCGGGGGATCTGGGAGGCTGCAAGAGTAACGTGCGCCCTCCAGAAGCAAAGCTCAGGCACCCCCGGGGAGCCTCTCGGTCAAGAAAAGATCCCCCGTGGCCGAAGCCACGGGGGAAGGCGGAGCCGAGCTCAGCGACGATTGCTGCGAGGAAATCAGCGCAAGGCAATCAACGCGAGTTCCAGTGAGCTGCGACCCAGCGACGCTCGGAGCGGGTTTCATAGTGCCCCGGGTTTTGGCGGGTGGTGTAGAAGCCAGCACGGACGAGGTAGGACTGAGGCAGGCCGCAGGAGTCGTAGCGCGTTTCGTAGCGAGCCGGGATCCATTCCTGGATGACACTGCCGGGCACCCAAACGCGCACCGAACACATCTGGTAACGACCGGGGACATAGACCCGCCGCGCTGCGTAGCTGCTGCGGCTGACGGAGCAACCAAAGCCTGCGCGGCGCCCGCGGCGGCGGGAGTGCGAGCCAAAGGAGATTTGCAGGCCAGCGCCCGCGCTGTGTGGACTGTAACCGAGGCCGATCTGGGCCGAGCGCTGGGCGCTGGCGTCGCAAAGGAAGAGACCCAGGACGAGGGACAGGGCGAGGGCGAAGGACTTCATGGCTTGGCTCCGGGGTGAGGGAGGGAAAAGGGTCAGCCGGACACGGCAGCCGGACACGGCAGCCCGACACAGCAGCCCGACACAGCAGCCCATGCAGATGCCGTGCCAGCCGTTCGAGGCACGGGGAAATCGGCTTGCGAGAGCCAGAACGAGGGCCTTAGCGGCACAAGGCCTCAGCGACCCTGGCTCCCCGAGTGGACGGCGTGACCCTCCTCGCGGTCACACCCCTCTGAACCGCTCTTATGCTAGGTTGAGTCCGACATGGCCTGCTCCTCGCTGAGATATCTCTTCCTGTACTGCTTCATCGCTTGCAGCGGCCCCGCCTGGATGAGCTGCGCCGGTCCCGCCGGGACTCTTGAGCCCGTCGCCGACGAAGCCTGGAGTACACGACTCGCAGCGCGTCCGCCCGCGGCCGAAATCGAGGCCCTGGCCAGTCTCGCCGGGGATTGGCAGGTGCAACTCGAGGACAGCCGGCCCGGTGCTGATCCACAACTCATCGCTGGCGGCCGCGCCTCGATAGAAGCCTGCCTGGGGGCCCACTTCCTCACCTGGGAGGTGAGTTTTTTCCTGGCCGACCGAACGGTGGAAGCCTACGGGCTCCTGGGCTTTGACGCTGACGCCCATCGTTACCAATTCCTGTGGTTGAGCGAGCTGGCTCCGGGCATGCGCCTGGCCCAGGGCCGCGGCGACCCCGCCCGGGGCATCGTGCTCGAAATCGCCGAGCGCGATCCCAAGAATGGGGCTCTGCTGCGGGCGCGCAGCGTGCTGCGGGTGACCGACTCGGATCACTTTGAGTTGTCCCAATTCGCCCTGGATGCAGAGACGGGTGACTGGATGCCGAGGCAACTCACCCGTTACACCCGCATCTCTTCGGTGAGCGACTAGATTCCCGCGCCGCAATAGCCCACCTTGGGCCGGTCCCCTTTCCCCTCGCCAGAGGCGCTTCCATGTCCGAAAAAAAACTGCCCCCCGCCTCTGATCGAGAGATGCCGGATCGAGACATAGGGCTTTCAAAAGCTATCGGCTCCGGGGCTTCAGGTTTGAGTAGGCGCGCCTTCCTCAAAGGTGCGGGAGGCGTGGCCGCCGGTGGCGTGCTGGCCGGCGAGGCGGCGGCTCGCCTTTCCGCCGCCGGCGAGGGTTCAAAGGCGACGCCGGTCGTCGAGGGCGAGACGAAGATCGAGTTCACCCTCAACGGCACCGTTCAACAGGTCCAAGTAGAACCGCGCACGACCCTCCTCGGTCTCCTGCGTTCCCATCTTCCAGAGCCCCTCACCGGCGCCAAGGAAGTCTGCGACCGCGGGACCTGTGGCGCCTGCACGGTGATCCTCGATGGCGAGGTGATCTACGCCTGCGCAACTCTCGCCTTGACCGTGGCGGGCCGCGAAGTTCTCACCGTGGAGGGACTGGCCGGGGAGGGGAAACTCACCGCGGTCCAACGGGCCATGGTGGCCGAGGACGGCAGCATGTGCGGCTTCTGCACACCGGGCTTTGTCATGTCCTTGAGTGCCTGCCTCGAACGCAACCCCGGCGCCGACGAGAATGAAGTCCGCCGCGCCTGCACGGGCAACCTGTGCCGTTGCGGCACCTATGATCACATCTTCCGCGCCGCGGAGGTGGCCGGGACCGAACTCAGCTTGGAGCCGCGATGACGAGCAACAAGACCGCCGACAAACCTGGTTGGGGAGCGCGGGGCGACCACAAGATCCTGCACCATGACACTCCGCGGGCTTCCGCGCCGGACAAGGTCAGCGGCGCGGCGCTCTACAGCCATGACCGGCGCGTGCCGGGGATGCTCTACGGGCGTTTGGTCTGCGTGCCCGTGGCTTGCGCCCGGATCGAGGTGGACCTGGCTCCTGCCCTGGCCCTCGAAGGTGTGCTCGCTGGCGTTGTTCTGCGTGACGAGGAAACCCGCTTCATGGGCCAGGCCGTGGCCGCGGTGGCAGCCGAGACTCCGGAGTTGGCGGACGACGGGGCTCGTGCCGTGGCCCTGGAGTTCGAGGAACTCCCCTGGGCTGTGACGCCTGAGCAGGCCTTGCTCCCCGATGCACCCAAGGTGCGCCGCCGAGGCAACCGCGGACGGGTGCGCAAGATCGGCGACGCAAAGGCCACAGAGGACGCCCTCGCGGCCGCGGACTTTATCATGACCGCCGATTACAGCGTGCCGGTCCAGCACCATGTGTGCCTCGAGCCCCATGGAGTCCTGTGCGATTGGCGCGGCGGCGACACGGCCACGATCTACGCCTCGACCCAGGTGGCCTTCGGTGTGCCCGGCTCGGCGGCGGACTTGCTGGGCCTCGACGAACAGAGCGTGCGTTGCATCGTGCACCACATGGGCGGCGGTTTTGGCTCCAAATTCTCCCTGGACACCCCGGGCCGCGCAGCCTGCCTGCTCTCGCGGGAGTGCAAGCGGCCTGTGCTGCTCATGAATGACCGCACCCAGGAGTTTCAAACTGGCGGCAACCGTTCGGGATCGATCCAGCGTGTGCGGGCCGCAGCAAACCGCGACGGCCGACTGATGGCCCTGCGCATCGAGATCGATAAGATCGGCGGCGTGGGCGGCGGCGCTGGTGGACCCAAGCCCTTTCACTACCGCCCCTCAGCGAGCTACTTCGAGGAGGGATCGGTCCACACCCACACCGATTCCAGCCGCGCCATGCGCGCGCCGGGTCATCCCCAGGTGGCCTTCGTGACCGAGTCGGTCATGGACGAGTTGGCTTACGGCGTGGGTGCCGACCTCCTGGAATTTCGCAAGCAGAACATCCACAGCGAAGTCTGGTCGCGGCAACTCGACCGTGTCGCCGACGAGATTGGTTGGTCCAGCCACCCCCATCGCCGAACGCCGGGCCGCGGCGACGGTTGGACTGCGGAGGGCATTGGCTTTGCGATCTCAGCCTGGGGCGGCGGCGGGCACGGTGGGGGACAGGCCACGGTGCGCATCACCCGTTCGGGAACTGTGACTTGCTCGATCGGCGTCCAGGACCTCGGCACAGGTATTCGCACCCTGGTGGCCATGATTCCGGCCGAGGAGTTTGGCTTGCAGGCCGACGCCGTGGAGGCCCGCATCGGCGACACGAACCTGCCTCCGGGGGTGGGTTCAGGGGGTAGCGTGACCACCGGCAGCATCGCGCCGCCGGTAAAGGTGGCCAGTTGGAAGGCACGCCGTGCCTTTGCCGAACACCTCGCGCCGCTGCTCGACTGCCCGGTGGAACGGGTGATGTTCGCCGCCGGGCGGGTCTTCGATGGCGATGCACCAAAACGCGGGCTCACCTGGCACGAGGCCTGCGGCACCCTCACGAACGAGGGCCTGCAAGAGACCGGCGACTGGCGCGGCGACCTCCAGGGCAGCGGAGTCCACGGCGCCCAGGCGGCGCGGGTGCGGGTGGACCTCATGACCGGCCGTGTCCAGGTTCTGAAGATGGTCTGTTGTCAGGACAGCGGCCTGGTCCTCAATCCCCTTACCTGGCGCAGCCAGGTCAAGGGCGCCATGATCCAGGGCCTGGGTCAGGCGCTCCTCGAAGAGCGCGTCTTGGATGCGGACCTCGGCATTGGGCTCAACGCCCAGCTGCAGGACTACAAGATTCCAGGCTGCTTGGAGATCCCTGAGTTGGTGGCCCTCATCGACGAAGAGGACACCCGCGAGTTTCCCATCGGTGTGGGTGAGCCGCCGGTGATCCCCGGACCCGGCGCCATCGCGGGTGCCGTGCACAACGCCTGCGGCGCGCGGGTGCGCCACCTGCCCATGACTCCCGACAAGGTGCTCGACGCCTTGGCCCTCCTCGAGGACTGATTCCCCATGAAGAGCTTCAAGATCTACTCGCCCGCCAGCATCGACGAGGCCCTGAAACTCTTGCCCCACAGCCGCGGGCCCGCAGCTTTCAACGCCGCGCGCCTCGTGGCGGGGGGCCAGGATCTCTTGGGGGAGATGAAGGACCATTTGGTGGAGCCCGAGGCCCTGGTCAACCTGACCGGCATCCCCGGGTTGGATACCATCCACTGCGGTAGCTCCCTGACCCTGGGCGCCCTGGTGCGTCTGGTGAGCCTGGAACGCCACGGCGAGTTGCGCGCCGGTTGGACGGCCATCGCCGAGGCGGCCGAGTCCGTGGCCAGTCCCCAGATTCGCAGCCAGGCCACCTTGGGCGGCAACCTCTGCCAGCGTCCGCGCTGTTGGTACTACCGCAACGAACACGCGCCCTGCATCAAGAAGGGCGGCCATGAGTGTTTCGCCGAGGCTGGCCAGAACAAATACAACGCGATCTTTGGCGGCGGACCTTCGTACATCGTGCACCCCTCGGACCTGGCCCCGGCCCTGGTTTGCCTGGACGCCACGGTGACCATCGCCGGCGGGCGCGGCCGGCGGGATATGCTGCTCGAGGACTTTTTTACCCTGCCCAACGAGGGCAGTGTGGAGCGCGAGAATGTACTCAAGGCGGACGAGGCCGTGGTGGGCGTGAGCGTTCCGAGGTTGCCGAGCCCCTGGCGCAGCTGCTACCTGAAGTTCCGCGAACGGGGCTCCTTTGATTTCGCCCTGGCTTCGGTGGCCGTGGCGTTGGCTGTGGAGGGCGGCGCTGTGGAGGGCGGCGAGATCAAGGCAGCAAAGATCGTCCTCGGCGGTGTGGCGCCAATCCCCTGGCGTTGCACCAAGGCCGAAAACTACCTCGTGGGCAAACCTCATGAGCCCGCCACCTGGCGCCGCGCCGCGGAATTGGCCGTGGAGGGCGCCGAGCCCCTGGAACACAATGGCTACAAGGTGCGCCTGGCGAACGGGCTCTGCCAAAAGGCCCTGCGACACCTGGCTTGAACTCCTAATTTGCTCCCATGACTGCCTTCGAAAGCATCCAGATCAGTTCCTTCTGCCGGCACCTGTGCTCCAAGAAGCTGGTGATCCAGCGCCGTGCGCCTCTTCTTGACGAGGATCTGCTCGACGCTTCCTGCCACACCTGGTGCGAAAAAACCCAGGAGAGCATCGGCCCCGACTGCGAGCCCACCTGTGTGGACGATTGTCGCGCCCCGCGCGCCTGCTTTGTGCCCTATAGCGGCGCCTGATGGCGGACGGGCTTGGACCGGGGACGAGGCTGGGTCATAATGCTGCGCAGCCCAGCTCGCCACCGGCTCCGCACCTGAATGCGCGGCCCCGGAAGCCGGAGAAGATGACTTGAACGACGACTTGAATGACGATTTGAAGAAGGGCCGCGACGACACCGAAGCCCAGGAACCGGCTCCCAAGGAAGACAAACCGTCTCCCAAGGAAGACAAAGAAAAAGCGAGCCAGGCTTCCGCAGAAGAGAGCCCCTCTGCTGAGTCTAAAGCAGAAGGCGGGCGCCACCCCGATGCCCTGCCCGAAGGCCAATTCTTCGTCGTGCCGGTGCGCAACATGGTGCTCTTCCCTGGCGTGGTTCTGCCTCTGATGATTGGTCGGCCGCGGTCGATCGAGGCCATCCAGGAAGCCGTGCGCACCGAGTCGCCCCTGGCTCTGCTCCTGCAGCGCGAGGAATCGGTGGAGATGCCTA
The DNA here is from genome assembly GCA_012959785.1 of Planctomycetota bacterium. Classification (GTDB taxonomy): domain Bacteria; phylum Planctomycetota; class UBA1135; order UBA1135; genus DUCM01. The sequence goes on along the minus strand of DUCM01000017.1, from coordinate 22,442 downwards.
CCGCCGCAGACCTCTACACCGTGGGCACCGTGGCCGAGGTGGTGCGCTACATCGCCGCTGACGATGGTCGCCACCACGCCATCTGCCAGGGGGAACAGCGTTGTCGCGTGATCGAGTTCGTGGCCGAGGATCCTTTGCCCATCGCTCGCATCGAGATCATCGAGGAGCCTGAATTCGACGAAGAAGACACCGATATCGAGGCGCGCTTTCACGCCCTCAAGGAACAGGCTGGCGAGGTTTTGAGCCTCTCCTCTGGTTCCCAGGAAGACCTGGCCATGGCGGTGGAGAATATCGGCTCGCCGGCGATGCTGGCGGACATGGTGGCGACCTTCATGGATGTGCCCGTGGAGGAACGCCAGGAGGTGCTCGAGACCTTTGATGTGCGCGAGCGCCTCGAACTCGTGGCTCTCAAACTCGGTCATGTGGCCGAGGTCTTGCGACTCTCGAAAAAGATCCGCGACGAAACCCAGGGCACCCTCGAGGAGGCCCAACGCGAGTACTACCTGCGCGAACAGTTGCGCGCCATCCGCCGCGAGCTGGGCGAGACGGATAACAAGTCGACGGAGATCGAGGCGTTGTCCCTGGCCATTGAAAAGGCCAAGATGCCCGAAGAGGCCGAAAAGGAGGCCCGCAAGGAACTCGCGCGCCTCGAACGCATGCCCGATGGCGCCGCCGAGGCCTCCATAGTGCGCACCTTCCTCGAAGTCATGATTGAGCTGCCCTGGTCGGAGAGCAGCACCGATCGGCTCAACATCAAGACCGCTGCGCGCATCCTGGGCCAGGACCATTTCGGCCTGGAGAAGGTCAAGGAGCGCATCATCGAGTTCCTCGCCGTGCGGCAACTCAAGCCCGATGGCAAGAGCATGAGCCTGTGCCTGGTGGGCCCGCCGGGGGTGGGCAAGACTTCCCTCGGCAGGAGCGTAGCGCGGGCCATGCAGCGCGAGTTTGTACGAGTCAGCCTCGGCGGCGTCCATGACGAGGCCGAGATTCGTGGTCACCGCCGTACCTATGTGGGCGCCTTGCCCGGCAATGTGATCAGCGGTCTGCGGCGCGCCGGGACCAACAACCCGGTCTTCATGCTGGACGAGATGGACAAGCTCGGCCAGGGCATTGGCGGCGATCCGTCGGCGGCCCTGCTCGAGGTCCTCGACCCCGAGCAGAACAACAGCTTTCGCGACAACTACCTGGGTGTGCCCTTCGACTTGCATCGTGTGCTCTTCATTGGCACGGCCAATGTGCTGGCGGCCATTTCGCCGGCCCTGCGCGACCGCTTCGAGGTGATTCACCTGCCCGGTTACACCGCTGAGGAAAAGCTCGAAATCGGAGCGCGCTTCCTCGTCACGCGGCGCCTGGAAGAAACCGGGCTCACCCAAGCCCAGTGCGACATCACGCGCCCGGCCATTGAACTCATCATCAAGAGTTTCACCCGCGAGGCCGGGGTGCGCGGCCTCGAGAGGGAAATCGGTGCCATCTGTCGCCATGTGGCCACGCGCATCGTGGCCAAGTCACGGCGTTCGATGAAAATCGGGCCCAAGCAGGTGCGTCAGATCCTGGGCGCGCCCAAGTTCGAGAGCGAGTTGGCCATGCGTTGCGCCACCCCGGGCGTGGCCACGGGCCTGGCCTGGACTCCCGTGGGAGGAGAGATTCTCTTTATCGAGGCTGCCCTGATGGAGGGCCGTGGTCGACTAACCCTCACGGGGCTTTTGGGCGATGTCATGCGCGAGAGCGCGCAGGCGGCCCAGACCCTGGTGCGAAGCCACTCAAAGAAGCTCGGCATCGAACGCGAGCTCTTCGAGAAGTTTGATCTGCATGTACACATTCCCGCCGGCGCCATTCCGAAAGACGGCCCCAGCGCTGGAGTGGCCCTCTACACGGCGCTGGTTTCGCTCTACACCAATCGCCGAGTTCGCAGCGACCTCGCCATGACTGGCGAGATCAGCCTGCGCGGCCTGGTGCTCCCGGTGGGGGGCGTCAAGACCAAGGTCTTGGGAGCTCTGGCGGCGGGTATCTCCACCATCATCCTGCCCAAGAGGAACCGCCACGACCTCGACGACATCCCCGCCGCCGCCAAGAAGCACCTCCAGTTTCACTTCGTCCAACGGGTTGAAGATGTCCTCGCCATCGCTTTCGACACCGAGAACGAGGGCTGCTCGCCGAAGCGGCGTAAACCGCCTCGCAGGAAGACCACCAAGAAGAAGGCCACGCGCAAGAGGACCGTCAAGAAGAAACGCTCCGCCAAAAAGAAACGCTCCGCCAAATAGAAGCGCTACTCCCTCCCCTCAGAACGCCACGCCCACGCTGAACTGCAGGACCCAGTCGGCCTCGTTGCCTTTTGGATCTGGGTTGATGCCCCAGTCGATGCGCAGGGGGCCGATGGGCAGGAGCCAGCGCAGGCCGGGGCCGTAGGCAAAGCCCATGTTGCGGAACTCGAGGGCGCTGCCGGCCTCGGCGGCTACATGGCCGGCGTCGACGAAAAGCGCGCCGGTGAAGTTGCCGGGTAGTTTTTGGCGCAGCTCCAAGGAAGCCACGCTGTAAGCCTCACCGCCGATGGGGTGGCCCCCGGTGTCCTGCGGGCCGAGCTCGCTCATCCCGAAAGAGCGCACGCTGTTCTGACCGCCATTGAAGTAGCGCTCTTGCAAGGGGATCTCGCTGGAGGACTGCATGGGGACGATCAGGCCGCCTTGTAGGGTCCAGGCCAGGACGGCGTGTTCGCCCAGGGGATGGTAGGCGGCGATGCGACCTTCGAGGCGGGAGAACTGCAGCTCGGAACCGAGCTGGCGGGGTGCGACCTCGAAGTGCAGCCGAGCCCAGGTGCCCCTGGTGGGCAGGAACACACTGTCCCGCGAGTCGTACTTGCTGGTCAGGTAGAGGGCTGCGATGTAGCTCTTTTGGCCTGCGTCGATCTCGGGTGTGGAGAGATCGACTTCGACGCTCTGGGCATCGGAGAGGCGGTACTCAAAGCCCAGGATGGTGCGCAGGTGCCGCGACTCGCGACGGCTGATGCTGATGTTGCCGCCGAGTTCCACGCTTTCAAAGGCGGGTTCCTGGCGCTGATCGTAGAAGCTGGCGAGGCCTAGTTCATGGCGGCGACCGAGGGTCCAGGGGTCGCTGAGGAACAGCCGTAGGCTCTCGGCGCGCTGGGCGAGTTTGCCTTCTAGTGTCAGGGAACGACCGGTGCCGGCGATGTTGCCCTCGCTGATCCCAAACAGCACCCGGGCGCGCTCGAAGGCGCCAAAGCCGGCTTCGACAGAGAACTTAAGGGTTGCCGCTTCGACCACAGACACCCGCAAGACGCGCCGCGTGCCCGTGCCTGCGAGCGAGATGTCCACGCGCTCGAAGAGTCCGCTGCTGTACAGCTCGCCGAAGGCCTGGCGTTCGAGGGAACGATTGTAATAGTCGCCGGGCTGCATCTCGATGCGCTGGCGGATGAAGGTCGCGCGGGTTCGTTCGTTGCCCAAAACCTCGATCGCGGTGATGCGCACTCTGGGACCGCGTTGCAGGTTGAGTTTCAGGATCACCCGGGCGCCTTGCTCTTCGCGCACTTCCTCCAGGGTGATCTCGGCATCGGCGTAGCCGCGGTTTGTGTAGAGGCTGGCGAGGCGCGAGCGGGCTTCGAAGCCCAAGCGTGCAAAGTAGGGCCGGCCCAAGAGTTCCTGGCAGCTCTTCTGCGCGGCCATGAGCTCCGCGCCGGAAAGGCCCTCGAAGCGGACTTCGCCCAGGAGGTACTCGGATCCTTCGTCGACGGCGAAGTGCAAGGCCACTCGCGTCTTGTCGGCGTTGAACTCAAAGCTCGGCTCGGAGACTTGGATGTCGGCAAAACCGCGCTCCAGGTAGAGGGTCTCCAGAGCGCTGCGGGCCGAGTCGGCCTCGGCGCGCACAAAGTAGACCTTGCCCAGGCCCAAGATGGCTGTGGTGGGGCCGCCCATGAGCAGGGCGAGATCCTTGTGGGCAAAGACCGTGGCGCCCTGAAATGAGATTTCGCTGATCTGACAGCGCGGGCCTTCGTTCACCTTCAGGGTCAAGCGCGGCAGCGCCTCATCCGGGCGCAGAATCTCATAACTCACCCGTGCCGAAGCAAACCCCTGGGCGCGGTAATAGGTCTCCAGGGCATAGGCCGCATCGTCCGCCGCCGAGCGCGGACAGCCCCGTTCGCGAAAGTCCGAGAGTTCCGGCGCCGCCAGCTCGCGCAGGACCTGGCGGGAAACGGAATCGTTGCCCTGCACCAAGAACTCGAAGCTGCCGCCGTCCCACAGGTTTTGGTCGCCGGCGAGACCGTTCGAGCGGCAACTCAAGAGAGCGAATAGACAGAACAGAGCGAGCAGCGCTCGCCGCTGGGGTGCGCTTCTCATCGTAGGAGCCAGATGAGGCGCAGGCCGATGTTGTAGTCCTCGAAGCGATCTCGACCGCCGGTGAGATAGAGGTGCTTGCGTCGCCAGAGTTTCAGGCCGCGGGTCTGCGTGAGGCGCAGGCTGGCCTCGATGGTCTCCACGCCGTTCTTGCTCACATCGCGGCCGCTGGCGATGTCAAAGCGCGCCAGGGCCGAATCTGGGCTGGCGGGCGATCCATCGGAGAACCAGTTGGCCAGCCTGTCCTTGGCGAGATAGAGGGCTACTCGGTTGGCCGCCGCGGCGGGGTCGCCGGCGTCCGGGTCGTCGGGCAGACGACCGGTTAATAAGAGCAACAGAGCGGCTTCCCCGCTCAGGTGCGGCGTGGCATTCAAGATCACCTCGGGCGCATCGTAGGGCCCCGAAATCGAAGCCAAAATGCTGTGACCCAGGACTCGCGTGCGACCTGTCAACTCGACCACGGGTAAGAAGGGGTCTTCGGGGTGGAACAGAAGCGTGCCGCCTGTGAGTTCGAGGCGCGATGAAGGCAGGTCGAGGAGGGTGCGGTCGAGGTAGACCGTGCCGGTCAAAACTGGCAGAAGGCCCGTGCCGCCCAGGTGCAGTTCGGGCCGCACGCTGCCGTCGATCTGGTTATTGCGAATCACGAAGGGCGCCCGCGATGTGAGCTCGATATCGAAACGCAGCTCGTCGAGGGGCGCCTCGCGCAGACTGAAGAGTTGGAAACCCCGGGCGCGGCGGGCTCGGGAAGTGCCGCGCAGGGAAAGAAACTCGGGCGCCGGTGCGTAGCGGCCACTGGTGAGCTCGACCTTGCCCTGCACTGACAGAGCGTCCAGGGCGCCTGCGAGGGTCAGGTCCAGGGCCGCCCGCACCCGCGCCTTGCGGTCGCGAAAGATCAACAGGTCCTCGCCCTCAAGGGAGATTTGTATTTCGCTTTTTGCGCCCTGGAAGAGCACCGTGCCCTCAGCTTCAAAGGGCGCGCCGCCAGCCTCGCCGCGCAGATCCTCGAGTTCGAGGTGCGCGCCGTCTAAGCGCAGCCGCCCTTGAAGGGCCGTCAAGCTCGGCAGGGAGGAGGCCAGACGCAGGTCGGTGTCGCTGATGAGGAGCGAGCCGGCGAGGTGCGCTTCGTGGAGCCGGCCACCAGCGCGCAACTCGCCCGTCGCCCTGCCGCGGCGTACCCGGCTGAGGGCGGGCACGAGTTCGTCAAAGCTGCGCGCGAGCCACTCGAGGTCGAGCTGATGGATGCTGGCCGTGGCCGCAACGGTGGCCATTTGCGTGGCTTCGCGGGGATCGTCCACGAGGTCCCAGAGATTCGTCGGCGTGTCGATCTCAAGGTCAAGGTCAAGGTCCAGGGCCGTGCCCAGGGAAGCTCTTAGCCCCTTGAGTTGGAAGCCCTCTCCCAGGGTCAGCCGCCCGCGCAACTGGCCCGCCTCGGCTGCGGCGGAGTGCAGGCCGGGGGGACCGCGCAACCCTTCCGCCACGAGATCCAGGTGACCTTCGAGGGCTTCGAGGCTGCCAGCGACTTGGCCGTCGAGGCGTACGCGCCCGGCGGGGGAGTCGTCCTTGGCGAGGTCGCCTAGTTCTGCGAGGATCCCGAGATCGAGGTCGAGGTTCAATCTCAAATCCACCGCGCCCGGAGGCCCCCGGCGCCAAAAGGCGAGGGGCAAGGACCCCGCGAGGGCCAGGTTGACCTGCTCCCCGGAACTGAGGCCAAACTCTTCGAGCTCGATTCGTCCAGCCGCGGAGCGCGCCGACCAGCGCAGATCGCAGACGGCTTTGGAACCGAGGGAGAGTCCGCTGAAAAGCGCTCGGGATTCGAACTCGGGCGCTCCCGGAGGTCCCGCGAGGTGCAGCACTCCATCCACCGCGGCGAGTTGTAGAGGGGCTCCTGCCACGCCTTCCAGAAAGACGCCCGGCGCCAGAGCCTGGGCTTCGATGTCCAGGTTGAGCTGTGCGGCCGAGAGGCTACCGGAGGTTTCCAGGCGGCCCGCTGCCCCCGCGAGCACCAGGCGACTCCAACGGGCGGCGAGTCCCTGCGCGTCGTGTTGGATGTCTAGCTCGGCACGCTCTTCAAGGGTCAGCCCGCGCCCTTCGCGTAAGAGACTGAATCTCTCGAGTGCCGCCCGCGTCAGTTGCCCGGCGGCGTCGAGTTCGAAAGCAAAGGCTGCCTTGAGGTCGCCGAAGTCCGAGCGGGCTTGCAGCTCATCGCAGCGCCACTCGCGGCCCCTTACCGCAAAGCTGGCCCGCGCGCTCTCGATGGCCAGACCCGCGATATGTAGGCCTTGAGATTCAACCAGACCCTCCAGCGCGATGTCGTCGAAGGGACCACTCCAAGAGGCTCGCACGCTGGCGGTCCCCGATTGGAAGAGATCGCCAGCGAGAATATTGAGCTCGGGCACGGCTAGGGTCAGGTTGCTCTCTTCAAAGCGCGCGCTGTCCAACAAATATGTGCCGCTGGCTTTGAGTTCGATGCCCTCGCCCGAGGCTTCGAGGCGCGTGAGTTGCAGGCGCTGTTCTTCGAGCGTGAGATCAAAGCCCAGGCTGCCGACTGCCAGGGCGCCGAAGCGCAAGTCGTTGCCCGCGAGGGTAGAGCCACCGCGCACCTCTGGCCAGGTGCCCGCAATTTGCAGGTCGCCCTCCAGGCTGCCGTGCCAATCGTCGCGGCCGAAGAGTCGGCCTACTTCACCGAGGTCGCGCAATTGCGCCTCGCCTGTGAGGGAAACCGTCCAGGGATCGCGCCAGGTGCGGCCCGCCACGAGTTCCGCCGCACCGAGGCGCAGGTGCCCGCCCGCCGATTCGAGGCTGCCATGCAGGATCTCCGCGCGGCCGGTTTTGATTTCGAGGGCCAGAGCGATTTTGTGCGGCGGTAGATCAACATAGTCTCCGGCGAAGAGGCTCGCGAGCGCCGCCAGGTTGTTGACCTCCAGCTCCGCGGAGGCCGAAGCGCTCTGAAGCCAAGCCCCAGCGCGAGCCTCGAAGAGCGGCCAGCGCAGGCGCTCGATGTGCAAACGGTTGTTGACCTGCTTGAACTCGAGGCTGGGCATGTCTAGCCAGCCGTTCTCAAGTCTCGCCTGTGCCCGGCAGAACTCCACGGCGAGATCCCCGTAGCGCAAGTCCGCCAGGCTAAAATCGGCGCTTGCGCGGGCGGCGCCGAGGTCGTTCCAGGCGAGGCTGACTTCGGTCGCGAGAGTCAGTTCACCGCGCAGCTGTGGCACGGCGATTGCGATGGGCGCGGCCGCGTACAGGTCGTTCAAGTTGACTCGTTCCAGATGCAGGCTGCCGCGCAGGCCTGCGCCGTCGACAAACGCGCTGAGTCCGCCGCCGATGTCGAACTCGATCTCGATGGGCTCAGCACCCTCAAGGATACGAGCCAGGTTGGCGCGCTCGCTCCGCAGTAGGGGTTGCGCATCCACCAGGAGCACGAGGTCGTGGACCACGGCGGACTGCCAGCGTCCGCGCAGGGCCAGGGGGCGGGTCGTCCAGGTGGAGTCGGGGGGCCCGCCGCTGAAGGTCAACTGGCCCAGGTCCAGGTGGCCTTCGTCGTTTGCAACAAGGCGTGCAGCGTTTGCGCTACAAGTCACGCCACCGGGCAGGGCCAGGGCGAGCTTTGCGATCTCCACATCGATGCGGGGCAGGCGTTCGGGCAGCTCGGGGAGACCTGTTGCACTTGACTCTGTCAGCGACTCGCCCTCGCCTGTGAGGAGAAGATCGAGATGCAGACCCTCCACGGCCAGCGCTTCCAGGCCGCCGAGACCCTCTCGCCAGAGCGCCGCGAGGGAGTAGCGCAGGACCACCCGCTCGGCTTGCAAGCTGCGCAGGGGGCCGCCGACCTCGGTGCTGCTTGCCGCAACGCCGCGCAGCTCGAGTTGGCCGCCATCGAGGCGGATCACCCTCGCTTCGAGTTCGACGCCCGCGGTTTCGCGGGCCAGGCGCGGCAGGCAGGCGCTGGCGAGGGATGGCAACCACAGGCGGTGGCCAAAGAGCATGAGCAGGGCCACAAGCAAGCCCCCCCAAAGGCCGTACTTGGTCGCTCTGCGCTTGCGCGTGGGGAGGGCTGCAGGGTCGTTCAAGCCCGACAGTCTAACCGCTGGCCAAGGGTCAGCGGGGAGCGCAGCGCCCCAGTTGAGGCCTGAGGGCCTCGAGCCAAGCGAGGGAAGCCGTGAGGCCCCCGGGGCGTGCGCGCGCGGGCCAGAGTTCGCGGTGGCGTGTGCAGAGTTCCGCCAAGCGTTCCGCGAACCTGGCCCGCGCTTGGCTGTCGAGCTCGCTGGTGGCGCAGCCACCCCCTCGCAAGCGGGCGCGGCCGAGGTCGACGCCGAGGCTCTGGAGGTCCCGGGCCAGGGTGAGTTCGCTGTCCACGAGGGCGGCGTCGTCTCGCAAGCTGCGGGCGCGGCCGAGGTCCGCGAGGACGGCTTGCAGGTGCTCGTGGGCTGCGTCGAGGCTGGCGCTGTCGAGGCCCTCGAAATGTTCGTCGGTCAGGGGCAGGTCGGCGGCGATGCACAGAAAGAAGCCCGCCGTGCCGTTCTTCGTGGTCTCGCCGCTGACTTCGCCGTTGCGGCCGAGCTCCAGCACGACCTCTCCCAGGACACCGGCAGCGTCCTCGAACCACCAGTCGTCCAACCAGGTGGCGAGGTGTTCCGTGGCCCCCTCGAATTCTGCGTTCCACGCGAGCGCCGCGGCCAGCACAAAACCCGGCGCGCTGATGGGGGCCGGTTGCAGGTGCCCGCGGTCGCCCCAGTCACAGACCAAGAGGCCCAGGGCTCCCTGACGTGTGGCTGTTCGTGCTGCGCTTTCGATATTGCAGAGGCAGTTCTGGGTGCGCCCCACGAAACTGTTCCAGGAACTCGTGCCCGGACAGACCGCGAATTTTCGGCCGCTGGAGGCCAAATGCCTCAGTTCGTCCTCGAAGGGGTGGTCTGCTTCATAGCCCCAACTCATGGCCACGGCGCTCGCTGGCAGTTCGGCGCACAGCTCGGGCTCCTTCTGGATGATGTCGCCAAAGAAGAGCATGCGTTTCCCGCGGTCCGTCAGCAAGCCGTGGACGCGCCCTAGAAAGTCGAGGTAGACGCGCTGCGCTGAAGTCTTCGCGCAGGCTTCCCGCGAGCGGCCCTGGCCGATGTCGAAGGTCTCGTCGAGGCCCACGTTGAAATCGGAGGAGCTGAAACACGGGAGCAACTCATCGAAGAGTCTCTCGAGGAATGGCAAGCTGCCGGGATCGGTAGGGCACAGACTGAAGGGCTCGGTCTCCTTGGAAAAGGGATGCGTCAGGCCTGCGGGCACTTCGGCCAGGCTGCGCCAAGGGTCGTGGCGCAGCCAGTGGTGGAGGTGACCAAAGCTCTGTTGATTGGGCACCAACTCGATGCCGTGCTCGATGCAATGGCTGTCGAGGCGACGAATCTCGCCCGCGCTGTAAGGGCTGCGGCCACGGGTGGCGAGGCCGCCGAAGGAATAAGCGAAGTCGGCCTCCATGTAGAGCTGTAGGCGGTTGATCTTGAGCGCCGCCAGGCGCGCGACGAGATCGAAGAGGGTCTCCATGGTGGGCCGCCGGTCGCGTGCCACATCAAGCATGACGCCGCGCTCGGCAAGGCTCGGCGCATCCTCGATGGCGAGCCCCTCAAGGTGCAGGGCGCGCTCGGCCCTTGGGTGCAAGCCAACCCACTGGGCCAGGGTGTAGAGGCCGTGGCTGAGGCCAACTTGCGTGGCGGCACCGAGGCGCGCGCCATCCTCGTCGATCTCCAGGGTGTAGGCCTCGGCTGCGAGCCCCTCGTCGAGGTGCAAGCGAAGTCCCCGGGCACCTCTTGCGGGCGAGCGATCCGAACCAGGCGAGCCATCTGGAGTGAATTGCGTGTCATGGCGTGCCAGGCTTTTCTGAAGAGCCCGTATGGCGGGGCTGCCCTGCATGGACCAGCCCGCCGGAATCTCGACGCCCAACCTCCTTGGCACTTGCCAGCGGGAGTGGCGCGCCTCGGCGCGGCGGGGTGGAGGTGCCAGGCGCCCGATGCGCTCCTCGGTCTTCATAGCTCCTCCTCTTCGGTGGCTTCTGAAACCTCGCTGGGAGTTTCCCCACCAAGCTCCGCACCAACAGGCCCCGCGGGCTCTTGCTCCAGGTGACCTTCTTCCAGGGCCGGCGCACAGGGGCCGAAGAGTAGGAACACGGCGAAGAGAAATGCGAGCGAAAACGACAAGCGCTTGGAGGGGATGGGCATGGGGCGTGCGGGCGAGCCGGGGCTCGCCTGACCGATTGTGGCGCCTGCCCCGGAACCCCGCAAGTTGTAGGTGCTTGACCTCGGGAGCTTTGCCCGCGACCCTTGGGCCCATGAACGGGGGTCAGATGCGCAGCGAGGGGTTGACAGGATGCCGGCGTTGCCGGGCGGGCGGGCTCTGCGCGGTGGATAGGACCCGCCGGGAGCTAGATCTTGCGTGAAGAGAATCTGCGCGAGGTGCTCTTCGTGCGCGCCTTTGAAGAGTCGTCGAGGGACGAGCCTCTGATCGACGAGCGTGAGCGCCGACTGGCCACCCGCGAGGCGCGGGCCGAGCTCTCCATGGACGGCAAGACGGTGGACCCCGTGGAGTTCTTTGCCCTGCGGGCCGCTCGCTTGCGGCGTGTGATTTGCAGCGCCCACCCCTTCGCCGAAGGGGTCCTCGAGTGGGCCGGCGGCGCGCGGCTACCCCTCTGGCTGGCTCTTGTGGCGGGACTCTTACTGGGCGGGGGCATCGACCGCCTGGGCCCTCATCAATCCGTCGACCTGCTCAACTTTCCGCTCTTGTTGGTGCTCGTCTACAACCTAGTGGTTTATTTCGCCCTGGCCTACTTGGCCCTCGGTCGCCGCGAGGTGGCTGGCGGCGATGGCGCGAAGAGTCGTGCCGCCGGCACGGGGGCCGTGGCCCGCTGGCTCTTGTGGCTCATGGCGCCCACGCGCCCCTGGGCGCGGGCGATTCGCGGCGACGGCGCGGCGGCGGTGGCCAGCGGGCGTTTCGTGCGCGACTGGAACCGCGCGGGGGCGCGCTTGCACCAGGCCCGTGTGGCCTGCTGGCTGCACACGGCGGCGGCGGCCTTGATGGCTGGCGCGATCTTGGGAATGTACCTGCGTGGGCTCGTGCTCGACTACGACGCGAGTTGGCAGAGCACCTTCCTTTCGGCCACACAAGTCCACGATTTCCTGGCGCTGCTCTTTGCGCCTGCGTCATGGATCCTGGGCGTGCGGCTCCCCGATCTGGCAACCATCGAAGCCTTGCGCGCGCCGGGTTTTGGTGATGCGGCGCTTTGGATCCACTTCTATAGCGTGACCGGTGCTCTGGTGGTGCTCGTGCCGCGCTCTCTCCTGGCCGTCTGGACGGGCCGTCGCGCCCGGAGTCTCGCCAAAGCCTTGTCCTTCGACTTCAACCAAGACGCGTATTTCATGCGCCTCTCGAGCGCCGAGCGCGGAGCGGGCAGCGAGGCGACAGTCGAGGCCTACGGTTATGACCCTTCGCCGCGCGCCTCTGAGGGGCTCAAGCAACTGCTCTTCGATCTCTTCGGTGGCCGCCTGGGCGTCACGGTACTCGAGCCCCTCGATTACGGCGCCGAGCCCGCCAGCGGGGCGGATCGCAAGGAAGGCGCCGCCCATTGCCGCGTAGCGCTGTTCTCCCTGGCCCAGACGCCCGAACGGGAGGTGCACGGCGAATACCTCGAAGAACTCACCCGCGCTGCGGCAGGCGCTGATGGCCGCGAAGCCTTACTGGTGGTGGTGGACCAGGGTCCTTTTTTGGAACGCTTCTGCCGGGGCGACGAGGCCGATCAACGCCGGCAGTCGCGGGAGCGCAACTGGACCGCGGTCCTCGCTCCCCTGGATCTCGAACCTCTCTTTTGCGAACTCGCCGGCCATCCCGATCCGCGGGTGCTTGAGCGCGCGGGCGCTGTGCTTTGGCCAGGGCCACTGGTGGGGGCGACGGTATGAATCAGCACCACGGTGACTGCTTGACCCTGTCCTTGATGTCCCACACCAATGTGGGCAAGACGACTCTCATGCGCACTCTTCTGGGCGAGGATGTGGGCGAGGTCCTCGACCGGGCTCATGTGACCCTTGAAGTCTCGGCGCACACCTTGCTCCAGGGCCCCGAAGGTCAGCGCCTGGTGCTTTGCGACACCCCGGGCTTTGGCGACTCGGCGCGATTGCTCAAGCGACTGCGCGAGCACGAGGACCCCTTGGGTTGGATCAAGACAGAGAGTTTCGATTCACAAGAGCAGCGCGCACTCTTCTGCGACCGCGAAGCGCTCTCCAGCTTGCCCTCAACGAGCGATGTCCTGCTCTACCTTGTCAACGCTTCGGAGAGTCCCCAGGACAGGGGCTATGTCGACCTGGAGCTCGAGATCCTGAGCCTCCTCGAACTGCCGGTGTTGATCCTTCTCAACCAAACGGGTGCCATGCGCACCCTGGAACTGATGCGCGATGTGCATCGCTGGGAAGAGGCCACGGCCCGTTGGCCCGCGGTGCGGGGCGTTCTGGGCCTCGATGCCTTTACCCGCTGCTGGGTGCAGGAAGGACGCCTCTTCGAGTGCGTGCGGGATGCGTTGCCAGAGGATCGGCGCCCCCTGGCTGAATCGCTCCTGTCGCTCTGGCGCGAGGAGCATCTCGATACTCTGCGCAAGACCACGGACCTGTTCGCCGCCGAATTGGTGCGCGCAGCCGCCGATTCGGAACCCATAATCACCGGCGCCTGGGGTTCGGACAAACAACAGGCAGCGAGGGCTCTCGGAGAGCGAATGGAAGCCGGCACCCTGCGGGTGGTCGATTCCATGATTGTCCTCCATGGTCTTGACGGTCGCAGCCATCAGGACTTCAAGGCGGACCAGATAGACTTTAAGGCCTACAACGAGCAGGTCGCCCCCAAGCGCTGGGGCATTCTGGGCGGCGCGGGGTCGGGTCTCCTCACCGGGCTGGGTGCAGACCTGGCCGCGGGCGGCTTGAGCTTTGGCACAGGCGCGTTGCTCGGGGCCCTTTTGGGTGGCGCCGGCGGTCTGTTTGCGGCCCGCGGGTATAATTCTTTCCGCGCTGGCGTGACCCCGTGCATGGGGTGGTCCCCCGAAGTCCTGGACCGCGACCTCAACTTTCTCCTGCAAAAATTCCTCGCCGTGGCCCATTTCGGCCGAGGCCGGGGTGCCTGGCGTGAGGCTTCCATCAGCGCGCACTGGCGCGATGCGGTGAGCGCGGCCCTTGCGGATCGCAAGGTCTACACCCACGGCGTCTGGAAGTCAGCCAGGGGCGAAACAGATGAGCAGGCCCTCTTCGATCTGCGCAAGGACTTTGCCGTCCAGCTTGCGGGCACGGCTCGCTCCGTTCTCAAGGCTGTTTATCCCGAAGCGGGCCATTGGCTGTGAGCCTTTGCGGCTGGAATCCTACGCGAGCCATGGGGGAACACGACATCGCTTTGAGCAGGACGCCGAGGCGCACGGCCACTTCTGTCGCGCCGTGCCCTTAGTCCTGGGCCTGGAGGAGACTGTGCAAGGCGCGCTGCTTGGCTACTTTGGTGAGCGTGGTCACCTGAGCGTGGGCTTTGAAGGCGGCCAGCACCGAGACCCCGCCACGGTGCAGCACCATGAGTCCGCTGTCTGGATTTTTCTCGTGGGCTGTGGCGCTCTGGAGTCCACGCAATTGAAAGATGGCGCGCGCTACTTTGAACTTCTGCGCGGCGCCAGCCGCGGCCATCCTGGTGCGGTGGAGCCCGACGACGGATTGGTCATGCGTCCGGGGTTTCAGAACTTCGATCCGGTGTCGGAAGGTCAAGCGCTGGCCTGCGCCCTGCAATTCACCCGCCGGGTGGAATTGCAGCCGGAGTCCTGGCTAGGAACCTCCGAAACTCATGCCGAAGAGTAGAGGCAGGCTGACCACGATCATGCCCGTACCGAGCATGGATTGAGGGTCGCCTCAGCAGCCGGTGAGGCGCAAGATGACGCCTCCGGCCAAAATAATGCCGCCCAAGACGGTCCACTTGGTGATGTTCATGGTTCCGGTGTACGGGGGAATGCCCGTCTAGCGGACGCTTTTCGGGAGAAAACTCCCGAGAAAACCGGACTCGGAGCATCGTTGCGCGAAACAGGCCTTCCCGCTTCGCGAAGCTGGTGGGGCGAGTTTCCTGGGGCGACCCTTCCCTGATGAGAGTCATGGGCCGAGTCTCCCGCCCTCCTCTTCAGGGAACCAGGCGGAAGCCCATGCCCGCGCCGCGGGCCGCGGCGCCATCGACATCGTCACGGTCGCCCAGGACCAGACACTCCCGGGCTTCGACGCCCAGGGCGCGAGCGGCTGCGAGGTAACCGTCGGGTGCCGGCTTGAGCCGCGTGGGCCCTCCGGCTTCGCCGCTCGCCACCACCACCTCGAACAAATCGTCGAGGCCAAGGGCAGCGAGCTTCTCCCGCGCGGGGTAGTCGCTTACCAGGGCCAGGCGTCCACCATCGGCGGCAAAGGCGCGCAACTCGGCGATCAGGCTCTGGCGCCGAAAACGGCGCAGCCAGGGTAGGGGCCGACGGATCATCCACTCGTGTACGACAGCTTCGATGGCGCTCGCCTCGCGGCCGAGTTCTCGGGCCGTGGCCTCGATTTGCAGGGCAAAGGCCCCCTCGGGCGCATCGAGTTCCTCGTCGCGGATGCGTTCGTGCTGCCGGCGAAAGGCGCGAATGACCGCCCAGGTCCGCGGCCCGGCCCAGACCAAGGCCAGGGCCATGGCGAGCTTCACCGGTCGCGCTGCGTAGAGTGTTCCGTCGAGGTCGACGAGCAGGGCGGAGGGTTGCATGGGTCAGGGGATTTCGACGCGCCGTAGAGGGGCGCCTCGGGGGCCCGCCGTGAGGTTTCTTAGCCAGGCGTGGGCGCCCTCGGCGGCGGGGCCGATGCGCAAGTTGTAGCTCCCCGGCCGGTCCACGGCGAGTTCCATCCGCGAGCCGTGGACGCGGCGGGTGTAGAGGACTTCGAGCAGGCCCTGCGGCCCCTCGCGGGTGATGTGTACCAACGGATCGCTGAGTCCCGAAACTTCCACCGGCGGCAGGAAAAGGGATCCCTTCCTCGGGGCCATGGGCAGCAGGGTGCGGGGCCAGCCGGCGTACTGCGGCGCCGCGTGATCTGTGGGGTCGCTCGAGCGCGGCCAGCACTCCACAGTGATCTGTTGGGTCTGCTTGAAGAAACGCACGATGCCGTAACCAGGTGCGCGGTCGTGCAGGGCCGTGGGTTCCTGTCCGCTCTGGCGCGGGTTCGAGACCGCCAAGACCCGCACGCGGTTGCCGAAGCCGTCGTGGAAACAACCCGTGTAACGCGGCGCTCCTGGCTCTCGGTCGAGACCAGCCTGGGGCGGAAACCAGCGTCGCGGCCAGGTGTTGGCGATGGAGGGCACACAGAAGGCAAAGCCCGCGTCGTCGAACTCTTCGATGCCGTAGCGCGAGAGGCTGCCCAGGTGCTGGTCGCCGGCAATGTGAAAGGCGAACGCCCGGCGCATGCGTGTGACAGCCCGGTCGCGACCCGAGGAGGGCCAACCGCCCGAGTCGGTGTCCGCCGCGAGCCGATCGCCCTTTGCGTACTCGCCCAGGGGCAGGGTCAAGAGACCCGGCAGCACCGATCCGCTCTTCGCTGCCTGGGGCAGGGTGGCGAGGTTAGTGAAGATGGTCTGGGAGAGCACGCACTTGAGCCAGACTTCCGGGGGCCAGTCCAGGGCCCAGGCTTCGAGGAAAGTGAGTTGGCGCTCACCCAGGAGCACGGCTCCGGCCACATCCGATTCTGTGCTGGGATCGAAGTCCTCGCTCTGGAACCAACCGTTGACGCATTTACCCGCGGGCACGAGGGGCGTGGCGCTGGACTTGAACTTGCGGTCCTCGATGATGGCGAAGGACACGCCTCCGTAGTCAAGGCTGGTGTAGTAGACGCCAATCCCCTGCTCCACGGGGGTCGGGTCGAAGGGGTCAGGCAGGTGACTGGTCTGGGTGCGTTCCACCATGCGCACGAAGCGTGCTTCCATGGTGTAGCCACCGTCGTCCTGGTGCTGGGCAGCGCGGCCGCCTGCCCCCCATAGATTGCCCTGGTAGATGTCGTGGTCGTCGGGGATCGAAATCGTGGGCCGGTCACGGGTCAAGTCGCCGAAGGCCCAACACCAGCGATACCACTTGTCGAGGTAGTCGAGGCGCGCCTTGTGAGCCGGCCGGCGCTGCGCTCCAGTCAAGTCGCCCTCGTAGATCTGGTCGCCCGAGAAGAACAGCAGGTCGGGATCGTGGTGACGCACGGCGCGCACGATGTCGAGGTGGGGAAACCAGACGCCCTCAGAGTTCCATCGGATGCCGCCGGTGAAGTGCTTGTTGCCGGTGAAGGCAGCCACCACCAGGGGCTCGGAGGGACCGGGCTCGCGGGGAATCGTCCCTTGCCAGTGGCACTCGGTGGTTTGCTCGGGGCCCAAGCGCAGGTCGTAGGTCACGCGGTACTCACAGACCCGGCTCGAGTCCCAGTCCTCCACGCGAAAGGCGAACACATAAGCGTCCTCTTCGAGTTGAGCGCTGGCGCGCGTGCACCACTCGCCATTCTCCAGGGTGGCGAGGTGCGCTGCGCTGGCATCGTCGTCGCCCAGGGGCGGCATCTGGGCTGTGAGCTTGAGGGTCCGATTGTGGACCGTGAACTGGGTTGCAAGCACAGGTCCGAAATCGCGCTCGGTGTGCAACAGGATTTTCTCACCCCAGGCGCGCCAGCCTCGGAAACTCCAGCCCGTGCCCTGTGCGTTGGCCGAGAGGTGCGAGAAGATCGAAAGGTTGCCCTCCACGAGCGCGGGGGTTACCCCCTGCAAAGTGGCCGAACTCCAGAGCTCGCCACGCGTGGCGTCGAAGACCTCGACAAGAAGGGTGTAAGCCACGCCCTCTGGCTGCGCGGTCAGGTGCAACCGAAAGGTTTCCGGCATCGGCCGTCCACGGACCGGGTCGCTGCGTTCAGCAGCGGTCAGAGTCTCGAACTCGCCCTCTTTCAGACGGCCTCCCACGCTCCAGTTGCCGGGGGTGTGGTTGGTTTCGTTGTCGCGGAAGACCACCCGGCCCGCGGCATCGACGCCCACCGCCAGTCCGCCGTCCGGGGCCGGGCGAGTGTGGCAGAGGGCACTCAATTGGTAGGGGATGGCCTCTCCGCCGGCGCCGAGAAGCAGCCCGGCGCAACTCGCCCCCGGGTTCGTGGGGCTGCCGTCACCGGGGGCGACGATCACCTCAGCCTCGAAACTCGCAGTTTGGCTGCCGAGGGTGGCGCGCAGGCTGTGGACCACGCGGATCGGTTTGTTAGCCGCGCCTTCGAGGCACTCGATGCGGCCCTCGGCCAGGCGCCAGTCCTGCAAGCGACAGGCGTAGAGCCCCGGTCCCAACCAGGTGCGCCGGGTGGCAGGGGGAACTTGCGCTGACCACTCCTGGCTCAACCTGCCGGGCATTCGCATCCCGAGCAAGCACAGGGCGACGACGAGGGCGGCGGATGCCACGGTGAGCGGCTACTCTTCTTCCTCGGTGAACTTCTCGTGACCCGGTCCTTCGCGGCGCTTGACGGTGCGCAGCATTTTTTGAGCCGCCTGGTCGTCGCCGGAAAGGAGGGCTTTTTCCAAGTCAAGCAGATCCCGCTCGACTTGGATCATCTGCAGCCGGTAGGCGAGCACGAAGGCCTCGCGCTCGTCCTCGGGTTGCGCGGCTGTGAAGGGCGGCACTTCGGTCTTGGCTTGGGAGACGCCGCGCTGGGCGTCCACGATGGCCTCCAGGGATTCGGCCTTGCGGCTCTCGTCTCGCAGCGCCTTGCGCAGCGTGCGCAGGGAACGGTTGAGGCGGGACATGCCCTGCGCCAAGGGCGATTGGTCCTCGTCTTCAGCGTGGTCGCCTTGAGTGTCTTGAAGAGTGGGGCTCGCGGCTCCCGCGAGGAGCACGAGGCAGGTGGCGAGGGGCAGGCTGATGAGAAATTGGCGTTTCATGGTAAATGCGGGCTAGCGTTCGCCGCGGCGTTGCTTGTCTTCGATTTTCTGGATCGATCCGATGTCGGCTTCCCAGTACCTGGCGCGTTCCCCGGGTGCAGGCGCGAGGAAGGGCCGGACCACCCGAAACCCCACGAAGGGAGCGTCGGTGTGGTACCAGATACTCTTGGGAAGTTGGGGATCCTGGATCTTCCAGGATTTGGTCGAGCGCCGACGGGCAGCACTGCGCAGGCGGTTGGGGTCATCGTCCCATGATCCGCCGCGCACCACCCGCGGGTAGAGTTTCACGGGCAGCACCAGGGGATCGTGGACGGTCTCGGCGCCGCCGCGGTCGTAGGCGTCCTTTTCAAAGCCGTCGAGCACCCACTCGGCCACATTCCCGTGCATGTCGAAGAGGCCCCAGGGGTTGGCCCTGCGCGTCATGACGGGTTGGTAGGAGTCGTCGGCGTTGTCGAAAAACCAGGCGTATTCCGCGGCGTCACCGGCGTCGTCGCCCCACGAGTAACGGGTCGTGGTGCCCGCGCGGCAGGCGTACTCCCACTCGGCCTCGGTGGGCAGGCGGTAGAAGCGCCCGGTCTTCATCGAGAGCCACTTGGTGTACTGCTTGGCCGCGAACTGGGTCATGCAGACCGCGGGCCTGCCCTCGATACCCATCGAGAAATCCATGGGCACATAGGGAGGCGTGGGGCGCGTGACGGCATCGGCCCAGGCGTCTTGGGGAGCGCCCTCGGATCCCTTTCGGCGGCGCGCCTCGAGATCGAGTTTGAGCATGAAGGGCTGGTACTCATCCCAAGTGACTTCGTGGACTTCGATCCAGAAGGGCGAGAGGGTGACCTTGTGCTGGGGGCCCTCGTAGTTCTGGCGTTCCGCTTCGCTCTCAGGCGAGCCCATGAGAAAACTGCCGCCGGGGATGGGCAACATTTTGAAGCGCAAATCCGAACCCGGTAGGCGCTCTTCGTAGGCCCGCATGTCCTCTGGGGTGGCTGCCAGGGCGTGTTCCACGGCCAATACCGGCGGCGATCCGGCCGGGGTCTCGGGGTAGATCGAGGGCCTCGTTTCCTGGCCATCCATCAAGGACGGGACCAGCAGTAGGCTGGTGAGAAGGATCGGGGGCATGGAGGGGAATGCGCAGGGGATCGACGCGCACAGACTCTAGCGCGTCCGCCCTTGGTGGGCAATGAGTGCGGGCAATGAGTTATCTCGGCCTGTTCATGTGCCGGCCATGAATAGGCCGGGTTAGAGTTTCGACTATCCATGGTCGCCCCCCCACGCATTTCGGGTTTCCTCGCAGCCGTCGCTCTGTACTTGAGCCTCAGCGCCTGCGCTGCCGTGCCTCTCGAACGCCACGAATTCACGGCGCGCAAGATGGGCTGTCCCTTCCGCTTGGTGCTCTATACGCAGAACGCCGAGGCTGCCGCGGCGGCCGCGATGAAAACTTGGGAGCGCATCGACGAGATCGAGGGGCGCTTGAGCAATTTCTTGTTGGAGAGCGAAGTGAGCCGTCTGGTTCAGGCGGCCCGTGCCGAGGGCGGTGGCCCGTGGACCGGAGTGTCCTCTGATTTGTGGCGCAATCTCGTGGCGGCCGACGAGTTGCGGCGTGCAACGAGCGGCGCTTTCGATGTGACCGTGGCGCCGCTCGTGAAACTCTGGCGACGAACACGACGAGCGCAACGCGTGCCCGGGCAAGCAGAGCTCGCGGACGCCTGTGCGCTGGTGGGAGGCGCGGCCTTGTTATTCAACTTCGCCGAAAAGCAGGTGCGCCTGGAGAGGCGCGGTCTAGCCATCGACCTCGGTGGCATCGCCAAGGGTTTTGCCCTGGACGAAGCCTTGGATCTGCTCGCCCGGGAGGGCATCGAGCGGGTCCTGGTGGACGGCGGCGGCGACCTGCGCGTAGGCCGCGCGCCGCCGGGCCGGCGGGCCTGGCGCGTCGAGGTTGAGGCTCCCGGCGAGAACCTGCGTCTCGAACTCGTGAACGAAGCCGTGGCCACCTCCGGCGACGCCTACCGCTTCGTGGAAATCGGGGGCCAGCGCTACTCACACATCATCGACCCGCGCACGGGCTGGGCTCTTTCGGGGGCGGCCACGGTGTGCGTGGTGGCTCCCACGGCCATGGCCGCCGACGGCGCGGCCTCGGCAGCTTCCGTGCTGGGTCCCGAGGAGGGGCTTTGCTGGGTTGGAATGAACGCTGACCTTGACGTCTGCTTCTTCTGGCGAGAAAAGAAGGACACCAGGACTTGCGCATCCCCGGGATTCGAGGGGAAGATGGCCAAGCCTAGCTCTCACTTCTCCCCCAACCCAGCACCTAGATCTCCGAGCCTCCCATGAGTCAGCCCAAGAAGACTTCCCGCGCGCCTTCCCGCCGTGACCTCCTACGCAGCGGCGCAGCCGTCGTCGCGGGGGCGGGCCTGGCGCCCTACGCTTCGGCGAAAAAGATCCTCGTGCCCGGTGGCTCGGAGCTCCTGCGCGTGGGCCTCGTCGGTTGCGGCGGACGGGGTGGCGGCGCGGCGGCCAACGCGCTGCGCGCCGACGAGAATGTGAAGCTGGTGGCCCTCGGCGACACCTTCTCCGATCAACTCGAAGGCTGCCTCAAGAACCTCGAGGGCCAAGAGGATCTGCAGGACAAGTTGGATGTCCCGCCCGAGCGCCGCTTCGTGGGCTTCGATGCCTACAAGGGCGTGATCGAGGCCTGCGATGTGGTTCTGCTCGCCACCTCGCCGCACTTCCGGCCCTTGCATGTGGAAGCGGCGGTGGCTGCCGGTCGGCATCTCTTCGTGGAGAAACCCGTGGCCACGGATGCCGTGGGTCTGCGGCGTATTCGCAAGGCGGGCGAGGAGGCTGCAGGCAAGGGCCTGAGCTTGGTTTCGGGCCTGTGCTACCGCTACCAGTGGGCCAAACAGGAAACGGTCGAGCGCATTCACGCTGGGGCCATCGGTGAGATCATCGCCATGCAGACCACCTACAACGCCGGGGGCCTCTGGCACCGCGGCGACAGCCCGGACTGGAGCCGCATGGAGTACCAAATGCGCAACTGGCTCTACTTCACTTGGCTCTCCGGCGATCACATCGCCGAACAACACATCCACAGCCTCGACAAGTTGGCCTGGGCCAAGGGCTCCTACCCGGTCAAGGCCTCCTCCAGCGGCGGCCGCGTGCAGCGCACCGGGGAAAAATACGGCAATGTCTATGACCACTTCAACACGGTCTACGAGTGGGCTGACGGCGTGCGCGGCTTCTCCTCTTGCCGACAGTGGACCGACTCGGACACCGATGTCTCCGACTTCGTGTACGGCACCCGCGGCAGCGCCAACATCCAGCGCCACACGGTAAAAAGCGGCGCCTGGGACTGGCGCTATCGGGGCGAGGGTCCCGACGACATGTACCAGAACGAGCACGATGCCTTGTTTCGGGCCATTCGTTCCAACGAGCCGATCAACAACTCTGAGTACGCGTGCGACTCGACGCTCATGGCCATGATGGGCCGCCTCGCGGCCTACACGGGCCGCACCGTAACCCGCGAGCAGGTCCTCAATTCCACCCTCGACCTCTCCCCGGCGCAGTACGAGTGGGGCGCAGCGCCCGATTGCCCCATTGCCGTGCCCGGCGTGACTCAATTCGTCTGAGGCATTCGCGGCCAGTGGCCGAGCCGGGGGTAAGTTCTAACACTCGGGCTTTGGGAGCCTTGATGAGGGACCCGGCGTCAGCTAAAAGGGTGTCGATGCGCCAGTTTTCCCCTGCTGGCGCGCTCCTTCAGGTACTCATCCTCCACCCGAATCAAACTGTGAGTCCATTCGCTTGGGCCACCCCTGAAAGATGGCCATCAAGGACCGATTTCCCACACTGCATCGCGACGGGACCATTTCTTACTGGTCAATGCTTTCGCAGGAATGGATTGAACGCGCTTTCCATGTCCCCCTGGAAGAGATCGAGTCCATGTCGGAATACGATCAGCAACGGGTCAAGAAACACCTGCTCTTCGACCGGGTATAGGAAGCCGCCCAGGCCTGACTCAGATCGATGACAGGCTGAGGCTTGGGGTCTCGGCAAAGAGGGTTTCAGCAACGAGTAAGGGCCGGCCCGAACCTGATTGGTCCGGACCGGCCCGCTGATTTGGCGGCCGAGCTAGTATCCGAGGCCGTTGCTCAAGTTGAAGGAGTTCCCGCAGGCGCC
>DUCM01000016.1 GCA_012959785.1 Planctomycetota bacterium | reverse complement strand
ACATGGTGTGCATGATGAACCAAGACCCGCGCTTTACCCACGAGATCCTCGGCTTTGGCGGCATCCCCCTGAGCGAGACGGCCCTCTTCGCTGCCCTGGCGGACCCGGTGAATGCCGGCGCCGTGGTGGCCCTCGTAGGTCACATGGTGGGCGACAAGTTCATGATGGTGCAATGGCTCGAAACCGACTTCATCGATGGCACGGCCCCGGTCCATATCGGCGTGGAGCGCTTCCGCTTCCGCGACAAGAGTAACGAGATCCGCATCCGCGGCGGCGTCGATCAGCCCGACGGACTGAGCCTCCACATCCAGTTCATGGATGTGGGCGGTGGCTTGTTGCACGAAATGCAGGAGCCCCTGATCCCCGACCCCCTGACTGGAGGCGCCCAGTTCAGCGCCCGCACCAGAGACGACATGAATGTGATCGATGTCCACACCATCTCGCTCTATTGCCTCGACGGCTCCGGAAATGAAGTCGCGCGTTCGACCTACCTGCGCTCGGATGTTGAGTGATCAGCCAGGCAGCACGCAACCGGAGTGAGGCGATCCTCTCTCCATCGCCACGGGCGACAGCGACCATGAGCTTGGCTCATGTTCGCCCCGCCGTGGCGGTGGGTAGAGCGGATACCAGCACCCTCGCAATCTTGCGGGAGGCAATCTTGCGGGAGTGCTGACCAAACTCCCCCCCGCGCCATATGAATCGCACCAGCGACCTGCGGCGTAGCAGCAAGGCCCGGCTCTGGAGAAATCCAGGGCCGGTCCCTTTTCACCACATCCACGCCCCTCGAGGGAACCGGTCCGCCCTCAGCTCGAGAGCACCGGGAGGGCCTCTTGCCCGACGCCGGCACCCACGCCCACGCCTGGCGGGCGAACGTGAGCGGGCAAACAAGAACAAACAAGGCGAATCATGAAAGCTCTATCTACAAATCTACCCACGAGTTCAGCCCTGCCCCGCGCCCTGCTCGTGCCCCAAAAGAGCCTCACGCTACCCTGGCCTGGTCGCTGGGCCGCAGCCGTCGGTGCTTCGCTTGCCGTCTCCTCCTCCCTTCTGGCCCAGCAGCCCTGGCCAGCGGAAACGCTCCTCAGCGCGGACAACTTGACCGCCATCGAGGGACCCGGCATCAATGATTTCCACACGGACCTCAGCGGCGCGGTGTGGAACCCTTCCACGCGCACTCTCTGGGTCTGTGACAACGGCGTTCCCGGGCGCCTGTGGGCCGCCCGCGAAGATGGCCTCGGCGGTTACGAGATTGCTGAGCAGGCCGGCCTACGAGGGGAATGGACGGGCTTCGGGGACATCGAAGGCGTGACCCAAGCCGACTGGGACGAGCCTTCGGTGTTCGTCATCATCGAGGGCGAGGAGCACATCAAGGAATACGATGTCTCCACCTTTGGGGTGGCCATCCTGAAGAATGACTGGAACACGCGCCCCTTCCTGCCCCTCCTCGGGGGCAAGGGAGCGGAAGCCATCACCTTCGTACCCGACTCCGCCCTGGTGTCGGCCGAGTTCGTGAATGGAAGCGGGAGCCTCTACCAAAGCGCCGAAGGCATGGACGGATTGATGTTCGTCGGGCACCAAAACGGTGGCGCCATCTTTGTCTTCGACCTCAACCGCAGCACGGGCGCCTTTGTCTTCGTGGGCGAGTACACCACAGACCGCAGCGAGACCGCAGGGCTCGAATTCGACCGCTCCTCGGGGAATCTGTACGCCTGGCATGATGCCGGCTTTGACATTCTGTCGGTCCTCGACCTCTCCTCCACGGCGCTGCCAGGCACAGGCCAACGGGCGTTTACCGTGGTCGAGGCCTTCATGGGCCCCAGCCACGCAAATCACGAGGGTATTGCGGTTGTATCGAATGTCGACACATCAAACAGCACACGCAGCTTCTTCATGACCACCGATGACGGGGGCACGGCATCGCTCTTGCGCTACGCTGACTTCACCCACGGTTGCCTCGAAAACCCCGTCTTCTGCGGGGGCGACAACGCTGGCGTGGATTGCCCCTGCGGCAACAATGCCGGGGGCGAGGGCGGCTGTGGCAATTCGCTAGGCGTGGGCATGCTGCTCGATTCCACGGGCTCGAACAGCATCACCGCCGATGACCTGGGCTTCTTGGCCGGCGGCCTGATCCCCGGCAATCCCGCCCTGCTCTTCAGCGGAACCCTGCGACTGAACACTGGCCTCGGGATGCCCTTTGGTGACGGGCTGCGCTGCGTCGGCGGGGCGACCCGGCGGCTCGCGGTGCGCCTTCCCACGGCCAGCGGGGACGCCTCCTGGGGTCCTGGATACGCGACAAACGAGGGCTGGCTAGGCGGCCAAACGCGATATTTCCAGGTCTGGTACCGAGACCCAGGCGGCGGACCCTGCCTGGGCGGGTTCAACCTCTCTAATGGCCTCGAGGTGACCTTCACACCCTGATTTGCGGGCAGAGATATCCGGGCAGAGATTCATTTCATATTTCACCTGGAAATAATTTCCACACACCCACACTACATGGTAACTTTGTCATACCGGAAAGAAGTGCGGGTGCACTATTCGAATTCATTGCCTGAGTTCATCACTTAATTTTATTGCGCCCTAGTCTCGTTTATTGGTTCCGGTTTTCCTTGGCACCTAATCCTCCCCAGCAGACTGAATACGGCAGGACCAATCCTGCCGCCTCTCAGTCGAGCAGCTAGCTGGCCCCCAGCCCTCTTCTTCATGGGTTGTCCCTGGGGCCTCAGGCTGCCCATTCCCCAATTCTCATTTTCCCAGCAGTATTCCATGAATTCTCTATCCAAATGTCTATCCAAGGGCCGAACCCTGGCGATGCTCGTCGGAACGGCCATCCTCGCGGGTTCCGCATCGGCACAAACCGCAGTACTTTTCGACGGCACGGTCCTTACCCAGCGCGTGCCTCTTGAGGACTTCGGCACGGAAGGCCCCATCTATGGCATCGATGCGGTCAACAGGTCGCTCGATTGCATGGGCGTGACCATGACGCTTCCGGCCTCGATCAACAGCGCTGTGCCGGGGATTCACGGCACCAATGACGGCTCTGGCAACCCGATCACGGCAAACACCTTCGACCGCCTGCTCGACAGCAACGCCATGCCTGGCGGACGCGACGCCGTAAACGGCTTCAGCGGCGCTGGCCGCTGCCTGTTCAGTTCCGCCCTTGCGGGGCAGGCCGATCCCACCGCGGCCACGGCTATCACCAACCACGCCGTGGCCCTCAAGAGCGAGGCGAGCACCTCCCTGGGACAAACCGTTGTGTCGGACCCCTCGATGAACGCCTACTCGGGAGGCACGCTCAAGTGCGCGGGCAGCGTCTACGAGGACTCCACCGGCAAGGCGTACTTCATCCCCGATGCCGAGGCAGTCATCGAGTTGGCTGAGAATGTGGCCATCGGCAAAGTCATGGCTTCGGCGCCCGCCACCGGCACATCCCCCGCAAGCTTCATGATTGGCAACATGGTGTGCATGATGAACCAAGACCCGCGCTTTACCCACGAGATCCTCGGCTTTGGCGGCATCCCCCTGAGCGAGACGGCCCTCTTCGCTGCCCTGG
>DUCM01000015.1 GCA_012959785.1 Planctomycetota bacterium | reverse complement strand
CGACGGGCCCGCAAGGCCCCACCGGTATCATCGGCCCGCAAGGTGCGATTGGTCCGGATGGCGCAACGGGCGCGACTGGCGCACAGGGTCCCGCTGGCCCGACGGGTACTGCTGGAACTGATGGCGCAAAAGGCGCAACCGGCGCAACGGGACCGCAAGGCCCAGCGGGGCCTACCACATCGGTTTACGCAGATGGCGCTTCTCAGGGCAAGCTGGTGGCTATCCACCTCGACAAGGGGATCAGCTCCTCCTTCACGATGATCCGTTTCGTCATGGATGAGGAGACTATCAGCGTGCCTCTCGCAACTCCTCCCGCACCCTTTGCAGTGCGGCTTAGCCCCGACCCGCCCCCCCGGGGCCTGTTTGTTGAGGTTCGCTTTGATGCTAGCCTCGGCGCGCTCGCCGGCGTGCCACCGGGGGGCAATTTGATCCTGCACCCCGGTTTCAACAACTGGACCATACCGTCGCCGGATGTCCCCATGGTTTTTGATGTAGCCACCAATGATTGGGTAGCCACCATCCTCGTCGAACCGGTGGCCAACTACCTCGACATGGCCTTCACTGATGGATTGGGTCTGTGGGAAAACAACGGCGGGCTGGACTGGCACTTCCCGACGAGTAACTGAACCAGATCGCTTGGCTCTACAGAAAATCAGCTCGCGCCGCAGTGCCGGCGCGAGCTGGTTCGTTGTTTAGCTCCCGAGCCAGGGCGGCCCGGGCCGGATTTCAGGGCAACCAGGTGATGCTCAGGGCACTGGTCAGGTTGAAGAAGTTCAGGCAGGGCGAACCGCCGGCCGAAGACGGGTCGCGGTACCAACCCTGGTAGCAGAAGATGTCGCCCACCGAGGCGGATCCCGCAGCGGAGATCGAGATAGTGGTGCTGGCGGTCCCGCTGGCGTTCATGGCGCGCACTTGCAGGCGCTGGATCGATCCGCCGCAACAACGCAGACCATCACCAAAGGTGACGCCGCTGCCACCGGCGATGAAGTTGATGCCCTGGAAGAACAGCACCGGCTGGCCCGGCTTGCCTTGCGAAACTTGCAGCACCAGGGTGTCTCCCGAAATGCTCGAGGATCCACCCGCCGAGAGGACAGCACCGGCTCCGGTGGAGTTGGCACAGCCCTCACCGCTCGCTCCCGCGTTGCCGCAGGGACAAGCCGTGCCCGAGCCATCGCCAAAGCAAAGCGAGGTCACCGGCACCGGATCGAGACAGAGATCAATCAATTCCAAGTGGGCGTTGACGACATCCCAAGGAAGCGGGCCGCCGCCGTCGAGGGGCGGCAGGAGGAAGTGGATCGCAATCGGATCCACGAGCGCTGGCAGGATGGGCTGCAGGTACTCCTCTTCCTTGCAGCCCGACTTCAAGCCGAGGTCCGTTTGGATCCAGTGTTGATGACCGGGAGCCACATGGAGAGTCGAGAGCGAGGTGGCCAGGGCGAAGTAGCCCGGGACCGAAAAGCCCTGGGAGGGATAGTGCGGAACCACCGACACAGCGAAACCCAGGGGGTCGGGGTCGTAGACCATGTTGCGCAGGGGAGTTCCCCCGGGGTCGGTGATCATCAAAGTCGCATCGAATTCGACCACCGGCAAAACATCGGGCACGCGGATCTTCCAGCCCGCGAAGCACAACTTGTCGCCCTGGGAAGGAGACGCGGGATCGCGGTCCTCGACCACATCCTGCAGGAGCATCCTGGGATAGATGTTGGTCCAGCGCGGAAGACCGCTCACCGCACTGAGGCGCAAGGCATAAGCCGTGTCGGCGGTCAGGAAAGGACCGGTGTTGCCAGCCACCACAAGCTCGTCGTTAGCCGTCCAGGCCACTGCGTTGGCCCAGTCGGGCGTCTCGATCGATAGCGGGTACTCGTTGACCCAGATCGGGCAGCCACAAGTGCCCATGAAGCGATTGACGATCGTGTGCGTGATTGTGACGCCCGTGGGCAGCTCGCGCTGGATCATTCCCACTGCGACGCAGTCTTGATCCCTGGAGATGACGCTCTTGTAGATGATGCGCGCAGGCAAGTTCCCGTTCGGGTCATGGCGCCACATGCCGATCGGGGCGCCCGTGGGATCCGTTAGGATCACCACCGCGTCGATCGAACTCGCGAGCTGCCCGCGCACGCCAGAGACCAGGACCAAGTTGCCATCGCCGAGTTCGGTGACCGATATCCCCGACTCGAGTCCGGGAAACTCCTCTCCTGGGTAGCTTCTGACCCAGCGTAGGCTGCCATGCCCATCAAACTTGGCCATAACCGTGCGAGTCTGGACCGAGGGAGTCGAGCGCGAGAAGGCCGAGATCACCAGGCCGCCATCCTGGGTGACCACCATGTTGCGGCTGACTTCCACATCCGGGCCGCCAAGACGGCGCTCCCAAAGGACATTGTGATGATCGTCGAGGCGCGTCACCAGGAGGTCGCTCGTACCCGGAAGGCTCGGGTCCTCGATGGTCTCAAGGGTCGCGAAGCCGGGGGGCAGGGCGATCAGCGGGTGGGGGGGGACGGCGACGACATCGCTCGAATAGTCCGCCTGCTGCGTCAGGAGGTACTCCTGGCCGTACTGTGCAGGGGCGACTGGTGCCGGAGCGACGCAAAGCGGGGATGCCAATAGAAACAGAGCGGGTGCACACATGCTGTTGTCCTGGGTTGAAACTAGGTGTCTCGATCCTACCCCGAAATGGGGATGTTTGCGCCGATGACTCTTTTCATGCGGCTCTCAGGGGCGTAGCTGTACAGCCTCAGCTCCGCTTCGGCGGCCCCGTCCCTACAAGTCGAACCCGAAGTCGGTCCAGACCGCTTCGTACATGGCCTCGATTTCCTCCCGCGTGCCGCGGTAGACGGGCACATCGCGGAACTCATCCATGGCCATGCCGGGATTATTGTTCGTCGCCGAGAACATGTGATTCCAGGTATTGATGTAGATCACCGGGCGGCCGTCCACATGCTCGAAGTCGGCCCAGTTGAAGGTCGCGGTGTGGTGAAACGCGATGGTTACATCGAACTGCTGGGTGTCCGAAAAGGTGCCCGGGAAAGTGATAGAGCTGGGTTGGATCGTGCCGCTTGAGGGCGCTCCCGAAGTGTCGAACTGGATCGTCTCGACATCCGCCACACGGTGTCCACCGGGATCGGATAAGTCGAAGAAGATAAAGGGCGGGATCGGGTCCAGGGTGAAGAGGCCCCACCAACGATCGGCATCGTAGACATAGTCCAGGAAGGGAACCGGATTGTCCTCGTCGGCGAAGACGATCTCCAACTCGGCGCGGTTCGGGTCGCTCACATCGACGAAGATCGCCAGTAGGGGGCAGTCGCTGTCGATGGACGGCACGCGAAAGACCGGCAGGGCGAGTTGCAACTCCTCGGCGCCCGCAGGTGTGGCCTGGCGCGCAAAGTCCGGGGCGGGACAGGTGTTGAGGGGGGCGAGGAGCGCCAGGCTGACCAGGACGAGTTGGATGCGCATAGAATGGGAGAGGCAGGGGCCGGGGAACCCATTCACCATAACCCCGCGCTGGGAAAAGAGTGTGCTGCGAGCTCGCTGAACTGCTTGGAACAGGCGCCCATCTCGCTCAAGGCGCGTTTCCTGGGGTTTCTCCCGGCGATTCTCAAAGACGATTCCCGATGACGATTTCCGATGACTCCGACTGCCTGCTGGCCCGGGCTGTTCACCAGGGAGTAACCTGCCCCCATGGAACGACCCTTTCGCATCCTCGGACTGCAACAGATCGCCCTCGGCGCCACGGACAAGGCGCGCCTCGGAAAGCTCTGGCTGGACCTCCTCGGCCTCGAGGTCGAAGGCCACTACCGCTCGGAAAAAGAGAATGTCGACGAGGACATTGCCGTCCTCGGCCGCGGCCCCGCCCGCGTGGAAGTCGACCTGATGCAGCCCCTCGATCCCGAGGGCGGAATCAACGTCGCTCGCCCGGCCCTGAATCACATCGGCCTGTGGGTTGACGATCTCGCGGCCGCCCACGCCTGGCTCGCTGAACAGGGCCTGCGCTTTGCCCCCGGAGGCATCCGCAAAGGCGCCGCCGGTCACGATATCTGTTTCATCCACCCGCGCCCATCGGACGAGTTGCCCTTCAGCGGCGAGGGCGTCCTGATCGAACTGGTCCAGGCGCCAGAGGATGTGATTGCAGCCCTCTCGGATTGAGAGAAGCGTGGCCTTGGGCTTGTTCTATTCGCCCTTGGACCGTCGCGGCACCCGGTGCACCACGACGCGCACATTCTTCGGTAGGGGACGGTCAAACACATCAGCTTCCAGGGCGCGCTCTTCGGCGCTGCTTGCTGCTGTGATGCGGCGTAGGTGAGACAGACGCAGAGTTGTTTTTTCTCCATCAGCGTTGACGAAGGCCAGTCCCAGGAGACCTGCGTGCTTGTTGTCCACGGTGATCGAGAGGCTGTCCAAGATGCGCTGTTTGGTCGCCTTGCGCAGCCGCAACTCGATCACACTTTGCTCGGCGCCGCGCTTGAGACCGGTGAGCTGAAAGGTCTCCTCGATGCTGGCGATGCGTGCCGTCATGATCGAGAACAGCCCCTTGGCCAGATCATTGGACTCGAATTGGTAGCGCTCGGCGCGTTTGTCGGCGGGGTAGTAGACCCGATGGCTGGTGGTGTCGGAGCGCACGAAAGCGTGTTTGGGCCGGGAAAGTTCCAGCACCAGACAGCCGGGGCTGGCGCGCAGGCTCAAGCGTCCCGCGGATGAGAGAGCCTTGTTCAAGAGGGCAGTGTGTTGCTCTTGCGTGAAGTCGGCGTGCATGCGTTCGACGCCTTGCAAGCCCTTGGCCACCCGCTCGATCAATGCCCGCGCGTCCGCGAGATCGCGGCCCTCTAAATGCGGCGGGGCTGCGGGCACGGGTTGGCTGTCCTGGGCACAGGGCAGGCCGAGGAGTAGCGCCAAGAAACCAAAGAGGACGATCATGGAGTGTTGGAATGCATGAGCCAGGGAATCAAGACCACGGAAGTCACATAGCAGGCCACGGTTCCCACGAGAACCACGGCCCCGAGCGAAGCGATGGCCGGGCTTTGGGCCGTCATCAAGGAGCCAAAACCCACAGCTGTGGTCACGCTGGTGCGCCAGACATCGACTCCGGTGCTGCGCGCCGCATCGGCACCTGCGCTGAGGGAGCGGTGGACCATGTGCAAGCCATCGTCAACACCGAGGCCGAAGATCAATGGAAAGGCCAGCAGGTTGCCGGGGTGGATGACCCAGCCGAAGAGGGAAAAACCGCCCAGGACAATGCCCAGGCCGAAGACTACCGGTGCCATGGCGATCAAGCCCGCACGCCAGCGACCGACGCTGGCGAGAATCAAGAGCAGCACAAGGAGGGCCACGGCTTTGAACGAGACGCTCAACTCCGCGGCAAGGACTGGACCCAAGGCATCGCCCAAGGCCCCCGGATCCATGATCTTGGTGGGGGCTGCGACAGCGGCCTGGAGGCGGTTGCGGTAGTTTTCGCGTTGCGCGCGCGTGCGCAAACTGTGAGGCGAATGGAAACTGGCGCGCCAGTACTCTGCGTCGCGCCACTCGAGGAGCACTCCCTCTACGCGTTCTGGCTCGGGGTCCGCTGCCAACTTCCGGGCGAGATTCTCCAAGCCGCCGCGCAGGGATTCGCTCTGAAAACCGGCTGCGTCGAGATCGGCCAGAGCCCCCTCGAACCAACCCGCCGTGCGCTCGCGAAAACTTGCCACACGCTCGCGGCGCTCGCTCGAGTAGCGCACGAGGCGCGCCGCGTCGCTGTGGGCAACGACTCCCTGGGCTTCCAACTCGCGGGCTGCATCCACGAGCTTGCCGGGAGAATGTTGGCTGTCCAGCAAAAGGGTTACGCCAGAGGGGGCAAAGCCAAGGTCATCCTCGAGGCTCTTCAGGGATCGGGAAACTTCCGATTCCGTGGGCCGCAGAAGTGCAGGGTCGGCGTCGAAGGAGAGCCCCCGCCACGCGCAAACGCTCCAGCCCGCAAGCGCCAGCAGGATCAAGGCGCCGCTCGCAAGGCCCGCTCGATTCGAGCGGGCGAGCTCGGCAAAGAAGCGCGGCAAGGGACCGGGTGGCCCCGGCGCTGGCAGCCGCGGAGCCGCGCGTAAGAGCAGCGGGAGCGTCGTCCAGGTGGAGAACATAGCCAAGGTCAGCCCCAGGGCGAGAAGCAGACCGAGACTCTTGAGGCCCGCGAAAGAGCCCAGGGCAAGAGCCATGAAGGCCACGCTACTCGTGAGCCAACACCCGCACAGGCTGCGCGCCGTGGTGCGGTGGGTGGCTTCGAGGGCGTCGGAAAGACTGGATCGGGCGCGATGCTCTCGAAAGCGGCCGAGGTAGTGGATTGAAAAGTCCACACCGAGCCCACACAAGATGGCTGCGGCGCTGATGGCCAGGGGTGTCATGGGGCCGAACAACAAGGCGCCGTAGCCCAGGGTCCAAAAGACGGCTAGAGCGGTGGGTAGGAGGTAGAGGTGGGGCAGAAGCCAGCTGCGCGTGGAAATCAGAAAGAAGAGCAAGAGCAGGGGGATCGACCAGCGCAGGGACGAGATCAGGTCGCCGCGAATGCGCCGCGAATCTTCCACGGCGATGGCGTAGCCGCCCACGGCGCTCAACTCGACTGCGGCGCAGCGTTCTCCGAGATCAGCCAGGAGCCTCTCCGAAAAGTCCACATTGAAAGCGTGTTCGCGGCCCGTGACTCGCACGAACGCGCGTCGCCCGCCCTTGAGCATGAGGTAGGACGAGTTGGCATCGAAGGCCGAGGGCAGGCTCTTTGCGGTCGCTGCGGCGAAGATCCAACGCACGCCCAAAGGATCGTTGCGAGCGACCTGACTACCGAGGAGTGGGTCGAGGGCCAGAAGTTCCCCGGTTGCGGCGATGGCCGCGCGGCGGCCCTCGGAACTGAGCCGCTCTTCGAGTTGGGCGAGGGCTTCGACGGAAAGCCACCAGAGCGGCGCCCGGGCGCTTTGGCGAGTGCTCTTTGCGGCGAGGGCGCTGCGTGTGGCGACGACTTCGATCAATAGCGGCGACTCTTCGAGGCTCTCCACGAGGCTCGGCATGAGCGCTTCGAGGTCTTCGGCCTCAAGGCTGAGAAAAAGCGTACGAGCGGCCGTAACGCCGACTTGCGTGGCTTCGAACAGTTCGGCTGCCGGAGCATCAGCCGGCAACAGGGAGCTGACATCGGGGTCGATTTCAAATTGCGTCAGTCCCGCCGCCGCGCCCAGGGTCACCAGCAGCACGCCCAGCAACGCAACCCGCGGAAAGCGGACTTGGACCCTCGCCCAACTCGCCAGCAGGTCGCCCAAAAAATCCCCTTGGCGCATCAGGGGGCCTCCTCGTGGCAGGCCGGGAGCTCGAAGAGGTCGTCGGCTGGCGCGCCCATGGCCTCGGCTGTCTCCTCGTGAAAGGTCCATTCGAAAGCGGTTGCAGAGAAGCTGTGCTGGGGCTCAAAGCTCTCCTTCCACTCGACGGAACCCAGACTGTAGTGGCGCGCGACAAGGGTGCCCTCTGCGTTCAGTTCGGCTTCCAGATGCAGGTCGATCTTCGAGCTTGCCGGTGTGACCTCCACCCGGAAACCGCTCTTTGTTCGGCGGCCGGCACACAGTCGGTCAAAGGTCAAGGCGCGGGCGTTCTCCAGGAGACTCACGGAAAGAAAACCGATCAGTCCCTCGCGTTTGTGGGTGGTCTCTCCGTTGTGGGACCAGATGGCGCAGACTCCCTCGGGCCGAGCGACGAGGTCGAGCAACTTGCCGCCAAAGTCGGGGAAGAGTTGCAAGCGCACCGCAGGGTCGGGCCCAAGACGGGTGACGCTCACCGTGCGAAACTCACCGCTCAGCCAGGACGAGCTGATTGCGACTCGCCCCGTGCGACGCAGACCGCCCTTGTGCTCTGCTGCGAGTTGCCCGCGCAATGCGGGCGGCGGCGGGCCGAGACTGTGACAGCCTGCGAGTAGCACCAAGGCCAAGATCAAGCCACGCATCACAGGTCGCGCAGGGCGCACTTGTCCAACTTGCCGCGCTCGTTGCGCGGCAGGTTGCGCACAAGAACCACGCTGCGAGGGTACTTGTGCCGCGCTAATCTAGGACGGCACCACTCGACCACATCGCGAAAACGCAAACTGCCGTCGGCGCAGGCGATGACCGCCCGAATGGCCTCGCCGCGGTCGTCGGGCAGGGCTCGGGCGAGGACGGCTACATCAAGAATCTTCGGGTGTTGAGCAAGCACGCCCTCCACTTCGTGGGGATTGACCTTCTTGCCCTTTATGTTGATCCAGTCGCTCTTGCGCCCGTCGAGGAATAGTTCGTCGCCCTCGAAGTGGGCCATGTCATCGGTCTGAAAACACCCCTGTGTGATGCGGGTGTCCCGTAGGGCGGTGCCGGGGACATAGCCTTCTGCCACCGCTTCTGAATACACCGTGACCGAGCCCTGGCCATCGAGTTCGATACGCACGCCCTCGACCGCACTGCCCACTGACCCCCGGGCCGCAGCGTCACCTTGCCGGTCGTAGGAGATTCCGCCGCATTCGCTGCTGCCGTAGAGCACATGGATGCCACTGCCGTAGCGTTCGTTCCAGGCGCGCGCCGTGCGCGGCCGCAAGGGCGCGCCGGCGGAGATCATCAGACGCAAGCTGGTGGGCAGCCGGCCTCCGTGCGCGGCGGCGAGATGGGCTTCATACCAACTCGGCACTGAAGGCCAGACTGTGGCGCGGTATTCCTCGGCAGCTTCGAGGTCGCGGCCCCTTGCGGGCGTCACCACAGCGCAACCCAGGAGCCAGGCGGGGGTGGCGATGACCGACAGGCCGTAGGCATGAGAGAGCGGAATCGAGGCCAGGATGCGGTCTTCTGCACGCAGGCCCATGGAGTGGATCAGGGCCCGCCCATCGGCCACCAATGCTGCGCCCGACACGGCGACGCCCACGGGTTCGCCACTCGAACCGGAGGTCAAGAGGAGACAGGCCGCTTTGGGCAGTTGGCGCGAACCGTCCAGCCAGTCGATGGAGTCCGCAGCGAGCGTCGAGTCTGTCGAGGCGCCGTCCGCGCGCCAGCGACAGCGAGCGCCAAGGGTGGCGCTGACCTGCCGTTGCTCTTCTTCGGTCAAGCTGGCGTCTAGGGCCAAAACGCAGGCGCCCGCCATGCGGCAGGCGAGAAAGGCCACGAGAAAATCGGGCTCCGTTGGAACATACAGGGCGATCACAGCGCCCGCATCGATGCCGCGTGCTGCGAAGGTTTGCTGCCAACTGAGGCCCAGGCTGCGAACCTTGGCGGCCACCTCGCCGCGGCTTGCTGAGCCTCCCGGTCCCATCAGCGCGGGGGCGCCGGGGGCTTCTGCGGCCAGTTCCAGAAAGCGCGCTAACAGGGGGTCCATTGGGGGCAGGATACACGCCTGGACGCGCAGAGGAACGCTTCGCGCCGGCAGAAGATATACTCGCGCGCCGATGGACTCTGCCCTCACCAAAACAGTCTCTTGCGAGGCTGAAACCTCGTCTGGACATGTCCAGGCCGAAGCGCATTTCGAGGCCATCATTCTGGGCGGCGGCCCGGCCGGGGCTTCGTGCGCCGCGATCCTGGCCAGAGCCGGGCGCCGGGTCCTGGTCATCGAGCGCGACCGTTTTCCGCGTTTTCATGTGGGCGAATCGCTTCTTCCCCTGGCCAATCCCCTCTTGCGGCGTACGGGGCTTGATGCGCGCATGGGCGGTTTGGGGGTGGTGGAGAAGTTCGGCGCCACATTCCTTTCCGAGTGCGGTCGCGATTCTGCGCGGATTGACTTTGCCGAAGCGTTCGATGTGAGCGATCCGCGCGCCATGCATGTCCTGCGCGAGGACTTCGACACGCTGCTTCTAGACAATGCCCAGGAGCAGGGCGCCGAGGTCTGGCAGGAAGCAAGCGTGCTCACAGTCGATTGTGAGGCATTCTTGCCACGGGTGCGCGTGCGCCTGGAAACGGGCGCTGAGCTGTGGGTTGAAGGCGACTTTGTCCTCGATGCCAGCGGCCGCAGCGGAATCCTCGCGCGCCAGAAAAACCTGCGCGTTGCCGATCCAGAGTTGCGCAAGACGGCACTCTTTGCGCACTTTCGCGGCGTGCCTCACCTACGGGGCCGCAACCGCGGGGATATCCAGGTCTTCTGCCGCGAGAGTGGCGGCTGGGGCTGGCTGATTCCCCTGCCCGATGGCCGCATGAGTATCGGATTTGTCTTCGATAACAAGGAGCAATCCAAGTCGAAGACCGAGAGCGCCGAGGTCTGCCTGGACCGCTGGATCGCCGGGCTCGCGTTGCTCGATGATTGCCGGTCCAGTCTCAGACGCGAGGGCCGCGCCTATTGGGAAGCGGACTTTTCCTACAGCACAAGGGCCTACACAGGTTCCAACTGGCTGTTGCTGGGCGACGCCGCGTCTTTCCTCGACCCGGTCTTTTCCTCGGGCGTCCAGATTGCCCTCGCGGCTGGCGCCGACGCAGCCGATGCCTTGTTGGCCGGCCTGGACGCGGGAGCCAGCCGTCGGCGCCGGGCGCTCAAGCGCTTTGAACGCCTGCAACGGCGGCGTTATCGCTTCTACAGGCATCTGGTGCTTGGTTTTTACCGACCAGCTTTTCGCAAGCTCATGTTCCAGCCAGAAGCATGGCCTGCCGGAGCCCGCTCCTTGGCTTCCTTGCTGGCGGGCCAGGAGCGCCCGGGCTGGCGCGCGCGTTGGCGAGTCGCCATGATATTTCTCACGGTGTTCTGCATGGAGCGCCGGGGCACTCGATCCGCATGACCGAAACAAAGAAGTTGCACCCCATCATCAAGCGCTTGATCGTCGAGCGGCTCTTCATCGATGGCCTGGATCCGGCAGACATGGTTGATGACGATGTGCTGGTCGATTCCCTGGGCCTGGACTCGATGGATTTTCTCGAGATTGCCGTGGGGCTTGAGCAGGAGTTTGGCCTGACGATTGTGGGCAACGGTATCGACCCCGATACCATGCGCTCGGTGAACACCTTGGCCTTGTTCGTGCAAGCGGAGCTCCTCAAGAAAGAGAACGGTGCCTGAGTGGAGCGCATCGTCGTAACGGGGCTTGGCGCCGTGAGTCCCCACGGCCTCGGCGTCGAGCGGCTCTGGAAAGGCTTGCGCAGCGGGCGTACTGCCATCGGCGAAGTCAACCTGTTCGATGCCACTCGCCACCGCACCCAGCTCGCGGGCATCTCGGAGACGGGGGAAGTACCTCTTGGGGCTGCCGCTCGGCGATTGAGTCGCGCCGACCTCTTCGCAATCGAAGCCGCTCGACAAGCGTTTGCCGATGCAGGACTCGCGGGAGCCGAGTCGCGCGCGGA
This sequence comes from Planctomycetota bacterium, assembly GCA_012959785.1. GTDB lineage: Bacteria > Planctomycetota > UBA1135 > UBA1135 > DUCM01. The sequence goes on along the minus strand of DUCM01000015.1, from coordinate 96,274 downwards.
TGCCGGGGTGTTCTTCGGTTCGAGTACGGGCGGCATGTTCGAGGGTGAACGCGTCTTTTTCGACAACCTCAAGGGGCAACAGAAATCCAGGACCCGCGCGCGGGCCCGCATGTGGGCTGCGCAGCCGGTCTGCTCGCCCGCCAATGCCGTGGCGCGGATGTTTGGCTTGCACGGACCCCTCGAAACCTGCGCCACCGCCTGCGCCGCGGCGACCATGGCCTTTGAGAGCGCTCTTGAGAGCCTGCGCAGCGGTGAGGTTTCCTTGGCCATCGCCGGCGGATCCGACGGCTTGTGCGAAATGACCCACGGTGGTTTCAATTCCTTGCGCGCCGTAAGTGCCCAACCCACGCGGCCCTTTCGCGCGGACCGCGATGGATTGAATCTGGGCGAGGGTTCGGGCGTGGTTGTGCTTGAGACCGAAACCCACGCCAGCGCCCGCGGCGCGACTGTTCTGGGCGAGCTCGCCGGCGCCGGAAGCTCTTGTGACGCGCACCACATGACCGCGCCCCAGCCCGAAGGCCTGGGGGCTCAGCTGGCCATCGAGCGCGCACTCCAGGACGCGGGAGTCAAAGCTGGCGAGATCGATTTTATTAACGCCCATGGCACCGGCACGCTCCACAACGATTGCGCCGAGTGGAACGCCCTGTGCCGTGTCTTTGGTGAGGGCGCGGGGGATCTCCCCTTGACTTCCAGTAAGGGCTCGGTGGGGCACTTGCTCGGAGCTTGCGGTGGCTTGGAAGCCGTGGTGACTCTGCTCTGTTTGCGCGCTGGCGAAGTTCACCCCACTCCCGGCGGGGGCCAGGTGGGCCCGGACTGCCCCGTGGACTTGGTGCTCGATCAGCCGCGCGACTTGCCAGAGGCGCGGACGGCGCTCTCTCTCAACCTGGCCTTCGGTGGCGCCAACGCCGCCCTCGTTCTTCGTGGCGCAGCGCCTGGGGCCAGCTCTTGAAAACCTCCGCCGTGGTGACGGGAATCGGCTGCGTAGGGCCGAACGGCATGGGCCTCAAACCCTTAGCCGAAGCCCTGCGCCGGGGCCAGCAACCACTCGCCGTTGTAGACCGCTCCCGAGGCTACCATCGGCCCAGCGGGGCTCGCTTGGCGGGACTCATGGCCTGCGATTCGTTTGAGCCCTGGCTTTCCAGGCGCACTGCCCGGCGCATGAGCCCCGCCAGCCGCAGCGCCGTTTGCGCCGCGCGCATGGCCTTGGATGCAGCGGGGCTCTCGGCTACTGCCGAGCCGGATGGGAGCACCGCGGTCTGCCTCGGCACAAGTTACGGATCCACCAATTACGCCACGGATCTCCTACATCAGATTCAGGATCCCGGCCCTTTAGGTATTTCCCCCTTGCTGTTCATGGAAACCGTGGCCAATGCGCACGCCGGTCAGATTGCCCTCGCTGTGGGCGCGACCGGGCCCAACCTGACCATTTCCCAGCGTGAAGCGAGCGGTTTGTTGACCCTGGCTCGTGGCGCCGATTGGATTCGGGTTGGCCGTGCTCGGCGCGTTCTGGCCGGTTGCGTCGATGAAGTCAGCCCGATCCTGCACGCGATCCTCGATCGCTTTGGTGCCTTGGCCCGCTCGAGTTCCACAGAGGACCTCGAAGTGGCGCGCGTATTCGACGCCGACCGCAACGGTTTTGTCATCGCCGACGGCGCAACCGTGCTTATCCTCGAGTCCGCCGCAGAGGCTGAGCAGCGTGGCGCGGCGACACTGGCCACGGTGGCGGCCAGCGCACGGGCCAATGACCCTAGTGCCAGCGTTTCGGATTGGGGCGCCGGGCATGTCCAACTAGCGAGGCGTCTGACTGGCCGGCTCAAGGCCCAGGGGGTCGATCTCGCTAGCATCGATCTTGTCGTCAGCGGCGCCTCCGGCAGCCGTCGCGGAGATCGCCTTGAGGCTTTGGTCTTGCGCGAAGCCTTCGGCAACGACCTGCCGGTGGTGCTCGCTCCCAAGGCCGTCACCGGAGAGTACGGCGGGGGTTTTCTGGCTAGCGCGTTCTTGGCTTTGGATGGCATCGACTGGGCCGCGACTCCGGGGTTTCGCCGCGCTGATCCCGAGTTAGACCTAACGCCCCACGCTGGCGAACCCCTCGCGAGGCCGGAAAGAATCTTAGTGACCAGCCTCGCCGCCGGCGGTGCCGCTTGTTGGGTGGTCCTGGATAGGAGCACAGCGTGATGGATTTTGCCGTGGTGATTCCCGCCTACCAGGCGGCTCCCAGCATCGCTGCCGTGGTGCGTCAGACTCTGGCCGCCTGCCCAGCCGAGCGCGTCTTGGTGGTGGACGACGGCTCCAGCGATGGCACTTCCGAGGTCGCCGCTGAAGCGGGCGCCCTCGTTGTGCGGCACGAGGTCAACCGTGGCAAGGGCGCCGCCATGCAGACTGGTTTTGAAGAGTGGCTGAAGGCTTCTGTGGATGGCGTTGTGACCCTCGACGCCGATGGACAGCACTTGAGCAGTGAGATTCCAAAGCTCGTCAGCGCAGCCGAGTCCGGCGCTGATCTCGTGTTGGGCGTACGCGACCACCTCTTCCTTGAGATGAGCCGCTTGCGCAGGACTTCGAATCGCATCTCGAGTGGCCTGATTTCCTTCGCTGCGGCGTACTCGGTAAGCGATGTGCAGACTGGCTTTCGCTACTACAGTCGGGGCTTGATCGAGGGCGTGGGCCTGCGCGAGACCGGCTTTGAGGCGGAGAGCGCCGTGTTCGTGCGAGCCGCTCGCCACGGTTTCAAAATAGTCACCACGCCCATCGAGTTAGGCTTCACGGACGGCATCAGCACCAGCCACTACCGGCCTCTCTGGGACAGCTTGCGCATTGCGCGGGCGGTCATTCGGGCCATGGCCGAGGGCGGCTCTTGACACCTTCCGGGAGCGTCACCCAGGCACCGTCTACCGGCCGCTTGCAGCGCTTGCTGGGCCCGCTCTACTTCAACGGCGCTTTTTGGTATCGCTTTCACTTTTGGGCCTCGAACAGCCTGCCGACTTGGTTTCTGGCGGCCATGATCAGGGTCTGGGGCGGTGGTTTCTTCCTGGCCCTCACCGATGTGCGGCGCTCCCTGCGCGCCAACCTGCGCTTGGTCGATCCAAAACTCAGGTGGTGGGCGGCCTCCTGGCGGGCCTACAAGACGGTGCACACCTTTTCGTGGTGCGTCTCCGAGCGCAACCAGCAGTTCTCGAAGAACGCTCAACTCGAGGTAGCCATCGAGGGGCGCGAGGCCTGGGAACAGGCCAGTCGCGCTGGGCGGGGGGTGATCGTGGTTACCTCGCACATCGGTGGCTGGGAGATTGCCTCGGCCGTGGCCGCAGCCAACAAGGATAAAATCCCGATTCATGTGGTGCGGGAACGCGAGGCCGACCCCTTGGCCCAGGAGTTCATGGAAGAGCTCTTGCGCGGCCAGGGACTCAAGACCTTCCAAACCCACTTCGCCAGCGATGACCCGAGTTTGGGTATGGAACTCTGCGCGGCCTTGCGCCGCGGCGAAATTGTCGCCTTGCAAGGGGATCGTCCCCGCCAGTCAGGCCCCTTCGAGTGGGTGGATTTTTTCGGTCAAGAGGTCGCCCTGCCGCCGGGCCCGGCGCAACTCGCTCGTCTGGCTGAGGTTTCGCTCTTGCCCGTATTCACTTTTCGCGAAGGCCTGAAGCGTTACAGGATTGTGATTCGAGATCCTATCGAGGTGGCTCGCACCAGCGACCGCCGCAGCGACGTCCGCGGAGCCGTTCAGGCTTTGGCGCGGGTTATCGAGGAAGCCATCCGTTCACACCCCGAGCAGTGGTTTTGTTTCAACCGCATCGGTCACGAACCGGGATCGAAGAAGGTGCTCAACTCTCCTGAAGCAACGCAAACACCCGCTGAGTCAGCGACCTCGAAACTGTAGATTCGCAGGGGGAGCGCAAGGGTCAGGAGCTTGATACGGCACAAGAACTCGTCGTTGGCGTTTAGCTGCGTGGTGTGCAACTGGATCGAGCGCAGGCCAACCAGATAACGGCGCTCCCCGGCCTCGGGCGCGGCGTCCTCGGGGGAAGACTCCCAGGCACTGGCCGCCTGGGCAGCCATCTCGATGGCCAAGATGGCAGGCACGCTGGCGGACTCATCTGGTCCCGAGCGAAAGGGCGAATTGGTGGGCACCCGGGCCATTACGGCACCTTGCGGGCCTTCCAGAACACGCGTCACCAGGCGCGCCGGACCACTTTGCGGCAGATCCAGAATCTGGCCCTTGGGCGAGCCTTCATTCGACAACGAGAACCCCCTCCGCTACGACATCATCGTCGCGGCTGATCTTGATCCGCAGGCGACCCTGTGCATCGCGAGCGCCGACCTCAAAGCGCAGCACATCGCGGGGGCCTGTGGTGGTTTTGAAGCGCAGACGATCGATCCGGCGTGGTGCACCGGGCGGCGAACAACTGGCCATGATCTTCTCCAGCAAGAAAAGCTGGGAGACGCCCGACAAGACTGGATCGCCGGCAAAGTGGCCGGTGAACAGCGCGCTCCACTCGGGAACGCAGAGTTCGCGCTGCATCATTCTGGCCTCCGGTTATCCGCGCCCAGAAGGCTCTCCCGTAACTCGCGCAGCTCGATGCAGAGCCAGAGCCAGAGCCCTTTCCTGTGCGCTCTTGTCAGGGTTTTCTTGGCGCTGCCAAAGTTCTCGGTCATGGCGCGCCAACCCCGGTTGCGTCGGCCGTAGCTGCCGCGTTTTTGGCGCCGGCGCGCGATCTTCACCAGCCGCCGATTACAGCAGGCCATCAGACTCGCAGCCATGCGGGCTCCGAGAACTTGGCGTCCAAAGGGCGGAATGGCCATTTTGCGCACATCGCGCAGGGGGCCGGCGAGGACTCCCAGGTAGTACATGGCCGTGTCGAGATAAAATGCGGCGGCTGTCAGTTCCGCATCGCCGAAGAGTTCGTACTTGTCGCGGTAGAGCGCTTCAAAGCTGCGCGTGAACGAGCGCACGAAACTTTGGTTGTGCTCTTCGACGAGTTGATCGCGCCGATCCTCGCTGAGCCCGCCCTTCAAGTCCTCGTCGATCAAGCTGGCCGTGGCAAAGACCGATGTCGCACAATGATCGAGGCCGGGGCTGTAGTAGGGGTCGAGGAACGCGGCTGCGTCGCCCACCAGCGCCCATCCGTTGTCCATGTACTGCAAAGAGCAGTAGGCGAGCTGCTCGTAGGAACGAAAGTCATCCTCCAGCAGGCTGGCCCCTTGGAGCAGCTCTCCCAGGCCGTCGCAGTTGCGCAGGAAGGACTCGTAGCGCTCCTGCTTGCCTTCGCCCTCGGGCAACTGGAAGAGGCGCTTGTCGTAGACGATGCCGATGCTCGTCTCGCCTCCCGACAGGGGGATCAGCCAGATCCACCAGCCATGACCCATGAAGTGGTTGGTGCAGAGGCGTCGCGAGGCGGAGATGGAATGCAGGCCGGAAACAGCGCGCACATCGGCGCCTAGCACTTCTGCACCGTCCATGTCAGCCACGGACTTCCAGCGCCCCCAGGCCGACGCGGTTGGGTGCTCTTCAAAATGCTTGATCAACCCCAGCTGGCGTCCAAGGACGCAGCGCTTTCCGCTGGCGTCCACGACCCAGCGCGCGCTGACGGTGCGCGTGCCCTTCGCAGTTTTGATCTCGACGCGATTCCGGGGCCAGTTGAGGTCCACTTTCTGCACCCGCGCGGGCCGCTCGACTTCGGTGCCCTCGGCGCCGCACAGACCAAGCAAGGACTCATCGAACCGTGCGCGGTCCAGCTGAAAGCTCGGCAGGGAAGGGATTAGCTCCGAGCTGACCTCGGTCATTTCAGCCAGAGAGCAGCCGGCTCCGTCGCTAAACCAGAAACGCAGGCCCATCTTGTGCAAGTGCTCGCGCGCCAGAAGATCGTGCAGACGGCAGACATGGCTGAGGAAAAATCCCGACAGTTCCACCGTGGCTTCGCCCACCTTGCGATCGAATTCGGCCTCTGCCTCCACCACGAGGATGCGCGTACTTGGCCGCCAGCGGCGCAGGAGCAGGGCCAAAGTGCTGCCCGAGAGAGCACCGCCGATGATGACCACATCGAAGATGTCGCCCTGGGAGAGAGTGCCCTCGTCGTTCATCGCGCCTGAGCCGCAGAGGCGAGTTTGTGCCCGCGCATCCGCGATCCCAAGACTCCGAGCCCAAATCTGGCAAGACGCACGAGGTGCCCCGGGTGCTGTGCACCCAGCTTGATGAAATTCGCGAGCACGCGACGCTGGCTGTAGAAACTCTTCAAGAGTCCGCGATAGCGCTGGTCCAGCACTTCTTCGGAGAATCCATCAGGAGACCAGACGAAGTTCATGCCGTTCATCTTTTCCCAGTGATCGGCGCGGATGTTGGTGCCGTAAAGGTCGCGATAGATCGGCGATCCTGGATAGGGGGTGAACTTGGAGAGATTCATCATGTCCATGGGGATCTTGCGCACGAATTTGCGGGTCAGTTCGATGCTGTCTTCGGTCTCGCCAGGATAGCCGAGCATGAACAGGCCTTTGGTTCTAATGCCAGCCTGGGACGCCCATTGAATTGCCTGTTCACTGCTCTTCACACAAGCGGCCTTGTCCATCTGCTTGAGTAGATCGTCAGAGCCTGTTTCTAGGCCAAAACTAATCTCCCAACAGCCCACTGCGCGCATGCGTTGCAGCACATCGGGTTTGACCGTGTCGACCCGCGCCGTACAGGACCAAGTCATCTTGAGTGCAGCTTCCTCGAGCCGGTCGCAAAACTCCATCACCCTGATGCGGCTGGCGAGGAATAGATCGTCCACGAACATGATGTGCCCAATGCCCCAACGTTCCTTGAGGTGGCCCATGATCTCTACCACTCGGCCCGGCGAATAGGCGCGCAAGCGGGCTCCGAAGGTGGAGGTGTCGCAGAAGCGGCAGTGGAAGGGGCAGCCACGGGAGGCGGCGATGGTAGCGACCTTGCCGCCTGGAAAATCGAAGATGGCCGGTTGAAAAGCTAAAGGAAAGTTAGAGAGAAGATCCCAAGCGGGTAGAGGCAGTGGATCGAGGCTTTTCAGTTCTGCGGCTCGCGGTGTTGAGACAATTTCCTGCTCCTGACGCAGGATCAAGCCCTCGACGGTTTCTGGGGGCTGGCCTGCTTCCAGGGCCTGCAACAGCTTGACCAGGATCCATTCGGCTTCTCCGTCTACGGCGATTTCGAATTCGCCAAAGCGCTCGATGGTCTCCGCACCCATGGACGAGATGTGCGGTCCGCCGACGATGATGGTGATCTTGGGAAGTCGTTTCTTGACGGCCCGAGCGATGCTTGCGGCGGACCAGACTCCCACCGTGAAGAGCGTGATGCCGAGGTACTTGGGAGCGCTAGCGACGATTCTTGTCACCACAGCCTCTTCGTCGAGGCCGGCGATATCGCTCTCGATGATCTCAGGACTAAAGCCGTGCTCGCGCACCATTGCCGCGAGGTGCAGGAGGCCCAGGGAGGGCGAGCGATTGGTGATGTGCCGCAGAAACTCGTAGCCCTTGGCGATCCGCTCGTAGGGCGGATTGAGCAGAACAATTTTGGCTGACATGGACGGAAAAGATGTTGGCGGTGTGGCTTCCCCCTGGGGAACCAGCGCAGGATAGCTTCCGGAGCCGGGAAGTGCTTCGATCCTTGGGTTCTCCGCGCGTTATCCGGGGGCTTGACAGTGCCCTGCCCTGGGGCTCAACTTGCGCGCTTGAAGAGCCGCCCTCTCATGCTGAAGATTCTGAGTGCCCTGGCCGTGGGCCTGGCCCTCGTTTATCCCGTCTGCGTATATTTTGGACTGGATCGCTTGGGCGTGCGCAGGATCGGTCTCTTGGTGCTGGGTCTCGCTCTGTTGCGCTTCCTCGCGAGTCGCTTCGGAAGGCGTGCTGGAGAGTCCCCGCGGTTCATCTCTACCCTTTGGCCCCTGGCGGTCCTGGGTCTCTTGGCCGCGATGATCGGCGACGAGCGGCTCCTGTTGATGTTGCCTACTGTGGTTAGTCTGAGCTTGGGACTGGCCTTTCTTGGCAGTCTGCAGTCCAGTCCCGGCAGCATCGTCGAGCGCTTGGCGCACCTTCACCACGGCGTGCCTGCGCTCCCGCCCAGGGTGACTGCCTATTGCCGCCGCGTCAGTACTTATTGGGCTGTCTTCCTGATGGTCAACGCCACCATCGCTGCGGGATTGGCCCTTTGGGGTTCGCTGGAGAGCTGGACCCTCTACACGGGGCTCTACAGTTACGGCCTCATACTGGCTTCGATCGCTTTCGAGTACGGCTACCGTACTTGGAAGATCAAACCCGTGATGCGCGCATACAAGGCTGGCCTCAATGCCCAGGATCACCAGTCGTCGGCATCGTGAACTCGCCTGGCGGCTAGTTCTTCGTCCTCGCGCGGCCAACATTCGAGGCCAATGTAGTCGTTGTAGCCCAGTTCCTTGGCCTCGCGCAGGACGCGGGCGTAGTTGATTTCTCCGGTGCCAGGTTCGTTGCGGCCGGGGTGATCGGCGAGTTGCAGATAACCCACTTGGTCAAAGCCCTCGCGCAAGCGACCGCACAAGTCGCCTTCGGATATCTGCATGTGGTAGAGGTCCCAATTGATCTTGACCGACGGCGAATTGACTTCGCGGCAAATACGCACGGCGTCGGGGCTGCCGTAGAGGCAGTGCCCCTTGTGGTCGACGCGAATGTTCATGGGCTCGATGATGAGCATCAAGCCGCCCGCCTCGGCGATGGGGGCCGCGAGCTTCAGGCCGGCGATTATGTTCGCGTGCATGCTTTCGGGGGTCATGCCCCGTTGGTCGTTGCCGCCCACCACCGTGGCTTTGCGGGCCTTGAGCGTCTTGGCCGCCGCCACGGCGGTGTGCATGGCCGCCACGAAGGCCGTGTGGTTGGCCGGGTCATTGAGCCCAGGTACAAAACCCCAGGCGGTGAACTGGGCCACTTCAAGCTCGAGGTCGTGGCAAAGCTGCGCCGTTTGCTCCAGGTCCTTGCCACCCAGGCCCCAAAACTCCACCGCCGGAAAACCCAGGTCCGCTGCGGCGCGGATGCGGTCGGGGAAGGGCAGGCGCCGGAACCACATCTCGATGTTGACGGCGAACTTCGAGTTCTTTGTCTGGCCCGGCGGCTCGGGCTCTGCCTCGGTTGCGGGTGTCGTGGGCGTTTCTTGTTCCTGCTCCTCCTGGCCGGAGGTATGGGCGCTGGTGGCGGCGGCGACAGCTCCGGCGAGGAATGTGCGTCGGTTTAGGTGGTGCATGGTTGTCTGGAGCGGGTCGGGAGTCCGGCTCAAAGCTGAGCCAGGAAGGCGATCACATCGCGCATTTCGCGGTGGTTCAGAAACTGTCCCAGGCCGTCGGGCATGGCCGACAGGTCGGGGCGGCGTTCGATGATGGTGGCCACGGCGATTTCTTCCGTCGCTCCGTCGGACATCAAGAGGGTTATGAATTCGCTGCCCTCATCCGTCACGCGGCCAACCAGCACGCTTTCGTCGTCGAGCACCAGCAGCACAGTTTCATAGCCAGGCGAGATGCGCGCGTTGGGGGCGACGATGGATTGACACAGTTGTCGGCGGGTGAGTCGTGCACCAACACCCTGCAAGGCAGGCCCCACAGCCGTGCCCTGGGTTTCGTCGAGAGCGTGGCAGCGCAAGCAGGTGGTCTCGGCCTTGGCGCGAAAGATGCGTTCGCCCTCTTCGGCGTCGCCACCGAAGAAGCAATCCTGCCAGGCACCCAACTGTGGATCGAAGTCGAGCCGTTCTTGACGCAGCTTCTCCACCAGGAGTTTCAGGTTCTGCGAAGGCCGCGAATACATAGCTTCGAGCATGTCGAGTTGCAGCTCCGCTGGCAGGACCCGCATCCTGATCTTGCCGAACTCCGCCCGGAAGAGCGCATCGGCCTCGAAGCCATCGATTCTCGCCAAGGCGGCGTAGACCGCACGGCGCTCGGCGAGTTGACCGCTCTCCAACACGGCCTTGAAGAGTGGCAGAGCTTCTTCCGGGTCGATGCGCGGCAGGGCTTCCAGGGCAGCGGCGCGCACTTTTGCATCGGGATCGAAAAGCGAGGCCCGCAGAACGGCTTCGTGGCCGGGACTGGAGAGCTGCTCGAGAGCTTCGAGGGCCTTGCGGCGCGTTTGGCCTCTACGAGTGCGATCCTGGGCAATCTGGATCAGGGCACCGCCGGTGTCCATCACGCTGTAGATCACGGTCAAGTCGATCCAGCGCTCAAGCACGCTGGCGGGCGCGTCTAGCACTCCATAGCCCAAGAGGCCCGTGGTGATGGCCGCCAAACCTTCGTCGGAGCGTGCCGCGATGGGTCTCCAATTGCTGACTACATCATCGCGCTGCTTCGGCGCGGCCCACTGCCCCAAGAGCCTCAGAGCGTCAGCCCGAAACACGGTTTGTTGTTCCCCGTCGGCTGCGAATGCCGCCAGGGCCGCGCTGCGCTGGGCGCCGCCCAGGCGCAGGTTGGCATTGAGCACGCGCCGCACGAGAGCGGCGCTGTCGTCCTTGGTGACCCGCTCGAGGGCATCGGCCAGGGCGGGAAAAGCCGCTTCGATTGGGACATCGTGAATCGCCCTGGCGGCTTCGACCACCACCAAGGGATCAGGGTCAAACAAGAAACGCGCCGCTTCCGGCGAGCCTTGTCGGCGTAGGGCCACCGTGGCCGCCAGGCGCGCGTAGATGTTGGACGAACGCGTGGCCGCTCCCAGGACCTCGGCGCTGGCGCAGCGTTCGAGACCGTAGATGGCTACCGAGCGCAGCACCGTGTCGTCATCGGCGGCTCCGCGGGCCAACGCGAAGAGCGCTTCGGTGGCGCGCTCATCTGCGATGCGGGCACAGGCGATGGCTGCGTACATGCGAACCCGGGCCGACGGGTCAGCGAGGGCGCGAGTCAGGTTGCCGGAGGCGGCTCGGTAGCGCGCATCGCCCAGGACCCGGGCCACTTGCGCGCGAACTTCAGCGGCTGGGTCCTTGAGGTAGGGATGCAGCTTCTCGAGCAGAGCGGGTTCTTCGCGCGCTGCCATGCCTACTCCCCAGATGCAATGCAGCCGTGACATCTCAGAGCCGCCCTGCTCAAGTCCAGTCAACAAGGCCTGCTGGCCGTCCTCACCGCGAGCCACCAGGGCGAATTGCGCCATCTGCCGGATGCGCATGTCGACATGCGCGAGTAGCTGCAAGAGCCCCACAGTAGTGGTTTCTTCCAGCCCCGTTTTCAACATCTGCGCCACACCCCTGGAGACGCCCTTGCCCGTGAACTCGGGGTGCGAGGCGCGGTAGATGCGTCCCTTACCGGTCATGTTCCAGCCGAAAACCCAGTCGCTAAAGTAGATCGCACCGTCCGGCCCAAAGTCGACATCGGTGACCAGCGTGCTCCAGATAAGTCGGCCTGGGGTCAGGAGGTCAAAAGACGCGCCTCGGCTTGCGAGGGCGAAGGCGTGGATGCCGCTGTAGTTCGCGTCGCCGCGGAAGTCAGCGAGAAAGAAGTAATCGTCGTAGCCCGGTGGAAGACCGCTACCGGGGTTGTAGCAAAGTCCCGATGGGCCGTTCCCCAGGTTTGCGATGGGCGGCAAAATGTAGGCCGCCTGGCCTTCGAAGTGCGGTTTCCACAGAAGTTCGTCATTCCAAGGGCCGCGCAGCACGGGTTCCTCAATCCACTGATAGCTCGATCGCCAACCGCTGTCTGCACCTTCGACGATCTGCACCCAGCGCGCCTGGTCCCCGCCGTCCGAATTGTTGTCGCCGCTGAACAGGTTGCCGTACTTGTCGAAGGCCAACTCTTGTGGGTTGCGCAGGCCCGTGTGGAAAACTTCGAGGTCACTACCGTCGAGATTGCAACGCAGTACCGCGCCGGTGTCGGGGTGCAGAATCGTTCCATCGGGCGTCTCCACCGTGAATCCGCGGTCACCGCAGGAAAAGTAGAGCTTGCCATCCGAGCCCACCTGCAAACCATGGAGATCGTGGCCCAGGAGCGTGACGCGCACTCCATATCCGCTCGAAAGAGCTTCGCGTTGATCGGCCCGGCCATCACCATCGGTATCGCGTAGTTTCCAGAGGTCGGGGACGCACGCAAAATAAACATCCCCCCCGAACTCGAGCACTCCCGAGCCGATGCCCGTGGCGTAATTGCTAAAGCCATCGGCATAGACGGCAGACCAGTCGGCCAGGCCGTCGCCATCGGTGTCGCGCAGAAGTTTGATGCGATCGTGTTCGACGCCGTACAACTCGTCGAGCTGGTCGCCATCCCATTTGGCGAACATGGCCACACGATCGGCCACCGTTTGGCAGGCCATGTCATCTTCGAGCCAGTCGAGGTGCTCGCGGATGTCGGTCACGCCCTTGTGCAGGCGAAAGGTCTCGGCCACATAAAAGTCGCCATTGTTCGCAGCATGGAAGGCCACCGGGTTGGCGAGCAGGGGTTCGGCGGCAAACAATTCCACGACGAAGCCCTCAGGCACCGAGAAGCGCGCCATGGCTTCGCGACCCTCTTCGGAGGCTTCCACGACTTGAGGCTGATAGGTCGCTTCGGTTTCCTGTGAAGCGGCCGCGTCTGTTTGAGGGATGGCCGCAACAGAACAGGCCAAAGCGGAGGTGAGTAGCAGCATGAAGGGCTCAGGCAAGTTCTTTCTGGAGGCGCAAGAGCAGGTCGCGTGTGAGCCTTATGCCTTGGTCTTCGGTGTGCTTCGAGCCTTCGTACTCGATACCCACATGGCCGTGGTAGCCCGCTTCCAGCACGATGGCGAGCATCTTGCGGTAGTCGGTACCAGTCTCGTTGCCATCGGCGCCGAACTCGTGGCTCTTGGCGCTGACGGCTTTCGCGTAGGGCATCAACTCGGAGACGCCCTTGTAGCGATCGTACCATTCGCCGCCCTGGATGCGGAAGTTGCCAAAGTCCGGCAAAGTGCCCACGCGCGGGTGGTCAGCCGCGGCCATGACGCCCGCCAGCCAGGCACCGTTGGACGAGGGACCGCCGTGGTTCTCGACGATGATATTGATGCCGTACGGCTCGCCAAAATCCGCCAGGTTGACTAGCGATTCCGCGGCGCGCTTTTGCATCTCGGACAAATCGCCAGAGCCGGCCGCGTTGACGCGAATCGAGTGGCAGCCGAGATAGCTGGCGGCCACGATCCACTTGTGGTGGGCGCCGATGGCAGCTTGGCGTTGGCCTTCGTTCTCAGCGGCCAGGGAGCCTTCCCCATCGATCATGATAAGGAGCATGGCCACCCCGCCATCGAGGGCGCGCAGCTTCATCTCTCCCAAGTAGCCCCAATTGCAGGAGCCCGAGCCGAAGAGTTCGCGCTTGAAGAAGGCGTTGACGAACTCGACGGCATGCACCTCGAATTTTGAGCGCACGCTCGAAATCCAATCGAGGTTGGTCAGGCCGGCTTGCAGGGTGCGGTGACTGGACCACTGAGCCAGGGAGATCTCGAAGGGCGCTGTCTGGGCCTGCTCCTGATCCTCTAGTTGTCTCTTGGTCGTGACGCCGAGCAGCGGCAAGCTCGCGCTGGCGGCCAAGAAGCTGCGGCGGGTGGTGGGGTATGACATGGGCGCTGGGGGGGGGGCTCCGGGGGCGGGGAGTATTGCACATTTGCGCCTTTTCGGGGAGCCAGTGAGTCAAGCTTCCCCGTCCTCCGGCCAGGACCCCAGACTCGTGGCCAAAAAGTAGACCGGCCCCACCAGAAGCTGGATCAAGTTGCTGCCAAAAGCCGGCGCCTTGCGCTCGAAACACGCGTGACCGATGAGCTGCATTGTCCACGCAGCCACGGCGATCGTGACGACGAGCCAGGGTGCGGTTACTTGTCCGACCCCCAGGCAGACTGCCGTGTAGCCAAGCATCACGACGCCCAGGTGCCAGGCCATGATGAAGTACCACAGGAGCGCCGGCAGCATGATGACATGGGCCAGACTCAACTCCACTCCAGCCACAAAAACCCCCAACTCCAACCAGTCGAGCATGGCCACCACATGAAAAACGATGGCCGGAATCGCCAGCTTGTGAATCGCGATGTTGGTGCGGTTCTGGTGGCAAGTCTGATATTCCGTAAACAGGCGCTTCAGGGTGAGCTTCATGCGGGGTCGGTGGGGAACTTCTTGGGCCACGCGGCGACCCCTTCGGTGAGCCGCACCAGATTATCTCGGTGCTCGGCGTACAGGTTCTTGCGTTCGAACGGATCGGTAGAAAGATTGTGGAGTGACTGAGTGAGGTGAAACTCGATTTTTTCGATCATGGTTCCATCTTCCGCGGCAGGACCAGGATGAGCCCGATCCAGAAGCAGAAGCCCAGCACCTAACGCGACTCGGCTTGCCCCTCTTCCCCACGCACCAAAGCAAACCACGCCCGCTGCAAGCGCCCCTTCTTCTCCGCTCGCCCGATGGTGACCTGGCGCGATACTCGCAGCACAAAATCGCGCATGTGGCCGAAGACGAGTACGGCGGGGAAGCGCTCGTTGGAGGCCAGAGGGGGCCAGCTGGGGTGGGGGAGTTCGCTTGGGATCAGGCGGTAGTCGATGGCGACCGGGGCGTTGGGCTCAGGTGCGCTGACAGTGAAATAGCCGGGGCCGGTGATGGGGCTCAGAGCCTGGTGGTTGTAGCCGGTGAGCTGCTCGGGGCCGCTGCGCAGGAACCGCTTTTCGAAATGGCGGAAGAGGGGCAGGGAGTTGATGCCGAAGTGGCGCACCGGAACGCCATTGGGAACCTCGACCGGGACGAAGTCCGGGAGGTCCGCAGGTTGCGAGGCGCAGAGGGCGTAGAGCTGACGCAAGTCACGGGGGGCAAGGCTTTGGACCTCGGCCAGGCGTTGGGCATGGTCGAGGGCATCGAGGTGCCGGCTGATGTCTTGAGGGCACGCCTCGGCGCGCAGCATGTCTTGGAGACTCATGGCGGGTTCAGGCGTTGGCCAGGCGTTCGGCGGTCAAGCGCGCTACGGCCTGGATGGTGTGTTGGGGATTGACGCCCAGGGTTGTGGGCAGGCAGGAGGCATCGACGACGTGGAGGTTTCGATAGCCGTGCACATGCAGGTCGGGGCCAACAACTGAGCGGGTGGGATCGCTACCCAGGGCGCATGTGCCGAAGAGGTGCGAGAGAATCCAGGTCCAGGCGCGGTTATTGAGGGGAGCTTCGTCGATCAGGTGGATCTCGTCGCGGCTGAGTTCGGTGGGCAGGCCGTGGATGCCGGGCAGGACGGAGCTGGCGCCAGCTTCGAAGTGCAGGCGGGCCAGGATCGCGCAGCCTTGGCGCAGGCGGGCCGTGTCGCTCACGAGAGGCTGGTAGCGGACGATGTTGCGGCCGAAGGGGCCGCCGCGGAAGGTGGGTAGTCTGGCGGGAGTGACCGTGCCCACGGCGTCGGCGTTGACTGCGGCGATCCACATGGCCGTGTGGTTGGCCCGGGCGAGAGTGCGCGCCAGGGTTGGACCGGCGCCCGCGATTCGGCCGGGCAGGAGGTCGAGGGGCAAGGACAGGGACTCGAGCTTGATGCCGAGGTCGTCCTTGTGATGGAGCGAGGAGACACCTTGGGTTGTGCCGCAGAGGGGGTTCACGCGGTCGGGGTACACACCGATAATTCCTGAGCCGGGGTGCGCGCGGAAGCCCGTGCCAAGGGCAGCCAGACGCACTCCACTGCGCGCGAGCAAGGGTGCCGAACCCGTGGCCGAGGCAGCGATCAAGACGCCGCGCCGGGCGCTGACGCGGAAACGCGCCCCCCTCGGCCCGCGGTAGTCCCGGCGCGGGTGGCTGAATCGGCCGAGCACGCCGCTGGCTTGCCGGCCTTCGAAGAGAACTTGGCTGACCGGGGCGCATGAGAGCACCCAACCGCCGCGGGTGAGAACTTCGGGCACCCAAGTTAGGTTGCCCGTGCGCTTGGCTCCGGTGGGACAGCCTTGCAGACAGGATCCGCTGCCGCGGCATTTCGCGGCGTTGCGGCGGGTGGCGTGGGCTTCGCGACCGGATTGCTGAAGAGCTGCGAGTAATAAGTGGTTGTGCCGGCCGAGTTGCTTGCCCTGCATGGCGGCAACATCAAGTTCGGCCTCGATCTCCGACTGGGCGCGATCCATGGCAGCGGGAGTAAGGAAGTCTCCCAGTCCATGATCGCGGGCCCAGGTGTCGAGGACGGATTCTGGAGTGCGCACGACGATGGCGCTGTTGATTACGCCGGTACCGCCGACGCAGGTGGCCTGGACCACGGGGATCATTGCCGGCCCGCTGCTCATCAACTGGCCGAAGTCGCTGAACAGGTCGCGCATGGAGCCGTAGAGCGAAGCGGGCATGTGCTCGGTGTCGCGCCAGGCGCCAGCTTCGCAGAGCGCCACGGTAAATCCCGCACGGGAAAGGATGGCGGCTGCTGCGCTGCCTCCCGGTCCGCTGCCGACGATGGCGTAGTCTATCGAGAGCGAGACTTCCTCGCCTGTGCGGAAGGAAATGTGCTCGCCGCGAGTCACCGTTCCCTCCAGTGCGATGGATCGTCGGCATAGGGTTCCATGAAGAGAGCCGCTCTCACAGCGGGGTCGGCGCCCCAGACCAGCCCGGCCATGGTCTTCAACATGAGACTGACTTGACGCAGGTGGTAGAGCGGGTGGGAGGCCAGTTTCTCCGAGTGGCGAGCGAGGGCCTCAGGCGTGAGCCAAAGGGCCGGCCGCCAGCCCGCGCCAGTCAAGGGCGGGGAGCCTTGGAAGACCAGCACGGCGACATGCAGAGCCAGGCGCGGGAGGCGCGGGGCTTCCCTGCTGAAACGCCTGAGAAATTCCGCGCAGCGTTTTGGGTCAACGCCAGGAACCTTCTCGCTGGCGGGCAAGGTGGCGCAGAGCGCGTGCACTACGGTGCGGCGCCAGGGACCGGGTGCTCGTGACTGACTCGGACCGTATCCAGCCACTTCACTTCCACATGCCGCCTCGGACGCGGACCCAACCCCACTCATGCTGTCGTGTACTTGCTCGGTCATCTGTCGGGGAGATTCTGCCCGGAACCGGGCGCTGGGGTGGCACCCTTTGGTAGCAAGCGTTCGGGAAATGCAAGTTCGAATTGCATGCTCCACCATGGCGGCATCTCCCGGGCCATATGGCGCAAAATCAGAATGTGGGGTAGGGTTCTTATTGTTGTGTACTCCTTGGCCAGCGCTGTCGATAACGATGAGTGTGCCGGTCAACAAGCAATAAATCCGGGGAGCTCCCAGAGCATCCCACAAAGTATCAGAGGTGCTCTTCATGTTCGATCGCATTACGCAGGTGACCCTACTCATGGGGCTCTTGGGGTCCCCTGGACTCGCGAGCCACGGCGGAGCTGGAGACCCCGGTGCCTATCTCGAGAGCGGGGGGTTGGTGGCCATCGAACTCGAGGACAGCGCGGCCAGCGGCTTCTGGCAGCGCAATGACGCGCTGGCGGGCAGCACTGGCGCGGGCTACCTGACTTGGAATGGAACTGCGGCTTCAACGCAAGAAGGTCTGGGTACCTACGCGATCGAGGTCATGATCGAACGAGTTGGCCGCTATCAGTTGCGCCTGCGGAGTCACCATGACCAGGGTTCAGGCGAGTTCTCCTGGGTGAGAATCGATGGAGGTGCCTGGAAACGGCTGCGTTCCACAGTAGCCGACCAGTGGACTTGGTCCACCCTTGTGGAGCTTGCTGGTGGCGGAACCCCCAACGCCGCCGTGGCCCTGGGGCCGGGCCGGCACTTGATCGAGATCAGCGCGGGCAGCTTGGGGTTGCGGCAGGACCGCTTGCACCTGTATCTGCCCTCGCTCGTGGATGGCGAGAATAACAGCTTACCCCTTTCTGCGCGTGAGTACCAAAACGAGCCCCCGCTGCCGCGCTTCAGCATCACGCCAAACTCCCTGGATGCCTCTGACAACGGCGCGACAGTCGTGACTTTGGATGGATCGGCTTCCTTGGATCCCGATGCGGGCCAAACACTTAGCTTCAACTGGCAATTGCGCGGCGCTCAATTCGTCGAGGGGACATCGGCCTCGAGCCCGATTGCCAAGGTGCGCTTGATGCGCACGGGAATCGCCCGCGGCGTGCGCCTCGAAGTGCGCGATGATCACCCGACCCAGGCGCTCGTTCGCAGCGGGCATGGCGTGATCGGCGTTGCGAATGCTCAAGCCGAGGCCAAGGGTCGCGGCGCTGCCTGGCAGCCTTTCGAGTTGTGGTTCCACGGACCGACGACCCACGAGGACGCGCCAAGTCCCAACCCTTTCCTCGACTACCGCCTGGATGTGACCTTCACCAGCAGTACCGGCGTGTTCCAGACGGTGCCCGGTTTCTATGCCGGCGATGGCCTCGGCGGGGGCGCGGGGGATGTATGGAAGGTGCGCTTCACTGCGCCCCAGGGCGACCTCTGGTCCTGGACCGCTTCCTTCCGCCAGGGCTCGGGGGTTGCCGTGGCGAGCGATCCAAATTCAGGCAGCGCGACCCACTTCGACGGCGCCACGGGATGTGTCTTTCTGCTGTCCGGCGATCCTCAGGCCGATGGTTTTTGGGCCAAGGGCCCCCTGCGCTATGTGGGAGAGCACTACCTGCGCTTCGAGAATGGCGAGTACTTTCTCAAGGGAGGCACCGACAGCCCCGAGAACCTTTTGGGCTACGACGGCTTCGATGATGTGCAGGACCAGGGCGGCGTGGGCGTGGTCCATCGCTACCTCGCCCATGAAAAGGACTGGCGCGAGGGCGACCCCCTGTTCTTCTCTAGCCACAGTGGGTCCAGTTCCAAGGGCCTTATCGGCGGGCTCAACTACCTCGCCTCGGCGGGCGTCAACTCGGTCTATTTCCTGCCCATGAATCTGGGAGGAGATGGCCGCGAGACCTATCCATTCATCGATCCGTCGCCGACGCCGCACAACCGCACGCACTACGACATCAGCCGACTGCATCAATGGAATCAGGTCCTGGACCATGCCCAGCGCCGCGGCATTATGCTGCACATCGTCCTGGCGGAGAGCGAACAGGCCAACGAGAACTGGTTCGACGGGGGCGCCTTCGGCTCTGAGCGCAAGTTGTTCTTCCGTGAGCTCATCGCGCGCTTCGGACACGCCGCTGCCATCAAGTGGAACCTCTCCGAGGAAAACGACTTTTCAATTCCTTTCTTGGAAGCCTGCGCGGCGCGGATCGCGAGCCTGGACAGTTACGGCCACGCTCTGGCCGTGCACACCTGGGCCAACAACTTCAGTGACTACCCGGCACTCCTGGGCAAGCCCAACTTCACTTCCACCTCGATTCAGTATGCGCCGCACCTGGGAGGTGCCTATGTCGAGGAGTGGCGCGAGCGTTCCAGCGCAGCGGGGCACCCCTGGGTGCTCGACATGGACGAGAACACTCCCTCAGGGGAAGGGCTAAGTGACAGCAACGCTGACTATCTGCGCAAGGTCGATCTCTATGATGTGTACTTCTCCGGTGGCCAGATCGAGTGGTACGGCGGCTACCACAACTTGCCTCTGGGCGGTGATGTCAAGATGGAGGACTTCCGCACGCGGGCTCACATGTGGCGCTATATGCGCATCGCACGGGAATTCATGGAGGACAACCTGCCCTTCTGGGAGATGGAACCTCGCGATGACTTGCTTACCCTTGAGGCACAGACTCTTGGCGGCGCTGAAGTCTTTGCCAAAGCGGGCGAGGTCTACGCTGTCTATTTGCCTGGAGCCACGAGCACGGGCGAACTGAATCTCGCCGGCGAGCCTGGCAGGTTCCAGGGGCGCTGGTTCGATCCGCGGGTGGGCCGTTTCATAGGCGTCACGCGCATCTTCTCCGGCGGCGCCGCTGTCCCTCTCGGCGCGCCGCCCAGGTTCCCTGACCAGGACTGGATCTACCTCGTCCAGCGCCAGTGATGCTAGTCCTTTGCCGCGCCGCGAGCGAGGCTCTGCAAGTTTCGTAGCCGGCCCGTGGCGGGTGCGCATGCAAAGCGCAGCCTGAAACTCTCCGTGGCGAGGCCAGTCTGGCGCGACTCGTGCACCGACCGGCCGTTCAATATCACCGTCAAGCGCTGGCCGTCGAGCAAGAGCCCCACGGCATTCCAATCAGAATCCAGGAAGGTCTCCTGGGCTGAGAGGTCGAGGTGCCAGTCGCTGGCGTGCAGCGAGATGGCGCCCTGGGAGGCGACGGAGAAGCGCAGGTTGAGCGCGCCCAGCACGCCGCCTTGGGGCAAAATCAGCTCGGCCGTCGCGCCCTCAGCGCGCGCGGTGTAGAGGCCTTCTGATTCTTCAAGGTCAGTCTCTTCCAGTACGGTGCCCTCCGCGGCGGAGCAGGTTACCGAGGTCCAGTGCCTGCGTCCCAACTCGAAGAGTCGCGGCTCACGCCAGCGCACGCGGGTGTTGTTTCCCGAGTGGACTTGCAAACCAAAATGCCCCTCGATGTCGGCCTGGTCGAAGAAGTCCACCGTGGGCACGCCGTTCACACGAACGCGAAGCCAGGGACCGATGCACTCGATGCGATAGCGGTTCCAGGCGCCGTGCACATAGGCCGCGCGGCCAGCTGGGTTCTGGGCTAGGTCCTGCAACCACAGGCGGCGGCCCTCGTCGTACAAGCCGCCGGACCAGGCCCGCGAGGAGGGATCGATCTCGATCTGATAGCCAAATACACGCCCGTTCTCTCGCAGGTGCGAGCGTATTTGAATGCCCGAGTTGCCCGGCAATTCGGTGCGGACATCGACCTCGAAGATGAAGTCGCCGAAACAGTTCTTGGAATAGAGGAACGACTGGCTGCCGCCCACGACCTCACCCAGGATCGTGCGTCCTTGGCGCAGGTAGGAGGCGTCGCCCAGGGGAGTCCAGGCTGCGAGTTCTGTTCCTGCGAGGAGGTCGATTTCCTCGAAGTTCGCCGCGGGCAAGCGGCGGATGCGCAGACTGCGGAACCAGACTTCGCTGCCATGGTCCTGGAGGGCGATGCGGCCCCGGCCGGTGCGACCAAATTCTGCGATGCGACTGAACTTGGACTTTTCGTGGGCCACGCGCCAGGCCGGGCTCGTGGTATCAACGGACAGGCCGCGCACGCCGTTGAGCCAGTGTTCGATGCGTCCATCGCGAACGACGATGCGTCCGCGATTGAATTCTCCCACAAGGGCGTGTTCGGTGCCGCTTGAGGGGAAGAGATCGTAAAGCGCGCCGGCGCCTTGAGCCGGACCTGCGTCTCCAGAGGGTGAGTCGTCGAGGACCTGGTACTCGGGGCCCAGGGCCGCCGGCGCATCCTCGCTGGGGATGTGGTACTTCAAGCCGCTGTTGGCGCCGGCCGAGACCTTCCATTCGAACTCGAGTTCAAAGTCACCAAAGACTTCTTCGTTGACGATGTCGCCGCCGCCTTGGGTGTGGTGCAGGCTGCCGTCTTGCACATCCCAACCGCTGGAAGGAAAGCCAGGGGATGAAATGCTGCGCCAACCAGCTGTGGTCTCGCCATCGAAGAGAAGCTGCCATCCCGATGCGCGCTCGAGGGGACTGATCTGGTTGTGTCCGGCGTTCTGGCTCGCCGCGCCAGCAGAGAGCAGGCAGAGGCTCAAAAGGCTCATGAGGGTCAGCGTCTTGTTCATGAGGTCAGCTCAAGAGTGAGCGCATCACCTGGCCCTCCACATCGGTCAGGCGGAAATCGCGGCCCTGGTGAAAAAAGGTTAGTCGTTCGTGATCGATGCCCAGTTGGTGCAGCAGCGTTGCGTGCAGGTCGTGGAAGTTGAGGGGATCCTCGACAACGAAATAGCCCAATTCATCGGTGGCTCCGTGGTTGAGACCGGGTTGGAAGCCGCCGCCGGCGATCCAGATCGTGAAGGCGTGGGGGTGGTGGTCGCGGCCCAGGAAGGTCGAGTTGTCGCGCTTCTCGTTCATGGGCGTGCGACCGAACTCGCCGCCCCAGACGACGATGGTCTCGTCCAGGAGGCCGCGGCGCTCCAGATCGGTAACGAGGGCCGCCGCAGCGCGGTCGGTTTCCTGACAACGCAATGGCAGGGAGGTGATGATGTCATCGTCGGCGTTCGTACCGTGGCTGTCCCAGCCCCAGTGGTAGAGATGCACCATGCGCACACCGCGTTCACTCAGACGCCGCGCGAGAAGGGCATTGCGCGCGAAGGAAGCCTCGCCCGGATTAACTCCGTAGAGGTCAAGGGTTTCTTGGGACTCTCCCGTGAGGTCGGCGAGTTTGGGCACGCTCGCTTGCATGCGGTAACTCAGCTCGTACTGAGCCATGCGCGTCTTTATTTCTGGGTCGCCGACTTCTTCGAGGCGCTTCTGGTTGAGTTTCGCCAGGGTGTCGAGGGTGCGCCGCCGGCAATCGCGGTCGATGCCCGCGGGATTGGAGAGGAACAACACCGGGTCTCCCTGTCCCCGGAAGCGCACGCCCTGGTGCATCGTGGGCAAGAAACCGCCGCCCCAACAGGAGGCACCGCCGCTGGGGCTGTACTGACCCGATAGCATGACCACGAAGGCCGGCAGGTCAGGGCACTCGGTGCCGAGGCCGTAGGAGAGCCAGGCGCCCAGGCTCGGCCTTCCAATCACCGAGCTGCCAGTGCTTAGAAAAATCTGAGCCGGCGCGTGGTTGAATTCTTGCGTGACCATCGAGCGCACGATGGTGAGCTTGTCGGCGATGGCGGCGGTGTGTGGTAGAAGCTCCGAGATATTGGCGCCACTTTCGCCGTGGCGTGCGAATGTATAGGGCGAGGCCAGGATCCGTGGCGTGCCCTTGATGAAGGCAAAGCGCTCGTTTTCGATGAACTCCGGGGGGATCTCCTTGCCATGCAGCGCCGTAAGTTTGGGCTTCTCATCGAACAAGTCGAGCTGCGAGGGCGAGCCCGCCATGTGCAGCATGATCACGCGCTTGGCTCGCGCGGCGTGGTGCAGGCCCCGCTCGCCGAGGACACCGTTTGAGTCATCGAGCAGGCACGCTCCAGCTCTCAGGGGCGCCAGCGCCGCGGCGCCCAGACCTCCGGCGCAGAGTTCCAGAAAACCGCGACGCGTGGTGTGCGTAGGGCCCATGAAATCAGCCACGGGTGAGGGTTTCATCGAGATTGAGCAGGACATTGGCCACCACCGCCCAGGCCGCCAGGGCGGTGGGATCCAAGGCGCTGGCGTCGAGGGCTGTGGCGCTGGCGATCAAGGCCTGAGCGGCCTCTGGATCCTTCGCGAAGCGCGCGGCTTCGACTCCGTATAGCTGCACCAGGGCCGCGATCTCATCCGCTTCTGCCCGGCGACCGGTGCACAGGCGAAATCCTCGGGCGGCACAGGCCCCGGCATTCTCGCCCGCCTCGCGCAACATGCGCGCCGCCAGGTGTACTGCGGCTTCTACGAAGGCGGGGTCGTTGAGCAAGACCAGAGCTTGCAGGGGCGTATTCGAGCTCGCGCGCCGGGTGCAGGCGAGCTCGCGGCTGGGCGCATCGAAAGTCATGAAGGCCGGGTAGGGCGCCGTTCGTCGCCAGAAGGTGTACAAGCCGCGGCGAAAGCGATTCTCATCGGTGGCGGTGTTCCAACGGTCGCTATTGTAGGTCACCTGCCAGATGCCTTCGGGCTGCGGTGGAAAAACGCTCCGGCCGCCCAGGGTGTGGTCTAGGAGCCCGGCACTCTCGAGGGCGGCATCCCGCAGCATCTCGGCTTCGACCCGAAAGCGCGCGCCACGGGCGAGCATCAGGTTCTCGGGATCGATTCGCAGGGCCTCGCCGGAAATCGTCGACGATTGGCGGTAGACCGCCGAGAGGACCATGGTCTTGATGAGAGTTTTGGTGGACCAACCACCAGCGACATACTCGCTCGCGAGCCAGTCGAGCAGAAGCGGGTGGCTGGGCGCGGAGCCCTGGGTGCCGAAGTCACCTTCGGTCCTCACGAGTCCCTTGCCGAAGAGCTGCGCCCAGACGCGATTGACTTGCACGCGGGCTGTCAAGGGGTGTTGGCCATCCACCAGCCAGCGGGCCAGGGCCAGCCGGTTGTGCGGGCTCGTCTGCGCCAAA
The DNA here is from genome assembly GCA_012959785.1 of Planctomycetota bacterium. Classification (GTDB taxonomy): domain Bacteria; phylum Planctomycetota; class UBA1135; order UBA1135; genus DUCM01. The sequence continues at coordinate 72,428 of DUCM01000015.1, read as the reverse complement.
TCACCCATGACCTTTGGAACACCCGGCTGCACTTCATCGAGGGGGGAGAGAAACGAGCCCCGATCAAAGATCCGTGTGACCCGCGGTTTGGCGAGTTCCTCCATCACCAGGGCCGTGGGCACCTCGGTCTTGTCGCGCAAGTCCGCCAGGCGCTCCCGGACGGCATCCAGGGAGTCATGGGTTTGGAGAAACCAGCGTTGCAGACGCGCCTCTTGCTCCACGCTGAAGATATCTGCGGCAGAGGTGGGCTTGGCCGGAGTTTTAGCAGCAAGCACTAGCGCCTCGATATCTGGGCGCAAAGGCAGGCCGCTCTCGGGCGTCTCACCGCTGACCGCGATGCGCAGGCAACCGAGTACATGGTTCGTGCCGTATTCTTGCACGATCTCGATTTCAAGCTGCTCACCGGGCAGCACCTCGATCGGCTCGGCGAATTGCAGCACGAGTTGGTGCGGCACTTCCAACTCGCCCATGATGGCCCAGCCCGTGGCAAGATCGCTGTCGATGGCGTGCTCGGGTGGCCAGGGAGGATTGGTGCTCTGGAAAAAGTCTGCACGCGCGTGTGAAAACTCAAGCTCGCGCGCACCCTCACCCGCAGGCTCGGATTCTACTTCCAACAACCGAGCGCGCACCTCGCTCAGCACGAAGTTGCCGTTGTCAGCCCGGCCGGGACCCGCGAGGGGCAGGGCCGGATCTTCGAGAACTTCAATGCGTAGTTGCTGCCACTCTCCGGGGGCGGGAGCAAAGCGCAAGGTGTAGCTATCCACCAAGGGTCGCGGGCCTCCGGCGAGCAGCGCGCCGTCTGGGCGGACCTCGAGGGTCGCGTCCGAAGCCGTGCAGAGCGTTTCGGGCGTCAGCACCAACCACTCGGGAGCCGGAAGGTGCAGGGCCTCCAGCTCAGCTTCAAATTCGGGCGTCCAGCGCCCGAGCTCTGCCTCAAGCAGAGCGATTTCGGCCGCATTTTGGGCGGCCTGCCGCACTTGCTCTGGCAGCGGCGCTTCGATGATGGGCTGTGTGCTTGGGCCGCCATCGGCAGAGGAGTTGAAGATGGCGAATAGTCGAAAGTACTCGCGCTGACTGATGGGATCGAACTTGTGCGAGTGGCAGCGGGCACAGGACAGGGTCGTGCCCATCCAGACCGTTCCGGTGGTGTTGACGCGATCGATGACCGCCGCAATTCGGTACTCCTCGGGATCCACACCGCCTTCCGCATTGACCATGGTGTTGCGGTGAAAGCCCGTGGCGATGCGCTGCTCGAGGGTGGCATCGTCGAGCATGTCTCCGGCAAGCTGCTCGATAGTGAACTGGTCGAAGGGCATGTCCGCATTGAAAGCACCGATCACCCAGTCGCGCCAACGCCACATGCTGCGCGTGCCATCCTGCTCGAAACCATTGGTGTCGGCGTAGCGTGCGAGATCCAGCCAGCTACGGGCCATGCGCTCGCCGTAAGCGGGTGACGCGAGCAGGCGCTCTACAGCGTGCTCGTACGCTGCTGGCGAATCGTCAGCCAGAAAACAGTCGAGTTCCTCGAGGCCGGGAGGCAGACCGGTGAGGTCGAGGGATAGTCGCCGCAGGAGCGTGGCGCGATCCGCTTCGGGGCTTGGGGTCAGGCCTTGCGTTTGCATGCCGGCCAGGACGAACCGGTCGAGGTCTGAGCGGGGCCAGTCGGATTCCAAGTCCGGCGCTACAGGTCGCGTGGGCGCAAGGTAGGCCCAATGCTCGCTGACTTGCATGGGCGCGTCCACGCTTGAACCCTCGGCGCCGGAATCGATCCAGCGCCTGAGCAAATCCAGTTGTTGTTCCCCGAGCGCTGCTCCCTTGGGCGGCATGCGCTCGTCCTCATCCGTTGCCGTGACCAGCTCATACAGGAGCGAATCCCCGACCTGGGCCGCCACAATCACGGCGAACTCGCCCTGGTCGCTGCCTGCCAGGGCGGCCCTCGAAGAATCCAGGCGCAGTCCCGCCTTCTGTTTCTCTTCCCCGTGGCACTCCACGCAGTGGGCTTCAAAGATGGGCGCGATATCCCTGTCGTAGGAGACGGAATCGTCGCGGGCTTCGGGGGCGGCCAGGGCGAGAAGAAGAAGGGACAGCATGGCTCAGGGGGGGGGGCTTTGAGCCCTCCCCCAGAATAGGAGCCAAGCACAGATTCGCCACAGGTTCGGTACAATCCATCTTCATGTTGCTCCGCTCACAGCTTCCCGGCCCCCGGGTCTGGGTACTCGTCGTTCTGTCTCTGGTGGCCGGGTCCGAGTGGGTGCTGAGGCAAAGCGACGAGTACGGCCGGATCATCCCAACCCTGGCGGACCCACGCCTGGGCTGGATCAAGGCGCCTGGCAGGCATGTCATCAACAAGGAAGGGCGCGCTTTTCGCACCAATGCGCTCGGCTACAGAGACCGCTACTGGGCACCACCGGCGGCACCCGAGTTGCCGGTCACCCAAGGCGGTCAGGCGGGTCTTCGAGTTGCGGTGTTCGGCGATTCTATGACCCATGGGCCGGGTTGTGAGGAGGCAGACCTGTGGCCTCGTCAGCTTGAGGTTTCATTGCAAGCAGCCGCTCCCGAGCGCGAGGTTCTGGTGATGAACTTCGCCGTTGTCGGCTATGTGTTTGAGCAGATGGTACGCATCTGGGAAGACTACGCGCACGCATGGAAACCCGATCTTGTGATCATCTGCGTCAACGCCTGGTCGGCGCGGCCCATGCGGTTCCTGGAGCCTCTTCCCGGAGGTCCGTTGGCCAAGTGGTTGAGGAGCACCGCGATCTACAACCGTCTCCAGCGCTTCCCCCGGGAAGAGGCTTCCCGTCGCACGATGACCTGGGCACCGGGGCGAATAGGCGATGGGCGAAGCCAGAGTGAGCTCGAAAAACAGATGCGCAAGACTCCTCTGCGCGAAGCCTACACGGCCTACTGGGGTGAATTGCTGACGCGTTTGCAGCGCTTGAATGACGAGGTCGAGGAACAGGGTGGTCAATTAATTCTTCTCTCGATCCCCCGCCTGGAGGCGATCGCGGGTGACCACTCGCGCTGGTCTAGCGACCGTTGGGATGGGTACGCCGATGAAGTGGGGGCCCGACATTTCAATCTCTTGCCGTCTTTTCAAGAGGGCATGGCGGAGATTTTGGCCGAAGCCGAGGCCCATGGCGGTATCAGGAAGTTTTTTGGGGCGCGGGCGGGTGATGCAGCACAGCGGCAGTTGGTGAAGGCTCCCACAAGCCTCTACAGGTTCAGCGACCCCGAACACCTGGCGGCCCGGGGCCACAGGCTGGTGGCGCAGGAACTCCTGTCGACGGTGCAGGAGTTATTTTCTTGTGCCGACTGAGAGAGCAGAATTTGCCTTACTTGTAATGGGTGCCAAGCTCGTAATGGATGCCAAGACAGAAACCTCGGAGTCTCGTTCCTGCCGGACTCTCAAGCCCTCATGAAAGCAGTCTACTTCGAAGAACACGGCACCTCAGATGTTCTGCGCTACGGTGATGTTCCTGATCCTGAACTCGGTCCGGGAGAGGTTCTCCTGCGCATGGAAGCCGCCGCGCTCAATTTCAATGATATTTGGGCTCGCCGCGGCTTGCCGCGGGTTGAGTTGCCCTTGCCGCATGTTTCAGGCACGGATGGTGCGGGGGTTGTCATTGATGTGGGAACTGGCGTCGAGGGTGTCGCCGTTGGCGACGAGGTCATCACCTACTGCGTGAATTGCTGCCGCAAGTGCCCGGCATGCATGAGCGGCGAGGAGATCTTCTGTCGTGAGATGAAGCTCTGGGGTTTTCAAACTGGCCCCTATGACGGTTCCTATGCACAGTACGCCAAGCTGCAAGCCGAGCAGGTCACACCCAAGCCAACGCACCTCTCCTGGACCGAGGCCGCAGCCACGACGACTTCCCTGTTGTCAGTCTGGCGCATGCTGGTCACACGCGCCCAGGTGAAGGCCGGCAACACGGTCTTGGTTTGGGGTGCCAGTGGCGGCACGGGCTCCTTTGCCCTGCAACTATGCCGCGTCTTGGGGTTGCGCTCCATCGCTGTCACATCCACCGAAGCCAAGGCCGAGTTCTGTCGCGGGATGGGCGCCGAGGAAGTGATCCGCGGTGACTGCGAGGATGTCCATCAGCGAGTACGCGAAATGACTCGGGGTCGTGGCGTGGATATTGTCTTCGACCATGTGGGCGAAACCGTCTGGCCGATCAGTATTGAGTGCCTGGCTTGGGGCGGAAAACTCGTCATTTGTGGCGCTACCGAGGGTTTTGAGCCACGCATCGATTTGCGCTACCTGTGGAACAAACAGCTCTCGTTCCTGGGTTCTCACATTGGCACTCACCGCGAGTGGATGGAGTGCTTGAAGCTCGTGGAGCAGCGCAAGATTCACCCGCCGGTGACCCAGACTTTTCCCCTGAGCGAATGTATCGCTGCCCAGAAGCTGATGGAGGATCGCCAGATCATGGGCAAGATCGCGATCCGCATGGATTCCGATGACTGAGCGTTGGGCGCGCATCACCGCTTGTGGCAGTTACCTGCCCAAGGAGGTGCTTACCAATGAAGAGCTGATCGAGCGCTTTAACCTCGACATCGACAGCGAGTGGATCAAGAGTCGCACGGGAATCGAAAGCCGCCACTGGATGAGCGCGGACCAGACCACCTCGGATATGGTGGCCTTGGCGGCAGAGCAGGTGCTTGAAAACGCTGGCGTGGTGGCCGCTGATGTGGATCGCATCGTGCTGGCCACCATCAGCCCGGATCAGCCCAGCCCGGCCACGGCCATGCGCGTGGCGCGCCTGATCGGCGCGCGCTGTCCCGCGTTTGATCTCTCTGCCGCCTGCGCAGGATTCTTGTACGGCCTTGACCTCGGTGCTGCTTCGATTCGCGGTGGGGAGGAGCGCGTGCTGGTGCTAGCCGCCGATGCGCGTTCACGCTTTGTCGATCCCAAAGACCGGCGCTCGTTGGTGTTGTTCGCCGATGGGGCTGCCGGAGTCCTGCTCGAGGCTTCGGATGCGCCGGGGCTGCTCTCGGTTTGTTTGGGGGCCGAGGGACGCGAACGGCCTGGCGCCGAGGTGCCCGCCGGCGGTGCCCGCGAACCCGCCAGTCACGCCACTGTCGACGCCCGTCGGCACTTCGTGCGCGTGGATGGCAAACAGGAGATCTTCGACCTGTTCCTCGAGTACACCCGTGAAGCCTGCACCAAGGCCCTCAAAGCCGCCAAGCTGAGCTTGGACGATATCGACCTCTTCATTTGCCACCAGGGCAACGCCCACATGGTGCAACTGGTCCTCGATGACCTGGGTCTGCCTCCTGAGCGCTCGGTCTGTGATGTGGCCCAGCACGGCAACACATCCGCCGCCACGGTGCCCATTGCTTTGGCCGAAGCCCATGCGGCGGGGCGCATCCAGGCGGGTCAGCGGGTGCTCTTGACCTCCGTGGGCGCGGGCTACACCTTTGGTGCAGCGATTCACTTGTTCTGAGCTCCTGCTGAATCGAGGGCAAGCGCTGAATCGGGTACAACTTACTTGTAATGAGCCACGAACACGACGAACTGGCCGGACACCGCGCTCTCGTCACCGGTGCTGGCCGCGGCATTGGCCGTGCGATCGCCCTGGAACTCGCGGCCCGTGGCGCGCAAGTCACCTTGGTCGGTCGCAACGCTGCGCGCCTTGTGGAAGTTGCGCGGGAGATCGAGGCTGCGGGCGGTCGTGCCGAGAAGTTTGTGGCAGATATCGCCGAGGTCGGCGAGCTGGACGAGTTTGTGGGCGGCATGGATGTGCTCGTCCACAACGCCGCCAGCTTCGCACCCTACGCCGCCCTCGAAGATGTTGCTACTCACGAACTTGACAGTGTCTTCGCCACCGGCCTCGCTGCGGTGGCGCGCCTTGATGGGTGCGTCTTGGGTCCCATGAAGGAGCGCGGATTGGGCCGGCTCTTGTATGTGGGCTCTCACGCAGGAGCCCATGGGGCCAAGCATCAAGCCGCCTACGCCGGCGCCAAGGCGGGGTTGGTGGGCTTGATGCGCAGCGCGGCGCTTGAGGGCGCGCGCTTTGGAGTGACGGCCAACTTGCTTTCCCTGGGGCTGGTCAATACCGAGCGGATTCAAACTTCTGTGGACGCCAAGGTGCGCCGACGGATCATCGATCGCACACCGGTGGGGCGCATGGGCGAGCCAGAAGAAGTTGCGGACGCAGCGGCCTTTTTGGCGTCCCCGCGGGCGAGTTTCATCACCGGAGCCGTCTTGCCCGTGTCGGGGGGGTTAGGTCTGGGTTTGTATCCGGAGCAGCTCAGTTGAGCGGATTGCATGGACTGCTCGCCGCAGCCGCGCAGCAATCTCCCGCTGTGATCGCTTTGCGGGACGATTCGTGCGAGGTGGACTACGCCAGCCTCGCTCGCAGAGTCGCTTGTGTCGCAGGGGCACTCGCAGAGCGCGGCCTCGTGCCAGGGGAGCGCGTGGTCATCCTGGCCAAGAACCGGGTTGAGTTTGTCGAACTCTACTTTGCGCTGTTTGCTCTGGAAGCGGTTGCGGTCCCGCTCAATTGGCGCCTGCGCGCCAACGAAGTCCAGACCCTGATCGAGGACGCAGGGGCGCGACTCGTGTTTTCCGAGGGCGAGTTTGCGCCACTCCTGGAGGGATTTGCAGGCCAAGTCGTGGACTTCGCCAGCGCTCAAGCGGACTGGACCCCCTTCAGCGCCTTGACAGGGTCCGCCACGCTTCTACCCAAGGCCGAGTCCAGCGCAGTTGCCGTTCAGATGTACACCAGCGGCACCACCGGTCGCGCCAAGGGCTCGATGCTCAGTCACGCGAACATCGATTGCATGCAGCGCGCCTGGCGCGAGGACATGCCCCTCGTGGCGGAGACCAGCCGGTTCTTGCAAGTGACGCCCCTGTTTCATGTGGGTGCGGTATTGATGATGGTCTCTTGCGTTGCGGCACGGGCGACCCTGAGACTGTGCCCCGAATTTTTTTCTGATCACACCCTGGGTGTCTTGCGCAAGGAGGGCATCACCCACGCGCTCTTCGTTCCCGCCATGATGCAGTGGCTGTTGGCTGAAAAGGGTGTCGACGCCGGCGGCTTCGATGCCTTGCAATTGGTTGTCTACGGCGCGGCTCCTATGCCGCCCGCGGTGCTCGAGCTCGGCTTGAAGGTCTTTGGCTGCGAATTTCTGCAAGGCTACGGTTTGACTGAAACTGCCGGGGTTTTGACGACACTCAAGCCATCCGACCATCTCTATGACGGCGAGGCAGAGCCACCTGAGCGACTCCTGTCTGTGGGAAGAGCCGTGAGTTGCTGTGAGCTGCGGCTCGTGGATGGGGAGGGCGCGGAGGTTTCCGACGGTGCCGTGGGCGAAGTCGTCGCGCGCGGGGAAAACATCCACTTGGGTTACGCCGGAGACAACGAGTCCACCTGGGACGATCATGGTTGGTTTCATACCGGCGACCTGGGGCGCTTCGACGCAGATGGCTATCTGTACCTCGTCGATCGCGTGAAGGACATGATCTGCGTCGCTGGCGAAAATGTTTTCCCTCGAGAGATCGAGATGCGTCTCCTGGAGCATCAGGCGGTGCAGGATGTGGCCGTGATCGGCGTGCCGCACCACTTGTGGGGCGAAGAAGTCCTGGCACTCGTGGTGCGGGTGCCAGAGAGCGACCCCAGCGCGCCAGCCTTGATCCAGCACTGTCGCGGGGCTTTGGCCCGTTTCAAGTGCCCCACCCGGCTGGAATGGGTCGAGAAAATACCTCGCAACGCGGCGGGTAAGATTTCCAAGGTTAGTCTAAGAGGCCCGTATTGGCGGGGGCACGACAGAAGGATCTGAGCGCAGTCCGTTGGCGATGGCGCATCGGCGTTCGCTTGCGATGAGGCGAGGCCTTCACTCCCGAAGTTGCTAGAATCATGATCTACCATGGTGTCTGTCTCACAAGTTGCGTTGATGATCGAAGAGGCCATTCAAGCCGTTCCCGGTTCGGTGGACGACTCCATCCGTCTCGGCAATCTCGATGGTTGGGATTCCATGGGACTCGTGATTTTCATAGAGCTTGTGAAAGAGAAGGCAGGCGCTGAACTCTCCGTTCACGGACTCAGGGCCTGCGGAAGCTGTGCCGATGTGCAGCAGTTGATCCTTGCCGCGGATTCCAATTGACGGCCCACTTGCGGAGTGTTCTCGGCGTGCGGATCGCAGGCAGCGGGGCGGCCTTTCCGAGCGACATCGATCCCAACGAAGTGGCCCTCGACAACGAAACGGTCTGGCCGGTTTTCCTGGGAGAAGGGTGGCGCGCGGAACTTAAGCGCCGGGGTTGGCGGGCGGACCATGCCAATGATGCCTGGGGCGTGCGCCGGCGCCATGTTTGGCGACGGCCGGCTGCTCCGGGCTCCAGCCACGCCGAGGCTCTCGCTCTTGCCGCCGCTCGCTCAGCCATCGACCGGGCGGGCTGGACGGCGCGGGAGTTGCAGGCCATCGTCGTGGCAACTTCGACTCCTCCGCATATTTCGAGTTCCCTGGCAGCGCGCTTGGCTGGCGCCCTTGAAACTGATGCTGCCGCCTTTGATGTGCGCGCCGGCGGCGCATCAGGCTTGGCTGCTCTGTCGCAAGCTGCTCTGCTTGTCTCGAACGGAGTTGAGCGCGTGCTCGTAGTGGCCGTGGAATCGGTCCCCGAGTTTCTGGAGCCGGACGACATCAAGAACCGCTTGCTCTTCAGTTGCGCGGCGGGAGCGCTGGCTATCGGTGCCGCGCCGGGTGAACAGTGCGGTCTCGTGGCGTCGCGGGCTGGGCGTGTGCAGGCCACAGGCCAGGCCTTCACCATCCCCGGCAGCTTGCCGCCGCAAGCGGACCAGCGCTACACCTTCCAGGATGCTGATCCAGCCTATCTCGAGAGCCTCGGCGAAGCCTGGGGACTCTCCATTGAGGCCCTATGCGAGATCAGTCGTGGCTCGATCGACTATTTTCTGCCCTATGCCGTGACCCGCGGCCAACTCGAGCGCGCACATGAGTTGAGTGGCTTTGAGGTCACACTGGCCCTCGACAGCTTGCGCGAAAATGGCTGCACCGGATGCGCAAATCTGGTTTTGCAGGTGCACGCCCTGCTCGAGTCCAGCGAGTTGCTGAGCGCCCAAACCCTGGGGCTCGTGACGGTGGGAGGAGGAGTCTCTTGGCAGGCAATTGTATGGCGCATCTAGACCACTTGTGATCGCCGTGCTAGGTTAGATAACTTGCGAGAAGCAGCTTCACGACCATGGCCAAGGCAAGATCAACAGATGCACTTTTCATCTCCTACTTCGAAGATATAGACAAGTGGCATAACGATCACATTTCAGCTGAACACGAGGAAGGTGGTTTGGCTGGTCCGCGGACTGATGATGCATCCGAGGCAGAGGATCTCACGACGAGTGCGCGTCTCTTGCGGCAGGCGCTGCGCATCGACGGCCACTTCGTCGACCAAGCCCGCTTGCTCTCCAAACTGCGCTACGGAACTACCGGCGAGTATCGGCGCTTCGACAGCTTTGCTTTCACGCACCTATCGGGCAGCTACTACCGCTCACTGCTGCAAGGGCACGGGTTCGATGTGGACCATGCACAACAGACTGATCGCCTGTCTCTCGCCGAACTCGGCCAGCGCGTGTCGCCGCGCTACATCTTGATCTCCTCAAGCTTCTTGTCCGAGGTGAGTCGCATCCATGACATCTGCCAGCGGGCAAGACGTATTTGGCCCGATGCGGGGATTGTGCTGGGTGGCCTTGTGCTGGTCGAACTATCACGCAGCTTGCATCCCCTGGCCATGCGGCATCTGATGAAAGCTTGGGATGCCGATGCCTATGTTGTATCGGCCCTCGGCGAAGAACCCTTGCTTGAGATTCTGGCCCACGAGCCGTCGGAACTCCAGAACGCAACGCTGCCCGCAACGTGGGTGCGCGACGAACAACACGGCTATCGGCTCTCCACGGAGCGCGCAGAAATTGGTCCGCCCATTGACGAGACCTACGTGCGCTGGACCAGACTGGATCCCGCCAGCCTCTACCACACGGTCAACTTGCGCACGGCGCGGTCATGTGCTTTCAATTGCTCATTCTGCACCTTTGTCGCTCTACAAGGTGCCCACGAAACCAATCGGCCGGAGACTCTCCAGCTCGAACTCGAAGAGCTGCGCGCCAATGGAGCGGTACGATCGCTGATCTTTACCGATGACACCTTCAATGTGCCCGCGCCGCGCTTCAAGCAGCTCTGCCGGGTCCTGGCCAAGTTCGATTTTTCCTGGTACTCGTTCTGCCGGCCCCAGCACCTGGACGAGGAAACTGTTCAGTTGATGGCAGCCTCTGGTTGTAAAGCCGTCTTCATCGGGCTGGAATCCGCAGACGATGGGATGCTCAAACGCATGGCCAAGTCAGCAACATGCCGCACCGCAGCCCGGGGCATCGCCTACTTGAAGAAGTACGGCATTTGCTGCCATGTGAATTTCATTATCGGATTCCCTGGAGATGTGGCCGAGAACACCCGCAAGATCGTTCCTTTCATGGATGATCTCGGCGTCGACTTTTTCTGCGCCAGTCCTTGGTACTCCTCGCCTACCGCGCCGATTTTCAAGCAGACGCAAGAGTACGGACTAGAGGGCAAGTTTTGGCGCTGGAAGCACAACACCATGGATATCACTCGAGCTTGTGAGTTGGAAATCGAACTCTTGGACACTCCCAAGAATGCGGTTTTCAGCTCAGAAATTGCTCAAACGACTTTCTGGGGCGAGATTATGCTCTTGAGCAATGGCTTTAGCGTGGACGAAGTCCGCCGTATCGCAGGCACTTACAACAATGTCGCTGGCCGCGAAATGACCAGTCAGGAGTTTGAAACCGAGCCTGAGTTGCTCAAGCTCAAGACGCTGCTTGAGAAGACTGAATTCCCCGAGCCGCCTACCGTTCTCGGAGTCCGTGGTGTTTTCTCATAGGCCCACTAAATTTGAGCGAGGCACTCCAGTGAGCAAGCCGGCGGGTGCGCGAGAAGAGGTCGATGCCCTGTTTTTTTCGTACTTTGCGGATGTCGACCGTTGGCACAACGACTGGCCCGAGGGGGTCAGCAAGCCGCTCCCGCGCGCAGGTGTCGAGGACAAGCTCGATCAGACCATGATGGGGCGCATCGAGCGCCAGAGCGTTCGCATTGATGGGGCACCCCACGACTTTCCTCGCTTCTTGAGCTTGGTTCGCTACGGGCACACCCGCGAGTACCTCCGCTGGGATGCCTATACGCCGACCCACCTCTCGGGGGCCTATTTCCAGTCGCTGCTCGCGCCGCAGGGAATCAATATGCGCCATGTGAATTGGGCTGATCGTTTTGTCCTCGAACGGTTGGCAGAGACCGTGGCGCCGAAGTTCGTGCTCTTCTCTACCAGCTTCATGACCGAGGTGCCCACCATCCTCGACGGAATCCAACGCGTGCGCTCTGCATGGCCCGAGGCGACCGTAGTGGTGGGGGGCTTCATGCTCGGGGAACTCGAGCGAGATGTGGGCGAGGAAAACTTTCAGCGCTTCATGGGCGCCTGGGGCGCCGATGCCTATGTCATGTCCGCCATGGGCGAGGAAGCTCTGCTCGGCATCCTCAAGACCTCCAGCCGCGACCTCTCGGGATTGGATCTGCCTCAAACCTATGTGCGCGCACCGGGAGGCGGCTATGAACACAGTTCCGAGCGCGAGGAGGAAGGTCTCCCATTGGACGACAGCTGGGTGCGCTGGGATCGCATCGGTGCGCGGGATCTCTATCACACGGTGCACCTGCGCACGGCCCGCTCGTGCAAGTTCCGCTGCTCCTTCTGCAGCCTGTTCATCGTCGAGGGCAGGCTGGCTTTCGCGGAGCCCGAGACTCTGCGCCGCGAACTCAACTCACTGCGCGCTCATCCCCATGTGCGCTCGCTGATTTTCACCGACGACACTTTCAATGTGCCCCAGAAGAGGTTCACCGAATTGGTCAGGGTCCTGGCCGATTTTGACTACGACTGGTACAGCTTCTACCGCAGCCAGTTTGCAGACGAGGAGACGGTCAGGCTCATGCGAGACTCGGGTTGCAAGGGGCTCTTCCTGGGCATCGAGTCGGTGGATGACAAGGTCCTGAAGAACATGAACAAGGCCACCACGGTGGCTTCCTACGAGCGCGGTCTCGAGCAACTGCAGAAGTACCAGATTCCGACTCACGCCAACTTCATCATCGGCTTCCCCGGCGACACGCCCGACAATGCCCAGCGCGTGGTGGATTTCGTCGACAAGTGGGAGCTGCCCTTCTTCTCGGTCAGCCCGTGGTTTTTCGCTCCCTCCACGCCAATCTACGACCAGCGCAAGAAGTTTGGGGTCTCCGGCAAGTACTATTCCTGGGAGCACGCCACGATGAACTCGGCCCAGGCCATCGAGCTTGAGCAGTGGATGATCAAGCAACCCAAGCGGGCCGTCTACATGTCACAACTTTCATCCGATCACTTCTGGAGCGAGATCATGCTCTACAGCAACGGGTTCTCCGTGGAGGAAGCACGCCAGGCGGCGCGGACCTTCAACGGTTTTTGCGGGCAGGACACCTCCCGCCACAAGTTGGTCCGTGACCCCGGAGTCCTGCGCCTGAAGACCCTGTTGGAGAGCCGCGAGATGCCCTTGCCCGCCGAGTCTTCCGCTCAATAGGTGTCCTTCGCCAGCCTGGAGTTCCTGCCTTTTCTGGCCCTGGTGGTTGGGCTCTTCGTCTATGTGCCGCGGTCTTCACGCAGGTTGTTCCTGCTCGCGGCCAGCTACGCTTTTTATCTGCAGGCCGAACCCTGGCACGGATTGTTGCTGGTGGGCTCCACGGTGGTGGATTATCTCGTGGGGCTCGCTCTGGGCCAGACTGATTCACGGCGCCGCCGCAAGGTCCTGCTTGGCGCCAGTCTGGTCTTGAATCTGGGCGCCCTGGCCTTCTTCAAGTACAGCGGGTTCATCGTTGAGAACTTGCAGTTCTTGCTTGGGGAAACAGCGAGCTCGTCGAATCCCTGGCTCGGTCTGGTTTTGCCCCTGGGGATTTCCTTCTACACCTTCCAGACCCTCGCCTACACGATCGATGTCTATCGGGGCACGATTCAGCCCTGCCGCAGCTTTGTGAGCTTTGCCTTGTATGTGAGCTTCTTTCCTCAGTTGATCGCCGGGCCCATCGAACGAGCAGGGCACTTGATTCCTCAACTGGAGAGCGCGCAGGTCATCAGCCTCGCACGGCTACGGGCAGGCGGTGGGTTGATTCTCTGGGGCCTCTTGAAGAAGCTCCTATGTGCTGAGCACCTGGTGCGCCATGTGAAGCCGGTCTTCGATTCCCCTGGCGAACAAGGCAGCCTGACCCTTGTGTTGGCGGCGGTGGGCATGAATGTGGTTCTGTTTCTCGACTTCAGCGCCTACACCGACATAGCGCGGGGCGCGGCGCGTCTTTTTGGGATCGATCTGGTGGACAACTTCAGGAGACCCTTTCTTTCGCGCTCCGTGGGCGAGTTTGCCACGCGTTGGCATATTTCCCTGTTCCGCTGGATCTCGGATTATGTGTACTCACCGCTCTCGACCGGAGCCTTGAGCCATTGGAAACTCTGGCGCAACAACTGTCTGGCCATGGGCCTTTTCGGCCTCTGGCATGGCAGCTCGTGGACCTTCATTCTGTGGGGAATAGCCAGTGGCGTTGCTATTTCAATGCAACATTCTCTGCGCCTCTTGCGTGCCCGTAGCGGGCGGCGGCGGGAGTTGCGCACGCGTTGGGGCCTGCGCGATATGGCCGCATGTTTGGGCACGACACTCTTTACCAGCGCCTTCATTGTGTTCTTTTTTAGCCCGGACCTGGATTTTGCTCTCGGCTGGTATGCCCGCTTGCTGAGTCTTTCCGGTGACAGCAACCCCGCCTGGATGGGCTGGACGCTGCTCGCCTTGTGCTGCGGCCTGGCGGTTCAGGCAGCGGGCGAGTTCGGTCGCTTGGAGGGCGCCTGGCGGAGGATTGGCTGGCCTGGCCGGGCCATCGCGGTCGTGGCTAGCCTTGCAGCCCTCGTCTACCTGCGTATCCCCGAAGCCGCCGATTTCATCTACTTCCGCTTCTGATTCCCGGGCTTCCAGCGCAGGAGCCGTGCTCCGCATTTTTGGTCGCCCACGAGCACGCGCCACTCTTCGCCCCGTTCCTGCACGGCGAGCCCGGTGGCCCAGCCTGGCGTGTCGTGAATCTCCAGTAGCTCCAGCTCCACGCGACCCGCCTGTCCCAACCCAAGGCGCACCAGACCTCGACGGCCCGCGGCGGCCAGGAGTTCGGTTGCTGCGCCCGAGCCCACGAACTCCACATCGAGGATGGAGTCCGTCTGACCGTCGATCAGCGCGGGAGGCGTGCACCAGCGAGCCAGGCGGAAGGGGTTGGTTGCTTCGGAGAGGTTCCACAACTCAATGGCGCCTCCAAGGTCGCCGATGGCCGCCAGGGTCTGGTTTCCCATCGTGGTCACAGCGGCGCAAATTGCGTGGCCGCTTTCGCCAGCGCCCACGAGGGTCGCCGCAGTGCTAGGCAAGTGGGATTCGCGCAACAGGAAGACCAAGGCCCGCGAGCGTCCGCATGCTGGCCCCCTCACGACCCGGCCCGCGGGGACTACAGCCAGCGAGCCAGAGTTGCATCTGGCGACGGACACGCTCCAGGCGTGGACATTCTGCAAGGGGCCTCCCCCGTCCTGCGTGCGTGCCTGAAAGAGCTCCGGAAGATCGAGCACCTCGCCCGCTGGTGTGGCGAGTGCCACCTGCACCATGGTGCTGGCAGACCAGCCCACGAGGCCATGGCGCGAAGCGCTGCGCGAGCCGAGCAAAAGGTCGCCGTGTTTGACGGAAGAGAAATAGGTCGCACCGGCCTTGCCATTGGGGTCCCGTGGCGGCTGAACCTCCCAGCGGGTGATTTCGGGGGTGAATCCCGGCCGAAAGCGCATGAGCTGCCAGCCGAAGAAGCGGCCGGCGAGGAACCACTCGCAGTTGTTCGCGGAATCGTACCAATTGGCTCCAATCCGCAGACCCAGGGGCCGCTCTGCCTTTGAGGCAGGGCGCACCCGGAGTTGTGTCCCGGGGCCCACTTCCAAAAAGCCGTGCACCCGTGAGCCTGTACTGTCGACGCCGAAGAACAGCACATCGGGATCGGCCAGGCTGAAGGTGCCATCGATCAAGGGCTGCCCTGCGGGACGCTGGGACCAGAGTTTCTTGAGCGTCCCTCCCTCGCAGTCCCAAACCACGGCGCCGAGCCGTAGAAGCTGGCCGTACAAGCGCTTCTTGCCGGCCTCAAGGCTGCGGAACCCGCAGGTTGGTAGCTTGAGTTTGTCACGGACTCGGAGTGGCTCTGCGTGGATTCCCGATTCGATCCATTCGCCCTTGCCGACAACGAACGTCTCGCGGGGTAGGCCAGCGATTTCCAGGTTCAGTCCGATGACTCCGGCGCGACCGTAGGGAGCGCCAGCAGCAGCAGTTGACGGGCCCCGTAGACGCGCCATGAACCAATCCTCTTTGTTCGCTGCGACGAGCGTCATGTAACCGACGGGCTGTGTGCCGCGGACTCGCACAGCGCAAGCATCCCTGCCGGCCACCTCTGGGCCAAGATCAATCCGAAAGTGCGCTCCATCGGCGGCAGCGTGCAACGAGTTACCTGAGAGGGCCAGGTCACGGACATCCAATCCTGCCGTTGCCGTCAGCGCCCTGTCGGGACCCACCCGAACCACACGAGTTGCACTATCGGTGGCCTGCAACTGCACTCGAAAACAGCCCGCTTCGCCCGCAGCGACCCATGCTGTGTCGTTGCGAGCCACCACAGCCCAGGCCTGACGCGCGGGTAGTTCGATGCTTTCCAGCAAGGCCAATTCCCCCCGGGAAAAAACGAGCAGCCGCGCGCCTTCCAGGGTGACAGAAGTGGCGAGGAGGTACGCCTGCGTGGTGGCCAGAGCTGTGTAGATTCCCGGAGGAGCAGCCGCGACACGACTTGCGTCGAGGTTCCGGGTCTTCCAGGCGACCGAGAAGAGGCCGGCGGAGCCACCTGCGACGAACAGCTCCGGGCCCGCGATCGTCATCTCGAATATCGTCGCGTCAAGGGTCGTGCTGGCGAGCTCCTCCGAGATGTAAGGCGCATCTTCGTGTTGTGCGTGCACCGAGATCAAGCAACCATTGGCGAGCACCAGGAAGGCCTCGTCTTCGTCCACAGCCAGGGCCATGGGGTCGCCCCGGCCAAAGATGGAGAGCAGTTCGAGGTCGCCAGTTGCCAGAGCAGGAGCGGGCACCAGGCTCATGGCGCAAAACGCAGCGAGGCAGGAACTGGAGAGCCACTTGCCGGCCTGCTTCAGAGCGCGTAGACCGCGTCGATGTTGGCGGCGATCTCGACCAAGCGCTCGCGGCCACCACCGCTGACTTCAGCCGTGCCCCAGCCTTCGTAGCCGATTCCGTCCAGGGCCGCCATGACCTCGGCCCAACCCGCATCGCCTGCACCAATCTGGACTCCAAAGCCCTTCCAGCGGCCTTCGTCGTTGAGCAGCTTGCGGCTGTAGTCCTTGAGGTCGAGCTTGAAGAGCCGCGACCCGAGAATCTCGATCCACTGGTGCGGCCAGCCGTAGAGCACGATGTTGCCGATGTCGAAGTGAAAGCCCACGAGGCTGCTTTCGAACTCATCGACATAGCGCGCCGCCTCGAGAGGCGAGAGCAGGAAATTGTTCCAGACATTCTCGAAGGCGATGCGCACGCCGAGTTCCTCGGCCAGGGGCACGAGCTTCTTGATCTCCTCTTGCGAGCGTCGGTAGGCGTCCGCGTAGCTCACCTGGGAGTTGACGATGGCTGGAACCACCAGAACCGAGTCTCCACCGAGTTGCTTGCAATCGCGCAAGGCGGTCTCGAGGGCGGCACAGCCTTCGGCGCGCACTGCGGCGTCGGGGTGCGAAAAGGGCTTGCCCCAGTGCGCGGAATCCACCACACCTGGAATCTCCAGTCCCGTCTCTAGTTTGGCGGCCAGGGCTTCGTCGATGTTTACATTGGAAGGGCTGTCGAGTTCTACACCGTCGAAGCCAATCTCCTTCAGCAGCTTAAACTTGTCGAGCAGCGTCCCTTCGATGTTGACCATGCCGATCTTGACGGCCTTCTTGTACTTGCGGCTGGAGGATCTCGGCATGGCGATGGGGGTGCTGTGAAGAGCAGCGGCGAGAGCTGTGCCAGCAGCGGCGCTGGTCAAGAGCGTGCGTCGAGCGATGGGGGACGGCATGGCGGATTGTGGTGGCAGGGGCGTGGGTTCGCGAGCCCTCAAGCTTACTCTCCGCCAGCCACTTTTCAGGGCAGCCAGATCAATTGCACGCCGTTCGTCAGGTTGAAGCCCGCGCCGCAGACCGATCCCGCGGGGTCTCGGTACCAGAGCTGGTAGGTGTGCAAGTCGCCTGGATTGACTCCAGCGGCGAGATTGACCGTGGTGAATGAATTTCCGAGGGCATCGGAGGTGCGCACTTGTAGTCGCACCACCGCTGAGCCCACACATCGCAGGCCGTCGCCAAAGGGAACGCCATGGCCGCCATTGATGGCTACATCGCCTTGGAAGTAGAGACCCGGCTTGTTGGGCGGCAGCGAGGAGGCTTCCAACACCCACGAACCGGCAGCCACCTTGGGGCTACCGCTCGCATCGAGTCGCGCGCCGCCAGTTGTGCCGTTCTTGCAGCCCGCGCTCGGGTCGTCATTGCCGCAAGGGCACCCGTTGCCAAAGCAAAATTGCGAGTGGGCTGTGGCGTTGCCCAAAGACCCGTCTGGCTGCATGTTCTGCAGGAGGACATCGCCGCTGTCGACGCGGTCATCGCTCCAGGCCATGAGTGCATCACCATTTGTGGAGAGGACGCTGAAGAGGCGCGTCTTGTTGCTGGGCGTCGAGGCGTAGGCAATCGGCCCCGCCAGAAAGCTGCCGTTGTCCGCCACCACCGCGCCCTGGCCCGTGTCGTTGCCAAAGCTGACCGTTTCGTGCCAGCTCACGAAAATGCCTGAGCTGCCGCAGAGCGCCCGTACCCAGTTGATCTCAACGCTTGAGAGGGGTATCAGGGTTGACCCTGTCGCACCCCACAAGGCGCTGCCCGCGGCGCCGAACTTCTGTCCAGCGAGTCCCGATTGCGTCTGCGAGCCATTCTGCTCCTCCCAAAACATGTAGGTTGTGGATGTCGCGCTATCGAAGGCCACCGAGGGGCTGACGCGCGTGTTGCTGGTGTTGCTCGAACCCACTGAACCGTTGTGGGGAAAGGCCTCGGCGCCGCTTGAGAGGATGTGCTGGGCGTAGCATTGCAAGGGTCCTGTGCCGTACCAACTGAAGACGGCCCCGCCGCTACCGTCGACGATGAAAGGGGGGAAGTTCCCGAACTGCAACGAGCCGCTGTCAAAGACAGCCACCGGTGCGCTGCCCCAGAGCGGGCTTCCGGTGGCGTTATATTTTTGCGCCACGAGGTGCTTGGGACTGAAGAAGCTGGTGGTGACTTGGTGCACGATGGAAAGGATCACATTGTCGCCAGTAGCGTGCAGGTCGCTGACGAAATAATTGCCCGTGGTCGGTAGACTGTCGACCGGGACGCTCCAGAGAGGCACGCCGTTTCCGTTCAAGCGCAGGCTGCGGGCGATGCTGCCCTCGGTCCAGGCCACGACAATGTCGCCGCTTGTGGTGCCCGCGATTTTTGGTGAGCCCACGAAGCTGGTGGTGTTGGAAACCTGCACGCCACCGGTGCCCCAGGCCAAAGCGCCCGCAGCCGTTACTCGCTGGGCAGTGATTTGCACGCTGGTTCCGCTGTCATCGCGAAAGGAGAGCAAGGCGGCACCCGAGGCGTCGAGGTCGAGCCCGTAGTCTTGCACCGAACTGAAGGAACGGTCCATGACCAGGATTCCGTTGTGGGGCCATTGCTCCACTCCGTTGGCGTCGAGGCGCTGCAGGCGTACATCGAATCCCGTCGCGATGCCGCCAAACCAGCTCACGAAGCAGCCACCGTCGGCGGTAGGTTCGATCTTGGGCAGGATCTGGTCGCTGCCGCCGTCGGCCACGGAGAAGTTCAGGGCTGGATCGGCGGAAAACTGGCCTTGGGCGTCGCTGGCCAGGGAAAGGGCGGCCGCCAGGGCGAGGACGGAAAAGGCGTTACAGGAAGTGGGGAGCGAGACAAGCATGGTGCCACCGATGGGTGTTATTTTTTTTGGGGGGCTCAGGCCGATAACTCGAATGGCCCTGGTGAATACCTCGGGATATGTCATTCACTCCAGACTAGCAGAACTTGCAGGATGCGCTGCCGGGCTAGAGGTGTGCTGCGCATGGGCGCGCGGGCTGTGCAAAGCGGCATGCGTGCGGCTATGCATGAGACGCTCCTAAATCTCGATCCCCATGGCCGCCAACTGCTGTTCCGCCTGGGGCGCCCAGCCGCGGTTGGCCATGGGAGATGCCGGACTGGGGTGTAGGATCGTGCCGAATTCGAGGTCGCGGCCGGCGAGCACTTCGCGGGCGCGCTTTTCAGCGAACTTACCCACGCCGATCACGCGCTTCGGTTGGGCGTACTCGACCATGCGCACCAAGGCGATGTTGCAAGCTTCGAAGAGAGGCTCGCGTTCATGGGCGGGCAACTTGTCGGGTGTTCGGTTGCGGCCGCTGTCCTCGAGGAACACGAGCGGGCAGAAGTTCCAAACGAAGAAGCGATCGAAGAAGGCCTCGGCATTCTCAAAACGGTCCGAGGCCCAGGTCCAGAGCCGCCGGCCGCTGACTTCGCTGCGCTTGCAGTCGAAACCGGTAATGGGGCGTTTGGGGTGCTCTGGTTTTGGTTTTCTCACCGGCTCTTCGATCCCCAGCCAATTGCGCACCAAGTTGACCTCGCCGAAGGGCACGCCAGTCTGAGCCATGCCGAAGGGGCCGGGGTTCATGCCCAGGAAGAGGGCCTCGATGCCGCGCTTCGCGAAACGCTCGAGATAGACCTCACCGGGCTGCCGAGCGTACTGCAGCGGGTTGTAGACATGGCTCACAGGCGGACCAAACTCGAGCTTGGCCGTGGCGCGCGTCAAGGCGCGTGTGATCGGGATGGGGTCCATGGTGCCTGGTTTCAATGTTGCCACGCTAACCCCAAGAGGCTTGATCTCAGACGCGCACGCGGTTGATACCCAGCAGCTCGGGGCCGCGAGTAAAAGCCAGGCCGGTCATGCCATTGGCGTAGAGCTCTTCTGATACACCGCGGCCGGTGTAGAAGAAGATGCCGTCCGCCCCGTCGCTAAATTGCAAGTCGAAGAAGTAGCGCACCGTACCCTTGCCGTCGAAGTCGGTGATGCTGCTGCGCTCGATGACATAGGCCGGGCGCGTGACGATCTCGACCTTGTCGAGTTTTCCGCAGGCCAGTCGCCCGCGCAGCACCATCCAAAGGCCGAGCACCACAAGCCCAGTACCCACCAGGCCCAAAGCTCCCAGGGGCGAGGCCAAGGCATAGTTCTGCACAGCTGCCAAGAGGGCTCCGATCACGAAGAGCAGCCCTCCTTGCATCTGCCGGTTGCGGCCGCGTTGGTATTCAGGACTCCAGGGCGGCGTGCTTGCCAGGGCGCCTGGATAGGCGTCCTTCTCTTCCATGGTCACGAGGCGCGCAATGATGGGCTCGCGATCGATGTCCTTGCCTGGGCTGGCCTTCAGAGGCGCCACGCAGTACGGGCAGATGCTCATCCCCGCCTTGGGAATTTTGGCCCCGCACTCGGGACACTGCGTGATGACAGCAGATTGGCTCATGGGGGCAGAGCATAGGGCTCGCCGTGCAGGAGACCCGCCCGAAAAGCGCCGATTCGTGCGGCGGAACTATCCGACACAGGGGGGCGGGGCTTTGCGTCGCCCTCACATCTGGACTACGCCTTGACGGCAGCCTTGGTGGTCACGGAAGGGACCACGGTTGCGCCCCAACTCTCCAGCAGCTGCCCGCATTGGGCGAGCTTTTTCCCGTACTTGCGGGTCCAGGCGGCCAATTCCTTGTGCGCCTCGGCCTCGATTCCAGCGGGCGCGTGGAGTTCCAGCTTGCTGATCAATTCCTGGCGCAGCACCAGATCGATCGCGCCCCAACCATCCACGCCCAGGTCGTCCAGGTTCTCCAAGCAGACCTTGAGCGATCCGGCGGCGCTGAAGGTGAAGGCTGCCGAGAGGGGTCTCGTGCATTTGTCCAGGGCCTCGATGGCCTGGGTCATCTTCTTGTCGATCGAAACACCTCGGAGGGACAGGGCAGCCCCGGGCTGGATATCGAGTCGCACCACGGCGGCCTTGTCCAGGAGGCGTCCAGAGAGAGCGTCGCTGCGCACGGGATCGTCAATGGTGGCCACGAAGCGCACAGCGGGCGACAGGAAAACGCTGGTCTGGGCTGCGCCATCCCAGCCGCGGACGGAATCGCCGGGCAGGGTGAAGGTGCGGTCCGCGGTGCAATCCACGGGGTAGGAAGCCCGCAGCAGGATTTCCGAGAGCCAGATCTCCGGCGGGTTCAGATCGAAGTTTTCGAACACGACGATGCGGGAGGCATAGTCACCGATCTCCCAGGCGTGCTGGGCGGCGCGCAGGAAATTGATGAAGAAGCTCGGTTCGAATTGATTGCGGCCCCGATTGAGATAGCCGAGCAGGTCGTTGCGCCCACGCCATGAAGCGGAAACCGGCACCACCAAGGTGCGCTCGCGTTTGGGGTCATCGATCAAGTCGAGGGCGAGGTGGCTCTTGCCCACTCCAGGGGCTCCGCGCAGGATCACGAGCGGCCGGGTCAGGGAAGCGGCGCGCAGGGATGCCAGAGTCTCGCTGCCATAGATGCTCTCGATGGTCTCGGCCTTGTCGGCGGCAAGCAGCGGAAAGTGTGCCGGGGGCGTGGGCCGCGGCTTCTTGGGCGGCGTGGGGATGACTCGCGTTTGCAGCGCGGTGGGTGCGCTGGCGGGCTTTTCGGCTGCCTTGGTGCTGCGCGGCATGGGCATGGGAATCGCAAAGTGTGCGGCGCGCTTCTCGGCGATGTCGAGCCACTCCTCGAGGTTCTCCGAAAAGTGGACCAGGCGGTCGCGTTCTTCTTCGCTCCAGACATCGTCCACCACTTCTCCGGCCTTGCGCGCCGATTCGAACAGGGGCGCGAGAGCCGAGCGCTCGACTTGCTTGATGTAGGGGCCACCGAGGTGGCTGAAGCGCGGCGCGGGCACATCCAGGCAGCCGATAAAAGTCCAGCCATCGTCGTGAGGGTGAATCTTCCACTCCACATGGTTGCGTTGCTCGCTGCGCTCGACGCTTTGCACCCGGTAGGCTCCCGCCATGAATGAATTGGAAGGCTTGTCCGACGAGACTCCTTCGGGCTCATCGGCTTGCGGTGCCCAGATCAACAGAATCTGGTCGTCGAAGACCGTGGCGTCTTCGCGCAGGGCCCAACCCACGCCGCTGTCGGGGATGACGAGGTGCGGTCCGTCGTCATCGAACAGGTGCAGATGGAAACAGCGCGCAATCTCCTTGGCGCAGTACTTCGCGCGGAAATCGGGTTCGATGCCACAAGCCCAATCACAAGCGCTTTCGCAAATGGAACCGTCCCAACCGTGGCGGTGGGCGTTCGTGCGGCAACCGATGGCGCTACCGGGAGAGATCTCGAAGGTCATAGCTGAGGAGTCCGAAGGGTTGCGGCGCGGGATCGCGGCAATCGGGAGATATGAGGAGCCAAAACTTTGAACATCTAGCGACGAGGCTGGCGGACCCGCCTCGTATGCCGAGCGCTAGGAGATACCCGAATCAGGGTCAGTGCAAGCCTTCGTTTCAGCTCCTTCGGAGAAGCCGCTCGGGTCGCTCGCACCAAGGGCGCGCATTAGCGCCCCACTGCCTTCATTTTGGCGCGCAAAGAGCCCATGGTGGTGGGAGTGCCGGGGGCCCTCTTGCCAGCGAGTTTCATACCTCATAAGAAAATCTCCTTTGCCTTCCCTTTGCAGCAAAACGCCAAGGGCGCGTTGAGCTCTTGCCTTCGAATAGAACCAGCAGGCGCACAGAGCAACCGGCGCTGGCGAAGGTGCATTGCCAGCGAAAGCCGATACTGGCGACAGATTGGGCGCAGGCCCGGGGCGGTCGGTATCTCCAGCCTGCTCCTCAAAACTCCTTCACTCTGGATTCTCAGGGCACGGCCCGGTTCTGTCCAGGGGTCATGAGCCTTCAATTTCCTAAGGGGCCCGCAACCCCACCCAGGGGGTGGTGCTCCTCAGGATTCCTGAGCTAGGATTGCCGAGCATGGCGGCATTTTCCCCGGTACCCAGAATCGAAACCACGGGCTGCTTCCTGGCTTCGTGGGGTGTGGGGGATGTGGTGGGCCTGGATGAGGCCTTGCGGGAGAGTCGCGAGCAACTCCTCCCGTGGATGCCCTGGGCGGCTGAGGAGCCCCTCGATCTTGAGGCACGCCTGACCCGGATCCAGGATTGGCGCGATGCCTCTCGCGAGGGTCGGGATTTTTTCTATGGGTTGTTTCACCCGCAGGGCGGTGTCCTGGGGGCCTTGGGGTTGCACCCGCGGGTGGGGCCAGGGGCTTTGGAAATTGGCTATTGGGTGCGCACGAGCGCCACGGGCCGCGGCCTGGCTACAAGGGCGGCGGCAGCGGCTGCTCGCGTCGCCCTTGAAATCATGGGCGCCGAGCGCGTCGAGATTCGTGTGGCAGCCGAAAACCACGCCAGCATCCGCATTCCGCGCAAGCTCGGGTTTCACGAAATCGCCCCGCCTGAGCCAAGCCCCACAACCGGCGGCCTTCCGCAGTTGGTGTTTCAGCTCAAAAAATGCGAACTCAGCAGCAGCCCCGTGGGCCGAACTCCCCTGCGAGCGTTCGATGAGGCCGGGCGAGCCATGCTGCCCAAAGGCCAAGAAGAGAGCGGCCTTTGATCCGTTCCCCGGACGCTGGTGGTGCTCGCGAGGCCCGCGAGCTACCTTCCTGGTTGTGCTTATCAATGTTCTGATCGCCGCTGAGGACTTTGGCCGCCTGCGTGAAATCACGCAGGTACTGGTGGAGTTCGGGTTCAAGGACCTTGTGCAGCGCATGGGCCTGCTCGGTTTCTTGCACCGCGCCGGCAGCGTGTTGCACTGGGAGACGGTGCGTGGCCTCGAAGAACTGCCAGCGCCGCACAGGGTGCGCCTGGCCATCGAGAAGCTCGGGCCGACCTTTGTCAAGCTCGGTCAACTCCTCGCAAGTCGTGGGGATCTCCTGCCGCCGGAGTACATCGACGAGCTCTCGCACCTGCAATCAGGCGTGGGCACCGTGCCCTTCGAGGACCTACGCAGCCAGTTGACCCAGGACCTCGGCCGGCCTCCCGAAGAGGTCTTTTCCGATCTCGACATCGAGCCTTTCGCCGCCGGTTCCATCGGCCAGGTCCACCGGGCGCAACTGCCAGACGGTCGTGATGTGATCCTCAAGATTCGCAGGCCCGGCATCGAGAAGAAGGTGCGCGCCGACCTGCGACTGCTCGAACGCCTGGCCGAGATCCTCGAAAAGGAAGTCATCGAACTGCGCCGCTTCAGGCCACAGGTGGTCGTGCGGCAGTTCTCGCGCTCGCTCAAGGCCGAACTCGACTTCTCGGTCGAAGCTCGCAATACCGAACAGATTGCGCGCAACCTGAGGGACTCTGAAGACCTGGTGATCCCCGAGGTCTTCGGCGAATTTTCATGCACACGCCTTGTCGTACAGGAATTCCTCGACGGCCATAGCGCTGCCGCCTGGATCCGTGGCAATCACCCCCCGGGGCTCGATCCAGAACGCATCGCCTCCATCGGCGCGGACACCATCCTGCGCATGGTTTTCGATGATGGCTTCTATCACGCCGACCCGCACCCGGGGAATGTGCTCTTCCTCCCCGAAGGTCAGGTGGGCTTGCTCGACTTCGGCATGGTGGGGCGGCTCTCGGTCGAGCGCCGCCAGCAGTTTGTGCTCATGCTCGCCGCCATCATCGACCGCGATGAGGATGGGCTGGTGGACACCCTGCTCGAATGGTCGGACGGTGCCGAAATCGACATCGACGCCCTGGCCCAGGACTGCAGCGCCTTCCTAGACCGCTACATAGGCCACGAACTGAAGGACCTCGATGTGGCCGGAATGCTGCGCGACATCACCAGCATCGTGCGCGAGAACAACCTCGTGCTGCCCGCGGATGTGGCCATGCTGATCAAGGTCTTTCTGACCCTTGAGGGCCTCGGCAGGCGTCTCGACCCGAGCTTCTCCCTCGACGAGCACCTCGAACCAGTGGCGCGGCGCATGATCCGCCGCGTGAGTTCGCCCCAGCGAATCATCCAGAGCAACTGGAAGGACCTGCGGCGCTTGATGGTCGCCCTGCCCCGCGACCTACGCCGGCTCGTCATGCGTGCTCGCCGCGGTGGCCTCCGAATCGAACTCGACTTGAAGCGCTTGGATGACTTCGGTCAGCAACTCGACCGCAGTGCCAACCGCGTGACCGTGGGTTTGATCACCGCGGCCTTGATCGTGGGCACTTCGATCTCCATGACCATTGACAGTGGCCCCATGCTGATGGGGTTGCCGGTCCTGGGTCTGATTGGCTTTGGGACCTCGTTTTCGATCGGCTTGATGCTGCTCTGGTCCATCCTGCGTAGCGGGCACAGGTAGGCGACAGGCCCCAAAAAACGGGGCCTTGCTGCGGCGCGCGCCACAACAAGGCCCCTCTGGGGAGAGCCATTCGTTGGTTGGATCAGGGCGTCCAGACGACTTCGTAGCCGCCTGAGAGGTTGAAGCCGCTGAGGCACGGGCCAGCCGTGGGGTCGCGGTACCAGAGCTGGTAGCGCCGGGTTTGGCCCGCCGCCGCGCCGCCCGCGGCCGCGATGTTGAGCGAGGTGCTCGAAGCGCCCGCGCCATTCGCTGTCACGACTTGCAAGCGCACCGTCGAGCCCCCGGCGCAGCGCAAGCCGTCGCCAAAGATCACGCCGTTGCCGCCGCCCACCGCGTTGTTGCCCTGGAAGTAGAGCCCAGGCTGACCCGCGATCAGGCCCGTGGTGGAGAGCACCAGGTTTCCCGTGCTGGCCGAATTGGAACCGCTACCTGTCATCTCGGCACCGGGGCCGTTGCTGTTGCCGCAGCCTTCGGCTGCTCCAGCCGAGTTGCCACAGGGGCAGGCCGTGCCGCCGCCATCGCCGAAGCAGAAGGCCGTACCCGGCCCGCTGCTACCGCCAAGGGCCACGATCTGGATGGCGTTCAAGCTGCTCGGTGCACCGGCGATCTGGGAAACCTGAATAGTGATTGTGCCGCCCGTGACGGAGACCGTGTCCGTCACGAAATGGCTGCCGTTCACGAAGCCTCCGGTCCAGCCGGCGCCACCACAAATCTGCAGCCCGGCGCTTCCGCCCACCACGTTCAGCCCGCTGGTGAAGCCCGTGGGGTCATCGGGCGCCCACGAGTAGAGATAGACTGTGTAGGTTCCGCTGGCCAGGCCATTGAGGGTCCAGGTCGAAGCACCTGCGTCCTGGATGTCGTCGAGGATGCGTTCGACATTGCCTGTAGTCGATGCGTTGTTGAACTCAAAACTACCGTTGCCGCCACTGACACCGATGGTGACGCCACTGGCGCTGCCATCGGTGGCCAACAGGGCTTGGCCCACGGCATTGCCCGCAACACCGTTCCAGGTGCCCGCCTGCGATGCCGCAGCTCCGTATCCGCTGCCGGGCACGGGGAAGGTGGTGTTGCTGCCTATGTCGATGTTCAGTGAAACCGCGCTGCCCGTGGGCGGCGGTCCGCCCGTGTTCGCCAGGGCGGGGCGCCAGTTTTCCAGAGTGCAGCGCATGCGGTTGGCCTGCTCCGGCGAGAACTCCCACATGCAGATGTCGTCGGTGTAGTCCATGTAATTGTGGAAGGGATCGGCGCTACCGCAACTGGACTTGCTGCCCGGGCAGCCGAGGGTCGATGAGGACTCGGGATTGGTGTCGCAGATACGATCACCGCTCGTGTAGCAGCTGCCCGCTCCGCAACCGCCGTCGAAGGTGTGGTACAGACCGAGGTAATGGCCAACTTCGTGGGTTGTGGTGCGGCCCTTGTTGTACGGCGGGCCGATGGGACCGTTGCGTCCGAAGGAGGCCCAGTAGACGACCACGCGGTCAGAGGCCGAGCCGACGATTCCTCCCTGGGGGATGTCCGGCACATAACCGAGGAAGCCACCCGCGCTGTTGGTGTAGATGTTGAGGTAGTTGTTCGTGTCCCACGAGAGCGAGTTCCAATAGGAGCCACTGTCGTTGTACCAACTCGTGTTGGTCGTGTAGGTGATGCCAGAAGTGGGGTTGCCCGCCGGATCCGTGCTGGCCAGTTCAAATTGAATCTCCGAGTTGGTGCCCGGGGCACCCAGGGTTCCGGCCATGGCCAGGAAGTCCTCATTCAAAATGTCGATCTGGCTCTGCACCAAGGCCGCGCTGATGAATCCCGTGCCACTGCTGTTCTGGATCACATGCACCACGACTGGGATCGTCAGGGTC
Source organism: Planctomycetota bacterium (assembly GCA_012959785.1). GTDB lineage: Bacteria > Planctomycetota > UBA1135 > UBA1135 > DUCM01. The sequence continues at coordinate 45,044 of DUCM01000015.1, read as the reverse complement.
GTGGTGGGGTTGTAGGCCGGGTTGGGCGAGGTCGAGCCGTAGGCGCAGTCGGAAGGAGCCACGACCATGGTCGAAAAGCGCCGCGGATCATGGGCCGGGGTGCCGCAGCGCTGGCTGGGTGCCAAGATGCCCTGGGAGGGGGGCGCGATGCCCTGGCCTTGAGAAGACCGAGTGGAGGTCGTTGTCTGGGCTGTGAGGGTCGTGGCAGCTGCCAGCGTGATGCTGGCGCACAGGAGAGATCGGATTCTCATGGTTGTTGGTTCTCCGGGGAGCAGAGGAGCTGGGGATGTCCCTGGGCAGGGGCTTCTTCGGTGGGGTCTTCCTGGGTGAGGTCCAGTAATAGCGGAGCGTGACGCCGGGTGGTGAGGACGGGACCAGGGCCTTTCGGACGCAGAGTGGGGGGCATTGGTGCGCCCGAATTGGGGGAATACTTCCCAAGACTACCCCCCAATACCCCTCCATGCTGGACAATGGACAGGGTCCAACGCCCTTTCCCACTGGCCACCACCCCCCTTTCCATGCAGAACCTATTTGCTCGCGCCCAGAGTTCCTGCGCTCCTGCTCTCTTGGCCCTCTTGGCCCTGGTCTCCGCAGCAGAGGCCCATGTCACCCTGGACGCACCCAATGGCGGCGAGACCCTCAACGCCGGTCAGGTCGTGACCGTGCAATGGCACGTCCAGATCGCTCACGGCCAACTGAACTGGGACCTGTGGTACTCCACCAGCGGGCCCGCGGGGCCCTGGATTCCCATCGCCATGGATCTGGCGCCGGGTTCGACCACGGTGAATTCAATGCACCAGTACGACTGGACCGTTCCCAATGCGCCTTCCAGTCAGGTACGCGTGCGCGTACGCATGGACAATGCAGGCACCGACTACCTGGACATCAGCAACGCCAACCTCACAATCCAGGCCGGCTGTCCGCAGCCGGTCAACTATTGCAGCACTTCGCCCAACTCCTTGGGTGCCGGCGCCTTGATGGGTTTTGGCGGAACGGCCAGCGTAGCCTCCAACAACCTGAGCCTGTCGGTGAGTGCTGCTTCCGCTATTCAACCAGGGCTCTTCTTCTACGGCCCAGGCCAGATCCAGGCGCCCTTCGGTGACGGTTTTCGATGTGTTGGCGCTGGCGGCTTGGGGGTCTTTCGCCTGGGTCCGCCGGTGGTCTCCGATGCTGCGGGCAACGGGCAGCGCGTTTTGGATCTGAATGCCGCTCCGGCGAATAGCGGGCCGGGACTGATCCAGGCTGGCGACACCTGGAACTTCCAATTCTGGTACCGCGATCCCGCCGCCGGCGGAAGTGGCTTCAACCTCTCCGACGGCTTGAGCGTCACCTTCTGCGGCTGATCACTCCGGCCTCGCCGGCTTGCACCGATCGAAATCGATGCGGCGGGCCAGAACACGCCAAAGCAGCCCCAGGATCGCCACAGCGATGGAGGTGCCCCAGAGGGTCGTATCCACATCTCCGCTGGAGTCGTAGTAGAGCCCGGCAAGCAGACCGCCCACGGTGAAGGACAGGGTCATGCCCAGGAACTCGAGGGCGAAAACGCGGCCGCGGAACTCGTTGTGGACATGCATCTGCAAGAGGGTCGTGGAAGCGACCCAGATCGAACTGCCGCCCATGTGGGCCAGGAACACACAGGCGCAAGCAGAAGCGAGGTCCGGGGTGAAGGGCACCAGGCTATAGCCCAGGGCAGCCACGAAGAAACCGCCCACGATCTGGCGCACGAGGGGGCGCGGCGTGCTGCCATAGAATCGGCGGCCCAGGATTGGCCCGATGCCCGTGCCCAAGCCGCGCGCGGCGTAGAGCATGCCTGTTGCAAAACCCGCCGCGCTGGTTGCCGTCGGGCCAAATTCTCCGCCGCCCGCGAAGCGCGTCGAGCCCAGGATCGAAATCAGGACCAGATAGCCACCCGCTGCGCCCCAGAAAGACTTGGCCAGAAGGACCGGCAGAATGCCCAGGCTGCGCACATGTTGCGCGGCCCGACGCATGTCCGTCATCAGGATCAGATCGCGCAGCCGAAAGCGCTCGGCGTGCTGCGTCACTGGCGGCAGTTTGAGGCCCAGGAGAAACATGGCGCTGACGCAATAGGTGCCGGCGTCAATCATGAATATCTGTTGGATGTCGAGCACCCTGAGCATAAAGGCCCCCAGGCTCGTGCCGAGGGCCAGCATCACGCTCCAGGTCGCCGCTGAGAGGATGTTGGCTTCGTGCAACTCGTTCGGCGGCACCGTGCTGGGCATGGCTCCCGAGCGCGCCGAGTTGAAGAAGATCGCCAGGCTCATCTGCGACAGCAAGAGGGTATAGAGCAACCACAGATCGCTCTCCTCCCGGACAAGCACCAGGCCCAGCACAACCCCGGCGCGCAGGACATCGGCGGTGATCATCACCATCCGTCGCGGCAGCCGGTCGGCCACCGGGCCGGCGAGCGGTCCGAAGGCGGCGGTGGGCAAGAGCCGAATGGCGAGTTCGATGCTGTACAACCCACCCACGGCCAGCGCTTCTTGGGCTCCGGCCAGTTGACCGATCAAGGTCAGGACGGCGATGCGCGAAAGCCAGTCACCGGCCTGGCTGACCAGTTGCGAGAACCAAAGCTTGCGAAACTGGGGGTTGCGTTGGACGACGGCGAACACGGCGCGGGATTGTATGCTGCGCTGCCGCGCCCCGAGAGTGCCAGTTCAGGCGATTCCATTTTCAACGAGCATTCCACGACTTCATGAAGCTCCTACGATCCCCCCTCGCCCCGCCCCTTGCCTTTTGCGCTCTGCTTGGAATTAGCTGGTTGGCCCAGCCGCAAGAGACCCATGCCGTGCGCGGCGGCGTCTCATACATCAGCAACAAGGGCGGCAACATTGGGGTTCTGGTGAACGCTGCTGGATCCTTGATGGTGGACGCCCAGTTCGCTGATGTGGCCCCCGAGAACGAGGCTGCGGTGGTGGCCTTGGGAGGCGGCGGGCCTGTCTACCTGATCAACACTCATTGGCACCCGGATCACACAGGGGGTAATGCCCACTTCGCCTCTACGGCCCAGATCTTCGCCCATCTGAATGTGCGTCGGCGCCTTGAAGGAGATAGCGAGATAGGCGGCCGAGTTCTCAACGATACACCCCGTGCCGCTTTGCCCGTGGTGCTGTTCAAGACGGGCCTCAAGATCTACTTCGGCGGCGAAGAGCTGCACTTGATTCACGCGCCCCGGGCTCACACCGACGGAGATACCATCGTGTACTTCAAGGAGGCCCGCGTGATTCACATGGGCGACACCTACTTCTCCGGCGGCTACCCCTTCATCGACATCTCCTCTGGCGGCAGCGCCCAGGGGCTGATCGATGCCGTGGAGGGGGTTATCTCCTGGGCTCCCGAAGATGCGTGGGTGATCCCGGGTCACGGCCAAGCCACAGATCTTCGTGGGCTGCTGGCCTACTTGGAGATGCTGAAGACCATCGTTGCGAGGGTGCGCGCAGGCGCCGCCCGGAGCCTTGATCTCGATGCCCTGCTGGCTGAGGGCGTGACCCGCGATTTCGACTCGCAGTGGGGCGGCGGCTTCATCGACGCGCGCAGGCTGGTTGAATCCATCCTGGCCGACCTGCCCCCTTCAAACGAAACGGGGCAGGGCGCTCAGGACGAGTGACTAGAAGTCGATCTGGAAGCGCAGCATGACAGCGTCGGAGCTGCCGCCGCTGTCGAGGTCCGAGTTGACATAGTTGGCCATCACCCGGGCGTGGGAGGTGAGGTACCAGTTCACGCCGAAAGTGATGTCGGTCAATTCATCGCCGAGACCCTCGTCGCGGAGGTCGGCGGCCGAGTAGCGCAGGGCCAGTTCCAGGGCTCCCCAGCCCGCCGAACCCCAGGGGTTCTGGGGCTTCACGCGACCAAAGCTGGCGCCGCTCGCCGAGTAGGACTTGGATTCGCCGGTGGCGAACCAGGAGGCCTGGGCGTAATAGCTCGAAAAGCTGGGGCTGACGCCGCCGCTTTCGCCGTCGACATCGATCATCAGGTACTCGGCCTGGGTGTAGAAGGGGCCGTGTACCGAGGCCCACTCGAGGCCGACCATGTTGGTGCTTTCGGCCGGGATCACATCAAAATCGATGTATTTCGCCGCCAGGTGTGACTCGGGCCGCAGGGCAAAGCTCGCATCCACGCCATTCAGCTTGCGATGGCTGGCCGAGAGCCCCAGGTGAATCATCTGGGTGTGATCCTCGTTGGTGCTGGGCACATAGGTCACGCGGCCAGTGAATGCGTAGTGTCCGCTGCCAGTGTCCTTGCCGAACTTGTCGCTGTCGCGAAACACGCCGGCGGCGTAGGTCAGGCGATTGTCGGCGCCAGTTCCAAGGGCCTGGATGCCTGAGTTGCGCGCGGGTGTCAGCGCGCTTGTCAAGGAGCGCTCCATGAAGGTGATGTACTTCGAGCTCGTGACCGTTTCGATGCCCATGGGCTCCCAGAAGTGGCCGACTTTCACATTCTGCACCACGGGCACATTCTTCAGCCCCATGTAGACATCCTTGAACCCCGGCCCTCCGTCCATTTCCTTGGTGGAGGCGAAGTCGTAGTTGACCTTGAAGAAGACATTCTCATCGAGGTTGCCCTTGAGGTAGATCCGCGCGGCGCGAATCTCCGTGCCGTTGGGGCTGTGTGGCAGGGCATCCTCTGCGGAGAACCAGGCCCAGTCGCTGAAGACTCGGCCACCGAACTTGACTTCCGAGCTTCCGTCGGCGCTGCCGATGGTGAGGCCGTTCTTGTAGGAGACTTTCAGTTTGACTTCAGCGGGATGGCTGAGCACTGCCGGTGAAGCTTCGGGAGCTTTGAGCTCGCCAGCCGACGCGATAGTCACGGGCAAGAGGAGTAGGGTGGATGCGAGGAGCAGTTTTTTGATCCTGGAATGCATGGGTTCAGAAATTGGGGTCTTGGTGAGCGTGAGCTCGCGTGTTTGGCTGTGAGACCAGACTGTTTCGATCCTCTGTGAAGACCGTGTGAATGCGAGAGAATTATTCAGTCCGCGTGCTGGGAGAGCAGACAAACCGCCTGCACAGCAACGCCAGCGCCGCCCGCCAGGGCGCCGAGCCCTTCCAGGCTCTTGCCCTTGACATTGACGGCGTCGGGGTCGGCGTCCAGCAACTCGGCGATACGCGCCCGCATGGCTGCTCGCGCGGGAGCGATGCGCGGCCCTTCGGTGGCGATCACGATGTCGAGGCTTGTGACCCGCCAGCCCGCGGCCTGCACGCGGTTTTGCACTTCGCCCAAGAGTTCGGCGCTGTCAGCGTCCTTCCAGCGCGCCTCGCTGTCGGGAAAGAGGCTGCCGAGATCGTCGAGCCCGGCCGCGCCCAGGAGCGCATCGGCGACAGCGTGCAACACCGCGTCCCCATCGGAATGGCCCTCGGGGCCGGCTGGGTGGTCGAGTTGCACGCCGCCGAGGGTGCAGGGGCGGCCCTGCACCAGGCGATGCAGGTCAAAGCCCAGGCCGATGCGCAGGGTCATGGCGTGTCTCCAAGGTGGCGCCGCGCGAAGAGCGCGGTGGCGAGGTCGAGGTCGGCGGGACAGGTGATCTTCAAGTTTGAGGGGTCCCCAGGCGAAATCGGCACGGGCCCGCAGTAGTGCTCGAAGAGGGCGGCGTCGTCGGTGGGGGTGAACCCATCCGCCGCGGCCCGTTCGAGAAGTTCCTGGAACTGCTGGCGTACGAAGACCTGGGGCGTCTGGGCGGACCAGAGCCCGGCTCGTTCCAGGGTCTTTGCCGAGCGCCCTTCGGGATCGGCGCGCTTGATCGTGTCGGTCACCGGCAGCGCCACCAGGGCAGCTCCCTCGCGGGCGGCGAGATCGATGGCGGCAGTGATGATTTTTGGTGTCACCAGGGGCCGCGCGGCATCGTGGATGGCCACCAGTCGGATCTCTGTTCCTGCGGCGGCCACTCCCGCGCGCACCGAGTCGGAGCGGGTAGCGCCGCCCTCCACCAAGCGCGTGAGCTTGGCGAAAGCCCCCTTCACCTGCGCCAGCTTCGAGATGGCGTCGTGGTCGCGGGCTTGGGCCACGATGACCAAGCGGGTCACCGCTCGGCAGGCGTCGAAGGACGCGGCGGCGTGCTCGAGCAGACTCTTGCCCTCGATTTCCAATAGGGGTTTGCGGCGGCCCTGCACCAGGCCCAGACGCTCCGAATCACCCGCAGCGACGATAATGGCGCAGGTTCGCGTGTCGGGGGAATCAGGGTGGATGGACCGGGTCATGGGGAGTTCACCTCGCAGCCTACAGTTGGCCGACCCGCAAGGGTACGCTCGCGACAGTCTCTACCCCATGACTTCGTCCGACCCCGCCAAGCTGGAAAGCGTCCCCGCCGATTGCCCCTGGGAGATCATCCTGGGTATCGATCCAGGTACGCGGGTGTGTGGCTACGGGGCCATCGTGGAGGCCGCCGATGGCCCGCGACTTCTCGCCGCAGGGGTTCTCCGCCCCACGGGGGGCCGCGATGTGCCCCTGCGCCTGGCTTCCCTGCGCCGTGAAACCGACCGTCTCCTGGAGCGCTTGCGCCCCAAGGTGGTGGTGGTGGAGAGCGCCTTTGCCGCCGTCAATGTGCAGTCGGCCCTGCGCATCGGCGAGGCGCGTGGCGTGATCCTTGCGGCGGCAGCTCTGACTGGTGCCAGGGTGGAGCAATACGCGCCAGCCGTGGCCAAGAAAACCCTGATCGGCAATGGCAACGCATCCAAGGAACAGACCGCCGCCATCGTGGCCAACATGCTGGGGCTGGCCGAGCCGCCCGAGCCCTTGGATGTGACCGACGCCCTTTCCCTGGCTCTCGCCTTTGCTCAGCGCAGTCGCACGGCCGACCTCCTGGCGCGAAGCACTTCCAAATCCCGCCTGCAACCATGATGGATCTTTCTGAACGAGACAGCACCATGTCCCCCCTTCTGGAGCGCGTTGAACTTGCCTTTGCCGCCACCTTGGCCGATTTCGAGGTCTGCGAGCGCGGCTTGCGTTACGACGGTCGGGCGGTGGCCGATCTCTTGGCCCGTGGTGAGGGCCGTTGCTTCTTGATCTCGCTGGTGGGCAGAGACGAAGACGAAGTCGCCCTGCGCGCCCTCGACAGTCTCGCCTTCGCACGCACTCACGAGGCGCTGATCGGTGACTACCTTGGGGACGATGCTTCCTGCACGGCGACGCCCGAGGTTGTTCTCGTTGGGGAGAGCTTCAGCACGAACTTGCGCACGCGGCTGGCGACGCTCTTCGACGGCGCGGATTTCTGGCTCGCCGTGCCCCATGAACTCTCCACGGCCAGCGGCAGCTCGACCCAGCTCGAGCGCCTCGTCACCGTTTGCGGTGAGCCCGCCGTGCCCCTGCCCTCCTGGGCAGCGCGGGAACCTCTGCGCGCTTTCTTCGAAGCTGTGCCCCTCGAGTGTTTGGATCTGGCCCTCGACTTGGTGAAGCGCTTGACGCGGGTTCACCAGTCCGTCGAGTGGGCTGTGGATCGCGACCGTGTGCTGGTGGGCGACTTTGGCGCGGACCTCCTTTGCGAGTTGCGCTGCACGCCCGAGCACCTCGAAGTGCGCCTCGATGGCTGTGACACGACCCACATCGTCTGCGCTGAAGAGGAGCTCGACGAGGTGCTCGACGAGGTGCAATTCCACCTGACGAGCGAGCTCTTGATCCGAAAGCTGGAGACGCCGATCGAGGAGCCAGAGTTGGAGTTGGGGGCCCAAGAGCCGTCTGATGATGAAGCCGAGGACGAGCAATCCGAGTTGCGGCAGGTCGAATTGCGCCCCGCCCAGCCTGCTCCGCTGCTCAGCGCCGAGGAATTGGCGGCCTTCTACGACTAGGCCCTCTCCGATGCCACATCCCGCACGCCCTGGGCGCCCCAAACCCGCTGCTAGGGCGCGGGAGCGGCCCGTCTTGGTGCGAATCAGGGCCCAAGAAGGGCCCTCACGGGCCCTGATTTTTCCCAAATTCGCATTCAGGCCCTGACTTCTGCGTTCCGTGCTTGGAACGGGCTTTGCGGCACGGCAGCCTGAATTGAGTCATCCTGCCTCTGGCGCCCTCCTTTCGAGTTTGCCCCTGTCAGGAGCCACCCGTTCAGTGAATCCTTCTCCAGTGTAGCTCTACATGAGTTGGGAAACGGCCCGCCGGATCTGGCGCCAACGGCGCTCCAGCATCACTAGCGACACCCCCGCGGACCTCGATGGGGGTGGGACAGTGGGCGCTTGCCTCACCGGCGCGCGGGCCAGTTCCGTCTGCGTCGCCAGCGGCAAGGGTGGCACGGGCAAGTCGGTCTTCAGCGCTTCCCTCGCGACCTGCATCATGCCCCGCGGCCGCACCCTGATCTGTGACGCCGACATGGGCATCGGCAATGCCCATATCCTCCAGGGAATTTCACCCGTAGCCTCCTTTGTCGAACTCGTGGCGGGCTCCGCCACCGCTACCGAGATTCTCTCGCACTGCTCCGAGAGCCTGGACTTGATCGCCGCCGGCTCGGGGGTCTCGAACATGGCCGAGCTCTCGAGCGCCGAACTGCACAAGATCGCCCTGGCCATCGAGGAGCTCGAATCGGACTACGCCCATCTCCTCGTGGACTCGGCTGCGGGCATTTCGAACCAGACCCTGGCCTTTGCGGCAGCGGCGGATCTAGTGGTGATCGTCACGACCCCCGATGTGACCGCCATGACTGACGCTTACGCCTTCATCAAGGTACTCCTGCGCGGCACACCCGAATGCCAGCCCCTGCTCGTGGTCAACCGTGCCCACAGCTTTGACGAAGCCGCCTCGGTGGTGCATCGCATTGAGGGTGTCTGCCAGCGTTTCTTGCACCGCACGCCGCGCTGGATCGGCTGGGTGCCCGAAGACGATGCCGTGCAGAGCGCGGTCAACGCCCGCGCGCCGGTGGTCTCCCACGAACCCGATTCCCCTGCGGCCCTCGCCCTCGCTCACCTGGCCCTACAAGTCCTCGAAGAGATGTCCCGGCTCCCCAAGCGCGGCCTGGGCCGTCAACTCGCGAGCCGCATCTCCTACTCGCCCAAGTTGGCCTGATTCGTGGCGGGTGAGGGCTCCTGGCCCAGCGCTTCGCGCACGGCGGCGGCCGTCAGGGGGCCGATGCCGGGCACGGCTTGCAGGGGCATTGGCCCCTCTTCCCAGGCCCATCGCAAGCGCGCGAAGTCCGTCGCCCGCCTCGGGCCGATACTTGGCAAACCGCGCAATTCGGCCACGCTGGCGCTTTCGAGGTCGAGCAGCGGTTCCACAGGGGCAGCGGGATTGCGGCGGCCATGGAATTCGCTGCGCCAGGCCTCACGGGCAGCACCCACGATCAGCCAGCCGCAGAGAAGTAGCAGCCAGGCGGGACTCGTGGTTTCCTGGTGGTGGTCGGCTGAAGAATCGCCCATGGCCTACTCTGGACGCACCCCAGCCGCGGCGGTTGCGCTCCGAATTCAGAGGATGTGGGGGAGGAGGTGGTGCCCCGGCGGGGGGCAGCGTACCTTGGCCCCACTGTGCAGACCGCCAGCGAAGACGCCCTCCGCGAACTCCTGCCGCCCGAGGTTCAGAAGGCAGCCCTGGAGGCGGCCCTGCGCGAGGACCTGGCAAGTGGAGATTTGACCTCCGAGCATTGCATTCCGGAGAGGCTCTCGGCCCGTGGGCGTTTGGTGGCGAAGCAGGCGGGAGTGATCGCAGGCCTGCCGGTTTTCGAGGGCTGCTTGGCGCTCTGCTGCCAAGAGCTGAAGTTCGAGGCTCTGGTCCGCGATGGCGAGCGAGTGTCGGCGGGCCAGCTCCTCGCACGCATGGCAGGCGACGGCCAGGGGCTCTTGGTCGCTGAGCGCACGGCGCTCAATTTTATGCAACGCATGTGCGGCGTGGCCACCTTGACGGCGCGCTTTGTCGAGTTGGCCGCGGGCCGCGCGCGGATCCTCGACACCCGCAAGACCACCCCCGGCCTGCGCGCCTTTGAAAAATACGCCGTGCGCTGTGGCGGAGGCGAAAACCATCGCTTCGGCCTCTTCGACCAGGCCATGCTCAAGGAAAACCACTTCGCCCTGTGTCTCGCATCGACTGAACAGGGCCTCGCCTCGACGGAGATGGCCGCCGAGGATTCCTTGCAAGCTGTCAGTGCTCGCCTGCGCGAGAAGCTCGGACCCGACACGCTCATGACCGTGGAAGCTCGCGATGAACCGGAGGCCCAGGCCGCGGTGCGCGGCGGGGCGGACATCGTGCTGCTCGACAACATGAGCAGCGAGCGGATGGGCGAGATCATACCCGGCCTGCATGAGCTGGCCGAGCAGCGCGGCCGATCTCTGGAAATCGAAGCCTCCGGTGGCATCGACGAGGCACGCGTGGCGGAGGTGGCTGCTTGCGGAGTGGATCGCATCTCCATCGGCGCTCTGACCCACTCGGCAGCCGCCCTCGACCTGTCCCTCTATCTGGAGCCCGCCTCGTGAACGCTGACAACCCCGAGGAGCTCAGTCTCGACCTGCCCGCGGCCCACAGCGCCTCGCGCATGGCGCGACAGGTCGTGCGCAAGTTTGCCCTCGAGCGCGGTCTGGTGGAGGACGAGGTGGGCATCCTCGAACTGGTCACCTCCGAGCTGCTCTCAAACGCTGTCGACCACGGCGGTGGTGGATCGGCGATGGAAGAGGCCGACATTGAGGGCGGCGTGCGCATGCGGCTCTACTTGAGGGTACAAGCGGGCAGTTGGGTCATGCGCATTTCCGACCAGGGCGGCGGCGACCCGCAGGAGATGGAACCCTTCCTCGACCCCGACGGCATGCCCGACCTTGAGGACGAACGCGGCCGCGGCTTTTTCCTCCTGGTGCAGATGGTGGACGAGATTCTTGTGGCGCGTTCCGAAGATGGCACGGGGCTCGAGTTCACTGTGCACAAACAGACTGTGCACGAGCAGCACGGCGACTCGGCGTCTTGAACAGAACAAGCCCCGGTTTGCGAGGTCTGCGAGCCGTGGGAGCCTGCTTGCAGCACGCCGGTCGCCCCGTAGCCTTGGTGTTCGTCCTCGCTTGGATGTCAGTCGTTTGGCAAATCTCAAGCATGGAGTCGACCGGCCTTCCCACAACAACCCTCCTGGTCTGGCTCTACAACTCCGCCCACGCGCCGCTGTTCGGGCTGTTGGCCCTTTGGAGTGCCCTGGTTCTGCCGCGCGAAGATGGCTGGCCGCGGCTGGGGCGCCGCGGGGTGCTTTCGATTCTGGCCTTTGTGTTCTCTTACGGGTTCGTGGACGAGTGGCATCAGCTCTCTGTCCTCGGTCGCGACTCGTCGGCCCTCGATCTCTTGACCGACATGGTGGGAGCCGTCATGACCCTCTGGATCATTGCCTACGTGCCCCGCGCGGCTTCCACCGAAGCTGGCTTGCGCTGGCGCGTGGCTCTCGCTTTGGCCGCGTGCGCCCTGTCCGGCGGCCTATCCACGATTCTGTAGCCCGCTCGGTTAGACTGTCCGCCTGCTTAGATAGTTTAACCTTCTGCGACTCTTCTTTTTTCTTGGCTTCCGTGACCGACTACGACAACTACTCCAATCCTCTCACCACGCGCTACGCGACATCTGACATGCGTAGTCTGTTTTCGCCCCAGCGCAAGTTCAGCACATGGCGGCGGTTATGGCTCGCCCTGGCGGAAGCCGAGGCGGAGTTGGGGCTGGGGATCGAGGAGTCGCAACTGGCCGAGTTGCGCGCCACTCTGGACGAGATCGATTTCGATGCTGCACGGGCCTACGAGGAAAAACTACGCCACGATGTCATGGCCCATGTCCACGCTTGGGGCGATCAATGCCCCAAGGCCCGGGGCATTCTGCATCTGGGAGCCACCAGCTGTTTCGTCACCGATAATACCGATGCGATTCTCCTGCGCGACGGCTTGAGCCTCTTGCGCCGGCAACTCGTGAGTTTGGTGGCGGGCTTGCGCGAGTTTGCTCTGCGGTGGCGCTCGCTGCCGACCCTCGGGTTCACCCACTATCAACCAGCCCAGGCGACCACCGTGGGCAAGCGCGCCTGCCTGTGGATCCAGGACCTGATTGACGACCTCGCGGACCTCGAACACGCCCAATCCATGGTGCGCTTCCGCGGAGTCAAGGGCACCACCGGCACCCAGGCGAGTTTTTTGGAGCTCTTCGACGGTGATCATGAAAAGGTGCGCGAGTTGGATCGGCGCGTAACCCGCAAGTTGGGTTTTGATCGGTGTTTCAAGGTCACCGGCCAGACCTATCCCCGGCAACTCGACTTTCGCGTGGGGCAGGTGCTCTCCTCGATTGCCCAATCAGCTCACAAGTTCGCTACGGACCTGCGCCTGCTATCCAACCAAAAGGAGCTCGAAGAGCCCTTCGAGGCCGACCAAATCGGTTCGAGCGCCATGCCCTGGAAGCGCAATCCCATGCGCTCGGAACGCATCTGTTCACTGTCGCGCCTGGTCATGAGTCACCTCGACAACACTGCCCACACAGCTGCCAATCAGTGGCTTGAGCGCACTCTTGATGATTCGGCCAACCGCCGTATCGTCATGGCCGAGATGTTCCTCGCCTGCGATGCGGTCCTGAACTTGTTCCTCAATGTGGCCTCTGGGCTCGTCGTGAACCCCAAGGTGATCGAGAAGAATCTCATGGAGGAACTGCCCTTCTTGGCTTCCGAAGCCCTCATGATGGAGGCCGTCAAAGCTGGCGGCGACCGTCAGGATGTTCACGAAGCCGTGCGCCAGGCCAGCTTTGCCGCCGCGAGGAACATCAAAGCAGGCGGCGTGAACGACCTCGCGGCGCGGCTCAAGGAAAGCGCGCTGCTTGGGTCCGTGGCGAATCGCATCGACGAGATCCTGAACCCCAACCGCTTCGTGGGCCGAGCTCCCGAGCAGGTGCTTGAGTTCATGGAAGACGAAGTCGACCCGCTACTCGAACGGCACGCCGACCTGCTAGGCGCCAGCGGCGAAGTGCGCGTCTAAGAGTTCGGCGAATCCGTCGCCGGCGTGTCCTTGGCGTCTTCCGCTGCGCCCGCTTGCGGCTCGGGCTTGCCCTTGCGTTCCGCCTTGGTAGCGCGCTCCTCGTCGAGTTTTTGCAGCCGCAGTTCGATGCGATGCTTTTCCTTGAGCAGCCGGCCACGCTCGCGACTCTTCTGGAACTTGTGTGCGAGCCAGGTCAGGCTAAACGGCATGAGTCCCACGGTCATGGAGCCCACGGCGGCGAGATAGCGTTCAAGCTTGTCGCCCAATTCGAACAGGGTGGACTCTTCGTGCCAGGCATCGCGGAACCACCGTTGACCCGCGTAGGCCCAGAAGACGGCCCACAGGATCGAAGCGATCCACATGATGCGCAAGGACTTCATGGTGGCAGAGGTTAGCGCTTTGGGCGGGCCCGCGCCCCTCGGAGTGCTGCGGCTCTTCGAGCCCGCGATCAGCCAAGAGCCCTCGCGGCGGCGGTGGCGAGGCGCTCTCGGCCTCCAGGATTGCAATCTTCTAGCTAATCTTGACAATACAGGAACTCGTCCGTGCTCTCATTCAGAGGGGCGGCGCTTGAAGCCCTCTTGGGACGCAGAACTGGGAAGAAAATTCAACCCGGGGTCCAGGGAGCGCGATTGACCTGTTGGGATTTGCGCTCTGTCCACGATAGAGACAGAGCGCCAAAGCGCGGGTTCCTTCTCCTGATGCCCGCACCCATCCTTTCCCATGTTCTGAACCGGCCGTGACCCAACCTGGAATTCCCAACGAGTTTTCGCTCTCGACATCGTGCTACGGAGCACGCCTCGAGACAATTGAGGACCAGGCCTTCGCGGCTGTGGCCATGGGTTTCCGCAAGCTGGAGCTGGGGCTGACTCACAACCCCGTGGCGCTGAGTGGTTTCGAGGAAACGCGCCGCGAGACCGGCATCTCGGTCGTGTCGCTCGTGACCGGCTGCCTCAATCCGCGTTCAGACCACATGTCGGGGACCAAGCTGGGCTCGCTCGACCCCGAGCTTCGCGAACGGGCGCTACTCACCAGTCGCCGCCACATTCAAGTAGCCCAGCAGTACGCCTGCCCCACGGTGATCCTGCGCGGTTGTGAAGTGGAAGAGCCCGACCTCGTGGCCGAGGCCATCGCTCTCAAGGAGCGCCACGCCAAAAGCACCGAAGACACCGCGGAAGAGATCACCGAGGCTATCTCCGATCTTGTAGCTCGCGTTCAGAAGCAGGGCCAACTGCAGGTCGAGCACCTGTGTCGATCGATCCACACCCTGCGCGCCGAGTTCCCCGAGATCCGCCTTGCCGTGGAGCCCGGGGCGACCTTCATAGATATCCTAAATTTCGAGGCCATGGGCTGGGTCCTGGACGACCTTGCCCGTCAGGATCTCTCCTACTGGCACGACTCCGGCACCGTCCACTTGCGAGGTACCTCGGGCCTGCCCGGCCAAGGCGTCTGGCTCGAAGAGTACGGCTCACGACTCTTGGGCATACACCTTCAAGATGCTGCCTATGGCAAGGCCGAGCTGCCTCCGGGCCTCGGCGAAGTCGACTTCCGCCAGGTGGCCGATTACATCTCTTGCGAAGCCGAGAAAGTCGTGGAGGTCAATTCCAGCCACGGACGCTCCGAGATCCTCGCCTCGGTGCAGTTCCTGATCGACCGGGGTTTTTAGCCCGGCTGATTCGAGGGCCGTGGCGCCCTGTCTGCCGCCGGGTGGGGCAAGTCGGTGGGAAGGCGCGGGACAGTGCTCCATTCCGTGGAGTAGACTCTGCCCCAACGGCCCTGCCTGCCTGCCATGACCGAGACCGACCGCTCCCAACAGCCCGAGGCCAGCTCTCCGGCTCCTGATTTTGGCATGCTTGCTGTAGCCCATTTTCGGTGCGTGCTCGAAGAAGCTGCCGGGCCAGAGGGGGATCGGCGGAAGTTGTTGATCCTGACGCACCGCGGTCCCGACCCCGATGCCATCGGTTCCTGCGAGGGGATCCGTCACCTGGTGCAGGAAGGCTTTGGAATGCAGGCCCAGGTGGCCACGGTGGGGCGCATTCACCGTGCGGAAAACCTGGCCTTGGTGCGAGCCCTCGACCTCGAGTTCAGCACTTACGCCGAGATCGATCCGGCGGATTACTTCGGTGCAGTCCTGGTGGATACACAACCGGGGTTCGGGCACACCTTCCTGCCCGAGGACATTCGCCTCTTGGCGGTCTTCGATCACCATGTGCCACCGGCGCATCCGAAGGACGGTGTGCTGGACGCCGTGCCCCACGCCGATGTGCGCCTGGGGATTGGTGCCACCGCCACCATAGTCTACGAGTACCTGCGCGACGCTGGTTGCCAGGCAAGCGGCCATGTGGCCACGGCGCTTTTTTGCGGGATCCGTTACGACACCGCCGACCTCTCGCGCAACTCCTCGGAACTCGACGAAGAAGCCTACTACGCCATGTTCCGCGAGAGCCATCGCGACCTGATCTGTGACATCCAACACCCGCCCCTGCCGCGTGTGTACTACTCCGAACTGCACGGAGCGTTGAGCGTTGCGCGCCAGCATGGCGCCCTCGTTTTGGCTCTCTTGGGCGAGGTCAGCCACCCCGAGTTCGTGGCCGAGATGGCGGACTTTATCTTGCGCATGAAGGGTTGCTCGTGGGTGGTGGTGGGCGGCGCCGTGGAAGAAGACGGCGACTATGTACTTTCCCTGCGCACCGACTCGGCCTTTGGCAATGCCTATCCATTGATGTCGCGCGTTCTGGGCGGCGACGGGTCCTTCGGTGGCCATGGCCACATCGCCGGCGCACGCATTACCCTCGACGATATGGGCGAAAGCACGATCCAAAGCGTCGAACGGGGCCTGCGCAAGCGCGCCTTGGCCACCCTGGGTTCGCAAGAGGAAGGCGAGCTGCCCGCCGCCGGTAGACCGCTCTCGTGAGCGCGAGCTTGGAGGGGCCCTGCGTCCTCGTCATCGCCGGTAGTGACTCGAGCGGCGGCGCGGGAGTCGATGCCGATCGCGAGGCACTGGCGGCCCAGGGCATCTGTGCGCTAGTCTGCGTAACCGCCTGGAGTCAGCAGGATGACGGGGGGCTCAGGTCGCTTTGCGCCGTGGATGGGGAGTCTTGGACACGCGAGGCCCTGGCTCTTGCCGCGGGAACTCGCGAGCTCGGCGCGGTCAAGTTCGGCCTCCTGCCTTCTGCGGAAGCCCTGTGCCGTGCCGCAGATCTGATAGGAGAGTTGCGCGCTCGCTGCGGCGATGACTTGGCGGTTGTCCTCGACCCCGTGGTGCGCGCCTCAAGTGGCGCCCGTTTCTTGGACGACGAGGCTCTCGCCGTTTTGCGCGAGACGCTCCTGCCCCTGGGCCTGATCTGGACGCCCAACATCCCCGAGGCCGCGCTCCTTGTCGGGCGGCCAGCGGAGGACCTCACCAGCGACCTGGAAGCCCGCCTCGCCAGTGCCCGGGAGCTCGTGGCGGCAGGCGCGGCGGCCGTGGTTCTCAAGGGCGGCCACGGCACGGAGGACCCTGTTTGCGATCTCGTGCTGGCCGCCGATGGCGAGCCACAATGGCTGCGGCACCCGCGCCTTGAGGGGGCCGAGATACGGGGCTCGGGCTGCCGCTTCGCCAGCTCCTTGGCGGGCGCGCTGGCGTCGGGGGTGGCTCTTGAGGAGGCCGCCCGTTCAGCTGGCGAGTTGGTGTTGAAAGCCCTCCAGCGGGCCGGAAGAGCATCTCCCCGGACTTGAAGGCAGCGCAAAGGGGCTGTCGAAGGGCCAAGAGTCCCGCCTCGCGGCTTGCCATTCCCGGCGGGCGGGCTATGCTTCCTGCGCTTGTAAAGATGCGGCTGTAGCTCAGTGGTAGAGCGCGACCTTGCCAAGGTCGATGTCGAGGGTTCAAATCCCTTCAGCCGCTCCATTCAAACGCCCGCGGGCTCCTACCGGAGCTCGCGGGCGTCTTTCTTGGCCGAATCTCTGGGCAGGGGCATTTCTGGGCAGGGGCATTTCTGGGCAGGGGCATTTCTGGGCAGGGGCACAGCGCCGAGGTGCATGGCAGGGGGAGCGGACTTTTTCCTCACTGGTGATGAACTACCCCACGGTAGCTTCGTTGAGGGCCTTGGGCTCCTCTCGTAAGCTTCCTCCCCAGCTCCCCCCGAAGAAAACGCACTTCGCCATGCTTCAGCTGTTGCTGCTTCTGGTTATCCAGACTCCCGAACTTTCTGAAACCCTCATCCGCGCGCCCAGGTTTCGAGAAACCGTCACCAGCAACGCAGCCAAGCTGACCGTCATCAGCGGCGAACAATTGCGCAAGACCGGCCGCAATTCCCTGCCCCGTGCCATCGGCCAAGCCGCCGGCGTGTGGATCCAGGAGACCAACTACGGCGGCGGAGCCCCGGTTATCCGCGGTTTGCTCGGGAACCAGATTCTGATCCTCGTGGATGGTGTGCGCTTGAACGATTCGACCACCCGTTTTGGGCCGAATCAGAGCCTGAACACGATCGACCCCGCCATCGTCGAGCGGGTGGAGATCATCCGAGGATCTTCTTCGGTGAAGTACGGTTCAGACGCCATCGGCGGTGTGATTTCGATTTGGACCAAGCGCAGAAAACCCGCCTCCCAGGACGGGGCCGAGTACACCGGACCGGTCCTGGCAGTCTTTGATGGCAACTACGACACCTCTGTTCGTGGAGGCCTCGGTTCCCTGGGGCTCTCGGCAGCCCGTGAAGACCACGGCCTGCTCTTGGTGGGCAGTCTGCACGATTTCAGCGATCTGCGCATCGCTGACAACGAAACCGCGGCAAACACCGGCTTCAAAGGCCACTCGTTATTCGGGGCCTACGAGTACGCCCTGGGCGAGAAAAAGACCCTGCGCATGACCAGCCGGGTCAACCGCGACTTCAATGTGCCCCGTACAGACCGCTTGAATCCCGGCTTTCATTCCGACGGCAGTATCGCGGCCACGGCCAACAGTGAGATCTGGCACTACTCTCTCCAGGATCGCCGCGGCTACCAGGTCTCCTTCAGCGACGAGGACTCGGGCGGCTTCGTCGACGCCGTGCATGTGCGCGCCCAAGTGCATTCCTACCGCGAGCAGCGCAATCGCAGGAAGACCGGATCTACAACCAACCGCTTCGAAGAGGACGAGGTTTACACCCTGGGGCTTGGTGTGGACTGGCTCCGCGCCGTGGGAAGCAGTCAGTTCTTTACCTGGGGGATTGACTTGACCTACGACGGCGTGGACTCGCTACGGCGGGACACCATTCCTCCTGGTCCTCCGGTGCCCAAGGCCGGCGCCTTTGCCGAGGATTCAGAGTACGCTCGCGGCGGCATCTTCGTTCAGGACGAGATATTTTCCTTCGACCCCGTCTTTTTGACCCTCGGCCTGCGCTACTCGTACTTCGATTTCTCCTTTCGCGACTTTTCCTCGGGTACAAAAACCAGCGATTCCTTCGATGCGCTCACTGCCAGCTTCGAGGCGGCCAACGAGTTGGATGACGGCGTCAACGCGACCTTTACCCTGGCCCAGGGCTTTCGGGCGCCGAACCTCGACGACCTCGCCAACGACGGATCCTTCGCTGGCGGCGATGAACTCGCCAACCCCAACCTCGCCCCCGAAGAGAGTGTGATGGCCGAAGTGGCCCTGGCTATCCGCCGCGAAAACTGGGACGCGACCGTTGCGTTTTTTGCCACCAAGATCAACGACTCCATCGGACGCATTTTGATCGACGAGGGAGATCCCGCCATCACGGGCGATGAGACCTATCAGCGCGAAAACACCGGCAGCGTGGAGCTCTTCGGTGGCGAGATAGGTCTTCGACGCCAGTTGATGGATCGCGAGTCGGCCTTTGCCGTATCCACCAAAGCGGCTCTTGTTTATGGCCTGCAAGACGATCCTCAGTTGGGTGAGAACATTCCCGCGCGCCGTGTGCCGCCCTTCAACGGTCAGGTGAGCCTGCACTATGACCCCGAGGTGCCATTTCATCAGGTGCACAGGGCACGGCTCTTCATGAACTGGGCCAGCCAACAGAATCGCTTACATCCCCAGGATGTGAGCGACCCGCGCATCAACCCCGGCGGCACACCAGGTTGGGCGACCTTGAACTTCGAGTTCGGCGGCGCGATCAACGAGGCCTCGGACTGGTGGGTCGGCCTGCACAACATCCTCGATAACGGCTATCGCATCCACGCCTCGGGTGTGGATTCACCCGGGGCGCGCTTGGTCTTCGGCATGCACCTCAGATTGTAGTAGCAGGACGAATGTCTTCCTCTTCGGTTAGGCTGGAGCGCCCTCTCGGTATCTGGGGCTCGGGGCCCCGGCGAGAGGGTTGTTGACGCAACAAGGGATCCATGCCTAGAAAACTCCAACACCTGGCCGGTGGCCAAGCGGGCCCCAAGCCGCTCTTGCGCCTGGTTCGGCTCGCTTGGCGCGAGCCGCAGCAGCGCGAGGAGTCTTCTTATCTTCATTCCTTCGGATTCTCTCTGGGTCTGCACCTCTTGCTGCTGCTCGTGATCGCCGTTGGGTTCGAGACGCTGTCCAGACTCCTGTCGCCCGCCGAGCCTAACCCTCGAATCATCTCGGCCGCCCTTGTGGCTCGTTCCGAAGTGTTGCCCTTGGAGTTGCTCGAAGAGCCGCAGGAAGTGCAGGTCGAGGAGGTTGTGGAGCAACCGATCCTGTTCGAGGTGCCCTTCGAACCCGCGCATCCCGAGCCCGAGGTTCTTCCCAAGCCTGTGATCGTACCCAAGGATTGGCTGGACCCCGATGCGGCCTTCGCGGACATCGCGAATGAGAGCTGGAAGCTCCCGCCCGCCGAGCCGCTTGTCCTCCCCCCCGCCGCGCCGCCGAAGATCGAGCCTGCTCCGCCGCAGGTGGGCGTTGTGGCCACGCCGCAGGCGCGCTCCACGCCCCTCGAGTACCCCGCCATCGCCCGCCGCATGGGTTGGGAAGGCAGCGGCGTCTTGACCATCGAAGCGGACGGGGCCGGTCGCGTGTTGCGGGTGACCCTGGCGAAGAGTTCCGGCTACGCCGTGCTCGACGAGGCTGCCATCGCGGGGCACTGGCGCTTTGTCTACGAGCCACGCGGGTTCCTCGATCCCTTGCTGCGGCGTTTCAGCCAGCGCTTTCGCTTCGAGCTTGAGTGATGCCGCGAATCACTTTTTGCTCAGGCGCGCGTCAACCACAGGTGCCCACCACCGGTCACCTCGGCCTTCCAGCCCGGTGGAACCAGTGAGGTGCCCGAGTACTCTTCCACTAGCGCCGGGCCCAGAAAGCTGACTCCCGGTGAGAGCTGCGCGCGGTCGATCACGCGCGTTGGGAAGGCCTGGCCGAAATCGGCCGAGCGTTCGCCGATCACCGCTCCCGCCGGCAGCCGTTTGCGTCGCGGCTTGACGAGGGGAGCTTCTGGCGTGCGCACCACTGCCCGGGCTCGAATGTGGACGAGCTCCACCGTGCGCTGCTCAAGAGCCCATCCATAGCGCGCCTTGTGGCGCTTGTGAAACCTGGTGGCGAGGTCCGGGCCGAGGTCGTCGCTCAAGCTGAGATCAAAGGATTGGCCGCGGTAGCGCAGGTCCACGCTGCGTTCGATTTCGATGTCCTGCTTGGCATGTCCAGCGGCGCGAAGTTCGTCGGTGGCGGCTTCGAGGAGTTCGTTGAAGTGGGCGTGGCGTTCGCGGACGGAACACTTGGCGAGGTCCACGAGCAGGCTTTGCGAACGGTCACAGATGGCGTCGGCGTAGGCCATGCCCACGGCTGAGAGGCATCCGGGTAAAGTCGGCACCAGGGCCCCGGGCAGGTCGAGGGCGGCGGCGAGGGCCGCGGCTTGCAGGCCGCCCGCGCCGCCGAAGGCCACTAGCGGCAAGCCTGCCGGATCACGGCCCCGTTGCATGGTCATGACGCCGATGGCGCGGCGCATGGCGGCCCGGGCGCTTTCGAGCACGGCCCGCGCGGCCTCTTCGGCGCTGACCGAGAGGCGCGCGGCGAGCTTTTCGAAGCCGCGCGCCACGGCATCGTGATCGAGCTCGAGCTGGCCGCCCACGAATCTCCCGCTGGCCAGGTGACCGAGGAGCACATGGGCGTCGGTGACGGTGAGGTCCTGGCCCTTGCCGTAGCACACAGGTCCCGGGTCGGCGCCCGCGCTGGCAGGGCCCACATGCATGATGCCACTTGAGTCGAGGCGCAGGATCGAACCGCCGCCGCAGCCGATGGTGTGGATGTCAAGGGAGCGCAAGCCGATGGAGATGCCCGCGACTTGGGTGGTTGAGATGCTGTCTTCCAGGCGTGCGCTGGCCGAGTGGAAGGCCACATCAGAGCTCGTTCCACCCATGTCGAGGGTGATGATGTTGTCGAGTCCCGCCGCCCGCGCGGCCCGCGCCGCGCCCACCACGCCGCCCGCGGGACCGGAGAGCAGGACCCGCGCCGGTTCGAGGGCGGCTTGTTCGGCGGGCAGAGTGCCGCCGCTCGACTGCAGGATCGAGAGCTGCGCGCCGCCCAATCCGGGCGCCAGCTGTTCGAGGTAGCGTTGCATGATCGGCATCAAGGCGGCGTTGGCGATGGCCGTGGAGAAGCGTTCGAACTCGCGGTACTCGCACAAAAGTTGCGCTGACGAAGTGATCGGAAGACCCAGACCCGCGAGGGATTGGGCCACGCGTTTTTCGATGGCGGGGTCGGCGTAGCTGTGCAAGAGGCAGACAGCGATGCTCTTCGCGCCGCTCTTCAAGATGCGCTGGCCCAGCTTGGCGATTTCCTCCTCGCTTGGCTGCGCAACCGTTTCGAGGCTGCCGTTCGCAGCAGGCCACGAGCGCTGATTGATTTCAAATCGCCGCGAGCGCGCCACAAGGGGTTCGGGTTTGACCGGGTGCAGGGCGTACAGGTCCGGCCGGGCTTGGCGACCGATCTCGATCAGGTCACGAAAGCCAGCGCAGGTCACCAGGGCGGTGGGGGCGGCGCTGCCGGTGAGAAGGGCGTTTAGGCCTACGGTGGTTCCGTGGACCACGGCGAGTTCCTGCGTTCCGCAGCCAAGAGCCCGGACACCTGCGAGGACGGCGCGCGCCGGATCATCGGGGTGCGCGCTCAGTTTTTCAGCGCGCACCTGGTCGCCGTCGACGAGGACGAGATCGCAGAAGGTGCCGCCGGTATCGACGCCGAGGGTAGGCAAGGGTCAGGGGGTTCCGGGTTGGGGGCTGCGGGGATTCTACGGGGCTGCATCTGCTCGTGCGACTGGGGTCCCCGCTAGCGGCCCTTTTCGCGGCTTGGGCGAGGGGCTTTTGCCGGGTTCGCCGAGGGTGAAGGGCGCAGCGGGCGTATCCTGGGCGAGAGGCCTGGCGCAAGAACCACCGATTCGTGAGGCTGGCTCTCTAGCTTCCATGTTGGCTTTTCTATATCCCACCGACCTTCTTGCCGCGGGGGCTTTCGAGGCCCCCGGACAACTCGCCTGGCGCTTGGCCTTGAGTTACCTGTTGGGAGCGGTGCCTTTTGGCCTGATGCTCTGTCGCGTCCTGCGCGGCGTGGACCTGCGCCAAGTGGGCAGCGGCAACATCGGCGCCACCAACGCCATGCGCGTGCTCGGCAAGCCCCTGGGCACCCTGGCCTTCGCCCTCGACTTCGGCAAGGGCTTTGTGCCGGCGGCCTTGATCGGTGGGGGGCACATCGAGTGGCAGGTGTTGTGCGGGGCGGCGGCGGTCTGCGGTCATGTTTGGTCGATCTTCTTGCGCTTTCGTGGTGGCAAGGCCGTGGCCACCGGCTGCGGCGCCCTGCTCGCTCTCGACCCCTTTGTGTGTCTCGGCGCGGGCCTCGTGTGGCTCGTGGTGCTGCTTCTCTGCGGCTTCGTCAGCGTGGCCTCCCTGGCCATGGGGCTGGCCTTTCCGCTCCTGGCCCTCTGGCGTGGACAGGCTTCGGCGGTGGTCCTGGGGGCCGCTGCCCTGGCTGGGTTGATCCTGGTCAGGCACCGTTCGAACATCCAGAAGCTCCGCGCCGGCACGGAATCGCGCACCGCTCTCTGGGCCCGCATGCACCCTGGCGCTGGATCCTCCGATTCAAAATCTGGAAAAGAATGAGCGCTGAGCGCAAGATGATCTCGATGGAGAAGCCCGCCTCACAAGAATCCCGATGCAGACAGCAGTAAAGAAAGCCCTCGTATTAGGGGATGGGAGTTGGGGCACGACTCTCGCCATCCTGCTCTGTCGCAATGGCATCGAGACCACGCTTTGGAGTGCTTTTCCCGAGCAGACCGAACAGTTGCGCGCAAACCGCGAGAACAGGCCCTTCCTGCCCGGCATTGTGTTGCCCGACGAGATGCTGTTCTCGGCCGATCCTTATTCCGCAGCCGAAGGCACCGACCTTGTGGTGAGCGTGGTGCCGACCCAGTACCTGCGTTCTGCGGCGGCTCGTTTTGAGGACGCTCTGCCCGGCAACATGCCCATCGTCACGGCCACCAAGGGCCTTGAGATCGAGACCTTTTCGACTCCCAGCCAGATTCTTGTCAATGTGCTCGGCGAGCGTTCGGTGGCGGTGCTCACTGGCCCCAGTCACGCCGAGGAGGTCGCCCATGGCTTGCCCGCTTCGGTAGTGGTGGCGAGTGCCGACGATGCCTTGGCGCAGCGGACCCAGGCGGCTTTCAGTGGCAACAGTTTTCGCGTCTACACCTGTGGTGATCCGGTGGGGGCTGAATACGCCTCGGCGCTCAAGAATGTGATCGCCATTGCCGCGGGTATTTCCGACGGGCTCGAGTTGGGAGACAACGCCAAGGCGGCGCTCTTGACCCGTGGCATGCTGGAGATGGCGCGTTTCGGTGCAGCTCGTGGATCGCAGGCCACGACCTTCTTCGGTCTGGCGGGCTTTGGTGACCTCGTCACCACCTGCTGTTCTGCCCATTCGCGCAACCGCTCCGTGGGCGAAGCCATCGGCCGCGGCGAAACCCTCGAGCAGATTCTCGAACGCATGAACATGGTGGCCGAGGGTATTTGGACCACCAAGGCCCTCTTTGGCCCCGAGGCGGATCTCGGAGGCGCATCCTTGCCCATCGCTTCCGAGGTCCACGCCATTCTTTTCGAGGGCAAGGACCCGCGCAGCGCCGTGCTCGATCTCATGGGCCGCGAACTTGCCGCCGAGATGGACGGCATCACTCTGGAAGAACTTGCATGACAGCTCTCCTTGGTTTCTTGGTTTTTCTGGCGGTGACCCTCGTACTGCTGGGTGTCGCCGTGGTCTCCGGTCGTGCGGCGAAGCGCATCGTGCACTTGCCTTGCGTGGCCAGCGCGGTGCTCTGCCTGTTGGTGACGATCTACTTTGCCGAGCAGCTTGGGGAGTCCTACGACCTCGAGGCCTCGGGTTGGATGTACCCCTTGCATCTGTTCCTGGCGAAGTCCACCACCGTGCTCTACCTCGCGCCCATCTGTACCGGGATTCACACCTTGCGTCACCCGACGACTCGCAAGCTCCATGGCCGGGTGGCTTGGAGTGTGCTTGTGATGACGGTTCTGACCGCGGTCACGGGCACCTTGATGGTGTACATGAGCGAGCCGCTCTAGAGTTGTCTAGCCCGCGAACAAGGCCGCCGGATCGGGGATGATCCAGGGCAGGACCAAGAGGCTGGCGTTGGCGCCAAGTGGCACGAGGGTGATCAGGATCCAGGCCAGTTTGGCCCGCAGGGTGAAGAACCCGCAGCACAGGCCGGCGAGGGCGAACCCGCTGGCGATCCACTCCGCCAGCTCGACTCCCGGTGCCCAGCCCGGCGCCAGTTTCATCAGCACCAGGGTCAGCCAGACGGTCCCCCAGCCCAGGGAGGCCAAGGTCATGGACAGCATCCAGGTCCGGTGCCGCCGTCGCACCACCCTTTTCCAACTCGCCAACTGCCTGCCGGGCCGAACCATGCCGCAGATTCTCCGCCTCCTGCCCCTCTCGGGCAAGATCCAACCCCCCAGACAATTGACGCGCCCCCACCCACCCCCTATAACCTTCCTCCCTCGGTCGGGGCGTGGCGCAGCATGGCTAGCGCGCTGCAATGGGGTTGCAGAGGTCGGAGGTTCGAATCCTCTCGCCCCGACCATTTTCATTTGGCCTATACCCGGGCCTCACGGTGTCGATAGGCGGTTTCGCCTGACCTGCGCGTGGAATGCGACCTGGAAGGGCGACCCTCGGCAGCATGGTTGCACCCAAGCAATCCCAGGGACAATCAGCGTGAATCATCGCGAGAGGCACGAGCTTTCTGTCCAAGAATATGGCCTTGGCCACTCGCTCGCGACTCCGCTGCTTTTTGGACCGCTTGAGGGTTCGTGATTACCTCAATGTTCCAACCTGGATCCGAGGATCGCCGCGAAGGCCCGTGAGCCACTCTCTTGGATCTCTAGTTGGAAGGCAGAGAGAATGATAGCCGTGTGAAATGGTGGATGGGTGAAACTCGAGCTCACCTAAAGACAGTGAAACGCGCCTGTCAACAGCAGTGCATGATGGATGAACCCAGAAGAACCGAATGCACCACATCTATTGTCGGCGTGCAGGACTCACATGATCGATAGCCTCACGCAGCAAGCGCTTATTGCCCTTGGTTCGCTGTCCCAAGGTTGCGACCCTCCCCCGTTTCAGTGGACACCGGGGTTGTGTTGACCTTGGAGCCTGACAGCGACATGCCGTCAAGCGGGGGAGCCCTCTCTGCCAACATACTCAACACAGATTCCCAACGGCCCCCGGCCTTGGCTCGCACAAGACAGCAGGCTGTATTCTCTAGGCCAGGGGCCACTTCCAAGACGCCTCCAGGGTCCCTCCGGGCCGACTCTCGGTGTTTCTCCTCGCGTGCCTGAACGGATCGCGCCGGCCCAAACAGCCCCTGACCCCCTTCGGGGTCCTGAACCTCACGCTTGAGCCGGCGCCCGGATGGCTATAGGTGGCCAGGTCGATCAGGTGAAACTGATCGGGATCTTGGCCACGGGTCGGGGCTCGGTCTTGGGTACTCGAATATCGAGCACGCCCCGGTCGAAGACCGCCTTGATGCATCCGGCATCGGTGCGCACGCGGGGTGGCAGATCGAAGCAGCGCTCAAAGGCACCGTAATGGCGCTCAACACGGTGGTAGTGCTCGTCATCTCGTTCCTTCGAGAGCACCTTCTCGCCAGAGACAATCAACTGGTCGTCGGTGATCTTGACCTCGATCTCGTTCTCCATCAAGCCGGCCAGCTCGACGGAAATGATGTACTCGCCGTCCGTCTCGCGGATGTCAGCCCGCGGGGTCCCCCAGTCCCCGGCGTGGGTCGGCATGTTGGCCTCCGTCTCGAAGGCACTGTTGAGCCACTGCTCGATGGGATTGGAATCTAAAAGCGAGCGCAGGCGCACGCGCTTGGGCATGAGTATGGTCATCTGATGATTCTCGGTTGGGGTTTGCTTCTGTCTAGCCAGGCCCGAGATGCACGCATCGCGAGCGAGCGAAGATCGGACCCGAAGGCCTGGGTTGCAAGGGCCAAATGTGCGCAGAATCTCCAACCAAGTTGGGCACGCACAAACAAGGGCAAGACTTCTGCGGCAGGGTCCGCGACGCGCGAACAGGCATTCCGCGCCGTAACCCAGAAGAGAGCCTTCGCGAGGAAACCCGGGGACTGGAGGACCCGGAAACTCGGCGCGGACACCCGCGCTCAACCGCGCTTCATCGGAGGCTCGCCCCACGCCTCGTAGCCCTCGACCCGCGGGCTATGGAAGGAATCGCGCAAGGCCGTGAGAGGCAAGTCAGCGCCGACGAAGCGGTTGCCGTGGGGGCCGTTTTCCAGGCGCAAGACGCCCCGGGGGCAGACGGCGGCACAGACGCCGCAACCCACGCAGGAAGCGCGCACGATGTTCTCGTTGCGCTGAGCGTAGGCGCGCACATCGATGCCCATTTCGCAATAGGTCGAGCAGTTGCCGCAGGACATGCACTGGCCGCCGTTGGTGGTGATGCGAAAGCGCGAGAAGAAGCGTTGGATGATGCCGAGGATGGCAGCCTGGGGACAACCAAAACGACACCACACGCGGTTGCCCAGGAGGGGATAGAAACCCACGCCGACCACGCCGGAAAACACTGCGCCGATGTAAAAGCCGTACCACTGCTTGAGCGAACCGGCAAAACTCGCAAACCAACCGAAGTAGCTCTGGGCCCAGAGAACCAAGGTGGCGAGTACAACGAGGGCCAGGATCGAGTGGATCAGGATGCGTTCGAGTTTCCAGGCTCGCGTCGAGGTCGAGGCGAGCTGACGCCAGGGGTCGCCCACGGTTTCAGCCAGACCCCCGCAACCGCAGACCCAGGAACAGTACCAGCGCTTGCCGAAGAACCAGGTCAGGAGCGGCGTCGCGATGAGCGCGCTAGCGAGCACCCATCCAAGCAGCGCAAG
The DNA here is from genome assembly GCA_012959785.1 of Planctomycetota bacterium. Taxonomy (GTDB): domain Bacteria; phylum Planctomycetota; class UBA1135; order UBA1135; genus DUCM01. The sequence continues at coordinate 17,845 of DUCM01000015.1, read as the reverse complement.
ACCAAGGCCTCCGGCACTCTGGAACTCCGCGACCTTGTCGGGCATCAGGTAGTCGTACTTGAGCGGCCAGAGCCCGTTGAATTCCATGTAAGGCTGGCGGAAACGCACCAAGAGATTGGGCAGCAGCCAGGCCAAGAGGGTTTGAAAGCAGGCCACCGAAAGGGTACGCACCTGTTGGTAGCGGTTGTGGCGGTACTTCATCGCCATGCGCACACCGAAGACGGCAATGCCCAGGGTGTAGAGCACGCCGTAGAGGAACCACTGCGAGGCGGGGGCGCCGGTCAGGGATCGGGCCAAGGGGTCGACCACGCGCACGAGTCCCGCGGGTTCGCCGCTCGCGGAATGACCGAGAACTTCGGGATACCAGTAGAGGGCGACATAGAGGGCGGTCATGGCCACCCCGGCCATCCAACCTGGGGCGCCGCGGGAGGAGAGGCCTCGGAACCACATGCCATCGTGGCGAATGCCCCGGGGCGTGCCGGCGTATTGCGCCCAAAAAACCAGGGCGCCGCCCACTGCAGGTAGACCGATGGCGGAAAAGAAGCCCGGCCAGGTGCCAGACAGCAGACCGCCCGCGCTCTGGACCGCGAGGCTCAAGAGTCCCAAGGCGACGAGCGCCAACCCCACCCGCTCAAGGGGCGCCGACGGAGCGGGGACGCTGGGCACTTCTGGAGCGGGGAAGCCCAGGGCCTCTTCGTCGTAGTTGTAGGAAAGAGTCTTGGTGTCCATCGTCTATAGCGCGCTCTCGAAAGAGCGGCGCATGTCCGCCTCGTGGCGGCGAAAGAACTCCGGTTCGAAGTGAGCCTCTTCGAGGTTGGCGAGTACATCGCGCAACGGTGTGCGATCGAGAATCCAGCGCTCGGAAACAGAGTGGCGCCATCTCTGCCCCAGTGTGTCGAACCCGATTACTCCCTCCCGTGTGTAGACGATGCGCAGGGCGTGCTTGCCGCTTTCGTGTTGCCAATAGAGATTGCGCTCACCGGGGACATCGAGGCCCACCGAGCCGTAGGTTTGGTATTCGAGGTCTAGAAACTTGGCCGAGTTGAACCAGAGCCCGGTCTCATAGTCGCCGGTTGCCTCGCCTGCCATGGACTGGGCCACAAACTCACCTTGGCGCTTGCCCGTGTACCAGACTTGCTGAATCGTGTTCTTGCCGGAGCTCTGTGTGCGGATCTCAGCGCAGTCCCCCGCGGCGAAGATACCCGGAACGCTCGTGCGCAGCCGATTGTCCACCAACACGCCACGGCCGGTCTCGATGCCGGAGCCAGCAAGCGCGGAAAGGTTGGGCGAGACTCCGGCGGTGAGTCCCACGATCTCACAGGCGATTTCTTCGCCTGCTGTCGTGCGCACACCGCGGGCGCGTCCTTCTCCGTCGTCGAGAACGGCCTCGAGTTCGGTGCTGAGGCGCAGGCCAATGCCGTGGCAGAGGATCTCGCGGTTGACCAGGAGGGATTCTTCGAGGGGTAGAATGTTGGCCCAGTACGAGGACTCGCGCACCAACATAGTCACCCCGATGCCCACCGATTGCAGCATCTCTGCTAATTCAATTCCGATCAGCCCACCGCCCACAATCACCGCCCGCCGGGCGCGCTTGACGCTTGCGTTCAGAGTACTCAGGTCTTGCAACCCCCAGAGCCCCTGCACGCCATCGAGATCCTGGCCTGGCCAACCAAACTTGTTGGGCGTGGAGCCCGTGGCAATCAAGAGTTGGTCGAAGGCCAGCGGTGCTCCTCGGGCGAGGGACAGCTCGCGCCGGTCGGTGTCGATGGCCGTGACCCAGTCGCGCACCAACTCCAACCGCTCGCGGCCCCAGAGCGAGTCCTCGAAGGGCTTTGTGTCCTGGTAGCGCATGTGTCCCATGAAGATGTACATGAGCGCCGGCCGCGACCAGTGGTAGGTCGATTCTCCCGAGAGGATCGTGATGCGCCGCTCGGGACATAGCTGGCGCAACTTGAGGGCGGCGGTTACGCCGCTGACGCCGTTGCCGAGGATGACAGTGTGCATGGAGGGAGGGGGAAACGCGGGCAACTTTGGCCGGGTGAGACCTTACGCTGCCCGCCCTGGAACGCGGAGCTCCGAATCCTGTGACCGTCTCCCGGGGATATTCTCCAACCCCGGGTCCTCAACTCCAATCAGGGGGCAAAGGCTGCCCCCGAGTAAACCCGCACATAGCCGGTTTTCTCGCCCTGGTCATCGTGGCCCGGCGCCCCCACAGCGAAATCGTCCTGCCCATCGCCATCGATGTCGCCGACGTTGGCCAGGGCCGCGCCGAACCAGTCGCCCGCCTGCCGGCCGTCGAGGGCGAAGAGCTCGTTGCCGCTGGCGCCGCCGAAGGCGTGCACAGCACCCGAGTCCGCGGCCGAGCCGTGGGCGGCGGCGGCGCCCAGGAGCAGGTCGGGGTGGCCATCTCCGTCGAGGTCGCCGACTCCGGCCACGGCGCTGGCGAAGATCGATGCACTCCAACCGGCGTGGGTGGCGGACAAGTCGCCGCTCGCGCCGGAGACCAACACCAGCGAGCCCGAATCGAGACCCGTGGCATCCGCCGAGGGCGCGCAGGCCAAGAGGTCAGTCACTCCGTCGCCGTCGATGTCGCCCGCCGCTGCCACGCGAAACCCGAGCTGGTCTCCAGCGGAGGCGCCGGAGATCGTGTGCAGGCGAGCTCCCGTTACTCCTGAGTGCGCGTAGGCGCTGCCAGCGTTGAAGCTGCCGCTGTCGTTGAAGGGCGCACCGATCCAGACATCGTTCTTGCCATCACCATCGAGATCGCCGGCGGCCGCTACCGAAGTACCCAGAAAGTCCCAGGCCTCGCCGTCGATGATGGCCAGTGAAACCCGTGTGCGACCCGAGATCAGGTAGACCCGGCCAGCGTTGCTGCCGCCGCTGTCGTGGTTGGGAGCGCCGATCAGGAGGTCGGCGTGGTTGTCGCCGTTGACATCACCGATGATGGCCACGCTGGTACCGTACTCATCGCCGGCGGCCGCTCCGCGCAAGCTGTAGAGGCGCTGGCCGGTGGCACCGGAGAAAACGGTCACGGTGCCCGCCGGCGATCCATCGCGGGGAGCGCCGACGATGAAGTCGGGCGTGCCGTCGCGATCCACATCGCCGCCGCCGGCGACAGAAAATCCGAAAATGCCGTGGGCGCCACTACCGCTGTAGGTGAAGAGGACCTTGCCGTCGGCGCCTGAGTGCACAGTGGCGCGGCCTCGCCTTTCGCCACCCACCAGGGCCCGGGGCGCGCCCACGATCAAATCGCCGCGGCCATCGCCATCGAGGTCGCCCAAACCCGCGATGGCGCTGCCGTAGCGCCCGCCGGGGCTGGAGCCGCGCAGGTCGAAGAGGGGCGCGGCGGGGGATTGATGGAGGGCGGCCAATAAGAAGAGATGCAGCATGAAACGAGCCTCCCGGCACTGGCCGGTCAAGGGATGAATGGGTCCGCATGCGAGTGCGGGCGGGGAGTAGGGAGACCCGTGGGGTGGCCCGTGGTCGCTCAGGAAGTGCAAAAAAGCCACCTGTGAGCCAGAAACAAGGCCCAGAACCCCTCCCCAGGCCCTCTTCCGTGGGTTAGATTGAAGACATGAAAATCCCCCAGTTGCTTTTCGTCTTAGCCTCCATATGCGCTATCTGCGCCCTCTCCACTGCGGCCGCCGCCCAGGCGCCTCCGGGCTACTACACCAGCGTAGATGCGAGCAATCCCTCGGCCCTGCGTTCGAGCCTGCATGCTGTAATCGACGATCACCAGCGCTACCCCTACACCTCGTCGGCCACCGACACCTGGAACATCCTCGAGTTGGCCCAGCAGGATCCGTCCAACTCCTCGCGCATCCTGGATGTATACAAGAACGAGAGCTACGCCAAGCAAGGCGGCGGCAACGCCGACTACAACCGTGAGCACACCTGGCCCAAGTCCTACGGGTTTCCAAACGACAACAGTTCGAACTATCCCTACACCGACTGCCATGTCCTGTTCTTGTGCGACTCAAGCTACAACAGCTCGCGCAGCAACAAGCCTTTTCGCGACGCCTCCTCGGGTGACTCGGAAAAAACAACCGTGGCCAACAACGGCGCCGGTGGTGGTGGCGGAGGATTTCCCGGGGACTCGAACTGGACCTTTGGTTCCTTTACCTCCGGTGGCTGGCAGGTTTGGACGGAGCGCAAGGGCGATGTGGCTCGTGCGCTGTTGTACCTCGATATACGCTACGAAGGTGGAAACCACGGAAGCACCGGTGTTTCGGAGCCGGATCTGATCCTGACGGACAATGAATCCCTGATCGACAGTTCAAACACCGGCAGCAACGAGTCGGTGGCCTACATGGGGCTCTTGAGTGTGCTCTTGCAGTGGCACGCCGACGATCCCGTGGACAACTACGAGCGCAATGGCAACGATGTGATCTATTCCTTCCAGGGCAATCGCAACCCCTTCATCGACCATCCCGAATGGGTGGATTGCTTGTACTCGGGCAACTGCGGGCCGCCTGCGGCCGCGGGCAGTTTCTGCTTTGGTGACGGCAGCGGCACGCCTTGCCCCTGCGGCAATTCCGGGATCGCGGGCCGCGGTTGCGAGAACTCCTTCTTCTTCGTCGGGGCCGAGATCGCCACCAACGGATCCTCCAGCCTCATGGCCGGAGACCTGCGCCTGGATGTGTTCGGCTCGGTGCCCTCACAACCGGGCTTGTTTTTCCAGGGCACAGCTGCCCTCAATGGCGGCCAGGGCGTTCCCTTCGGTGACGGACTGCGTTGCGTGGGCGGCGCGGTGATTCGTTTGCAGGTGGCCTTTGCCAACGGCTTTGGCGACACGAGTACCACGGCCAATGTGGGCCTCGTGGGCGGCGCAACGGCGGGTAGCACGATGCACTATCAGTGGTGGTACCGCGACCCGGCCAGCAGCCCGTGTGGCAACGGTTTCAACTTGAGCCAGGCCTACGAAGTCCTCTGGGAACTTTGATCTCGGGCCGCCCCGGCCACTTCAGCCTTCTTCGCCATAGACCGCAGCCGCAGCGGCCAGGGCTCCATGCGCTGGGGCTGCGCCTTGCTCTGCGAGGGCGGCCGCCAGAGCTGAGAGCACCAGGGTGACATTGGTGCGGGTCGAAGCCGCGCCCATCAAACCGATGCGCCAGGCCTGGCCCTTGAGCGGGCCCAGCCCACCGCCGATCTCCAGGGAGAACTCTTCCAGCAGGAATCCGCGTACCCGATCGTCGTCTACACCTTGCGGAATGCGCACCACGGTCAGTTGCGCCAGGCGTTCGTCTCGGGGTACGGGCAGTTCGAGACCCATGGCCGCGAGGCCGGCCCACAGGGCACGGCCATTTTGGTGGTGGCGCGAGAAGCGCGCTTCGAGGCCTTCGGCCAGGGCCAGCCGCAGGGCCTCGTGCAAGCCGAAGAGCATGTTGATGGGTGCGGTGTGGTGGTAGGCGCGCTCTCCGCCCCAATAGCTCGAGATCAGGTTGAGATCGAGGTACCAACTTTGCACTGGATGCGAGCGCGATTGCAGGCGCTTGATGGCGCGCGGCGAAAAGGTCACTGGCGCCAGGCCCGGGGGACAAGAGAGACACTTTTGAGTGCCTGAATAGGCCGCGTCGACGCCCCAGGCGTCGAGCTTCACCGCCATGCCTCCGAGCGAGGTCACGGTGTCGAGGAGCAGCAAGGCGCCGCACTCGTCGGCCACGGCGCGCATGTCCTTCATGTCCTGAGCGACGCCCGTGGAGGTTTCGGCGTGCACGAGACAAACCACATCGAACTTTCCTCCGTTCGCGGTACGGCGCAGGTCGTCGGGCGTGAAGGCGCGGCCCCATTCGCCCTCCGCCACGGTGACCTCTGCGCCCGAGCGGCGAGCGACCTCCGCCATGCGTGTCCCGAAGACTCCGTTGACACCCACCAGGGCGCGGCTGCCCGGTTCGAGCAGGTTGACCAGCAGAGTTTCCATGCCCGCCGAGCCTGTCCCCGACATGGGGATGCAGAGTTCGTTCTCGGTGCCGAACAAGACGCGCTGCATGGCGCTGATCTCGTCCATGATAGAGAGAAAGCGCGGATCGAGGTGTCCGATGGTGGGCGTGCCCAGGGCACGCAGCACGCTGGGCGCCACATCCGAGGGGCCGGGGCCGAGCAGGACACGGCTGGGAGGCGAAATGGGAGCAGGGATCGGGTTCATGCTAGTGGCTCTTGCGTTGGCGCTTGATCTCTTCGATCAGCTGATGGGGACCGGGAGCTTCGGGGACCAGGCTGGCGAGTTTTTTGGCCCACTCGAGGGCGCGATCGTAGCGCATTTGTGCCAGGTAAAAAGTGGCCAGGGCGTAGGCAAAGTCGGGTGCCTCGGGATCGAGTTCGGCCGCTCGCTTGAGGGCCGCTTCGGCGGCGGGTACGCGACCGAGCTGTTGCGCGGCGAGGCCGGCGTTGTAGTGCACTCGTGCCCGAAAGGGCATTTCGCGCGCGGCGCTCTGGAGGGCCTCGAGGGCACCCTTGAAATCGTCCATCTCGGCCAATAAGAGACCCAGGGAATAGTGCAACTCGCCGTGGACGGGGTGGCGTTCGAGGGCTGTGATGAGCAGGCTGCGGGCTTCGTCCCTGCGTTCGAGGCTGGTGAGTAGAGAGGCGAGATTGAAGACAGCGGGCAGAAAGTCCTGGTCGAGTTCCAGGGCGCGGAGATAGGCGTGCGAGGCGCCCTTGGGGTCGCCGCAATCCGCAAGGTACAGGGCGAGGCCCAAGTTAGTCGCCGGCAGGTCGAGGTTGGCGTCGAAGGAAGCCATAAGTTCGGCGCGGGCTGAGTTGCAGGCAGGCAGGGCGCCCCCGAGAAGCTCATCGCCCACGCCTGCCAGGGCGCGGGCCGCAGCGATGCGCACGCGTCGCACGGGGTCGCTGCAAAGCGGCGCCACGCGCTCTGCCAAGAGTGCTTCGGGAATGTCCGTCAGGTTGTTCAAGGCCGCTGCGCGCACCAGGGGCTCGTCGTCCGAGAGGGCCATCAACTTGACTTGGCCGCCCTGGGGGTAGCCGCTCAAGAGGTCCATGGCGCTGGCCCGCACGATGGCCGGTTGCTCGGGGTCGTGGGCGAGTCCAGCCAGGGGCGCGGTCACCGCCGGGTGGGCACCGCGGGCGGCGGCGAATACCACGCCGCGGTGAGGCTTGGGCTCTGCGCCGGTCCACTCCAAAATGGCTGCGGCCGCCCAATCGGCACTCTCTTCGGTGTGGCACCCATTGCAGGCGTTGGGTGTGCCCAAGAGAGCGGTCATGTCCGGCCTCGGGATGCGCAGACTGTGGTCGTAACGCTCGTCGATCTGCATGTAGGTGTGCTCGGGCATGTGGCAGCTCTTGCAGCGCGCACCCAGGGAGTCCTGGGGGTGGTGATGATGCTCGGGCGCGTCGTAGATGGCGGCAGTCAGGCTTGGGAAGCGCTCTATGGGTGCGGCTTGGCTGTGACATTGCAGGCAAACCGCATCTCCCTCGACCCACAGGTTCAAGCTGTGGGGATCGTGGCAATCGGAACAGCTGACTCCCTTCTGGTGCATCTTGCTCTGTAGGAACGAACCCACGACATAGACCTCTTCGTGCATCTGACCATCGGCGTAGTAGAGCGGTGCGCGCAGGGATTCGATGGCGTAGTCATCGTGGAAGGAACCGGGCCGATGGGCGGCAGCGCTGAGGGTCTGGCGGCGCGAGTGGCAGGGTGCGCAGGCTTCTATTTGAGCGGTTGCCGCGCCCCGGGCGAGGTGCAGGGCGAAGCCGCTTTCGTCGGCATCGGGTTGCCAGTCTTCGCCCGCTTCGCGGGCCCTGGCGATGTGCTGCGAGCCGGGTCCGTGGCAGGCCTGACAGGAGACATTCAAGGCTTCCCAGCGGGTGTCGTAGGTGTCGCTTCCCGCGTCGTAGTTCTTGAAGAGGTGCGTCGAGTGACAATCGGCGCACATCATGTTCCAGTTCTGATAGCGGCCGGTCCAATGCAGAGCGTCATCCGGGGCAAAGCGTTCGCCCGGGTAGAGACTGAACCAGCGCTGGTCGTCGCTGTCCCAGGCGATGGTCAAGCATTGCAAGCGCCCGCCCTCGAACTCGATCAGGTATTGCTGCAAGGGCTCGACGCCGAAGGTGTAGCTGATCTCGTAGTCGTGCAGCTCTCCGTCGGGGCCTTCGGTGTTGACCCAAAAACCGCCGCCCCGCCGGAAGAACGAGGTGGTGATGCCTTGGTCTTCGAAGCTCGTTTGATCAAAGTCGCCCAGCACGCTGCTCGCGCTGGCAGTCTGCATGGCGAGCGCATGGTGCGAGTCGCTCCAGGCAGCAGCTTCCGCCTCGTGGCACTCGGCGCAGAGGCCGCTCTTGGCGTAGGCGCTGGGCGTTGTGGCTGTTTGGCGATCCTCGGCCCCGAAGCCTCCGCAGGCGGTCAGCCAAGCCAGGGGAACCGTGGCCCAAAAAAGTGCCCCGGCAGAGGCCGCGAATCGAGTGAGTGCTCGCTCGCTCAACGCTCTGGAGCCTGCCAGCATTTTGTCATCAGTGTAGCGGTGGAGGGGAAGTCCGCTTGGACTTCGGCCTGCACGAAGGGAAAAAAATCGTTGGTGGACCACCAGGCCTCGCTCATCTCGGCGAAGAACTCTTGGGGGTTATTCAGACCGTAGGCTGGCTTCTCACCGCCGGTGACATACAGGACCTTTTTCAGGGAACCAGCTGCCTGGACGGCGGCAAAGTCCTGCAGGATGCCCTCGTGGTCGTAGCCCAGGACCTGGTGGTGCCAGGCGTGGGCGAGTTCGTGCAGGACCATGGCCGGTTGCTGCCGCGACCAAGCGAGGAAGTTCTGCGCGTTGCCAAACTCGATGCCCCGGGCCCAATCACCGGGCAGGTCGTGGTTCAGAAGCCAATCCTCCGAGGGGTGATAGACGCCGCCGGGACAGCCCTCGCGGTCGGCGTGGATGCGAATCTCCACCTGGCGTAGGCGCTCGACTGTTCGCGCTGGCAAGCGCCTGGCGACTTCCCAGAGCTTGACCCGCAAGAGGTTCAAGACCTGGGCGCAGAGGGGCTCATCGGCTTCGAGTTTGGTCTCCACGAAGATTGTCCAGCCTTCGAGTTCGGTCTTCTGGTAACGAAAAACCTGCGCTTCGGCGGTGGGCCGAGGCGCGGGCATGAGAGGCAGACAGGCGATCAGGGTGAGGAGGAAGCGCATCGGGGCAGTGTACTTCCCACCGCCATGGCTTTCCCCTTCTCAGCTTGGGAGCGCTTTTCCTTGGCTACTGCGGGGTGATGGATGTGGGACGACCTGTTTCATCGGCCCCCATGTCTGCTTCACCGTTCATCACGCGCGGCTGGCCGTCAATGTCGAGGATTGTGGTTCCGGGCACCGTGCTGTCGCCCTTGTTGCTGCACGGTGAAGGAAGCGCAGGTGAAAGTCATTCAGGGCCGGGCCGGCGAGGCGCGGATAGCGCTGGATGTTGCCGGAGACATCCTGCCAGCCTCCCTGCGACTTGACATCGGAGTGCTAGACCCGGGGGCCGCCCTGGAGGGTGCTGGAGGTGCAGCCGGAATTGCAGACGGTGACTTGGGCCGGGGCGAGTGCGGCGGAGAGGCCCAGGGCGAGGGAGCGCTTCGGCGGGGCTTGCCTTGCCCTGCAAGGCGGTCTGGTTCAGGGGGTGTTACTGTGGATATCCCGAAGTTCTTCGCTGGCTGAGACGCTTTCGATTCTGAGCCCCAGCCTCTGCCCCCTTCCTTCTCCCGGCGTAGGTGCTGCACCCCGGCGCCGCGGCGGTTAGACTCATGGCCTGCGCCTGTCGGGGCTCTCAAATAGAGGCTCTCAAAAAGAGGAGCGCCCCACCCAAACCCCCCTGCGTCTATTCCCGTGAATCCCTGCGACCCTCTCTACTACGATTTTTTCAGCGTCGATGAAGCACTGCTCGCGCGGGTCTTCGCCGAGTTGATGGGCCGCGGCGCTGACTTTGGGGACCTGTACTTCGAACAAACTCTGCGCTCGTCCATCTCCATGGAGGACGGCATCATATGCAGCGCTTCGAGGGGCGTCAGCCGAGGTGTGGGTCTGCGCGCGGTGGTGGGAGACCAGACCGGCTACGCTTACAGTGAAGACATTGATCAGGATTCAATGCTGCAAGCGGCACGGACCGCGGCCTCCATCGCTCGCGGCGGCGGGGCCGTGGCTCCCCAGGGTTTTGCGCGCCGGGAGCACGGCGACCTGTACAGGATCGCATCGGAGTGGGAGGATGTGGAAGTGGGGGCCAAGTTGCCTCTCCTCGCTCACGCCGACAAGACTTGCCGCGCTCTGGACAGCGCCATCAGCAAGGTCAGCGTCAGTTGGTCCGACAGCGACAAGCGCATTTTGGTCGTCACCAGCTGTGGCCAGGCCCAGGCGGATCGCCAGCCCATGGGTCAGATCTCCGTGTCGGTGAGCGCCGAGAAGAATGGCGAAGTGCAGAGTGGCCAGGCCAGCTTGTCCCTGCGCCAGGAGATAGGTTTCTACACCGAAGAGCGCATCGAGGATGTCTGCCGCAAGGCTACCGACAGCGCCATGATCCTGTTTGAGGCCAGCGCGCCTCCAGCGGGGGAGATGCCCGTGGTGCTCACCGCTGGCGCTTCTGGGATCTTGCTGCACGAGGCCATCGGCCACGGCATGGAAGCCGATTTCAATCGCAAGGGCACCTCGATTTTCTCCACCAAGATCAATCAAAAGGTGGCTTCCGACTGCGTCACAGTGGTGGACTCAGCCCTACACCCCCACGAACGGGGTGCGATCAACTTTGACGATGAAGGCCATCCCACCGAGCGCACGGCGCTGATCGAAAATGGCGTCATGCGCACCTACCTGCACGATGGGTTGAGCGCTCGGCACTACGGTCTGGCTTCCACGGGCTCGGGCCGCCGGCAGTCGTTCCGGCACATGCCCATGCCGCGTATGCGCTGCACTTACATGGAAAACGGCCCCCACACAGCGCAGGAGATTATTGCATCGGTCAAGCGTGGCATCGTGGCTGAGACCTTCACCAACGGTCAGGTGGCCATCGGTGCCGGCGACTTCACCTTTTACATCAAGAACGGCTGGCTGATCGAGGACGGCAAGCTCACTGCGCCCATCAAGGATGTGAACATCATTGGCAATGGCCCCGAAGCCCTTTCCCGCATCACCATGGTGGCGGACGACCTCAAGATCGACACCAGCGGTTGGACCTGTGGCAAGGAAGGCCAGAGCGTGCCCGTTTCTCAAGGCCTGCCCACCACCCTGGTTTCCAGCCTGACCGTGGGGGGCCTCGATGAGTAGGCAACCCGAGGAGCTTTTGGAAGAAGCCCAGCGCGCGCTGGAGATGGCTCTCACCGCCGGCGCTGACGATGCCGTGGCGGGCTTGAGTTGGTCCAGCGGCTTCGAGCACGAATGGCGCGGGAATAAGCTGGAGAAGGTCCAGGAATCGCGGAGTTGCAGCCTGGGCGTGACGCTCTTTGTCGATGGCCGTTACTCGACCCATGCCACCAGCGATCTCGATCCGGGCCGGCTGAAGAAGTTCATGACCGAGGCCGTCGCTCTGACTCGGCACCTCGAAATTGATCCCCACCGGCAAATCACAGCGCCTGACTTGTATGAGGGCCGTAGCACGCTCGACCTTGAACAGCTCGATCCCGCGCTGCTGGAGCTAACTCGGCCGCAGCGACTCGAATGGTGCCAGGAATTGGAAGCTGCGGCCCTCGAAGGTGATGACGGGACGATCATCTCGATGACGGCCAGTGTCAGCGATGGTCATTCCCAGAGCGCCCGGGCCAGTTCCAACGGTTTTAGCGGCACGGCTGAGGGCGGTGCTCTGTGGCTCGTGGGGGAGATCAGCGCTCGAGACGGCGACAAGCGGCCCGAGGCCTTCAACTACGCCGGCGGTATTCAGCTCGGCGCCCTGCCTTCGCCCGCTTCCATTGGCTTGGAATTGCGCAAGCGCGTGGGCACGCGCATGGGCGCTGCCAAGATTCCGAGCCTGCGCTCGCGGCTGGTCCTGCACCCCGAAGCGGGGTCGAGTTTTCTGGGCCGCTTGATCGGTGCCATGAGTGGCGGGGCCATTCAGCAGAAGCGTTCGTTCCTGGCCGACAAGCTTGGACAGAGAATTGGCTCGCCGCTCCTGGATTGGACCGATGACCCCTTACGCGTGGGCGGCCTGGGATCGCACCACTTTGACGGCGAGGGCATCGCTTCGCGGTCGCGCAAGATCATCGAAGAGGGGGTGCTTGCGAGTTTTTTCATCGACACCTACTACGGCAGCAAGCTCGGTTGGGATCCGACCACGGGTGGTTCCTCCAACCTGATTTGGAAGGGCGGCCCGCGCGACCTCGAGGCCATCGTGGCCGACACCCAGGACGGCATCTTGCTCACCAACTGGCTCGGCGGAAACGCCAACATGACCACCGGTGACTTCTCGTTTGGATTTCAAGGCCAGCGCCTGAAGGACGGCGCGCGCGCCGAGTCCTTGACCGAGATGAATGTGTCGGGAAACTACGGCGTGATTCTGCAGCAGCTCAGCGAGGTGGGCTCCGATCCCCTGCCCTGGGCGAGGTTCGCCACACCGAGCCTGGTCTTCGAGGATGTACAGTTCAGCGGACTTTGAGGGTCGGGCTAGCTGACCGGCGGGAGGTTCAATTCGGGGCTGGTTGGAGCGTCTAGCGAGGGGATTGAGTGTGATGTTGGTGCGCGCGAGGGGGGGAGGCGTAAGGAGCTGGGGGTGTTGAGGGCCTGGAGCGTGGCGCCGCGGGTGGAGGAAGCCCCTTGAACCGCCTATCCTCTGCGGTTGAGCGCGAGTTGCCGCCAGAGTTTCCGGCCCTCCACTCTCCGGGTTTCCTCACGAAGGCCTCTTCTGGGTCATGGCGCGGAATGCCTGTTCGCGCGTCGCGGACCCTGCCGCAGCAGTCTTGCCCTTGTTCGTGCGTGCCCAACTTGGTTGAAGCTTCTGCGCACTTTTGCCCCTTGCAACTCAGGCCTTTGGGTCCGATCTTCGCTCGCTCGCGATGCGTGCGTCTCGGGCCTGGCTAGCCAGAAACAAACTCCAATTGGGGATCATCAGATAACCATACTCGTGCCCAAGCGAGTGCGCCTGCTCTCGCTCTTCGATTCCAATCTCCTCCAGGGTCTTGGCCTCGAGCTTCAGGAGGGATTGCCAGCAAGAGCACCCAACCCCGTTCGTTCCATGCACGAAGGCGCCTCCGGGTCGCTGCCGAATTTGACTTTCTTGCGGGGAACTGTGACTATTGCATCGGAGCAGAGGTATTTGATGTGATCCAACCTATCAGGACGATGCGGACTATCAGGACTATGCGGAATCTGGCTCAACGCTCATTGCGTGATCGCTACTTCTACGTACTGTCCTTGATGTTTCTTTGCGCCTTTACCGTCTTGCTGGCCATGCTGTGGCACGAACACGGAGCTTTGCAAGAGGAGGTTGTGCTGCACAGCGCGAAAACCAAATCCGAAATCTTGCGCGAGGTTCGTACTTTGTACACGTCGGAAGTCGTGGCACAGGTTTCCTCTTCCGGAATTGAGGTGACTCATGACTACATCAACAGGGAAAACGCCATCCCGTTGCCGGCGACCTTTAGCATGCTGCTGGGTGAGCGCATGGGGAAGGGAGGCAAGACTGCTAGGGCTCGTTTGTACAGTCCGTTCCCGTTTCCATGGCGAAAGGAGGCGGGGGGGCTGACCGATGAGTTTGAGAAAGATGCCTGGGCCGCGTTGAATCTGAATCCCTCTGAACCGTATTTTGCTTTTACGCACTACGAGGGCAAAGAATCGTTGCGCTACGCCACGGCTGATCTGATGCGGGATGCGTGCATCAGATGCCACAACGCGCACCCTGAATCTCCGAAGACCGATTGGCGGGTTGGCGATGTCCGCGGTGTGCTCGAGGTGATTCTTCCGCTGAACGCTGAAGCGCAGCCGGCCGTCTCGACGGCCCGCGTGACGATCATCGGGCTGATCGCGTTCCTTGGACTCATTGGGGTTCTTTTGGCCTTCCACATCGGTCGTCTCCGCCGAGACCAAGATGTGCGTTCCGCGCAAGCGGCTGCGCTGAAGCAGAGCGAACAAGACTTGTCGATCACGCTCGACAGCCTCGGGGTTGCGGTGATCTCGACGGACTTGGGCTCGCGCGTTACCCGCATGAACGCCGTCGCTGAAAAACTGACCGGGTGGACACGCGATCAGGGTTACGGGACCTTGGTTGATGAGGTCTTCACGGTCCGCCCTTCAAAGACATTGGCTTCCGCCACAGAGCTGGCAACCCTCGCTTCAAATGCTCAATCTCCCGCTTCAGAGAATCCAATCATCGATGCTGTGCTGCGCACCGCAACCACGGTCGAACTCTTCCGCGAATCGATCTTATGCTCGAAACCCGGGGGCCAAGAGCTTCGTGTCGATTGCAGCGGCGCGCCGATTAGAAAAGCAGATGGTTCCATAAATGGGGTCGTCCTGGTGTTTCGGGACGTCACGGCGACTGCTCGACTGGAAGAGCGACTCCGTCAATCGGAAAAAATGGAGGCGATCGGTCAACTTGCTGGCGGCCTCTCCCATGACTTCAACAACTTGTTGTGTGGGCTCGTCGGCTGCCTCGAATTGATCGAGGACGAGAGGACCAGCCAGAAGGATCGCGCCGAATATCTGGAGATCATGAAAAAAACGTGCGATCGGGCGACAGAGTTGACGAGCAAGTTGGTCTCCTTCTCGCGCGGTGGCACGCTGAGCAGTCTCGACTTTGATATTCACCTCCTCATCGGCGAGGTCATCGGCCTCACCCGCTCCACCTTCGATCGGAGAATCGAAATCAGCGAGAATTTCCTAGCGCAGAGCGCGATGGTTCATGGCGACCCCAGCCAGGTGCAGAACGTGCTCCTGAATCTCCTGTTGAATGCCAAGGACGCGATGCCCGAAGGTGGACAGCTGTGCATAAGCACGAACACGGTCACTGTCGACGAAGAGATTGGCGCCGAATTCTATGACCCTGTGACCCCTGGACAATTTTTCGAGGTGACGGTCTCAGACACTGGCTGCGGCATGAGTTCAGACATCTTGCAGCGGATCTTCGAGCCCTTCTTCACGACCAAGAAGACCGGCAAGGGGACGGGGTTGGGCTTATCGAGCGCCCACGGCGCGATCCTGAACCACAAGGGCACGATCACGGTGACGAGCTCTCCTGAACGCGGGTCGGTGTTCAAAGTGTATTTTCCCCTGGTGAGACCCAATCAAGCCGTCGAGGCGGGTAAGCGCGAGGTCCTCGGGGTCCAGGGTGCCTCGGTCCTGATAGTCGACGATGAGCACATAGTTCGTCGCTCGACCGAAAAGATTCTCGAGCTTCTCGGCTACAGCGTCACGACCGCGGAAGACGGCGAACAGGGCGTGGTGGAGTTCCAGCGCATGCACGACGATCTCGACCTGGTGCTGCTGGACATGGTCATGCCGAAGCTCAATGGCTTGGAGGCCTTTCGCGAGATGCAGGCCATTGATCCAAGCGTGCCCGTCGTACTGGTGTCCGGTTTCAGCCTCGAATCTGACCTGGAGGAGCTCAAGGCGCTGGGAATCACGGGCATTCTGAAGAAGCCATACAACACCGACGATCTCGCCGCGATGATCGAGCGAACTATCGCGAAGAGGTCGAGGTCTGAATGGAGTCAGGGTCTGACCAACAGCGCACTCAGCGCTCTTGTTCAAGACGGGTCCCATGTGTTCGCAACTCCTGTCGACCCAACCGACATTCAAGCCCGTCCCGTTGAATGATCCTCACGATGCATCCCACCACGACGTGTTGAGGCAGCCGGCTTAGGCTTCGTCTCACGGTCGCCCATCGCCCATCGCCGGCGCCCGGCAATCGCTTTCAACCGCCAAGGACCCGGGGGTGGCGGAAGCCCTTTGAAACGCCGATCCTCCGTCGAATGCTACGAAATCGAAGGACTTGCCTGATTCATGCCCCACTAGTTATGAAAGCAAAGAGCAACCTAGGATCCTAAAGAGTGCTCCTACCTTGCAGCTCTGGCCATTTTCCATCACGAAGAGAAGGAAAACCTGTATAAGAGAAAAACCCGTATCATCTTGGAATGCTGGATCGGCGCAGCTTCGGCTCTCTCTCACGTGCGCTTTCCTCGACCCTAAACCATCCCCGATGATACGCAAAACTTCATTCAAGCGCTGCGCGCTTACCCTCCTTCTCTTCTCGGGAGCAACGACTCAGAACTTTTCCGACTGTAGCGCCCAACAATCGCACGAACCCACCGAACCTTGTCAGGTTGAGGGAGCCTCAGCCGATGAAGCGCAGCAACCCGCTGCATTGAAAAGCGGTGAGATTGAATTGCCCGATGGCGTAATGCGCCCTTGGTGGAGCCTCATGAGCAGCGCTATCGCCGAGGCCGAATACCATGCCACTCTCGCCGAGGGTAGATTGCAGGCGCCGAACCGGGCACACGGTCTACGTACATACTTCGGCCCAGAGGGCATTGGCGTCGCAGAACGCTCGGTACCGGGGGGTCCGATCCTCTTCCATCTCTCGTTGAGCCAGATAGGCCGCGGGGAACAGCAGACTCCAGTGGGCCCAGGTGTACTGAGGGCAGAAGGCGGACGAGTCGAAATCAGACGCCCCCAAGTAGTCGAGTGGTATGAAAACTCGATGCTGGGGCTCGAACAGGGTTTCACCCTGGAACAGCGTTCGAATGGTGAGGGCCCCCTGGTGCTGGAGCTCGAACTTCGCGGCGCAGAGGCAGTGCTGAGAGGAGAGTCTGTCCTACTCACGACCGAATGTGGACGGTGCCTGTCCTACGGGTCGCTGTTCGCGCTGGATCGCAACAACCACACACTTCCATCACATATCGAAGTCCAAAGAGCAGACCGAATCCGACTGGTGATTGACGACACAGGAGCGGAGTATCCGCTGGTCATCGATCCCTTGATCACCGGAACGCCTGATGCCGTACTCGAATCGAATGTGCCGTGGTCCGGCAGCTTCGATTCCACCTTGTTTGGATACAGTGTCTCAGCCGCGGGTGATGTGAACGGGGACGGGTACGACGATATCGTCATTGGAGCTTATGGCTTCGACAACGGTTTGTTCGACGAAGGGGCGGCGTTCGTCTTCCTGGGCAGCTCGGCCGGCATTGTCGGCACAAATCCCTCGACCGCCAACGCCGTCCTGCTGGGAGACAAGGCCAGTGGTGAATTCGGGAACAGCGTGTCCGGAGCTGGAGATGTCAACGGTGATGGTTACTCAGATGTCATCGTCGGAGCTCATCACTACGACAGCACCATCGCTGGCGGCACCCTCGCCGTCGATGGCGCGGCGTTCGTTTTCCTCGGCAGCCCAACCGGAATCGTAGGCAGCGGTCCTGCGAATGCTCATGCCACTATCTTCGGCAATCAAATCGACTGTCGCCTCGGCCACGAGGTCGCGGGGGCCGGCGATCTCAATAACGACGGTTTCGGTGACGTCATCATCGGTGCACCCCTGTTGGGGATCCCGTTCCCCTCCCCTATTCCACCCAATCAGGGCTCCGGTAACGGCGGCGCGGCATTGGTCTTCCTGGGTAGCCCAGCGGGAATCACGGGGACGGGCTTCGACGATGCCGACAGCGTCATCTTGCCCTACCCGCCGGGTCAACCCGTGGCCAGCGGTGATCAGGTGGGAGCGGGCGTCTGCGGAGCTGGTGACGTCAATGGTGACGGCTACGGGGACGTTCTGGTCGGGAGTGGGGGAGGCTACGCCCTGGTTTTTCACGGAAGCGCGGGGGGTATCGTCGGCACTGATCCCAACACAGCGAATTCTCGGATCAACAATAGCGCGAGCGTCAGCCTCTCTGCCATCGTCTCCACTGCCGGCGATGTGAACAGCGATGGCTACGACGACATCCTGCTCTCTGATACAGGATTTCC